>CAWIFE010000028.1:0-7358 GCA_963835355.1 uncultured Acidobacteriaceae bacterium | reverse complement strand
CAAGCCGCGCGCCGAACGCGCCCATGCGCGAAGAAAACTACATGCCGCCGCGCAACCCCTGGTCCGCACCCGATCCCGCCGAAAATGCGGGCCGCCCGGCGTGGCTCATGCCCGATCGGACAGAAGCTTCAAGCCCCGCCGGCCTTCCGCCGGCTCCCGAGGATACGCTGCAGGGATCGCGCGAACGTCTCGCCACCAGGTGGTTTGCTCTGCGCGGCGTCCTTGAAGGCAACGCGCCGTCCATGCAGGCAGGTCCGGCTCCTGTGGCTGCACGGCCTCCGGTGATGGCCATCTTTTCGCTGGCCGGCGGCGTGGGAAAAACCAGTCTTGTCGCCACCCTCGGCCGCGCACTCTCCAGTCGCGGTGAGCGCGTTCTGCTCGTCGACACCGCAGCGTATGGCCTGTTGCCGTTCTTCTTCGGCGCAGGCGATCAGCGTCCTGGAATGTTGCGCACCTTCGGTCCTCCGGTCGCCAGTGGCGACGCGCCTGTTCAGATGATCACCCTCGATCCCGAGGCCTTCGGTCCCGAGGATGCGCCGAATGAGGCCCTCACCGCCGAAATCTCCAAGCATGCGCGCGGAGCGGGACGCGTCATTGTCGATCTGGCCACCGCCTCCGGCGCCACCACCCGCCGCATCATGCGCCTCGCTCCGCAAATTCTCGTGCCGCTCATTCCCGACATGAACTCCCTGGTCAGTGTCAGCTCGATTGACGCTTTCTTCGATCGCAACGGCGGCACATCGCCCAGTTCTTCGATGCCCAATTACGTGCTCAACCAATTTGATGCTTCGCTGCCCCTGCATCTGGATGTGCGCGAAGTGCTCCGCGAGCAACTCGGCGATCGCCTGCTCCCCATTGTGTTGCGCCGCACGCCGGCTGTCAGCGAAGCCCTGGCCGAGGGCATGACCATCATCGACTATGCGCCCAACTCCGCCGTCGCTGAAGATTTTGCCAGTCTGGCCAGTTGGGTCAAGAGCCTTTCCGCAGCCGCGACCACAACCTTTCGCGGGGTGCGTTGGAGCGAACGATGACTCCGGCCGGGATCCGGCAGGACATCGGCGCCGGCAAAAATCCCTCTACCAGGATTCTCCGCCTGCTCTTTTTCGTTCTTGTCGCAACGGTTTTCGGTTTCCTCGCGATTGTTCCACTCAGCTGGCCGCAACAGGCCGTCCTCGGTCTGGTAAGCCTCGTAATGGCTTTGGTCCTGGCTCGCATCTCCGATTCCTATCTCATCACCCTCATGCTCCTGATGCTGTCCATCTTTTGCACCTTCCGCTACGGATATTGGCGCGTCGAGCAGGTCGGTCGCTTTTTTCAGGATCCAGCCAATCACTGGGGAGCATTAGACGTCTTCTTCATCCTTTGCCTGCTGCTCGCCGAGGCTTACGCATTCGTCATTCTTTTTCTCGGCTACTTTCAGACCATCTGGCCGTTGCGCCGCGCGCCGGTCGCGCTGCCTGAGAATCCCGACAACTGGCCCGAGATCGATGTCCTCATCCCCACTTACAACGAGCCGCTTGACGTCGTCCGCTTCACTGTTTTGGGCGCGCTGAACATGGATTGGCCCGCCGACAAGCTCCACGTTTACATCCTCGACGACGGCCGCCGCAAGGAATTCGAGCAATTCGCCTTTGAAGCCGGCATAGGCTACCGCACTCGCCCCGACAACCAGTTCGCCAAGGCCGGCAATATCAACGCCGCGCTCCAAACCATATCTTCGCCGCTGGTGGCCGTCTTCGATTCCGATCACGTCCCTACGCGCAGCTTTCTCCAGATGACCGTCGGCTGGTTTCTGCGCGATCCCAAACTCGCCGTGATGCAGACGCCGCACCACTTCTATTCGCCTGATCCATTCGAGCGCAATCTTCAACAGTTCCACACAATCCCCAACGAAGGCGAGCTCTTCTACGGCGTGGTTCAGGACGGCAACGACTTCTGGAATTCCTCTTACTTCTGCGGCTCCTGCGCCATTCTGCGCCGCACCGCGCTCGACGAAATCGGCGGCATTGCCAAAGAGACCCTGACCGAGGACGCGCACACTTCGCTTCGCTTGCAGATGGCGGGCTGGAACTCCGCCTATATCAACATTCCCCAGGCGGCCGGGCTCGCCACAGAACGCCTCTCGGCCCACGTTGGCCAGCGTACTCGCTGGGCGCGCGGCATGATCCAGGTTCTGAGCATCGAGAATCCCCTCTTCGCGCCGGGGCTCAGTTTGCCGCAGCGGCTTTGCTACTTCAACGCCGTCGGGCATTTCCTTTACGCTGTGCCGCGCCTCATCTTTCTCACGGCGCCGCTCATTTTCCTGCTTTTCAACCACACCAACATTCCCGGTTACTGGGCCGCCATTCTGGCCTACGCGCTGCCTCACCTCGCGCTCTCCAACCTCACCAATTCGCGCATTCAGGGCAACCACCGCCATTCCTTCTGGAACGAAATCTACGAGACCGTGATGGCGCCCTATATTCTGCTCCCGACCTTGATGGCGCTCATCAGTCCCAGGCTGGGCAAATTCAACGTCACGTCCAAAGGCGGCGTCGTCGATCGCACCTTTTTTGACTCGCGGATCGCTCTGCCCTTCCTCGTCATGCTCCTGTTCAACATCGCCGGCCTGCTGATTGCCATTCCGCGCTTCTTCATCTGGGACACCTCGCGCCGTGGCACTGTGCTCATGAACGTCATGTGGTGCTGCTTCAATATCGTCATTCTCGGCGTCTGCACCGCCGTGGCACGCGAATTGCAACAGCGCCGTAGCACAGTCCGCGTCAACGTTGCTGCGCCACTCTCGCTCAAGCTGCCCAACGGAAGATTGATCGCCGGCGAGACTGTCGACATTTCCAACGGCGGCGCGGGTATTCGCATCACCGATCCTGTCGAATTCCCACCTGGCACTTTGGTCCACCTGACTCTTGCGCGCCCCTCGGCAGCCATTCCCTTGCACGCATCCGTGGTCTCTCTGGAGGACTCGGTATTGCGCGTTCGTTTCGACAATCTGTCGATCGCCGAACAGGAAGCTCTCACCGTCGCCCTCTATTCCCGCGCGGACTCCTGGCTGGGTTGGGGCGAATCGCGCGAGAGCGATAACGTGCTGCGCAGCCTCGGCCATATCTTCGCTATTTCCATGCGCGGACTCAAGGACACCCTCCTCAGCGTCATTGGCCGGGAAGATAAACCTGCCCGCAAGCCCCCTTCGCTCTCCATCGTTCAGTCGGGAATCATTCTGCTTCTGGCCGGTGCCCTCATTGCCGCGGCTGCAAAAGCTCCAGGTCAATCACCGCATCTGTCCGCTAACCTCGCTAACTCCACTAGCCCTGCTAGCGCCGCCAACTCCGCTAATGCCCTCGTTCCCGCGGGCCAGTTTCGCGATTCCTTCACCCTCGCCGACGCAGGCTCGCCGCAAATCGAGTTGCACTCGATCGACCGCCAGCGCAGCATTCACTTCACGCTGCCGCAAACACAGGGAGTCAGAACCGCCACCATTCACCTCTACTACGCTTTTTCTCCCGCTCTGAGTCCACAACTCAGCCAGCTCAAGCTCATCCTGAATGGAACGCTCTTCGCAACCGTCCAGCCCGCGGCGGGGAAGTTCGGCGGCTCCGACGGCAGCGATCAGGAAGGCGACTTCAATATTCCTCCCGAGCTGCTCGTACACAACAACACGCTCACCGTCGAGTTCCTCGGCCACTACACCACGGGCTGCGAAGATCCCGCCAACACTTCTCTCTGGGCGCGCGTTCATCGCAACACTTATCTCGACATTCGTGGCGACCTGCTACCCCTCGCCGACGATCTGAAAGAACTCCCCGTCGCCTTCGTCGACCCGGCGGTCATTCAGCCCCTCAGCATTCCCGTCGTGTTCCCGGCGCAGCCGTCCTTCAAAGCCATTCAAGCTGCCGGCATCGTCGCCAGCTACTTCGGCCTCGTCTCTGAAAACCGTCCGGTTCGTTTTCCGGTTCGCATCGGAGCCATCCCGCAAGGCAACGCTATCGTCATCGCGGAAAACGCCGCCAGCCTTCCCGCGGGCATGAATCTTCCCGCCGTCAGCGGTCCTATAGTTGCCATGCGAACCAACCCCAACGATCCCTACGGCAAGATTCTCATCGTCACCGGTTCCAACGCCGACGAAGCCATCATCGCCGCTCAGGCCATCGCCTTGCACACCGGCATGCTCAACGGAGCGCAGACGTCCATCAACAACCTCTCGCTGCCCGCCAGGCAGGCGCCCGATGCCGCGCCGCGCTGGGCGCGCACCGATCGAACCATTCCTCTGTCGGACTACTCCACCGCCGACCAATTGCAGGGCGCCCAATTGCAAGGAGATGGATCCGCGCCGCTCAACGTTGATTTCCGCATTCCTCCTGACCTCTACTACGAAGCCGGCGGACCCGACGCGCGCCTGCACCTCGCCTATCGCTACAACTCCATTCCCATCGGCCCAGTCTCCAGCCTGCAGGTGCGGATCAACAACGCGTTCCTCGGTTCCGCTCCGCTCTTTCCCGGCCAGGACACATCCGGCGCAACCCAGACCGACGCTCCCATTCCTGTCGTCAACCTGCGCCCGTTCTCGAACAAACTTTCGTTCGACTTCACCTTCCAGCTCGCGCGCAAACAAAACTGTGACGACAACACGCCCATTAACTTGCAGGGCGCAATTCTTCCGGACTCCTATCTCGATCTGCGCGGCTATCCGCACTGGACGCCGTTGCCCAATCTCGAAATTTTCGCCAATGCCGGTTTTCCCTTCACGCGCCTCGCTGACCTGAGCGAAACCACAGTCGTTCTGCCGCCCGCGCCCACTGAGCAGGAGATTGAAACCTTCATCACGCTCATGGGCCACTTCGGCCGCCAGACCGGGTTTCCCGGCATTCGCATCACGGTGGCCGGCCCCGACGCACTCCGCGACGGCGCTGCCACTGACTTCCTGATCATCGGCTCGGGCGACGACCAGCCGGCCTTCTCAAAACTCGGCACGCATCTTCCCGTCTCCCTCGGCAGCGGTCAGGTCCAGGTCCAGGTTCACGATGCGCAGGGCTTTTTCATCTCGGTCCTCCACAATGCGTGGTGGAAGCTCCGCGCGAACAAGCCTACTGAATCCAGTGGCCTCACGGCCGGTGGCACCCCCGATGCCGTCATCGAGGGCATCGAGTCTCCTTACGACATCGCCGGCGGCCGCAGCATCGTCGCCATCCATTTCAAAGACGCGTCCACTTTCGAGCCTTTCATGGGCACATTCCTCGACGTCCAGCAATCCAGCGACGTCTCCGGCTCCGTCTCCGTCCTTCGCGGCACCGAGTTCCAATCACTCCCCGTCGGCGCGCAGGTCTATTACGTAGGAGTCTTGCCGTGGTGGACGCAACTGCGCCTCTGGGCCGCAGAGTATCCATGGCTGATTGCGATCGTGGTCGTCCTTCTGGCATTCTTGCTGGCCATCTGGACGCGCCAATCGTTGCGTTCGAAGGCCAGAGCACGCCTGACCAGGATCGACAACTAGCCCGAAAACAGGTTTTTTTGTCACCCGTGTCAACCCCCGCGTCGGCCCTACCGCGTTGCAAACCCCTGAAAACACTCCTCAAAAATCCTTCGCCAAGTTTGCCGATTCATTCCCCAACTCTGCGCACAATGTCTCTATAAGTGCAATCACAAAATCGGCGCGAAAAACAGGGCAGGGAACCCGCGCCGCTGCCTCGTTCCGCGCGGATGGGTGCTGGGGCTCTCACCGAATCGTGATCGCGGATCCCGAAATATGGAGCAGGATGGTCAAAAACACCGGAAATGCTCCGTTAACTCCCGTGAATCGGTATATTTACGGGTAAGTCCTTTAGAACGAGGTATGGACGAGGTATGATCGACACGTAAACCCTTTGTTATCAGATACGGAGGTAGATCATACCGGGGGAGGGGGCGGGGGTATGGACCGGGGTGCGGACCGAGCGCATCCCTGACAGGCTGAACCGGGGACATACCGGATACGGCCCAGCCTCCGAATCTCAAGCATGTCGCCAGAAAACAGATCTATAATCAAAATAATTGATAAATACTATTGACAATATTAAGATTCTTTACTACATTTAACGCAGTAGTTAAGAAACACCATCCAACTGCATGGCCAACGACCCCAAACCCGCTTCCGACTGGCAAGACCTGCTCCGCGCCGCCCACGGCTCGCCGCTGGTCATCGAGCGCGTCCGAATCCCCGAGAAGCAGATCGCCGTCGATGGCCAGTTCACTCTGCCCGAGCTTGCCGGCCTCAGCCTCGAAGATCAGGTCTTCGTCATAGCCTTCGTTCGCTCCCACGGCACCATCAAGGAGATGGAGCAGACCTTCGGCGTCAGCTATCCCACCATCAAAGCGCGCCTTAATCGCATCTCCAGCCAGCTTGAGTTCGTTGAAATCGATCCCTCGTCGTCGCGCACCGACGTGCTTCAGCAGTTGAATAGCGGCGAAATTTCCGCCGCCGACGCCATCCGCGCATTGGAGGCCATTAAATGATTCCGAATGTGCCGTCCTCGAAATCGACAACCCGCACTTCCACATGCCGCGCCTCTGGATCCCGCTCATCCTTTTCTGGATTCCGCTTCTACTGCTCTCGCCGCTCATCCTCTTCGTCGTCTTGGCCGCGTGCATCGCCGGCCGCATCAGTTTCTGGAGAGCCATCGCCACATTTTGGGGAATCCTGTGCTCCCTGCGCGGCCTGAATGTCCGCGTTACAACGCACGACAGCAAAGTTTTGGTTCGCATTTTGTAATGCATCGTACCGCCGGTCTCCTGACCGGCTGTCGTGCGGGTCTCCAGACCCGCACAGTGAGAGAGAATTCACGACCACATTGGAGGAGAAACGCCATGAACGAAAATCGCCGTCAGATACTGGAAATGTTGGCCGCGGGCAAGATCACCGCGGATGAAGCCGAGCGCCTGATCGCCGCGCTCGAACCAGACTCCGCCGCCTTCGCCGGCGAATTCACCGGCAATATCTCGGGCTCCAAGGTCTGGCCCGACACACCCGTCAAGACCAGCGCCAAGTATCTCCGCGTTCTGGTCGAGTCCACGGAAAAGGGCGGGCCTACGACGGTCAATGTCCGTGTGCCCATGCAGCTTTTGCGCGCCGGCGTCCGCCTTGCCAGCCTGATTCCCCAGCAGGCCCACGATCAGTTGGACGAGACCCTGAGCAAGCACGGCGTTCCGCTGACGCTCTCGCAAATCAAGCCGGAGAATCTCGAAGAACTGATCGACCACCTCGGGAGACCTGACCGTCGACGTCGACGCCAAAGAAGAAAAAGCCAAGGTCCGCGTCTTCTGCGAGTAAGACAGGGAACAGGGTGTAAGTGGGTTAAGGACGAACGGCAAGGAAAGATTGTTTTCGA
>CAWIFE010000027.1:0-23471 GCA_963835355.1 uncultured Acidobacteriaceae bacterium | reverse complement strand
GCTCCGCCTACAATGAAGATGATCTTCGAGTGGTTGAGCCTGCGAACCTGAAAGACCCTTTGCCCCTAGAATGTTGGATGGGAGGGGAAGGGGCCGCTACAGCGCTGCGGCGTGAGGCTTGAGGAGTATGTGCTGGAAGCGCAATTGCTAGATTCCGGAAAGGGACAATGAACCCCACAGTGGAAACGCAGGATTTTCTTAAGACCGCGGCGGTTGGCGGCCCGGAGGACAGGCCCAGGTCGATTGCAGAGGCTGGCGTACGGGAGTCGATGCTCGAAGATATCGCGCTCAAGACTCTTTATCTGTCGGGCCCATTCTCGGTTCTCGACCTGAGCCAGAGGATCAGGCTGAGCTACGAGATCGCAGAGGAGCTGGTGCGGCGGCTGCGCGCAAAGATGCTGACGGAAGTGATTGGAATGAGCGCCACCGTGGCCGAGATTGCCATTACGTCACAAGGCAGAGCGCGGGCGCTGGAGCTGCTGCAGCAGAGCCACTATGCGGGAGCTGCGCCGGTGACGCTGGCCAGCTACGTTGTGCAGGTGAGGAAACAGAGCTTGCGCAACCTGAAGGTTCACCGGGAGGATGTGGAGGAGGCCTTTGCGCACCTGGTGATCGACCCCAAAATCCTGGCGCAGTTTGGAGCGGCCATCAACTCCGGGTCGGGAATCTTCCTCTATGGCCCGCCGGGGGTTGGAAAAACCGCGGCTGCGGAGACCTTGTCGCGCGTGCTGGCCAAGGATGGAGTATGGATTCCCTATGCGCTGGAAGTGGATGGCCAGATTATTACTGTTTTCGATCCGGCGATTCATAAGCGCATGGAGGAAAAGGAAACGGAGAATCGGGACGAGCGCTGGGTGCGCTGCCATCGACCTTCGGTGACGGTGGGCGGAGAGCTGACCATCGAGATGCTGGATTTGCAGTTCAATCCCATTTCAAAATGCTATGACGGACCGCCGCAGATGAAAGCAAACAATGGGGTCCTGATTATTGATGATTTCGGGCGGCAGCGAGTGGCTCCTGACGATTTGCTGAATCGCTGGGTTGTTCCGCTGGACCGCGGGATCGAGTTTTTGACGCTGGTGGGCGGAATGAAGATTGAGATCCCGTTTGAAATGCTGGTGGTGTTTGCGTCAAACATCAATCCGGCGAAGGTGATGGATCCGGCGTTTTTGCGAAGGATCCAAACCAAGATCGGGCTGGGCGCGATTTCAGACGAACAGTTCTCGGAGATTTTCCGCCGCGTTGCCGCCGACCATGGCCTGGAAGCCGAAGCTGGGCTGCTGGATGAGCTGATCGTGATTATTCGCAACACCATGCAGCAGGAGCTGCGGGCGTGCCATCCGCGGGATCTTGTGAACCAGGTTTTGTGGGCCGCTCAATACGAAGACCGGCCGCCGGAGATTAATCGCGCTGCGTTGATGCGCGCGGTGGATGCGTATTTCTTGCCGCAGGCGTGAGCGGGCGGGATGGGCGCGGAGTTCGTCGAGGCGGGCGGGCCGGCGCCGATTGTCGCATGGGCTTGCGATCCAGCGGAGTTGATCGAGTGTGGGGGCGGGCGAACGCAGATCGCTGCGGCGGGATGACTGCGCCTAGCTTCGCCAACTCCGCCTAGAATGAAGCCATGATCTTCGAGTCGTTTCCTGTTGGTCCGCTGGCCTGCAACTGCACGATTTTGGGCGATGAGGAAAGCCGCGAGGCGATCGTGATCGATCCCGGCGACGACGTGAGCCGGATCGCGAAACGCCTGACCGAGCAGGGGCTGAAGCTGAAGCAGATTCTGGTGACGCATGGGCATATTGACCACGTGGGCGGAGCGCTGAAGCTGAAGCGGCTGACGGGCGCGCCGGTGTTTTTGAACGAGGCCGACCTGCCGCAGCTGGACATGATGGAGGAGCAGGCGGGGTGGCTCGGGGTGCGCGTTCCGGAGACGGCGCCGCCGGATGAGGGGCTGGCCGAGGGGCAGGTGGTGGGGCTGGAACACTATCCGGCGCAGGTGCTGCACACGCCGGGACACACGCAGGGGTCGGTGTGCCTGCATTTTGCGCCGCTGAAGCTGCTGATTGCCGGGGATACGCTGTTTGCCGGCAGCATTGGGCGGACGGATTTTCCGGGCGGGAATTTTGAGCAGATGATGGCGTCGCTGCGGACGCGGGTGATGGCGCTGCCCGACGAGACGAGGGTTTTGCCGGGGCATGGGCCGCTGACGACGATCGGCGAGGAGCGGGAGGGGAATCCGTTTTTGCAGATTTCGGCGGTTAGGCAGAATCCTGATGGCGAGTAAATGGTTTCAATAAGTTATAGGAATTAGTTCAAGGGATGGTTGCTGTCGTTAGCCTTTAGTGTTACGTCCGTGATTCGTTCCCAAATAGTTAATCAGGATGGCGACTCCGTTACTAAATTCGGGCTCGGGCGGGAGCAGGCTGAGGACCAGCCAACCGCTCTCAGGCAGGCCGAAAAAGTAGCCGGGATGGACCCAGACTCCGCGGTCGAGGAGGGCCAGAACCGTTTGGTCGTCGGGGTTGAGGGCGGGAATGCGGAGGACAGCGTACCAGCCGCCTTCGAGGGCGAGGCGCTGGACGGCGCTGGCGGTTCCGATGGTGCGGTCGGGACGGCTTTCGGGATGGCGGTTCAGGCTGCGGTCGAGGACGGCGAGGTTGGCGGCGACTCGGCGGCGGATTTGCTGCTGGATGGCGGATCGGCCGGCGAGCCAAGCGGGCAGCGCCCACTGAACGGGCGCGTTCATGGAGAGGAAGGTGTCGGCGATGACTTCGAGGCGGGCGAGGGCCTGGGCGGTGTGGCTGTCGGGGGTTTTGCCGGCGTCGAGGCCGCGAGCATGGTGGGGGCCGGGGCCGAGGAGGGCGGCCGTCACGACAATCCAGGCGGCCTTCATCTGCGGGAGGGCGGCAATTTTGCTGAGGCCGCTGACGACGTAGACGGGCACACCTTCAAGGCCGCGGGCGAAGGTGGCGGGCTGCGCAGGGAGGGTGGCGAGTGCGCCGGGGAAGCTCGGATCCGCGAGGCTGTCGGGCTGCGCGCCGAAGCTGTAATCGAGAAAGACTTCATCGACGATGAGGGAGAGGCGGAACTCGCGGCAGAGGCGGGCGAGTTGCTCGGCCTCGAAGGTTTTGGTGAAGTGGCCGGTGGGATTGTTGGGGTGGACGACGACGATGGCGCGCGTGCGCGGCGTGATGGCGCGGCGGATGCTTTCGGGGTCGATTTGCCAGCCGTTCTCATAGACGAGGGACACGGGCTTGAGGCGGACGTCGTCGAGGGCGGCGAGGAAATCGAAGAGCGGGTAGCCGGGCTGCAGGATGAGGATTTCGTCGCCGGGGTCCGAGAGCAGGCGGAAGAGAAAGCTGTAGGCTTCGCTGGTGCTGGTGGTGAGGACGATTTGTTGAGGATCGAGTGCAACGCCGTGGTCGGCATAGTAGGCGCAGACGGCCTGGCGGGCGGGGAGGAGGCCGCTGGGCTGGGGATCGTAGTCGAGGGCGCGGGGATTGGTGAGCGCGGCGAGCAGGGACGGCGGGTAGGCGAAGCCGCAGCGCGTGGGATTGGACTGGGTGAGGTCGGCAGTCGGGAGACCGGATTCGAGGCGCTTGCGGTGCGCGCGCGCGAGGTCGGATTCTTCGGTGTTCCAATTCGTTCGTTCGGAAAAGGGCATGCAGTGGGTTCCCGCGGAGCGCTCGTTTTTCGTCCCCGTCGTCACCGGGCCGATTTCTTTCGCCCGCAAAAGCGGGCTGGCGTCCAATCTCCGCTGCGATCCCCCAGTCTTGCGACTGGGGCTACCGTATTCCGCCCCACCCAGAGGGTCCCCGGCGGGCTCGAGGGTTGCCGACGATCAGGCACAATGAAAGAAGCGCTCCAATCTGCAACGATACATGTCTGCAACGATACATGGGCGATGCATGGGGGAACCATGGGAGCGGTTCGGGCGAAGTTGGCGAATTGATGTTGGCGAGGTGACGTTGGCTCTGCGCGCGGTGATTTTCGATTACGGAAGAGTGTTGACGGGGCCACCGGATCCGGCGGCTCACGATGCGCTGGTGCGCATCACGGGGCTTTCATCGGATCGCCTCGACGGTTTGTATTGGAAGGATCGGCAGGCTTACGACGAGGGAAAGCTGACGGGTCTTGAATTTTGGCGGAAGCTCTTGGACGAAGCGGGGCTTGAGTTGAGCGAGCCGGTGATCGCAGAGCTGAATCTCTGGGACGCTCGCATGTGGACGCTTGGAGATGCGGCGATGCTGGCATGGCAACTCAAGATCAAGCAGCGCGGCCTGCTGACGGCCATCGTTTCCAATATGGGCGACGCGGTGCACGAGCACATGGAGCGCGAACTGGACTGGCTTTCGCGATTCGATGTGCAGGTGTGGAGCTATCAACTTCGCGTGGCCAAGCCTGATCCGGCGATTTATCGCTATGCATTAGAGCGACTGGGAACGCGGCCGGAGGAAACGCTGTTTCTCGACGACAAAGCGGAGAATGTGGATGCGGCCGTTGCGATGGGAATGAAGGGTTTGGTTATCTCAACCGTGGAAAAGCTGCGTTCGGACCTTATCGATTCCGGGTTGAGCGAGGAGCTGCCTCTGCCGTGAGGCGGATTTCGGTGTGCTATCCCCGGTCCCCAAAAGCGAGGGACCGGGGGCACCCGTTCTTTTGTGGCGTGGTGAGAGTCGGTTTGGGATCGTGCTACGCCCAGTCTTTTGCGGGAGTCGGGGATGAATTTCCGACTTAGCAGCGGCGCCCCTTCCAGTCACATGCAAACTGACCCACTACCATCAACGCGCGGCGGCTTGCCGTTTGCCGGCGAGATGATGGCCAGTGCACTGCGATGTGCCGCTTGCTGAAGAGATGATCGTCATTGCGTTGCGAGATGCCGCTTGCTGCCGAGATGGTAGGTGAGCCCCATGGTCGCGTTCATCACGTCGAGGCCGGGGTTGACCGGAACAATGAAGCCGTCGGAGAAATGAAAGTCGCCGAACAAGCCCAGGCGCAGATCGAAGCGGTCGTTGATCCGGATTTCAAGCCCCGTGGCCGATTGCAGGCTGAGGTTTTCGTAGGTCGTTTTCGATGAGAGCGGCTTTTGCGCAAACACGAGAACGCCGCCCTTCGCCATCAGGTAAGGCTTGATGGTCTTTCCGTCGCGCCACAGCCAGCGAATGCCAATCGGCGAAATGTCCACTCCGGGGACGGTTTTGCGGTTCTGGCTGAGGGTGTCGCCCCAGATATCCATTTTTGCCGGCTGATTGAGGAGAACCATGGGCAGCACCTCTGCGACGTAATCCACCCGCGACTTGAGAAAGTGGCCCCAGGAGTGGCGATCGTATTCGATGCCAGCGTCGTAGATCTTGCAATTCTCACCGGAAGCGAAGATGCGGTAGTTGCCGTAAGAGACCAGGCCTTCAACGGTGATCTCGCTCGCCGGTGGCAGCTTGGCCGGGTGGTCAGTCGCCGTGACCAGGGGCGCCGCGAACAGGTCTCTTGAAGGCGAGGCGTTCTGAGCCGAAGCCAGGTGCGGCACGGCAAAGAGAAGTGCGCCGAAACCGCACACGAGTGCGATGCCGGACTGGCCGGCCGGGCCAAGCCGGGAGAACGCGGGGGTGTAAAGAAAATTGCACCCTCTGTGCCGCATGAAGAAGCAACCTCTTGTTATTGAATTGCCGCACGAAAACGAGAACAGGGAAAACGAGCGTTGCGGATAGTGTAGAGGCGCGATGCAGCCGACACAACGGAGAAATGCCTGAGTGGCTCACCCTGGTAACTCGACCGAAGCATCAAACAACTGCCGGATCACTTTTTGGGTTGCCGCGTTGATCGTGCGGATGGAAACTACGACGCCATTCCCAGGCCCACCAGGTTGGCGGCGGCAATGATGACAAGAATTCCGGCCCATAGCAGGCGAATGGGCCTGCTGCGCACACCGTGCCACTCGCCGAGCGCCAGGCCCACGAGGCCACCGCAGAGCACATAGATGCTCATATGCAGCATCCAGTTCACGTAGCCGAGACGGGCGGGAATGTTGGCTGCGCCCCACGCGTAAAAAAAGAACTGCAGGTACCACATGATTCCGCCGGCTGCGGCCAAAGATCCGTTCCTGAAGAGCGTCGCGCGCGGCTGCGCCAGATCGGCGCGGAGAGAGAGCTCTTTCTTGAAGGCGAGGCGGATGAAGCAGTAGCTCATGTTGATGACCGCGCCGCCACCCATGATCAAAACGTAACTGGGCAGCGCTGCGTAGAGCGGATTGACGCCGAGGTGTTGGGCTGCCGCGGCGATGGGCTTGGCCGCATCGATGGCGAAGGACATACCCGAAGAAAAAATTCCGCACATGACGGCCAGCGCGAGACCGAGCTTGACATTGAATTCGCGCACCTCAGCGCCGAGCTCCACTTCTTTCTGATGGCCGGCATAGGAGACGACGGCCACTCCGATCACCGCCACTAAAACGCCTGCCATGGTGAGCAGGCCGCTGCGCGTAGAGAACAGCATTGCGCCCTGGCCGTGCATCAGGGGCGGGACCAATGTGCCGACAATCAGCGTGACACCGATGGCCACGCCGATGCCCAGCGACATTCCAAGGTGGCGCATGGTGAGCCCGTAACTGACGTTGCCCACTCCCCACATGGCGCCAAAGAGCGCGACCCGCACCATGAGGCTGGGATCGAGCGAGGCGTAGAAGCCATGGAAGCTCGGAAGGAGAAGGTAGCTCACTCCGATCGGCAAAAGAATCCAGGAGAAGAAACCGGCGATGGCCCAGGTGGTTTCCCACGACCACTTTCTTACTTTCCCGATGGGCGCATAGAACGAAGCGGCGCAGGCGGCCCCGATGATGTGCCATCCGATTCCTGCGAGGATTACTGTTGGCATTCTGTCTCCGTTTCACGGTGCCGCGAGCTCGGCGCGCGAGCAAAGGAAAGCCTATCGGGTGCAGGGGCCGGTTGTACAGCGAACGAAAACCGCCGGCGCACCGCCTTACACTCTTTCTATGGCACTCCGGCTCTATGCGGCCACCACCAGCGCGGGAAAGCTGCGCGACTTTCGCACGGCTGCGCTGGCACATTCGGTCGACATTGAGCCGCTCGCGGGAATCGAAACGATCCCCGCGCCGGAAGAGGACGGCGACACGTTCCTGGCGAACGCGGCGATCAAAGCCGTTTACTATTCGCATTTCGCGCCTGGGGAACTGGTGGTCGCGGACGATTCGGGCCTGGAAGTGGATGCGCTCGGCGGAGCACCCGGCGTGCGCTCTGCGCGCTATGCGGCGGACTCGGGACTGGTGGATTCCCCGGATGCAAACGACAACACCGACGTTTGGAACAACATGGTGCTGCTGCAGAAGATGGAGGCGTTTCCGGCGGCGCTGCGGACGGCTCGCTACCATTGCACCCTGGTTGCCGCGCGCGATGGCGAGGTGGTTCAAGTGGCCGATGGCACCGTGGAAGGGGCGATTCTGGATGCGCCGCGCGGGACGGGCGGATTCGGCTACGACCCGCTGTTTTATGTGCCGGAGCTGGGCAAATCGATGGCGGAGATCGATCTCGAAACCAAGCTTTCGGTGAGCCATCGCGGGCGGGCGATCGCGGCGCTGCTGCGGACGCTGGGGAGCTGACCATTTCGCAGCTCTGATTGAAAAAGCAGATCGCAGCAGCTCATCTTTCGGCTCTTCCGATTTCAATTCCGTTGTGCGAGTGCCGACTCGATCTCCGCGTTGGTCAGGACGGTGGCAATTTTGTCCTTCATATACTTCAACGAGACATCGTGATGCTCTCGATCGTAGGAGCCGATGCAATCCAGTGCCAGCACCACCGGCCAGTCCCGCTGATAGGCGTCAATCGCCGTGGTACGAATGCAGGCATGAGTATTGATTCCGGCGAGAATGATGGTGTCTGGCTTGAGGCGTGCCAGTTTTTCGTCGAGGTCCGTTCCAAAGAATGCACTGTAACGCTTCTTCACAATCACGATGTCGGACTTAGCGACGACTAACTCGGAATCAATCTGACCGCCCGGCGTTCCTTTGATGACGACGTGAATCTTCTTGGCCTTCATCTCCGGGAATGCATCGCTCAAGTCCGGCTCAAACTCCTGCCGGACCCAGATGATGGGGCGAGAATGAGCTCGGAAAATCGCCACCAATTCATTGATCGAATGAACGAGCTCTTTCCGGCGGCCCGGTTCCCAACTGGCCAGGAAGTCATTCAACATATCGATGACAATGAGGACCGGGGTCTTCATGGGAACAGGCTAGCAGAGAGCTTTATCCAACGGTGAAGCTGACACGATGATCTTTTACAGCTCTCATCCAAAACGCCGAAGTGCGGAGCACCTTGACGGACATAACGTCGGCCTCGAATAATGCGTTTGAACCAGACAGCGAGTTTCCGTCCCTCAATCTAAGACTACGACCGCTTCGGCCCGCACTGAACCGCGTAGGAGCCAAACTCTCAATGGCAACCGTTCAACCCGCCGCGCCCCGCCCTGCGCATGTTGTTGGCCGCGGTCCCGAGCCTTTGCGCGCGGGGAAAGGCACTAGCTTTCTCTGGCACAAGTTGCATTCGCTGCTCGGCGTGGTTCCCATCGGAGCGTTTCTGCTTGAACACCTGCTCTCGAATTTTGAAGCGCTGAAGGGACCGATCGCATACGGTGAGCAGGTGAAGTTCCTGAATAGCCTGCCGCTGGTTCGCGTGTTGGAGTGGGTTTTTATCTTCCTGCCCATCCTTTATCACGGCATCTACGGCGTCTACATCTGGCTGCGCGGCAAATCGAATATCGTGTATTACCCGTGGGCGGGGAACTGGATGTACCTGGCGCAGCGCTACACGGGGTTGATCGCGTTTGCCTACATCGGCTATCACGTGGCGACGCAGCGCTTCATGGGTGTGAGCCTGCCGGAAAACCCCGGCGCGGCGTTTGCCAAGGTTCAGCACGAGCTGGCCAATCCGTGGATTCTCGCTGTCTACGTGATCGCGATGATTGCCGTTTGCTGGCACTTTGCTTACGGCGTTTGGCTGTTCGCGGCCAAGTGGGGCATCACGCCGGGAGAAACTGCGCGACGGCGGTTCGGTTACATCTGCGTTGCGTTTGGCGTGCTGCTCGCCGGTATGGGACTGGCAAGCATTTGGGCGTTTGTTGGACCGAAGTTTCCCAATGCGCCGGAGAACGTGCCGCTTGCTTATCAGGTGTCAGGTTTCAGGGATCAGGGATCGGTCCTGAGGCTGCAAGGGCGTCTGACTGTTTCAATCGGAAAATCCGAAGTCCACACCAGCACCGTTTCCTGAACCCTGAAACCGAGCACCTGAAACCTATCGAGGAAAGACATGGCAGCACCCAGGATCATCGTGGTTGGCGGAGGGCTGGCGGGACTAGCGGCGGTGATCAAGATCGCCGAGGCCGGCGGGACGGTGGACCTGTTTTCCATTGTGCCGGTGAAGCGCTCGCACTCGGTGTGCGCGCAGGGGGGCATCAACGCCGCAAAGAACCTGAAGGGCGAGGGCGACACCACAGCGCAGCATTTTGACGACACGATTTATGGCGGCGACTTTCTGGCCAACCAGACGCCGGTGAAGGCGATGTGCGAGGCAGCGCCGGCGATCATCGATCTGCTGGACCGCATGGGCGTGCCGTTTAATCGCACTCCGGAGGGGCTGCTGGATTTCCGGCGCTTCGGCGGGACGCTCTACCATCGAACGGCATTTGCCGGCGCGACCACGGGACAACAACTGCTGTACGCGCTCGACGAGCAGGTGCGGCGATTCGAGGCCGAGGGCAAAGTACATAAGTTCGAGGGATGGGAGTTTCTATCCGCGATCATCGACGGAAAAGGCAGCGCGCGCGGCATCGTGGCGATGAACCTGCGCTCGATGGAGCTGAAGGCGTTCGCGGCGGACGCGATCATTCTGGCGACGGGCGGGATTGGGGCGATTTTCGGGAAGAGCACGAATTCGGTGGTGTGCACAGGGTCGGCGCAGTCGGCGGTCTTTCAGCAAGGCGCGTACTACGCCAACGGCGAGTTCATCCAGGTGCATCCGACGTGCATTCCCGGCGAAGACAAGCTGCGGCTGATGTCGGAGTCGGCGCGCGGCGAGGGCGGGCGCGTGTGGGTTCCGCGGACGCCGGGCGACAAGCGCGCGGTGAAGGCGATCCCGGAGGCGGAGCGGTTCTACTTCCTTGAGGAGTGGTATCCGAAGTACGGCAACCTGGTGCCGCGCGACGTGGCCACGCGCGCCATTCACAAGGTGGTGTACGAGATGGGGCTGGGGCTCGACGGCCAGCCGATGGTCTACCTGGACCTGACGCACATTGACCGCGAGATGCTGCACTACAAGCTCGGCGGGATTCTGGAGATCTACGAAAAATTCGTCGGCGTCGATCCGTGCGTGGAACCGATGAAGATTTTCCCCGGCATGCACTACACGATGGGCGGGCTCTGGGTGGATTTCAACCAGATGACGAATATTCCCGGCATCTTTGCCGCGGGCGAGTGCGAGTACCAGTATCACGGCGCGAACCGGCTGGGCGCGAACTCGCTGGTCAGCTGCATCTTTGGCGGATTCCAGGCGGGACCGAACGCGATGCAGTATGCGAAGAGCGTGCCCGCGGTGGAAGGCGACGGCGGAGCGGCGGCAGAAGTTGCGCGGCAATCGGAGATCAACGGAAAGCTGATCAAGAACGAGGGCGGAGAGAATCCCTTCAAGCTGTGGCGCGAACTGGGCGAGGCAATGACGGAACACGCAACGGTGATCCGCCACAACAAGGACTTGAAGGAAGCCGATGAGAAGATCGTGGAATTGCTCGAGCGCTACCAGCGCATCAACATGAGCGACAAGAGCCAGTGGGCAAACACGAGCTTCGCCTTTACGCGGCAACTTTTTAACATGTTGCAGATTTCGCGGACCGTTACGCAGGGGGCGATTCTTCGTGATGAGTCGCGCGGCGCGCATTACAAGCCGGACTTTCCCGAACGTAACGACGAGCGATTCCTGAAGACAACCAAGGCGATCTTCACGGGTGGCGTGGAAGGACCGAAGTTCGAGTTCGAAGCAGTGGACACGCAGTTCATCAAGCCGCGGCCGCGACGGTACGACGCGGCAAAATAGGTGCGTGGGTATAGAGACCCACGCTACAGCCGGTCTGGAGACCGGCGCTACGAATGACCGAGAAGACCGGCGTTAGAAGCGAGCGCGAAGAGTGAAGCAGTAGAAGGGGATCATGGCGACGAGGACAGTCACTTTTGAATTCAAGCGCCAGGCCTGCCCTGAGGCGGCGGCGGTGTGGGAAAAATTCGAGCTGGAGTGGCGGCCGGGGATGAACGTCGTGTCGGCGATGATGGAGATCGCCAGGAATCCCGTGACGGCAGAGGGACGGCCGACGACGCCGATCACTTACGATTCGAATTGCCTCGAGGAGATCTGCGGTTCTTGTGCCATGAAGATCAACGGACGGGCGCGCATGGCGTGCTCGGCGCTGGTCGACAACCTGGAGCAGCCGATCAAGGTCGAGCCACTGACGAAGTTTCCGCTGGTTCGCGATTTGCAGGTCGACCGTTCGGTTCTGTTTGAAAATCTGATGCGCGTGAAGGCCTGGGTGCCGGTGGACGGCACCTACGATCTCGGTTCGGGGCCGCGCGTGTACCCCCAGGAACAAGAGGCGAACTATCCGCTCTCGAATTGCATCAGCTGCACCTGCTGCATGGAGGTTTGTCCGCAGTTCAATGATGTGACCGGCTTCGTCGGCGCGGCGACCATCGCGCAGGTGAAGCTGTTCAACAACCATCCGACGGGCAAAGTCTACAAAGAAGAGCGGCTGCGCGCGCTGGCCGGCGACGGCGGCATCCAGGAGTGCGGCTTTGCGCAGAACTGCGTCGAGGTCTGCCCAAAACAGATTCCGCTGACCAACGCGATCTCGGACGTTGGCCGCGACGTGATGGCGCAAAAAGTTAAGGACTGGCTGAAGAGCTGATGAAGCAGCGAGTCAGCGAGTCAGCGAGTCAGCAGGTCAGCGATGCCGCGGTCAGTTTTCAGCTTGCTGGTTGGTGAGCGGAAAGCAGCGGAGCTGGCGGAGTTACTGACCGGGCGGCCAGTCCCAAATCTTCCCCCGCAGCATGGCCATCGTTCAAGGTTGCCTCCCTGCCACTTCGAACGTCGAGCACCCTACACAAAACACGAAACAGCAACGACCAAGGAGGTCTTGCAATGAAAGTACGTCATATGGCTTGGGGCGTCGCGCTGGCTGCGGCGCTCTCAGTGACACTTGTTGCCCAACAAGCGCCGGTTGGCTATCACAGCATCTCCTGTGTCCGGGTCAAGCCCGGGCAATCCGCCAACTTTCGTGCTCTACTCAACGGCGACTACCACAAGTTTGAACAGGGCAGCGTCGACTCGGGAAGGGTCTCAGGCTTTATTGCGCTGCGCACCGTCATCCCCGCAGGGACCGATGCGGGGTGCGACTACGTTCTCGTCGCCTTCTATCCAGGCTTTCCGCCTGCACCTCTCGGCGACGATGAGATGACTGCTGTCCTGCAAAAAGCCGGCATTACCTCCACGCTGCAGGAGTGGCGCGATCGCCTCTCTGCAGTAGCCGAACTGGTCTGCAACAACATCACGCAATATCAGGCGCTGGTCGGCGGCTCAAAAAAGGGTGACTACCTGGTCTTCAACTCGATGAAGGCAACCGATGTGAACGAGTGCGTCGCCTTGCAAAAGAGGTTATGGCAGCCTTTCGCCGAGCAAGGGGTGAAAGACGGCGCGCAGGACGGCTGGGCCGTGAACATACAGCAATTTCCCAACGGCGCCAAAGACCCGAGCCTGGTGAGCAGCGTCGACATCTTTCCGACCTGGGACTCGATGTTTACCTACTTCGGACCCGACTTCACCACTCGCTGGAAGAAGGTCCATCCCGAAATGACAACCGGCGATGCCTTTTCGGAGATCGACAAGGCGTGTACCATCGAGCACACGGTTCTTTACAAGATTGAAGACCAGATCAATTCAACGAAGTAAAACCGGCATCACGAATTGAAGCAGCAGGAGGGCCGCCGAGGCAACACGGCGGCCTTTGTGCTTTTTTGACGCAGCCCTGCTTTCAGCTTTCAGTTTTTCAGCACGTACTTCACAGATTCACAGCTCCCCTTTAGAGCGCTGCCGCATGAGCTCGGGCGTAATCGGCCGGGGAAGGCTGCCGGAAAAGAGTACGCCGTCGCAATCCGTCCCGGCTGTTGAACTCACACTTGAAAGGAAACGAACGAGTCCAGAAGTATGCGAGTGGGCTGCGCCGCTTACGTGCTCGCGAACCGGCGCAACAGCGAAGGCCTTTTCCAGGACGGCTGAGGCCTGGATACTGTGCTGGGGTCTTATTGCTTCGACTCGGTCATGTGCGAGAACTCGGCGTGATGCCACAGGCCATCGGCCGGGCCTGAGAGGGAACCGTCTTTGTTGAGGGTGAAGACGGCTCCGGCGACCCCGTCGCAGGTCAGCGTAACCTTGTCGGCATTCTGATTGTACTTGCACTCAATTGGCGTAGGCAGGCCGTTCGAGTCAAAATCGATCTGCTGGCCGCCATACATTACGCCAAACACTCCGTTCATTTCTCTGGCCTCGCCGTTATCGAAGAACTTGATCAAATCGCCGGCGGATGTCGCATAGGTCTTTCCAGAGACGCGTGGAGCTCGCGGGCCGCATCCGGTGAGAGGGGTTGCGACTGCAGCGGCCAAGACGAGCGCAACAAAAGTTCGGGTAACTTTCATGGGTCAAGTCTCAATTCCGGGGAAGGAGTTAACGCTAGCAGCGTTCGCTACTCGGCGCAAGGGAAGAATTGGAAGGTGCTTGACGTCGCACGGAGGCGTGGCGAACCTCGGTTTTGGGGATTGGCGCAGGATGGTATTGCTCGGGTCCGCGCTGAGCATCTGGAGATGCGAGTTGTCGTAGAAGAGTATTGGCGTCACGGGGATCCACTACCAACGCCGAATGATCAACTTGTCGAATGCCGAATTATTCACTTGCTGAAGATCGATGTGGCCGGTATGATCCGGGGCAGCTTCCGCAAAGCCATGAGCAAGCGTGGTCTGTGGACTCTGGAAGCAGTTCATGGGCAGACCGCAGTCCTTTCCCCGGCAAACGTTGGCGCTGCAGCGATGAGGGCGTCGACCCACTGCCTCAATGTTCAACAAACGGCGGGCCGCGTTCATGGGCGTGAAGTTCCGTTTCCCCGGTAAGGAACAAGAGCAGCGCGCCATGAATAGTGTCTCCGCCGGTTTGAGGAGGAGAATATGCGAACCATTACGAAACTGCTTGTAACCGCGATTCTGCCTGTGGTTCTGCTGGTCTGCGTGCTTCCGCAGCAGGCGATTCCGCAGAGCCGGGCGAACTTCTGGTTCCTGAACAACACAGGGAAGGAACTGAACAACCTTTATGTTTCACCACATTCACAGGGTTCCTGGGGCACCGATGTGCTGGGGCGTTCAGCGCTGCCGGTCGGGATGGGAACGCTGATCATTTTTCCGCCGGCATGGCGCGGTGTGTGCCACGAAGATTTCAAGCTGGTCTTCAGCGACGGATCCGCTCAACAATACACGCAGGGCATCGATGTGTGCCAATTGCATGCGCTGCAGTTTGACGCGTCCACGGTGGAAGGATTCTAAAAGGAAGCTGATCCGGGAGGATGGGCCGGGGTTGGGTTTTTCTCCGGCCTGAGAGCACCGGTGTGGATGCGGCGGGTTCGGGGGTGTGAAAACTCCCGGCCCGCCGTTTGTTTTGTGAAGGGGCGAAGGCAAAGCCAGGCCTTATTTTTTGGGAGCAGTTTCAGGCGGGCCAATGCAGTGCGGTGAAGGGATCGAAATTGAGAAGTTGCAGGAGCGAGTTGTCGTAGAAGGGAGTGGGCGTAAAGGTGAGGACGAAGAGGATAAGGCCGCAGACGCCGAGGATGGCGCGGGTGGGGGACAGATCGGTGACCTCGGAGACTTTCGGATGGCGCAGCGCGGGGATGAGGAGGAAGACTCCCCAGAAGAGCCAGCCGACCCAGTAGATGGCTCCGGCGAGGAAGAGGAGGAAGGGCAGAATGTTGGTGAGCAGGCGATGCAGGCGCGGCGAGAGCGCGTAGAGGATGTGGCCGCCGTCGAGCTGGCCGCCGGGGATGAGATTGAGCGCGGTGATAAAGAGGCCGATCCAGCCGGCAACGAGGATGGGATGCGGCGAGGCCTGATTGAAGGAGGGGATGGCGGGGTTCCAGTGGGCGAGAAAATGGCGCAGCAAGCGGATGGTGAGCGGATCGCCGCCGAAGCGAATGAGGGAATCCGATGCGCCGGCTGCGCGGGGAACGCTGAGCACAAGGCCGACAGTGACGGCGAGGGCGGACGCGATGAAGCCGGCAAGCGGGCCGTAGATTCCCACGTCCATGAGTGCGTCGCGGGTGGGGATGCGGGTGCGAATGCGAATGACGGCGCCAAAGGTTCCGCTCAGCGTGGGAGCGGGGATGATCCAGGGCAGAGTGGCGCGGAGGCGGTGCGCGCGGCAAGCAGCGTAGTGGCCGAATTCGTGGATGAGGAGAATGCCGAGCAGAGTGAGCGAGTAAGCAAAGCCCGCGGAGAAGACAGCGGGGTGGCGGAGGAACCAGCCCCAGGGCCAGAGATCGCTATCGCGGACTACGGGGGGAAGACCGTGAAGGAAGTTGTGCATGAACCGTGCGCCGTTCACGGTGGTGGTGACGATGCTGGCAAGGAGAAGCAGCACCGGCAAACCATATTCTCGAAACAGTTCTCGAGGCGATTGTCGATACAGGCGACGCAACCGGGACCTTTCTCATGGGGCGTGCATTTTTTTCCTGCACGCTATAGTCGCGCCGTGGGGTTGGTCGACTCGGGGAATGGCGATCAAGATCGGATGGTTCAAACCTTCGAAGAGTACACGCGCAAAAAGCATGGCGAAGCAACTCGCCGGGGATGAACCGCGAGGGCGGCCCGAGATTCGAGTGCCCACAATTCTGTTAGCTGCCGGAAGCGCCAGGCTCAAGCGTATGCAACTCTTTGCCTGGCTTGAAGCGAACGGCCTTGCCGGGAGCGATGTTGACCTCAGTCCCGGTGCGGGGGTTGCGGCCGATGCCGGTTTTGCGAGCGCGGACGCTGAAGACGCCAAATCCGCGCAGTTCGATGCGCTCGCCGGCCGCCAAGGCCTGCTTGAGGCCCTCGAAGACCGTGTCCACTGCCGCCTCAGCCTTCGTGCGCGGCAGGCCCGTGCGCTCGACCACGTTGTGAACGATGTCCTGCTTGATCAAAGGAGTAACCTCGCTGGGACGAACTCAATGCTGCGTATCTTACCACCTACACCGCCCATACTACAGATTTTGTTGCGATTAGAAAAGCAGGGACGCAAGGAAAAAGGGACCAAGGGACCAGGAAGGCGGGGACCGGGAAGGCAAGGACCGTGGGTGCAGGGGATCGCAAATGCGGCGAGCGGGGCAGCGCGAATTGTCGACGGGCACGTGATTTAAGATGGTGAATCGGAGCCGTAAACGGAGCTGAATAAGCTGGGGCAAGCCGGGCGCAATACCCGGAACGGGAGAGGCATGTCGATACAGAGTGATCGTTGGATCAGGGAACAGGCGCTGAAGCACCGGATGATTGAGCCGTTCAGCGAAAAGCAGGTCGCCGGCAACGTGATCTCCTATGGACTTTCTTCTTACGGCTACGACCTGAGAGTCTCCGACGAGTTCAAAATCTTCACCAACGTGAACAGCGCGATTATCGATCCCAAGGCGTTCGACGAGCGGTCGTTTGTTTCTGTGCAGGCGGATTCAGTGATTGTTCCGCCAAATTCATTCGCGCTGGCGCGGTCGGTGGAATATTTTCGGATTCCGAGAGACGTGCTGACGATTTGCGTGGGCAAGTCGACTTACGCGCGCTGCGGAATCATTGTGAATGTGACGCCGTTTGAGCCCGAATGGGAGGGTTTCGTCACGCTTGAGATTTCGAACACCACGCCGCTGCCGGCGAAGGTGTACGCGAATGAGGGACTGTGCCAGATTTTGTTTTTCCGCGGCGATCAGCCGTGTGAGACGAGCTACGCGGACCGCAAGGGCAAATATCAAAACCAGCAGGGAATTGTGCTGCCCAAGTTGTGAGAATCGATCGAAACAGCGCGACGCATGATCAGCGAGGGTAGAGAGTCATAGAGGATCGATGCACCAGGGCCCCATATTCTTCGATCTACGGATGCCACCTTAGCGTCAATGACCTACACATATTTCTGAGCGAATCGGATGTTGGTGGTATTTCGGTTTCGATTCGCGGGATTAATGATTTAATTCAAGACTCATTCATCACCAAAGTTGCGCTGACGTGTTTTCTCCCTGGATCTCCCGAAGGCAAGATGAACCAGACTTTCACAAGGCTGGTCTGACTCCTGCTGGACCGAGACTGGTGCGGGGATGACATCGTCGAAGCGTGGTCCTGACACAATTCGTATCGGGGTGGTGGCGGATGAACCGATTCGCGTCGCCGGGCTTGCGAGCATTTTTGACCAGCCCGCGGAGGATGATCACTGCCGGCTTGTGCCGGTGATTGCGAATCTTTCCGAACTGCTGGCGCTGGTCGACATTGAGTACATTGTTGTCGATATTCACCCAGCGTCAGGCGGCTTTGAGGCGCTGGAGACGATTCGGCGCGTGCGGCCGGACATGCACTCGATCGTGATTGGCCCGGACGGAGATGATGAGCTGGTTTTGAGTGCAATCATCGCAGGGGCCAGAGGCTACCTTGGGCCGACCGCGGGGCCCGAACTGGTTCGCAGCGCCATCGACGCGGTGACATTGGGGTCGATTTGGGCTCCCAGACGGCTTCTCTGCCGCGTGATCGACCGTTTACTGAACACTCCTGGAGTATCGCAAGCGGCTGCTAATCAACAGCTTACAAGGCGAGAGCAGGAGGTCCTGGAACTGATCCTGGGGGCTCGCTCGACGCGCGAGATCGCAAGCGAGCTGGGGATCGAGCAGCGCACTGTGAAGGCATACGTCGGCCGCTTGATGCGGAAATCTGGCGCCGATAACCGGATCAAGCTATCGATGTCGGCGCTCGGCCGATCCTTCGTGCCTCGGGGCCGGGGCAGGCGCAGGAGTGACGGAACTCACGAAAGTGTCACAAAATAGGCGCGATAGCGGTTACTTTATGTCATAACCCTTAAGTACTCTTGTGCTGTTACCCACAATTAGGCGATCTTATCCACAGAAACAACGCAGATCTGGGGAAAGGAGTTCCCCGGCGGCATGCAAACATGATGCCAGGGAACTCCTCTTTTTTAGCGATACAATCTCCAGTTTTGGCTCAGTCGAAGTTTTCAGCCCTCCCCCACTCCAAACCAGCACCTCAACCGTAGATTCCGCGGCCTGTACAAGGCTGTGGGTGGCAGCCGTCAAGCGGCGTTCTTCCGCCGCAGCTCGCGGTCGATTCGAGCCGCAAGCAGTCTGCGAGCCTTCTCCAAGCTGCGCAACCTTGAAGGACTGAGCCTTTTGGCCGCATGGGAGATATAGAACGTAAGCAGCCTCATTCCCGCGGCGGTTCCCTGGGGACTCACTTCCTTCGACGCGAGAGAATCCGCAAGCGCTTCGGGGGGCATCGTGAATAAACCGGCATGTGGGCGCGGAGGGTCCGTAATCAAGTCGGTGCTCCTTCTGCAAATTTGATGGGCCGTGAAAGAGCCGGCGCGGACTCGCCGGGGAGCGGCCCGCGCCTGCTGCGATCCGGCTCAGCGGTGCATTTAGTCGTGGTCGTGCATTTCAGCCTCGCCGAAATATTCTCTTACAGCATGCAGAAATCCCTCGGCCTGCGCAGGCGGAGGCACTTCACCGCGGAGAATTGCGTCGAAGTGATGAGGTCCGCCGTAGAGCACGTCGGTGTCACCGGTATTCTGGCTCACCGTTGCTCCATTCAGGTCGATGCCTGCAAAGATTCCGCGGCTGCGCGACCAGGTGAGCATTTCAGCTCTCATGCTGATGTCGGTCGAGGCTTGTGCGTCGCGTCCCACAGGTCCGGCGGCTGCCGACGCATCGGCGCCGATCTTGAACTTGTCATGCAGAAGGTTCTGGAAGCCCCGGTCATTGGTTGCCACCAACACCAGATCGGTACCCTGTCCACCAACCTGGAAGCCGAACGATCCGCCGGCCAGGCGAATGAACACGGGTGCGCTCCAACCATGGCCGGTGCGGCAGGTCACCACACCCTGTCCGTATTCGGCGCCCACAATGAGCGCCCCCTTCACCACGCTGGGTATCACGGCAATACATTTTGCATGCCGCGCGATCCCATCGGGAACAGCTTTGTCCGGCACAGACATGATTGAGTCGATCACGTTGCGGGCAGCGTCCAGGCGGCCATCCAACCTTTCCTGGTCGTCGGCGGCACGCGCCATAAGCCCGCAGCCGGCAATCAACAGCATCGCAAGAAACTTTTTCATATCGAACCTCCTTGATTCGCACGCCTCATCGCGTCTTAAGAAACTTCCACAAGCTTCAAATTGCCACCTTTGCTTCGATGCAAGTTATCGAGAGGCGGCAATCTGAATGCGGAACAAAATGTGGAA
The DNA here is from genome assembly GCA_963835355.1 of uncultured Acidobacteriaceae bacterium. GTDB lineage: Bacteria > Acidobacteriota > Terriglobia > Terriglobales > Acidobacteriaceae > Telmatobacter. The sequence goes on along the minus strand of CAWIFE010000027.1, from coordinate 3,915 downwards.
GTTTTGACGGCACAAGGAGATGCGGCGTGGAGTCCGCTCATCCAGAATGTTTACGGATCTATGACTTACGGTTGGGCGACGCGGGTTGGGATATGTGTAGCAAGCGATGCCCGTGCGGGCGCGACTCTGTCGTGTGCGATCCGCAGGTCTTCCTGATCGTGCCAAAGGTGAACGCCGTAGATTGGCCAACAGACGTGAAGTTGGGTCGGCCCGCATGCCAGCGACAGCGGAACCTGGCATAGAAACCTGTAGCGCAACTTTGATCTGGTTGCGGGGTCTAAGTCGGGGAATCCGTTTTGGGCGTTGGAAAGCGGTGTCAATTCCCCCCTTGGCCGTTTTCAGCGATCTGGCGGTAGGATGCGGCAGGGCGCAGCCGTGAAAACTCTTCGCAACTCGCTTGCGAAGGCTGGTCGGCCATCGTGATTAGTGGGTTTGTCGTCTATAGGTTGCGATTGGACCCCCTGTGTCACGCAAGCTGCATCCTGTGTCACGGGGGAGATTTGTGCTTCTGAACAAGCTTGAATCTGGCTTCTTGCTGTTCCAAACGCAGCAAGGATTCGTTGCCGTTGAACCCTCCTTTTGGCAACGCGTTTATCTGCTTTGGACCTTCCGCAACTTTCGACAGCTCTCGCTTCCCCTGCTGAACCCGCGCCAGATTACGCTGATCAACGATCTTTTTCGCCAGCACGCGGCGGTGGTTTCGCATGAATACGAGCCATCGCTGGAGATCGGCGTAGTTGAGGACTTTGTGCCTCCTGCGATCGAGATCGCCGCTACACTGGCTGCGAACCTTGACGCTTCGCCGGCGGTGAAAGCGAAGCTGACTGAGCAAACGGCCGGACAATCTGTCGCGCCGCCGGTCATTCCGATCGCAGCTGCGCCCGCCATCGAGGCCGATGTGCCGCCGGCTGTGAAAAATGAAAAAGTAGAAGAGGAAGGCACGGGAATAGATTGTGCGAAAATTGCGCCCAGCGATCCTCTGGACCGTTCTTTTGCGCCGAGATTCTCCTGGCTGAGACTTCCATCGTCGGATCTTGCAGCGTCCAAGCCGGCAGCGTCTCGGCCTCCAGCGTCGAGAATTGTAATTTTCAGGATTGCAGCCGCGATCGGCGCGCTGTCGCTGTGCGTGTGTTTCATCGTTGCATTTCATCGAATCGGGGCCGTACCTGGCTCCCAGGCGCACAGTTCGCCCCCGCGGCTCAACTCGCCGGATTCTCCTTCTGTGCCCGAACCAATTCCCATCGCCGAGGATCCCGCCACCGTGCCTGAAGGGGCTCCTCAGGCCGGCGATGCCCCGGACGCTGGGGTCAAGCCGCCGGCGGGGAAGGTAGCATCGCCGCTCACTACGACGCACCGGATGACGACACCGGAACGTGCATCCCGCGGAACTCCTGCACGTGTTGCGACGAGGTCAAGCGGAGGGCCGCATGCTGCGGCGTTCTCGAGGGTTCCGGCGTCGACATCGACTCGCCGAATGGCCTTGGCGCCGGGGTCTCGTGGAGCTATGTCACGTTCCGCGCAGAGTTATTTCGATTTGGCCAACCAACAGATGCACAAGGGCAATTACGCGGCAGCAGCAGTGAACTATCAACGGGCCTGGCGAATCGAGGAGAATAGCGCCGCCGCCAAGGGCCGCCTGGTGCGCGCTCGCCAGGAGATGCAAGCGGAGAAGGAGAGCATTGCCAATCGGAGATAAGAATGCGCGCAATGACCGGCACTGTTCCGGTGAGATGACCACCCACTCGGCATTTATTGGTTGATCATCTTTTCATGACCGCGCCGGCGCGGGTATGGCAATTGTGGAACCCCGGTGCCCATGGATGCGGTAGGCTGGGCTGTAAACTAGTCGGGGAGGATTCGGCGCAGGCTGCCATGCGACCGTTCCCAAGAATCCTCCAACCAGGCGACTCCGGCAGAGATGAATTCCCCGACACAAAGTTCAGCCATCCGCGGCGCGTAGAGCCGGCGGGATGGAAAGGATAGGACCATGAAAAAAGTGATTGTTTCAATTCTCCTCAGCTTGCTTCTCCCCACTACGGCCTTCGCCGCCTCCACACGGGAGGATTTGCAGGCTCGCATCGACGCAGCCAAGGTGGTTCTCGACCAGATCATGAACGCCGGTGACCGAACGGTACCCAACAACATTTTGAAGTCGGCGACTTGCGTGGCTGTGGTCCCCAGCATGGTGAAGGGCGCGTTTTTCGTCGGCGCTCAGTACGGACAGGGCGTGGTTACCTGCCGCACGGGACACGGGTGGAGCGCGCCTGTGTTTATCCGCATGGCCGGTGGATCGATCGGATTTCAGTGGGGCGGCCAGGCGACGGACTTGATTTTGATCGCGGTGAATGACCGCGGCATGCAGGATCTGCTGAAAGACAAGTTCAAGATCGGCGGCGACGCTTCAGCCGCGGCCGGCCCGGTGGGGCGCTCCGGAACCGCATCGACCGATTGGAAGATGAGCGCGGAGCTCTTGAGCTATTCGCGCACCAAGGGCATTTTTGCCGGCATTGACCTGGACGGAACGAGCGTGAGCCAGAATCAGGATGACACGACGCTGTACTACGGAGCGCCGCATCACTTCGATGCGATTCTGCGTGGCGATGTTGCGGTGCCGCCGGGCGCAGTAGAGTTCGTCCGCGACGTGGCACAGAACTTCGTGCAAGCCCGGGCGCACTAGGAAGCAAGTCAGCGAGCCGGCAGGTCAGCCACCGGGCGTGAAGGCCGGAGGCTGCGCCTGCCCTTGTCAGGGGCCTGAAGGGCACTGTTCCCTCCGTCTTGAGCGACTACACTGATCCTTACTCATGGGTGAAAACATCGAGTATGGGTTGGTTGTAGCCGTTGCCAGCTGCCTGGGCCGCTTGCCGCGTGGCGTAGCGCGCGTTTTTTCCGGCTGCATCGCGTTCGGGGTTTACTGGTGCTTCGGGCGGCTGCGGCGCGTGGGGATGCGCAATCTTGAGCTTGCCCTGCCGGAGCTCCCTCAAAAAACCAGAAAAAGAATCCTGCGGCAGGTTTACGTTCACCTGGGCTGGCAACTCGTCGAGTTCTGCCGCATGACGCGGTATACGCCGGAGAATACGCGCGATTGGATTCGGACAGAAGGGCTTGAGCATTTTGTGGCGGCGCAGGCGCGACGGAAGGGCGTGCTTGTTCTCACGGGGCATCTTGGCGCGTGGGAGCTGTCGAGTTTCTATCACTCGCTGATGGGCCATCCCATGGGCATGCTGATCCGCAGGCTGGATAACCGGCGGCTCGATGAATATGTGAACCGCATCCGCTGCATGCACGGCAATTTTGTTTTATCGAAGGACGACTTCGGGCGCGGGCTGCTTAAGCCGATGCACGCCGGCGGCGCTGTGGGGATGTTGATCGACACGAATATGACGCCGCCGCGGGGTGAGTTTGTGAAGTTCTTTGGCACGGATGCCTGCACCGGGACAGGACTGGCCCATGTGGCGCGCAACACTGGCGCTGCCGTGCTGCCGGGCTTCATGCTGTGGGAGGCGGGCGAAGGGAAGTACGTGTTGCACTTCGGGCCGGAGATCGAGATTCCTCACACGGCGGACCGCGGCGCGGATATTCTGGAAGGCACGCGGCGCTGCACGGCGGTGCTGGAGGAGTGGATTCGGCGCTATCCTGACCAGTGGCTGTGGATTCACCGGCGATGGAAGACGAGGCCGGCGGGAGAGAAGCGGCTGTATTGAAGGCAGGGACCAAGTGAACAAGGGAACAAGGGAACAAGAAACCAGGGAACAGGAAACGGTAGACCGTGGCTTGTGAGTCGTGGACGGGGAAAAGAGAATCGGTGAACGAGTGAAGAAGTGATCAGAGATATGAGTGTTGTGCGATGACGATTGGCGAATTGGTGAAACAACTCGGCGGGAAACTGGCGCAGGGCGGCGCAGAGATCGCCATTGC
>CAWIFE010000026.1:0-46805 GCA_963835355.1 uncultured Acidobacteriaceae bacterium | reverse complement strand
TGGCGCACAATCAGACCAGTATGGCGAACTCCTCTTTCCAACCCGCGCGCATCCCTCACCCGCCGGGCAGTCGTGCGGGAGCCTGCCCTGAGCGGAGTCGAAGGAGCCTCCCCCTAAGGTCCTCGCCCCACCCCAAGGACTCACCAGGCTACCGGCTTCCGGCTGCGCAAAGTCTCTGCCTTTCTACCTGCGAATTACGACCCACGAATCGTTGTTCCTGTTCCCTGTTTCCCGTCCCTCGGTCCCTGCTTTTCTACCCACGACTCCCTACTCACCAATCACTGTTTTTCTATTCACATTACTCACTATCCTCTCTCCCTGCTTTTCAATCCCAATCCCAATCCCTGTTCCCTGCTTTTACCCACCCCCCCATACCCAGGCACCCACCCCCCCTTAATCCAGACCCACCCCCCCATCCTGTGTGTGAAACTGTGAAACTGTGAAACTGTGGAGCCTTTAGAATCAGCAACTTCTGTCCACAGTTTCACAGTTTCACAGTCTCGTTCCTGAGATTTTGATTTTTGGCGGAGATTTGTCTCGAAACTTGTCCGCCGTGCGGACAAATTCGCCGAATTGCTGAATTGCTAATTTGCTGACTCGCTGACTCGCTGACCTGCTGCTTTATCGCGCCGCGAGCTCCGGAACCGCGACCGTGTACGGCGGGAGAACGCCCAACTCGGCTGCCATACGGAAGAATCCGCGCATCCCCTTTACGCACTCCTCGTCGAGCACGTAGTGAATATTGGTTGTGAGATACGCTCGAATGGTCGACTCGGGAATGGGAAACCGCGCGGACCACTCCTCGACCAGCGCGTCGATATTCGCGAGGCCGTGATCGCGCGAGCGAATGAAATCCTCAGCAATGCTCTCATCCAAAGTTCCGCTGCATGCAATGCCGCGCGAATTCTGGGCGTTCACTGTTGGGGCAATCGCCCAGACGGCGGAGACGAACGCGAGGCCCGTCAGCGCGTGCCACTCCTCGGCCAGGTCGCGATAGACAAGCTCTTCGCCGGTGCGCTCGAATTGGTTGTTGCGCTCCTCGAGAGCCAGCAGCGCGGGATCGCCGATGAGAATGGCGGCATCGGCGCGCTCCAGCATGGCGTCGAGATCGGCGACCATGGGCACGAACGGAACCTCCGCGTTGCCCCATTTATGAAAGAGCATGCGCGCATAGGCGAGGGTGGTGCGGCTCGCGGTGTCTGCCGCTACCGAGCGCAGCTTGCCGGGCGGCTGGCTGGCGCGATGCACCATGATCAGCGATCGCACCTTGCCCTTTGAAGCGATGGTGCAACCGGGCAGAATCTGCAGTCCCGGCGTGGTGGCGAGCGATGCGATGGGAATCAGGCCGATGTCGGCGCGCCCATCGGCCAGTCGCGCAGCGCACTCCGAGGGCGTCATGCGGTCGATGCGGTAGCGGCGAGCCAGCTCCTCGTTCAGCGGCGGATGCTCAAAGTCCCACATGAGCGGAGCGGGATTGAGAAACCCAATGGCCGCGACCCGCAAACGCGTGTCTTGCTCGACATTCACATCTCTTAGACTAGCCTTTTGCAAGGTCGGATTCGCGGCCCAGGCGCACGAAGGTAAGCAGGGTGGTCACCTCTCCCGGCAAGGTTCTCCGAGAGGCCGGACGCTGCGAATGGAAGACGGGCCGATTGCTGGACGGCCAGAATGCAAAGCGGTCAGGTTGCAGGACGGTCTGGTTGCAAGACGGTCAGAATGCAAGACGGTCAGAATGCAAGTTGGCCAGAATGAAAAGCGGCCAGAATGAAAGACGCTCCGCGCGTGCGCGGAGCGTCTTGCGATTCACCTCGGTTCCGGTTGGCGAAGATCGGCTTAGTGTTTGCCGCTGCCTCCGCCACTGCTGCCGCCTGAAGAGCCTCCGCTCGGGTGCGATCCACCACCGCCACCACCGCCGCCCGAAGAGCCTCCGCTCGGGTGCGATCCTCCACCACCGCCGCCACCGCCGGAAGAGCCTCCGCTCGGGTGCGGCGAGCCGCCACCGCCACCACCACCGCCCGATGGATGGTTCCCTGACCCGCCGCCAGAATTGCTCGGTGGGGGAGGAGGAGTATAGTGACTCGGTTGCGGCTGGCTCTGCGAAGCCGGAGGCTGAGCAGGCGGCGCAGGACGATACGCCGGAGCAGGCGCAGGCGCAGGAGCCGGCGCCGGCTGGCTCCTGTACATCGGAACCTGCACAGGCGGCTCGGAGGGAGTTGTTTGGCCCGGCGCCGGCTGCGGCTGTGCCGGACGATTCTCCGGAGTTGGCTGCGGCGGCGCGGGGTGATTCATCTGTCCCGGCTGCGGCTGCACGGGCCGGTTTGGCTCACCTGGCTGGTTCGCCACGGGGCGGTTCAAGTTGTAACCGGGCCGATTCGGCGCGGCAGGCCCTCCCGGCGCTGTCGTCCCGCCTCCCGGCGCGGCATGCCCGCCTCCCGGCGCTGTCGGCCCGCCTCCCGGCGCGGCATGCCCGTACCTCGGCTGCGGCTGGTTTCCCCCTGCATTCGACGGCGTGCGATCGAAGACCGGCCGCGATGGCAACGGGCGAAGCGGCACGACCGTGCTCCCCCCAATGGTCACCGGCGTGTTTCTGTTTCGCGCCGGTAAAGTAGAGTTGACGATCACCGGAGTCCGTCTAACAGGAATCATCGCCACCGGCCTGGGGTTGATAGGATGGCGCGGCAAAATCGGGCGTGGAATCGGTCGATATCCGGCCGGTCCATGACCGATGTTCGGGCCTCCGTAGTAACCCCCATCCCACCACGGCTGGCAGCCGCCCATGCCCGGCGCCCACCCCCATCCAAATCCGTCATAGAAGTTCCACGCCCCGCACTGGAACGGCATGTAGCCCCACGGATAGCCGGAGATCCAGAGGTACCCGTACCCCGGTGTCCACATCCAGTTCCCGTTCCCGTATGGATCGAAACCAGCATTCGCAGCCTCGTTGGGCGACCACACGTAGCCCTGATTGGGCACGTTGTACCAGTTCCCATCGGCGTCCAAATCGTTCCACGCGGGATTTTGGCTCTGGCCCAAATTCGTCGATGCGCCGGTCTCGGATGCAGCCTCGGTCGTCAGCGCCTGATCGCGATCCGAGTTCCACGCGTCCCACGAATCCGGCGCGATCGACTCCGCGAGCTGATAGTTGGCCGGAGTGGCGCCGTTCAGAGCGATGCTTTCGCCGCCATGCAAGTCAACGGAAACGGCGCCGTTGGCAGCATCGAGGTGCGCGTTTCCTGAAAACACGGCGACTTCGCCGGGAGGATTGTCCATGCTGACGCGAAGCACGGTGAAGCCGCTGGTGGTGAGTTGAGCGTCGCCGAACAACACGCTCATCTGGCCAGCCTGCCCTCCGCCCTGGAATTCGAAGTAAGCCAGGCCGCCAGTGAGCAGGAGTTGAGCGACGGCCGTCGTTCCCGACCCGCTCAAAACCTGCAGCGTTATGGAGCTGTCCGGAGACACCCGGGCTACGCTGCCATCTTCAAATTGAATCTCGGCCTTCCCGCTGTCGGCGGTGGTTAGTTGCATGCCTTCCAACAGAGGTGTATTGGCCACAGCTTGCTGGGCCAGAACCTGCCCACCCTGCGCGAGAGTCACCTGGCCATCCACATAGCTCAGGCGCACTGCGCGAGCCGGCTGGCCCGATCCCTGCCCCTGATTCGGAGCCTGGTCCTGCGCTCGCAGCGCCGGTCCCAAACACACCACCGCTAGAACCACTGCTGCCAGTCCTGCTACCCAACTGCGATTCCCCAAATCATTCATGACGCCCTGCCTTTCCATGGTTCTGTGGCGACACATCCGAAAACATCGGTACCCCTGCATTGATTGGACACTCAATCAAGCGAAAAAGTCGCCTCAATGCAAAGATTTATGATGGGCCGCGGTCCAACAAGGCTCGCGCCCGTTTTCTCACCCGTTCGAGAACGTCATCGTCCTGGGCCAGCCGCTCCAAAATGTCGCGGATGGCGAAGAGCTGCTGTGCCCGGCCGTCCTGAGCGGCCTGGGTAAGGAATTCCATCTCCTGATCCAGGCCCAGGCGGTCGTGTTGCAACAATACCTCAAGGCGGGCACCCTCCAGAATCGTTTCGGATACCGCCTGCATGGATTCGCCGAGCGTCTGGAGTTCCTTGTCGCGTGAGTAGTTGAAGGTGCACGATCCCTGACCCTGCGGTCCGTCATAAGTAAATGTCTTCCAGCCCTCGAAAGCAACCTTCAGGTGGCTTTCGCAAGGCGTATTGAACCAATTGTGGCTCTGCGCTGCTGCAAAGACGCTTCCGGCAAATTCCTTGCTCACCTGAATGTCGCGATCAACGTTAGGCGCTTCAATCTCCTTCAGGCCTGTCCTGGAAGTGCTGCCCATCTGCGAGCGAAAATGGCCGCTGCCATCGGCGTGCAGGACGAGCGTCCACTGCGGGGGCGACAATTCGGGATTGGAGAAGTCCACCTGGACGACGGGATCGGCCGCAGGCGCAGCATGAAGCTGGACCGCGAGCGTGAAGGCGGCAGCGATGAGCCAGCCCGCCCTCATCGCCTGGCCCCTTGCAGCGCCAAAGTTTGCGCAGTGTGAATGTGACAGATGGCAATGGCCAGGGCATCGGCTGCGTCAGAAGGTTGAGGCAGTTGCGCCAATCCAAGCAGCCGCGCCACCATGAATTGCACTTGCTCCTTCTTCGCCAGTCCGTAACCCACGACGCTCGATTTGATTTTCAAGGGAGCGTATTCGGCCAGCGGAATGCGCTGCCGGGCCGCAGCCAGAAGCGCCACGCCGCGCACCTGCCCCAGTTTCAATGCAGACTTGGCATTGACGGAATAAAAGACTTCCTCGATGGCCACTGCATCGGGGCGCCAGCGCTCCAGCTCGGCAGTCAGTTCCCTGAATACCTGGTCAAGGCGCTCCGGCAAGGCCTGCGTCTTCGTCAAGCGGATCGCGCCCATCGCTCGAAACTGGAGTGGCTCGTCGCGCGGACCTTCGCCGGAATCAACGACGCCGAAGCCGGTCACCTCGGTTCCGCAATCGATGCCAAACACCCTCATCGGGTCCAAGTGTATCGCAGTGTATCGCAGACCGGTTGCGCCGATCACTGCCGGAGGTGTACCGTGCAGGTCTCGGCAGGGGATAACACATTTGTGGTATCGGAAAACACAGTAACCATTCCGGACCCGCCGCATCCAACCTCATGACGAGTTTGGTTCGTTTACAAGAGTTTCATGTCAGGAAAACAAAACGCCATTTCAAGTGTCTCTAGGTTGTAGACAAAGATATTCAGCGTGGAGGAGACGGTGGGCAGGATTCCTGCAGCGGCAAAGCGCAAAGCGGCTCTTTGGCTCAGCCAGGGAATCACCCCACTCCGGCTGGCGCTGACACTGGCCCTCGGCTTCGCAATTGGCTGCATACCCGTGATTGGAATTCCCACGGTTCTCTGCGCCGGGCTGGCGCTGGCCCTGCGCTTGAATCTGCCTGCCATCCAGGCCGCGAACTACGCCGCCATGCCCTTGCAACTGGCGCTCATCGTTCCCTTTGTGCGGTTGGGAAGATGGATTTTCTCCGCACATTCCGCGCCGTTACTGACGCCGGGCGCGCTCGAGCATTTTTCCGTTCTCAATGTTGCCAAAAATATGAGCGGACTGGCCGGCGAGGCCCTGTTGGCCTGGCTTGTTGCTGCCATTCCGGCGGTCTTGCTGATGACGGTTGCGTTCAACCTGATGCTGCGCCGCATTCCGATTCTGAGAAACGCCGAAGCCGGCGACTGAAGCTGGGCGGATCGCTCAACGAGGTCTCGTAGAGTCGGCTCGAATCGGCGGCTACACTGGAACCAGTTCTCAGACGGCGTGCCACTGGAAATACCAAAGCCTCACCGGAGTGATTACCTGGTGGGGCTTTTGCATTACTGGGTCTGGTCGTGGCCCTCGCGCTACGAGAACATCGTCTCATTGATCGCCGCGGGAAACGCAATGAATTCAGCTGCAGTGCATTGCGTGCATCTTGCAGATGACGAGATGGGCGTTTACGAGGACCTATCCCGTTGTCTCTGTGCAGAGCGTTTTTATTGAGGATTTTGGTCGGATGGCGCAAGTGCAGAACTGGAACATGCTTTGTCTGCAATGTCGCACCAAATCGTCCGTGCCGTCAGCATTGCGCAATCGAGCTGCGGTTACACGTGATGCGAAGGGTTCTGCACTCCAGAGCTCGCATCACCCGGCAGGAACTGCGGAAGCCCGAAGTCGTGAAAGAGGTGGGGATCCAGAAACAGGGTGATCGCAGAAATCGCGTCGTTTTCAAGCGTGAGTACGTGAATGGAATGCGCATTCCAGCGTTGGTCCGCGGCCGAATGCTCATAGATTGCGAAAGCCGGCTGCCCGTTCGCGGATGTCGGCACCAAATGGAGGCCGCCACAGGTCTTCCATGCTGCAGCAAAGAATGTCCCGATGACCTCGCGCCCGGTAAACCACTGCAGCCACGGCGGCATGACGGCGGTTGCATCTTCTTTCAGTACAGCCACGAAGCCGTCGACGTCGTGCCCTTCCCAGGCCTTCAGGTAGCGGCCGAGAAGTTTTTGCTGGGCGGGAGTTGGCTGGGACTCAAGCGGCGGCCGGCGGTCAGAGTAGCGATTGGAGAGCGTCTCACGCGCTCGCTGCAGGGCGCTGTTGATGGATGCGGTGGAACCGTCGAGCAGAGATGCTGCCTCAGCCGACTGCCAGCCGAGGACGTCGCAGAGGATGAGCGCGGCGCGCTGCCGCGGCGGCAACTGCTGAATGGCGGCGACAAACGCGAGCTGGACAGACTCCCGCGCGGTGTAGCGCGCCTCAGGATTCGGTGCGGCGTCGGCAAAGCCCTCAAGGTTGATGTCCGGATACGGTTCGAGCCAGGGAATGTCGAGCGCAGGGCCGCCCTCCAATTTCGGCGGGCTGGCGGGGCCAAGCTGATCGGGCAGATACCGTTGCTGGTGCTTGCGGCTCTCAAGCGCGTTGAGGCAGGCGTTGGTGGCGATGCGGTAAAGCCAGGCACGAAACGAGCCGCTCTCATCAGTGCCGCTGGCCTCGTAGCTGGAAAAGCTACGCCAGGCGCGCAGATAGGTCTCCTGCACAAGGTCGTCGGCTTCGTGAAGCGAACCGAGCATCCGGTAACAATGCAACTTGATTTCGCGGCGTAATGGTTCGGCGAGCCGTTCGAAGGCCTGATTATCCTCGGTCTTGGCAGGCTCAATCGCCATTGCGTTCGATTGTAGACTCTTGTTGCAAGATTGTAGTGCTGGTCAACACGTTTCTGCGTTTGCCGCCAGGTGAGCGGGCACCCTTTGTTGTTGCGCTCATTCGCAGTTACACTTTTTCTCTTCAGCCTCGCGCCTGCGGATGGCAGCCCCTGCGGGGTCGTTGGTGATATCGATCCACTGTGGGTTCGGCGCGGTCTCGGCGTCGTAGTTGTCGTGCCAGTTCCACCACTTGTAGGGCGGGGTTTGCGGGTAACCCTCTGGCGAATCCTCCCACGTCTCCTGGCGGCCGAGCGCCGTCATATCGAGGTAGCTCCAGGTAGTCCCCATCGCCTCGTCGCCGCGGCTGTTGATGAAGTACGTGCGGAACACTTGGTCTCCGTCGCGGATGAATGCATTGTGACCGTGCCACTGGTCCACGCCGAAGTCCACGTCGAAGCTGTCGGTCATGGTGTACCAGGGCATCTCCCAGCCCATTCGCGCCTTCAGGCGCGCGATGTCTGTCTGCGATGCACGCGAGGCCCAGGCGAGGGTTCGTGTCGCGGGCGTTCAGATGGGACAAATGAGAGACCTGGTCTGCGCCGAGCGAGCAGCCGCGGCAGGCATGGTCGGGCCAGCCAAAGACCCCCGGCTCGAAGAAGGCGCGATAGATGATCAACTGCCGGCGGCCCTCGAACAAATCGAGCAAGCTTGCCTTGCCGCTGGGTCCGTCGAACTGGTAGTTCTTCTCGATCGCCATCCACGGCATGCGCCGGCGTTCGGCGGCCATCGCGTCACGGGCGTGCATCAGGGCCTTCTCTTTCACGAGGAGTTGCTTCAGCGCCGCCTCCCACTCCTGCTGCGAAACGACCGGGGGCGTCTTCATTGCGCTAAAATCGCTCCCGGGTTGACTGTCACTCACATGGGTCGTTGCCATCTTAGTTCTCCTCTCTTTTTTGAGTGGAACGGTTGGCTGTAAAGACTCCCTTCAACTTGCCGATGCAGACCGCCAGAAATCCTCCCGTGGATCCAGCTCCGGCGACCACTGCTGCTGCGTTTGCGATGCATACTGGGCACATATGTCCCTCCTCTGAACTTGTCTTCTCATTTTCCATTTGATGCGCGATAACGGGTTTTGCCGGGTCGCTCTAGGCTTTGACCGTACTTTCTTTCGGGTTAGGAGATCCCTTGCCGGTTGCGATCAAGCTTTTCAGACTGCCGCGAATATACGAGCCCCAGGCGTCGGAGCAGACGTTGTAGCACTCGTAGGCAGAGACGAGGCCCTCGTGGGTGAAGCGAATCTCGGTCTTGTCGCCTTTCTTCGCGATGTCGAAGACAACCTTAGTGCCTTTCCACTCGGTCTTGTCCTCGGTGAAGCTGAAGAAGTTGTCCGTGACGAGCCAGGCGACTCGCTTGTCGGGGACGAGTTCCACGAGTTTCATGGTGCATGTGTGGAGGTTCTGGTAGTGGTACTTGAACTCGTCGCCGACCTTGGCGGTGCTGCCTTCGATCTCTTCAGACCACCATCCGCGAACATTCCGGATGGCCTCGAGTGCTTGTTTCGGCGATTGATCGACCGAAATGGTTGCAGTGTAGTTTTGATTCGACATGGTTGCACCTCGGTTTTGAAAATTCGCTTGAATGATTGCCATACTCCGGCGCGTGAACGCGAGAGTATTCTCATTTGCTGATTTAGGCGAACACGTCAGGCTGATTCTTGCCCGTAATGAGCAGATTGCGGAGATTGCCGTCGACGAGCGCTCCCCATGCGCCTGAGCAGCCCCCGTAGCATTCGAATGCGGGAACCAAGCCCACGTGCGTAAAGCGGAGCTCGGTCTTGCCGGCTTTCCTGGAAATCTCAAAGACAATGTCCGTGCCGATCCATTCGGTCTTGTCTTTGACAAAGGTCAAGTCGGCGTCCGCTACGTGCCACACGACCTTCTTGCCGGGAATGAACTCCGTCACCTGCTGCGTGGACTTGTGCATGTCCTTGTAGTGGTAGGTGAATTTGGCGCCAAGTTTGTTCGTTTCGCCCGAGACTTCTCCCGACCACCAGCCGCGGACGTTATTGATCGCCTTGAAAACTTCTTCGGGAGATTGCTCAACCGTGAATGACGTTGCGAAGTCTTGCTTCTTCATGACTCGTTCCTCCGTTTCTCTTTTCACCTTGGGAAGTTGATTTTTTGCCCCAGCGCGATCGCTGCTCACACTTAAGCTGCCGCGCTCTGCGGCACGAAGCCTGCGTACTGGCGCTCGAACTCCTTCGCAACGCCGTTGCGCCAGCCTTCCGCGATGGACTGAGACATTGCATCGGGGAAGATGTCCTCCTCGCCGTTTTGCAATCCATCGAAGATGCCGTGCGCGACGGACTGGGGCGAGGCTTTTGGGATCTCGAAGCCGCGCGTCATGTCGGTGTCGACGGGACCCAGAAAGACGCCGTGCACAGTGACTCCCTCACTCGCCAGCAGTGCCCGCAGGGACTGCGTCATGCTCAATGCGGCCGCCTTCGAAATGGCATAGCTGGGCGTGAGCGGCAACGGGGCAAGCGCCATCAGCGACAGGTTGTTGACGATGGCTCCTTTGGAGCGCTTGAGCATGGGCAGGAACGCCCGTGAAACTTTGTACATGCCAAAGAAATTGACGGCGAGAGTTTGCTCGATGACGGCAGGATCACTCAGATCGTCATAGGGAGCAATTCCGGAGTTGTTGATAAGGACGTCGAGGTTGCCCACCTGGCGGACTGCCTGCTCGATCTGCTCGGCGTTGGTCACGTCGAGCATCAGGGGCGTTACGCGTTCGTCGGCGATGTCGAGCGTTCCGCGAGTACCTGCGTAGACTCTCTTGGCTCCGCGCTGCAAGGCTTCGTTGACGAGGGCGCGGCCGATGCCGCGATTTGCGCCGGTAACTAAAACTGTTTTGTGTGCGATGTTCATGATGATCTCCTCCTGGAGGCTGGCAATAGCTTGGCCGTTTTTGCCTCTCTACTGGGTAAAACCGGCGGGAGGGCCAAAACTCATCGGTGACCGAAGAGATTTTTTCTTTGGTGTGGTTTTCTGATCAGACATTTACCGGATCTGCTGTGATTTCAATCATATCCAGATTGATTTATGAATCAGCCGACCGTCAAGCTACGGCCAGCATCGCGAGCCGCCACCTGAAACCGTTGCCAACTTTTCGTTACGAATGCCCTAACCGGGGCCGTTTACTCCTCATAAGCCGGCTTCTCTTCAGTCATCGCCGAAGAATTCCAAAATCTGGCCTATATGCGAGTTTTGTAACAGCGTCTCTACTTCCCCGCGTACGGGTCCGGTACCGGCTGGGCGCTATCGATCCACGCCGTATAAATCATGTCACGCAACATGCTGGCTCCGGCGGCCAGGCGCGCGGCGGTAAAATCGCGCGACTCCTGCGTCCCCGCGCCAACGAAGGCGCCGGCCTTTTCCAATTGATAGACCTTTTCGACGTACGTAGCCGTGTGGCGCAGGTAGGCAACGTAGGCGTCGAACATATCGCCCTGAATGACGGTGGGCGGAGTCATTTTGGCTTTGATGTCGGATGGGTGGATGTTGGCGGCGACAAACGGTCCCTCAAATTGATGGTGGATTTGATGGCCGGTGGTGTAGCCGTTCGGATTGGGTCCGGTCCAGCCGTTGTACTGGATGGTCACATGCAGGGGCTGCGAGCCGTCGCCGACGTAGTGACCGAGCCAGCCGGCGTAGAAGATGATGGCGGCTTCGACGGGCTTTGTGTCAACATTCCCGCTTGGGCCGGCTGCCGCGAGAAAACGATACTGGCGCATGGCAGCCTTCAGCCGCTCCCACACTTCATCGGTCTCCCAGGGCTGCAGGCCGATTTTTTCGGGCCGCTGGCCGGCGGCAAAAACCATGGCTTCGAAGTCGAAGCGCTTGTGGGGCAGAGTCCCTAGAGCGTCGGCCGTTTCAAGGTTGATGAAGTGCTCTGGCGCCTGGGCGGCACTGAGTTCAGGCTCGGCGGGCGAGCGCCAGCGGTCGGGTTCGGGGCCCAGGTACTCGATCTCGTCGATGGCCGCCGGCGTTTCGAGAAACGCGGGCACATCGGCCGGAAGCGTGGTAGCCGACAACCGATTGATCATGGTATGGCCCTCATGCTCCCACGCGTGAGCAGACGGCACGGTTGCCGCCAGAAAAAACAAGCCGCCCGCAGGCACGGCGAATCGAAGCAGACGTACGACCAAGGATGGATGGAACATGCAGCCAGTATACGGCGCAATTTGCCGGGTGAATGAAGCCGGAACGATGGTAGCGCGTGCCACAACATGACACAGGGAGGACGGGCTCAGCCGGAGGTGGTTACTGGAGCGTTTCATTTGAAGCCGCAGCGGGACGATTTGCCTAGAGAGTCTGAAATCAAACGAATATACTACCTGCTAATCGCGCTACCGTCCGCAAAAGGCGTCTGAAGTGCGGTTGGAGCGCGTGGCGCATAGGCATGTTTCCCGTGACACATGACGCCGATTGGTCGGCGTCCCCGGGCCAAATGGATGGCGGCTGTAGCACAGGCGCCAGTGCCGAAGTGACGCAGTTTCGAGCCGGGCTTTGGACGAGGAGCCGATGAGCGAGCGGCCGGAGGTATTGACCGAGCAAACGCAGCCCCCGCCGGCGGAGCATGGCGGGGTCTCGCAGCTCTGGCTCATTCTGCCTTTTTCCATCCTGGCAATTTCGGTTGGCGCTGCTCTCGCCCGCATCTTTCCGAATTTCCGGTGGGAATCGCTGCCTGTTGTCGCTGCCGTCGTGGCCACGGCGATGTTTGCGGTGCTGTTGAATCGGCGCCTGCTCCGCGTCGGGTCCGCTCAAGATATGCAGCCCATCGCCGAAGGACTGAGGGAACTTCTGGATTCGGCCGGTCCGGCTGTGGTCGCGGTCGACCTTGGCGGCAGGCTGATCTACTGCAATCCCGCGACCGAGCGCGTGCTGGGCTACCGTGCCCCTGAGTTGCTGGAACGGTGGGGCACCTTGGAGCTGCTTGCGCCCGGCGAACCGGAGCGGCTGGTAATGGAGATGCAAAAGCTGTGCCGCGTGGAGCGGCCGGCGGAGGCCAACCGGGCGGGGCTGATGGCGGCGTACATGCAATGCGTTCGTATGCTGCCTCCGAGCACCGTTCCGAATTTTGACGCCAAAGTGCGCCGCAAAGACGGCGTGCAGATTCCGGTGATGCTGCACATCTCGGCTTTGCGCGACGCGCTGGGCGAGCTCACGGGGTTGGTCGTCGTGGCCGTGGATCAAACCGACAGCCAGCACCGCGAGTTGGCGCAGCGCGAGTCGCAGGAGCGGTACCGCGACCTGTTTGAGCACTCCACCGAGATGATCGCCACGCTGAGCCCCGCAGGTCAGTTTCTCTACGCCAATCCGGCGTGGAAGCGATGCTTTGGCGTGGACCAGGCGGCGCTGCTCGATCTGCGTTCCTTCGAGGAGCTGTTCTCAGAAGGCGTCAGGGACGAGGTGGCGGCGCTTTTCCGCCGCGCCCTCGATGGCGAGATGGTGGACCGTATTCCCCTGCGCCACCACACGCTGGACGGGCGCGTGCTGGAACTGGAATTGAGCCTGAGCCGGCGTCAGAAGACCGGCGTTCCTCTTGCCGTGCGCTGCCTGATGCGCGATGTGACGCAGCAGAAGCAGCGCGAGAACCGGCTGGCATTGCAACTGGCAGTGAGCCAGATCGTGGGAGAAAACGCACCGGGTGAGTCGGCGGGCATGCGCATCCTTGAAGCGCTGTGCATCTCGCAGGGATGGGATGTGGCCATCGAGTGGGTGGTTGGCGCCGAGCAGAAGCATCTCGAATTTGGAACGGCGTGGGGAGTACCCGGCCGCAACGCGGAGGCGCTCATCCAGGGCAGCATGGGGTTGACGCTGACGGGGACAAGCGAGCTGCTGGAGCGTGCCTGGCACGAGGGACGGACGGTGTGGGCGGCAGACCTGGAAGATGCGCCCGCATCCGGGCGCATGATCGCGGCGCTCAAACAGGAGATGGTGTCAGGCTGGGCAGTGCCGGTTCGTGCCGGCAGCAAGGTGCTGGCGGTGCTGGAATTCTACTGTTCCTTCAGGCTGCGCGAGGATCGCGAGGCCATGGCGGCGATCGAAACGGCGGCGGCTTCACTGGGGCAATTGCTGGCGCGAACGCAGGAGCGGGGACGCGCCGAGGAATTGAGCCGCCAACAGGAAGTTTTGCTGGATGCGGTGGCTGAGGGGATCTGCGGGCTCGACCGCCAGGGAAAGGTGACTTTTGCCAATCCCGCTGCCGCGCGGCTGCTGGGTGCGCCTGTGGATGCGCTGATCGGCAAGCCGGTGCATGATCTGCTGCACGGCGCCGCGGGCACAGATCGCGCATGCAGTGAAGAATGCCCTCTGCGCAGCGTGGCAACAAAATCTGCCGCAGCCAGCGGCGAAGAAAACATCTTTCGCGCCGACGGCAGCTACTTCCCTTCTGAATATGCTCTTACTCCCATCCGCGCGCACGGCCGCGTTTCGGGCTCAGTGCTGAGCTTTCGCGATATCAGCCAACGTTTTGCCCTCGACCGGATGAAGGATGAGTTCATCTCCACGGTGAGCCACGAGCTGCGCACGCCGCTCACTTCCATCCGCGGAGCGCTGGGCTTGCTCAGCTCGGGCATTCTTGGCGAAGCCAACGAAAAGGCCACGAATCTGCTGCGCATCGCCCTCACCAATTCCGACCGGCTGGTCAGGCTGATCAACGACATCCTTGATTTGGAGCGGATCCAGAGCGGGCGCGAGCCGCTTGCCTTCAGCAGCGTGCAACTGGCCGACGTTGTCACGCAGGCCATCGAAGATATGCAGCCCATGGCCGATGCTGCCGGCGTGCAGTTGATTCACGACTCCACCAAGGTGGAGATTGCCGCCGATTCCGACCGCCTGCTGCAAGTTGTCACCAATTTGCTTTCCAATGCCGTCAAGTTCTCGCCGCCGAACTCACCGGTGAGCGTGATGCTGCGCCCCGGCGTGACCGGCGTGATTCTTTCGGTCATCGATCATGGACGCGGAATTCCCGCCGACAAGCTGGAGGCGATCTTCGGCCGCTTCCAGCAGGTGGACGCATCCGACTCGCGGCAAAAGGGCGGCACCGGCCTCGGCCTGGCGATCTGTCGAACCATCGTGTTGCAGCACTCGGGCCGCATCTGGGCCGAGCGCAATCCAGTGCGCGGTTCCACCTTCCGCATCTTTCTGCCCTATCATCCCGCTCCCGCGGCCGTTGCGGGCGGGACGGAGATCGAACCCGGCCACGGCACCGTTGTTCTGGCCGACGCCAATGCCGATTCGCGCCCGCGGATCGCGGCGCAACTGGCGCGGCATGGCTATTCTGTGGTGCAGGCAGCCACGGTGCAGCAGACCTTGTCCGCGGCGCGCAATGACCCGCAAGCCATCCTTCTCGATACGGCGTTGGACGGCATGAACGGCTGGGAGATTCTGCCGCTCCTGCGCCGGATGGATGCAACTTCGCATACGCCTGTGGTTTTGTTGAGCGTGGATGATCCGGAGAATCCACGCGAGCTGCCCGCGGGCGCCGATGGATGGGTCCACAAGCCGCTCAGCGAAGAGGCTCTGCTCACCGAGCTGGCGCGCGTGCTTTGCGGCACCGGAGAAAAGGCGCGCATCCT
Organism: uncultured Acidobacteriaceae bacterium; assembly: GCA_963835355.1. Taxonomy (GTDB): domain Bacteria; phylum Acidobacteriota; class Terriglobia; order Terriglobales; family Acidobacteriaceae; genus Telmatobacter. The sequence continues at coordinate 31,973 of CAWIFE010000026.1, read as the reverse complement.
CATCGTGGAGGACGACCACGATTTGGCGAATGTCATCAGCGAAGTCTTCGCCCGCGACAGCATCCAGGTGCAAACCGCGCATTCGCTCGAGGAAACGATCAAGGCTTGCTCGACTTTTCAGCCGCATTTGATGTTGCTCGATATCGGGCTTCCCGACGGAGACGGCTTTAATGTCGCGGATTGGCTGCGCCAGCAGGAAAACCTGGCCCAACTGCCGTTGGTGGTTTACTCCGGCCGCGAGCTCTCGGCGGAGCAGCGAAGCCAGCTCACCCTCGGCCCCACCTATTTCCTCGCCAAGACGCGCGTGCAGCCGCAGCAACTGGAAGCTCTGGTGCTGACCATGCTGCGTTCTTCGCGTACGACTGAAGACGCCGCGCTGCCCGAATCGGCGGTACCCAATCCATAAACCAATAACACCGACGGGCGCCATCGACAACTCCGCGGCGGCGCTTGAGAATAAAACGTGAGGAAGTTCCGCCGTGGGCCGCAAGATTCTGATTATCGACGATGAAGAAGACATTCGCGAAGTAGCTTCGCTGAGCCTGGAAACAGTAGCCGGGTGGGAAGTGATCAAAGCCAGCTCAGGTGCGCAGGGAGTGGCTCGCGCCGCCGAGCTACACCCCGATGCGATTCTGCTGGACGTGATGATGCCGGGGATGGATGGTCCTGCCACGTTTCGAGAGCTGCGCAAGAATCCGGCCACAGCTGGCATTCCGGTACTGCTGCTAACCGCTAAGGTGCGGGGCACGGACCAGCGGCGATTTGCCGACCTCGGCGTCGAGGCCGTGCTCTTCAAACCCTTCGATCCGCTCACGCTCGCGGCGCAGATTTCGCGCGCGCTGGGCTGGAATTGAACCCGATTCCCGATGATGGATTCCGACCAATCTCCGGTTCTGCACGACGCGAAAATTTCCGAAGCCCTGGACAAAATGTGGGTCCGCTACCGGCCTCAGATTCTCGAGCGCGTGGCCGTCCTTGAAGCCGCGGCCTCGGCCCTCACCGCGAACAATCTCACTGCATCCGAGTGCGAGGCCGCCCACTCTGCCGCGCACAAGCTGGCCGGCACCCTGGGAATGTTCAACCTGGAGCGCGGCACCAATCTGGCGCGCGAGGTGGAGGCCGCGTACGCGCCTGAATCCCCACCCGATCCCGACGAGGCCGCCCGCCTCGCTTCTCTCGCCGCCGAACTGCGGGCGATGATTGAAAGCCGCCAGCCGGGGATTGAAAGCCGCCATTCCGGGATCGAAAATCGCCAATCGAGCAGTTGACCCGGAACCGTTACACTCTTCAACAGTGATTCCGCACGATCCATTCGCGTCAGAAAACGACGAGACGCCGCAACTGGGCCTCCGTTTCGATGAGCCGCGCCCGTCGCGCCGCATCTGGCCCGTGCGCGAACTGGTGGCGCAGGTGCGCGAACTCGTGGAGCAGGAATACGGCGACATCTGGGTGGAGGGCGAGATTTCAAATTACCGCCCTGCTCCATCGGGCCACGTTTATTTCACGCTGAAGGACGCCGATGCGCAGTTGCCCATCGTTCTCTTCCGGCGTCAGGCTGTTCTTCTCCGCTTCCGGCCTGAAGACGGCCTGCACGTGCTGGTTCGCGGCCGCGTGAGCGTCTACGAACAGCGCGGGCAGATGCAGCTTGTCGCGGAGACGATGGAGCCGGTGGGCGCAGGCTCTCTGCAACTTGCCTTCGAACAATTAAAGGAGCGGCTCAGGCTCGAAGGCCTCTTCGACGCTGACCGCAAGAAACCCCTGCCCATGTTTCCGCGCACGGTGGGCATTGTCACGTCCCCCACCGGCGCTGTCATCCGCGACTTTCTGAACATCGTCGGCCGCCGCCACTCCGGCTTGAATGTTCTGCTTTCTCCGGTCTCCGTGCAGGGTGAATCCGCGCCCGCTGAGATCGAAGCCGCGCTGGCCGAGTTGAACGCAACAAATCTCGTCGACCTGATTGTTCTTGCGCGCGGCGGAGGCTCGCTCGAAGACCTTGCCGCCTTCAACAGCGAGCAGGTGGCGCGTGCGATTGCATCGAGCAGACTTCCTGTAGTTTCGGCGGTGGGCCATCAAACAGACTTCACCATCGCGGACTTCGCCGCCGACCTGCGCGCGCCAACTCCTTCCGCCGCAGCCGAACTCATCACCGAGGCACAGCACAAGATCGCCGAGCACCTGGCCACGCAATCGCACCGCCTGGAGCGCGCTACGCGCTTTCAGCTTCTGCAGGCTCGCCAGCGGCTGACCTATTTGCCCATCAGCCGCGCCGAATCGCGCGTAACTGCCTTGCTCTATCGCTTGAGCCAGCGCCTCGACGACGCGGCCGAGCGCATGGATGCCGAGGTCGTGAACCAGCTGCGTCGCAGCCTGAATCTCGTCGCCGAGCTTGCCGCCTCCGTTTTGCATCACGACCCACGTCAGCAACTGGCTCATGCGCGCGAGCATCTTGCTGACTTTCGCGCCCGCCTTGACCGCAGCCTCGAGCGGCTAATCGAGTCCTCCGCCTCGCGGCTTGGCTCTCTCGACGCTCGCCTCCATTCCCTCTCGCCATTGGCAGTTCTCGACCGCGGTTACGCGCTGGTCCTTTCGTCAGAAGGCGAGCTCATTCGTTCCACGGCGCAAATCGGCCCTAGCAATCAACTCACCACGCGCCTCGCCGACGGATCGTTCTTGAGCCGTGTCGAGACCATTTCACCCGGCGCTTCCCACGCGCCCACAACGCTCAAACGAGGCAAGAGAACGGCAAAATGACCCCCAACGGAGCACGCAAACTCTTTGGCACCGACGGCATTCGCGCCGTTGCCGGAGAGTCCCCTCTCGATCCAACGACGATCTTTGGCGTCGGGCTCGCGCTCGCGCATACTCTGAGAAAAACTGTGCCGCGGCCCAAAGTTCTCTTCGGGCGCGATACGCGCGAATCCGGCCCATGGATTGCCGCAACGCTGGCCGAAGGCCTGCGCCAGGCCGGCGCCATTGTTGAAAGCGCGGGCGTGGTCACCACTCCCGCGGTCGCATTCCTGGCAAGGACTCACGGGTTCCACGCCGGCGTCGTCATCTCCGCCTCGCACAATCCTTGGGCTGACAACGGCATCAAGCTCTTCGGCGCCGACGGATTCAAGCTCCCCGATGCGGTGGAGCTGGCCATGGAAGAGGAGATTCTGTTCCACGCCGCGCAGGTGAAGATCTCCGATCCGCATTGCTTCGCGCCTGTCGAGGACAACGCTGCCCTCCAGGGCGATTACATTCAATTCCTCATCGACTGCGTGCCGGGGCTCTCGCTTTCCGGCTTGAAGATTGTCGCCGATTGCGCCAATGGCGCCGCAGCTGCAATCGCGCCCGAGCTTCTGCGCCGCTTGAATGGCGATGGGTGCGCCCACATCACGCTGCTGAACATCGCACCCGATGGCCGCAACATCAACGCGCAATGCGGCGCGCTGCATCCCGAGTTCGTTGCGCGCGAAGTAAAATCGCGCGGAGCGGACCTTGGCCTGACCTTCGACGGCGACGCTGACCGCTGCATGATGGCCTGCTCCTCGGGCAATGTGATCAACGGCGACGCTATTCTGCTGATCGCCGCGCGCGATCTAAAGGCCCGCGGCATGTTGACCGGCGATGTAGTGGTGGCGACCACCATGTCGAATATGGGACTGGAAGCCGCCTTGAAGCACAGCGGCATTCGCATGTTGCGCGCGCCGGTGGGCGATCGCTACGTCCTCGAAATGATGCAGAAAGAAGATGCGGCTCTCGGCGGCGAGCAATCGGGCCACATCCTCTTTCCGCACCTGGCCACAACCGGCGATGGTTTGCTCACCGCACTGGTCGTTCTCGACCTCCTGGCGCGCACCGGCAAATCGATCGGCGAGCTCACTGCGGATCTCAAAGTCTTTCCGCAGGTCATCGTCAACGTGAAGGTGCGCGAGAAAAAGCCGCTCGAAACCATCCCCGCCGTTGTCGACGCCATCCGCGCGGCCGAATCAGAATTGACGGACAAAGGCCGCGTGGTGATTCGCTACTCCGGCACCGAGCCTCTGGCGCGAGTGATGATCGAGGCGGAGAGCGAAGAAGCGATGCGGCGTCACGCGGAAGCAATTGCCGCGGCGATTCGCCGCGAACTCGGCGCGTAACGTCGGCACAATTGCCGGGCTATCAGGCGCTGACGTCGACTACACAACTCAGCGGAACTCGGGGAACGTTAATCTGATTTGCCCGCTTGCGTGTCTGCGCGATGTCGTACGCGCTCTGCATCCGCATCAGCGTGTCCATTTTCACACCAAAAGCCTTCTCGATCCGCAAAGCCATTTCGCCGGAAAGATCGGACTTTCTATTCAGCAAGCTGGACAAGGTTGGCCGCGATACGCGCAGCGCCTCCGCCGCTGCCGTCACAGTAAGCCCTGCGGCTTCGACAATCTCGGTCCGGATGAAATCACCTGGATGCGGCGGGTTCCTCATCGGCATAGTGCATCCTCCCAGGATTCTAGTGATAGTCTTCCAAATTCCTTTGATAAATCTCGTGCTGCTTTTGATCGACACAAGACGTCAGCCGACGGTTCGCCGTGACACTCAAACTCCAAGTGCCCTTGCGGTCGCCGGACAACTCGTGGGCCTTCCATGTGGGGAGTGTTTTCAATTCGTCCACATCGTTCATCTCATCGAGAAACGCAAACATTTTTCGAAGTTTGTCGACTGAATTGGGAGGCACTCCCTTCGTCTCGTCGTCCTCGTAGAGCTTTCGCAGACCCTTATGAACGAAACTCAGGATCTTCACAAGGTCAAGTGTAGCCTGTAACCTTACGCACGTCAAACTCCGCGTGGGTTGTGTAGAGGCTGGTTGGACGTGATCCAAATCACAGCCCACTCAACGCGCAGGCCCCTACTCTTGCCGCAGAGGCAGGTGACCGACGATGACCCCGCAGACGGCTACAATCGCCCCGCATATTAAAGATCGCAAAAGACTTATCCGTCGCGTGACTCTGGACAACTCGCAGCGCCTGCGCCACACTTTTCAACTCGCATTCGTGCTGCTCAACGCCTGGCTCGGCATTCAGTTCTACCTCTGGTTCCGCTTCTTCGAGCGCGGCGGCGTCGGTCTCCAGGTGCCGCGGCCAGCCGGCGCGGAGGGCTGGTTGCCCATCGCCGGATTGATGAACTTCAAAGTCTTCATCGTCACCGGTCACGTCCCCGCCATCCATCCAGCCGCCATGTTTCTCTTCATGGCTTTCCTGGCGATGAGCCTGCTCGCAAAGAAATCGTTCTGCTCCTGGCTGTGTCCCGTTGGAACGTTCTCCGAAGTGCTGGCCGGAATCGGCAAGAAAATCTTCGGGCGCAATCTACCCTTGCCGCGGTGGGCCGATCTCCCGTTGCGCGGCTTGAAATATCTACTGCTGGGATTCTTTGTTTTGATCATCGGCTCCATGTCTGCCGCCGCGATTGCGGAGTTCATGCACACGCCTTACGGATTGATCGCCGACGTAAAGATGCTGAACTTCTTCCGCGAGATGAGCCAGACGGCGGCGATCGTCATCGCCGCGCTCGTCATTCTGTCCATCCTCGTGGAGAATTTCTGGTGCCGCTATCTTTGCCCCTACGGCGCTCTCATGGGGTTGGCCTCACTGTTGAGTCCTCTCAAAATCCGGCGCAACCCTCAAGCCTGCATCGACTGCGCCAAGTGTGCGCGCGCCTGCCCAGCCGCTCTGCCCGTCGACAAGCTGGTAAAAATCAGCTCGGTTGAGTGCACAGCCTGCATGGCCTGCATTGCCTCGTGCCCAGCGGACGGCGCGCTGCGGTTCTCGCTCGCGCCCAGTCGCGCCGCTGCGCAGCCGCGATTCCGTCAGCCCGTTACTCCGCTCGCTCTGGCCGCCATCATCGCGTTCATCTTTCTCGGAACAGTTCTCGTGGCGCGCGCAACCAATCACTGGCAGACCAACGTTCCCCGTCTGGTCTATCAGGAGCTGGTGCCCAACGCCGACCAAGCCACCCATCCCGGCTACTGAAGTTAATCGTTCACCTTTTCACTCCTTCACTCGTTCACTTCTTCACATGATCCCTGACACCTGAAACCTGACCCCTGAAACCTGTATTCTTTCTCCATGCCACGCTTCCCTGCCGGTCAGACGTTGCTCATCGACGCCGACGATACGCTTTGGGAAAACAACATTTACTTCGAGCGCGCCATCGCCGCCTTCATCAGTTTTCTCGACCACCACGAGTACTCGCCTGCGGAAGTGCGGCAAACTCTCAACACAGTGGAGCGCGAAACCATCCTGGCGCACGGATACGGCCTCTCGAGCTTCACGCGGTCGCTGGTTGACTGCTTCGAGCGCCTGAGTCCGGCGCCTGTGACCGAGGACAAGCGCGACCGCATTCGAGGATTCGCGCGGACCATTGCCGAGCAGGAGATCGAGTTGCTGCCCGGCGTAGCCGAGACCCTCGCCGAGCTCTCAGGCCGGCACCACCTCATCCTCATGACCAAAGGCAATCATGCGGAGCAAGCCGACAAACTTGCCCGGTCGGGCCTGGCGCCGTATTTCGCCGCCGTCGAGATTGTGGCCGAAAAGGATCCAGCAACGTATCGCGCCGTGATCGCGCGGCACGAACTCAAGCCGCACACCAGTTGGATGATCGGCAACAGCCCAAAAAGCGATATCAATCCCGCGCTCGCGGCCGGCCTGCACGCGGTCTTTCTCTTTCACCCCGACACCTGGATTCTGGAGCACGCGGCCGTCGACAAAGCGCCTGAAGGCCAGCACCTCATCGAGCTCGACGCCTTCGCGAAACTCTGCGAATTCTTCTGAGGCGGCTTGGGCAGTTCTGCCGGCACATCTCTCGCGCCTTGACGCCCGCTACACCTGCAAATATCATCGGCTAACTGTCTTTCAGGCCCCTTCGCTCGGTCTTCGTTGGCCTTTCCGGAATCATTCATCACTCTCAAAGGGAGTTCTTACGATGTCAACTCCACGCGTTATCGTCGGCCTTTGTCTGTTCGCATCGACCGCGCTTCTCTTGGCCCAAACAACGCCGCCCACCGTCTATACCGTCGTTCAAGCCGGCGGCTCGCCAGGAGCGACCACGACCATTTACCGCAATGGATTAAAGGCCCTGATGGTGATGGACTTGCCCGCGCAGGGCGCGACACCTGCGTCGACAACTCACGACTTCATCGATATCGCTGCGGGAACCAACTACACCTGGAACCCCAGTGACAGCACGGTTGGATGCAGCGTGGGAACCTTCTCCGGCGATTGGGGCGATCCCTTCGCCGCGGCTGCCGAGTTTTCCGACGACATCGCCAAGGGCAACCTGAAGCCCACGGGCACTGAGATTGTTGACGGCATTTCCGCTCAGATTTATGCGGGCACAACGCAAGGGGCCAATGTGAAGGCCTGGATCGATCGGAAGGACGGCCTGGTCCTCCGCGCCGTGGCGAACATGCCCAACGCTCCTCCGATGACACTGGTCGACATCACCAAAGTTTCTTTCGCTGCGCCGCCCGCATCCCTCTTCGTGCTTCCCGCCATCTGCGCCGGCGTCAAGCCCCCGCCGACACCCGCTGAGTTGATTGCGGCCGAGACCGGAGATGACGCGGCCAATTGGGTCAACGCAAATTACGGCCCTGGCTCGGCGAACTCATGTTCCATCCTTGTCCGCGTCGTTGCCGCCAAAACCATGACGCCTATCAACCGCGCTTACCAGGCTGCCATCGACACCACCTACGACCAAAACAACCCGACTCCGCCGCATTATGAATTCGGCGTAGGCAATGACGGCACCTCGACGTATTCCGGCGGCGGACTTCACGAGATCACGAATCAGATTCACAACGGCATGCTGCGCATCGACAATCCGCCCGCCTACTTTATGTTCGGCGTGAACATTCCCACGCCCAACCACGGCGCCGATGTCGGCCTCATCTACCGGCAGTGTTTCGCGCCCGTCACCATGCTCTATGACGTGATCAAAGACCCCAGCAACCCAGCCGGTGGCGACGACTGGCTCTACGCCAAATCCGGCAAGTATGCTGTTCCGCCGGCGCAGTAGGCAGAGGGGGTTGTTATTACGATTGGGCACGACACATTCATGAGCCAACCGAATCCGATGAACTCGCCCGCCTTCGTGGGATCCGGTGTGCGGCGGTCCGGATTGCAGAAGACCCTTCTGGCAGCCGGCTTCAGCGGGGTCGTTTTCTTTTCGGTATTTACAATTCTCGGGGCACTCGCCCCCAACTACAATTTCGCCCGCGATACCATCAGCGCCCTTGAGTTCACACCGCTGAGCGTCGCTCAGCGAGCAAACTTCCTCGTATTCGGACTGCTGCTTTGCGCGTTTGCTGCCGGACTTCGCCGGGAATTGGACCATGGGCGGGACGCGCTGCTGATCCCGCTGTTCCAGCTTTTCTCGGGAATCGGCGTCATTGGCGACGCGGTATTCATTTACGAACCCCTTCACCTCGTGTGCGATCTGATCGCTTTCAACTCCGGTCTGCTCGTGCTTTTCACGTTTGCCTGGCGTTTCCGCCGTGATGGCCGATGGAAGGGCTGGAGCGCCTATTCACTCGTCACGGCAATCCTGATGATGGGGTTTCTCGCCGCCTTCGGTGCCGCGAATCATCTCGGCGGACCCGCCGGGTTGCTGGAAAAGCTAGCTGCCTCCACGCGGACATTGTGGTCAGCGTTTCTCGCCGCCAGACTTTTGCGTGGCGCAAGGCTTGACCAGCGACAAGAGTCACGGTTGAAAACCCGGTGAGCTCAATCGGGGCTCTCCGGTCCGAGCTCCTGTTTGAGAGAGTTTCCGCGTCCCTATGAGACACTAAAAGTGCGGAAGTGAGCACCCGTTTCGGGGCGGCTTTTTGTGCCCTAAACCCACTTCAAAATCAAGATCAACCAGCCCTCGCGGCAGGCGCCTGTCTGCGGCTTGGGAGCAGCGCCCGGAAACACTTACAGGAAATCAACAAAGAATGATCAGTGTCAGCAATGTCACCATGCGCTACGGCTCGAAGGTTCTCTTCGAAGACGTCAGCACAGCCTTCACGCCCGGCCGCCGCTACGGATTGACCGGGCCAAATGGCTCCGGAAAGTCCACCTTCATGAAGGTTCTCGCCGGCGAGCTGGAGCCGCAGAAGGGCACGGTCGTGCGCCCGCGCAAACTCGGCGTGTTGCGCCAGGATCAATTCGCCTTCGACGCCTATCGCGTCATCGACACGGTCATCATGGGCAACAAGCCGCTATGGGCGGCGCTTGAGGAGCGCGACCGCATCTACGCCAAGCCTGAGATGACCGATGCAGATGGCATGCGGCTTGGCGAGCTGGAAGGCACGATCGGCGATGAGGACGGCTACACGGCCGAGAGCGACGCCGCCGTGCTGCTCGACGGCCTGGACATTGCCGAGCCGCTCCACGACCGCAAAATGGGCGAGCTGCAGGGCGGGCAGAAGGTACGCGTGTTGCTGGCGCAGGCGCTCTTCGGCAAACCACCGGCATTACTGCTCGACGAGCCGACCAACTACCTCGATCTCGACTCCATCCATTGGTTGCAGGATTTTCTCTCCAGCTACGACGGCACCATGATCGCCATCTCGCACGACCGGCATTTTCTCAACTCCGTCACCACGCACACCGCCGACATCGACTACCAGACGATCATCACCTACACCGGCGGCTACGACGACATGGTGATGGCCAAGACCCAGATTCGCTCCACGCTCGAGTCGCAAATCGCACAGCGCGAAAAGAAGATCGCCCAGCTCAATGAGTTCATTGCGCGATTTGCCGCGGGAACGCGCTCCAGCCAGGTGACGAGCCGTCGCAAGGAGGTGGAGCGGCTGCAGACCAACGAGCTGGCGCGTTCCAACATCCAGCGGCCCTACATCAAATTCGATCAAATCCGGCCGAGTGGCAAGCACGTTTTGGAGTTCAAGCATCTGTCGAAGTTTTACAGCGATCTCAAAGTTATCGATGGATTTACCGCCAACATTCTGCGCGGCGAAAAGATCTGCCTGATGGGTCGCAACGGCGCTGGAAAAACCACCTTGCTGAAGAGCCTGCTGGCCAATTACCCAGGCCTGGCCGAGAAAGGATTTCACGCATCGATTCCGGCTCGGTTTTCTGGGGACATGAGGCGCAGGTGGGCTACTTTCCGCAAGACGTAGGCGCGACGATCGAGCACGGCATGACTGTGGCCGACTGGCTGCACCAGTGGAACCCCGGCGCGCACATCGAGGACATTCGCGGCATTCTGGGCCAGATGCTCTTCTCCGGCGAGGAGGGCTCCAAGCCCACGAAGGCGCTTTCGGGCGGCGAGCAGGCGCGTCTCGCCTTCTGCAAACTCATCCTGACCAAGCCCAACATCCTCATCTTTGACGAACCGACCAACCACCTTGACCTCGAAGCCATCAACGCGTTGAACATCGCGTTGCAGCGGTACGAGGGCACGGTCCTGCTGGTGACGCACGATCACGACCTGATCGACGAAGTGGCGACGCGCCTGTGGATCTTCCACGACGGCGGCATTGAGGATTTCCAGGGACCGTACGAGGAATGGAAGGGCAAGCACAATTAGCGCTGGCGCATGGCAATCCCGCGCCGCGCCGGACACAGTACTCCACGATTCCTTTTGCTTGATTCAATTAGCATGGTGATGCATGGCAAGGCTGGGCGCGTTCTGTTTTCCGGGGACCGGGCATCTGAATCCATTAACGGCGCTGGCTCGCCGCCTGCAGCAGCGCGGACACGCCGTCATCATCTTCGGAATTGCCGATGTCGAATCCCGCGTGAGAGCGGCGGGAATCGATTTCTGCCTGATTGGCCAGAGCGATTACCCCCTCGGAACCCTTCAAAAACTCGACCAGCAATTGGGCGAAATGAAGGGTCTCGGGGTCCTCAGGTTCACCATGGAGCGGGTGAGCAACACCGCGCGCATGGTACTTCGCGACGGGCTGGAGGCGGTTCGCAATGCCAACCTTGACGCTCTGTTGGTGGACGAAACAGACATGTCCAACAACATTGCGGAGTGCCTTGGTCTCCCTTTCATATCGCTCGCGCTTATTCCGCCGCTGGTCAACGACAATCGCTATCCGCCGTTTTATTTTGGCTGGTCGGGCAGCCAGCGCTGGTGGGCCCGGCTGCGCAATGAGATTGCCATCCGTGTGCTGACCCGCGTGGCCAGGCCCATCTTTGCGGCAGTCAACGAATACCGCGTGGCGTGGGGACTGCATGTGGGCCGCCATCCGGGCGAGGGACTCTCGAAACTCGCGCAGATCACGCAGTTGCCGCGGGCGCTTGAGTTTGACATCGAACCTCTGCCTCCGCACCTGTATTACACAGGGCCATTTGTTGACGCTCTGCAGCGGCCCGCCGTGGACTTTCCATGGGACCGGCTGGATGGACGCCCGCTCGTCTTCGCATCTCTCGGCACGCTGCAGAATCGGTCGCTGGATCTCTTTCGCAAAATCGCCGACGCATGCGCGGGACTGAATGTTCAACTGGTGATCTCGCTGGGCGGCGGCCTGGAGCCGGATCGCCTTGGCGCTCTCAGCGGCGATCCGCTCGTGGTGCGATTCGCTCCGCAGTTGGAGCTCGTCAAACGGGCCTCTGTGGTGATTACGCACGCCGGGATCAATACGGTTCTGGAGTCGCTGGCGGAGGGCGTGCCTCTGGTGTGCATCCCATTGGGCAACGACCAGCCGGGTGTTGCGGCGCGCGTCGCCGCGCACGCGGCGGGCATTGTAGTGCCACCGCGCAAAGCAAATGTAAAACGCCTGCGCTCCGCCGTGCGTGCCGTCCTCGAAGACGAATCCTATCGGCGCGCTGCGCGTAAAATACAGGCCGCCATGTCCGAGATCGACGGACTCGAGCTGGCCGCGGATATTGTCGAAGACGTGCTGAAGATCAGGACGGGCGTCTCCAGCTCGCTTCGCTCGAGCATCGGCGCGACATCTTAGTGCGCGCTGGCCGGCGGCACAATCCCGTTCATCCGCAGATACTCCACCATCTGGCCGTAGTGGTCGAATGCGTGCGAGACGCCGAACCCCGCAAGCGTTCCGCGCGTCAGCAGGAGCGGCTCGGGGAGCTTTACCACCTCAAACGCATTGGCTGGCGTCAGCGTGGCGATGGCCTTGTGTGCAAACGCAAACGAGCCGGCGAGCGCGGCCACAACGTCGTCTTTCTTGGTCAGCTTCGGCAGCGCCTGCATGTCCACATCCGGCTTAAGCCCGCTGACCGCGCTGTAGAAAAAGTAGTTGGCCTGCGCCACATGGGTTGCCTGCTGCGCAAACGTCCTCACCGTCGCGAATTCGGTCTTCTGGCCCGGCACAAAAATCGCCTGGCTGGGAGCGAAGTCGAACTTATCGGCCGGCATGGCCTTCACTGCGCTCATCATCTCGCTTTCAATAATGCTCAATTGCGAATCGAACGCTGCCGCCGGAGTGACAATCGTCCCGGGCGCCGGCCCGCTTGCTGTGCTGCCCGCCTGCCCCGCCGCCATCATCGAACCCAATCCCAGCAAACAACACGCTGCCATCCACCGAATGTGCATTGCAATCCTCCAGATAAAATTTGCCCTACGAGAGTTCACAGGTTAGCAGAAAGAGGCACGGCGCCGATTGTTTAGATCGGCGCTTTTTCAAACGAGGTAATAAAGTGAACTCCGGGGACGGTTGTCCCCTGAAGCCGATCGTCGTTGGTAAGGAACAGATCGCATCCCGCGGTCCCCGCGGTTGCGAGTTGAATTGCATCCGGCGGCTTGACTGCACCGCCAATACGAATCCGCGCGAATGCCTCAGCGGCCTGCTCTATGAAAGGCAACACGGTAATTCCCTGGCCTCTGAAAACCCGCCGGTATCGCTGCGCGAGGGCAAAGTCCCCTTTGCTCAGGGGCGCAACAAGTATTTCTCCGAGGGTCATGACCGAAGTGAGAATCTCATCTCTGCGCCCGATGAAAGCGCGGCTCAGATAGCGTGCCCTCGCCGCCTGCGGGCCTTGGCCTTCGTACAAATAAATAAAAAAATTCGTGTCGAGAAAGATGCGGCTCATTCCCAGCCCTCGCGCAGCTTGCGTACATATTCATCGGGATCCACATCCTTCCAGCACTCGTTTCCCAACCCTTCCATCTCCAGCAGCGACTCAAGCCACCGTTGCGGTCCCTCTCCTCGCTCGGTGTTCTGCCGCTCTAAATCTCCCGACCCCGATTGCAGCAACGTCCTGGAACCACCATCGTCGTATCTCCTCTTCGCCCAATGCAGAAGCGGCAGATACTGCTCCGGAATCTCGCCTGCATCCGGGAAGATTTTCCCTGTCCGCTCTCGATGCACTTCATCTCCAACCAGGAGTAGCCTCCTCGTGTGCTTCCCCGTCGCAAACAGCATGCGATGCTTAGCGGGATTCGGAGCCCGATTCGCCACACAGTGTTGCGAGGCGTGAACATTCAAGCCAGAGCGCAATCTGCCGGCGATATTTTCCCTTGCTGCCCGGTCCACAATCTCCTGGATCGAGAAGTCCGAGCGCTGAGGTTGTTCCCGATGCAAGAGCGCTGTCGTCAAAAAGACCTCTGCCGCGCAGCCTACGTCGATTTTTTCCAAGAGAGATGGCATCTCACCCTCCTATGAGGGAAAAATACAATAAATGAGTCATAATGTCAATTGTGATTACTAAATATAATAATATGTGCTATGTACATATTTCTCAACTATTCTTCTTCCCCGCAGCCTTTTCGTACACGCGCACATACTCCTTTGCCGGGCCTCGCCAGCTGTAGTCGCGCGCCATGCCGTTGCGCATCAGGCGTTCCCACGCTTTCTTGTTTTGGAATGCATTCAGTGCCCGATCGATCTCGGCAAGCAAGTCTTTGGAATCGAATCCCGCGAACTTGAAGCCCGTGCCCGTCCCCTTCTTCGCGTCCCACTCTTCGATCGTGTCGTCCAGGCCGCCGGTGGCGCGCACAATGGGCACTGTCCCGTATTTCAGCGAATAGATCTGGTTCAGGCCGCATGGTTCGTAATGCGACGGCATCAGAAACATGTCGGAGCCGGCTTCGATCTTGTGCGCCAGCGCCTCGTCGTAGCGAATCTGCACCGCGATGTTGGCTGGATAGCGAAAGGCCCAGCCGCGGAAAAGATTCTCGTAGTAAGGGTCGTGGGTCCCCAGCGCCACCACCGCAACATCGCGTTCGGCAATCTCCTTCGCGATCTCGGCCAAAATGTCGAAGCCCTTCTGCTTGGCGAAGCGCGAGAGGATTCCGATCACCGGGCTCGTTTCCGGCACGTTCTCCAGGCCGAAGGCGTGCAGCAGGTCGGCGCGACAGGCGCGCTTGCCATCCAGATTCTCCGGCGTGAAGTGCTCGGCGAGGTGAGGGTCCGTCCCCGGGTTCCAGAGCGCGTAGTCCACGCCGTTCAGGATGCCATCGAGGTCCGCCGCGCGTTTCAAAAAAATGCCGTCGAGCTGTTCGCCGAACTCCGGCGTCTGAATCTCCTCGGCATACTTCTTGCTGACAGTTGTCAGCTGGTCACAGAACACCACTCCGCCTTTGAGGAAGTTGAAGTGGTCGTACTGCTCCAACTTGTCCATCGTGAAAACTTCCCAGGGAAGGAGAAGTTCTTCAGTGGTGTTGGGCGGAAACGCGCCCTGGTAGGCGGCGTTGTGGATGGTGAGCACCGAGGCGACGTTGAGCAGATCGGGGTCAGCCAGATAAGTCGTACGCAGGTAAACGGGAATGAGAGCGGCTTGCCAGTCGTGAACGTGAAAAACGTCCGGCACTCCGAGCCGCTTCGAGGCCTCGATGACAGCGCGGCAGAAGAGGCCAAAGCGCTCCGCGTTGTCCGCATAGTCGGCGCCGCTAGGCCCATAAAGCTCCTTGCGATCAAAGAGTTCTGGACAATCGATAAAGTAATACTGCACCCCGTCACGCTTGCCGGCGTCGACCACGCCGACGAACCGGTTGTAGGAGCGGAATGGAATGGTGAGCGAACGAATCGCGTATTGCGGCTCGCCCCCGCCGTCCCTTTCGATGTGTTTCCGCACGCGCGCATAAAACGGAAGAAAGACCGTCACATTGTGCCCGAGTTTGACCAGCTCACGAGGCAGCGCGCCCACTACGTCAGCCAGCCCGCCGGTCTTGGCGAATGGCGTCGACTCCGAGGCGGCAAACGTAATCTGCATCGAGCAGGCTCCCGCGAAAAAAACCAAGGCCCAGTCTACTACGCGCTACTACGCGGCTCGCGCTCGGGATCGGAGGAGCACGGGATCTCGGCCAGCGCCCGCCGGCGCTGCACTCGACTCGACGGGACTATGATGAGTGGGGTTGCCAACCGGCAGCGGGCGCGGTTCGATCGGATTTCAGGCGCGCTGATGCTGTCAGCCCTCAAACTGGAATCCACGAAAAATGCTGATGAATCAAACGCGCAAGTTGGGTTCGACTCTCGGTCTTGTTCTCTTCGCACTCGTCTTTTCCGCCGTGGGCGCGGCGCAGGCCTCGCACGTCTCGTCGCCGGTTGATCCGGCTGCGGCGGCTCATTCCTTCCGCGTCGAAGGCGGAAAGTTCCTGCTCGACGGCAAGCCGTTCCAGATCATCTCCGGCGAGATGCATTATGCGCGGATTCCTCGGGAATACTGGCGCGCGCGGCTGCGCATGGCCAAGGCGATGGGATTGAACACGATCACAACGTACGTCTTCTGGAACTTTCACGAGCCGCGCCCCGGCGTTTACGACTTTACGGGCCAGCACGATGTGGCCGAGTTTGTGCGTGAGGCCGCGAGCGAAGGGTTGCTTGTGAATCTGCGCCCCGGACCCTACTCCTGTGCGGAGTGGGAGTGGGGCGGATTCCCGGCCTGGCTGCTGAAGGATCATGGCATCGTGGTTCGCAGCACCGATCCCAAATTCATGCAGCCGGCGCGAAACTGGCTCATGCGCCTGGGGCAGGAGCTTGCGCCGCTCCAGATCGGCAACGGTGGTCCGATCATTTCGGTGCAGGTCGAGAACGAGTACGGCGCATTCGGCAGCGATCACGCCTACATGGAACAAATTCGCCGTGACCTGGTCGATGCCGGCTTTGACAAAGCCATTCTGTACACCGCCGACAATCCCCAGTACATCCCCAACGGATCGCTTCCCGATCTGCCTGCAGTGATCAACTTCTCTCCCGGCCACGCCAGGCAGTCCTTTGCGGCTTTGCAGGCGCTGCGGCCCAACGGTCCCATGATGGCGGGTGAGTGGTGGGACGGCTGGTTCGATTACTGGGGCGGCGACCACAGCGTCACCGACGCATCGGCGCAGGCCAAAGAGCTGGAGTGGATTCTCGCGCAGGGCTACTCCATCAGCATCTACATGTTCCACGGGGGAACGAGCTTCGGCTGGATGAACGGCGCGAATATGGACAAAACTCCCTATGAGCCCGATGTGACCAGCTACGATTACGACTCCGCGCTCGACGAGAGCGGGAGGCCCACGCAGAAGTACTTTGGGTTCCGCGATGCAATTGCGAAGGCCACGGGCAATGTGCCGCCGCCGGTCCCCGCCGTCGATCCGCCCATCGCCATACCCGCCGTTGAGCTCAAGCAGTCCGCTTCACTCTGGCAGAACTTGCCCGACCGTGTTCGCACCGATCAGCTGCTCAGCATGGAAGACCTGGATCAAGCGTATGGCTACATTCTTTACCGGACCTTCGTCCCAGGCGCCGTCCAAGGTGATCTGGTCCTCGATCAGCTCCACGACTACGCGAAGATCTATGACAACGGCAAGCTCGTCGGATCCCTTGATCGCCGTCTCGACCAGAACACACTGCACGTCGACCTGACGCAGCCGAACACGCGCCTTGACATCCTGGTTGAAAACACCGGCCGTTTGAACTTCACCACAGCCATCCGCGGCGAGCGGGCCGGCATAACCAATCAGGTAACGCTTGCCGGCAAGCCGCTTTCAGGTTGGCAGATTTATTCGCTGCCGATGGACGACCCCGAAAAGATCCGCTTCCAGCCAACAGCCTGCACCGGCCCCTGCTTCTATCGCGGCAGCCTCCAGGTCGACCACCCCGGCGACACGTTTCTTGATACCAGCCAGTTCATCAAAGGGTTTGTCTGGGTGAACGGCCGCCCGCTGGGGCGCGTGTGGAATATCGGGCCGCAGAAGACGCTCTATCTGCCCGGGCCGTGGCTGCACAAGGGAGCCAACGACGTGATCGTCTTCGATCTCGAGGGTTCGCCCGGCAAAGCCATCTCTGGGGTCGCTGCGCCCAACCTGGGCCCTGCTGTCCTGCGTCATCAGTGACCCGGCCGGATCCCACACTGATCCGCCGGCCCCTGTCCGCGTGCCTTGCTCCGCAAACTTTGAGCCGCAGACTCCACGCGCCGGTAGAACCTCTCTCACCACCTCGCGGTGCGATCTGCGATCTCAAGCAATCGTCAACTTATGAAACAATTGAGAGAATCGTTTTCATTGAGCCTTGATTTCACGCGTGAAGAACAAACCAATTCCCCGCCCTGATGAGAATTCCGGCCCGCTGCCAAAGCAGGTTGGCTGGTTCCGCCAGATCCTTCCCGCGCTCGTGGTTGCGCTGGCCATCCGCATGGTGGTGGTTTTCTTCGTCTATCGCGACCTGCCTGACGCAGACAAGCACTACGAAGCGTTCGGCTGGGAGATGGGCTGGATTGCGCGCGCGCTCGCAACCGGACACGGCTTTTCATCGCCTTACTATCCCTTGAGCGGGCCCACCGCAATCATGTCCCCGCTCTATCCAGGGCTGCTCTCCCTCATCTTCCGTCTGTTTGGCGTTTATTCCCTCACCTCGGCATTCGTCATTCTTTCCATCAACAGCCTGCTCTCCACGCTTACCTGCATTCCTGTCTACTTCAGCGCCAGGTACTCGCTTGGGTCTCGCGCCGCCAAAATCGCCGCCT
Organism: uncultured Acidobacteriaceae bacterium; assembly: GCA_963835355.1. Classification (GTDB taxonomy): domain Bacteria; phylum Acidobacteriota; class Terriglobia; order Terriglobales; family Acidobacteriaceae; genus Telmatobacter. The sequence goes on along the minus strand of CAWIFE010000026.1, from coordinate 14,097 downwards.
GGACGTGGGCGCTCTATCCCTTCGCCATTTACTTTTCCGCAGGCCGCGTTTGGGAATACTCCCTGACCAGCCTGCTGTTCACAACCTGTTTCTGCATCGCCCAGCGTATTCATCGATCCGTCAAACCGCTGGCGTGGATCGGCTTTGGCGCGCTCTACGGAATTACCGCGCACTCCAACGCCTCCGTCATGTCCACGCTGCCGTTTCTGCTTGGCTTTGCTCTCTGGCAAGCGCACAAGGAGGGCAAGCGCTGGGTGCTCAACGGCGCACTCACCATGCTCACGTTCTTCCTCGTGCTCACCCCGTGGACCATCCGCAACTATCGCGCGTTCGGCATGATTGTGCCTGTCCGCGACAATATCTGGCTGGAGCTCTACCTGGATGATTTCGGCAAAGCGTATCTTGACCACACCTCGCCGCCCACAGCCGGCGACCGTGGGTATCCGGCCGATAGCCCGGCGGAGTTGCAGAAATATCTGTCCATGGGCGAGAAGGCCTATCTGGCGCAGATGCATGCAATGGCGATGTACGACCTGCGCCACAATCCACGGTTCGGTTTTCTGGCGCTCAAGACACTGCGCCGCGTCGTCTACTACTGGACCGGTTATTGGAGTTTTTCTGCCGACGAGTTGCGCGATCAGCCCTACACGCCGGAAAACGTCTTTTATGTCTCCACCGTGACTCTGTTCATGCTGCTCGGAATTCGCAGCTTGTGGCGAACGAATCGCACCGCAGTCATGCCGTATCTGTTGCTCATCGGCGTCTTCCCCATCACCTACTACCTCACGCATCCCATGATGGATTACCGCCAGCCGCTTGAACCTGCTGTTGTTGTCCTCGGCGTTGCCGGCGCCCTCTCGCTGCGGCGCGCCAAGGCACTTAAACCAGCGAAGGTCGAAGGCGGCTTCGCCACTCAAGCCGAGTAAGCTCCCATCGTGGCCACAAAGCGGTCGCAGGCGATACCATCAAGGTCGATGGCTTCATCCCCGAAATCAGGGTTCCAACTTTGACAAACCGCTGACTATGTCTTCTACCTATCTGCGAACACGGCCCGAGCCGGCTCTACTCTCGCTCGTCGTTCCCTGCTACAACGAGGAGCAGAGCCTCCCGCTCTTTGCCGCCGAAATCACGCGCTTCATCAACGCCTCGCCGTATCCCTGCGAAGTTGTCCTGGTGAACGACGGCAGCACTGACCGTACCCTTGAATTTCTCGCCGAATGGAGCGGCGCGACCGTCGCATCAAGGTGCTGAGCCTCTCCAGAAACTTCGGCCACCAGTTGGCGGCAACGGCAGGAGTCGACTACGCAACCGGCGACGCGGTGGTTCTTATGGATGCCGATCTGCAGGACCCGCTCGACGTGATTCACGAAATGGTTGCGCAGTATTGCAATGGCTACGACGTGGTTTGCGGCCAGCGAACCATTCGCGTGGGCGAGAATCTCTTCAAACGCGCCACCGCATGGTTTTTCTACCGCATGATGCAATTCTTTTTCCTCAAGTCGCTGCCGCACGACGTCGGCGACTTTCGCCTGATGTCGCGCCGCTGTGTCGACAGTCTGCGCTCCATGCGCGAGCTGCACCGATTTCTGCGCGGCATGGTGGCCTGGGTGGGCTATCCGCAAATCTGCGTGCGCTACGAGCGTCCTGCGCGCGTGGCCGGCAGCACAAAATACCCCCTCAGCCGCATGATCCGCCTGGCTTGGACCGCTGCCATCTCCTTTTCTCCTCTGCCGCTGCGCATGAGTTTCTTCGCCGGCGGGTTGATGGCGCTACTGGCCATTGAAGAAGCAGTCCGGGCCCTCGTTGCGCATTTCTCCGGCCGAACCGTGGCAGGATGGACATCGCTCATGATCGTGCTCTGCATGAGCAACGCCGCCTTGCTGATCACTGTCGGCATTCTTGGAGAGTACGTCGCCAAGATCTTTGAGGAAAGCAAGGGGCGGCCGCTCTACATCGTCGCGGACGCCTGGAACGTTGCGCCACGAGCCGAGGCAGAAGCATCGGCACGTCAGGCTCAAATTGAGCACGAACCCGCCGCGCCCGAACGACGCTAGTCCCGATCCGCCAATCAGCTATCCTGTCGTTGAACACCGGAGGTCCCCGATGCTTGCCCCCACCGTCACTCCGCCAGCCACTCCCACGCCGCTCGAAGAGATCGCGGAAGCCATCGATCGCATTGGCGCCTTGCATGGTTTGCCGCTCGAAGACCGCCTCTGGCTGGCGCGTCACGGCCAGGAGTACATCGCCAATCCTGGGGACACTTTGTTTGAAGAAGGCGCTCCCGCCGAACACATGGTCCTCATTCTCAAAGGCGAGATTCACGTGCGCCGCCAGCACGGAGGGCCGATGGCCCTGTTCATCGGCCGCGCTGGACAGATGACGGGCCTGTTGCCCTTCTCGCGCATGAAGAGTTACGGCGGGCAGGGATTCGCCGTCTCGCCGGTGTGGACGCTGACGATTCACCGCTCGGTCTTTCCTGAGATGCTCGACGCCATTCCCTCCATGACGCAGCGCGTGGTCTCTACCTTGCTCGACCGCGTGCGCGAAGTCACCCGCATCGAACAACAGGCGGAGAAGCTTGCGGCGCTCGGCCAACTGGCCGGAAACCTGGCGCACGAGCTCAATAATCCCGCGTCGGCCGCGCAGCGCGCTGCGGCAACCCTGCTGACTGCCTTTCGCGCCAATCGCAGCAATCGCATCAAGCTCATTGGCCTCGGATTAACCGAGGAAAAAATGCTAAAAATCGAGGTCTGGGAGGAGAAGATTTTCTGTCGCAGCGGGGAAACTCTCGAGCCGCCCCCCGAAACCGACGCTCTCGGATTCATTCGCCGCGAGGAATCGCTTCGCGCCTGGCTCAACGGCGTCGGATGCGGCGATGCCTGGGAAGTGGCGGCCCAGCTCGCCGAGCAGCTCGTCACCACGGACGATCTCGACGAACTGCGTGGATTTCTCAGCCCGGGCGAGTGTTGCGTCGCCCTGCAGTACTTCGCTCGCTATCTGCGCTCGGCGCGCGCCGCCGAAACCATCGTGAACTCAACGGCGCGTATCTACGACCTCATCGGAGCGGTCAAGGACTACTCCAACATGGACCGCGCCCCGATCCTCGAAGTCGACGTGCCGGCCGGCCTGGATGCAACACTGCAGATGCTGCGCTCGCGGATGGCTCACGTTGAAGTCGAACGCGATTACCAGCCGGACTTGCCACGCATCAGCGCGTATAGTGGCGAGCTGAACCAGGTTTGGACCGCGCTCATCGAAAATGCCTTGGACGCGCTCGGCGACAAAGGCCGCCTCCGCGTGGCTTGCAGGCTTGAGGCGGAGATGCTGCTGGTGGAGATCTGGGATACCGGCCCGGGCATCCCTCCCGAGCTGCAGGAGCGCATCTTCGAGCCGTTCTTTACCACCAAGGCGCCCGGAACAGGCCTCGGCCTTGGCCTCGACAACGCCATGCGCATCGTGCGCAAGCATAGCGGCCACTTGAGCGTGAAGTCGGAGCCGGGTTCAACCTGCTTCCGCGTGCGCCTGCCGCTTGAACAGTTGCAGGCGTACTGACGATCACTTTCGGCTGTCAGCATTCAGCTTCTTCGGCGCCAGATTCAGCCGCTGCGGCTTGCATCGGCAGCGCGGAGATGATGGCTGTTCGCTGAAAGTCAAAAGCTCAAGGCTGAGAGCTCCTTTTTAGTGCGCCTGATCCGCATCGTTTTTCATTGAATGCCGCACATGGGTGTGATATACAATCTGAGTCTTTCCACTCAATTTGTTGAGGGCCCACAACATCGGGTCACGAGTGAACGAAAGGAGTCCTCGCCGTGCGTACATCCCTGGGTGTTGCGGTACTATCATGCGGTCTTTTTCTCTGCGGTTGCTCGGTCATGCCGAGTGCAAACACAATTCAAACGGACTCTGTTCCCGGCGCGGCCTTCTCGGGTAAAGTCCACGGCGGACAGCAGCCGATTGTTGGCGCGCACGTGTATCTGTACGCGGTCAACGACACCGGCTACGGCAGCGCCGCGGTGTCCCTGCTGAACAGTAGCGGGAGCAACACCCACGTCGATGGAAGCGGCAACTACTACGTGACTACGGATTCGAACGGCATTTTCATCGTCACCGGCGATTACAACTGTCCCAGCGCAACTCCGAATACTTACGTCTACGCGGTGGGCGGCAGCGCGGGTTCGGGCGCGAACGCAGCGGCGGGATTGGTCGCCGGAGTCGGGCCTTGCAACAAGGCCAACTACTCATCGACATTCGTGATCGTAAACGAGGTTTCGACCGTCGCGATTGCGTATGCCGTCGCCGGCTACACTGTCGATCCAACGCACGTGTCCACTCCGAACACCGCTCTGGGTGCGACAGGCCTCAACAATGTGGGCAATGCTCTGGACAACCTCTATACATCGACCACGGGCTTGGCCCTTGCCACCACGCCGGCGGGTAACGGAACAGTGCCGCAGAGCGAGATCAATACCCTGGCCAACATTCTGGCGGCGTGCATCAACTCAAACGGAGCCGTTACCGGCGGGGCGAGTCCGACGCCTTGCTACACGCTGTTCACGAACGCTTTGTCGGGTGGAACGACGGGCACCCAACCCACAGACACAGCCACCGCGGCGATCAACATCGCGCACAATCCCGGCGCAAACGTCGCCAACTTGTATGGCCTGCAAACGGGAACTTCGCCCTTCCAACCCATGCTCAGCGCCGCGCCCAACGACTTCACCCTCGCCATTGTTTACACGGGCGGCGGATTATATTCTCCGGAAGGTGTGGCAATTGACGCCTCCGGCAACGTATGGGTAGCAAGCTCCAGCTTGGGAGGATCGATCAATAAGTTCAGCCCCGCCGGCGCGGCAATCTCCGGATCTACCGGCTACACCGGAGGCGGCCTGAGTGCACCGTATGGCATTCTCATCGACACTACGGGCAACGTATGGGTATCAAACCTGGATGGCAACAGCCTGAGCGAATTCAACCCCACGACCGGCGCGCCGCTGAGCACCACCGGATTCAAGGGCGCAGGGTTGAATGAACCCGAAGAGATCACAATCGACCCCTCAGGCCACATATGGGCGGCAAACTTCGGCGGTAATAGCCTCAGTGAGTTCAATTCCACCGACGGTTCGCCGGTCAGCGCCACTGCCTTCACCGGCGGCGGGCTCTATGCGCCCTTGGGTCTGGCCGTCGACACTGCGGGCCACCTGTGGATCGCGAACACTGACGGCAACGTGCTGAGTGAATTCAATACTTCGAACGGTCAGCCTGTCAGCGCCACCGGCTACGCGGGCAGTCTCAGTTATCCCTTCGGCGTCGCCGTTGACGGCTCAGGAAGTATCTGGGTCGCTAATGAAACCATCCTCGGGGGCAGCATCTCAGAGTTCGGTTCTACCGGCACTGTCAGTTCCAACTCCCCCATCACCGGCGGTGGAGTGACTGGACCCATTGGCCTTGCCATCGACGGCTCTGGCAACGTGTGGACCGCAAACCTGATGGGCGACACAGTAAGCGAGTTTACCCCGGCGGGTGTGGCTATTTCTCCATCCAAGGGATACGGATACCTGGTCGCCGGGTTGAATGACCCGTTCTGGATCGCCATCGACGGCTCGGGAAATGTATGGGTGACAAATTCAAGCACCGGCGCCAAGAGCTTGACGGAGTTCGTGGGCGCAGCAACTCCAGTGGTCACGCCCATCGTTGCCAACCTCCTGGCCCCTTACGGCACGCACGCCGTCAACAAGCCCTGATTGGCCTGGCCGGGCGCACCTTCACCCGGCCATCCACCACGCACTTGGCATCGCATGATTTTCGAGGACACCACAAACAGGAATTCGAGGACGCCATGAACCTGAAAAGAACGCTTCTTGCCGTAGGCTTCGCGCTGATGATCGTGGTGGCTGTTCCGCTGCGCGCGCAGACAGGCTGTGACGACTCGCCCGAAGATCCCACGATTGTGCTGGCCCTGGTGGGCGGTGCAGGCGCGTTTGCCGCGGGCGTCTGGAGATCCCGCAGCCGCAAGCAGTAGTGGGAACGGGCGTCAGCCTCTCGCTTCCGGTGTTCCGTTCTCAGCGATCGGCAGCCTGTTCCTGCCTGCTCACTATTCCTTGTTCTTCTCCACTTCCACGCCTCGCCAAAAGCCTACATAGCCTCTGATCTTGCGCGCAAACGGCTTGGGATCGGGATAGTACCAGGCTGCGTCCTGGTTGTCCTGCCCGTCGATCACGACGGTCAGAAATCGCGCCTGGCCTTTCAAAGGATGGGTTGAAGTGGTCGAGCTCGACCGAAAGAATTCGCGCTTGAGGCTGGACTCCGGAAAGTAGACATCGCCATCCAGTTCCTCAGTTCGATCGCTCTCAGCAATGACTCTGCCGTTCCAGATTGCTCGCGCCATGATTGTCCGGTCGCTTTCAGTCAAAGGCTTCCCCGGTTCCGGGACTCGGCTGGGAGCCGCCCGGGCAAGAGGAATCGATACGACACTACCAGAGTTTGCCCCAGAATGGCGAGTACCAACCAGGTTCGCAGGACCCGGAAGAGTGAATCGGACGCCGCGATGGACCCGCCGATGCTTGCACCGCAATTCAGCGCGTCAGCAGCCGGTCCTCACTTCCCTGCGCGGGCGCTGCGCGTCGCCTCCACGCGCTTCAGCGTCGCCTCATAGCGCTGCGCAGCCGCGGAGAAACGACTGATCATGTCGGTGGTCTTGTTCAGGAATGTCGGATTCTTCTCCCGAATCGCTTCCAGGATGTGCGCGAACTTGGCCAGCAGGAAAAAGCCCTCGCCGTTGCAGTCGACAAACAGCTCCGCAGAGACCGCGCCGTGCAGAACCATCGCCGCCGCCATCTCCCAATAGGTCAGCACCTGTCGCAGCCACGGATTGTGCGGATCGTTTGGATTTTCGTAGACAGCATAGAATTCGTCTGCCGTTTTGGGCCAGAACTCGCCGCCAACCCAGGCGCGCGCCTGGCGCATCACCGCCTCGGTGCGCAATTCGTAAAGTCTCAGAATGATTTCAGCATCGGCCGGTGTGGCCAGCATTCGTTCCATTGAGCATCTCCGCTGCCAATGGTACAGGATTCGACCTGCGATGTGCCGTTCAATGGGGGTGATTTCGCCGCCGGCACGAGAAAGCCGCATCAAGCTGCGGAAGTTTCGACCGTCGCCCTTGGCTTCCCGCTTGGCTCCAGTGTCAGCGCCAGACTACTTCTCAGTCCGCTTTATCGACTCGAACCGGATCCAGTTTGCCATCTTTTGCCACACCAGAGGAGAGTTCTTCGTCTGTCCAGTAGCGCCCGGAGCCATCGAGTTCGCCTGAAGCAAGCTTGTCTGCGATCTCCGCCATGCCTTCGTCGATAGCCTTGAAGATTTCTTGTGCTGTCATTGTTCCCGCCCTGTTTCCTCTTCGATCCTTGCCCAAATCTCCCCATCCCAAACTTGCAGCGAGTATGGAGCCTCGCGCCGGGCAATCAACTTCAACGCGTTATCCCTATTATCGTAGATTGTGGCGTCGTCGGCTAGAGGCAGGTACAGGTGACGCATGTTGTGGAGTCCTGCCTTGTACCTCCGTCGGATAACATCTTCCGGTATGGCATGTCCTCCCTGACTGACGCGGCGCGCGACGCGGGCTAGTGAATACTCGGGCGACGGAATCCAGAGATAGATGAGCGATACCTTCCATCCATTGAGCTTGCAGTTCTCAAGGAGCCGGAGGTAAACGCGTCCTGCGCAGGTCGTCTCAAATGCAAAGCTCACTCCCGCCGCGATCAGTTCATTTATGCGTCCAAGCATGATTCGCCCGGCTGCAAGAGCTGCACTTTCTGGATTATTTGGATCAATCCGGCGAGCAATCTCGTCGGCGTTGATATATGTATCGGCGTGCAGCTTGGACGGCAACAACACTCGCGCGGCAGTCGTCTTGCCCGCGCCGTTTGGACCGCCGAGCATAAAAATGTCTTTCATCCCGCATTACGCCGGCTGCAACTCCTGGTTTTCTTCCTTCTTTTCGACGACCGGGCCGTGGGTCTCAGCCGTTGGCGGCGGTGGCGCATCGCCAATGCGCTTCGAGTAGGTGCACACCACCTTGACTCCCTCTTCAGCCGCGGGAGCCTTCTTGCCGCGCTTTTTCGTCTTAGCCTCTTCCTCGGCCGACTTCTTCAAATTCGGGCACACCAGAAACACACCCGACTTCAGCGTCTTTTCCAGCAGGTACGGACTTCCGCACTTGGGGCACTTCTTTGCCACCGGCTTCAGATTCGAAGTGAAGTCGCACTTGGGATAGTTGGTGCAGCCCCAGAAGACGTTGCCCCTGCGCGCCCGCCGCTCGGCCAGGTCGCCCTCGCCGCACTTGGGGCACTTCATCCCTTCAACCAGATTCTGCTTCACGTATTTGCACTTCGGATAGCCGGAGCACGATACGAATTCGCCGTATGCACCCTGCCGCAGCACCAGCGGCTTGCCGCACGCCGGGCAAGGCTCGCCGGTCGGCTCTGGCGGCTTTTGCTGCTGCTTCGAGCTCAGCTTGCGGAACGTCTTGCACGGCGGATCGGCGTTGTAGTCGGGGCACGCCATGAACGGCCCGAAAAGCCCGCGCCGCATGACCATCACCTTGCCGCAGTTCTCGCAGTACTCCTCCGTGTCTCCGGCCTCCTGCGCTTCGGGCGTGTTCAGGTCTGGTTTCGACGCGATGTTCTCCTTGGTGAACGAACAGCTCGCCGGATCCTTCTTGTTGTAAGCCGAGCAAGCGAAGAACGTGCCGAACTTGCCCCACTTGAGCACCAGAGGCGATCCGCACACCTCGCACTTTTCGCCGGTCACTTCCTCCATGCGCTTGATGTTCCGCATTTTCTTGCCGGCGTCCTTCAATTCGTCTTCAAAGTGGTCGTAGAAGCCGTTCAGCAGATCGGTCCACTTCTCCGTGCCCTCTTCGATGTCGTCGAGTTCGGTCTCCAGTTTCGCCGTGTACGCGGTGTCGAAGATATACGGGAAGTTCTCCACCAGCAGGTCGCACACCACCACGCCGATTTCTGTCGGATAGAAACGCCCGCGCGAGCCGCCGTGTTTCACCACGTACTCGCGGTCCTGGATGGTATTGATGATCGACGCGTAGGTCGAAGGCCGGCCGATGCCGCGTTCTTCCAGCTCCTTCACCAGCGAGGATTCGTTGTAGCGCGGGGGCGGCTGCGTAAAGTGATCTTCGGGCAACAGTTCGTCGCGCTCCAGCGTCTTCACCCCGTCGAGGTTCGGCAGCCGGTTCGCGCTCTCATCGTCATCGTCCTTCTTGTCTTCGGAGACTTCATAGACCTTCAGGAAGCCGTCGAATCGCATGACCGAGCCGCTCACGCGAAAATCGTAAGTCTTGCGCGTCGTCCGCGAAACTGCGGCAATGTTCGCCGTGGTTACGTCGTAGACCGCGGGAACCATCTGCGACGCCACAAAGCGCCGCCAGATCAGCGTGTAGAGCTTCAGTTGCTCGTCGCTCAGGTAGCGCGCAATCGACTCTGGCGTGCGCGATGCGTCCGTCGGCCGGATCGCTTCGTGCGCGTCCTGCGCGTCCTTCTTGCCCTTGTATACGTTCGGCGAGTCGGGCAGGTATTGTTTGCCCAATTCTTTCGCCACCCACTCGCGCGCGCCGGCTACCGCCTCAGGCGCTACGCGCGGGGAATCGGTACGCATATAGGTGATGAGGCCCGTCGTGCCCTCCGTGCCGATATCCACGCCCTCATAAAGTCGCTGCGCTACGCCCATCGTCCGGCGTACGTTGAAGCCCAGCTTGTTGGCTGCGTCACGCTGCAGTTGGCTGGTGATGAACGGCGCCAGCGGCCGGCGCTGCTGTTCGCGCGCCTGCACGCCGGTGATCGACCAGTCCGCCTTCTCCAGCGCGGCCACCACCTCGTCCATTTGCTTCTTGTCAGGCAGCGCGCTCGCGATGAACAGCTCCTTGCCGTCCTTGTCCGTGCCGTTTGCCACGCGCGCCGGCTCGCCGCCGATGCCGATGAACTTTGCCTTGAATTTTTGATCAGCTTGTTTTTCAGGATGGAGCAGAGCCTCCAGCGTCCAGTACTCAACCGGCTGGAAGGCCCGAATCTCGCGCTCGCGTTCCACGATCAACCGCAGCGCAACAGTCTGCACGCGCCCCGCCGAAAGTCCGCGCCGCACCTTGTCCCAAAGCAGCGGAGAAATCTGGTAGCCCACCAGGCGATCGAGCACGCGCCGCGTCTGTTGCGCGGCCACTAGATTCTCGTCGATGTCGCGTGCATGCTTGAACGCTTCCTGCACGGCCTTCTTCGTAATTTCGTTGAAGGTGACGCGGTGAATCTTCTTTCTCTCTTTGGCGTTGGTTCCCAGTTGAATGGCGAGGTGGTACGCAATCGCCTCACCTTCGCGGTCCGGGTCGGGCGCAAGATAGATTTCGTCGGCCTTGGCGCCTGCCTTTTTCAACTGCTCAACCACCTTCTCCTTGCCCGGAGACACGATCAGCTCCGGCTCGAAGGTGCGCTTCTCGAGCTCCACGCCAAGTTCGTTCTTGGGCAGGTCCATGATGTGGCCCACCGAGGCCCGCACATCGAATCCCTTGCCCAGATATTTTTCGATCGTCTTCGCCTTGGCCGGCGATTCCACGATCACCAATGATTTCGTTGTTGCCATCCCTTGACCCGATTCCCTCTCTACCCTGTTCGCTTGCTCGTTCCCATGCCCGTTCCCATGTTTGACTCTCTCACAGGCATTCCGTTCCAGCGGCCCATTCACGCGTCTTGTTCCGCGTCTCGTTCCGCGCCTTGTTCCGCGTTTTGCCCGCGCCACTCGGCTCGCCGTTCATTGCATTCCCGTGCCGGCTCCGGCAAAAAATTGGCCACAAGGCTTGCACCGTAGCACGGAATACCCCTTCATTTCTACCAGCCTGTCGAGTTTTCCTTCCGGATCCGTCCCAATTCCAGGTGCAAAAACCGGCCTCTGCGGCCCACAAACCGCCTCAAATCCATCCTTTTGCATCCATATACGGAGGCGCATCCTGAAAGTAACTGCCACATTTTGGCAATCGGCTCGGCGGCTGGCCCGCCGAAGCTCTGTTTTCCTGTCGCGGCCTCAGCTTTTCTAATCCCTGGTCCCCGATCCCTCCCTCTCGGCCCCTGGGTGCCTCGGTCCCTGGGTCCCTCGGTCCCTGTCTTTACATCGTTCGCACGTAATTCTTCCCCGGCAGTTGCCGAATCCGGCCCGCCATCTCCAGCTCGAAAAGTGCGGTAAATACCTCAGATGAAGTGAGTTGCGTCTCAAGCAAATCGAGAATCTCATCGATCTGCAGGCTCTCGTCGGCGCGCAGGACCTCCAGCACCATAGCCTCCTGGGGCCGTAGCACTGGATCAGCCAGTAGGGATGCGCCAGCCTCCGGTTTGGATGCAGTCTGCCCCTCGGCCTCCAGTTCCAGACGCACCTGCGAGGGCAGATCCTCCCAGATGTCCTCCCAGGTGGCCACCAGCTTAGCTCCCTGTTTTATCAGCGTGTTAGGGGTCCAGGAGCCTTTGTTGGTCACATTCCCCGGAACGGCAAACAAGTCCCGGTTCTGCTCCGCCGCGCACCGGGCCGTCACGCGCGTCCCGGAGTTTTCCCCGGCCTCTACCACCAGCACCGCGACGCACAGCCCGCTCAAAATGCGATTCCGCCGGGGAAAGTTCTGTGGCGCTGGAAAAGTTCCCATCGGCACTTCGCTCACAATCGCCCCGCCCGTCGCGAGAATCTCTTCGGCCAGCTTCTTGTTCTCCTTGGGATACACCACGTCAATTCCCGTGCCCCACACAGCCACCGTGGGCATGCGCGCAGCCAGAGCGCCTTTGTGTGCGCAACTGTCGATCCCCCGCGCCATGCCGCTCACAATCAGCAACCGCCTCGCCGCCAGGTCCCGCGACAGCAACTCCGCGATCCCCGTTCCATACGGAGTCGGATGCCGCGTTCCCACCACCGCAATCGCCGGCCGGCTCAGCAGCTTTGCATCCCCGCGCACCCACAGCACCGGCGGCGGATCGTAGATCTCGCGCAAGCGCTCGGGATAATCCGGGCTCGCGTAATCGACAATCGTCGCCCCCTGCGCCGTCACCCGCGCCCACTCTTCTTCCGCCGCGCGCCGCCCCTTGCCGTCGAACAGGAACTGCGCCGCCTCCGCGGGAAACCTGAGCCCCTCAAGCGCCGTCAGCGGCATCGTGAAAATCTGGCTCGCCGACTTCAGTCCCTTCACGGCGTCAAGAATCCGCTTCGGCCCCAATCCCGGCGCCAGCGTCAGCGCCAGCCACGCCAGCCGATCCTCATCCGCGAGGGTGCCCCCGGTCCCTGGCCTTTGGGGACCGGGGCGAAGTCCATGACCTTCTGCGACCGTCCGCTCCACATTGGAGCCATCTCGCAGCCCATCTGAGCTCACGGCTTTGTCCGATATCGATACACTGTCCAAAATTCGCACACTCCACCCGTTGCATTAAGAAACGCAAACGCAGTTCAAGGGAATGTTCGCCCACGTTAATCCCGCTGGGGATGGAAGTCAAGGCAAAGGGTCACTGAGCCGCTCCCGCAACCAGTCCTGCATGGTCGCTGACACCCGCTCCATCGCCGCCAGCCGAAACGTAAGCTTCTCCGCCTCGATGATGTGATCGTGCCCGGCCAGCTCAACCATCGCATCCATGCGTTGCGACAAAAGATCGTACGTCGGCTTCTTCTGCACCCACGGGCTGGTCGCCGCGCAAAGGCAAACGTCGGGCCGCAGATGGCGCAGAATCGAATTCGATTCGAAGATCACGCCGGCCGTCGAACCGGTTCTCATCGTGCCGGCCTTAACCGCGCCAACATCGACCGCACCCGCCGGCGGCAAACTCTCCCGCAGAACCTGCTGCACAATCGGTCCAAGCGTATCGTCGCTCGCGGTCACCAGCAACGCGCGCCGCGCTCCGGCTGCCAGATAGCGCGCCGTGTCGGCTCGAATCGCCCGGTGCCGTTTCCTCCCAGATCTCGGTCGCCTTCCCGTGCTCGTGCGTTGTCACCTTGACTGCCGTCCAGGAGATCTCCGGCAGCGCGCGCATCAGTCCGCACACCAGCGCTGTCTTTGCCCGCGCCGCGCCCGCCCCCGCCAACGACAATGATCGCCATCGCACGATCACCTGGTCCCTTGGTCCCTTGGTCCCTTGGTCCCCGTTCTTCGCGCCAGCCTCGCCAGCGTAGCCTGCTCGCGCAACACCTGCTGCAGCGGCCGCGCCGGCGTGCCCCAGTGCACCGTCCCCGGCTTCAGGCCCTCATTGGTCACCGTCTTGCCGCTGAACACGCCCGCCTGCCCGCCAAGAATCACGCCCGGCCCCACGTGCACATGGTCGCCGATGCCCACCTGCCCTGCAAGCACCGCACCTTTGCCAATCGTGCTCGAGCCGGAGATGCCCGTGAGCGCGACCAGAATCGCATCCTCGCCAATGTCACAGTTATGGCCCACGTGGACCAGATTGTCGAACTTGGCCCCGCGCCGCACACGCGTCTCGCCCAGCGCGCCCCGGTCAATCGTGCAGTTCGCGCCGATCTCCACATCGTCTTCGATCACCAGCGTTCCCTGCTGCGGAAACTGCGTGCATGCGCCGGTCGCTGCGTCGCGCACATAGCCAAATCCGTCCGCGCCCAACACCACGCCGGCATGAATCATCACGCGATCCCCAATCGTTGTTCCCGGATAAACCACCACGCGCGGATAGATGCGGCAATGCTCGCCGATCTTCACGCCCTCACCAATGACTGCTCCTGCCTCGATGCGCGTTCCTGTGCCGATCTGCGCGCGATCGCCGATCACCGCGCCAGCGCCAACGGTCACTTCCGCGCCGAGCTTGACGTCGGTACCAACCACCGCACTCGGATGAGCTCCCCCGGCTGGCAGCGGTTTCGCGAGCATCTTCGCTGCCCGCGCAAACCACAATTTCGGCTGGTCCGACTCAACCACCGCAATCGACGGATTCGACGCGTAGTCCACTCCTGTCGCCGCCTTCAGAACCACCGCCGCTGCGGAACTCTTGAGCGCCGCACCCGCCGTCGCCGCATCTTCCGCAAACACCAGCTCGTTCGCCTGCGCGTTGGCCGGCGAATTCACTCCCG
>CAWIFE010000025.1:0-11487 GCA_963835355.1 uncultured Acidobacteriaceae bacterium | reverse complement strand
ATGTGCGGACGAATTGGCCGTAGGCCAGCCAGACGGTCGAGTGCGGGTCGCGGCGCTCGAAGGATAGAACATCCACAAGGATGGGTTGTGGACCTGCGAAAAGGATGTTCAGCGGCGTCGCGTCCTTCAGGGTCCACCCAGCGTCGATAGCCTGGCTGGCGGCCCGGAGCGTGAGTTCGGCGGCGGCGCGCCACTGTGCAATGGTCCACTCCCATGGATAGCTGATGGGATCGACGCGTGGGTGTTCGAGCCACAATTCGCCGGCTGCGATCGACGGATGGGAGCCGGGCTCAGCAATTCGGCTGGGAATCAGGTCACCGCTTAGCTCGAGAGACCTGCGCAACGGAGACGCGAGAAATGCTTGCGTTTCATCCGCCGCAGAGGGGCGAATCCGCCGCAAGGCGCAGCCAGCGACAAGCCGAAGTTCTCCGGCTGGATCGCGGAAGGTTAATTCCAGTTCATTGTCTCGGGAGGGGGAACCCGAATCCTGGCGGGATAAGTCCGGGGTCCCATTCACGAATTTGGCGAGTCCTCGGTGTGCGCAATGGCAGACCGTTCTTTCCTGTCGGGCCCAGTTACATCGTCGGAATGGAAAAGGGAATAAATCTTCCGGCGCAGATACCATCCGGTGGCCACCAGCGCAGATCCAGCGGCCTGAACGGCAAGCAGGCCGGTGCCCGGATCGGCGTATGCGTAAGCAGGGCGCTCAAAGAGTAATGCCGCCCCTACAACAATCATGACAACCGGAAAGACGTGAAGCAGTTTCATGGGTCTCATGGGCAACTCCAGAATCTGATGGAATCCTCGGCCGGAGATTAAACGAGCTGGGATCCGGAAACCGAACTCGAACAAACCCCCAATACCAACTAGACGCCAAACATGCCTGTCGGTGTTTACAGAATCGCCTGAATTGCGCTCCGAAAGAAATGTAACTTTCGGATCAGGGTATCTTGCAAAGCAATAACACCTTCGGATTAGGGCAATTTCATGTTTCCGCGACCGTAAGAATGGACCTCTTCGTTCAGGTCACGCAAAGATTCTGTGAGCCTTCGCTGGCAGGGCCTTCTCCCGCGATCTGAAATCCCGTGGATGGAGCGCGCCGAGTACACACAGCTACCCACCGTTGGGATGCAGGAATCTTAATTTGGGTTGCCTTAAGCCGATGGCTAAACTTGCACGGCTGGGGCGGCGGAATCTCCCTTGGATTTGGGCACTTCCTTGCGCCCCGGGGCGAGGATGGCGTGGAGGATGGTGCCCTCCATGCGCGGCATGAATTCAACCACGCCAGCGCCGCCGATGTCCTGGATCAGGCGGTTAATGATCTTGTAGCCGAGCTCGCGATGGGCCATCTGGCGGCCGCGGAAGCGAAGACTTGCTTTGACCTTGTCGCCCTCAGTGAGGAAGCGGACGGCCTGATTCTTCTTGGTCTGGTAGTCGTGCTCGTCGACGGTGACGGAGAACTTGACTTCCTTGACGGTGATGACCTTCTGGCGCTTCCGCGCGGCGCGCTCGCTCTTTTCCTTCTCGTAGAGAAAACGGCCGTAGTCCTGAATTCGGCAAACGGGCGGGACGGCAGTGGGCGAAACTTCGACCAGGTCAAGGCCACGTTCGCGGGCGATGCGGAGAGCCTCGAAGGGCTGCAGGATGCCAAGTTGTTCGCCGTTTTCGTCGATGACGCGGACTTCGCGCGCACGAATTCTGTCGTTGATGCGGATAAAGGACTTGGCAGCGCGTTTATCGAATGCGATGGTACTCCTCCGAATGCGTGCCGAGCGGGCCGGAACAGGGCGCTCCATGGGCCGCCGCAAAGCGAACGCAAACTGAGTATAGCATTGGCTTGGCTTCTCTGTAGAAAGAGGTTAGTCGCCTTGAAGGGCGGTTAACTGGCCGTCGGAACCAAGAGCAGTGATGCGGACCTGAAGGAGCCGATTCGATGGGAACTGGCCGCCGAGGCTGATGGGAATGAAGTTCTCGGTGAGGGCCGCGGTGATGCCTTGGGAAGAGAGCGAGGGGGGTGTATGGAGCGTGATGGCGTCGAGCTCGCGGCCGATGAAGCGGCTGCGATGGATGCGCGTCTTCTCGGCGGCGAGGGCGCGGAGCGCGGCCAAGCGTTCTTCAACGGCGGCCGGGGGTACGGGCGATGCGGCATGAAGCGCCCAGCCCGGCGTGCCCGGCCGCGGCGAGAAGGGAAAGAGGTGAAGGTAGCCGAAAGGCAGCATTCGCACGAAAGACAGCGTCTCCTCAAACTCGCGATCGGTCTCGCCAGGGAAGCCGGCCATGACATCTGCGCCGAGGGTGAGATCGGGGCCGGCGGCACCGAGAAGCGCGGAGACTTTGTCCGCATAGTGCCAGGGCCGGTAACGGCGGTGCATGCGGCGCAGCACTGCGTCAGAGCCAGACTGCAGGGGAAGGTGGGCGTGGCGAGCGAGACGGCCGCGCGCTTTGTGCCGGCCTCCGAATTCGCGCAGGAGCCCGATCAGCTCGTCGTTCCAGTCCATTGGCTCGATGGAGCTAAGGCGCAGGCGAGGTAGAGCGGTTCCCGTGAGGATGTCGCGGATCAACCCCGCCAGCGAATCTCCTCTGGGGCCGGTAGCCGACTCTTCTCCGGGGTCTGACAGCGACTCTCGTTCGAGGCCGGAAGAAAAATCGCGACCCCAGCGGCCAAGGTTGATGCCCGAGAGCACCAGCTCCTTGCCGCCGGCAGCGACGAATTCCTCTACCCGGCGAAGCACCACTGCGTGAGGCAGGCTCCTGGATGGGCCACGCGTCTGTGGGATCACGCAAAAAGTGCAGCGATTGCCGCACCCTTCCTGAATTTTCAGATTGGGACGAGTCTGCACGCCCGGCCCGAGCTGTGCTTCCTCAAGAAACGAGTGGGCGAAGCGGTCGTCAGCCCAGATGGGGGCAGCTTGCGCCGCGCTCGTCGAGATGAGCGTGGCAACGGGGACAAACGAGGACGGCGGGGCTGGGGTCGGAGATTGCGCCAAGGCAAAGACAATCTCCGGCGCAAAAGCCTTGTGGCTGTTGCCGACGACGGCAGCCACGCCTGGCATAGCTGCCAACTCCTGCGGCGCGCGCTGCGCATAGCAGCCGGTTACGACGATCCTGGCCGCGGGATTCCTGCGATGCGTGCGGCGGATGAAGGCGCGAGCAGCGCGATCGGCTTCGGCGGTCACGCTGCATGTATTCACCACCACCACATCGGAGGCGAACGGCTGGCGTTCAGCAAATGCACGTAGGTGGCTGGCGATCGCCTCGCCGTCGGCGCGCGCCGCCCTGCAACCGAAGTTCTCGATGGAGAAACCCGCCATCGTCCCAGTCTAGTGAAATCCTCGCTCTGGAGCGACTCGCCGGGGGCAGGGCTGACGATTTAGGCTTGGAACGGATTTTTCTGAGGAGAACCAATGTGCCTTTCGCTCCAGTTCTCGCGAATCGCCAGTCTCGTTGTCTGCCTCTCCGGGACATCGTGTCTGCTCTCGTCCCAAGCGGCGCAGACCGCGCCGCAGCCCCGCATTCTGGTCTACACGCGCAACTACACGCCGGACGGCAAAGGCTATGTGCACGACAATATCGCCGCCAGCGTGGCCGCCATCCGCAAGATGGGCGAGGAGGCCGGATTCATGGTTGACGCCTCAGACGACCCGGGCGTCTTCACCGACGGCAACTTGCGCCAGTACGCCGCGCTGGTGTTTTCGAACAGCAACAACCAGGCATTCAGCGACGATGCTCAGCGCGACGCCTTCAAGCATTACGTCGAAGCCGGCGGCGGATTTGTCGGCCTCCACTCGGCCTCGGGCTCGGAGCGGGATTGGCCTTACTTCTGGTCGGTGCTGGGCGGCAAATTCGCGGCCCATCCGCACCAGCAGCCGTTCACCGTTCGGGTCACCGATCCAGACTTCGCCGCCGTCAAGGGATTGCCCGCGCAGTTTACCTGGACCGACGAATGCTACTTCCTCGACCACCTGAGCCCAGGTATCCATCCGGTGTTGGTGACCGACCGGACAAAACTCGCCACGCTTGAACCGATGACGATCGACGCGACCAAGTTTCCCGTCGACCTGCCGCTGGCGTGGTACCAGAACTTCGACGGCGGCCGCGAGTTCTACCTGGCGCTCGGCCACAACAAGGAAGACTACGCGAATCCAATCCTCTACGGGATCATCAAGAACGGGATTCTGTGGGCGATGAAACCCGGTCAGTAGCGGCTGTGCCGGGAGCGGCAAACTGAATGTTTCGCATCTGTACAACAGTCTTTCTGCTCACAGGCTCCCGCTTGCGCCTTTCGCGGGTGACCGCGGCTTGAGGCGCAGTCAAGCGATTCTCCGGTATACTGGAGCAGAACAAATACTCAGCGCATCCGTTCGATCCTATGTCGTATTCCTCGACTGCCTTCGCTCCGGTTTCTGTCCGGCCTGCCGCGCGGGGCCGGACGTGGCGTCTTGCCGGATACGTTTACTTCACCTTTATCTGTTATGTTTCCATAGGCTTGCCGCTGGCGGTCCTTCCGCCATTCGTGCATCTGCGCATGGGCTACAGCGCGGTGCTGGCGGGGCTGGCCATCAGCATCCAGTACATTGCCACGCTGCTCAGCCGTCCGTGGGCGGGGCGCATCTCCGATCATATGGGCGCCAAGGTCTCGGTGCTGTGGGGCATGGCAGGCTGCACGGCGAGCGGCGCGTTGCTGGTGGGCGCGGCTGCGTTGCACCAGGTGCACTGGCTGAGCTTTGCCGTGCTGATCCTGAGCCGGCTGGCGCTGGGAGTGGGCGAGAGCCTGGGCTCGACCGGAGCAACGCTGTGGGGCATTACCAGCGCGGGCCAGGAGCACACCGCAAAGGTCATCGGGCTGAACGGCATCAGCACGTATGGCGGAATGGCGCTGGCCGCGCCGCTCGGCGTGATCCTGGATCAGCAGTGGGGCCTCAAGTCGATCGGCTTGCTCACCATCCTGATTGGCGCGGTGAGCTTCGTGATTGCCTGGCGCAAGGCTCCCGTTCCGGTGGAGCCGGGCGAGCACATGCCATTCACGGCTGTGCTTGGCCGCGTGGCGCCGCACGGAATGGGGCTGGCTTTGGCTGGCGTGAGCTACAGCGTGCTGGCCACGTTCGTCACGCTCTTCTATGCCAATCGGCACTGGACCGGAGCGGCGCTTTGCCTGTCGATGTTCGGCATCGGGTTCATCGCCGTGCGCCTGCTGTTCATCAAAACCATCAGCCGTTTTGGAGGATTTCCAGTGGCGATCGCCTCGCTTCTGGTTGTTTGTGTTGGCATGGTTCTGCTGTGGCAGGCCTCGTCGGCGTGGATGGCGCTGGCCGGAGCTGGATTCGGCGGTTTGGGTCTCTCGCTCATCTTTCCCGCCATCGGCGTGGAGGCGGTGAAACGCGTTCCCGAATTCAGCCGCGGAACCGCGCTCGGGGTTTACACGGCGTTCTCCGATGTGTCGTTCTTCCTCGTCGGTCCTGTCGCCGGCGCGATCATTGGATTCTACGGCTACGCGAGCGTGTTCCTGTTTGCGCTGATCAGCGTGGTCATGGCGCTGGGAATCGTGATCGTGCTGAAAGAAATGCAGCGGAAATAAGAGCAAGTTAGCGAGTGAGCAAGTGAGCGAGCCAGAGACCAGCCAGCTCTCAGCGGTCCATTTTCAGCGATCTTCAGAAATAGGCTGTTTTTGGCGATTTTCAGCGATCGGTTTCCAGGCCATCGGTTTGCCGCTATCTATCTTATTTTTAGAGATTTAGTCATCCATTTTTGGCGTTTTTCTGTCAATCTCACAGTTTCACAGTTTCTGTGAAACTGTGTGACTTGTGGCTGTAAGACATTCATTCTAAAGGCTCCACAGTTTCACAGTTTCACAGTTTCACACACTGGCATGGGGGGGTGGGTAGAGGCAGTGATTAGTGGGTAGTGGTTAGTGGCTAGAAAGGCAGAGAAGCCGGTGGTCAGAAAAAGGGCGGGCCGGGAAAACGATAGGGGCGAGGGAGGGGTCCTGGTCTGGTCAGTTTTTGGGTAGAAGCGGATCATGGAACGATTATGCGCCAAACGGGGTTAATGATCGGCAAATGGAAGATGAGGAGAATCAGGCATTTAGAGATTTTATGGCTTGACGAGGGATGGGGTGGGGCGTTCTCGGCGATGTCTTCGGATTCGGATGGGGTTGATGGCTGGGACGGCGTTTTCCGTTGCCAATGCCACCTGGCGACCCGAACGTTAAGTAACTTTGGCGCATCTGGTCGCTCGCCTCATTCCCCCGCACCGGCGCATACTTCACCGAACCCTCTTCAAATCTTGCGCAGTCTCGCATCGCGATCCGCAAGAACTCGTAATTCAGAACGCCTATACGGCAGCCCGCACCGCCTTAGCAAGTTCGCAAATCGCGCATCCCGGCGCAAGGCATCCCACTTCGGTTCGGTCGGCAGCATCACGAGGTGCACATCGTGATCTTCAATGCCACGTTCCAGCCAGGCAAACGCGCGATCCACTTCACGAAGTCCGGCATGCACCTGCGCAATCGCGTAAGGAGGCATGTAGCGCTCCAGTGCGAGTGCTTCCAGCGTCTTTATCACCTCGCGCGCTTCGTTTTCGCGCCCCATCTTCGCCAGAACATATCCACGGAGCGAGAGCACTTTGCTGTTTTCGCCGCCAACTCCTCCGCCGCGGCTCAATGCCTCCAGGGCCAGAGCATCCTCGCCCAGCTGTTCGTATGCTTGTGCCATCTGCAGATTCGCAATCCAGAAGTCTGTCAACACTACTGACGCTTGTCGCGCAAATTCGAGCGCCGCAGGGAAGTCCCGCCCCATAAATGCCACCTGCGCCGAAAGCGCGTGATGCATCGCCTGCAGCGGATCGATCTCGCGCGCCCGCTCCATTGCCTGCCGCGCCTCCTCTTCGCGATGGCCCGCATGTCCGAGGGCGATCCCCAGCAGGCGGTAGACAAGCGAGTAGTTTGGATCGATCGCAATCGCTCTGCGATATGCCGCCTCGGTCTCCCTCCAATCCCAATCCAGCCAGAACTTCACGAAGCCCCACGACGTCTGCGTCTCCGCCAGTTCCGGCTCCGCTGCAATTGCCTGCTCCGCTGCGCGCCGCGCCTTCTCCCACACTTCGCGAGGACGCGCATCCGCGTGGATCGGACTCGATGCATATGCATCCGCAAGCCCCGACCAGGCCAGCGCATAATTCGGATCGAGCTGCGTCGCCCGCAAATAGCATTCCACCGCTTTGCGCGTCGTCGCCGGTGTAAACAGGTTCCAGTAGTATCGCCCCTGCAGATAAGCGTCGTATGCCTCGGGATTGTGCGCTTGCCGTCGCGCCAGCGCATCCAGCCGATCTGGCGAAAGCCGCAGGCGAATCTGCTGCGCAATCGTTGTGCTCAGTTCCCGCTGAAACGCCAGAATGCTCTTCGGCTCGCTGTCGTACGTCGCCGACCATGCCTGCACCTGGTCGTTCGCCCGCACCAGCTTCGAAGTTACACGGATCCGGCCGCCCTCACTGCGCAGCGAACTCTCTACCAGGAATGTCGCGCCCAGTTCGTGCCCGATCTCCCGCAGCGACTTCGTCGTGCGTTTGTACCGCATGACCGTCGTCCTGCCGATCACGCTCAACCGCACTGGATCGATCTGTCCCAGCGCTGCGATCACTTCTTCCGTCAACCCATCGGCCAGATATTCGCGGTCTCCCTCCGGTCCAAGATTCTCAAACGGCAGAACCGCCAACACCGTTCCCGTCGTGGCAACTGGCGCACTCAACTCCGTCGCCTTCACCGGCGCCAGGAACCTGTACCCGCGCTTGGCGATCGTCTCAATAAACTCGACACCGCCGCTCCCCCCGCGCAGTATTTTCCGCAGCTCCGACACGCAATGAGCCAATGTCGCCTCTTCCACAAATGTGTCTGGCCATAGCCGCCTGAGGAAGTCGTCCTTGTCTACCAGCCGCCCGTGATTTTCCACCAGCATCTGCAACGTGTCAAAGACCTTCGGCTGCAGTTTCACCGCCCGATCGCCGCATACTAGCTGCTTCTCCCGCGGCAACAGCCTGAAGTTCGCGAACTCATAGGCAACCTGGAGTTTATCGTTCATCGTTGGAACTCGCCGCACCGTGCCGCGATTCTAGCAGCACCTCCATCCCCTCGAAGTAACCTCCCTCAACATTTCCGGCAAGAATCCTCAATCTATCCTCAAGACTTCACAAACGCACCTGAGCTACTTTGACCATGCAGTTGCAACTCACTTTCCCAAAAGGAGATCGCCCGCATGTTCGCACCCTCAAAAGCTCGGATTCTTGCCCGTATCGCTAAACTCGCCATCTTCGCCGTTTTGCTCGGATCGCTGGCACCGCTCGATGCGCAATCCGACGAGTCCTCTTCGCGCCACAGCCTGGAAGGCGCCTGGTGGGTCACCGTGACCCTTTACAACTGCTCCACCGGCGTCAAGGGCCCGCCCTTCAGCTCGATGCTCCTGTTCTCTCGTGGCGGCACGCTCACTGAAACCACCTCCAACCCTGGCTTCCTCCCTGGCCAGCGAAGCATCGGCATCGGCACGTGGGACCGGGATGAACACGGCATCTACTCCGCCAGCGACGTCGCCTACATTCAGTTCACCGGCGGCGCTTTCACCCAAGGGACCCAGAAGCTCACCCACTCCATCACCCTCGATCACGACGCCGACTCCTTCACTGACGAAGCCACGGTCCAGTTCTTCGATTCCACCGGCGCCGTCCTTGTGTCAGGCTGCGCCTCCGCCACCGCTACCCGCCTTCAGTAATCCGCCGATGACCTCAATCCAAGGGCGGATTCACCAAAAATCCGCCCAATCCCTTCGCAACTAAGCCCTAACCCCTCCTCGCCCGTTCAACGCCTCCGTTCCCGATTGCCGTTCTCTTCGCATCGTGCTCCTTGGGTACTTTGCATCTCAGCCCACGGACCGTCCCTTAAGTCAATCGACGGGAAAGCCGCCGAGGCACTCACCGAGGACGCGACTAGTACCTCTATGTCCTAGTGCTGTATCTGGAGCGCCCCGCCACGCAACAGTGCGCAATTGCATGCTCTCTGGCGGGGCGCTTCGGATACAGCGACTTGAAGGAAGCCGCCCTCCGCGGAAGCCTATGTACTTTGAATGGGGCTGAGCAGGTGCAGAGGGGTCAGGAACAGATTGAGTGGAGTGGAATTCGCTGCTCTGACCGTAGGATGGTGCGGTGAAACGCCGCGATGAGGTGTGAGTCTAGGGCAGACGAGATAGCCGGCCGAGCAGTCGGGGATAGTTGAGGCAAAGAATCCGCGAGCGCGCCGCAGCACGGGCAGTGGCCGAGGATGTAGATAAGTCTTCATGCTGCGCACCGTCCTGGTTGCGGTGGCGAGCGCAGCAGGAGTTGCGCGGCGGAGAGCCGTTCAATGACGCGCATGGCTGCGCCGCAGACTGGGCAGTTCCAGAGTTCATGAATCTGATCGGCGCACGGTGATGCCGGCGAAGCAGTGATCTTCTCTGAGCCCGTGAGCAGCTGGAAGCATAGCGGCAGGAGTGAAGCGCGGTTGCGGTTGGCGAGGAATCCGAAGTTGCGGATGCGGACGAATCCAGGCGGCAACAGGTGGAGCAGAAAGCGGCGCAGGAACTCATCGACATCCAGAGTCATGAGCCGTTTCCTGTTTCCATGCGCTGAATCGCGCCAGCGGAAGGTGACGTTGCCATCGGAGAGGGCGACGAGCCTGGAGTTCGAGATGGCGACGCGATGGGTGTAGGCGCCGAGATAGCGCAGCACATGTTCCGGGCCGCCAAAGGGCGGCTTGGAGTAAACGACCCAGTCGTGGCGGAACAGTACCCGCACCCATCGAGCGAAAGTGCGCGGCTCGGCGAGTGGCATCAGGCTGCCGTGGAACTGAAGCTCGCCGCGATGGAAGGCGCTGCGGAGTCCAGCGACAAACTTGCCGCGGAAGATACGGCTAAGTACAACGATGGGCAGAAAGAAGGAACGCCGGGCAGAAATCCAGCTTGCGTGATCCGGCGCGAGACCGCCGGCGGCAATGACGCAGTGGACGTGCGGATGAAACTGCAAACGCTGATTCCAGCTGTGGAGCACGCTGAAGAAACCGATTTCGGCTCCGAGATGCCGTGGATCGCGAGCGACTTCAAGCAGGGTCTCGGCGCTGGCATGGAACAGCAGGTTGTAGATCGGCCGCTTGTTCTGTAATGCGAGCGGAGCCAGTTCGCGCGGCAGAGTAAAGACCGCGTGGACATAGCGAATGGGCAGCAGTTCCCGTTCGCGCGCCTGGAGCCAGCGCAGGCGCGCGTTGCCCTGGCATCTTGGGCAATGCCTGTTTCGGCACGAGTTGTAGGAGATCCTGGTCGTATGTCCGCAGCCGGTGCAGCGGTCGCGATGCCCGCCCAGCGCGGCGGTGCGGCAGCGCGCGATGGCCAGCAGCACCTTCCGGTGTTGCCAGTTGATCCACCTGCGACTGTGTTCCACAAATGCCTGTCCGGCACAGCGAACAATGTCGGCCATCTCCAGGAGAGGCCGGTTCTTCAACTGTGCTTGTGTCCTCGCTGGGAAGAAAACGTGAGGGCATCAAGCGGGCTGGCGGTGGCGCTGAGATGCCGTTGGGACAGATGCAGATAGATGGTCGTTACTTCGAGGTCGCGATGGCCGAGCAGGATCTGGATAGTGCGCAGGTCGGCGCCGGCTTCAAGAAGATGGGTCGCGAAACAATGGCGCAAAGTGTGGGGATGAATGCGCCTGTTGTCGAGGCCGGCGCGCTCGGCAGCGATCTGGCAGGCAGACCAGAGGACCTTGGTGGTGACAGGGTAACTTGCCGTGTGCCAGCGGTTGCCGGGGAACAACCACTCCTTCGGCTTGCGCCGGAGACTGCGCCAGTAGATGCGCAGCTCTTCGAGCAGCTTCGGGCTGAGCATGACGTCGCGGTCCTTGCCGCCCTTGCCCTCGTGGATGTGAACCACCATCCGTTGGCTGTCGATGTCGCTGACCTTGAGGCGGGCCGCTTCTGCGCGGCGGGCGCCGGTGGCATAGAGAGTCATCAGCAGGATGCGATGAAAAGGGGAATCGGCCGCGTCGATCAGCCGCGCAACCTCTTCCTGACTGAGCACCCCGGGAAGATGACGCAGCTTCTTCGGATAGGGGGTCTCGGCGATGCTCCAGTTGCGCTTCAACACATGAATGTAGAAGAAGCGCAGCGACGCCAGCCGCAGGATGACCGTGTTCGGGCTGAACTTGAACTGGGTGAACAGAGCTGCCTGATACTTGCGTATGTCCTCCGGGCCAAGCTGATCGGGCCGGCGCCGGAAATATCGGCTGAAGTGCTCAACACCGTGCAGGTAGGTGCGGATGGTTGTGGCGGCGAAGTTGCGGCGATGCAACTCCTCAAGCATGAGCTGACGTAGTTGGTTCACAGAGAATCCTCCTTCTCTGCGAACCAAACTACCCCGGCAGGCGCAAAAGCTGGCTCAGCCGCACGCGAATGCGTCCGCCGCCGCAGCGGCTTCGTTC
>CAWIFE010000024.1:0-187784 GCA_963835355.1 uncultured Acidobacteriaceae bacterium | reverse complement strand
AAGGGTGGTGCGATTTGTGTGTGAATAGGGCGTTTGACTCCGTTCGGCGCGGTCGTTCGTCGCGGCGAATGCCGGCCGGGGCCGAAGCCCGGGATTGGTTTGATTTCTTATTCAGGAGCCTGAAGGCTCCTGCTCCCTCCGACGTGGAAGAAAAGCAAAAGCAGGTCCCCGTTCGACTTCGATCGCTGACGCGATCTTCGCTCAGGGCAGGCTTTCGGCTTCGCTTACCCCGCCTTCGCGTTGCGAAGGCAGGGCCCCAAACGCGCTCTGCTCAGGATGACACGGCGGGAGATTGTTCCTGTGAGTCAAGTCGATTTTGTGAGTTGGCGAGGAGGGCCGAACCTATACGCTGGGTGCGCCGGGTGCGGCGGACGGCGATCTCCTGGGATAGGAATGGATGTGATGGCCGGAAGGGCGTTCAGCGGGCCGGCTCCGATGTGCTCACGGATAATGTCTAAATAGGTTAGACGCTGGGATTGCGTGAGGCAGGCCGTTGAAACGATATCTCATTCTCTGGTTCGCGGGCGCCCTCTCGGCTTTTTGCCAGAGCAACAGCGGAGAATTGCGAGTCCACGTAGCCGATCCCTCCGGCCACGACATTCAGGCGACGATTCATCTTCTCAGCCAAGCCAACCAGTACGCCGCCGATCTTGAAACCGACACGCACGGCGATCTGGATATAGCAAGACTTCCCTATGGCATTTACCGTTTGAGCATCGAACCTTCGGGATTCGGACCTTTCGTCGAAACCGTTTTCATTCGGTCATCCATTCCAATCACATTTTCCATCTCGCTGAAACTCGCCGCCGTGGAACAGACCGTCGCGGTTCAGGCAGCCAGCACATTGATCGATCCCGAGCAACCCGGCGATGTAGACCAGGTTGGCTCCTTCTTTATTCAGCACCGCCTCAGCTCCATTCCCGGCCGATCGCTGCAGGACCTTGTGAATTCGCAGCCCGGCTGGCTCTATGAAGGAAATGCCGTGCTTCATCCGCGCGGGTCGGAATATCAGACGCAATTCGTGGTCGACGGCATTCCGTTAACGGACAATCGATCTCCGAGCTTTGGGCCGGAGATTGAGGCGGACGACGTTCAGTCGCTGAGTATCTATACGGCGGGAATTCCGGCCGAATACGGCAGGAAAATGGGCGGGGTGATTGAAGTGAACACCGTGCAGGATGCCCAGCCGGGATTCCACGGTGAACTTGCGCTGGCGGGCGGCAGTTTCGACACCGGAAGCGCCTTTGCGAAGGGACAATACACCGCGGGCAAAAACACGTTGGGCGGCAGCGCAAATGGAAGCATGACCGCCCATTACCTGAATCCGGTGGTTCCGCAGAACTTCTCAAATACGGGTACGCTCGGCGACTTTTCGGGCCGCTATGAGCGCGACCTCACAGGGAACGACCGTTTCAGCGCGAGCGTGCGGCACGAATTGTCGCGCTATGACATTCCGAACGAACAGGTGCAACAGGCAGCGGGCCAGCGGCAGACAGCGGACAACATCGAAACCATGGGCATCGTCTCATACGAGCACACCTTCTCGCCGAAGACGCTGGCGAAACTCGCAGGCATGGTGCGCGACAACGCAAACGACGTCAATTCAAATCCGGAGTCAACGCCCGTCGAGGTTTTTGAGCACAACCAGTTTCGCGAGGGCTACGGCAAGGCCCTCGTGGTTGCCGACCGAGGCCGGAGCGAGTGGAAGGGCGGTGTCGAGACCGATAACACAGTCCTGCATGAAAATACGAGCTACATCATCACCGATCCCACGCAATTCGACGATGGGACACCGCTCACCTTCGGTTTCATCGGGCAGAGACCAGACCTGGAGCAGTCGGCGTTCGTCGAGGATCTCGTTCGTCTGGGAAGTTGGTCGATCAACGCCGGACTCCGGTGGGATCACTATCAGCTTCTCGTCAACAAACAGGCCCTCGAGCCGCGCTTCAGTGTTTCGCGCTATTTTTCGCCGGCCAATCTGGTTCTGCATTTTTCCTACGATCGCGTCTTTCAAACACCCTCGTTTGAGAACATTCTGCTCTCCAGCTCGACGCAGGTTGACTCCCTGGCCCCCACGACGTTTCTTCGGCTCCCGGTGCAGCCGTCGGTTGGAAACTATTTTGAGGGCGGACTTACGCAAGGGCTCTTCGGCAGGGCGAAGGTCGATATCAACTATTTCCGCAGAGACGTGGGCAACTATGCCGACGACGACCAGATTGAAAATACGAGCATCAGCTTCCCGATTGCTTTTCGGAAAGCGATCATCTATGGCGCCGAGGGCAAGCTCGATCTGCCTGATTGGCGAAAACTCTCGGGATTTGTCAGCTATT
Organism: uncultured Acidobacteriaceae bacterium; assembly: GCA_963835355.1. Lineage (GTDB taxonomy): Bacteria > Acidobacteriota > Terriglobia > Terriglobales > Acidobacteriaceae > Telmatobacter. The sequence continues at coordinate 185,454 of CAWIFE010000024.1, read as the reverse complement.
CCTACGAGGTGGGCAACGCCTGGAATCCGGTCACCGGTGGGCTCTTTCTAGGCGATGACGCAACCGCTGCCGAGACGCAGCTCTCCGGGCACTTTCCGGATTCGCAGGATCAACGCAATACGGTGCGCGGCCGTTTGCGCTACCAGGTTCATCGCAGAATCTGGCTGGCGGCCGGAATCCAATACGACACGGGACTTCCATTCGAGTTCGATGGCGATCCATCCACCGTGCTCGCGGAATATGGACAACAAGTCCTGAACCGCATTAACTTCGATCGCGGACGGATTGATCCTTCCTTTCAGGTAAACGCTTCAGCCGGCGCAGATCTCTATAGCTCGGAAAGAGTGCATGTTCGGCTTCAGGCGGACGGACAGAACCTGAATGACGTTCTTGACGTGATCGACTTTGGCGGATTGTTCTCAGGAAATGCGATTGGGCCGCCGAGGAGCTATCTGCTTCGCTTGACGACGACGTTTTGAATCTGGTTTTTTCGAGGCGATTTTCCCGAATTAGTTGCCGGACATCGTCCCGAATCTGGGGGCCAGATTGATCCCACCCTAGCGGAGCCAGGAAGGGGCACCCATCACTTGCCCGTGTAGTCCTGGAACAGGTCAGGGAACTCCTTGCGGAGGGCCTCGACTTTGGGCCGGTCGCAGACCTGAATGTACGGGTTGTCGGGATGATGGAGAGCGTAGTCCTGGTGGTAGGACTCAGCGTCGTAGAAACCCTGCAAGGGCACGACCTGCGTGACGATCGGCTGATGAAACACACGGGCCGCGTCGAGCTGAGCGATGTATTCGGTGGCGATCTTCCGCTGGGATTCATTGGTGAAAAAGATTGCGGAGCGGTATGAGGTTCCGACGTCGGGCCCCTGGCGATTGAGCTGGGTGGGGTCGTGGACGACCGAGAAAAATATCTGCAAGAGCTTTCCGTAGGTGACCCGCGAGGGATCATAGACGACTTTTACCGATTCAGCGTGGCCGGTTGTTTCTGTTGTCACCTGGTCGTAGGTAGCTGTTGCCGCGGAACCGCCGGAGTACCCGGCTGTGGTGGCCACCACGCCTTTCACCCGCTCGAAAACCGACTGCGTTCCCCAGAAGCATCCGCCGGCGAAGACGGCTGTCTCTTTTTGGGAGTGTTGCGCGAGAGGGAGATCGTCTTTAGGGGCCGGTATTCCGCCCCGGGTTTGGGCGTGCAGCCAAAGGCTGAGTCCAAAGGCCGCGAGCACAACGCATAGGGCCAGGTAGAAGAAATGGGAACGGAACATTTAGTTATTCTCCGGATTGGCGGATTATCGGATTCTCAATACGCATGTGATGAGACGCGCGGGGGGGCCTTGTGGTTACAAACGATGAGAACGTCCGCGGAGGGCGGCTTTCAAATCCGTGCCCTGATACAAGGCCGAATTGTGGAGTCGTGCGATCCCCGGTCCCCAAAGGCGAGGGAGCGGGGGCACCCATTTCCTGTGATGTATGGAGACCGCGAAAGGCAGAAGCAGGTCCTTCGGCTCCGCTTACCCCATAATCGCGCTGCGATCACGGTGCCCCAAGCGCGCTCCGCTCAGGATGACATTCAACTCTAAAACACTCACGATGACACGGCGGGAGATTGTTCCGGAGGGGCAGTTTGATTTTAGGAGTTGACCGGCAGAGCCGGACAGATGCGCTGGGTTCGCCGGGTGCGGAGGACGGCGATGACGACAACGACAATCGCAAGGACCAGAAAGAGCACGTGGCTGGCGAGGGCGATCGACTTGGGGCAGGGGACGACCGGAGGCTGCATGAAGGCATGCACGCCGTACAGGAGCGCTCCGCCGGCTCCGACGCTAAGGGTGTGCATAGGCGTCCATGCGCTGCGCTGAGAGAACAGACCCAGCCCAACGAGAAAAACCAGGTCGACGGCGAGGATCAAGGCGACGGCGCCCCAGTTCCACAGAATCGGCGAGATCATAACGGCTGCGCCGAGAAGGAATGCGGCGACGCCGGTGATCCAGGGAGAGGGTGCAGGCAGAGGCTCGCGGGTCGAATCGGACGCCGGAAGCGAATCGGTCGCCGCGGGCGGGGCGGACGCCGGGAGCGTGGCGGACTTATCACGCAAAGCGGGCGGAACGAGGAAGGCAGCGATGGCGAAAACGACGACGAGCACGGCGGACACGATGAACTGCGCGGTCGAGGCGCGGAACGGGTCGTGATGGAACGAGTAAGCGGTGTTGCCGTAGATGCCGACGGCGAAGAGGACGGCGGTGACTGAGAGGCCAACCTTGCCCAGCCATGGCGTGCGGATGCGCGAGGGATAAAGCCCTTCGGCAAGCGCGATGGAGACACCAATGCTCCAGAAGGGGTGGATGTTGAGCATGAAGAGGGTCCACCAGGCGCCGATGCCGAGAGCGGGAATCCAGCCGTGTGAGAGGAGGTGCGCGTGCAGGCTGAAGATGTCGGGATTGAAGAGCGATTGGGTGGTGAAGGCCTCCTCAATGATTGCGTAGGCGACGCCGAGGAGAAGGATGGTGGGCCAGCCGCGGCCGGTGCGGCGGGTGAGCTCGCGGATGAGAAGCGCGCCGCCGCCGTAAAGGGGAGCGAGCAGGAGGAGCGGCGAGAGAAGCGTGGCGGGAAAATCGCCGAGGAGATATTCGGCGACGATGGGCGCGATGAAAAAGAGCGTGACGGCAGCGAGAATAGAACGTTGCGGGTAGGACATGAGTGCCTCGGAGAGATGAGAGAAGTTTACGCCGGAGCGGCGGGTGACGACCCGCGGCTTGCGGCTCGCTCATCGCTCGCCATCATGATCGGGCCTGACGCAGGGTCAGGGTCAAGCGGAGAAAAACAGGGACCAAGGGACCAAGGGACCGAGGGAACGGGGATCCGTGTCACCTCTTGCTTTCTGCGGGGAAGCGCACGTAGAGCAACCGCAAGTCCTTCGGCTCCGTTTGGCCCAAGTGCGGCCAAACTTCGCTCAGGATGACAAGGTGAATTTGGAAGGTGAGGAGGAGGTGCGGGGAACCCTTGCTATTCTCTCCTCGAGGTCTTTGTCATGGCAGAGAGTGCAGCCTTTCCCTATGAGACACGACTCAATATTCTTTACAAGCCGCTCGAGCTGATCGATGTGCACGCGGTCCCGGGCGCAAACGAATCCAAGTGGTTCAATCAGACGCTGTGCAAGGTGAACGACTCTGTCGTGCGCATGGCCGCCATCGAAGGCGAGTATCACTGGCATAAACACGACGAGGACGACGAGTTTTTCTATGTGGTGGACGGCGAGTTGTTGATCGATATTGAGGGTGGGTTTGAAGACCGGACCGTTGCGCTGAAGCCGGGGCAGGGATTTTTGGTGCCGAAGACGGTGGTTCACCGGACGCGCGCGCTGATGCGGACGACGATTTTGATGGTCGAGAACGCGGGGATTATTCCGACGGGAAATTGAAACGGTGCAGGCGCGGGATCCCGTCTCCAAACGCAGAACGACCACCCCGGAGGGTGGCCGTTGTGCAGCGATGGAGGCGATGTATCCCCGGTCCCCGAATGCGAGGGACCGGGGGTACGCATTCTGTTGCGAGAAAAAATAACCCGCGAGGGGTTAGCGTTCGCCTTTGCGCCAATTGACCAGGTCGCCTAGCGTGGTGGTGGAACTGGAGACTGGCTGTTTGTGTGGTTGATCCCGCCGGGAGTCTTGCTTGGAGCCGGAGCTTTCGCGGGCTGGGCGATCGGCTTCCTGACTGCTGCCGGTGCGAAGGCTGAGGCCGACTTTCTTTTCTTCGACGTTGATCTTGATGATCTTGAAGTCGTTTTCCAGGCCCTGCTCGAGCGCGGAGTGGCCGTCAACAGGATCGCCGGCTTCGGAGATGTGGCAGAGACCCTCAACGCCCTCGGCAATTTCGACAAATGCGCCGAATTGCGCGGTGCGCAGAATCTTGCCGTGAACGACGTCGCCGACACGGTGCGTGGCAAAGAAGCTCTCCCAGACATCGGGCTGCAACTGCTTGATGCCCAGCGAAAGGCGGCGGTTCTGCGGCTCAACGCCGAGAACGACGGCCTTTACCTTCTCGCCCTTCTTGACGATTTCAGAGGGGTGCTTGACGCGCTTGGTCCAGCTCAGGTTGGAGACGTGGACGAGGCCGTCGATGCCATCCTCGATTTCGATGAAGGCGCCGAAGTCAGTGAGATTGCGGACGCGGCCCTCGACGATAGCGCCGATGGGATATTTGTCGCTGAGGCTTTCCCAGGGGTTCTCGAGGAGCTGCTTCATGCCGAGGGAGATGCGGCGGTCAGCGGGATTGACGCTGAGAACAACGGTGTCAACCTCGTCGCCGGGCTTGACGAGCTTGGAGGGATGCTTGAGGCGCTTGGACCAGGTCATCTCAGAGAGGTGAACCAGGCCTTCGATGCCCTGCTCGAGCTCAACAAACGCGCCGTAGTCGGTGACCGAAAGAACGCGGCCGTGGACTTTGGCGCCGACGGGATAGCGCTCCGTGGCGTCGAGCCAGGGATCGGGCGTCAATTGCTTGAAGCCGAGCGAGACGCGCTGCTTGTCCTTGTCGAACTTGAGAACCTTGACCTGAATTTCGTCGGCAACGTTGACCAGGTCGCGGGGATGAGTGAGGCGTCCCCAGCTCATGTCGGTGATGTGGAGAAGGCCGTCGATGCCGCCGAGGTCAACGAACGCACCGTAGTCGGTGAGGTTCTTGACGGTGCCGGTGAGGATCGCGCCTTCTTCGAGGTGTTCCATTGTGGCGGAGCGCTTGGAGTTCTGCTCTTCTTCCAGAATTTCCTTGCGGCTGACCACGACGTTGCCGCGCTTTTTATTGAGCTTGATGACGCGGACTTCGATTTGCTGGCCGAGGTAGGTGTCGAGATTGCGCACGGGGCGAATCTCAAGCTGCGAGCCGGGCAGGAAGGCCTTCATGCCGATGTCGACGGTGAGGCCACCCTTGACGCGGCTGACGACTGTGCCGGTGATGGGCGTCTTGTCGTTGGCTGCCTTCTCAATGGTGTCCCACACGCGGAGGCGCTGGGCCTTCTCGTAGCTGACGAGGTAGCCGCCTTCGGCTTCTTCGCGCTCGATGACGACGTCAATGATGTCGCCGGGCTGGAACTTGACGGCGCCGGTGTGGTCGAGAACCTGCTCGAGAGGTATGAGGCCCTCAGACTTGAGGCCCACATCGACGACCAAATATTTTTCAGTCTGCTTTTCGACCTTGCCGGAGACAATCTTGTCTCCATAGGCCTCGACAGCGGCGGCTTCAGCGGCCTGCTCGCGCTCAAATGCGGCGAGTGCCTCGGAGAAATCGTCGGCTGGCTCGGAGGTAGCAGCGCGAACAGCAACGGCTGGAGGCGGCGCTACTGGCGCAGGCGTTTCGACAACTGTTGCGGGCATCTTGACAACTGTTGCGGGTGTTTCGACAACAGGTGCAGGCGTTTCGACAACGGCTGCGGGCGTGGCCGGAGTTTCTGTGGGGCTTGGGAGTTCGAGTGTTGCTGCCTGTGCGACAGGCTCGGTTAGGGCATCGGCGTCCAGAGGGGATGCATCGACAACGGGAGAGTTGTCAATATTCGGCGTGGGAAGGTTGGACGTGGATTCAGGCAACGGCTGGTCAACGCTGGCAAGATTCTCCAGCTCCGTCGCAGGGTCAAGCGTTGGGGTTTCCAATTCAGTGTTCAGGGTTATGCTCTCGGTTTCGGGATTGAGGACGTTTGCCATTACAGGCTGCTCCGGGACTGTGCTCCAGCGAAGGATTGCTCCAGCCGCTGGGTGGCTCCCACGCCGCAATTCCGCGTTCCGGTCGCCTTTAGTCCCTTGACTTGCCCTCGCGCCAAATGACGCGCCGGTTATGTCTTCCACAGGAAAGGCCGTCCCCAACTTGTTGCACTGGGGTAAACCACGGCGGGTTTCCTTGGGAAACGCCGGCAGGCAACGGCATGCTGGGAGGGCGGCCGCAACTCACTGCTGGAATCCGCGCAGGAAGCTACTCTTTGAGTGTACCAACGTCAGCAATCGAGCGTCAATCCAGTTGGCCGAAACAAATGAGTTAGGGGTGGTGCGGGAGCGAGAGAGGATGGGCGCCGGCTGGAACGCCAACCTGGGCGGGCCGGGCCGATGTTGGATTGTGCGCCTTATAATCTAGCCACTGAATGCCAATTCGAGAGTCTGTCGATTCCAGGACTTTCGAGAACTACCGAGGATTTTGCCTGTGGTGAAGTTTCTGATTTTGGCAGTCTTCGCGATTTCAAGCGTGGCATCGGCGGAGACCTGCACGCTCGAAACCTATGCCTCATCGTGGATGGCAACGGGAACGCCGTTCTCTGTCAAGTGCCCATCGGGCGAGTATTCCGGCACGCTGGTGACGACGCCAGCGCGGCGATTCTTCCGCCGCGGCCACATGCTGCTCAAGTTCGACCAGCCTGTCATGCTGCACACGAAGAACGCAGGGGACGAGGAAAAGATTCAGCCTGGGCGCGGCCGGCAGATTGCCAATATGCTGATGACCGGAGGAGTGGGAATTGGTACAAAGGACCTGACCGACGGGCTGTCGGGAGCCGTCTTCAAGTCCTGGTACATGATTCCGATCTCCTGCGTGACGCTGGCTTTCTTTTCAAATGGCGGCGACGTGAACCTGAAGCGAGGGGATAAGCTCGAAATCGCGCCGTTAAGGAACTGAGCCGGCGTTACCGGCAAAGACGGATAACCGACAATGGATCACCTCTGGACTCCCTGGCGCTTTGCGTACGTCACCTCGACGGAAAGCGGGGTGCGGCGCGGCGTGCCTGCGGCGCTCGATGCGTGGCCGGGCGACCTGGGTTGCGTGTTCTGCAACCTGATGGCGGCGATCGACTATGCCATTGCGAACGGAATGGATCGCGAGAAGGCCGAGGCAGCAGGCGGGCTGGTTCTGCGCGCGAAGCACTGTTTTATTTGCCTGAATGCATTTCCGTATACGTCAGGGCATGTGCTGGTGATGCCCTACGCGCACCTTGACCGGCTGGCGGCGCTGACTCCGGAGACTGCGCACGAGCTGATGGATCTGACGCAACGAACTGAGCGCGTTCTGGAGCGGCTCTATACGCCGCACGGCTTCAATTTTGGAATGAATATCGGCCAGGCGGCGGGCGCGGGCGTGGCGGGGCACGTACATTTGCATGCCATGCCGCGCTGGATTGGAGACACGAGTTTCATTACGACCGTGAGCGAGACACGCATCCTGCCTGAAGATATGGAGACGACGTGGAAGCGGATGCGGAAGGCGTTTGGGGAAGAACAGGGACCAAGGGACTGAGGGAACAAGGGAACAAGGGAGCGAGGGAGCAAGTTAGCGAGGGAGCGAAGAACTGCGGGGGCCGGCCACTGTTCGTTCTTTGCTGCCGCTCTGTATGATGAGTGAGCCAGGAAGAAGGCTCTAGAGGGACCATGAGGAAATTGCTTTGTGTTTGCGCCGCGATGGCCATGACGCTCAGTGCTGCGACCGCAATGGCCGCGGACGTGACGGGAACCTGGACGGGTGAGACAAAAGGCCCGGATGGAAGCAGCTTTCAGCTGACATTTACCTTCAAGCAGGATGGCGCCACGCTGACCGGGACGGTCCAGCTGCCGCAAGGCGACCCGATCGCATTCACGAATGGCAAGGTGGATGGGAACAAGTTCACTTTTGACGACTCGTTCAACGGCATCACAATTCACCACGACTGCACGGTGGACGGCGACACGATCAAGATGTCGACCAAGAGCGACTCGGGTGATTTCCCCGGGATGGAGTTGACGCTGACGCGGGTGAAGGCAACGTCCGCGCCGGCGCAACCGGCTACGCCGCAGTAGCAGCCGCAGCGGCTTCCGTTTCGGGCGACGCGCAGTTTCAGCTGGGTATCCTCAAAACTCAGATTTCTCGGAATTGTCTGTGTCTGCGGTGAGCGCAAGCTCTGGTTCGTCGACTCCGGCGAAATCAAGCAGGTTTTCTGGAAGAGACTTAGAAGACCGCACGCCAAGTCGTTTGAGCTTTTCCACCTGGCCTATGAGGTTCCCATCGGCATGTTTGAGCTTTTCCATCGCCTCGCCGTGGGCATCCTTTGCGCTCTGAAGGCTCTTGCCGACCCTCTCCATATCGGCGACGAAACCCACAAACTTGTCATAGAGCAGCGCCCCGCGCTTCATTACGTCCTTCACGTTGCGCGCCTGTTTCTCTTGACGCCAGAGGTCCGCAACGATTCGAATCACGAAGAGAACTGTCGTTGGCCCGCAGAGCAGCACTTTTTTTTGATAGGCGTCATGCCAGATGTTTTCGTCGCCTTGCAGAGCAAGCAAGAACGCCGGCTCGATTGGTACGAACATCACCACGAAGTCAGGCGATTCGATTCCCAAGAGGCTTTGATAATTTCGGCTTGATAATTCGTTATAGTGATTGCGCACGCTTGTCAGATGTCTCCTCAGCGCGTCCGCTCGATCCTTTTCATTTTCGGCGTTGACTGAGTCGTTATATGCGTTGAGTGTCACTTTTGAGTCAATGATGAGGTGGCGGCCTCCGGGCACTTTCACGACGACATCCGTCTGGCGACGTTGCCCGGAATCGCCGTCTTCATTCATCTCGACGAGGCTTTGTTGAAAGCTATAATGCAACCCCTCCTCCAAACCCGACTTGTCGAGGATGTTGCGGAGGATCGTCTCTCCCCAATTTCCTTGCATCTTTGTGTCGCGGCGCAAGGCTGTGGAGAGGTTGTGAGCCTCTTCCGTCAGCGCTTGGTTGAGACTTCCTAACGTCCCGATCAACGTCTCAAGCCGTGTCACGCCGGTCTTTGAGTCGGTCTGCGCTTGTTCCACCTTGCCGCGGAACTTCTCGATTTCATCCTTGAGGGGGGTAAGGATCGCGTCAATTTGGGTTTTATTGGTTTCTGATAGAGTCTGCTTCTCACCGTTCAAGACATTCCCCGCAAGCGTCTTGAAATGGTCGCTAAAGGTGCTTTGTGCTGTCTCGATGAGATGCAGTTTCTCAGGCAAGGACTTGCGCTCGCTTACGAGCGTCGCATTCAGGTCGGCAATGGTCGACGCGGAGCTGGCGATTTCCTGCATCTTCGTCGCGAGGTCTCTGCGCAGTTCGTCAATTTCTGCAGTCAACTGGCCGATTCTCTTTTCGCGTTCCTCCGCAAGTGCTCGTGCCCCAGCCCTCGCATCCAGTTCTGATTGCGCTTGTGCGAGCTCTTGGCGGGAGGTTGCGAGCAAGTCCGAGAGCTCTCTATTTCGCTGCTCCAGTAAGGTAGAAGCTTTTTGTGATGAGGAATTCCGAAGCCAAAACACAACCGACATGCTCGCGAAAAATACCGCTGCTACCCCAAGGATCGCGTAATACATCTCCATTGCCTCTTCGCCAAATATACGCCCGCGGGTTGTGCATTTCAGGGTGTTCGGCGCAATCGCGGTTGCGGAATGATTATTCCCTGTTTCTTCAAAGGTTTCCCCACAGGCGGAAGGCTTTACACCCCAAGGCCCTGCCAGTAGACTTGAAGATTCGGGGCCATGCGCAGATTTCTTGGCGCGGTGGTTGTCATTCCCCGCCGCGGGCCGGTATGGTAGGTTCGCGGGGCGGTGGTTCCAAATCCCGAACGTTTTCCTAAGTTCCCAATATCACGAGGAGAGGTACGCATGGCCGTTGAAGAAAAAGTGAAGCAGATCATCGTCGAGCAGTTGCAGGTGGACGAAGCCGAGGTCACACCCGGCGCGAGCTTCCAGGAAGACCTGGGCGCCGATTCGCTGGACGTGGTCGAACTGGTGATGCAGTTCGAAGAGGCGTTTGACATGGAGATTCCCGACGAGGACGCCGAGAAGATCAAGACGGTGAAGGACGCCATCGACTACATCGATAAGAACGCGAAAGGCGGCAAGTAAGCGTTGACCCAGGCATCCAACCGCAGAGTGGTCATCACAGGCCTGGGACTGATCTGCGGTGTAGGCAACACCGCTCCCGAGATATGGCGACAACTGTTGGCCGGCGCCAGTGGCGTTTCGGCGATCAAGGGTTTTGACGCCACGGGATTCCCGGTGACCTTCGCCGCCGAGGTGAAGGACTTCGACCCTCTAAAATTTGTGGACAAGAAGGAAGCGCGCAAGATGGGGCGCTTCATCCACTACGCCTTTGGCGCGACGCAAGAGGCGATGGAGCAGTCGGGCCTGAAGGTTACGGCGGAAAATGCCGAACGCGTGGGCGTGTTCATCGGCTCGGGGATTGGCGGATTCGAAGTCATCGAGCGCGAGCACAACAATATGCTGCAAGGCGGCCCACGAAAGATGTCGCCCTTCTTTATTCCCGCGGCAATCGTGAATATGGCCGCGGGGCATATCAGCATCCGCTATGGCGCGCAAGGCCCAATATCAGCCACGGCTACAGCCTGCGCAACGAGCGCGAACGCCATCGGCGACTCCGTGCGCATGATTTTGCACGGCGACGCGGACGCAATGATCGCCGGCGGCGCCGAGGCCGCAGTGACATCGATGTCGGTGGGCGGATTCGCCGCCATGCGAGCGCTGTCGACGCGCAACGACGATCCGACGCACGCCAGCCGCCCCTTCGATAAGGATCGCGATGGATTTGTCATCGGCGAGGGCGCCGGCATCGTGATTCTGGAGGAGTTGGAATTTGCGAAGGCGCGCGGAGCGAAGATTCTGGCCGAGGTGATCGGCTACGGCATGAGCGCCGATGCGTATCACATGACGGGCATCGCACCCGAGGGCGCGGGCGCGCAGCGCAGCATGCGAGCAGCGTTGAAAGACGCAGGCATTCGTCCCGAAGAAGTGGGATACATCAACGCGCATGCAACGTCGACGCCGACAGGCGATGGCAACGAATCGATGGCCATTGAGAAGGTATTCGGCGAGCACGCGCTCAATCACACGCTCAAGATCAGCGGCACCAAATCGATGACCGGCCACCTGCTGGGCGGCGCGGGCGGACTGGAAGCCGGCATTACTGTGCTGGCGCTGGTGAACCAGGAGATTCCGCCGACCATGAATCTGGATAACGTCGATCCCGAATGCCGGCTGGACTACGTGCCGAACAAGGCCATCGCGCATTCGTTCGACATTGCGTTGTCGAATTCGTTCGGGTTTGGCGGCATCAACGCGACGCTGATCATGAGGCGTTGGACGGATTAAGCACAGAGAACAGAGACGAGAGAACAGAGAATGGGCCTGGCGCGAGCCGGGCCTTTGCACGTTTAGCGGCGGATTGAGCGGGAAGCGTGCGGGTCGAGCGCGACGCGCGTCGGTCAACTAAGCGCAAGGGACGGATCGGCGGTGAGGTCGGGTGGGGCGAAGTCCTGCGCGAGCAGACGCGGCCAGGCGGCGGCGGCGATCATGGCGGCGTTGTCGGTGGAGAGCGCGAGCGTGGGAAAGGCGATGCGCAGGCCGCGCTGTTCGGCCTCGGCGGTGAAGCGCGCGCGAAGCTCGCGATTGGCGGCGACTCCGCCTGTGACGAGGATGCGTTTGGCGCCAAGCGACTCGGCCGCGGCGAAGGTTTTCTTCATCAGGTCGCCCACGACCGCGTGCTGAAAGCTGGCGATGAGGTCGAGCGTGGGCTGCGGGCAGAGAGCGAGGGCCTCTTCGCGAGTTTGCGGTGGGCGGAAGTTGGCCAGCACGCGACTGACGCGGGCTTTTGCTTCGGCGCGCAGGCCGTGCAGCTCAACGTAGCGCAGGACCGCGGTCTTGATTCCCGAGAATGAGAAGAGGAAGTGCGGGTCGAGGCGCGCGATGGGGGCGGTTTTTGCGGCTTTCGTGCGCGCGGGCTTTGCCGCCGAGATGCGCTTTTGTTTTAATCTGCGCGAAGGAAAAAGGGACAGCGTGAGGGTTGCCGTATGGAGCGAGCGCGTCGATCCACGGACCGCCTGGATAGCCGAGGCCGAGAAGCTTTGCGACTTTGTCGAAGGCTTCGCCGGCGGCGTCGTCGACAGTACGGCCGATGAGGGCGTAGGTCCATGTGCCTTTGGCGGGTTGAGCGAGAAAGAGGTGGGTGTGGCCGCCGGAGACGACGAGGGCAAGGGCCTGTGCGGGATTAAGATTTGCGCTATCCCCGGTCCCCAAATGCAAGGGACCGGGGGCACCCTCGATATGTGGATGGGCGGCGGACTCACGCTCCTGGAGGAGGACGGCGTGAATGTGGCCTTCGAGGTGGTTGACCGCAATGAGAGGAAGTTTGTTGGCGAAGGCGAGGGCTTTGGCGTAGGTGATGCCGACGAGTAATGCTCCGGCGAGGCCGGGACCGGAGGTGACGGCAATGGCGTCGAGATCGGCGAGTGTCACGTGCGCTTCAGCGAGTGCGGCGCGGACGACTGGAACAATGGCGCGAAGATGCTCGCGGCTGGCCAGCTCCGGAACGACGCCTCCGTAGCGGGCGTGAGTGGCAATCTGCGATGCGACGACAGAGGAAAGAGTTCGCGCGCCACGCTCGACGACGGCCGCGGCGGTTTCGTCGCAGGAGGTCTCGATGCCGAGGATGAGGCCGGAGCCGGGCATACTTTCAGTTTAGTCGGCGGAGTGATCTGCGCCAGCGAGTTAGCGAATCAGCGAGTCAGCGAGTCTTCGAGCGGCTGCATACCGGTGCGCGAAGAGCGAAAATGGATGTAACGACGATGACGGGAACCGAACAATTCGAAACGGCGCTGAAGATTGTGGAGACGCTGCGCGCGCGGGGGTACGAGGCGTACTTCGCGGGCGGATGCGTGCGCGATCTGCTGCTGGGGCGCGAGCCGGCAGACTACGATGTGGCGACGAGCGCGACACCGGAGGTCGTGCTGGAGATGTTTCCGCGGACGTTTGCGGTGGGCGCGCATTTTGGAGTGGTGCTGGTTGCTCCTGAATCCGAAGAAGCAGAGTTTGTTACGGAGGTAGCGACATTTCGTTCGGACCTGGCGTATTCCGACGGGCGACATCCCGATGGGGTGCGATACACGAAAACTGCCGAAGAGGATGTGAAGCGGCGCGATTTTACGATCAATGGATTGCTGCTGGACCCGCTTCGGATTGAAAAAGCAACCACAGGTCCCCGTTCGACTCGTCCGCAAAGCGGATTCGCTCAGGGCAGGCTTTCGACTTCGGTCGCCGCAGCGACCTCCGCTCAGGATGACAGTTCAGTCAAGGAGAGAGCTGATGGGAGCGGGGCCGCCGCGGATGGATTGCGCGGGGCGGTCTTCGATTATGTGGGCGGGCTGGCGGATCTGGATGAGGGCGTAGTGCGCGCGATCGGGCGGGCGGAGCAGCGGTTTGAAGAAGACCATCTGCGCATGTTGCGCGGGGTGCGCTTCGCGGCGCGGTTTGGATTCGAGCTGGAGGCGGAGACGAAGCGAGCAATTCAGTTGCTGGCCTCAAAGATTCACGCCGTGAGCCGCGAGCGCGTGCGCGATGAGTTGACGAAGATGCTGACGGAGGGCCATGCGCGACGGGCGTTCGAGTTGCTGGACGAAACCGGGCTGCTGAACCAAGTGCTGCCCGAGGTGGCGCGCATGAAGGGCGTGGAGCAGCCGCCGCAGTTCCATCCCGAGGGTGATGTGTGGGTGCACACGCTGATGCTTTTGGAGCAATTGGAGCCGGGATGCTCGGAGACGCTGGCGTGGGGAGCGCTGCTGCACGACGTGGGCAAGCCGCCGACGTTCAAGCGCGCCCCGGATCGGATTCGCTTCGATGGGCACGTGGAGATGGGCGTGGCGATGGGCGCGGAGATTTGCCGGCGATTTCGATTTTCAAATGAGGAGACGCGGCAAGTGCTGGCGCTGATTGAGAATCATATGCGGTTCATGGACGCGCAGCGGATGAAGGAGTCGACACTGAAGCGGTTCTTCAGGCTGGAGCGATTCGAGGAGCATCTGGCGCTACACAAGATGGATTGCCTGGCTGGCAGCGGCTACCTGGAGCACTGGGAGTTTGTGCGCAAGCGCCTTTCTTCGATGCCGGAGGAGGCGGTGAGGCCCCAGCCCTTGATCACGGGACGGGAGTTGATCGCTGCGGGTTACCCGCCGGGCGCGCGGTTCCGCGGGATGCTGCGCGCGGCCGAGGATGCGCAGTTGGACGGCACGGTCGCGACAACGGAGGAAGCGCTGAACCTGGTGCGGGAGAGATTTCCGCAGGGAAACGGTGAAAGAGTGAAAGAGTGAAGGAGTGAAAGAGTGACGGGCGAACAGTCCCAACCGCATGGGGGGGCGGATGGAGCAGAGGGGCTGCTAGAAGCGCATGCGCACGCCGATCTCGATTTGCCGCTCGCGGTAGAAATCCGTGGCATTGATGTTGAGCGGCTGGCCAAAGGCGGGTGTGGTGGCTGCCGAACCGGTCGTGCCCTCGGTAAGGAGGTTGAGCGTCGGGTTCTCACTCGCAGAGCTGTTTTCAATGTAGTAGCCGGTGGTTTCGAGCTCTGTCACATTCTGGTGGTTGAAGAGGTTGAAGCTCTCGACCAAGACCTCGAGCTGGCGCATTTCGCCCAAATCAAATCGCTTGGCGAGGCGCAGGTCGGCCTTCCATGTGTTGGGATAGCGGAAACTGTTGCGGCCGAAGTTATAAGAAACGCCGTCGCTACCCGTGCCATAGATGCGGTTGTCGCCGCCGGAGCCGTTCATGCTTGGCCCAAGGCCAAAAAACTGTGGATAGGGGCCGGTCTCGGGCCTTGCAGGAATGGAACCAGTGATACGCATCGAGTAGGGCAGGCCGCTGTGGAACTGCCCGATGGCCGAAAGCATCCAGCCGTTCGCAAGACGGCCGGCGACATCGTGCAGCTTCCACGGCGATTCAAGAACGGTCATGACAGCGGCGGAGTGGCGCACGTCGAGGTTACTCGTACCGTATTCCTGGTCAGAATCCTGCTTTGAGTCAAGGGGGGCAAGCGCGCTGCTCCCGGCGCCTAGCGTGACTTCCTGGGGATTCCAATCCATGGCGTGGGCGTAAGTATAGTGGGCGTGGAAGCTCAGGCCGCGACGCCCGTAGCGCGCGAGGCTGACGATGGCGGCTTCGTAAGTCGAATTCGCACGGCTCATGATCTGCGTGATTTGCTGGTAATCGGGACAGAGCCGTCCGAGGAGGACGTCACCCGACGGGGGTGAATAGTACGGACATATTCCCGCGCTTCCCGGCCAGGACGCATAGAACTTAGGGATGGTGATCTGCGGGGACTTTATTCGCCCGGTCGTGTCCTTTACGGAATAGGTAATGATTCCAGAGCTCACGTCGCCGCTGAGGTCGGTATTGATGTTTGTATCGATGGATACAGGCAGGCGGCGGCCGAGCGAGAGCATGGCGCTGGCCGTGAGTTCGATGTGGCCCGGCAGCAGTTGCTCGATGGCGACGACCGCCTGGTGGACCTCGGGATTGCGGAAGTTGGGCGCGAAGCCGACTGCGCCCGGCTTGACCACGCTGGAGGGCTGGCCCGCAAAGACGTAGGGGAAGGGCGGAGCGCCTCCGGAGCAGAACTGGCAATCGTCGGAGGGGCGCATAAAAAAATTCAGGTCGCCCTTGAGCGATCCAGTCTGCGTGAGCGCGGTCTCGATGGTGGCGTTTTCAGTGCGGCCGTAATACATGCCGTAGCCCAGGCGCAACACGGGCCAGCGGTCATGAGTTTTTCCGATGGCGAGGCTGATGCGCGGGCCCCAATTGTCGCCGAGAGACGGCAGCTTCTCAGTGAATGGGAGCTCGGGATTGGCAAGCGAGGCAATGGGCGGCGGCATTTGCTCGCGCTCCCAGCGCAGGCCTGCGGAGAAGACGGCCAACTTGCTCAGTTGCCACTGCGCGGTCGCGTAGCCGGCGATGTCGTTGGTGCTCAAGTGCCAGTCGGTGGGGCCCATGGTTTGCGAGTAGTAGGAATAGCAGGGCTGGCTGCCGAATTTTGTATTGGTGACGCCGCAGTTGTGGGGATTGCTGGGATCGAGTGCATCGGCGAGGCCGAACTTCTGAAAGGCCAGGGCATCCGAGATAAAGCTGGCGACGGTGGAGTAGGAGTAGGTGCCGGTCTGATTGCGCAGCTCAGAGACCGCATCGGAATTGTGGTCGAGCTCAAAGCCGGCCTTGACCAGCAGCTTGCCCCGGACCCAGTCGAGCAATTCCTGCCCATGAAAAAGGCGCTCGTCGGGGTAGCTGCCCTGACCGAAGCTGGAGGGATTGCCGATGGTGAAACCGTAGCGCGAGTCGACGACGATCTGCGGCAACTGGCCCCAGGAATTAACGTCGAGGAACGAATGCTCGAAGGCGGATGGCGCATCGGGCTTTGCGCTGAGGACAGCGCGGCCCGCGGAGCCCTGCGTGACGGCTAGCAGGTTTGGTGTGAGATATGCTTCCCAACGAGCGAGAAGCCACTGCTGGCTGGCCTGGCTGGAGCCGAAGCTGTGGCTGCCATACGTTTCCGAGACGCGGGTGAGACCGCCGCCGGGAGCGCTCAAGTCCGCGCCGATGCCTTCAAGCGTGAAGTGATGACGTTCGGCCGCCTGCCAGTCGATGCGTACAAAGCCGAGCCATTGTGCTGAGGTGCGCGCCGCGGGCCCGAGGAGTGCGGCTAGCTGTTCGAGGCCCGCCGGCAGATAGCCGGATGCGGCGACACCGAGGTAGTCGTTGTAGGCCTGAAGCTGGCTTTCGCCGAGCTGCGCACTGAGCAGCGTGACGGCGGCGCTGGTGGGCTCGGGCGGAGTAAAGAACTCGGCGGGATTCCTGACGGTGGAGAGGCCGGGGTCGTTGCGCCGGTTGCTGTCGAGCGCGGCGAACCAGAAGAGCTTGTTGCGCCGGATGTCGCTGCCTAGGCCGATTCCCCAAACGATTTCGTGATCGGGCGGAGTGAATGGACGTTCGGTGAAGTTGGGCGCTGACGCGGAGCCGGTATTCTGCAGCCACTCCGTAAAAGGGTTGCGGGCGCCCCACGTGTTTTGGCGGTCGAAGAGGAACCCCTGGCCGTGGAGAGCGTTTGCGCCGTTTTCGGTGCGTATTGAGGTGCGCCCGCCGGCGGAACGCATGCCTTCGGCCTCAACGTTTCCCGCAGCGGTGGTGACTTCGCGGATGGCCGCTTCGCTGACGCCGAGGCCGTGGCCACTGGACCAGGATCGGCCTCCAGATTGACTCGTAGAGCGCTGCGGGTCGGTGTCGTCGCCGGGGGAGATGGAGCCGGCGGCGACACCGAACGCAAGGCTGGTGTTGGCGCCGTCGATCGTGACCTCGGCGGATTGCTGGGAGCCGCGGTAGGAGGCTTGCGACGAGTCAGCCGAGGCGCTGGCGGCAGGCGTGTCAAGCAGGAACTGCTGCCAGCGGCGTCCGCTTGCCGGCAGGGCCTGAAGTTGCGTGGCGGAAACGGTGGTGGAGACAACAGGAGTGACGGGGTCTGAAGGTTGTGCGGTGGCCACGGTCGCCGCAACTGGAATTGGATTCAACATCGCCGCCTGCACGAGGCTTGTCGGCACCGCGGCGGCGGCGAGAGGAGGCGCGGAGGCGGTCTTGAGGAGAAACACGCGCGGAGGCGCAGTGGCGAGCGCGAGTTCCACGACGGAGGATTGCGTTTCAAGCGCGGCGCGCATCGGCATGGCGAGGACGCGAGCCTGGGGTTGAGCGAGCGGTGGCGCGAATGGTGCGGGCTTCGCAGAAGGCAACGCGATGATGAGGGATTTGGTTGGGGCTGCAGGCGGAGGCGCAACGAGCGGCGCTGTAGTGGGCGGCGCAACTTGCGATGGGGGATTAGGCCGAAGTACAGACTGAGGCTCGTTCGGTGCGTGGGCAGCGGGCTGCGCAGAACGCCTGATGGTGTCTGCGCCGGTCGAGATTGTTAGAGGAAGGCGACCGAGTGGCTCGTCCGCGATGGACGCGACGAGCTGGGGGCTGGATGTGGCAAGGGCGGGTCGTTGACCGAGCCCTGGAACGAGCCTTGGAGCGGGTCCCGGAGCTGGCCCTTGGGTGGGTCGTGGTTCGGCAGGGGGCGAATCAGGCGCGACGGTTGCCGGGTTCGGCGCGGGAGACGGCAGCGGTGTGGGCGGCGCGGAGGCTGCCGACAGAACGGCCCCTGGCGGCGATCGGCGGAGGCGCGGTTGGTGAGCCAGCAGTCCGTGGCGGCGCGGCGGCCTCGAGCAAGGCGGGCGCTGCAGCCTTGACGGGCATGGCAGGCTCGAAGCGCATGGCGGCTTGCACGCGGGATTCGCTGCCTCCGGTGACGAGAATTCCTTCAAGGCTGCCGTGACCGAGGGGGCCCGATTCGGCATCGAGCGCGTACTCGCCCGCATCGAGCGAAGCAAAACGGAAGGCGCCGTTCTTCGCGGTGGTGGAGCGGGACTCAGCGCCCGTGTTCTGGTTGCGCAGGACGATCGAGACGCCGGCCAGCGGGGCCGAATGCAGATCGGTGAGGCGACCGGCAAGGGAACCCGATTGAGGGGATTGAATCTGAACGAAGTTCGACGGAGGGGAATGGGCCGGACCCGATTGAGCGAGGACCACCGCGTTGGTGCCCATGCACAGCGCACCCAACACCAAACCGTGAATCCCGTTCCACTTGGTCTCTGCCATTGCCAGCGCTGCCCGGGCAGATGCTGGGAGAAAGGACAAACGAGTGAACCGGTCCGCTCTGGCGGCGGTTAGAGTGCGGGGCGAGCGAAAACTGAAATTGTTCACCGCCCCGAGTGGGTCTGATCGAAGTTTGGCAGCGATTCTATGCCTCAAAATTGCGGATGAGAAGTAGTCTGCGTCACAAATGGATGTTTTTTTGGCGAAGTGCAGAGACCGGGACGTCGGCGACAGGCCGATGAGGACGGCGCGAGCTGGGCCTGGCATGGGCGCAGGCGAGCGGAACGGTTCGGTAGACTGAGAAGACGGCAGTTGGTGAGGAAGCGCGTCTGTGCCGCGGAGCATCGCGCGGCGCGTCACCCGGAGTCGTCGGCGAGACCCATGTTCATTGATGAAGCCAGAATTCGAGTGAAGGCCGGCGACGGCGGCAACGGCTGCATGGCCTTCCGGCGCGAGAAATTCGTGCCGCGCGGGGGGCCGTCGGGCGGCGACGGCGGGCGTGGCGGCGACGTTGTGATGAAGTCGAGCCAGCGGCATAATACGCTGATTCACTTCCGCTACAATCCGGAGCACAAGGCGCAGCGCGGCGAGCACGGCATGGGCTCGAACTGCACAGGGCTGGATGGCCGGTCAACTACGTTGCAGGTTCCGGTGGGCACATCGCTCTACGACGCCGAGACGGGCGAGCTGATTCATGACTTCAGCGAGCCGGATGAAAGCCTGGTGATCGCCAAGGGCGGGCGCGGGGGCCGCGGCAACCAGCACTTTGCGACGAGCACGCACCAGGCTCCGCGAGAACATGAGCTGGGGCGAGCGGGCGAAGAACGCAGTTACCGGCTGGAATTGAAGCTGCTGGCCGACGTGGGGTTGGTCGGCCTTCCGAACGCAGGGAAGTCAACGCTGATTTCGCGCATCTCTGCGGCGCGGCCGAAGATCGCCGATTATCCGTTCACCACGCTCGAGCCAAACCTGGGCGTAGTAACGGTGGGCGAGGAGCCGGATCTTGAATCCTTTGTGGTGGCCGATATGCCTGGACTGATTGAGGGCGCGCACCTGGGCTCGGGGTTAGGCGTTCAGTTTCTCCGCCACATCGAGCGCACGCGGCTGCTGGTGCATCTGGTGGACGTGTCGGACGCGTCGGGAAGGCCCGATCCGGTGGAAGATTTCAAGGTAATCAACAACGAGCTGGCAAGCTTTAGCTCGAAAGGGCAGGGCGCCGAAGAGCATCCGCTGGCAAAGAAGCCGATGATCGTTGTTGCAACGAAGATTGACGCGGCGAATCCCGAGAAGCTGAAGAAGCTGGCGGCACATGCGAAACGGAAGAAACTGGAGTTTCACGCCGTGTCGGCGGTGACGGGCGAGGGCATCGACGAGCTGAAGTGGGCGCTGGCGAAACGCGTCCGGCAGGACGAAGCCAGCTGAGTCGGCGCTGGGCCGCGCCTCGGCGCGCGGCGATTCCTTTTTACCTGCACTGGCAGTTTTTACCCTCTACCAAGCGAGCAATTTCTACGCGTGCTGCACTCATGCGGCGGCGAATCTCCTGTGCCTTCAGTCAGTTTAGGTTTGGACCGCCGGATGCAGACATCTGCGCACCAAGGCCGAACGGAGCGAGCGTGCCTTGGCGATTTCAACCCCCGGGAGGTAGTTTTATGCGTTCCATCAAGCGCAACCTTTTTGACCTGTCCATCCTCGGCGCGATGGTCCTCGCGCTTGCCCTGGCATGGGGAAGCCCGTTTGCCGGCGGCGGCTCCGCTCTTGCCCAGGACCAGGCGCAGCCGCAACAACAACCCGACCAGACGCAGCCGTCGCAACCGCAACCCGACAAGAGCCAGGCGCAGGCCGCGACTTTTACCGGAACCGTGGTCAAGAACGGCGACAAATTCGCTCTGCGCGATTCTTCCGGCGCGGTGTACACACTGGACGACGCGGAGCGCGCCAAGCCCTTCGAGGGTAAGACGGTGAAGGTGACGGGCGAGCTGGATGAGCAGGCGAAAGTGATCCACGTGGAAACCATTCAAGGCGTAGAAGCGTGAGCGGGCGCAGGCCGCTTGCGCCGTGCGCAAAGACCGGAAAACAAACTTGAGCCCGGCAATTTCAAGCGGATCAATTTCAAACCAGTCCAGGGCGGAAGGAGAGGCTGACACTGTCTCTTCTTCCGCTCTGCGATTTTGGCGTTGCGGTTGGGGATCGGGGTCTAGTGAGAGGAAGGCTGATCCTGAAACTCGTGATTCTCCGTCATGGACACGAAGTATCGCGCGTAGCTCAGAATCTGATCTTCAAGAGGACCGCTGTGGAAGGTGTCTTCATCGCTCATTTGGCGGTGATGCATTCGCGTCGCCCATGCTCCATTCATCCCCAGGCCCAGGCGGTTCGCCGCCTTTGCGGTTCAGGATGCGGAGGAATGCGTCGCGGTCTGCTCGTGCCCGGCGGTCTGCAAAGAAATTCTCCGTCTCCATAGCCGCGATTTTCTCGGCTGCCGCGATCACCAGGAACTGATTCATGCTTGTTCCATCGCGCTCGGCGATCTTCTCAAGCGCGGTCTTCAGGGAAATTGGCAGCCGCAAAGGAAAAGTTGAGACCCTCGTCGTCATGCTTTTAACCTCCTGAGAACCTCGCCAGGGCGCAAAACCTCGATATCAAAACTGGTTCGCGCTTCGCGCAGGTCCTTCTCGTTGAATGTAGCAATCGCATCCGCCCGGCCATTCACTGCCGCCTCAAGAACCAGTTCGTCTCCTGGGTCGCGAAGCTGAGGCCGCCAACGGAAGAACAGCGGCACAGGCTCGGCCATGGCGATGAGGCCATCGACGAAGACTCCAGCCTCGGCCCGAGTAAGTCCTGCCGCCATACAATGATCGGCCAAGCTACATGTTGCCTCGTACTCCAGTGCCAACGCGACGGTCAGCAGCATAACGGCTTTATTTGCAATGATTTTCCGCAGAAGCTCGGCCGAACCGCCAGATGGGCTCCGCATTGCGGCCACCACCAGGTCGGTGTCGAGCACAAGCCTCACATGAGAATGATATCACATCGTGGGCGATGTCATATTTGGAGACATGCCGAACACCCCGGGTCGCCGGTTGCGCTTTTTTTCCTCTTCATTGATTGGGCGTTCGGCTTCGGCGAGTCGAGAGAGGTTGTGTTACACAGCTTTGGATATATCGCTGGAATTCAGAACGCGAGTGCGGCGGCGCCAGGTAGCGCGGAGAAAGCTAATGGGGCCGATGAGCATGAGGGCGAGAACCAGGAATAGGAGCGAGGTTCCCAGAGAGTTCTGGTGCTCGAGCGTGAGCCCAAGCAGGCCGAGCGCGATCGAAAGGATGATGGCAAGCACGAGAAGGCCAGGGGTCAGGAACCAGAACCACCAGAGCATCGGAGGCATTCCCGAAACGATTTGCGCGACGGGATTTGCCGTTCGCACGCGAGCGACCAATGCGCCGACAAATTGAAAGAAGGCCGGTGAACGGTCTTCAAAGTTGCCAGGGCTGAGGTAGTGATGGCTGGTGAGCTCGATTGCGACGCCGGAATCAAGGGTGATTACACAACGATTCGATCCAAATGCGGACCTGCCTGCGCCGAAGATCCAAATCCCGGGGACGGAGTAGATTCTGACCGTTTTGATATGGGCGAAGGGCACGCTGCCGCCGGGCCAAAGAATCGCGGTGTCGGTCAAGGAGTACTCGGCCGTGTTTGCCGCGAGAGATCGCCGGACTTGGTATGTGAGGTTGGGCAAAGTGGAGGGTCTCCTCAAGATGGAGGATAACTGGTTTTGGCGGCGGTTTCGCGCAGGGAAGCGATCGGTCTGAGTTGAGGTTGTGGGATCTGGAGCGGGATGACACGATGTTTTGGTGGGTTGGGGGCTATGTTCCCCACCCACAAAAACTGAAGACGCGGCGAAGGAGGGGCACCCGACAGCAGGTGCCCGCCGATGTGTTATTGTGCTTCGCTAGATCATCCTTCGGATATTTATTAAGACTCTATAGCCAGATCGACCTGCAAGGAGGGGCGATGAGGGGAAATTTAGTTCTAGCGGCAATCGCAATGCTTTTGACGCCGGGTTGCTTTGCTTCACAGTTGGTTTACTTAAGCTGTGATCTTCCGGCGGACAAAGACACAGAGGCATCGCATTTCGACTTTACGTTGGACGAGGAGAACGGAACGGTCTCATTCTTTGTCGAGGCAGCAAATGCTACGAACACGGAGAAGGCGATTTTTGGTCCCGAGACGATTACATGGACTAACAACGGTGATTACTCGACGATCGCGCGAACGATTAGCAGGGTTGATTTGAGCTTCGTAGAGGACACCGATATCGCAGGAATCAAAGAGCACAGAGTGGGCAAGTGCTCTGTGGTGACCCCACCCTCACGAAAATTCTGAGAGAGCTCCCCAGGCTCTGGGGCCCTCGGAGAATGAGCAACCGCAGAGCCTTCGGCTCCAATCGCTGCGCAGCGGTCGCTCAGGATGACGCCGTGTTTTGGTGTGTTGCGGGCTGCGGTATCCCAAGTCCCTGAAGCGGGTGCCCCACTCTCGCCGCGCTTTTGTTTTTGCGGCTAGGGTGGGGTCGGGGCCGTGATCTGCTGATACCCTTCTGGAAGTTTCAATCCGGCGCGCCTTGCTGTGGTCCAAGTGGACTCGATTTGAACGGCTCCCTGGATCCCCGTTGCATAATGCCGGAAACTGGACCACGGCCAATCTTCCGGCTTTGCCACCAAACCACGGGTGACTGGATTGCGGTGCATGTAGCGGAGCTTTTCGATGCGCTTCGGATTCGCATAGACATTGAAGTCGTAATATCGTGGCAACCAGAATGGCTTTTGGTTCGACTGCTTGGAAACGGAGGTCTTCAGTGCTTGTATTGCGCGGGCAAGGGTTCCTCGCTTCGGCTCCGAGACCAAAAGGTGGACGTGTTCCGGCATAACGACATAGCCGAAGACAAAAAAGACATAGTGCCTGCGCGTTTGTTCCAGGGCTCGCTCGAAGAGATCGCGCGCTGCCGGATTGGCGAGATATGGCAGACGGTCGTGACAACTGAAGGTGAGGAAATGGAACTCACCTGTTTGTTGATAGCGCTTTAGCCTGGAGGGCATGTTAGCAGGAGTTTAATCCCACCCTAGCCACAAAAACAAAGACGTGGCGAGGGTGGGGCACCCGGTTCTGTTGGTGCGATTGACGCAGCGATCCCACCCTAGCCACAAAAACAAAGACGTGGCGAGGGTGGGGCACCCGGTTCTGTTGGTGCGATTGACGCAGCGATCCCACCCTAGCCACAAAAACAAAGACGTGGCGAGGTTGGGGCACCCGGTTCTGTTGGTGCGATTGACGCAGCGATCCCACCCTAGCCACAAAAACAAAGGCGTGGCGAGGGTGGGGCACCCGGTTCTGTTGGTGCGATTGACGCAGCGATCCCACCCTAGCCACAAAAACAAAGACGTGGCGAGGGTGGGGCACCCGGTTCTGTTGGTGAGATTGACGCGGCGATCCCACCCTAGCCACAAAAACAAAGGCGCGGCGAGGGTGGGGCACCCGGTTTCGGTGGGCGCCCTAATCCGGTTGATGGGTGCATGATCAACAGCGCTACTCTTCCTCTTCGTCCACGGGGCGTTTGGCGTTGGCGAGGATTTTTTCGGCGACCAGTTGCGGGACGATGTCGTAGTGGTCGACTTCCATGCGATAGCTGCCCTTGCCTTGCGTCATGGAGGTGAGCTGGGTTCCGTAGGCGAGCATCTCGGCCATGGGAACCTGGGCGTTGATGACCGTGGTGCGGCCTTTGGACTCCATTCCGCCCACGCGGCCGCGACGGCCGTTGAGGTCGCCCATGAGCGCGCCAGCGAACTCGTCGGGAGCCTCGATTTCGACCTTCATAATGGGCTCGAGCAGGCAGGGCTTGCACTGCTCCATGGCATTTTTGAAGGCGAGGCGGCCAGCGGTCTTGAAGCTGAGCTCGTTGGAATCGACGTCGTGGTAGGAGCCGTCAAAAACCGTGACCTTGAAGTCGACGACGGGGTAGCCGGCGAGGTAGCCGCGCGCGGCGGTCTCGACGATGCCCTTTTCGATGGCTGGGATGAAGTTGCGCGGGATTGCGCCGCCGAAAACTTCGTTGGCGAATTCGAATCCGGCTCCGCGAGGCTGAGGTTCCATGCGGATTTTGCAGTCGCCGAACTGGCCGTGGCCGCCGGACTGCTTTTTGTGGCGGCCGTGCGCCTCCGCCTTGGCGCGAATGGTTTCAAGATAGGGAACCTTGGGCGCTTTGAGCGTGACTTCAGCGTGATAGCGCTTCTTGAGACGGCTTACGATGGCCTCGATATGCGGCTGGCCTGCGCCGGCAATCAGGAACTCGTTAGTCTGCGGATCGCGGTAGAAGCGAATGAGCAAATCTTCTTCCATGAGCTTGTGGATGGCGGGCGCGAGCTTGTCCTCGTCGGCGCGGCTCTTGGGCTCGATGGCGTAGGTCATTGCGGGCTCGGGAGGCTTGGCCATATCGACCTGGAAGTCGCCGCCCTTTTGCCCGAGCGTGTCGCCGGTGAGCGTGTCGCGGAGCTTGCCCACTGCGCCGAGATCGCCGGCGTGCAACTCGGCGACCTCAACGGGCTTGCGGCCCTGCATGATGCTGAGGTGCGCGAGCTTTTCAGAGCCGCGGCGGGTGTAGTTCTCAAGGGTGGCGTCGTTCTTGACGACTCCGCTGATGACCTTGAAGAAGGTGATACGGCCGGCGAAGGGGTCGGACATGGTTTTGAAGACGATTGCGCCGGTGGGGCCGGAATCTTCGATTTTGCGGACGACGGCGGGGGCGTCGGCGGCGGCTCCAGGATTCTTGCCGGCGAGAGGCTCGCGCTCAGTAGGCGCGGGCGTGTAGGCCTTGATGAAGTCGAGAAGATGATCGAGGGCCATGTTGCTAAGGCCGCTGGAAAAAAGCACGGGGAAGATGCGATCTTCGCGGATGGCTTCGTGGAGCGCGGCGATGAGGTGGTCTTCGGGGATGGTGCCCTTCTCGAAGTACTCCTCCATCAATTCGTCTTTGCCTTCGGCGACGAGCTCAACGAGAGCTTCGTGGCGGGCTTTGGCATCGGCAGCGAGCGAGGCGGGAATTTCAGTTGAGACTTTGCCGCGGCCATCGCCGCCGGGCGTGTAGGTATAAGCCTCCATGGTGACGAGATCGACGACGCCGTGAAAGCCGTTGGCGTCAGAGATGGGCAACTGGACGGGAACACAGTTGCGGCCCCAGCGGTCGTTGAGATCGTCCATGAGGGCGCTCAGGCCACCGCCGCCACCGGCTTTAGGGTGGTCCATTTGATTGACGAGAACGATGCGGGGAACATTGGCCTCTTCAGCAAAGCGCCAGACGCGCTCGGTGACGGGCTCGACGCCGGATTGGGCGTTAATGACGACGATAGCGGATTCGACGGGGAAGAGCGCGGCGCGGGCTTCGTGGGTGAACATGTGGAAGCCGGGCGTGTCGACAAGATTGATTTTGATGCCCTGCCACTCGGCGAAGGCGACGGCGTTCTGCATGGTGATGCCGCGGGCGATTTCTTCTTCGTCGTAGGCGGTGGCGGCCGTGCCGTCTTCAACTCGGCCCTGGGTGGGAGTCATTTTGGCGGCATGCAGCAGAGCGGCAATGAGGGTGGTTTTGCCGCAGTGAGCATGCCCCACTACAGCGACATTGCGGATCTCACTTCCCTGGTACGTTTTCATGGTCGTCTCCTTCGCAAGGCGCGCTTTCGGCGGGACTTAAAGGTAGAAAACCGTGATCCGGCGTGCGCCTTCTTGTCGAAAGACGGATGCTATCACAGCGAGAGTGTGAACGTCCTGTGACTGAATGCACAGGTTTCAGGGGGCAGGTTTCAGGGGTCAGAAGGGCAGAGACCGAGGGAATCGCGGGCTGGCCCGAGCGTTGCGGGTGGGCCGCTAAGATCGTAGAGTGGATTGCGGTCGAGTGCGCGAGACAGGAAAGGGTTTTGGGATGAAAGTACGGATTTGGAATTGCGTTGTTGCCGTGGCGATTTTGATTTTGGCTGCTGGTGGGCTGAGGGCGCAGGCCGGGAGCGTGGGTGCGAACAGAACTCCGGCAGCTGCTCCGGCCCAGACGCCCGCGGCAGCGCAAGCGCCAGCGGGTGCTCAAGCAACGCCTCCGGCTGCGCAAACGCCTCCAGCGATGCCGGGATGGATGATGCCTGCGCCGCATGAAAATGCTCCGCTGGGCAAGTTCGAGCGCTTCCCGGGCGATGGCGAGGGCGCGTACAAGACGGGGCACTATCGCGATTTATTTCAAGAGCTGGGGCACACGCCGGCCGAGACACACGCCAAGATCGAGAAGGCTTTTCAGCAACTGTTTCATGGCGATGGGCAGGAGGAGCGGGTCTACTTTGAGACCGGGGCCAACGAGAACGGGCCGCTGGCGTATGTGACGGATTGGAACAACAACGACGCGCGCACCGAAGGCATGAGCTACGGCATGATGATCTGCGTGGAGCTCGGCAAGAAGCGCGAGTTCGACGCGCTGTGGAACTGGGCGCACACCTATATGTTGATCACCGACCCG
Source organism: uncultured Acidobacteriaceae bacterium (assembly GCA_963835355.1). Lineage (GTDB taxonomy): Bacteria > Acidobacteriota > Terriglobia > Terriglobales > Acidobacteriaceae > Telmatobacter. The sequence continues at coordinate 158,444 of CAWIFE010000024.1, read as the reverse complement.
AAGGATCCTTCGGTGGGGTATTTTGCGTGGTCAATGAATACAGATGGAACGCCGCGCTCGACGGGCGCCGCGCCCGATGGGGAAGAGTACTTCACCATGGCGCTTTATTTTGCGGCGCACCGCTGGGGCAACGGGAAGGGGATCTACAACTACCAGGCGGAGGCGGACAAAATCCTGCACGGCATGAGGCATCATCCTGTGCTGACAGGGACAGGGCCGTTCAGGATTCATCCTGACGATGCGCCGTTCGTGCAGCCAGACCATCCGTGGCCGGGTTTGAATACCGACCGGATGGAGGCGGAAGCGAAGGCAAAGGGAACCCCGTGGCCGCCGGCTTATTTCCGGTTTATGCGTGGCGGGCCGCAGAAAGAGACCATTGGGCCGATGGTGGACGAAGACCATAACATGATCAAGTTCGTGCCGAATTCGCCGGGAGGCGTCGACGGATGCGTCGTATCACCTGCCGGCGTTTTACGAGCTGTGGTCGCGGTGGGGGCCGGTGGAGGATCGCGTGTTCTGGGCGACAGCGGCGGATGTGAGCCGCGACTTTTTCAATCGCGTGACCGGGCCGGAGACGGGGCTGACGCCGGACCGAAACAACTTTGACGGGACTCCGGTGACGGGGCGCGATGGAACGCCGGTGCCGTTCATGGCCGACTCATGGCGCAGCGTGAGCAACTGGAGCGTGGACTACTCGTGGTGGAAGAAAGATGCGCGCGAGACGGTGCTGAGCGATCGCATTCAGAAGTTTTTCTTCGGGCAGGGGATCGACAAAGTCGTCGATCGATACACGCTCGATGGGAAGCCACTGAGCAGTAGTCACCCAACGGGGCCGATTTCAACCGCGGCGGTGGGCAGCCTGGCGGCGACGGATGGGCCCACGGCGAAGGCGTTTGTGGATGCGCTGTGGAATGAGCCGGTGCCGAGCGGCGAGCTGCGGTACTACGACGGGGTGCTTTATTTGATGAGCATGATGCACGTGAGCGGGGAGTTCAGGATTATCAAAGCAGCTGCTAGCCGCTAGCTTCCAGCTGCCAGCGTTCTTGAACAATGCGCTAGGAAGTAATCGTTAGTTTGCCAGGATAGGCCAATGGGAAACCAAGCAACGTTCCCCCAAACGGCGAGAGAGGTGCTGGCCTTAATTATCGCGGCCGAGCGTTCACGCAAATACGTGTGGACAGCGGGCAGGGTTCTCATTCAAGGTGGATTTCAGGGAGCGTGGGTGGAGTTAAACGGCAACGCGAAAAAGGCAATCTTGAAGAAGCTTACAGAACTTCTAGAAGAGCTGGCGGATGAGGGTGTTCTAGAACTTCGCCCCATCTCACAAAGCATCGGTTATGGCGAAGAAAAGGGATTCGACTACCTTTTGCCTCCAGTGATTTCAAAGTGAGAAGCAACCGAAATTGTTTGGTCGCCGAGGATCCGGTGCAGGGCCTGTGGTACAGTTTGCTCACGGTTCCCTTTCATCATTCCCCTTTTTTCTTTGCTGAAAATTGCGATTCGCACGAGGTGAGCGCCCATGGCCGCTGCCGGTTCCGCGCACGAGTTGTATGGGACGGCGGGAGCGCCGGCGGATGAGGCAGCGCGCCTGAAGTTGGTTGGCGAATCGGCAATCCGCAAGGCAAGCCTGCGGCTGCTTCCGGTGATCGCGGTCGGCTATGGCCTCGCCTACATGGACCGCATCAACATCAGCTTTGCCTCGTTGCAAATGAATCGTGACCTGCACTTCAGCGCATCGGTTTACGGATTTGGCGCGGGAATGTTCTTCATCGGGTACGCACTCTGCGAAGTGCCGTCGAACCTGATGTTGCTGCGCTTCGGCGCCAAGCGCTGGCTGGCGCGCATCATGTTTACCTGGGGATTGTTGGCGGCGGCAACGATGTTCGTGCGCAATCCGCTCGAGTTTAACGTGCTGCGATTTCTGCTGGGCATGGCGGAGGCGGGGTTTTATCCCGGTGTGATTTATTACCTGACCCTTTGGTTTCCGGCGCACATGCGAGCCCGCGCGGTAAGCCGGTTTTATGTTTCGCTGCCGCTGAGTTCGGTCGTGATGGGTTCCGTGGCCGGATGGCTGCTGGGTCTCGGTGGCAAGCTGGGACTCTCAGGTTGGCAATGGCTGTTTCTCGTGGAGGGATTGCCGACCGCGGTATTCAGCCTGGTGATCTTGAAGATGCTTCCTGACAATCCGGCCAAGGCTGCGTGGCTGACTGTCGAAGAAAAGACGTGGCTGGCCGACCAGTTGAAGGCCGACGGTGAGAAGGCGCACCTGGGGCACAGCGCCGGAGTGATGAAGGCGCTGCTGGAGCCGAAGGTGTGGATGATCGGCGCGTATTTCTTTTTCGCGCTCATCACCAGTTACGCATATAGCTTCTCCGCGCCGGCAATTTTGCAAGGAGTGACCGGCTGGAGCGTCACGCACGTCGGCTACCTCGTCGCATGCATCGGGTTGGCGGGTGCGGCGGGAATGCTGATCAACAGCGCGCACTCCGATCGCAAGGTCGAGCGGGCGATGCATTGCATTGTTCCCTGCGTGGTGATGGCGGCGGGCTTCTTGACCGCGAGCTATGCGAAGGAGCCGTGGCTGGTGGTGGGTGCGCTGGCCGCAAGTTTCACCGGGTTCATGGCGATGCTGGGACCGGCCAATGCGGTTCCCATGCAGTTTCTTGCCGGGCGCGCGGCGGCGGCCGGCATTGCAGCGATGAATACGATCACCATGTTCGCCGGATTTGTCGGGCCTTACTGGATGGGCGTGATGAAGGATTCCACGGGAAGCTATGACGCAGGATTGCGAGGGCTGGCGTTGCCGTGCCTGCTGGCGGCGGCGACGATGTACATGTTGACGCGCAGCCTGGTGCGGCGGCCGATCGGAGCCAGAGCGGAATTGGCGAAAGAAGCGGTGTGAGGGGATGCGGATTGACAAATCAAGGCACACCGGCCGTGGCGATACCCTAGAGTATGATACTAAATAGTATGATTCTACTGGGTATGATATTATTTGGTATGGCACTATTTAGGAACACCAACAACCCCTTTCAATTTGGGCGGGAGCTTGGCTTGGGATCCCTCGTGGACCGCGCGGAAGAACTAGCCGCGGTCGAGCAAACCATCCGCGAAGGCGGCAAGTTGTTTCTGATCGGGCCGCGGCGCTTTGGCAAGACCTCGATTCTGAAGACGGCTGCGGACCGCCTGGCAGCACAGTCGGCGATTGTGCTGCGCCTGGACGCCGAGAGCTTTCCCACGCTCGACTCGCTGGTTACCGGGATTGTGACGGGCGCGGCCCAGTATCTGAAGGGAGGAGTGAGGCGCGCCGGCGAGCAGGTGCGGCAATTCTTTCAGAGTTTGCGGCCGGAGTTGGACTACAGTCTTGCAGACAACATCTGGAGCGCCAGGCTGGGGATCGATTCCTCGCGCAAGAACGGCACAGTGCTGCTGACCGATGCATTGAACGGCTTGGAGAAGCTTGCGCGCGCGCAACCCAAGAATCGACCGGTGGGCCTGATCGTCGATGAATTTCAGCGGGTGATCGAACTGGGCGGAAGCGATGCGGAAGGGCAGATTCGCGCCGCTATCCAGACGCATTCGCGGACCGGATATGTTTTTGCGGGCTCGAAGACCACGCTGCTCAACGACATGGTGACCGACGCAGCGCGGCCATTTTACCGGCTGGGTAGCAAAATCTTCCTCGGTCCGGTCCCGCGGCCAGACTTTAGCCGCTTTCTGAAGAAAAAGTTTCTCGACGGCGGTTTTTCCGTTTCGGACGAAGCAATCGCCAGCTTGCTCGATCTGGCGGAAGATGTGCCCTACAACGTCCAAATGCTGGCCCATACCTGCTGGTCCCGATTGAGGGACGAGGGCGCCGCTCGTTCTCTCAGCAAACCGGTTATCGAGGAAACATTGGCGCGCATCGTTCGCCAGCAGGATCCGTTTTACACGCAGCTCTGGACGTCGCTTACGCCGATTCAGCAGCAAACACTTATGGCCGTCGTGGAACAAGGTGGAGTCAATCTTCAATCCACTAAGACTGCCCAATCCATCGGCCGGGGGCCTGGGACGATTCGAAAATCTCTCCAGTCAATGATTGAGACCGGCATCCTCCGCGAAGACCGATCGATACGGTCTAGCCGCATGCGCTTTGAGGACCCGTTTTTCGCGCGTTGGATTCAGATGACCGCCATGCGCATGGAGTGATCGCGTCGCTAAGGGCGCGCGCTCCCGCTCGATCTCAGAGCGTCACGGCGGCCGGCAGGATGTCTTCCACGTCGACCCACTGCGTGGGGTAGTTGCCGGTGTAGCATGCGGTGCAGTAGCCCGTTTTGTGTTCGTCGCGCACGGAGGCCAGCAACCCTTCCAGCGAAAGATACGCGAGCGAGTCGGCCTCGATGAATTGGCGAATCCCTTCAACAGAGTGATTGGCGGCGATGAGCTCACGTTTGGACGGCGTGTCGACGCCGTAAAAACAGGGCGAGATGGTGGGCGGGCAACTGATGCGGAGATGGACTTCCGTTGCGCCCTGCGCCGCGGACCATGCGCACAATTTTCCGGCTAGTCGTCCCGCGGATGATGGAGTCGTCAATCAGGATGACGCGCTTGCCGGCGAGGAGATTGTGCACGGGGTTGAGCTTGAGGCGGACGCCGAAATCGCGGACGCGCTGCTCGGGTTCGATAAATGTGCGGCCGACATAGTGGTTGCGGATGAGGCCCATGCGGAAGGGCAGGCCCGCTTCTTCCGCGTAGCCGAGCGCCGCAGTGACGCCGGAGTCGGGCACGGGAACGACGACGTCGGCGGGGACACCGGACTCGCGGGCGAGCTGGCGGCCCATCTGGTCGCGCGACTCCTGCACCCAGCGGCCGAAGATGCGCGAATCAGGACGCGCGAAGTAGACGTGCTCGAAGACGCAGCTCGTTTGCGGCATGCCGCTCGCGTATTGGCGGCTGGTGACGCCGTCTTGAGAAACCATGACCAGCTCGCCGGGTAGAACGTCGCGGATGAACTCAGCGCGGAGCAGATCGAAGGCGCAGGATTCCGAGGCAAAGACGATGGAATCGGGACCTTGGGCATTTTTCATGCGACCCATGGAAAGCGGACGGAAGCCGCGCGGATCGCGGGCAGCGAAGACGCGGTCGCGCGTCATCATGACAATGGAAAATGCGCCCTCTACCTGCGAGAGCGAGTCGGCGATGGCGTCGACGAGCGTGTCCGCATGGGAGTGGGCGATGAGTTGAACGATGATTTCGGAGTCGGAGGTGGTCTGGAAATAAGCGCCGTCGCGCTCGAGGCTCGCGCGGAGATTGCCGAGGTTGACCAGGTTGCCGTTATGCGCGATGGCGATGAGCCCCTTGGTAGAGTCAACGCGGATGGGCTGGGCGTTGAGAAGCGCGGAGTCGCCCGTAGTGGAGTAGCGCGTGTGGCCGATTGCCAGGTGGCCGGGCAGCTTGGCGATAACGTCGTCCGTAAAGATTTCAGAAACCAGGCCCATGCCCTTGATGTTGGCAAGATGCGCTCCATCGGCGGTGGCGATGCCGGCGGATTCCTGACCGCGGTGCTGGAGAGCATAGAGCGCAAGATAGGCTTCGCGCGCGGCATGCGGATGGCCATAGATGGCGACGACACCACATTCTTCGTGGAGCTTGTCAGCTTCGCGAAGAGTGGTCAGTGGACTGTGGTCAGTGATCAGTGAATTGATGCGGAGGGATTCGGAAAGGTCGAGTTCACCGCGGACTCCCTGGAAGAGCAACTGGCTCATGCGTGGACCTCGCCATGGAGATTTGCTTCCAGGGCGGAGGCCCAGAGGGTGCGAAGTTCGGCGAGTGGCGCGGAGATGAACGACTCGGCGTCGACTGAGATCTCGAAACGGCTGCCGCCGGTTGTGCCGATACGCGCCGAGAAGAAGCTGTGTTGGCCTGCGACGGCGTCGATCTCAGAAAGATTTTTCGGATCCGTGGTGACGAGGACGGTGGAGGCGGGCTCAGCGAAGAGACCGAAGAGCGGGTGAGCGAGGAGCGACGAGTCCTGCTCGACGGTTGCGCCGATGCCTTTGGTAAATGCTGCTTGCGCAAGAGCGACAGCGATGCCGCCGTCGGAGATGTCGCGCGCCGAGCGGATGAGCTTGCGCCAAGAGAGGATGGCTAGAAGATCGTGCAGGCTGGCCTCGGCGTCGAGGTCAAGCGCGGGCGGAGTGCCCCAGAGGCTGCCGAGAATAGCTTTGGAGAATTCAGATGACCCGAAGGCGGTGAGATTCGCTGCGACCTCGGCGTCGGATGCGTCGGCCTGCTCGCGGCCACGGGGCTCGCGCTCAAGAGCGGGCATCGGATACTGGCTTATGGGCGGGGAATTGAGCGGGACCTTTAGCTTGGGGTTCGGCTCCTCGCCGCGCGGAATCGGCCAAAGCAGAACGATCGCGTCTTTCTCGCGCTGGAAGTGCGCGGGGACGGCCTTGGTGACGTCGTCGAGAATGCCGACGATGCCGAGGACGGGCGTGGGATAGATGCCTTCGCCGCGCGTCTCGTTGTAAAGGGAAACATTGCCGCCGGTAATGGGCGTACCCAAAGCGGTGCAGGCTTCGGCGATGCCGTCGATGGCGGCCGATAGCTGGGCCATGATCTCGGGCTTCTCGGGATTGCCGAAGTTGAGGCAGTTGGTGGCAGCAACGGGAGTTGCGCCGGTCATCGCAACCTTGCGCGCGGCTTCAGCGACGGCGTGCATTGCGCCGAGTTTGGGATCGAGATAGGCCCAGCGGCCATTGCCGTCGAGAGCCATGGCGAGGCCGATCTCGGGCTTGGGTGGAGTGGGGCCCGATGCGTGGGTCGGGAGTCCCACGCTACTGCCGGTCTGGAGACCGGCGCTACCTCCGGTGCCCTTGATGCGCATCACTCCAGCTTCGCCGCCGGGGCCTTGCGCAGTGTTGGTCTGCACCATGGAGTCGTACTGCTCGTGGACCCATCGCTTGGAGCATACGTTGGAGCTGGCGAGGAGCTTTCTGAGGTCGGCGGTGTAGTTGCGGTCTTTGGCTAGCTCGGCGAGAGCCTCGGCGGGAGGGTCGAGCGGGACTGGCGCTTTCCATGTGCCGACGGGGCGGTGGTAGAGCGGCGCATCGTCTGTGAGCGATTGATTGGGAATGTCGGCGACGAGCTCGCCGTGATGACGAATGCGGAGGCGCGGCTCCGGTTCGACCGTGCCGACGATGACCGCGTCGAGGCCCCACTTCGAGAAGACGCGCAGCACTTCGTCTTCGCGGCCTTTTTCGGCGACGAGCAACATGCGCTCCTGGCTTTCGGAGAGCATGATCTCGTAAGCGCTCATGCCGGTTTCGCGCTGCGGCACACGGTCGAGCTCGACATCGAGGCCGACGCCGCCACGCGCGCCCATCTCGCAGGTGGAGCAGGTGAGGCCCGCAGCGCCCATGTCCTGAATGCCGACGATTGCGCCAGTCTGCATGGCTTCGAGGCAGGCCTCGAGCAGAAGCTTTTCCATGAACGGGTCGCCGACCTGAACGTTTGGGCGCTTTTGTTCTGACCCTTCCTTGAATTCTTCGCTGGCCATGGTGGCGCCGTGGATGCCGTCGCGGCCGGTCTTGGCGCCGACGTAAATGACGGGATTGCCGGTGCCGCTGGCCTTGGCATAGAAGATTTCATCTTTGCGGACGAGGCCGAGAGCAAAGGCGTTCACGAGCGGGTTGCCGCTGTAGCACGGCTCGAACTTGGTTTCGCCGCCGAGGTTGGGCACGCCGAAGCAGTTGCCGTAGCTGGCGACGCCGCTGACTACGCCTTCGAGGATGGAGTGGTTTTTGTGGCGCTCACGCGCTTTTGCGTCTTGGTTTGGATCCGTAGCTTGGCCGCACTCGTCAGAAATCGAGCCGAAGCGGAGGGAGTCCATGACGGCGAGGGGGCGCGCTCCCATGGTGAAGATGTCGCGCAGGATGCCGCCCACGCCGGTGGCCGCGCCCTGATGGGGCTCAATGTAGCTCGGGTGGTTGTGCGATTCGATTTTGAAGGCGCAGGCCCAGCCGTCGCCCACATCGATGATTCCCGCGTTTTCGCCCGGCCCCTGGACGACACGATCGCTTTTGGTGGGCAGGCGCTTGAGATGAACGCGGCTGGATTTGTAAGAGCAGTGCTCGCTCCACATCACGCTGTAGATGCCAAGCTCGGTGAGCGAGGGGGTGCGGCCGAGCGCCGCGAGAATGCGCTCGTACTCCTCCACGGTGATGCTGTGTTGGGCAAGCATCTGCGGAGTGACGGTGATTGGCTCAGGAACGACGGCAGAGGAGGCGCTGGTCATCGTTGATGCCTTCATTCTCGCACAGGGGTTGTGCAGGGGCGGGAGGCCACGTGTGGAAGACGGGCACTGTCGGCGCGGGACTCGCGAGATGTGGCGGATAAGCCAAAGGCTATGCGATACTTTGGGAGCATCCCCACCCGAGGCCGGGATGGCGGAATTGGCAGACGCAGCAGACTCAAAATCTGCCGGCCCTTGTGGTCATGGGGGTTCGACCCCCCCTCCCGGCACCATGGTTTCACATGATTTGACTTAGGCTTTTGAGTTCTCCGATGCCGCACACCTTTCAGCTCTGCCCCAAGAGAAGACAATGAGCTCAAGATGACAAGAGCGCGACGAGATGGCCTATACCTGATGCTGTTGGGTAGTTGCCTGTTTGTTCTTATGGGTGCGGCTTTAGAGTACGCATCTCCACTCTCGATGATCGATTTTAAGGGGCTTTACTACCCCGCGCGATGCTTGATTCAGCACGGCGACCCATACAGCGAGAGCGACGTATTACGCACGTATCAGGGAGACGAGCGCAATCACGTTTCGGACCCCGACAGGGTTCGCCAGATTGCGACGGAGTATGTATACCAGCCAAGCGCATTTTCGCTCACGGTCCCATTTGCGATGCTGCCGTGGGGACCCGCGCACGTGCTATGGATGGGGCTCAACTTTGCGAGTCTCATCTTTGCTGCATTTCTCATTTGGAACCTCGGGGCAGACCATGCGCCGCTTGTTTCCGGAGTCCTGATTGGCTTTCTTCTCGCCAACAGCGAAATACTGGCTGTAACCGGGAATGTGGCCGGAATTGCGATCAGTCTTTGCGCGATCGGCGTCTGGTGCTTTTTTCGGGAGCGGTATGTTCCGGCAGGCATACTGTGTTTTGCTCTTAGCCTCGCGGTTAAACCGCATGACACAGGCTTGGTCTGGCTCTATTTCCTGTTGGCCGGCGGAGTTTACCGCAAGCGCGCACTGCAAACTCTGGTTGCGGCAGCTGTACTGAGCCTGCCGGCGGTCCTGTGGGTCTGGCAGACATCGCCGCACTGGATGCAGGAACTGCGCTCCACTTTCTCCGTCTATTCGGTACACGGCGGCGTAGCCGACCCCGGCCCCGCCTCATCTGGAGCCCGTGGACTCGGCATGATCGTGAACTTGCAGGCGGCGGTCAGTTTCTTTCGAGACGATCCACTCATCTACAACCCTGTTAGTTACCTAATTTGCGGGTTCCTGCTGTTCATCTGGATCTTTGCCATCCTAAAAACCCGCGCCTCGCCCCAACGAGCAGGTCTTGCATTGGCTGCCATCGCGGCTCTTTCCCTGCTGCCGGTGTATCACCGTCTGTATGACACCAAGCTTCTGCTGCTCACGGTTCCGGCGTGCGCCATGCTCTGGGCCCAGGGTGGATTGATGGGGCGGCTCGCGCTGCTGGTGAATACCGCAGGGCTGGTGTTGACCGGGGATATCTTTTGGGCATTTCTCGACGGGATCCTCAGCAACCAGCACCTACCTCCAGCGAGACTGATTGGGGAAGTATTGATGGTTGTGCAGGTCTTTTCTGTCCCACTCATCCTCCTGCTTGTGGGCACCTTCTATCTCTGGGTTTACATCCGGCACAGTTCCGCTTGGAGTCAAGAACAGCTTGCCGCCGCGACGAGCCCCATCCGCGCTTGCGATCGCGTTATCTAATGCGAGCGGCCGGGGAGAACGAAGTGCTCTGAGCAGCGTGGCTCGTAGGAGTCGCCGGGCATTTTGATGGGGCTATCGAAGGGCGCGGGCTTGCCGTCGATGAGGCGCTGCGAATAGAGGGCGCGGGCTCCGCAACTGCAGTAGGCCATGCACTCGGTAATGCTGCCGCCGTAGGCGTTCACCAGCCAGGTGAGGTTGAGCATTTCGCCGAAAGGCATGGCGCGGAAGTCGAGATCGAGTCCGGCGACGAGAACGTCGTGGCCTGCGTCGAGCAGGAACTTGACGAAGAGAAAAAGCTGATCGACAAATTGGCCCTCATCGATGGCAATGCACTCCACGCGCTTGCCGATCTTCTGTTCAGTGTCGCGGATCGAGCCCAGCACCTCCCACGGGTTAGTGGCTTGGAATTCAACGGCGCTCATCTTGCCGCCGCCGTTGGGATTGCGGCTCTCCACGACACCCGGGCCGCCCTTGGTGTCGTCGCTGGGCTTGAGCACCAGGACGTGTTGCTTGGCGTATTGGCGGCGCATATCGGCGCGGCGCTGCAGTTCCGCAGTCTTGTTGCTGCGCATGGGCCCCATCATCAGTTCGAGCTTGCCTTGCACGTGCACATCTCCTTCGATCGAGGAAAAGCGGCAGAGCGCGCAACGAAACGCAAAGCCGATTCGAGCAACTCATCATCATAACGCGAAGGAGAGAGCGAGTTTGGTGACCATTGGCATGGTTTGGAGCGGCTTTTCCACCGCGTCCGAAGGAACGGCGATGCATCGCAACGAATGGCTGAATTCGTCGTGATTTATCTTCCGACGGCTCTTAATTCGGCATCGACGGCGGCTTTCATCACGCCGCACTCGCCGAAGAAATGAGCAAGATCGCCGGAGAGGGACGTGGGTTCGCCGGAGGAGGCGGCTGTTTGCTCTGCGGAACGCCTTGCAGATGCAGGGTCAATAGTCCGCTGCGGAATCGACGTCATGCGCATCGCACCGCCGCCCTGGGCATCGAGGATGAGCGCAGTCAGCTTGCGCGCCAGCGGCAGCGGGAAACTTTCTGAGACAAAGACCAGCTTGCCGCGAGTGGTGATCACGACCGGGCCTTCGTCGGTCGTGAAGACCTGTTCGACCGAACCATCATCGGCAGGCGCGGAGAGAACGGCGGAGGTCTCTAACTGAACGCTGGAATATTTGCGGGCGAGATTCCTTGCGTAGAGTTTGGTGAAGACCTGCGCGGAGTCAGCGCTCTTCCAGACTGAAAGATAAAAGAGGCCGATGGATTTGGTGCTGGCTTGCTCGGCGGGCGTGGTGGCGCTGCGGAGTTGCCCCGCCCAATAAAGGCCGCCATCCCAGGCCGGGGTCAGGTCGCGGGACGCGTTGTCGCCGCCGAAGAGCTCGGTGATGATGTGCACGTCAAGCTCACCGATCTGGCCGATATCGTAGGGCGTGTAAAGCGGTTCGACGAGAGGATGAATGTTGGGCAGCAGGGGAATGGCCGGAATCTTCTTCTGCTCGTAGACGCGTGGATTAATGATCTCCCAGCTCGAGGAGGGCGGACGGTCGAGCGCGCCGGAAAAGGCTGCCGTTTGGCCCTGGTCCATCCAAATGTCCTGCTCGAAACTGAGGCCTTCGCGGTAGGGGAAGAGCATCGACTCCGAAAGCAATAATGGCGCGCGGGCCATTACGGGCGAATCCTCGGTTGAGTTCCCCTGCGAGTTGACGTTATCGAGTACCTCGGGGTCCTTGATGAGGCTCTTGCCCAGCGGCTTGAGGATGTAGTCGATCATCACCGCGGTCGCCTGGCCCTCCGCCACGGCGTCGCGCGCCGTGTCCATCTCGTCGCGGGCCAGATGATCCTGATCGCCCGGCGCGTCGTGCGAGACGTCGTCGGGAGTTTGGTCGTCCCACTTCTCCAGGTCGGCGTGCTGATCCTGCAGCGCGTGGGTCAGCTCGTGGGCCATCACCGGCTTTTGCTCTTCGGGATCGATCCAATCGAGCAGGTTGACGGTTTTTGTTTTGGAGTCGTAGTAAGCCTCGATTTGTTCTTTCAAGAGCGCCAGGAGAAAAGGCTTGAGCTCGAAGTCGTGATCGAGCAGGCCGAATTTCTTGAGCACGATTTCGTCGCGCTCGAGGCGCTTGGCGCCCTCGTCTTCGTTGAACTTCTCGTCAAGGTAACTTTCTACGGCGGTCCGGGTGATGAGAGTGCGCTTGACGGTGCTTTTGACGGGCAGGCCAGTCTCCTGCGAGGAGAATTTGATGAGCTCATCGACAAGGGCGAAGAGCTGCTGGGCCTGTTCGGGCGTAATCTTTGTGGCGGATTTGGCTTTTTGACTGTTCGCCGAGGGCTTTGCTATGGCAGCGGGCGGAACCGGCTGGGGCGCCTGAGCGGACTGCTGCGACCACGCTGCCGTCGCCAGCGAGAGCAGAAGGACCGGGACTCCACAGCGCGCGATCTGGAGCGATTTCACTTGCTGATACCTCATCAATCCGACCTGTGTTTCTTCCTATGGGATTGGATGCGATTCCGGTTTTCCGGGCCGAATTCCAGCTTCTCACTTCAAGGCTATAATCAGGATGCGGTTTGACGCCAAGTTTACGGCGGTTCTCCAATTAAAGTGGAGTTTTGAGGAGTGTGCAAGGTGGCATTTTCTTGAGGAAAATGCCACTTATGATTCGAGGCTCCGCTCTACTCCGATTGGAGGACCGCGATAGCGAGAAAATCCTGCGCCGGACCGCGGAAAAGCTTCCCATGCCTGAGACCGATCTTGCTCAAAACCTGCAGGCCAGCGCACTGGCCGCCATGCTTGAGTCCGCGCGCAAACCGCACGAACTGACTGTTTACCGGGGGGTGCTGACCCCTGAAGAGTTGGACGCGCCGGAGGTGGAAACGGCGGCGCTGGCCTTCGGGGCCGCGATCCACGATCTGGGCTGGATGCGCCGCGCGGCCGTTCGCGGGTCCGACCGCTTTCGCTGGCTGAGCGGGATGGTGACCAACACGGTCAACGACCTCTTTCCCAACACCGGCGCATGGAACCTGGTGCTGAACGCGCAGGGACACATCCAGGGCGACCTGACTGTGTGGCGTGGCGGCGAAGAGTCCTCTCCGCAGCGGCGAAGCCCTGCTGAACCAGAGTCTCTTAGCGGCGATCGCATGCTGGGAACGCCGTTTGCGGGAGAGTCGGAGTTGGAACTTGAGATCGCAGCCGATCAATTTGAGAAGCTGCTGGCCCACCTGAACAAGTTCATCATCATGGACGATGTGGAGCTTGTCCCACTTGGAGATGAACAGGTGGGAGAGGCAGGCTCGGAGACCGCGATCGGGCTGACCGGACCTCAAGCGGGCGAAGTGCTGGAGCGCGTGGGCCTGCCGGCGATCGGAAGCGCGATGGCGGGAACCAGCGTGGAATGGAACGGCTGGAACCTGAGAATTCTGCGCGGCTACGGCGTGCTGGCGCAGCACTATGAATTCTGGTTGCCGACCGCGGGGCTGCCCAAGCTGTGGTCGTGCTTGCGCACCGGTGGGGCGACGCCTGTTGGCTGCGCATCGCTTGAAGCGTTTCGCATCGCCGAGGGGATTCCGGCGTATGGGATCGACATGGTGGAGCGGGACTTGCCGCAGGAGACATCGCAGATGCGGGCGCTGCACTTTGCCAAGGGCTGCTACCTGGGCCAGGAGATTGTGGAGCGAATCCGCTCGCGCGGCAGTGTGCACCGGCATTTGCGGCCGCTGGAACTTTCGGGTCCTATGCCTGCGGGCGGTGCGGAGTTGACGAGCAAGGACGGGACGGCTGCCGGGCAGATTACCAGCGCGGCCGAATTGGCGCTTTCTTCCGGACGACGTGTTTTTGCCCTGGGCATGTTGCGCTCGGAAGCAGAAGAGCGCGAGCAGGTTTTCGCATACAAGGCGGGGGCCGAAGAGGGAACAGCGCAGATTCTGGAAGCCCCGCCAAGGCTGGGCGAGAAACTCCAAAACTGAGCAGCCCGGCGCGGGGATGAGAAACTGAGGATATGAGCGATACGCCAAAGTTCGAAGTAATCGACCGCCGCAAAATCAAGGCGGAAGAAGAGAAAGAGGGCGCGCATCCGGCACCTGCGGAGCCGGCGCAAGCGGCCCCGGCGGCGACGGCAGAGCCATCGCCCGGCCCGCGCCTGGTGGTGAATGAGGCTCCGCGCGAAGAAGCAAAAGCGGCTGCGCCTCAAGCGGAAGAGCCGGGGCTGATGGACGAATTGCCCCCGCCGCCGACCGCCGCGGAGAGCCACGAGCAGAAAGCAGCATACGATGCTTCCGCGCAACGGCTGGAGGATTTGATTCGCGCCCAAAATCCTGCCGCCGGTCCGCAGCCGCCGATGGGATTTGAGCACCTGGTGCAACAGTTCTACGTGACGGCGATGCTGCAGATGGGAGCCGGTACACAGGACGGCCAGCGCCCGCGGGTGGACATCATGGGCGCGCGAGCGACCATTGATTTGCTTGCGATTCTGGCGGAGAAGACGAAGGGCAACCTGACGCCCAACGAAGATCGCATGTTGCAGACCGTGCTATTCGAGGCGCGCATGGCCTTTTTGGAGCTGACCAGCATGATGAGCGCGCCCGCCGTGCCACCGCCGCCGCCGGCGAAGAAGTGAGGACAGCTCCCGGCAGCCGGGAGCCACAATTTTGCAAGGTACGCTCACATTTCTGGGAACGGGAACCTCGATGGGGGTTCCGACGCTGGCCTGCGAGTGCGCAGTGTGCACCTCGCCGGATCCGCACGACCGCAGACTGCGGCCCTCGGTGCTGCTGCGCTGGAAGGAGCCGGCGGCGGGAACCGAGCGCGGCAATGAACGAATTGTCGTCATCGATACGGGTCCGGACTTCCGCGAGCAGGCGCTGCGAGCGAGGTTGACGCATGTGGACGCCGTGTTCTACACGCATGCTCACGCCGATCACATTCTGGGGATGGACGACCTGCGCCCGTTGAGCTTTATTGCCGCAAAGAGGGGCGGACCGATTCCGCTCTATGCCGATCGAGAAGTGACCGCAGTGCTTGAGCGAACCTTTGCGTACACATTTTCGCCGGACGCCACTTATCCGACGCGGGCGCGCGTGGAACTGATTCCTCTTGCCGAGCACAACCTGGTGCACGGCGTCGATTTCGTGCGCGTTCCGCTGCTTCACGGCGAGCAACCGATCTCGGGCTATCGCATTGGCAACGCAGCTTACATGACCGACGTGAGCGCAATTCCGGAGGCAAGCTTTGCCCTGCTCGAGGGGGTTGAGGTCTTGGTGATTTCGGCGCTGCGCCACACGCCCCACCCCAGCCACTCCACCGTGGAGCAGTCACTTGAATGGTCGCGGCGCATCGGCGCAAAGCAAACGTGGTTCACGCACATCGCGCACGACCTGGGCCATGAGGAAACCAACCGCACTCTGCCTGCGAACGTGAGGCTGGCATACGACGGGCTGAGCGTGCCCGTTAAGCTATGAGCCCGGAGCGAATTTCCGCCGCAAACCAGGCGCTGTCAGGCAGCGGCGCGTTTGCGGTGTTTCGTTCGCTCGATGAGATTCCGGCCGGGTTTGGCCCCACGGTAGCGGCTGTGGGCAATTTTGACGGCGTACACAAAGGGCATCGCGCGATTCTTGCCGCCGTGGCAGCTGAAGCGCGAGAGACAGGCGCGCGGGCCGCCGCCATCACTTTTGATCCGCACCCGGAGCAGTTTTTGCGTCCCGCACAGGCACCCAAGCTGATCACGCCGATGCCGGAGCGGTTGCGGCTGCTGGCTGAAACCGGGATCGATGCGGTGCTTTTGCTCAAATTCGATGCAAAGCTGGCCGGCCTGTCGGCCCGCGAATTCGCGCAGCGAATCCTGATTGCTGCGCTCGGCGTGAAAAGCATGCACGAGGGGCGAAACTTTCGCTTTGGACACGGCGCGACCGCCGGCGTGAACGAATTGGCCGCGATGGGCGAGGAGTTTGGCTTTGCCGTGCACGTCCGAGATGCAGTGCGCGTACACGGGCTGGAGGTTTCGAGCTCGGCTGTTCGCGCGCTGGTTTCCGCGGGTGACGTGCGCAGAGCGCGATGGATGCTGGGGCGGCCCTTCGCGGTGCTTTCCACGCCGGCTTCGGGTCGCGGCATCGGCACGCGACTGCTGGTGCCCACATTGAATCTTGCGCGATACGATGGGCTGCTGCCGGGCTTCGGCGTTTACGTGACGCGGCTCGCGGTGAATGGACGCGCGTTTCAGGCGGTCACGAATGTGGGCAACCGGCCAACGTTCGGCGAGGCGTCGTTTGCCGTCGAGTCGCACATTCTCGACTTTGAACCGATCGATCTCGGCGAAAACACTCCCGTCGAGTTGGAGTTCTTATTGCGCCTGCGCGGCGAACGCGAGTGGCCGTCGCCGGAGGCGCTGAAGGCGCAGATCTTCAAGGATGTGGCGTGGGCGAAGCGGTATTTTGCGCGCGCGAAGTAGATTCAGTTCAATTCACCCGAACAAATCTTCAATTCGACTCGCGCGCTGCGATGCGTCAGTGATTTGACGTCAATGCTTGCTTGACTTTGGCTTTATTTGCCGGATTCGTCGTTGGCTTCTGTGGGGAAGCTAACGCGGGCCTGACGACAAGGGTGCGTTGCCCGGCCGGCGAGGCCGCTCTCGCCACGGGCGTTTGCACCGGAGGCTTTGCTGGCGGCGCGATGTCGGCTCCGTCCGGCTGACCATCTTCGTCGCCGGGGAATTGCTCGTCGTCCTTGCCGGCGATGGCGGCGCGCATGAAGTTGATCCAGATGGGGAGAGCGGTTACCGCTCCCGTTTCCTTGTCGCCCAGCGATTCGCGGCTGTCGTTGCCCACCCAGACGCCGCAGGTGACAGAGGGCGAGAAGCCGAGAAACCAGGCGTCAGTGAAGTCGCTGGTGGTTCCCGTCTTGCCCCCGAGCGGATGGTTCAACTGCTTGGCAGCGGCGCCTGTGCCGTGCTCCGTAACGCCGCGCAGCAGCGTCATCATGGTGCGAGCGGTTTGCTGATCGAGCACATCGTCGACCGAGGGCGCTTCCTGCCAGAGAGTGATTCCGTCGGCGTTCGAGACCTTGCGGATGAGATGCGGAGCCACGCGAACGCCGTCGTTAGGGAAGACGGCGTAGGAAGCCACCTGTTCCTGAAGCGTGATTTCGACCGCGCCCAGCGCCACTGGCAGGTACGGCGGAATGTTCGAAGTGACGCCGAAGCGATGGGCGACGTCGATGACCTTGCGAATGCCCACGCGCGCGGCCAGTTTGAGCGCTGGAATATTGCGCGACTCGGCAAAGGCGTTGGCCACGGTCATCGCGCCCTTGTAGTCGTTCTCGTAGTTGTGCGGCACGTAGTCGCCAAAGCGCACCGGCCCGTCGACGATGATGTCGGTGGGCTTCACGCCGTCCTCGACAGCCGCAGTGTAGACGTAGGGCTTGAAGCTCGAGCCGGTCTGGCGCTCGGCTTGCGTAGCGCGGTTGAAGACCGAGAGCGCGTAGTCGCGTCCGCCCACCATGGCCAGCACGTCGCCGCTGGTGTTG
Source organism: uncultured Acidobacteriaceae bacterium (assembly GCA_963835355.1). GTDB lineage: Bacteria > Acidobacteriota > Terriglobia > Terriglobales > Acidobacteriaceae > Telmatobacter. Next base: position 140,979 of record CAWIFE010000024.1, on the reverse strand, counting down.
TCGATGGCCATCAGAGCGCCCTGCGTACCGGAATCCTGCTCAAGCGAAGCCCGATGCTCGCCACTCTCTGTAGCCGCGGTCATGCGGACGTAAATGATGTCGCCGGGTTTGGCCAAAGTATCGCCGGAGCGCACACCGGTCCACTTCCAGTCGGCGGGCAGCAGGACGATTTCGGAACCGGGCTGACTGGGCGGGCCGATGCGTGCATGAACTTCAAGCGGAAGCGAGCGCGTCACGAGCGCATGAACGTAGTCGCCGGGACCGGCCTCGACCGCCCAGTCCGCGTGACGATAGTTGTCGAGCGTTGCGTCGCCGGCAAGGACATTCTCCAGCTTGCCGCGCCATCCGTGACGGCGCTCATATGTGGCAACGCCATCAACGACCGCGCGATTGGCTACGTTTTGCAGGTCCAGATCGAGCGTGGTATCGACGCGCAGGCCGTCCTCATGCACTTCTTCGGTGCCGAAGCGCTTATCCATTTCTTCGCGGACCGCGTCCTCGAACCACGGCGCCACCAAACCCACGGGCCGCGCCATGTTCAGGCCGAGCGGAGCATTGCGCGCCGCAGCAGCCTGCGCGTGGGTGATTGCGCCATCCGACTCCATCTCGCTGAGCACGAGGTTGCGGCGGCGCAGCGCGCGATCAGGATTGAGCAGAGGCGAAAACGCAACCGGCCCCTTGGGCAGCCCGGCCAGCAGCGCCGCTTCAGTGAGGGTCAGGTCCTTGGCGTGTTTTGAAAAGAAGTACTCCGACGCTGCCTCGAAGCCATAGTTTCCGCTGCCCAGGTAAATCTGGTTGCCGTAGAGCGTGAAGATCTGCTCCTTGGTAAAGGCGCGCTCAATCTGGATAGCGAGGTACGCTTCCTGCACCTTGCGCATGGCGGTACGGTCGGAGGAAAGGAAAAGATTGCGCGCCAACTGCATGGTGAGCGTGGAAGCGCCCTGCGCGCGGCCGTGACTGCGAATGTCGTGCCAGGCGGCGCCGGCGACGCGAAAAACATTGATGCCCCAGTGCGACTCGAAGTTCTTGTCTTCAATGGAAATCACGGCCTGGCGCAGGATGGGCGCGAAGCCCTCGTAACCGACCACCTCGCGGCGTTCCAGCGCGAAGGAGCCGATGATGCGCCCCTTGCGGTCGTAAAGATCGGTGATGGTAGACGGCTTGTAATGCTCCAGGTCCTGAATCTGCGGAAGGTTGGCGGAGTAGACCAGCGTGAGCCCGGCCAGCGAACCGGTGATTGCGGAAAGCAACACCAATGCAACGATGGCGGAACGTCCCGCCAACTTGCGACGACTGCGCGCGGGAAGCGGCACCCTGATGTGGCGGCGCAACCGGGGGGCCTGGCGCACATCAGTGCGCTCGCCAGGGGGCAAATTGGACGTAGCAGCCAAGGCAGGACTGGCCTCTCGGGCAGACCTCCGGCTTGCGAGGTAGGAGGAATGCCTCAGTCTAAGGCTAGCACCGGATCGTTAAGGCGCAAGTTACTCAGGTTTTTTGTTGCACCACGCCGAGCAAAAACGGGCAACCGCGCATCGAAACGGAAGAACTCGACAACGAAAGGGCTGCCGATCAACCGTTCTTCGCTTTTAGCAGCGACAATGCCTGATTCAGCGGAGCGTCGCCGTTCGACGGCGGCATCGGCTCACCATCGTCTTGAGGCGAGGCAACGACGACGTTGGGAGTGACGGCGTTGTCCTCAATCTTCTTGCCGTTGGGATCCTCGTACTTGGCCACGGTCAACATGAGACCGGCGCCGTCGGGCAGGTCAATGGTCTTTTGCACCGTGCCTTCGCCGAAGGTGCGCTCGCCGACTACGTCGCCGCGCTTAAGGTCTTCAATGGCGGCAGCAGTAAGCTCTGGCGCGCCGTAGGTGCCGCGGTTCACCAGAACGGCCACCGGCGCATCGGTCAGGAAGAGCGAAGGATCGGCGCTGAAGGTCTGCAACGGAAACTTCTGGCCCTCGAGCGACGCCAGGGTTCCTTGCTTGATGAAGAAGTTGGCCAGGCGCACGCCCTGTTTTGGGTCGTCGCCGGTGGTGTCACGGAGGTCGAGAAGGATCTTGCGGCTTTTTCCCGCGCCTTTGATCCTGCCGGCGATGTCGTCTACCCGTGCCGCGGTCAGGACGCCGGGCTTGAGGTAAAGGATGGATGCGTTTTCGTAGAACTGCTCGCCGAGCGGCGGTGCAGCAAGCACGGTGCGCGTGAGCGTTACCTTGTCCGGATCGGGCTTGAAGGGCCTGACCACCGAAAGCGTGACCGTGGTGCCGGGCTTGCCGGTAAGCAAAAAGCGGACGATGGCCAGCGGCAGATCGTGGGTCGACTGGCCATCAATCAGATCGATGACGTCGCCGTCGTGCATGTGCTCCTGGTCGGCAGGCGAGCCGGGCAGCACATTGACCACAGTGGCGTAGCCAAAGCGCTTGGAGATGGTAAGCCCCTCTTGAGCATTATCCGTCGCGGGGCGGTCCTTATAGGTTTTGTACTCAGCCGGCGTCAGATAGCTGGAATCGGGATCGAGCGAGTCGAGAAGGCCGTGCAGCGCGCCGGTGGTCACGGCGGGAATGTCGGGCGGCGTTACGTAGTAGTTCTGAATCTTGCGCAGAACCTCGGCGTAGACGCGCATCTGCTTGTAAGCCGCGTCCTGTTCGTCGCCGGCATGAACGCCGATCCATCCGAATTCGCCGAGTACATAACTGAGGCCGAGCCCGGCAAAGATCACCACCGAGATTGCAAAGACAAAGCGCTTGAAAAATCGGGACACACACACCGCCGGAGCAGCCCTAAGGGGAAGCCAACCGCTCACATTCTATAGACGCAATGATACCGCAAGTAGCACTTGGGCAACGGCTCGGAGCGCTGGGAGCGTGGAAACGAAAGTGTTAGCGGCCAGGTGCGGACAATCCGAACCGGAGGGTCACCCGGGCAGGACGAAGCCGATGGTCAGGCGATTTCCGCCCCCCTCGCCGCCTTCGAGGCGTTCATAGGCGAGGGAACCGGCGAACTTGCGAAGGAGAAGGATGCCGCGGCCTCCGGGGCGAAGATAATCCCCCGGCGATTGCGCAGGCTCATCCTCGATCAATGAGGCGGAGATCGGATCGAACGGCGGAGCCTGATCCTCAATGGTGAATACCACTCGATGCGGCTCCGGTGAGGCGCAATCGACCGTCAGAGTGTGGCTGGGCTCGCCGCCGTATCCATGGCGGATGACGTTTGAGACAGCTTCCTCCAGGCAAAGGTGAATGTCGAACGCCACGTTGGCGGGGATCTCATATCGAGCGACAACGTCCTCGACCCATGGCCAGAGCAAAGCCATATCGTCGAGCTGACTTTTCAGGGTCAGCCGGGGCACGGGCTTGGCTGTGTCTTCTGCGGGCATAGTTGCCGTCGAACAAGAGATTACGCTCATTGCAACGCAGCCATCGCCGCAGCCAGATCGTGGTGAATCGGCAAAAGTGAGTCGATGCCGCTCGCCTTCAGAACCCCTTCCACCATCTCGTTGGGCGCAAAAAGGACCACCTTGCCGCCGCGGCCAAGCACAGCCCGGGCAGGAAGCACAATGGATCGCAAACCCATCGAACCAAGGAAAGTGATCTTTTCGAGGTCGATCAGAAGCTTCTTTGCGCTGCCTGCGATCAGATTCATCTTGAGATCGACGGCTGCCGCACCGGCGATGTCCATGCGCCCATCCAGTTCTACCCTGGTGACGCTGCCATCCAAATCCTGCGTGGTGAGCTGCATTTCCTTTGCCCTTTTCTTTTGTAGGAGATTCCGGAATCCACGAAGCAGATCGTACGGGACGATTGTGACAATCCTGTTACAAACGCACCTGATACAGACGCAAAAGGATCAGAAGAGATCGGTGAGGCTGGAGGAGAAGGAGATAGCGAGTTGCGCATCCTTGTCGATCGGCAGGGCAATTTTCGACTCCGCCTTGCCGTTCTCCAACAATTGAACCTTGAGGGTCTTGGTCTTCTTTGCCTTGAAATCGCTGCTCACGGGCTTTGCGTCCCACTCCTGGCCGGCGCTTTTGAAGGAGACACGGAACTCCTGCATGCCGGGCGGAGCAAACAAATTGTCGAGGCTGCTGCCGTCACCCGTAATGAAGTGCAGATAGGGCTGCTTATTCATCAGGATGGTAAATGGAAGGCCCTTGGGGAATTTGCTCACGTCGATCTTTAGCTTGCCGTTTTTGTTTGGGTCGGCCTTGCGGGGATCGAACGCCGACGTAGCAGCAGGCGCGGGCGTCTGGGGTTTCGCCGGTGCGGGGTTGGCGGGTGCGGGATTAACCGGGGCAGGAGGCGCCGGGGCCACCGCTGGATTGGACGGGGCCGGAGCCGGTTGGGCTAGAGACGGTTTCGCCGAAGCCGGCTTGCCAGCGGAAGGTTTTTGCGCAGTGGGTGTCGTGGGCGGCGCTGCAGAAGGAGACTTGCCCGGAGTCTTGTCCGGCTCAGCGACCGGCGGCGGTGGAACCGTGCTCGGCGGCTGAACGACCGGAGCTGGAGGGTTTTGTTGTTGCGGCGGAACGGGAACGATGACCACCGCAGGCGGAGTAGGTACGGGCGGCTTGCGATGCACGTACCAGTACAAGCCTCCGGCGATGACTACCGCTGCACACGCGACGCAAAGCAGCGCGATGCCAAAGAGGGATTCAAACTGCGCGGGCTTTGAGGGCTTTTTCTGGGCCGGCATTGGGCCAGGTTGCGGCGAGGCTTCTCGGGCGGCGGCCGGGGGAATGGACCGTGCGACAGACCCCGGTGCGAGCGTGACATTGGAGTCCGCTGTGGCCAGCAAGGGCGCACCTGTCTGCATCACTGAAGGTGTGGAATTGGTGCGCATGGCCGCCAAATCCTGCGCCAGTTCCTCGCCGGTCTGGTAGCGGTCGGCCGGGCTCTTGGCCAGGCACTTCAGGATCACCGCTTCAAACCGGGCCGGAATCGCGGGATTGAGTTTTGCCGGCGGAACCGGCTCTGTGTAAACCACCTTGTAGGAGACGGCGGTCATGGTCTCGCCGGGGAAGGGCTGCTCGCCGGTTGCAAGGGTATAGAGAATCACGCCGAGTGAAAAGAGGTCGGCACGGCCGTCGATGGGAGCGCCGGTGAACTGCTCCGGCGGCATGAACGAGGGAGTGCCCAGCAACTGCCCGGTGGACGTGATCTCGCTCGCCGCGAGCTTGGCAATGCCGAAGTCGGTAATGCGGGGCCTCTCGCTGCCGTAGACCGCGCGAGAGGTCATCAGAATGTTGGCGGGTTTGATATCGCGATGAATCACGCCTTGCCGATGCGCATAGCCGAGCGCATCGGCGAGCTGCTGGCCGATTTCGCTGATGCGATCGAGACTGTACCGCTCGCCTTTCTTTTGCACGTCGGCCAGTGTCCGGCCCTCGACGAACTCCATCACCAGGTATGGAGCGCCCGCATCCTCGCCCACGTCAAAGACGGGCACAATTCCGGGATGCGCAAGGACGCCCGAGGCCCGCGCCTCGCGGTAGAATCGCGCGCGGTACTCTTCGCTTTGAGCGCCTTCGAGCGCCGCGGTATGGATGGTTTTGAGGGCGACGATGCGGCCTACGGCGGGGTCACGGGCCTTGAAGACACTCCCCATCGCGCCGCGGCCGAGTTCCTCCACAATCTCATACCTTCCAATGCATTTGGGGTCGCCCATGGTGAGGATTGTACCAATCCAGCGCCACCATTTTCAGGCAACTTCGCTTTCAGAATGTGAAGTATGCGGGGTTCGCCGCAGGTCTCCGCGCCTGAGCGCTGGATCTACGCTGCCTCGCGGTAGCGCACGACCAGCAGCGTAATGTCATCGGACTGCTCTGCGCCCTTGGTGAAATCGCGCACCGCATCGAGAACCGACTGCTGCAGCTCTTCAACGGGCACATCCTTCCGGCCGGCCAGAACCTGGCTCAAACCGGTGACCTCAAACAGCACGTGAGCGGAGTTCTCCGCTTCCGTTACCCCATCGCTGAAGAGCACCAGGGTGTCCTCCGGTTCCAACTGCAGGCGCGCCGAAGTGTATTCCGCTTCGGGAATGAGGCCGACGGGGAACGATCCCTCGGTGTAAAGTTCGCTCACATTGCCCTGCCGCAACAACAGCGGCGATGGATGCCCCGCCTTGATGTACTCGAGCATTCCGTCGTTATCCAAAAGCCCGATGAACATGGTGGCATAGCGGCCGACCTCCGCGTGGCGGCACAGAAAGCGATTAATGTGGTTGAAGACCTTTACTGGATCGGCGCCCATGGTGAGTCCCGACAACGCGCCTTGCAGCATCGTCGTCAGCAGCGCTGCGCCCAGCCCTTTGCCGCTCACGTCGGCGATAAGAATTGCGGTACGGTCTTCGTTCACCTGAACGACATCGAAGTAGTCGCCGCCCACTTCGTGGCAGGGATAATGAACTCCTGTGACAGCGAGGTGCGGAAAATCGGTAAGCCCGTGGGGCAGCAGCGCCTGCTGGATGGTGCGTGCGATCGATAGCTCCTGCTCCAGCCGTTGCCGTTCGCGTTCGCGCTCCACCAGCCGCGCATTGTCCATAATGCTGGCCGCCTGCACCGCGAGCGCATCGAGAATCTGGCGGTCGAGCGCGGAAAACGCAGCCCTGCGGCGCGAGTCCAGATAGAGCACGCCCAGCAGTTGACCGCGCTCGCTGCTCGGCGCCTGTGTCGGCGGTGGAGCGCGACGAGGCGTACAGCGGAACAGCGACCACCGCACGCAGCCCCTGAATCACCACGCTCGCTGCGGCCTTCAAGTCCACTCCCGCCAGGTTCAGGTCCTCCGTAATCACGCTCGACTGTTTGCTGATTGCCTGGTTGATCGCGGTCTGGCTGGGGTTCAGATTCTCCGGCGCCAGATCCTCGCCTTTGTTGCTGCGGGCCTGGTGAACATGCAGCGCACCCGAACCGTCAGGCTCGATCAACAAGCCGCGGTCGGCATGGGTGACGGAGATGGCGTGATCGAGCATCGTGCCCAACACGGAATCGAGAGGAAGCTGCGAGTGGAGAAGCGATGTTGCCTCCAGAAGCAGATTCAGCTTGTTCAATCCGCCGGTACCCGTAGTGCTGGTGAAGTCGGAAATGGAACCGATGCGCGTCAGCAGGTTGGCTACCGACACCGGCGGCGGAGGTGGAACCGGAGCCGCTGCCGAATGGAAGACGATCTGGTAACTGTCGTCGATGCCGAACGTGATCACGTCGCCGTCGCGCAGCAGGTGCTGCAGAACTTTGGCGCCGTTCACGAAGACGCCGGAGCGATTGCCCCGGTCCTGCATCCGGTGGCCGGCGCCCTCGGCCACAATCGTCGCGCAGCGGCGGGAGATGCGCCCATCGTCAAGCTGCAAAGCGTTGTCGACCTCGCCGCCGCGCCCGATGTTGAAGGGCTCAGGCGTCAGGGCAACCTGCTGGCGGGAGCTGTCAGGGGCGATGACTTCGAGGACGGCTTCGGTTTGCGGGGAAAGTTCGTTCATGAGTCCGACGTGGGCAAATTGTAACATCCAGCATCGACAAGACTTGAGGGGGGCGAGCATCGAGCGGCTGCTCCAATTTGGGTCCGCCTCCGCAAAACGCTCCGGCGCGACAGCCTTCGCCCGGACCCTCCCCGATCGTTTTTGTCCGATAAAGAACCGGCTTGCCGAGCCGTAGCTCGCTGCAAGCGGGCGAAGGCTGGTGGCGGAGGGCAGGATCGAACTGCCGACCTACGGGTTATGAATCCGTCGCTCTTACCATCTGAGCTACTCCGCCGGGTGGGAGCGCCGGCCCATCAACGACGCGCAACAGCGCCCAATTCGATGATAAGGGGGCGAGAATGGCAGGTCAAACGACGCGCGCCAGGTCTTCCTGCGACAATTTCTCTCGAACCCAGGCATCATTCCGGAGGACTTTCGTGGCGAACCTTCTGCATATCGATTCCAGCCCCCGCGCGGCGTCCGTTTCCAGCCGCCTCGCCGCCGCCTTCGTGGCGACATGGAAGCAGCAAAACCCTGCGGGCACGGTGGTCGATCGCAATACGTCACTCGATGCGATTCCTTATCTCGACGAGGCAGCTATCGACGCATTCTTCACGCCGCAGGCCGAGCTGACCGCTGAACAGAAGCGGACGCTTGAATACTCTGACCGCCTCGTCGACGAGCTCCTCGCCGCCGATGTTCTCGTTCTCGGCGTGCCTATGTGGAACCTGTCGATTCCCGCGTCGCTGAAGGCATGGATCGACATGATCGTTCGCGAAGGGCGGACGTTTGCCTTTACTGAGTCGGGCGTGACACCGCTCGTGCCGCCGGGCAAGAGGGTCTTCGTATTTTCCGCGCGAGGCGGCGCGTATCCGGCGGGCTCGCCGCTCCAGACTCTCGATCACCAGGAGCCTTATCTTCGCGACGTACTCGGGGTCATTGGCTTCACTGACGTCGAGTTCATCCACGCCGAGCGCCAAAGCGAAAGCTCAGAAGCCGCAGCCGAAGGGCTGGCGTCCGCCGAACGCGCGCTGGCGGAGTTAGCGGCCTGAAGTCGCGCCTCCGCGCCCATGTACACTCGTCTCCATGAGCCCTCTCCGCATCGCCGCTGTGATTCCAGCACGGCTCGGCTCAACGCGCATGTCGCGCAAGGTGCTGCGTCCGATTGCCGGGCGGCCGATGGTCGAGTGGGTGTGGCGCGCGGCCAGTGCCAGCGGCCTGATGGATCCAGTGGTTGTCGCCACCGATGCGGATGAAGTCGCCGAGGCATGCCGCGAACGCAAAATTCCTGTCGTGATGACCTCGCCGAGTTGCCCCAGCGGATCGGACCGGGTGAGGGATGTCGCCCGCCAGCTCGCCGCCGACATTTACGTCAATATTCAAGGCGACGAGCCGACCCTCACGCCGGATTTCTTTCCGCCGCTTCTCGATCTCTTCGCGCGGCCCGAGGTTGAAGTCTCCACGCTCGCGGTGCGCTGCCCTCCGCACGAGTTCACGAATCCCAATGCGGTGAAGGTCGTCACGGCGCTCGGCGGACGTGCGCTTTATTTTTCACGCGCGACCATCCCCTTTGACCGCGACGCGACGGGCTTCACCGGCTATCGCAAGCATCTGGGCATTTACGCCTATCGCAAGGCCGCGCTGGAGCGGTTTGCCACGCTGCCACCCTCGCCGCTTGAGAAGCTGGAGCGCCTGGAGCAATTGCGCCTGCTTGAAAACGGAATCGCGATCTATGTGGCCGATGCACCGCGGGACACGATCGGTGTGGATACGGAGGAGGATCTGGTGAGGGCGGAGGCGTTCCTTAAAGGCGATGCGCGCCAAAGCAAGACCTAGCCGGGAAAATGAATTGCGCGCAAGAATCGGAGTGCGGCTGCGGCGCTGATCGGCGACGATGAAGTCCATGACCGCAACAGCACAATTCGCCGCCATTAACCCCAGGACAATCGAACCAACGACCAGCATCGCCATGACGCAAACCTCGACTCAAACCCCGACCCGAACTTTGATCCTCGATCCCGACGCCGCCTGGAAACAGCTTGCGGCCCGCGATTCGCAGGCACGCTTCTTCTATGGCGTAACGACCACCGGCGTATTTTGCCGGCCGAGCTGCGCAAGCCGCAGGCCGCTGCGCGCAAACGTACGCTTCTTCCGGACTGTCGCCGCGGCGCAAGCTGCGGGTTTTCGCCCCTGCAAGCGGTGCAATCCCGTGACGACCATTGGATGGAGCAGACCTTTGGATGAGATCCGCACTTATATTGAGGCGCACCTCGACCGGCCGGTGCGGCTCGAAGAGTTGGGCCGCGTCGCTGGTTTAAGTCCGTTCACCGTGCAGCGCCTCTTCAAGCGCGAGATGGGCGTGAGCCCGCTCGAATACCAGCGGGCATTGCGCGCCAGCCGGTTGCGCGGAGCGCTGAAGCAGGGCGAAAGCGTGACCGATGCCATCTACACCGCCGGATTCGGCTCTTCGAGCCGCGCCTACGAAGGAAACCAGCTGGGTATGACACCCGCGCGGTTTGCCCAGGGCGGCAAAGGCGAGCAGATTGGACATGCCTCAGCGCGCACGCCGTTCGGCTGGATGGTTGTAGGAGCGACAAAAAAGGGATTGTGCTGGCTTTCGCTGGCGGCCAGCAAGGAGGAGGCAGAGGCGAGCCTGCGAAGCGAGTTTCCCGCAGCCGTGCTGCGCCGCGATCCGTCGCTCTCGCGGCTTGTGAATGCGGCGCTCGAGAACGTACGCGAGGGGAACGACTTGACAGAAAACCGGGGCCGAACAGATGCCCTCGATCTTGCGCGGGACGGTCTTCCAACTTCGCGTGTGGCAGGCCCTCCGCAAAATTCCGCGGGGCGAGACGCGCAGCTACTCGCAGTTGGCGCGCGAGTTGGGCGATCCCAAAGCCACGCGCGCCGTGGCTCGTGCCTGCGCCACCAATCGTGTGGCGCTGCTGGTGCCGTGTCATCGCGTGGTGGGCGCCGATGGTTCGCTCACCGGCTACCGCTGGGGCGTAGAACGCAAGCGGCAGTTGCTGAAGGCAGAATCGACCGCAAGAAACAATTGCTGACGGCTGAGCGGGCCTGAGCGAATGAATCTCAGGCCCGCATCGGCAGCGAGCGCATTTGTAGTCAATACGGAGTTCATCCGGTGTAGCCGCCGGAGGCGTAAACCGTCTGACCGCTGAGCCAGCCGGAATCATCCGAGGCCAGGAAGGCCGCGACTTCGGCGATGTCTCGCGGCTGGCCGATGCGGCCAAGCGGCGTTTCAGCTTCAGCATGCTTTTGGAATTCGCTGCCAATGAAGCCTGCACTGTGCGTGCCTTCCGTCTCGACCATGCCGGGGTTGAGCGCATTGACGCGAATCTTTTTGGGGCCGAGCTCCTTGGCAAGCGAGGTGGTGATGGTGTTGACTGCTCCCTTGGTAGCGCTATAAACCGCGGCGTTCGCGAATCCCGATGCCACAACCGAGCCAATGTTGATGATGCTTCCACCGGCAGGATTGAATTGCTCGACGGCAGCCTTGGTGGTGAGAAGCAAGCCGAGAACGTTGAGGTCGAACTGTTTGTGGAAGTGTTCGGGCGTGATCTGTTCCAGCGGGCCGAATTCGTAAATGCCGGCGTTGTTGACCAGAATGTTGATGGGGCCGAGCTGCTCCGCAACGGACTTCACGAAGGGACCGACCGAGTCAGGGTTCGAAAGATCGGCCTGGAACGCGATGGCTTTGCCGCCGCCGGCTTTGATTTCCGCGACGACCTTTTCCGCGCCTGCCTTGCTGCCCGAGTAGTTGACTGCCACAGCGGCGCCGCGCGCCGCCAATTCGCGGGCGATCGCCGCGCCGATTCCTTTTGATGCGCCGGTGACCAGCGCGACTTTGCCTTGAAGGTTTGTCATTTCTCTGCTCCCTCACCGGAATGTCATCGGTTCGACATTTCGATAACTGTCAAAGTGATTCTGGGAGCGCGAAGATGGATTCAGAAGGTTTGTGGAAATCTTTTAAGCCGGTCAGCGGCCAGGGCAGGAAGCGGGTTCAAGCGCAGTCAAACCGGCGGCCAGGGAGTTCAGAACTCCCGGACGCAGCGAAAGATAGTGGAACTTGCCCTCGCGGCGCACTTCGATGAGCCCAGCCGCTTCCAATTCCTTGATGTGATGGGAGAGCGTGGCGGCGGAGATGGGCAACGCGGCAAGAGCCTGAGAGCAGCCGAGCGGGCAGCCGGCCTTGGCAATCTGCTGCAGAAGCTCAAACCGCCGGGGATCGGCCAGCGCCCTCAGAATAAGAGCACGCTGCGCGCGATTCATGCGCACAGCCTTCGCTGGTTGGGTTGCTCGCGAGGTTTTTCGGGAGGCTGCCATCGGATCCGTTCTCGATAACGCAGGATGCAACCTATTTTAGATCGAATAAAAGAGGATTCGATTCAGCGGGGGTTGGTCAATCCAGCAGATCACTCCGAAGCGCGGGAACTGCGAGAACGGCCGAAGCCTGGCAAAAGGAAGAGGGGCGGGCTCGATGCCCGCCCCTTTTCAGCAAGTCCGGTTCGTTTGGTCGACTCCAAAGGAATCGCCGTTGTTCCTAGTGGCAACCGCCGACCAGTTTTCCTCCCGCCGCTCCCGGAGTCGTGAGCAGGGCTGGAATCTTGGCGGTCAGCGTGGGCGGCTCATAGTTGAAGAACACGCCCGAGCAAGCGATGTTCCCGTTCAAATGGAAGAGCGCGTAGGTTCCCACGGCTCCGCCGCTGTAACTGGTCTTGGTGCCCGTTATACCATTTCCTGACTTCATCAACGTTCCGCCAGATTCGAGCGCTTTGAGCGAGAGCACATACCAGACGCCGTTTGCACCGGAGCGAGCGTCGGGCGAAGCCGCGTCAAGTTCCTGCGCCAGGCCATCGGCCCTGAGCACCGCGCTGAGATGCGAGATGACCGGCGCCTGCGCTTGAGGCGGGGCACCCGCCGGCGGTTGGGGCACGTCAAAAATATCGGGCTCGGTGAGTGATTTCAGGAAGCTGTCGATTGCTGATGTAATTGCGTGCTTGTCGGCCACCGCGTTCGCGTCCGCATCTCCAGTCCCGGCTGCAGCAGGTTCGGCGGCCGGCGCGGCGTCGGCATTTCCCTTCGGAGCAACACATTCGCGCGCTTTGATCAATGCAACATACTTGGTCAGGAACGGGGAATGGTTTGCGTCGATCGCCGTCAGCGAATACGGCATGTAGTTGTCCGGGATCACCACATCGATCCCCAGCGCTTTCAGGTGTCCTGCCACGTCGTCGACAAGCGTTTGATCCAGGATGTTGCCTTCGAGTGGCTTTGTTTCCGCGGTTTGGCTGAGCAGCGAGGCCGCGAATTCAGCCGCTTGGCTTTCCGGGAACATCGACAGAATCGTCCCGCCCAGAGTCGTGGCTGCTCTTGTTCCCGCTCCAGGCGCGCAATAATGATTGGCGCGCAGGGTGAGCATGTCCATGGTGGAAACATCCGTCCGCCAGAGCTGGAATTCAGAGAGCGCGCTCGAATCGCCGGCGATGACCACGACGCCAACCGGCGGACCAGTGATTGCCTGCGGGTTGCAACCGGAGTCGGCCGCGCCCACGTTGCGTCCGATGCCGCAGCCGAGTGCAGTGGCTTCGGAGTCCATCGCGGTATAGGTCAGCATCTCCGATTCGATCGCGAATCCTTCAGGATTTGCGGAGCTGGCGTTACCCGCCGGCGGTGTGGTAGAACTCGCCCCCGACCCCTTCGAGGACTGTGCGGATCCCTTCTTCGAAGACACGCCAAAGGCCGCCGCACCCAACGTCAAGACTGCGCAGAAGACTACGACTGGGCTCCGCATGGACCCAAGACACCCGAGTAGCGTACGCATTTCGTACCTCCATTTTTCTTTGGGGGGGACCCGATCTTTGGATGGAGCCTGAACGACGTGATGCCGATCTCTATGCCGTTGTCCGGGGATTCCGCCGATCGAACCCGATGATACCATTTTTCCGCTGGCGGATAGAGAAGAATCTGGCGTGCGCCCCAATCCCCATTTGCAGATGACGCTGGGTGCCTTGATTAAGTTTCACGCTGCCGCTGTTCACGAACGGTTCGGCGAGTCAACACGGCGACCCGCGGCGAGGATTGGCCGCGAATGGTTGCTTCTCGGTCTCAATTCTTCTTGTCCCCTACAGCCAGCAGCGTTTGAAACTGCGGAGTTTCCGGCTCCTTGTCGACAACGGTAGCTTCGACATTGACGAAGCCCGCAGTCTGGAGCATGGATTCGAGATCCGCTTCACCGAAGCCCAGCCATTCGTCGGCGTAAAGCTCGCGCGCCTCCTCAAAGCGATGACGAACGAGATCGAGGATGACGATGCGGCCGGCGGGGACGAGAATTCGCGCCGCCTCGGCCAGCGCGCGCTCGGGGTGGAGCGCATGGTGCAGCGACTGCGAGAAGAACACCAGATCGACTTCGCTAACGCCGATGGGAATTTCTTCCATGTCGCCAACCCGGTAGTCGACGTTTTTCACGCCGTGACGCTGAGCCTGTTCGCGGCCGACTTCGATCATTCGCGCTGAACTGTCAACAGCGATCACTTTCTTTGCCCGCTGAGCAAGCAGCAATGCGAAAGCGCCCTCGCCCGCGCCCAGATCGGCGACAACCAGCGGCGGCATCAGGCGCAGCAGGGCCTCGGCAAGGCTCTTCCACGATTTGCCCGGAACGTAGTCCTTGCCCAGGCGGCCGGCCACGCTGTCAAAGAACGCGCGCGTCTTGTCCTGGCGCTTGCGCAGCACGTGGCGCATGGCGGCCTGATCTGGAGCGGCTTCGGGGATCTCGTTTCCCGCCTGCCCAATCAACTCATCCAAAAGCCCGCCCCGCGCAGCGCCAGGCGAAAGTCGGTAGAGATTGCTCTTGCCGGTGCGGCGGTCCTCCACCAATTCTGCCTGCTTGAGTTGCGAAAGGTGGGTGGAGATGGTGCTCTGGCCCATCCCCAGAATCTCCTGAAGCTCGGCCACGGACAGCTCCTCGCCCTTTAGAAGCAACAAGATGCGCAGACGATTTGGATCCGCCACGATCTTTAACGTTTTGACGATTGACGGCATGGAATAATTCTGCTACATATCAACATATCACGATACGACGATAAAAGGAGATCTGAATGGCAACCGCAACCCTGGAAAAAGTTGGGACCGAATTCAAAGTGGCTGACCTGGGCCTGGCCGATTGGGGCCGCAAAGAAATCGTCATTGCCGAGCAGGAGATGCCGGGGTTGATGGCGATTCGCAACAAATATGCGGCAGAGAAGCCGCTCAACGGCGTGCGCATTACCGGCTCGCTGCACATGACCATTCAGACGGCGGTACTGATCGAGACTCTGGTGAGCCTGGGCGCGGAAGTCCGCTGGGCAAGCTGCAACATTTTTTCTACGCAGGATCACGCGGCGGCGGCGATTGCTGCGGCGGGGGTCCCGGTTTTCGCGTGGAAGGGCGAGAGCCTCGAAGACTACTGGGAGTGCACCTATCGCGCGCTTACGCACAAGGGCGGCAAGGGGCCGGAACTGATCGTCGATGACGGCGGCGATGCGACGTTGCTCATCCACAAAGGCTACGAGCTGGAAGACGGCGACAAGTGGGTTGACACGCCTTCAGGCAATCACGAGGAGCAGGTGATCAAGGACCTGCTGAAAAAGGTTTACGCCGAGGACAAGCAGCACTGGCACAACGTGGTCAAGGATTGGCGCGGTGTCAGCGAAGAGACGACGACGGGCGTGCACCGGCTTTACAAGATGATGGAGCAGGGCAAGCTGCTGGTGCCGGCCATCAATGTGAATGACTCGGTGACGAAGTCGAAGTTCGACAATCTCTACGGCTGCCGCGAGTCGCTGGCCGACGGCATCAAGCGCGCGACGGACGTGATGGTGGCGGGCAAGGTCGCGGTTATCTGCGGCTATGGCGACGTGGGCAAGGGCTCGTCGCACTCACTGCGCGGCATGGGAGCGCGCGTGGTCGTCACGGAAATCGACCCGATCAACGCGCTGCAGGCGGCGATGGAAGGATTCGAAGTGGCGCCCGTTGAAGACACGCTGGGCCGCGGCGACATCTATGTTTCCTGCACGGGCAACACCGACATCATCACGCTCGAGCACATGGAGAAGATGAAGGACCAGGCGATCGTCTGCAACATCGGCCACTTCGACAACGAGATTCAGATTGACCGGCTGAACGAGGCAAAGGGCGTGACCAAGATCAACATCAAGCCGCAGGTGGACAAGTACACGTTCCCCGACGGGCACTCGATCTTCGTCCTGGCCGAAGGGCGGCTGGTGAACCTGGGCTGCGCGACGGGCCATCCGAGCTTCGTGATGTCGAACAGCTTTGCCAACCAGACGCTGGCGCAGCTCGACTTGTGGAAGAACCGCGACAGCTACAAGGTGAACGTGTACGTGCTGCCCAAGAAGCTGGACGAGGAAGTGGCGCGGCTGCATCTGGAGAAGATCGGCGTGAAGCTGACCACGCTCACGAAGAAGCAGGCGGACTACATCGGCGTGCCGGTGGAAGGGCCGTACAAGGCGGAGAACTACAGGTACTAGCGGTCAGCGATCAGTGGTTAGATCGATTTCACCGCCCCATCCTCTTTCGCGCACGTTTTGAGAGAGGGTGGGGCGTCACTTTCACGGCTGCAAAGAACCGGTAATCTACAAATGAATTCGCCACTCACGTTTTCGTTCGAACTCTTTCCGCCGCGGACGCCGGAGGCGCAAGCCAAGCTGCCGGCGACCATCGCGCAACTGGCATCGGTGGGGCCGGATTATTTCTCCATCACGCACGGCGCGGGCGGGTCGGATCAAGAGGGAACATACGAAACGCTGCTGGCCGTGGTGGAGCACTCGGGAGCGGAGGCCGCTCCGCACCTGACCTGCGTTGGCTCGACGCGCGCCCATGTGGCGGCGCAACTCTTGCGCTACCGCGAGGCGGGCGTAAAGCGCATTGTGGCGTTGCGCGGCGATCTGCCCGCGACAGCGATGAGCGCCGCCGCGCCGGGCGAGTTCCACTACGCCAACGAACTGGTGAGCTTTATCCGCAAGGAGCACGGCGATGCTTTCAAGATTGAGGTGGCCGCGTACCCGGAAATGCACCCGCAAGCCAATAAGCCTGGGGAAGACTTTGAAAACTTCCGCCGCAAAGTGGAAGCGGGCGCGGATGCCGCGCTGACTCAGCTCTTCTACAACGCTGACGCCTACTTCGATTTTATGGAGCGTTGCGACAAAGCAGGCATCAAAATCCCCATCGTGCCCGGCATCATGCCCATCACCGGTTTCACCAACACCATGCGATTCTGCTCGGGCTGCGGCGCAGACATGCCGCGCTGGGTGCGCGTGCGCCTGGAAGAGCTTCAAGATGACAAGCCTGCTCTGCACGAATTCGGGCTGAGCGTGGTTACGCGGCTGTCGAAGACGCTGCTCGCCAACGGCGCTCCCGGACTGCATTTCTACACCATCAATCAGGCCGGGCCGACGCTGCGGCTTTGGGAGAATCTGCGGCTGACGGCGCCCGCGTGACGAGGTGGATGCTGCGCCTGGCGGTTACCTGCGCGCGATAACCCCAATCCGGTTTAACCTTGGCGTGGAGGCAATCGACCGCATGCCGCATCATTGGATGAACTTGATTGCGCAGTACAGCAGTGTAGTCGGCTTCATGATCGGGCTGCCGATCATGGCGGGCACGTACTTTGAATCGCTCCGGGCGCGCCGTGAACTGCGCCGCGCCAGCGAAGGAACCCTGCACAGCGCCAACTGCCTGGAGTTCATAGCCGGCGATGGCACCTGCATCAACCTGGTGCCGCTGGAGACGCTGCACTCGCTGCCCCGCGAGGGCGATGTGCTGCTGCTGCCGGGCGACGGAGTGGGCGCTGTGTCGGTGTTTCTGCCCGGAGCCTACCTGGTCGAGTCCATCGAACATATCTATACGCCGGCCGAGAGGAAGGGCGCGCGTCCGCACGAGGCGCGGCTGACCAAGGCCGTAGCGCGCGTGACGTCGCTCAACCCGGCAATTTGACGGCTCAGGTTGGTCGCACTTGCGGTCGCGATTTGGTGACCTAGCGGCTTTTGCGCCGGGCAAAGCGCTGCCAGAGCCGCGAAAACGCGTTGTGCAGCAGGCGCGTCTGCTCGGCCTTGAGGGCTTGGTAGGACCGCTCGACGTATCCATCGAAATCAGCGGGCCAGCCGATCATTGACCGCCGCTCTGTGTAATCGCCCTCGGCCCACTTTGAGAGCAGAGCCTTGTAGCCCACCACATGGGTCACAAAGTCGAGCAGGCACTGGGGCATCTGCTCCTCCACAATCAGGTGAGCATTGTCGATGATAATCTTCTCGCGAATGTTATTCAGAGGCATAAAAATGGTGGTCATCCACAGCGTCCACTCCTTCAAATCCTCGTCGCGGATGGGATGGCACTGCGTTTTGCCTTGCTTGGCAAGCAGCGAATTGTAGGCGATGTTGCCCGCCACCGTGGCCACATAGAGCGGGCCGTAAAACTCGTTGAGGCGCTGATTCACCAACCGCAGCCGGTCGGCGCGGCGGGCCATCATACGGCTGCTCATGAAAGTAACCAGGTAGCCGGCAAATGCCAGCACGATAGTGAAAACGGCGGCGTTTTGCAGGCCGGCAGGCATCAAGATCGAGGACGGATCCATGGCGGTTTTACCCCACCTCGCCGGAAAGTATACGCGCGCGGCAGGCGACGGGACGGTGACGGCGGCTGCGCTGCCAGAGACCGGTCCCAATTTGTTAATTCGTGTGATGGACGGGAACGAGTTTTGCCCCTTCTGGAACGATTTTGATTTCAAAGAGCCGAGGCCAGAGCTTGCCGGTCACGAAGAGCCGGTCATGCGCGGAATCCCAGGCGATGCCGTTGAGCACTGCCTCCGGGTCGGAGCGCTGATTCTCCGGAAGCAGCCCGGCGAGATCGATCCAACCGAGCACGCGGCCACTGGACGACGAAATGCGAGCGATGCGGTCGGTGTGCCACACGTTGGCGTAAATCTCCCCGTGTACATATTCCAACTCGTTCAATTGGGTCACTTGGGCTCCGCGGTCTTTGACTACGATGTGGCGAACCTCGCGGAATGTGCCTGGAAGGAAGAAGCGAAGGGTCGCGGTGCCGTCGCTCATGATCAGGTTTTTCCCATCCTGCGTGAGCCCCCAACCCTCTCCTTCGTAAGAGAAGGTGTGCAGTAGGCGGAAGCTGAAGCGGTCGTAGACGAAGGCAACGTGCGACTGCCACGTAAGTTGAATGAGCGTGCTGTGCCAGGAGGCAAGCCCTTCGGCGAAGTAGTTGCCCGGCACGTCCGCGCGTTGCAGGATTCGTCCTGTTTCAAGGTCCACCATGCGCAGCGAGGAGCGCCCATTCAGTCCAGTGCTCTCATACAAGTGCCCATCCTCGAAGAGGAGACCCTGCGTGTAAGCCTGAGGGTCGTGCGGGTATGTGTGGACGACGCGATAGCCGTCTGCCGCGAAGGCAAGCGATGCAGCCGCAGCGAGAATCGCTGCTGCGAAGGTGCGATAAAAGGCGGGGATGCTCATAGAGAGATGGGCGCGCTTAATTCGCTGGTCCCGCGTCGTCGACCATGGACACCTGGACGGGTGGGTTGCCGGTCAACTGTATGTCTATGATGGACGCCGTGGGAACCTCGCCGCCAATGAGGGTGATCGGCGCGGTCAGTCTAACATTCCGCCGTGAAAGCGGCCAAAGTGGCGAGCATGCATCAACGATAGGAGCAGGAAGCCCACACCCAACGTAAGCACCTGAGAAATGTCGTGGAGACTGAAGCTCCCTACGCGCAGCACAAGCGCGTAAGCCACAGCGAGATTGAAAAATCCCCAGAGAACGTTCACGGTCGAGGATGAGAGGCCTTTGCCCGGCGGTTTTGCAAAGGGGGACTGGAAGGCGCGGCCCGAGACGCCGCTGAGGAGATGCGGCAAGCAATTCGAGAGAAATGCGCCGCCGAAAAAATAGCTCAAGTAGTCATACCAGTGCATGCTGGCCCCTTCCGAAGGAACGCCAACAGGGTAACAAATTCTAGCTCGCACCGAGGTAGATGAAGCGGGCCAGAAAAAGAGCGGCCAGGAGATAAAGCAGCCAATCCTGGCGACGAGCTTTTCCTGCGAGCAGGTGCAGGATGGCCCAGGCAATGATGCCGAAGCCGAGGCCATTGGCGATGGAGTAGGTGAACGGGATGAGGATGAGGGTGAGAAACGCGGGAACGGCGACGAGGGGCTCGTGCCAGTGAATCTCCGTAATGGAGGCCAGCATGAGCGAGCCCACCAGAATGAGCGCCGGCGCCGTAGCTGCTGGAGGAACGATGCCGATAAACGGCGCGGCGGCGATGGCTCCGAGGAAAAGCACGCCGGTGACAATGGCAGTGACGCCCGAGCGGCCTCCCGCAGCCACGCCTGCGGTGGACTCAACGTAGCTGGTCACAGTGGAGGTTCCAACCAGCGAGCCGAAGACGGTCGCGGTGGCGTCGGCAAAAAGAATCCGGTTCAGCCGGGGAATGGAGTGGTCGGGTGCGATCAGGCCAGCGCGTTTGGTGACGGCAACCAGCGTGCCCAGGTTGTCAAAGAGGTCAACGAAGAAGAAGACGAAGATGATCTCGAGCAGCCCTTTGTTGACCGCGCCCGAGATGTTGAGCTTGAACGCCGTTTGGGTGAGCGCGCCGATGCCTCCCGTCGACGGTGTCCATTGGACCATGCGAAATGCCCATGCAATGCCGGTGACGGTGAGCACGCCGATGAGGATGGAGCCTTTCACCTTCCGGATTTCGAGGGCAACCATCAGAATCAGGCCAATAAGCGTGAGATACGCTGTGGGATTGCGGATGCTGCCCATGCCGACAAGCGTGTTGGGGTCGCGTACCACCAGGCCCGCGTGCTGGAAGCCGATGAAGGCGATGAAAAGTCCGATGCCGCCCGCCACCGCGGCGTAAAGCTGGTGAGGAATGGCGCGCAGAATCATCTGGCGGATGCCGACGGTGGTGAGAGCCAGAAAGATGACGCCGGAGAGAAACACCGCGCCCAGCGCCGTCTGCCAGGGCACGTGCATCTTGATGCAGACCGTGTAGGCAAAATATGCGTTCAGGCCCATGCCTGGGGCCAGAGCAATGGGATAGCGTGCAACGATTCCCATCAAAATGGAGGCGAACGCAGCCGAAAGGCAGGTGGCTGCTGTCACCGCGGGTAACGGCACTCCGGCATCGTGCAGCACCGCCGGATTGACCAGCACGATGTAGGCCATGGTCAGGAACGTCGTGACGCCGGCCAGAATCTCCGTGCGCCAGTTGGTTCCGAGACGGGCAAATTCAAAGTAAACTTCGAGTCGCTTGCGCATAGGCGGGTTCTTGTTAGAAAAACACACGCGCGTCGGAACGCAAAGAGATTTGTTCGACGGGAACCACGCCACTTCTTGGCGTGAGGGCTCCGTGCATGGATGATGTAGAATCTTACGGTTGATCCCACCAGTCTAGCTTCGGTCTGGGTTCGCGGCTGTCCCCGGCGAGCCCAACTGGCAAAAATTTGGGAGGAGTGCGATGCCTGACCAGGTCAAATTCCAGTTCAACCCCTTGACAGTGCATCAGATTGTTGGGCTGTATAAGGATGGCCGACTAAAACTGGAGCCAGCATTTCAGAGAGATGGCGTTTGGAAGCCGAAGCAGCGCGTGTATCTGATGCGGTCAATCTTTCAGGGGTACCCAATCCCGTCCATCTTCATCTACCGTCACGAAGAGGAGAAGACTGGGCAGACCGTGTTTGAGGTAATTGACGGTAAGCAGCGGGTTGAAACGCTCCTGATGTACATGGGTTATAAGTCGCGACGCTTCGCTGCGCCGGTGCTGCTCCCAGGCTCGGAGAGCCCTAGAGATCTCTATTGGAACCAACTCCGGAGACTGAAAAAACAGAGCCTCCTCGAAGATTACAAGGTGCATACGATTGAGGTCACAGGCGATTTCCCCGACATCATCGAATTGTTCGTGCGGATTAACTCAACTGGGAACGCACTGACACGGCAGGAAATTCGAAACGCTCGATTCTACAAGTCCGAGTTTCTCAAGGTATCTAAGAGATTGGCGTCGAAGTATGAGAGCTATCTTCAACGAACCGGCGTTTTTGGAGCCCAGCAAATACTCCGGATGAAGCACATCGAGCTCATGGGTGAGTTAATATACTCCGCAAATCTTGGTCATGTTGGGAACAAGAAGCGCGTACTGGACGCAGCTATGAGCAAAGAGAGCGCTCTTAAGGGCGCGATGCTCCGGAGGGCCGCGGAGGTCACGAGCCGGAGCCTGAACAGACTACGGGCAATGTTCCCTGACCTTTCGCGATCAGCACGGTTCTTTAAGGTTTCGGACTTTTATAGCCTTGCGGTCGTCATCCAGGCATTTGAAGCGAAGGGCCTCGTCCTCAACGACAAAAAGAGAAATGGCCTGGCATGGGATCTGCTGACAGCGTTCGCAACTGGCGTGGACAATATAAATCTAGCTTCGAAGAATGTTGAGATCAGGGCGATACCTCCTCGTGATGAATTACTGCGACAATATTTGTTCGCAGTGCGGGCCGACTCTGATTCGGAGGCAAGCAGGCAGAAACGGCACAGCATCCTTGAGGGCCTCTTGCAGCCGCTATTTGAAAGGAAAGACCAGCAGCGTTTGTTTAGTCCCGAACAGCGAAGGATTCTTTGGAACACTGCGGATGAGCGGGTCTGTGCTGAATGCGGCTGCGAGTTGGATTGGGCAGACTTTCACGCGGACCACATTAAGCCATATACGCTGGGCGGGAAGACAGTTCTTGATAACGCAGCCATGCTCTGCGCAACACACAATATTGCGAAGGGGAAGAAGTTCCGCAAGACCGCTTGAGACGTGCAGCGGGCTAGGCTCACCGCCCCAGCAGCTTGGCCGCGTCCTTGGCAAAATACGTCACAATGAAATCGGCTCCGGCGCGACGAATACCGATGAGAGACTCCATCATCGCGCGATCGCGATCCAGCCAGCCTTTCTCAAACGCTGCCTGAAGCATCGAATACTCACCTGAAACCTGGTAAGCGCCGATAGGCACATCCACGCGCTCGCGTGCCGCGCGCACCACATCGAGGTAAGGCATGGCGGGCTTCATCAGAATCATGTCCGCGCCCTCTTCGATGTCGAGATCGATTTCACGCAGAGCTTCGCGCAGATTGGCGCCATCCATCTGGTAGGTCTGTGCGGTCGCCGAACTGCGGCGCGGAATCCGCTGCCTCGCGAAAGGGTCCGTAGAACGCCGACGCGAATTTGGAAGCGTAGCTGAGGATGGGCGTTTGTGCGCAGCCCTCGGCGTCGAGCGCGTTGCGAATGGCCCCAACGCGCCCGTCCATCATGTCGCTGGGAGCAACAACATCAGCGCCCGCCTTGGCCTGGCTCACCGCCGTACGCGCCAGCAATTCCAGCGTAGGATCGTTGTCGACTTCGAAGTCGTCGCCCGATTTGACCACTACGCCGCAGTGGCCGTGGCTGGTGTACTCGCACAGGCAAACGTCGCCGATTAACACGAGCTTTTTTGCCGCTTCCGACTGCTTCAGCGCGCGCAGCGCCCGCTGCACGATGCCGTTGTCGTCCCAGGCGCCGGTGCCCCGCTCGTCTTTTGTCTCGGGCAAGCCGAAAAGCAGCAAGCCGCCGAGACCCAGTCGCGCGGCCTCCTCAGCCTCGCGCACTGCTTCGTCCACCGACAGATTGAAGACGCCGGGCATCGAACCGACCGGGTTACGCACGCCCTTGCCAGGACAGATGAAAAGGGGATAGATCAGGTCGCCGGGATCGAGCACTGTCTCGCGCACCAGCGCGCGCAACGGCTCGCCGCGGCGCATCCGCCGCATCCGGTTGGCAGGGAAGGCCATGAAGTGATTGTAAGGCAGCGAACAGTGAACTGGACAAAGTGGACGCGCAATCGATGTCGATCAACCGGAGCCGGAACTGCAGCTTCGGAGGCTCAATCGACTGGCTTCACAACTCGTCGTAGAGCATCCAGTTTCGTGCCCCGATCAGGATGATCAGTGTGGCGATGCCCATAGCCAACCCGAAGGGGAAGAAATGAAAGAAGTTCAGAATAGATGCCACAATGGCAACGATCCGCCCCCATTGCGTGCGCTCCAGCAGACCCCAACCGGCCACGGCTGACAAAATGGCCCGGCCCACCAGGAACACCCAGGCAAAACGCATAAGCGCCGGGAAGAACCACAGGTTCGGCATGGGTCCGTGCGCCCAGGGGCCGAAGCCGCCCGAGATGAGCGCGTGCGCAAAAGCCAGCCCCACAAAGCCGAAGATCAAAGATACTCCGGCATAGACCATCCACAGGATTCCGAGCACTCTGACTTTGCTGGCGTAGCCTGCCAAAACAAACTCGAAGCCGGGCACGGGAGGTATCGACGGCGCCACCGGCCGGTTGCATTGCGGGCAAACCACCTGCCCCTGTTCCAACGTACGGCCACAACCACTGCAAAACATGATGCCTCCTCGCTCCCAAAGGATAAATACGCAGCCCTGACCAGGAAGGTTCCAGCCGGCTCAAGCGGGTCTGCCGGTCATCGGCGGGCTGCGTTACCTGTTGCCTGCCCCCAGCTTCACCCAGTGCTCCTGGTGACGGTTGTCCTGGAGGAGATAGCCGGTGACATGCCCACTCAAATCGAATTCAAAGGTCAATTGCACGTTATGCGCGCCGGTCGGATCAACGGGGCGGAAGAAGCTATCGGCCGACTCCGCCTCCAGCCCGACGACATCGCCACCGGGGCTCTTTTCAAAAAGCTGGTCGCCCTGGCGGAAGACGGTTTGAATCTCGTGCCCGTTGGATTCGCGGTAATCGCCGGCGAAGTTGTCGAGCTGCGCCGCGGAAAGGTTGACGGTGGGCGGGCGCAGCGGGATCACCAGGCGTTCTGCCAGGACCTCGGGAGTCTCGAGAAGGTGGTGGGCCAGCAGCCAACGCGGCAGCTCCGGCTCATCGTAAGCGCGGGTCCAGCAATCATGCTTGAGCCCCTGGTAAATCCAAAGTCGAATGTCACCGCCGGCGGATTTGAAGGCGTCATACATCAGCTCGCTTTGTTTTGGCGCTACTGTGGCATCGAGACTGCCATGGAAGAGCCAGACGGGCGTGCGGCCCACGGCGCGTGCGTATTCGGCGGGCAGGATGGAGACCTGCTGCCAGCGGTCCGGTTCGTAGCTCCAGAAGACTCCTCCCGCGGCAATTGCGATCGCGGCCCAGCGACGGGGATGAAGACGCGCCAGTTCCCATGCGCCATACCCGCCCATGGATAGCCCGGTGAGATAGGTGCGCGCAGGGTCGCCATGAAATTCGGAGGTCTCTTGATCGAGCGCGGCCATCGCCATATCGAGCATGGCCGGATCGGTCCAATGCGCCGTGTCGGGGCACTGCGGCATCACGATTACGAATGGCCAGCGATCGGGGTGGTTGCGGACTGCCTCGGCGATTCCGATCTGCGTTTGCCACATGCCCTCGGAGCCACGTTCGCCCCGGCCATGCAGGAAGAGGATGATGGGCCAGTGTTTCCCGTCGTCGCGCCGCCACTCCTCCGGCAGGTAGACCTGGAAGCGGTACGTCGTTCCGTTGAGCTCGATGCGCCGGTTCAGGAATCCCGTATCCTGCGGCGGCTGCGGCCTGGATGAATTGGACTGGGCTGCTGCTGCGGCGGCAGCCGCGGGCCAGCTTGCGCAGGCCAGCCCCAGGCAGGCCGCACAGATGCGTAATAGAAGGGACATCGTGTCCTTCATCATAGTGATTCCCGGCGGGGTCGTCTGAAGTTTTTGATTGCGCCCGCAAACCGCGAAAAGTCTGCCGCTTGAGGCTCTGTTGAACCGTCAAGAGCGCCCCGATCCGCCCTCTTTAGCTGCCCCTGAAGGCCTCGCCGATCCTTGCGATTTTCTTACAAATTGCATGCAACAATCGAACCTGCGATGCTGACTGAAGTTATGACGAAACTGGAAGCCGGAGAGACGCTGGACCATTACCGTCTGGACGCAGAGGTTGCGCGCAGCGGAATGTCCACTCTTTACCGCGCTACCGACCTGCGCACCGGCCGGCCGGTCGCTGTGAAGGTTCCGCATCCGGAGATGGAGGCCGACCCTGTTCTTCTCGAGCGCTTCCGGCGCGAGGAAGCGATCGGCCAGGAAATCGACCATCCCGGAGTGGTGAAGACCTTCGACGGCGAGGAGCGCAGCCGCCGTTACATGGTCATCGAGTGGGTGGAGGGGCGCCTGCTGCGCGCGATTCTGAACGAGGAAGGGAAGCTGACCATCGATCGTGCCGTGGCTCTCACCGTGGCCATCTGCGAAGCCCTCGACAACCTGCACAAGCATGGAGTGGTGCATCGCGATCTGAAGCCGGAAAACATCATGGTGTGCGATGGCGACCGCATCAAGATCATCGACTTTGGGATTGCCCTGAAGGAGGATGCGCGGCGCATTACGCAGGTCGGGCTTACCCCGGCGCTGGGCACGCCCGACTACATTTCTCCCGAGCAAGTAATGGGCCAGCGCGGCGATCAGCGCAGCGACGTCTACGCGCTGGGCGCGATGCTCTATGAGATGCTGACCGGCCAGCCGCCGTTCACGGGGCCGAGCCCTCTTGCGGTGATGAACGAGCGCGTGGTGACCGATCCAGCGCCGGCGCGCGAGCTGAATCCGGAGATCGCGCCCGAACTCGAAGAGATTCTCTTCCGAGCGCTGGCGCGTGACCCCCGCCGCCGCTACGCCACGGCCGCGGAGATGGCCTGGGAGCTGGAGCACCAGGAGCTTGTGGGCGTCGAAAGCGGCTCGCATCGGCCGGTCATGCTGGGGCGATTTGCGATCAACCGCAGCAAATTGGCGCTCTACGCTGCTCTGGCGGTTGTGCCGTTGGCATTGTTCGTGGTGATGTTGCTGCTGGCGCGGCGCTAATTCTATTCGGGATCGCCTTTCACGCCGGTACCCGCTTGAGCAGCGCGTTGGCGCGGCGAAACCATGGACGCTCGCGGCGGCGCAGATAGCCGGGCATGCTGGGCCGCTTATCCAGCACCTTTTGCGCCCACTCGCGCGCCTCGGCGTTGCGTCCCTGCAACACCAGAAGATCCGCGTAGTTCAGATAAGTCTCCGACAGCGTCGAACGCTCCACTGCCTGGCGAAAACACGTTTCCGCTTTTTCCGTTTGCCCGGTTTGCGCGTAGGCATGCGCGAGAAGCCCAACCGCGCGATAGAAGTCGTGACCGGGGTCGCGATCGACGGCCAATTCCAGGTCGGGCACAGCGGCTGCCGCATCGCCCAGCAGGACCGCGCACACGCCGCGGTGGTAAAACGAGTCTGGCGTGTCAGAGTGGACGGACGGGCGGACGGCAATCGCTTTGTTGAAGGCATCGCGCGCCAATTGCAGCTTGCCCTCATCCATATAGAGATCGCCCAGCTCCTCCCAGTTCCCCGGCGAAGGATTGTCGTGAATCTCGACGAGCAGTTGGGAGATGCGCTTGCGCCGGGGGAAAGTTTTGAAGGATTGCCGCAGAAGTCCGAGATCGGGCAGAACCTCGACGAAGATATAGATGAGCGCGCCGAGCGGGCCAAGGAACAGAATGATGAAGATCCAATAGGTGTCAGGCCGGCGGCGGATGAAGTGGACGATGGCCGCTGCCTGAAGCAGCAGGCCCCACGGGTAGAACAGCGAACCAAGGATTCCCATGCGCATTCCATCGTAACTCTTGATTCTGTCAGTTGCCGCTCACGGCCCGTCCTGTTCTTCAGGGAGCGCCGTGACCTCCCGGATCAGGACGGGCAGCTTGAACTGCACGATCTCCCACACAATACGATCGTCAATTTGGGCATAGTCGTGGATAAGAATATTTCGAAAAGCAATGATGGTGCGGAAATCGGTAATCGTGGCCGCGATTGTGGAATCCACTCGTGCAAGACCCGTCAGAGCTTCGCCGATGATGCCAAAGGCACGTTCGACGGCATATCGAAGCAACGGGCTCCGTTGATATTCCGCGAAGTCGACACCAGCGGTAAAATTGGCCACATTTCCGGCGGCTTCTTGTATGTCGTATAGATATTTCCTTGCTTCAGGCTGCATAGAGAAGGGCCTTGCTCTTTTCAATACTCTGCCGGAAGTAAGGATTTCGGATGGCCGAAGGGACGACTAGATCCACGGGCAGTCCGAAAAGGCCCTCAAGCGCGTCCTTGAACCCGAAGAAGGCGTCCGCATACCCACCCGCCGGAAGCGGCTCGAATTCCACCAGAAAATCGAGGTCGCTGCGGTCGGAATTGAATTCGCTGCCCATGGCTGAGCCGAACAGCTCCAGCCGCCGAACGTGGAATTTGCGGCATAGCTGCGCCAATTTGGATTGGTGCTCGCGAATCGCGGGCAGGCAGCCGGTTGCCAGGGTTTCCGGAATGCGGATCGGAGCCATAGTTAAAATGATACCCCGATCCCGACCTGCTCAGCGGTAGGACTCGTCGCGGTGGATGACAAACTCGGGATAGGCACCGCCGCCAAGCTCGTGCAAATCCATCCCCATCCGCTCGCCGTCCGGGTCCACGCGGAAGGGGACGAGCCGGTTGAGAAGGGAAAGCAGCAGATAAGTGAGCGGGAAGACGAAGCCGAGGAGCGCGGCGATGCCGACGAGCTGGGCAAGAAGCTGGCCCGGTTGCGGCGCAAAGACGCCGGCTGCAACTAATCCCCACAGCCCCGCCACGCCGTGAACGGTGATCGCGCCGGTGGGATCGTCGATGGAGAGCGCGAGTTCGAGCACCTCCACCAGCAGCGGTGTGAAGATGCCGGCCACGGCTCCGACGAAGAGGGATTCCATCGGGTAAGCGAAGGCCGCGCATGCGCTCGAGGCGACAAGACCGGCCAGCCAGCCGTTGGCGCAGAGGCTGGCGTCAGGTTTGCCAAAGCGGAATCGTGTCACGGAATAAGTAGCGGCCAGCGCGCCGGAAGCAGACAGCAGCGTGTTGATCGCAGTGCCCGGAATCGCGCTGAGCGGGGCATGCAGCCAGAGGATTGCGCCGGCGGCGTTCCAGGCCAGCCAACCCACCAGCGCGAGCATGCAGCCGAAGAGCACATAGGTGGCGTCGTGGCCGGGCATGGCGGTGGAGAGGCCCTCTTTGGGGAATTTTCCGCGGCGAGGCCCGGCGATCCAGACCACGCACAGCGCTGTCAGGCCGCCGATCACGTGCACTGTAGCTGCGCCTCCCCCGTCGACAAAGCCCGCGCCCAGCGAGAAGTTCGCGCCCATCGACGCTAGCCATCCGCTGCCCCAAATCCAATGCGCAGTCAGTGGAAAGACGATCGCCGCCAAAACCGCTGCGGTTGCGCAACCGGCCGACAGCCTCCAGCGATCCGCCCCCGAGCCCCAGGGAAGCAATACCATCATGGCGACGGCCAAAAACTCAAACAGGACTGAGAGCTGAGCCTGCGGCGAAGCGCCGCCAAGGCCGTGGAGAAGAAAAGGCCCGAGGCCGAGCAGGCTCCAGGGCTTTCCTGCCGCATGCAGGACGACTTCTTTCGATCCCAGCAACCCCGCAAAGGATGCTCCGATGAAAGCGAACACGATGACGGCCGCAGCAATCAGGGCTAGATTGCCCAGCATCGCCTGTGCCGCAGAGCGGGACCGGCCCAAACCGGTATTGATAAGCGCCACGCCGGCAATCGCCATGGGCGCAAGCAGCAGCAGCCCAAGAGTGAGCGCAAAAGCAGCGTCGCTCATTGCGGGAACCGGCGCGGGAATGATCGGCGGGATCGGGCTCATGGGCGGCTCGCTCCGCGCGGCAGCATGTGGCCACGCACCGCGACAACCAGCCCCATACCCTCGACCGCCAAACCGCACAGCACAAATGCAGTTCTTGGGCCCGGCTCGGGAAACAGCGCCAGCGCGGCTAGCGCGAGAAAGAATCCGGCGGGCATCACCAGCAGTCCGGCGTACTTCATAGGCACTTTCCTTTACGTTCGTTGACGGGCCGTTTGCGGGCAGTCATTCGCTGCAATCGATGGAATTGTGTCCACGAAGCCGGGCCAATGAGTCCCGCGTGTTGAGATCTGGTCGAGAGCGGTTGTTACGTCCTTATGAATTCTAAACGATCAAATTGTTAGCATCGGCTCAGCGGACTGCAGTGGCGCCGCGAGAGGACCTTGGCGTCTCGTTCGGAGAAGCCGGAATCGAAACTCATGTACACGCGTCTTGGCCGAAGCAAGAGACTGATTCCTGCCATCCTTGGCGGCGTCACGCTTGCCGGCGTCGTTGCCTTATTGACCTGGGACGCCTTTCCGAATCGCTTCCCAGCTGGAAGCCATGAGGCTCTCGCGGCTTTTTCACTGACCATGATTGCGCTTGCATACCTTGTCTACCAGATTGCGCATCGGCCGGCTGCAATGGAGTTCCTGAAGGCGATGATGCTGGCTGTCGCCTTTCTCTTCTGGGCGGTCAATCAACTTTGGCCGGGCCTTCCCCAGGCGACACTTTTCAATGACATCGCGATCGCTCTCTTTGTCCTCGACGTGATTCTCGTGATTGTTGGCTGGCCAAAGTCGTCGCCGGACAGCGCCTTCGGCGAAACCTGTTCAGGATCTTGCGCTCAATGCTGCGCGGCATCGCGCGGAGAAGAGGAATGTTGAGCTGACCGGGCAAATTGAGCGGACTTGCCAAGCTGCGGTTCTGGCATGATATTTTTCTTCTTGAACATCCCAACTTCTGGTACGCACTGTGCCAGGAGAACGGTGGTGGTTTCCCTGCGGATGCGCTTGTCACAAACGATTTTCTTTTCAAGCGATTGCAACTCGGATTCCCACAAAGATTTTTCGCGATTTGGCACGCATCGCTTGGTGCGCAAGGGCCTCCGGCTGCTATATTGAAATTTCGGGCGTCCCCGCTCGCTCCCTAGAGTTCTATCGTTGAGCACTTCTTGTACATGAACTATGTGACCGTCGGCACACGCGGCGCATGACAACGTAAGTCAAACCGGGATTCGTTCATGGCACAAATCTTCGACCGCAGCTCCAACGCACTGGCACGGATGAGCCTGGTGTTGACGGGGTTGATCGTCATTGCCCTGGGAGTCACGCTGGACGAGTTGCAGCGCTCGCCGTGGGTCACGCGGCAGGGCCAGCGCGCGGATCAGCCGGTCCCTTTCAGCCATAAGCATCACGTCCAGGGGCTCGGATTGCAGTGCCAGTACTGCCACACCTCAGTGGAGAAATCGAGCTACGCCGGCATTCCTCCCACGCGCACCTGCATGAACTGCCACGCGCAGATCTGGACCAACGCGCAATTGCTGGAGCCGGTGCGCCAGAGCTGGTACACCGGGCAGTCGATTCCCTGGATCAAGGTGCACGACCTTCCTGACTTCGTTTACTTCAGCCATGAAATTCACGTCAACAAGGGCATCGGCTGCGAAAGCTGTCACGGCCGCGTGGATGAGATGCCGCTGATGTACGCGCAGAACACGCTACAGATGGAGTGGTGCCTGGACTGCCATCGCAATCCGGCGAAAAACCTGCGGCCGACAAGCGCGATCTACAACATGGACTGGCAAGCGCCGAGCGAGGACAAGCCAGTTTGGTGCGCGGCGGCGGATAGCAAGGCGGGCGTGCCCACGGCGCAAAGCGTGAGCTGCACGAGAAATGATCCGAGCGGCGCGGGAGCTGAAGTGGCTTCGCTGCGGTTGCCGACAGTGGGGGCGAAGGGGCTGTCGGGAGACGTTGCCGCTGCTCCGATGCCGGCGGGGCCGCCAACCTACCAGAAGTTCACCAGCCAGGACGATATGGGTCACTTCCTGGAGGTTCACTACAAGATCCGCACACCGAAGGACCTGACCAGTTGCGAGGTGTGCCACCGATGAGCGCAAAGAGAAAGAACTCGCCGGCGGTGGAGAAGCCGATGGAAATGGCTGTCAACGGCGCGCCGCAACCCGCGAACTCGAAGCCCGTGGCTGTTGGGCCCACGACTCTCGAGCCCATGACGCTCGAGTCCGTTCGTCGCGAGCTGAAAGGGACGAAGGGCAAGAAATACTGGCGCTCGCTCGATGAGCTGGCCAACACTCCCGAATTTCAGGCCGCGGTGGAGCGCGAGTTTCCCTCGGCGGCGCAAGAGTGGGTGGATCCGGTTTCCCGGCGCGGCTTCCTTAAATTGATGGGCGCGTCGATGGCTCTCGCAGGGCTAGCCGGTTGCACCAAGCAGCCCGATGAGCCGATTTACCCATATGTAAAAGCGCCTGAGGACCTGATCCTCGGCAAGCCGATGTATTTTGCCACGGCGCACCCGTTCTCGACTGGTGCGGTCCCGCTGCTCGTCAAGAGCGACGAGTTCCGCCCGATCAAGATCGATGGCAATCCCGAGCATGCCTACAACCAGGGCGGCTCCGATCCCTATTCGCAGGGCACGCTTCTCGATCTCTACGATCCCGACCGCTCGCAGCACGTCACCTATCGCGGCGAGGGCCGCGAGTGGGGAGAATTCGCCGAGGCGCTGCGCGACAAAGTCACTTCGACCAAGGATGGAACGGGCATCTACTTCCTGAGCGCCACCATTACGTCGCCGACGCTGGCGCGGCAGTGGAAGGAAGTGCAGACAGCGTGGCCCAAGGCAAAGCTGGTGCAGTACGATCCGGCAATTGCAGGAACGTTCCTCGCGAGTGGAGTCAATGTTCAGTACGACCTGACCGGCGCTGACGTGATCGTTTCGCTCGATGCGAACTTCCTCTCAGGCGCGGACTACCCAGGCTTCCATCGTCTCGTCCGCGACTACGCTTCTCGCCGCAAGCACCCGGAAAACGGAATGAACCGGCTCTACGCGGTGGAGAGCACGACCACCACGACCGGTATGAAGGCCGAGCACCGGCTGGGATTGCGCGCGAGCGAGATTCCGGCGTTTGCCGCGGCATTGGCGCAAGGGGTAGGCGTCACCGGCGTCAGCGCTTCCTCCTATGCCTGGACCGACGAGCAGAAGAGTTTCCTCGCTGCGGTGGCTAAGGATCTGAAAGCGAATGCGGGCAAGAGCGCAGTCCTTCCGGGGCTTTATCAGGATCAGTCGGTTGCTGCTCTCGCGCTGGCCATCAACAACGCGCTTGGCAACGTAGGCAAGACGGTTTCTGTCGCGTCCGAGCCGGCGATTCCGATTCCCAGCGACCAGCTCGGCGATTTCAAAGCGCTCGTTGCGGACCTGAACGCAGGCAAAGTGGATTGGCTGGTGATTCTGAACGCCAACCCTATTTACGACGCTCCCGCCGATCTTGGGTTTGCTGACGCATTCGAGAGGGTATTTACCGCAGACATCGTTAGCACGAAAACAGTGGCCCACCTCGGCTCACACTACGACGAGTCCGGCCAGCAATCGCACTGGCATATTCCCGCTGCGCACTATCTCGAATCCTGGTCGGACGCGCGCGCCTACGACGGTACGGTTTCGATCGTGCAGCCGATGATCGATCCGCTCTATGGCGGACACACAGCTCACCATGTCTTCCAGGCGCTGCTCAACGATCCGATGGTGAGTCCATACGATGCGGTGCGCGAGACTCAGAAGGCAAACGTCAAGGGCGACTTTGAAACCGGCTGGCGCAAGGCGCTGCACGACGGGTGGATTGAAGGCACGGCGTACGACAAGACGGCTAAGGCGGGCACCGGCACTCCGGTTCCCGCAATCCCCGCGCCCACGCCGAAGGACTCGCTCGAAATCATCTTCCGCCCCGATCCGAACATCTACGACGGCCGCTGGAATAACGTGGGCTGGCTGCAGGAGCTGCCCAAGCCAGTGACGAGCCTGAGCTGGGATAACGCGGCGATTGTTTCAGGCGCCACGCTGATGAAGCTGGGCCTGGAAGAAGACGACATCATCGAAATCACCGTGGGCAACGGCCGCGTCAAAGCGCCGGTGATGGTTGCCCCGGGCCATCCCGACAACTCCGTGACGGTCTATCTCGGCTACGGCCGCGAGGCTGCCGGACGCGTCGGATCGGGCCAGGGATTCAACGCCTACCTCATTCGCAATACATGGGCCCCTTTCTACGCCACGGGCTCCATCCGCAAGCTCGAAGGCAAGTGGGGCATCGCGATTACGAAGAGCCACTTCCAGGATCAACGCGGCAAGACTTTTGGCCAGCAGGGTCAGGGCAACAACTCTCTCGAAGCCGACGAAGCGCTCGGTCCGCGCGGCATCATCCGCTCCGCCACCCTCGACGAGTTCAAGGCCAATCCGAACTTTGCGCATGAAGGCGAGGGCCACGACACGCCGCCTCGCGACACCTCGCTCTTTCCCAATTGGGAATACAACGAGGCCAACGCCTGGGCCATGTCCATCGACATGAACAGTTGCACGGGCTGCAATGCATGCATCGTAAGCTGTTATGCCGAAAACAACATTGCCGTCGTTGGCAAGCAGCAGGTGCGCATCGGCCGCAATATGCAATGGCTGCGCATCGACACCTATTTCGAGGGCGACCTGGCCGCGCCGCGCGCGCACTTCCAGCCCATGAACTGCCAGCACTGCGAGAACGCCCCTTGCGAGCAGGTTTGTCCGGTGGGCGCCACGGTACACACGCCGGAAGGCCTGAATTTGATGGTCTACAACCGCTGCGTGGGCACCCGCTACTGTTCCAACAACTGCCCCTACAAGGTACGCCGTTTCAACTTCCTGCTTTATTCCGACTACGAAACCGAGAGCCTGAAACTGATGCGCAATCCCGACGTCAGCGTGCGTTCGCGCGGCGTGATGGAGAAGTGCACCTACTGCGTGCAGCGCATCTCGGCGGCCAAGATCGAGGCGGACAAGGAGAATCGCAATATTCGCGACGGCGAAATCGTGACTGCGTGCCAGCAGGCATGCCCGGCCGAGGCGATCGTCTTTGGCAACATCAACGATCCCAACAGCCGCGTATCGAAACTCAGGGCCCAGCAACGCAGCTATCAGGTAATTGCCGACCAGAATGCGCGTCCGCGAACGCAGTATCTGGCCGAAGTGTTGAACGTGAACCAGGAACTCGAAGTGACGCCGACGGAATTTGCGCCGGCAAAGGGTTGAAGCGACCATGGCAACCAGGGAAGTAAAACCCAACGATCCCATGATCGATCCGGCAACCGGAGAATTCCGGGTCATTGCGCAGGGTCAGACCTTCCGGTCAATCACCGAGAAGATCGCGCGCATTGTGCTCACGCCGCACACGCCGATGGGCTGGTTTGCGCTCTTCACGTTTGCCGGCGGCGGCGCCACCATGCTGTTGGTTGCCGTGACCTGGCTGTTCCTCAAGGGCGTGGGCATCTGGGCCATCACGCAGCCGGTCGCCTGGGGATTTGCCATCATCAACTTCGTCTGGTGGATCGGCATCGGCCACGCCGGCACACTGATTTCGGCCATTTTGCTTTTGTTCAAGCAGGGCTGGCGGAACGCCATCAGCCGTTTCGCCGAGGCCATGACCATCTTTGCCGTGTGCTGCGCCGGCCTGTTTCCGCTGATTCACGTTGGCCGTCCATGGCTGGGTTACTGGCTCTTCCCGCTTCCGTTCACCATGACCGTGTGGCCGCAGTTCCGCTCCCCGCTCGTGTGGGACGTTTTCGCGGTCTCAACCTACGCAACGATTTCCGTGGTGTTCTGGTACATCGGCATGGTGCCCGACCTGGCCACACTGCGCGACCGCTCGCAGTCGAAGATCGCACAGTATTTTTACGGGATGCTCAGCGTGGGCTGGCGCGGCTCGACGCGCCACTGGATGCGCTACGAGACCGCCTCGTTGCTGCTGGCCGGTCTGGCCACGCCGCTGGTGCTCAGCGTCCACACTGTCATCAGCTTCGACTTTGCGGTTGCCGTTCTGCCCGGCTGGCACACCACCATCTTTCCGCCTTACTTCGTCGCTGGCGCCATCTACTCCGGCTTTGCCATGGTGCTCACGCTGGCCATTCCGTTGCGCAAGTTCTATCACCTGGAATCATTGGTCACTGAGCGCCACATCGACAACATGGGCAAAGTGATGCTGGCCACTGGCTTCATCGTGGCCTACGGCTACGGCATGGAAGCTTTCATGGCCTGGTACTCGGCGTCGCACTGGGAAGCCTTCATGTTCTGGAACCGCGTCTTCGGTCCCATGGGCTGGTCGTACTGGGTGCTGGTTACTTGCAACCTGGCAATTCCGCTGACCACACTTTGGTCGCGCAAGCTGCGCACATCGATCCCGTTCATGTTCTTCATCTCCATCGTGGTGAACACGGGCATGTGGTTTGAGCGTTTTGTCATTGTCGTCACCAGTTTGTATCGCGACTTCCTGCCTTCGTCGTGGGGCACCTACCGCGCCACCAAGTGGGATTACATGACCTTCGTAGGCACGCTGGGCTTCTTTACGTTCCTGTTCCTGCTGTTTGTGCGCTTCCTGCCCATGATTCCGATGAACGAAATTCGCATGTTGCTGCCGGGGGCCAAGATCAAGCCCAAGGTGGCGGAGGCGGCTGACTGATGCCCGCACGCGAAGGTACCTACGGCCTGCTGGCCGAATTCGATACTCCGAGCGACCTGGTGAGGGCCGCGCAACAGGCGCGCCAGGATGGCTGGCGGCGCATGGATTGCTATACGCCCTACCCGGTGGAAGAAGCGGCCGAAGCGATCGGCTTTCATCGCAACAAGGTCCCGTTGCTCACGCTGATCGGCGGCCTCATGGGCGGCGCGGCCATGTTCTCGCTGGAGACCTGGATTTCGGTGCTTGCCTATCCGCTCAACATTGCGGGCCGCCCCACGTATTCCTGGCCGGCTTTTATCGTGCCCGCCTATGAATGGACCATTCTCTGGGCCGGCCTTTCGGCTGCCTTCGGAATGTTGGCGCTTAACGGCCTGCCCGCTCTCTATCATCCTCTGTTCAACGCGCCCAACTTCCGCGACGGCGCGACGACCGACAAGTTCTTTCTGTGTCTTGAGGCGCTCGATCCGAAGTTCGATCTGGCTGAGACCAAGGCTTACCTCGCGCAGTTCCAGCCGAACTCGGTGGTGGAGGTGGAGTACTAATGGGCAGGGAACAGGGAACCGGGATCAGGGATCAGGCCGTACGCCCCGCCCCTTCGCGGTTTGCGCGAAAGGGTGGCAGGCCGCTTGCCGTTGCCACGATCACCTGCCTTCTTCTCATCACCGGCTGCCGTCAGGACATGCAGGATCAGCCGAAGATGGACCCGCAGCGCGGTACGGACTTTTTCGCCGATCATCGCGGTGCGCGTCCGCAGGTTCTCGACACCGTGGCTCGCGGCCAGTTGCACGAAGACAGCTACTTCTACACGGGTGTGGTGCAGGGGCCGAACGGCTATCGCCAGGAACTGGACGCGATGCCCGCCGAAATCCCCTTGACGATGGAAGTGCTCCAGCGCGGGCAGGAGCGCTTCAACATTTACTGCACTCCTTGCCACTCGCGGGTAGGCAATGGCCTGGGTGAGATTGTGCAGCGCGGCTTCAAGCCGGCGGCCAATTTCCACGACCAGGTGCGCATGTCGCAGCCGCTCTCGCACTACTTCTACGTGATGACGCATGGTTACGGCGCCATGCCGGACTACTCGGCGCAACTGCCGCCGGCAGACCGCTGGGCGGTGGCGGCTTACATCCGCGCATTGCAGCTCAGCCAAAATGCGACGGCGAAGGATGTTCCGGCAGGCGCGCAGATCAGAAATCTCAAAGATCTGGCCGCGGAAGAAGATCATCCCGAATACGCGCAACCCTGGCCCTTGCCGTCGACCGCAGTGCAGGCATACAAGCCAATCGCCAGCGAAGGAACGCCGGGCATGGCTCCGGCTTATCCCGCCGATCCAAAGATTTTGATTCCGGCAAGTAAACCCGCCCCGGCCGGCAAACCCGCCCCGGCGGCTCAGAAGTAGGACGAGAAGAGATGGCACACGAATCGCAGTCCGTACCGCACGCCAAGGCGCTCCCCGCCGATCTGGCCGCGCCCGCGTTTGTCGACGGCTGGAAGAGCCGCGCGCTGATCGTGGGCGGGATCTCGATGTGCATTGCCGTCCTTCTGATCTTCCTTGCAAATGCGCAGGATCATCTCGGCTTCGACCATTTCTATCGCGCTTGGGCGCTGGGCACGATGGTCACGTGGGGGCTTTCGATCGGCGGCCTCGCCCTGCTCATGGTGCAGTATTGCTCCGGGGGCAAGTGGGGACTGCTGTTGCGGCGACCGCTCGAGGCCATGAGCCGGACGTTGCCGTTGATCATTATTTACTTTCTTGGCCTGGCAGCAGGAATGAAGCGGCTCTACCTGTGGGCGCAATATACCAATGCGGATGACACAGCCACGGCGCTGAAGGCCGGCGTGATCAACGAAATTCAGGCGCACTGTCTCGACTTCAAGCGGCCCATGCTCAACCCGGAAGCATTCCTCAGCGTGAGCTTCCTCTGCTTCGCCATCTGGGGCTTCTACGCGTGGCGGCTCAACACGCTGGGCTTGAAGCGCGACTCCCAGGGTCCGGAAACTACGCCGCGCTGGATCAAGAAGCTCGAAAACATCAGCGGCCCCGGCATCGTTGTCTACTCGATCACCATGACGGCAGCGGCCATCTACTGGGTCATGTCGATGGATCCCACCTGGTATTCGTCGGTTTATGGTCTGCTGTTCCTCGTCGGACAGGGATATGCGACGCTCGCATTCTCCATCATCGTCGCCGTATCGCTCTCCAAGGCCGAGCCGTTCAAGACCATCCTGCGACAGACCGAGCAACACGACCTGGGCAAACTCACATTTGCGTTCGTGATGCTCAATATCTACCTGGCCTTTGGACAGTTCCTGATCATCTGGTCGGGCAATCTGCCGGACGAGATCAACTGGTATCTCGACCGTATCCGTGGCGGCTGGGGCGTCATCATCACTCTCGATTTCATCTTCCACTGGCTGATTCCGTTCACCATGCTGCTCTCGCGCGACCTTAAACGGAACAAGAAGCGGATTGTGCGCGTGTGCCAATGGATGATCTTCGCCCGAGCCTTCGACATGTTCTGGCTGATCGAGCCGAACTTCAAAGACGCCGCGCGCAACCTGCATTTCAGTTGGGGAATTCTCGAGTACATTGCGGTGCCCGTCGCCTTGTTCAGCTTCTGGGTGGCTTATTTCTGCACGCAACTGAAGACGCGGCCGCTGGTGCAGGTGAACGATCCGCATCTCAAGGAGATTCTGGAGCCTGAACATGCCCACGCATAATCTATTCGAGCCCGAGCCGGATCACGGCGAGCCGGAGAAAGTCGACGCGTCGGCCGGCTTCGAGCGCAGCGACGCCAGCGTAACGGGAATTGCGGTGTTCCTGGTCTCGCTCCTGATCTTTGTCGCGGTAATTGGATTGCTCTGCTACGGAATCGGCGGCTGGTTCAACGCCCGCATGAACCGCGAAGACGGCCCCAACAGCAAGTGGACCAAAACAGTGGATGTGCGGCAACTGGGCAATATGCCTTCCAGTCCCGAGTTGCAGAACAAGGTGGCGGAGATCACGCAGACCTTTCCCACGCCGCGGTTGCTGACCGACGACGGCGATCAGGACGTGGCCGATCTGCATGCGCGCGAAGATCTGCTGCTCTCGAACTACAGTTGGGTCGATCAGTCGAAGGGCACGGTCAGAATTCCTATCGGGCAGGCCATGCAGTTGATTGCGCAGCGCGGGTTGCCGGTAGCGCCCGCGGTTCAAACCCAGCAACCGATGACAGGCGAGAGCACGCCCAGCGTCACGGTGCCGCTGACGAACGGATTTGCGCGTACCAGCTACGAGCAGGAACAGGCGGAGCAACTAGCCGGCAAACAGGGAGAGCAAAAATAGCCGTGCAATCGGGAATCACAATTCAGGAGACATTACGCAGCACGGTGTTGGCCGCCGCGGGCGCGATTGTGCTTTCGCTCGCCAGCCCGCTCCTCTCAGCGCAGGTCTCCAGTTACGGCGACAAGGAAACGGGTCCAACGAACGACAGGCCACCGACTCTGCTCAATGGTGTTGGCATCGATCAGCATCTCAACACGCAGTTGCCCCTCAATCTCGCCTTCACCGACGACGCGGGAAATCAGGTCACATTAGCAAACTACTTCGGCAAGCGTCCCGCGATTCTGGCGCTGGTTTACTACCGCTGCCCCATGCTCTGCTCCGAAGAACTCGACGGCCTGACCAGCGCTCTCGAAATGGTTCGCTACGTTCCCGGCAAGGATTTCAACATCATCGTGGTCAGCATCGATCCCACCGAGGGCACGGACCTGGCTTCGGCGAAGAAGCGCGAGTACGTGAAGCGCTATGGCCGGCCGGAAACAGCCAACGGATGGCACTTCCTCACCGGCACGCAACCGAATATCGATGCGCTGACGCAGGCGGTCGGCTTTCGCTACGTCAAGCTCACCGTGCCGGGCAGCAGTCTGATGCAATACGCGCACGCCAGCTCGATTCAGATCGTAACCCCGGAGGGCAAGCTGGCCCAGTACTACATGGGAGTCGAATACTCGCCCAAGGACATGCTGCTGGGCCTCGACGAAGCCTCATCGAATCGCATCGGTTCGCCGGTCGACAACATTCTTACCTACTGCTATCACTACGATCCCACTCGAAACACGCACGATCTGATCATTGCGCGTGTGATCCAGTTGGGAGGGTTTCTGACGGTGGTGCTTTTGGGCGGATTCATGCTGGTGATGTTCCGCCGCGATTTGAAGCACGGTGACCCGGCGGAGACAGAGACTCAGGGTAAAGCAAAGAAAGTGAACGGATAAGGGAATGGACCACATCAGCCCAGTATTGTGGCAGTTTCTCCAGAAATGGTTGACCCACTTCGCGCTTTTTCCGCCCGAAGCATCGAAGATTGCGCCCGAAATGGATGCGCTCTATTTCTTCATGGTCCTGGTCAGCCTGGTTGGGCTCACGCTTGTGGTTCTGCTGATTGTCGGATTCTCGATCCTTTACAGCAAGACGCGCCATCCCAAAGCAGTTCAAATCGAAGGCTCCACGGTGCTCGAGGCCACCTGGACCATCATTCCTCTGGGCTTGTTCCTGATCATGTTCGTGTGGGGCGCGCTGCTCTACTTCCGCATCTACACGCCGCCGGCCAACGCCATGAACATCTACGTCGTGGGCAAGCAGTGGATGTGGAAGGCCGAGCACCCCGGCGGCCAGCACGAGATCAACGCTCTGCATGTTCCCACAGGCCGTCCCGTCCAGTTGACGCTCATTTCGCAGGATGTGTTTCACAGCTTCTCCATCCCCGCGTTTCGCGTCAAGCGCGAGGCAATTCCGGGCCGCTACACAACAGTCTGGTTCGAGGCAACCACACCGGGCACTTATCACCTTTTCTGTACGCAATACTGCGGAACCAACCACTCGCAGATGATCGGTGACGTGGTTGTGATGACGCCCGACGACTTCAAGAAGTGGCTGGAAAGCTCGACCAGCGGCAATTCGCTGGCCCAGGACGGCGAGCGACTCTTCACCAGCCTGAGCTGCAGTTCGTGCCACAACACCCGGCCCGACGCCCGCGGTCCCAGCCTGGCGAACGTTTACGACTCCAGGCTCACGCTCTCGACCGGGGAGACCATCACCGCCGACGACGCCTATCTGCGCCAGGCCATTCTGAACCCCTCGCAGCACATCACGCAGGGCTATGCGCCCATCATGCCCACCTACCAGGGCCAGGTGAGCGAAGAAGGCGTGATCGCGCTGGTGGAGTACATCAAGAATCTCGATTCCGATTACCGCGTCCAGCAGACCCTCAACACCACTGATCTGGTTCCTGAGAGCCCGGCCAGCAAAGCAGCGACGCCGGGCAAGGCGCCCGCGGCGCAGAAGGAGGTCAAACCATGAGCGCTGCCACCATCGTCAATCTCCCCGATCAGTCCACGGCCAGGATCCCCAGGATGAACTTCCTGACCAAAGAGAACGGCCTGCTCAGTTGGCTGCTGACCGGCGACCACAAGCGGATCGCTACGCTCTACCTGATCTCGATTACATTTTTCTTCTTTATTGGCGGATCCCTTGCCGGCCTCATCCGCCTGGAACTGCTCACGCCGCAGACTTCCCTGATGGCCGCCGACACCTACAACAAGGTGTTCACCATGCACGGCGTCATCATGGTCTTTTTCTTTCTGGTGCCCTCGGTGCCTGCTACCATCGGGAACTTCGTCATTCCCATGATGGTCGGGGCCAAGGATCTGGCGCTGCCCAAGGTCAACCTGCTCAGTTGGTATCTCTATGTCATCGCCGGCTTCATGGCGATCTACACCATGGCCGCCGGCGGCGTCGACACAGGCTGGACCTTCACCAGTCCGCTTTCAACGCACTATCTCAACACCCACGTCATCTCCACCGGCCTGGCGATCTTTGTGGCCGGTTTCAGCTCCATCTTCACCGGACTCAACTTCATCGTCACCATCCACAAGATGCGCTGCCCGGGCATGACCTGGTTCCGGTTGCCGCTCTTTGTCTGGTCAAACTATGCGGCCAGCATCCTCATGGTGCTGGGAACGCCGGTGCTGGCCATCACCCTGGTGCTCGTCGTCCTCGAGCGTACGCTGCACATCGGCGTCTTCGATCCCGCTTACGGCGGCGACCCGATTCTCTTTCAGCATTTGTTCTGGTTCTACTCGCACCCGGCCGTCTACATCATGATTCTGCCCGGCATGGGAGTCATCTCCGAAGTGGTGTCCACCTACAGCCGCAAGCGCGTGTTTGGCTATACTGCGGTCGCCTTCTCCTCGGTGGCCATCGCCGTGTTCGGATTCTTCGTCTGGGCGCACCACATGTTCATCATGGGCATCTCCAACTACGCGGCACTGGTCTTCTCGCTGCTCACCATGCTCGTCGCGGTGCCCTCGGCCATCAAAATCTTCAACTGGGCCTTCACGCTCTATAAAGGGTCAATCACCTTCGAGACGCCCATGCTCTACGCCTTCGGCTTCATGGGCCTGTTCACCATCGGCGGCATGACGGGCGTCTTCCTTGGCTCGACCGGCACCGACATTCACCTCACGGAGACCTACTTCATCGTGGCCCACTTCCATTTCGTCATGGTCGGCGGAATGTTGATGGCGTTTCTCGCGGGCATTCACTTCTGGTGGCCCAAGTGGACCGGCCGCATGTATCCGGAGAAGATTTCGCAGTTGGCTGCCATCGTCACCTTTATCGGTTTCAACTTCACCTTTTTCCCGCAATTCATCCTGGGCACGCTGGGCATGCCGCGGCGCTATGCCGCCTACCCGCCGGAGTTTCAGGCGCTGAACGTTTTCTCTACCGCGGGCGCGACCATCCTCGGCGTTGGCTACCTGCTGCCGATCCTTTACCTCACCTGGTCGCTGAAGTACGGGGCCATCGCCGGCAACAACCCCTGGCAGGCAACGGGCCTGGAGTGGCAAACGCAATCGCCGCCGTTAACCGAGAACTTCCCCGAGACCCCCATCATGGACCACGAAGCCTACGACTACGAGTGGCTCGAGCATCAACAGCAGAAAGAGGTGGCGAGTGTCGGATAGCACGGCAATCTCCAACAGCGCTTTGGCGGAGGCTGGCGACTCTCACCACGGGGAGCATCCGCCCTATCAGCGCCACCACTTCGAATCCGTCGAGCAGCAGGCAGACACAACGAACTTCGCCATGTGGCTCTTCCTGCTCACGGAAGTCATGTTCTTCGGCGGTTTGTTTACTGCCTACCTGAT
This sequence comes from uncultured Acidobacteriaceae bacterium, assembly GCA_963835355.1. GTDB lineage: Bacteria > Acidobacteriota > Terriglobia > Terriglobales > Acidobacteriaceae > Telmatobacter. The sequence continues at coordinate 97,902 of CAWIFE010000024.1, read as the reverse complement.
CATGCGCAACTGGTATTACCCTGCGTTCGTTGCCGGCTCGCACCAGTTGCAGATCGTCTGGGGCACGGCCAACACTGGCGTCCTCATTGCTTCCAGCTTCACCATGGCCATGGGTGTGTGGGCGTCGGAGACGAGGCGCAAAGGCCAGTTGCTGATCTACCTGTGCCTGACCCTCTTGTTCGGTCTTACCTTCCTGGGCATCAAGTACATCGAATGGCACGAGAAGTGGGAGAAGCACCACATTCCGGGCATCCATTACAGCGTGCAGTCGTTTGTCGATCCCGCATCGGACGTCGAGGTCCACAAGGAGTATCCCGAAGATAAGGCGCTTCAGGCTGACATGGCTCAGAAGACCGAGGAGTACTTCTTCCTCTACTTCGCCATGACCGGAATGCACGCGCTGCACATGGTCATCGGCGTAGGCATCCTGATCTTCATGATCTTCCGAGCGAAGGCCGGAGCGTATACCACGGGACATGTCACGTTTGTCGAAAACTTCGGGCTTTACTGGCACTTTGTCGACATTATCTGGATCTATCTCTTCGCCCTGCTGTATTTGATCAGCAGGCATCCGGGGTAAACACCTATGAGCGAACCGCACAAGGAACACGAGCAGGAACACCAAATCGTCAGCCCGGTGACGTACGCGATCGTCTTTTTTGCCCTGCTGGTGGGGACGGCGGCTACGGTGGCGGCGTCTTACATCGACCTCGGCGAGTGGCATATCGCACCGGGCCTCACCCTCTTCTGGAATCCGGTGGTCGCCCTGGCCATCGCCACCACCAAGATGCTGCTCGTCGTGCTTTTCTTCATGCATGTGAAATACAGCACCAAGCTGACCAAGCTCACCGTGGCCTCGGGAGCCTTCACTTTCCTGGTGCTGATCGGAATGACGCTGGCCGACTACTTCAGCCGCGCATGGGGACGGTGGTAGAAAAACAGCTGTCAGTGATCAGTTGTCAGTGATCAGAATGAGGGCCACCCGCGGGCGGCCCTTCTTGATCTTGAAGGCAACGATCAATCGGGCCAGTCCAATATCCGCTCCCTGCAATTCGCGATCGGAATATTCCGAACGAGCAATCGGGCATGATTTCGAAGGCCCTTTTCGAGCGCGATAATGCCAAGAATCGCACAGCAGGTATCTGGATCGCTCACTTCTGGTAGTTCAAAAATTCCTTTTTCGGCGAGCACGTGGATTGCGTTGAAGTAGTCGTCTTTGATCCAGTCAGGAACATCGGGATTCTTGTTTTGATTGCGCGCGAGTTCAATGATCGAAACAATCGCATAAGCATTCCAGTCGATCACGCCGCGATCACAGTAAATCCGCACAATGTGGGGGATCGCAGCGAACGACGCCTCGCCCACATCTCCTTGATGGTGCAGCTCGTTCCACAGTTCGCTCCAAACCTGGCCAATGTCTCGTTCGCTCTCGAGGCGCTTCAAGAGTGGACGTGAATCGAACGGCATCCTATAGCCGCCCTTCATTTCCGACCATCGCGGATCTTCAAAGCTGAGCATTTGAGCAAAGACTAGCACGAGTGGGCAACGTGTCCGAGGCTCTTACAGCGTCGGCTTCGGCGGCTTTATCACCGTCCACGCATTGGCGCCAGTGACTTTCACCGGCCGCCGGTAGAGCCTGCCGCCCTCAGCCACGTAAAGCCAGCTCGCATCGCCCGCGCCGGCAAATGTGAGGGCTGTGATTGGCGCGCCAGGCACTTCCGGCGGATTCAGAATCTGCATGACGCGGCCGTTTTGCATGGAGATCTGAATGCCCAGCGGCGTGGCGAAATAGACGTCGCCATTCATGTCCTCGCTACGCGCCGCGCGGTCCGCCTTGCCAGCTCATCACCGTCGTCTCCGGCAGCTCCAGCCGGTAAAACGGCTCGCCGTTTATGAGCGTGCCGTCCGCAGCAATCTGGAACGACCAGCTATAGCGCGAGACCGTGTCGGTCACCACCAGCATCGACTGGTCGGGCGAAAGCACCAGCCTTTTGGGGGCGATCAATTCCCCGCTCCAGATCGGTCCAGCGCATCGCGACGTGCAGCTGGCCTGAAGAATCGATTGCGCCAATTGTCGCTGCCGCACCATCGAGGAAGTAAATCGTGCCGTTCTGGGCGATCGCGAAATCGGCGACATCCACGAGATTCCTCGGGCGATGGTTTTCTGGTCACTTGGCGGCCGGTGGTTGTATGGAACGAGACGATTTCCCCGGTTCGACGGCGGATAGTGTACAGGCGACCGTTCGCGCCCATGCGCAGAATCTGAAGTGCTCGTTAGGCGGCTTGGCAAATTGCGCGAACTTGCCATTCACGTTTCCTCTGGTCGACGCGCTCGACGGCATTTCCGGCGGCAAATGTAGACGTTGCCCTTGCGCTTCGGAGGTCAGGCTCCAAACTTGCCCGTAATCACGGTCGATCATGTGATCGCCGCCAACTTGTTGCCACGGCTTGTCGACGAAGATCGTCGAGAAGACCGTCCCGGAAGGATCCCACCCCGGCTTCTGCGCAGCCGCAGGCTCGTGCACCACGACCGGCGCGGGATAATCGCGCCAAAGCCAGCGCAGCGCATCGGGCAGGATCGCGCCACCATGTTTCGTGCTGTGCCCGTCTGTGCCCATCACCAGCTTGGCGTCGTAGCCGGCGAACTCCAGCGCCTCGACCATCACCTGGTTGTTGATGGGCCAGCTCCCAGCGAAGCTGGTTCCGTAAGGCTCGGAAGGGGTGATGTGATCGGCCGTTCCATCCTGCATGAAGATGCGAATCGGCTTGGGCTCCGTCTTGCGCACCAGCGCCGGCATCGCATCCGCGCCCTTCATGGCGACGTAGGTGCCGATGAGCGAGAGCACGCGGTGAAACTGGTCCGGCCGGTTCCACGCTGCCGCGAATGCGCCCACTGCGCCCGTGCTCACGCCGCTCAAGCCGCGGTCGTCGGGATTCTTCGACAGGTTGTACTGTTTCCCCACTTCGGGGATCAGCTCGTTCAACAGGAAATCGGAAAACCGCGGGGTCAGCGAATCATATTCATAAATGCGGTTGTAGCGATTCTGGGCGATATCCGGGTGCGATGGATCTGTAACCACGGGCAAAATGCCGGGATCGACAAAGATCGCGATCATCGCCGGCAAATCGTGTTTGGCGATCAGGTTGTCCAGAACCACCGGCACGCGCAAGCTGTCGCCGAGCGCCTGGCTGCCGTCGAGAAAAATCATGAACGGCGTCGGCTTGCTCGCGTCGTACTGGGCCGGCACATAGACGGCGCAGTTATGCGGTGTGCCGGGATAATCCTTGCCCGGCTCGAGCGTGAACTTGGTCACCGTGCCCTTCGGTACGCCGTCTTGCGGCTGCGAATCGGGGCCGAGCGTGTAGTCCTGGGTGTGGACCAGCGCAGAAACCGCAAGAAACAAGATGGCGAGAACCGTAGATTTCATGGAAAGACCTCAATAGGGGCCAGGGAAGATCGAGCGCTTTGCGGGCGACGGACCTAACCCCATTGGCGCCTCGAGAAGAAGCACGAAGGTTCAGATCAAGGCGGCACTACTGAACGCGGTGATCCTCCTGGCGGAGCTCCCGTCCGCGTCGATTCACGGGCTCAGGCCGAAAGATGAGCCAAGCGATCAACCCTAAAGGAAAAGATAGAAAGCACAGCAAAACCACGAGGAAAGGAGATTTACCTCTTCTCCGCGCGTCGGCGGCAAGGAATCGAACCACAATTGTCAGCGCGACAAGGAGAAAGACCACCAACAAAATCGCAAGGAGCTTAGCGAAGAGAGACGAAATGTCCTCCATATTTGCCTCGTCACGAATATAAACGAGACCAGGACCCATCGAAACGAGATTCTTGAAGTACGGGCGCGACGATAAACACACCTGTGTCACGGGTCACAATTGATGCTCCTTTGCACTGTCCTATAATGGGCGGCAATCTCATTCCCGGAAATTGCGTGTTTCGTTAAGCGTTATCGGATGGATTCCGTGCTCATCCCCATTGGAAAGTTTTCAGAATAGGGGAAGCCGGAATCGAAGTCTGGTTTCGCGTGACGAATCCAATGTCCGATCCAAAATGTACGGGCCTCGTCCGTGGCGGCGGGGCGGGGAAGCGACGCCAGCAGCAATCAACCCTTGGCGCATGGGCGGGCGCAGTCTTGACCGCGTGCCTCCTTGCGCTTCTCTCGCCCGGCCCGGCGGTTCGAGCGCAGGCACCGAACACCCAAGCCAATCCCGTTCCACAGCAAAAGCCCAAACCCGTTGCACTCCCCCCTCGCGTACTTGAGGCGAAGCGATTCCTCACCCAGCGCGGGTGGACACCCGGCCATCGGTGCCGCCCAGGTTCGGCGCCCTCCGCCACTTAAGCGGGGTAAGCCTCGACGCTCCATTCAGCACTCCGGCGGTCCAGGCCCAAAGCACCGGGAGCAGCGCTGCCTCTAACACCTGGCAGTCCCTTGGCCCCACGGCCGTTCAAACCCCTGATTTTGGCCTCGTCACGGGCCGCGTCGCCGCAATCGCCCTCGACCCCTCCGATGCCACCGGCAACCGCCTGTACGTTGGCACGACGGGCGGCGGTGTTTGGGTCGCCAACAATGCCGGTGTTGCTGCGCCAGCCTCCATCGTCTTCGCTCCACTGACCGATAATGTTCCGGCTCTTAGCGGAGCCAATGACGCTTCCATCAGCATTGGCGCTCTTACGATCCAGCCGGGCGAAACCGGCGTCATTCTTGCCGGCACTGGGGACCCCAACGACGTGCTCGACTCCTACTACGGGGCCGGCATTCTCCGCTCCACAGACGGCGGCAACACCTGGAGCCTGATCCCGCAAACCGTGGATCAGGAGCAGGGCCTCAGCGCCAAGGACGCCAGTTTCGCGGGGCAAGGCTTTGCCGGCTTTGCCTGGAGTTCCGTCAATCCGCAGCTTGTGGTGGCTGCGGTCTCTCAGGCCTATGAGGGCACGCTGGTGGGCGCCGATTGGCTGGTCAACACTTTCGAGGGACTCTTCTATTCCACGGATAGTGGAGCCACCTGGCACCTGGCCACCATCACCGATGGCGCCGGCGACATCCTTCAGGGCCCGCTAATTCCTCTCGCTTCAGAGGGCAATGCCGCCACCGCGGTCGTTTGGAACCCGGTGCGGCAATTGTTTGTTGCCGCAGTGCGCGATCACGGCTATTACCAGTCGCCGGACGGCGTCACCTGGACACGCATGGCTGCGCAGCCCGGTGCCGGGCTCACTGCGCAGATGTGCCCTTCCCACCCGGGGCAGATCGGCTCCCTCGCCTGTCCCATTTATCGCGGCGCACTAGCCGTGAATCCCCAAACCGGTGACACGTTTGCGTGGACCGTCGACCTGAATAATCAGGACCAGGGGCTCTGGCAGGATCAGTGCGACCTCACGGGCGGCGTGTGCAGCAATCCAGCCATCACGTTCGCCACAGAGTGGAACGCCGCGGCGCTTGAAAGCAGCACGCTCCAGGGAGCAGCCACCATCCTGGATGGCGACTACAACCTCACACTGTCCGCGGTCCCCTCGCAGCAGGACACGCTTGTGCTGGCCGGAGCCAACGACCTTTGGAAATGCAGTCTGGCCATGGGATGCGTGTGGCGCAATACCACCAACTCAACCACTTGCATGAGCGCGCAGGTGGGCGAATACCAGCACGCGTTAGCCTGGAGCGCCGCCAACCCGGTGGAGATTTTTCTGGGCAACGATAGCGGGCTTTGGCGTTCGACCGACGACATCGGTGAGACAGGATCGCCCTGCGCCGTAACCGACTCTTCGCACTTTCAGAACCTGAACGGCGCCCTGGGATCGCTGGCCGAAGTGGTGAGCCTGCCTTCCGTCTTGACCTCGCAGTTCAGCTTGATGGCTGGTCTGGGCGTGAATGGAATCGCGGGCGTGAAAAGTTCTGCCGTCAGCGAAGACTGGCCCCAGATTCTCTCCGGCTATGGCGGCCCAGTGGCCATCGACCCCGGCAGCAATCGCAATTGGTACGTGAACAACCAGATGGGAGTCGCCATTTACCGGTGCTCGCAAGCGGCTCTGTGCACGCCCGCAGACTTCGGCATAAGCCCGGCGGTCACCTCCGCGGACGTTGGCGGCGATGGGGCCGCCATGCCCACGCCGGCGCCGTTTCTGGTCGATCCTGCAGATAGCGACCAGTTGCTCATCGGTACCTGCCGGGTTTGGCGCGGCCCGGCCAGCGGTGTGGGCTGGACCGCGAGCAATGCGATCAGCCCCGTCCTGGATAGCGGAGCCATCGGCGTTCCCTGCAATGGCGACGGACTCATCCGAGTCATGGCCGCCGAGCTGCTCCCCTCCGGCAGCGAAGTCGTCTATGTGGGCATGTATGGCGCCGCCAGCAATGGCGCCAACCTGCCCGGCCATATTCTCAGCGCGGTCTTTGATCCCTCCTCCAGCGCTGCGCTCGTGTGGCAGGATCTCACGCCGAATCCCGTCCTCAACGACACCTTCCCGCTGAATTCGGAAGATTTCGATATCTCCAGCGTCACCATCGATACTCACGATCCAACCGGCAACACGGTGTATATAACCTTGGCGGGTATGGAAGGCTCGGCGGCAAAAATCCAAGTCGTATACCGCTCAACCAATGGAGGCGCAACCTGGACCGGCATCACGGCGAACCTGCCTCTCGCGCCCGCCAACAGTCTCGCCATCGACCCGCAAAATGCGAATACGATCTATGTGGCCACGGATCAAGGCGTGTACTTCACCACGGAGGTTGCTCACTGCGCGCAATCGACCTCCAACTGCTGGTCGGTGTTTGGCTCCGGATTGCCCGCCGCTCCGGCCGTGGCCCTCAGCGCCGCTCCCGGCTTGTCTTCAGCGCCGGTGCTGGTTGCGGGCACTTACGGGCGCGGAATCTGGCAAACCCCGCTATGGAGCGCGGGGACGAGCCTGGCAGCCGCAGCCGCTACTCCTGCGTCGCTTGCTTTTCCCAGCCAGGTCTTCAACACCCCCAGCAGGTCGCTCACCGTCACGCTCGCAAATACCGGCAGCCTCGCGCTCACGCCCACGTCCATCGCAATGAACGGCAACTTCAGCGAGACCGACAACTGCGTAAATGCAACCGTCGCCGCGGGCGCAAGCTGCGCTATCCAGGTGACGTTCATGCCGCAAGCCACGGGGCCGCTGAGCGGCGAAATGACGATCTACGCCAACGTCTACGGCGGGCAACTGACAGTCGACCTCACCGGAATCGGCGCCCCGGCGGGCGTGATCAGCCTATCGCCGTCTACGTTGAGCTTCGGACAAGTCGAGGTCGACACGCCCGCTCCGCCGCAACTCCAGCTGACGGCGGCCAACAGTAGCCCCGATCCGATCTCCGTCAGCAGCGTCTCCGTCACCGCGCCGTTTGTGATCCCCTCGAACTTGAACTCCTGCGGGACAACCGGTCTGGCGGCCAGCTCCGATTGCCAGTTGACAGTGGAATTCGCGCCCACTCAACCCGGTCCGGTCTCAGGCCTGCTCACCTTCGTCGATTCGGCCGGAACGCAGTCCGTTGTTTTGACCGGGACCGGCATGGCGCCCCCCACCGATGTTCTCAGTCCCACATCGCTTTCCTTCCCGGCGACGCCGGAAGGCCAGCTTTCTTCGGCGCAGTCCGTCACAATCACAAACTCCGGCGGCCTGCCCCTGACTTCGATCGCCATTTCAGCAAGCGCGCAGTTCCAGGAGTCGAACACGTGCGGAACGCAACTGGCGGCCGGTGCGGTCTGCACCATCAGCGCGATCTTCGCTCCAACTCAGACCGGCGCCGTCCCCGGCACGCTCACCATTGCGGACGCCTTGCATATCCTCCCGCAGACCGTGCAGTTAAGCGGGACTGGACTCGCTCCTGCGGCCTTGAGCGTCAATCCCTCCAGCCTGACCTTCACCAACCAGCAGCCCGGCGTGCCCAGCGCGCCGCAAACGGTCACCGTCAGCAACACCGGCGGATCGCCCATGACGAACGTGGGCTTTTCGCTCACCGGCGCTGCCGCCGCCAGCTACTCGATTGCCGCCACTACCTGCGGGGCGCTGCTCGCCGGCGGAAGCACTTGCACGGTGCAGATTGTCTTCACGCCCAGTGCGACTGGCGCCATCGCGGCCACGCTCGCGGTCTCTTCGTCCACCTCCGGCGTCACCCCGGCTTCGGTGCCGCTGAATGGTTCGGGAATGCTTTCCTCGGGCCTGGCCACTAACCCGGCCCAGATCGCATTTCCCGTCGTGGCAGCAGGCCAGTCCAGCGTTGCGCAACCTGTGACCGTCACGAACTCTTCCAGCTACGCAATCAGCGCAGTTGCTGTTGCCGCCGCCACGCCCTTCAGCGTTATGCAGAACACCTGCACCGGCGCCCTGGCCGCTGGCGCCAACTGCACTGCCTCGGTTGTCTTTCAGCCCAGCGCCGGCGGCTCCGCAACCGGAGTGCTTACTGTGACCTCCTCCTCCGTTGCCGCGCCGGCCAATGTACCGCTCTCGGGCACTGGATTCGACTTTGCCGTGAGCATCACCGGCTCAACGAGCCAGACCGTCGCGAGCGGCGAGCAAGCCAGCTTCACGATGATCGTCGCGCCAATCGGGTCTGGCGGCGCTTTTGCATTCTCGTGTGGCACGCTGCCCACAAATGCTCTCTGCCTCTTCAACCCCGTCGCGCAGACGCTCAACGCCGGCGTTCAGGGCACCGTTCTAGTCGAGATCTCTACGGGCAACGGATCGACGGTTCGGCTCATGAAACCGGATTTTGCCAGACCGAATCTCGACAGGCCGAGTTCCGGCCGTATGGCACTTCCGCGCACTCTGCCTCTAGCCTGCGGGCTGCTTCTCGTGCCGCTCGCATTTTTCAAGCGCCGCAAGCTTTTTCTGCTGATGATTCTGTTCGCGATCTTTGTGGGCGGCGTCTCGAGTTGCACCAGTTCCGGCGGAGGCACGGGCGGTGGGACCGGCGGCAATGGCGGCGGCTCCAAGACACCGGCGGGAACCTACACGATTCCCGTCAATGTGACCTCCATGGGCATTACGCATTCGTTGAACGTGACCCTGACGGTCGATTAACCACCCAGGCTTTTTGCGATCCGATTTCCGTTCCGATTTGCGATCCAATTTGCGAACATAGAGCGGCTATACTTGAGCATCGAGAATGGGACCAGAATGACTGCCAAAGTTACCGTCGAGGATGTCGAACGCGTAGCCGAACTGGCGCATTTGGAGCTGACGCCTGACGAGGTTGGTCCGATGTTGCGCGACCTCAACGCGATTCTCGACTACGTGGCCGAGCTGAATGAATTGGAAACATCGAACGTCGCGCCACTGGCGCAGATGGGCGAACTGGAGGGCGGCGCCATTGCGGCTCTTCGTGCTGACCAGGTGCGACCTTCGCTTGATCGCTCCGCCGTCATGTCCCAGGCGCCGGAAACCGACAACGCCTTCTTCAAGGTTCCGAAAGTGATTGAGCGATAGAGAATTCTCCGGCAGAAGCGAAAGAACAAACAACCTGAAAAGGAAGATCGATTGCCGAGCGAGACAAAGTCCGCCGAAACCTACGTCGAGAAGCCGAAAACCCTCGCCGCTTTACGCGAGGCGATCGTGTCCGGCCGCACCAAGGCCTCAGACCTCGCCGCCGGCTACTACGAACGCATCGAAAAACTCAATCCCCGGCTGAACATTTTCCTGAGCCTCACCAAAGACCGCGCCCTCGCGCAGGCCGCGCGCATCGATGCCATTGCCGCCAAAGGCGACCCGCTCCCACCGTTGGCCGGCATTCCTGTCGGCATCAAAGACGTGCTCGTCACGCAGGGCGCGCCTTCGACCGCAGGCTCTAAAATCCTTCAAGGCTACCGTCCGCCTTACGACTGCACAGTCGTCGCCCGGCTCGAGGCTGCAGGCGCGGTGCTCCTGGGCAAAACCAACTGTGACGAGTTCGCTATGGGCTCCTCGAATGAGAACTCGGCGTACGGGCCGGTGCGCAATCCCCTCGATCCGGAGCGCGTTCCCGGCGGCTCCAGCGGAGGCTCGGCCGCGGCGGTTGCGTCCAACCTCGCCGTGGCCACGCTCGGCACCGATACCGGCGGCTCCATTCGCCAGCCGGCCAGCTTCTGCGGCGTCGTCGGCGTGCTGCCCACCTACGGCCGCGTCTCGCGCTACGGCCTCATCGCCTTTGCCTCCTCACTCGACCGCATCGGCCCGCTTGCCTCAAACGTCCGCGACGCCGCTACGATCCTCGGCGTCATCGCTGGCCACGACCTGTGTGACGCAACGAGCTCCCCGGCTCCCGTCCCGGATTACGCCGCCGAAAGCGATAAGCCCGCCGCCGGCCTGCGCATCGGCGTGCCCGCAGAATACTTTGGCGAGGGTCTCGATCCCGAAGTACGCGCGGCCGTCGAGAAGGGCATTGCCGCGCTGGAGCGCGCGGGCTGCACCATCAAGCCGGTCTCGCTGCCGCATACCAAGTACGCCGTTCCGACCTACTACCTGGTCGCAACCGCCGAGGCCAGCGCCAACCTCGCCCGCTTTGACGGCGTCCGCTACGGCTACCGTTCGCCCTCGTCGGCGACGCTGTCTGACATGTACTCGCATTCGCGCGACGAGGGCTTTGGCGCCGAGGTCAAGCGCCGCATCTTCCTCGGAACCTACGCGCTCTCGGCGGGCTATTACGACGCTTACTACCTCAAGGCGCAGCAGGTTCGCCGCCTCTTGGCCGACGAATTCCTCCGCGCTTTTGCTGAAGTTGACGCCATCGTCACGCCCACCTCGCCCTTCCCCGCATTCAAGCTCGGCGAAAAGACCGGCGATCCCCTCGCCATGTATCTCGCCGACATTTACACCGTCACTGCCAGCCTGGCCGGCATCTGCGGCGTTTCGGTTCCCTGCGGAACGACCAAGGCCGGCCTGCCCATCGGGATGCAGGTTCTTGCCCGCCACTTCGGCGAAAGTACCTCTTTCCGCGTTGCGCGGGCCGTGGAGGCAGCGGGAATCTAGGAGTAAGGGCCATGGGTAAGTCTGCATTTTTCGCGGTTTTGGCGTTGGCGGCAATCATCGGCTTCGGGCCCTCGTCCCACGCGGCTCCACGAAAGCCCCACAGCGTCGTCCTCGGCGCGGTCAAGCGCGTGCCCTACTCCAAAGCCGGCGATCCCTCCGGCGCAGCCACCGGTGAGGACGCGCTCAAAGTCCGCGCCCTCCTGGTCGATGGCGTCCTCAAGGAGTGGACCACCGGCGACGCGCACGACGTCACCGATCGCAGCTTCGTCGTTCGCCGCGTGATCCGTCTCAACGACGCACTACCCTCTGACAAGCCTGGCCCGACGGACAAAGCGAATCAAGACAAACGGAGCCAGTGGGTGTGGCAGCGCGGGCCTTGGCTCTTGGTCGATCGCGTCACCGGCCGCGTCACCGCGCTCCGCCTGCCCGACTACGATCCCGGCGTGAGCCAGGTGAGCTGGTTCCGCGATTACGCTGCCTACTGTGGCCTCACGCCCAGCGGCAAGAGCCTCTATGCCGTCGTGGCGCAGATCGCCGCGCGCAAGCCCGTTCTGGCCAAAAAGCTCGCGGCCTTCGACGCGGAGAATCACCCTGACCCGGTCTGTGCGCCGCCCGACTGGCAGCGCGAGCCGCTGCGCATCGCATTTCATCCCGCGGGCACGGATGCGGTAAGCTACGACATCGTCCCCGGCTCGGCAGTCATGGTTGAAGACACGGGCGACGACGAGACACCCGAAGCCGCCCCCGCGAAATAGCAGGTCAGCACGTCAATCCGCTGCGACGGACAAGTAAGCAGATCGACACAACGGAAACGCCATGGAATCGATCGACGAACTTTTGCGGCAGGCTGAAGCCGCGCATGGGCACCTGTGCGCGGGGCAGGTTCTCGGTGTGCGCATGGCCTTGTTGGGCCTCGACCGCCTCGGAATCGCCGATCCGCGCGGTGCTGAGCGCAAGCGTCTCGTCACCTATGTCGAAATCGATCGCTGCGCCACCGACGCCATCGCGCTCGTCACCGGCTGCCGCCTGGGCAAGCGCGCGTTGAAATTTCGAGACTGGGGCAAGATGGCGGCAACCTTCGTCGATCTCAGCTCGGGCCGCGCCGTCCGTATCGTCGCCCTCGAAGATTCCCGCGAGCTGGCAAGCAAAATCTACCCGCACGAAGAGAACAAGAGCCGCCGCCAGTTGAAGGCCTATCGCGAACTGCCGGATGCGCAGCTCTTCCGCGAACAATCGGTGCGCGTCGACCTCGATCCGGCAGATTTGCCCGGTCACTCGGGCGAGCGCATCATTTGTCAGCGCTGCGGCGAGGGAGTGAACTTCGGGCGGTTTGTGTTTATGAATGGAGAGTCGATTTGTCTCTCTTGTGCGCGCCCGGAGCTTCGATACTGGAAGCCTGCCGAGCCGGAAGAATAATTCCGGCTGTCATTTGGGCGCCGCTCTTCCTGCCACCAGTTCAAAAACACCCAGATCATGAAGCTGACGGCAAGACCGACGGGAATCAGCCAAAGTGTCTGCTCATGAATTTCAATGGTCATGGCGACGATCCCCTTTCCGGCCTCCGATGAGCCGCGCGAAATTCATCACGCTCGGTCCCGGATGACCTCGTACCTCCAGATGACTCCCTTTCTTGTAAGGAAAGAGCAGCCAATTTATAAGGGGTTTGTTAAGGTCGGAAAGGGTGTTGATGGCCCATTACCGGTGCCCGCCCTCCTTGACACCGAACCCACCGCGCATTTCTTATCTCTTTAGGCATTCTTTTGGCATTCCGGGCGGGACGAATGTGGTCGAAATCGCCTTCCTTGCGTCTGGATGCCGGCGGGAATGCTGTGTCGAACAGGAAGTATGCGGCAGTTGGGTTGCGTGATGCGTGTGGGCAGGACGGGAATCCCGTTTCGGCCCCCGTTACCGGACCCTCCTTCCAAAGCCCGGGCCGGAGAAGATCGAGGCCAGGGAACCTTTCCCGGAGACAAATCTGTTGTCAGGCGCCGGCAGCAAGGGCCGGGTGAGCCTGCGCCCTGAAGCCAGTCAACGCCGGCCATATGGGCGAGTAAGGGAAGCAAGCCAACGATGATTGTAGCCACGAGTTTCGCATTTTGGGCGGCAGCGCCCGCCCCGGGAGCAGGCGGCTTATCCATGCTGCTCCCCATCTTGCTCTTTATTCCACTGCTTTATTTGCTGATGATCCGCCCGCAACAGAAGAAGCAAAAACAGTGGCAGCAGATGCTCAACAGCATCAAATCCGGCGACCGGATCACAACCGCGGGAGGAATTCGCGGCACCATCCTCTCCATCAAGGACGATTCCATCGTGCTTCGCGTCCCGCCCGACAACCTCAAGCTTGAAGTGGCCAAGAGTGCGATTGCCTCGGTCACTCAAGAGGACGCTGCAAACTCCTAAGACCCTTCGGGGCTCTTAAGGCTCTCTTGGCCTTCACCTTTTGGAATAGAGAAACGAACGAATGAAGAAGAATCTCAGAAACAAAATAGCCTTGATCATCGCGGTTCTTCTGATCTGTCTCTATGGAATTTTCGGAATTCCATCGGGGATCAGCGGAAAGGCGTTGCTGAGCGCCATTTCCAACCGGATTCATCTCGGCCTCGATCTGCAGGGTGGCGCGCACCTGATCTTGCAAGTGCAGGTGTCGGAGGCGGTGAATGCCGAAACCGACAACTCCGTCGAGGAGATCCAGCAGGATCTGAAAAAAGCCAACCTGACTGCTTCTCAGGTGTACAAGCCCGACCCCAACAAGCCCAATGTCATTCGCGTCGAGGGCACCGCTCCCGCGCAAAACGACGCCGTCAGCTCATTGCTCGGCGGAACCAAGTACGCGAACGAATACGACATCTCGGGCGGTACTGATAATAACTGGACCCTGACCATGAAGCCGGTGTTCGAGAGCGATCTCGACAAGCGCACGGTCGACGAGGCCATCGAGACCATTCGCGACCGCGTGGATGCGCTCGGCGTGAGCGAGCCGTTGATCCAGGAGTACGGTCTGGGCGCAAACCAGATCCTGGTGGAGTTGCCGGGTATCAGCGACCTGGAGCAGATCGAAGGAATCATCAAGTCCACGGCGCGCCTTGAGATTCATGCGGTCGACGGCGGTCCGTTCCCGACCGAGGCGGCGGCCCTCGAAAGCGTGAACGGGGTGCTCCCGCCCAATGATGAGATTCTGCCCTTCACGGGTGATCTTGGCGGTCCGAGCGGCACTTCCTATTACGTCATCGAGCGTTCCTCCATCGTGGCCGGCAGCGATTTCCGCTCCGCTGAGCCGGGCGTAAATTCAAACACCGGGCAAAGAACCGTAAACTTCACTCTCACCGACGAATCCGGCGACAAATTCTGGGACTACACCAGCGCCAACATTGGCAAGGACATGGCCGTGGTGATGGGCGGCTCGGTGCGCAGCGTGGCGGTTATCAAAGGCGCGATTCGCGACCAGGGCCTGATCGAGGGATCATTCTCCCAAAACGAAGTCATGGAGCTCTCCAAGCTGCTGCGCACCGGCGCGCTGCCCGCCTCTATGACCTACATCGAGGCCAGCACAGTGGGCGCGACTTTGGGCGCCGATTCCATCCGCGAAGGCGTCACCGCAGCCATCGTCGGCATCGCCGTCGTAATGGTCTTCATGCTCATTTACTACAAAGGCTCGGGTATCAATGCCGATCTTGCATTGATCTTTAACCTGATCATTCTGCTGGGCATTATGGGACTCTCCGCCGCGATTTCCGGCGCTTCCGGCGGCGGAGGCCTGGTTCTCACGCTCACTTTACCCGGCATCGCCGGAGTCATCCTCACCATCGGTATGGGCGTGGATTCAAATGTGCTGATCTTCGAGCGCATTCGTGAGGAGGTTCGTGCCGGCAAGGCTCCTTCTGCCGCCGTGGACCAGGGCTTCGCCCGCGCATGGGTGACAATCGTTGATACCCACGTCACCACCATCGTCTCGGCGGCGATTCTGTTTATCTTTGGCACCGGTCCGGTGAAGGGCTTTGCCACCACACTGACCGTCGGTCTTGCGGCCAATCTTTTCACGGCCGTCTTTGTCTCGCGAGTCATCTTTGAGGCGCATTTGAACAAGTTGAAAGCCGGCGAGATGGTTTCGATTTAGAGCCAGTGATTAGGCAACAGGAGAAGACAAGAAGTGGAATTCTTTCGCAATCCGAATGTGAACTGGCTGGGGTGGAAGTGGTACTTCCTCGCCTTTTCCATGATCTTCAGCGTTGCAGGCATCGTGAAGATGAGTTGGAATTGGGAGCACCCCGTTGGCGGGATGCGCAGCCCGGTTCCGCTGGGAGTGGATTTTCGCGGCGGCACGCAGGTGGATGTGCAGTTTACCAACCCCCCGGACATCGATGCCATCCGTCGCGCAATTGAAGCGGCAGGCGTGAAGGACGCGGTCATTACCAGCTTTGGGCCGGTAGCCGATCATCAGGTGCTCATTAGCCTGCCTGAAGAAACCAACGAGGCTGCGCTTGACACGGGCCGCCAGGAGATCGAATCGGCGCTGCAGGCTCATTACAACAACTACTTCAACCCCAACTCAGGGGTAAAGGTCGACGTTGTCGGTCCCACGGTGGGCCGCCAATTGGAGAAGCAGGCCACGCTGGCCACGCTCTATTCCATGCTCGGCATGCTCATCTATCTCTGGTTCCGTTTTCAACTGATTTACGGTGTGGCCGCAGTGGTGGCATGCTTCCACGACACGCTGATCACCGTCGGCGCTTTTGCTCTCACGGGTCGCGAGATCAGCCTCACCGTGATTGCCGCGATCCTCACCCTGGTCGGCTATTCGATGAACGACACCATCGTCGTCTTCGACCGCATCCGCGAGAATCTTCGTCTCAGCCGCCGCGAGGGCCTGACCGACCTGGTCAATCGCAGCATCAACCAGACCCTGAGCCGGACTGTGCTCACCTCGGGCCTCACCTTTATCACCGTACTTGCGCTCTTTATCTTTGGCGGCGACGTGCTGAATGGATTCTCCTTCGCTTTGGTCGTCGGCATCCTCATCGGAACCTACTCATCCATCGCGGTTGCCGCCCCCATGTTGGTGGCCTGGCAGGAGTACCGCGCCGGAAAAGGCAGGGCCGCCTCGCTGCCGGCCGCCAGAAAGTCAAAAGGCTAGGAAATATGGCCCCGCGGCGTGATTTTTGCATCCATTCTCAAGGGGGATCCACTCCTGACGGGGGCCCGCCGCAGCGGCCTGCAGGTGCTTCCCGAGGGCATTTCGGGCGCTTGAGAGTTGCACCGGTTTCGCAACGCTCTTGGCAGCGGGAGTGCACTTCTGATAAGGTTTACTCGCTCCATTGTGTGGATTTTCCCGTCGGGAACAATTCCCCCTCCCGTGGTGTCTAAAATAGGAGTAACGATACCCGATCTCCGAGGCTGGCTATGTTTGAAGACTCCACTTTCGAATCTGCAAAAAGGATCAAGACCAAGAGCGGTCGTTGGATGTTAGTGACCGGCGGTATCAATGCCGCGATCCTGATTTTGTTGATCCTGATTCCGCTCATCTATCCCGAGGCGCTCCCGAACGCGCTGATGGCCACAATCTTGACCGTGCCGCCACCGCCGCCACCGCCGCCGCCGCCGCCGCCGCCGCCTGAAGTGCGCGTCGTGCACGTGCAGTCGGAGATGATGAACAACCAGCTCACGGCGCCGACGAAGATCCCCAAGAATATTGAGATGGTCTCGGCTAAGGAAGCGCCGCCATCCAACTTCGGCGTAGCCGGCATGGAAGGCATGGGCAACAGTTCCGGCGTAATGGGCAGCCTGTTTGGCAGTGGCAACGCTCCCAAGGTTCAGGCCGCTGCACCCAAGAAGGTGAACATCTCGGCCGGCGTCGCGGTGGGCATGTTGATTCAGAAAACCATACCTACTTATCCGCCTATCGCCAAGGCGGCTCGCGTACAGGGAACCGTGGTATTGCAGGCGACCATTTCCAAGCAGGGAACCATTCAGGACCTGCGCGTCGTCAGTGGACCGGCCATGTTGCAGCAGGCGGCGATGGATGCGGTGAGGCAATGGCGTTACCGGCCTTACCTGCTCAACAATGACCCGGTCGAAGTCGAGACCACGGTCAACGTGATCTTCACCCTGGGTGGGTGAAACTTTCCGCTCCCTGCCGAACTTTGGCAGGGAGCATCGCTTTTAGCTCGAATGCGAATTTCCGAAAGGCCGCATTCCTAGGAACTCCACCTCCCGCCGCGTCGGGCCCAATGCAGTCCAGAAGAATCTCCTTAGGAGGAACGATTCAGTGATTCTCGCTCAGCTTGCACATTTCGCTTCGCACACCGTCAACAGCCTTGCCTTCCTTCAGGATGAGGGCCAGACCGTTGGCTTCAGCCCCCTGCAACTTTGGGCTCACATGGCATGGATGGCTCGCACCGTAGCCATCGTCCTGTTCATTGAGTCGGTCTGGTCGCTGGCTGTAATGATCGACCGTTACCTCTACTTCTCTGCCGCCCGCAAGCAGTCGCGCGAGTTCGCGCCCAAGGTTGCCGGCGCGCTCAAGGAGAGCAAGCTCGAAGAGGCCATCAAGATCGCCGACCGCAACAAGAAGTCCCATTTGGCCGAAGTTGTCACGGCCGGTTTGCAGGAGTTCCGCGCCTCGTCCGGCACCGCCACCGATGAAACCATCGCCAGCGCCGGCCGCGCCCTCGAGAGGGCCGAGGCCATCGTGCACGCCAAGCTCAAGAGGGGCCTCTCGGTTCTGGCCACCATCGGCTCCACGGCTCCGTTCGTCGGGCTGTTCGGCACCGTCGTCGGCATTCTGCACGCATTCGACGCCATCGCCACACAGAAGATCGCCGGTATCGGCGCCGTCGCGGGCGGCATCTCTGAAGCTCTGGTCACCACGGCGTTCGGCCTGCTTGTGGCCATCCCCGCCGTCATGGCCTTCAACTACTTCACCGGCCGCGTCGAGGCTTTTGACGTGGAGATGGACAACTCCTCCAGCGAGCTGGTGGACTACTTCATCAAGCAGAGCCACAAGCGCTAAGAGCGAAGTGGCTTGGCTCGAGCGAGCGTTTTGCCGGGCGGAGGACCTGAATCTCTTCCGCCCAGCCCTTTGATCCTCGCGCGGGTTGCTTGAATTCAGGCTAGGCCGGAGTGCATCCGGGAAGAAAAATTCAGACGTACGGAGTCCCGATTATGGGAGTAGCAATTCGCGACGAAGGCAAGAAGGTTAACTCCAACATTAACGTCACTCCCATGGTGGACGTGATGCTGGTGCTGCTCATCATCTTCATGGTCATTACACCCATGCTGCAGAACAAGGTGGCCATCAACCTGGCCACGGTGGAAAATCCCACCAACATGCCCGACGCCGACAAGGAAGATGCCATTGTTGTCGCTGTCACCCGTGACGGGAAAGTCTTCCTCGGTCAGAATCCGGTCGATCCTGCGGAGCTTGGCAGCCTGGTGCGCGACAAGCTTGCGGACAAGACCGACAAGATGATCTATGTTCGCGCCGACGAGCGCGCCCAGTACAAAGTGGTTGAAGACGCCATCGACGATGTGCGCACCGCCGGCGTTGAAGAAGTCGGCCTGTTGACGCAAAGGCGCCAAGGCAATCAGATCGGCGGCGAGTGACGCTGCAACGGGATCGTCTCTGTTTAACGAATTTGATGAAGCGAGGAGTTTGAGTCATGGCAATGTCTATGGGTGGGCCGGCCGGCAGCATGTCGGAGATCAACGTTACGCCGATGATCGACATTCTTCTGGTTTTGTTGATCATCTTCATGGTCATCGTGCCGGTAACCCCCAAAGGTCTGGATGCGCTGGTGCCCCAGCCGCCCAAGAATCCGCAGCAACAGCAGCAGCCGAACGACCGTACCATCGTGGTTCAGGTTCTCTATCGCCCCGGTCAAACCCCGGCGTACAAAATCAACGACACCGACGTGAACCATGGCGATCTGCTGGCCAAACTGACCGATATCTATGCCAATCGCGCCGAGCGCGTAATGTTTGTCAAGGGCGATGACGATGTGAATTTTGCTTATATCGCCGACGTCATCGACATAGGCAGGGCTGCCAATGTGGACCACATCGGGTTGATGACGCCTAAGATCCAGCAAGGCCAGTAGGCCGGCTGTGTCCGGTGACACTTGATCCGGACGCGTGGAAGAGTACAATTTTTTTGCCCTGGCAGCGGCAGGTTTTAGCCGCACCCGGCTGCTAAGTTTTCGAGGTGCGGCCCGAGCAGGCCCAAGCCTCAAGGAGAAGGATACGAACATGATTGGTACCGCACGATTCTGGGCACTCGCGGTGACTCTAACCGGGATGGTCATTGGTATGAGCGGCTGCAACCAGCTCCTGGCCCGCGACCAGTTGAACAAGGGATGCGACGCCTTCAAAGCCGGCCACTACGATGAGGCAATCGAGCACTTCCAGAAGGCCACAGAGCTCGATCCCAAACTACCCATGGCGAAGACCTACCTGGGTAAGGCGCTTGAACAGGATGTAGCCCCTGGAGTGACCACACCCGAAAACCTGAAGACGGCCAATCAGGCAATCGACATCTTCAAGGAAGTTCTGGCCCAAAGGCCCGACGATGTCAACAGCATGAAGGAAATTGCGGGCATCTATTTCAGCATCAACGACATGGACGATGCCGAGTCCTGGCAGAAGAAAGTTCTTGAAGTCGATCCTAACGATCCCGATGCTGCCTATACCATTGGCGTCATTGACTGGAAAAAGGCGCACCAGAACAAGCTGAATGCGCTCCAGGCCGCTGGTCTCAACGATGACGGCAAAGGCAATGTGAAGGCTCCGAAGAAGGTGATGGAGCCGCTGGCCCAGCAGAACGCGCCGCTTGTCGACGAAGGCCTGAAATACCTCACCATGGCAGTGAACGATCGTCCCAATTATGACGACGCCATGCAGTACCTGAATCTCATCTATCGCAACAAGGCAGATGTGGACTATGGCAATGCCGCCGCTGTCACCGAAGATCTGGCTCAGGCTGACCAGTGGACTGCAAAGGCCATGGACACGCGCAAGGCCAACGAGGCGAAGAAGAACCAGGGCCCCGGCGGCATCACCATCGATAACAGCGGCCAGATGCACTAGCCGTTACGATCTCATGCGGAAACCACACCACACGGCCTCTGCTCTCCGCGGGGGCCGTTTTTCTCTGGCCTGAATCTCACCCCTTCCGAGGTGTTCCTTTGACCCGAACTTCCCGCATCACGCGAATCATTGCGCTCCCGTCAGCTTTTTTCGTGCTTTCCGTTGTGTCCTCGTCTGCCCAGCCGGTTCCCCGGCCTGCTCCAGATGAAGTGCCTCATCCTTCCCTGATGCACGCCGTCCAATCATCGGGCGGCTTCATTGCCACCGACGATCGCGAAACGCTTGAAGTTACGGTTTGCGGCGATTCTCTCATCCACGTCACGGCACGGCCCGTGGGTGCGCAACCGGCTGCGGAGCTCCAGCCGTGGATGCTCGCGGCGGCTGAAACCTGCCCCGGCGCCGCCTTCCAGTTCAGCGAATCCAAAGGCTCCGCCAGCCTCGCTACATCTCGCCTCACGGTTTCCTTGTCCGAGGAGGGCGGCAACCTGACCGTTCGTACCGCGGAAGGCAAGGAGCTCCTGCATGAGCGGGCGAACCTGCCCCGCACCTATCGCCCCTCTGAGGCAACAGGGCTTCTCCACGTCGAGGACCGCTTCGGCCCCGACGCCACGGAGGCGCTCTACGGGCTCGGCCAGCATCAGAGCGGGATGTTCAACTACCGCGGCAGCGTCGTTGAGCTTGGCCAGAACAATACCGACGTAGCCATCCCGCTCGTCGTCTCCAGCAAGGGATATGCCATCCTCTGGAACACCGCCTCGTTCAGCTACTTCGACAACCGGTTCCCGCTCGAATTGAATCTGGAATCGATGGCCGTGCCCCAGGTCGACTACTACATTCTTTACGGCCCGCAGATGGACTCGATCGTCCACCTCTTCCGTTCCATGACTGGACACGTCCCTCTCTTCCCCGAATGGGCTTACGGCCTGTTCCAGTCCAAAGACCGTTACAGGACCCAGGCCGAAATCCTCTCCATTGCGGCCGAATACCGTGCCCGCCACATTCCCCTCGACGCCATCGTGCAGGACTGGTTCTGGTGGAACAACGGCGGCAAGGGCGACCCGGTCTACAACTCGGGTTACACCGATGTTCCCGCCGAACTGAAGACCCTCCACGACGAACACGTCCACGCCATGATCTCGGCCTGGGCGCTCATGGACTCCACCGCCGAGAACTACAAGCAGATCGTCCAGAAGGGCTTCGACATTCCCATGACGCAGGCCTATGATCCCACCAACCCCGCCGCCAGGGACTTCTTCTGGAACCAGTTTGTCGGCAAGCTCTTCGCCCAGGGTTGGGACGCCTTCTGGCTCGACAGCTCTGAGCCCGAAGAGGCCTGGCCGCACATTGGCGACGCCATTCTCCGCGACAAGCAGCTCCACATCGGCAGCGGGCTGGAGTACACCAACGTCTTCCCCCTCGAGCACACCGCGGGCGTCGGGGCGCATTGGCTTGAGACAAACCCTGACAAGCGCGTCTTTCTGCTCACTCGCTCGGCCTTCATGGGCCAGCAGCGCGTCGGCGCCGCGGTCTGGTCCGGCGACGTCTACAGCAGTTGGTGGGCACTGCGTCGCCAGGTCCCCGCGGGCCTTAACTTCGCGCTCTCCGGCAACCCTTACTGGACCACCGACATCGGCGGCTACCATCCGCTCAACTATGCGCAAACCATTCCGCCCGGCTATCAGGAGCTCTACGCTCGCTGGTTCGAATTCGGCGCTTTCTGCCCCGTCTTCCGCACCCACGGCCATCGCGACCATAACGAGCTTTGGGTCTACGACCAGGTGTTTCCCACCCTCTTGGCCGTCGACCGCCTGCGCTACCGGCTATTGCCGTACGTCTACTCGCTGGCTTGGAAGGTCACCAGCGACGATTACACCATCCAGCGCCCGCTGGTGATGGATTTCCGTGAGGACCCGGCGACTTTCGAGATTGGCGACCAGTTCATGTTCGGGCCTGCCCTGCTCGTCAGCCCGGTCCTCACCGAGCACGCCACTTCCCGCTCGCTTTATCTGCCGGACGCAACCGAGTGGTACGACTTCTGGACCGGCGAACGGACCGCAGGCGGCTCGTCGATCGTGGCGCCGGCGCCGCTCGACCGGATTCCTCTCGATGTGCGCGCGGGTTCCATCCTGCCCCTCGGCCCGGTCATCGAATACGCCGGCCAGGCCACCGATCCCATCGAGCTGCGGGTCTACCCCGGCGCTGATGGCAATTTCACGCTCTATGAAGACGAGGGCGACAGCGACCGCTATGAAAAGGGTGCTCACGCCACCATCCCCATCCATTGGGACGATGAGACGCGCACTCTTTCCATCGACGCTCGCCAGGGAAGCTACCCCGGCATGACCCCGGAACACACCTTCAATGTCGTGATTGTCTCTTCTGGTCACGGAGTTGGCCCGGATGCGACGACCGCTCCCGACAAGGCGATCCACTACACCGGATCGAAAACCTCGGCGAGTTTCTAGAGCGGAACCGGACCAACCGTGTCCTGTCGAGTCCTGGTTCAGGGTCGCCGCTACCTGATGGTCGCGTCGACTTGACCTTGGTGCTTTCGGGATGCACCTGCTCTGGTTCCGCTGTAATCGGACGAAAGGCGAGCGCGATCTATTGCCCGGTCTGCTTCAGGATCTGCTCGGCGAGAAAATTGCGCACCTTGGCGCCGTCGGTCAGCGTCTCGAGGTATGCCGTCTGTAGTAGCTGCTTTTGGCTGTCGTGGAGCGACTGGTGAATGGCCTGCTGCACGCGGGGATCGTTTAGCTCCCGCTGCCCTGCGGGCTCGCGCGAAATCAGCTTGAAAATGGCGTAGCCGGCGATTTTGTGTCCTGAGTCGTATTCCGGAAGCGCGTCGGTAAACTGGTCCGGCTTGAGTTTGCTGATCGCGTCGTAGACCTCCGTGTCGGCCTTGAGTTGCGACTCGCGCACAAATCCCATGTCGCCGCCGTTTGACGCGGTGTTGGGATCCTCGGAGTCGTTCATCGCCACGGTTGCGAAATCCACCCCGCTCTCCAGCTGGCTGTACGCTGCGTCGATTTTCCTCTTGGCGTCGCCGTCGTTCGCGGGCTTTTCTCCCTGCAAATTTGGCGATTGCTGTGCGGGCGCGCTTGTCGCCACGATCTGCGCCAGATGGTATTGCGGCTCGATCAAATTGAAGTCCGCCTTGTGAGCCGCATAGAAAGCCGCAATCTGCGCGTCGGTGATGTTGATCTTCGACTCGATCTCCTTATTCATCAGCTTGGTTTCAGTCAACCCGCGCCGAATGTCGCGCTTGAAGTCTTCCAGCGACAGATTGCGCTGCTTCAGCATGTCGTTGAACTGCTCGTCGGTATAAGGCGCGTGGATCTCTGTTAGCTTCGCGTTCACGTCCTCGTCGCTGGCGGTCAGGTTCAGCTTGGCGGCTTCCTGTTGCAGAATCTCGTCCTGGATCATCTGGTGCAGTACGCTAAGCCGCCGGATATCGGCTTCCTCAGACGATGGCTTTTGCGGGCTGTCTCCCAGGCTGCTTTGGTAATTCCTATCGAGGTCGGCGCGCAGAATCTCCTTGCCATTTACCGTGGCCACGACGTCGGCAGAGGGCGACCGATGGCAGCCCACATTGGCGGAGAATAGAACGCCGCTTCCGATTGCAACAGCGGCAATAGTGGCGCGTACTCGAAAACTCGATGCGACTTGCAAGCTCATCTCCTACGGGGGTCGCTAAATCCCCGGCAATCTAGGATAAATCCCTGCAGCGGCAGGCGGATAGTCCCCAATGAGTCATTTGCCCGCGCCAGCCGGCCCTGAGGCAACCGGAGCCTGTGCTGGTGCCGGTTTCGGCGGTAGCTGCTCGCCCACCGCGCGCAGTGCCCGGTCGATCGCCATCCATAGTTGATCCTCCGGCACGGCGCCGCCATTCACTTTCTCGCCGTTCACATAGACCGCCGGAGTTCCCTCAATCCCTAGATCCTCGGCCAGCTTGGTCGAAACTCGAATCTGCGCTTCATCCTGTTTGGCAATGCAGACGTTCAGGGCTGTTTCGTCGAGCTTGCCCAGTATGGCCTCCTGCCG
The DNA here is from genome assembly GCA_963835355.1 of uncultured Acidobacteriaceae bacterium. GTDB lineage: Bacteria > Acidobacteriota > Terriglobia > Terriglobales > Acidobacteriaceae > Telmatobacter. The sequence continues at coordinate 73,814 of CAWIFE010000024.1, read as the reverse complement.
GGCAATGCGGTCCAGTGCGGCAACGCTCTTTGTCATATCGCGATCGCTGCCCGTGATCTCCTCTCCGTGGGCGTGAAGGTAATCCACATAGGTCCAATAAACGTCACTGCTCTGTGCCGCCAGGCAATTGGCATCCACCGCCGCATGCATCGCCCATGGGTGTATATCCGTCAGCGGGTCGTCCTTATAGACGAACCGCACCAGCTCCTTGTAATGCTCGAGCGTGGCAGGAAACAGCTCCTGGTGCATGCGCGCGCAGTAGGGACATTCCAGGTCGTCAAAGTTGACCACCGTCACCTTGGCGGCGGGATTGCCCCGAATTGGACGGCCCGCGATCGGAATTGCATCGGCGGGATCCTTGGTCAGATCGAATGTATCGAAGTGAACTAATTTTGTGTTGTCGCCGGAGATCAGGAAGTTGATCACCTGAGACTTGGATCCGTGCGTGATCGTGACCGGGAGCGTCTCATAACCCGTGAACTGACTCGGCGTTCGGGCGCCAAAGGTGATCGTCACATCTTCAGGCATCTCGTATTGGGATCGGACCAGAACCTCAATGCGGCGGTCGAGGGCGGGGTCGGGAGCTGAAGGAGCGGCGTTCTGAGCCTTACAGCCCGCGGTCAGACCAAGAACAAGCAATCCGGCCAAAAAACGAAAGCGTAACAATAGCTATTCCTCTCAGGAAAGGATACTCCTGCAGGCGTCCCGCCCCCCCGGGCAGAATCGGCTTCCCGGCGGCAAAGGATGGACGTACAGCGCAGCGAAAAGCAACCGCAACCGTGAAGTCACCGAACGACTCTCGCGCCCGCTTCTGCAATTTGGCCAATGATCGCTGACAATCGATCACCGGCAACTGCGAACTGTGAACTGCTTTCAGTACGCCGGCGGCAGTGTGGGATCGCGGAAGATCGAGTTGGCGCGCCGGATATCGCCTACAGCGCCGAAGTTGGCCAGGGTAAAGCTGTAAAGCCACTGTGTTTCATCGCGGCTGGTTGTGCCTATCGTCCCCAGCTCGAAGCGCCGGTAACCGGCGGTCAATCCGCAGCAATTCCAGTTGTAGTTCGCCTGCACGCCGCCGTATTGCACCTCGTGCTGCACAAAGTCGTAGCCGCCGTTCAACGCCAGGTTAAATCCTTTCCCGCCGGGTTTGCCGATCTCGAGAAATGGCTGCAACTGCTGGCTCTTGATCACCGAAGGTGCGCCGCTCGTGGCTCGTTCGTCCACTGCATTCAACAAAGCATGGCCGATTCCCACCGTCGTCCGGCCAAAACTATAGCCGGCAAAGAGGTTGTTTGCGGCGATGCGACCGGCGATGGAGTCGTAATCCAGATCCCATTGGACGCGCAGATTGTCAATCGCTTCAAAGCGAATTCGTGAGACCAGGGGCGCTATGTTGCGCGGCGAGGTAAGAAAAGTCGGCCCCATTAGATCGAGTGTTGCATGAAAGACGTTTCGCCGTCCGGAGATGAGCGCGCCGCCGAAGTTGGGGTCGATGAAATACTCCTGCGCGATCTGCCAGGATGCCCACTCGCGCTGTGTGTTCGCGCACGGCTTCCCGGCCCCGTCGTCGTCCGCGGTCTTTTCATCGCCGGTTTTGCAGGGTTGTGAGGCTGTCGGCCGCACGTAGAACCGCTGGGTGAGCGAGAAACCGGCCTCGTTCACGTCGGTCGCGATGTCGGTGGTGTCGAAGAGAAGTACATCGCGAGCCTTCGCTCCGATTCCGCCGACATAATTGTAGGTCAGCTCGGGCTCGATCACGTGGCGAAGCTCACGATGCCAATGGGGAAGCGCGAATTCGCGCTCCAGTGCGGGCGGCCGGATTTCGACCGACGCTTCAAGATCCGCGCGGTTGAGCGCGCTATGGCTGATCTGCGGAACAATGGACGGGCCCGTCAAACTGGGGACCTGGCCGTTGGTGTAAGCCGTGTCGCGAAGCGCAACTTCGGGAACGAAGCTCCATCCGCCGGCGGTGAACGGAATGGAAAGATGCGGATAAAAATCCAGCCGCACTACGTTACGGGAGTGAAAGAGCGGCTCCGAGCGATTCAGATAGCCCAGCGATGATTCCAGTCCCCAATAAAATGTCGAGCTTAAGAGCGGCCGGTCCAGCACATCGTAGCGCAGCAACGGCAGACGCAGAATCTTCACTTCGTTGCCGTTCGTGGTGCTGGCAAAGGATTGGAAGCGGTCCAGCCACGCTGTTGGAATCCTGCCATCTTGATTGTGCGTCAATACAACTTCGCTCGACACTTCGGAGCTGATGGCCTGCGAGTAGTTGTCGTCGAAGACCAGCCGGTAGACGTAACTTGACAAATACTCAATGCCGCCCGAAACACGCGTCGCAGGCGACAGATCCTCGCGTCCCAACAGGCTCACGTCGACGCCGCCTTCGTTCACGAGCTGATTGCTCACCTGGCCGGTTTGCGGGTCGGTTGTTGGCTCCTCGACTCCGCGGTCGAGCAGCGCATTCCATCGCGCGGTAAGGTGGTCGAGTCCCGGACCCTTGTAGCGAAAGTCGCCATTCGGCGCCCATCCACGTTTGCTGTAATACTCGGCGCCTATCACCATGTCCATGCTGCGGTTAATCGCCCAGTACATCTGTTCGCCAAGGGTGACGCCGCGAATCGATGATCCGACGCCGACCACCGGAGTCAGCAGCCCGCTCGTACGGCCTGTCTCATTGGCCGGATGGTGCAGATAGGGCAGGTAGAAAACGGGCACGCCAAGGAATTCAAAAAACGCATTCGAGGTCGAGGCCTTGTTGTTGTCCAGTGCAATCGTGTGGGCGATGATCCGCCAGTCGGGATGAGGAAGCCGGCAATTCGTGATCGAGCCGTCGATTACTTTGAAGTTTCCCTCTCCTGTCTGCAGCAGCACGCGGCCCGAGAAGAGCAGGGGTTCGGCGTCGAGTAAACCGCCGTGTGACCCATCGTGCGCACACCCTGCGAGCCGCTCACGTCGTAGAAACGCGCCGTATGCATGTTCAACCGCATGTCGCCATGGGTGGCGTTGATCAGCACATCGTCGGGCCCGCCAGAAAGCTGCAGGTTGCCATCCGCTTCCAGCTCGGTCGTCTTTCGGTTGTAAACAACGCTGTCGGCGCGAAGAATGTAGTCGCGGTAGTGAACCACCACATCGCCGGTCAAGGTCAACGTATCGTTGGCCCACTCCTGGCGCTTCGCTTCCCACTCAACCGGCGTTCCGGTTGCGGGGGTTGGCTCCGGCTGGGCCAGTGGCACCAATTCCTGGCTCGGATCGTCGGGCAGCGCATCGGAAGACGAAGCCGCGGAACTCGCTGCGTCGCTGCTCGTCTCACTTTGAGGCGAATGGATCGCATTGGTCAACACTTGGGTGGCCTGTGCGCCCAGTTGCAGGTGACAGACGCCCAGCAGCGTGATAAATACTAAGTTACGAGGACACATCCAAGTCCATGACCGGTGCAAGGCTCAGCATAACAAAGCCGCCTGCATGGATTGAGAGTTGTGCCGCGTCGCTCTGGTAACTTATAAAAATCCGGATCGCACGCATATGGGCTTAGAGCCCTTGGTGACATCTGCTTTTATCCGCAATCTCCTTCCCTTGGTTCAGAAGTACGGCACGCTCAATGTTTCGATCGCAGATCGGGCATCGGCGCTAGCGAACGGGGCGCTATGAGTCGGCACGTTGGCCGCGCCTAATGGTGAAGGGGAAAAAAGAGCTTTGAGCACATCGGTCAATACAGTTACTCTATTTCCGGATTGGAAGCAGGAGATCAACCGGCGCGTTGCCGCTCATATGGGACACAAAACGCCGTCTACGAGCAAATCCAGGGCGATCGACGATGGCCGCCCCACGCAGGCCAGCCGTGCCGCGCAGGCCGCGGCGCGCGTAGCCGAGCGGTATGCCCAGGCTCCCAGCTATAGCGCGATGCTGGCCGATGAAGCTCGCGCCGCTGTTCGCGCCGCCGAAGCCGCGTCGAAAGCTGCTCAGGAAGCGCAAGCAGCCGTTCAGTACATGCTCGAAGGTCTCCAGGCCGCCGCGACGCCGGAATTTGCCCGGCAGTCCGAAGCCGCGGCTGCAACGGCGCCTGCGCTGCTGGAGACTGCCCAACACCGCATCTTTGACGAAGGCCCCATGTCCTCTTCCGGCCTTCAGCCGGAGCAAAGTGTCGAGGAAATTAACGAGGTTCGCGGCGTCGACCAGCCGATCTACGCCAATCTCATTCAGTTCCCACGCGAGATGGTTGCCACGCGCAGAATGCGTCCCCGGCTCGCCGAGGGCCCCCTTGCTGCCTCGCCGCACCAGGCCCAGTTGAGCATCTTCGAGGTAGATCCCGGGAGCGTCTCGACGCTGCCCGCCCCGGCAATCGACGAACCTGCCGCGCCGGTGTGGATGCGCGCGGAGTTCGCGATGATAGAAGCGGAACCGCAGACGGAGGAGGATCTTCTCGACGAACCCGCGCCTCAAAATCTACCGCAAAATGCCATCCGGCTCGCGCCCTTGAGCCGCCGCTTGATGGCCCTTATTGTCGATGCCAGCCTCGTTCTCGCGGTTTTCGTGTTTACCGCAATGCAGTTTGCCTCGCACGCAAAGCAGATGCCCGGCCTTCGAATCCTCGAGCTGGGCGCCGTGCTTGCCGTCTTCGCAATCGGCGCCGCTTATCAAACGCTGTTCCTCTCGCTGGCCAGGGCCACACCGGGCATGAGGTACTCCGGCATCGCGCTCAGCACCTTTAACGGACGCAGCCCCAGCCGCGCGCAGCGATTCGGACGCGTTATGGCGCTGATTTTATCTGTTCTTCCGCTTGGTCTTGGCCTGGCCTGGGCTCTCTTCGATGACGATCACCTCATGGGCCACGATCGCCTGTCGAAGACCTACCTGCGGAAACGGTGACGGCCTCGACCATTTTCCTCGAATTTGCACTTATCTGCAGATAATCGCGGAAACTTGTTGGACGGGGTCATTTGGCATATACTAATGTATATGCCAGCACGGAGTGCCGATGCCGAGAACAGCCAAAATCTTCATGAATAACCGCAGTCAGGCGGTTCGACTTCCGAAGGAATTCCAATTTGCTACTCAAGAGGTGTTCATCCGCAAGCAGGGTGACGAGGTGGTTCTTTCTCCCCGCCCGAAGGACTGGTCCGAACTCTTCAGTTCGGAGGCTGCCGCGTCCAAGGAGTTCATGAAGAATGTGGAGAAGTTGCCCGTTCAGGAGCGCAAATTCTGATGCTCCATTTCATGCTCGACACTGACACGTCATCCTACATCATGAATCGATCCAGTCTTGGCGCAATGCGGAGGCTGCAATCGGAAGCAGTAGGCGATGTATGTATTTCCGCGATCAGCCGATCCGAACTCGAGTTCGGCGTTGAAGTTTCGCCACGACGGGACAAGGACAGGCGATCTCTCGACATTTTTCTTCGGCATATTGAAGTGTTGGACTTTCCAAGCGATGCGGCCCTCGATTATGCACAGATTCGGGCATTCCTTAAAGTGCGTGGGAGATTGATTGGCGCAAACGATTTGCTGATCGCTGCCCATGCCCGCTTCCTGGAATTGACGCTCGTGACCAACAACACACGGGAGTATTTGCGGGTACCCGGGCTCAAAGTGGAGAACTGGGCCTAGCTCAAGATCGCAATCTCATGCGGGCCCGGCCATTCATCGACCTCACCCCGCCAGCGCCCGCAGCGCGCTCACGCCCGCACCAATCAACGCCGTCTCGTCGTCCGGAGGCAGAATCTCCAGCGAGTAGCTCTGCAGAGGACTCATCCGCACCATGGTCTCCAGGTGGCCGCGCAGCCTGTCCAAATCCAGGAATCCGACGTTGCTCCCGGTAAAGTAGAAGCGCCCCGGCCCTGCCAGGTGAATGAACGACGCCGTCGCGGCAGCCAAAGCGCGGTGCCACAGGTCGACAAACTCGCGGCAGCGTGCGTCACCCTGCTTGGCGTTGGCAAACACCTCTTCCGGCTCCAGGTCAAGGAAACGCAGGCGCATCGCCCGGTGGCCCATGATGCCCTCAAGGTGCCCCGCGCCGCCGCATCCGCAGTAACGTTCCTTGGGGTCGAGGGTGACGGTAATGTGCCCACCCTCCCAAACGCCATCCGCATGCGGCCAGCGTCCATAGCCGATGCCTTTGCCGATGGTCCATACGCGCGTAAGCTTGTCGAGCTTGCCCCGCGTGGCGGCCACGCCGGCTGCGATTGCATCGGCATCGTTGGCTATGTAAACCGGCGCCCCGATTCCGTGCCCCACCAGCGCATTGGCCAGCTCCTCGGCAAGGCGCATGCCTTTTAGTTGCTTCAGATTCGGCGACTCTTCAATCACCCCAGAGCGCACAATCCCCGGAACCGCAACGCCGATCGCATCGGCCTTGCCCGCTCCTCCGGCCGTCGCGCCCGCAAGGTTGCCAATGTGTTCCGCGAGAATCTCGACGAGTTCACTGCCGGGAATTGCATCGAGTTCATTCGCCGCTTCAGGGTCACTGGGATAGCGCAGCAACTTGCCCGTCAGCCGCTGATCTTCCAGCCTGCCGGTCACAATATGGCTGGTCATCACGACACCGATCGCCGTGGTCATTGCGCCCTCCTTGGGAAGGGGAGAGAAGTTTCGGTTCTTGCCAAACAACAATCAGCGACTTGCTGTCCTTCGAGAAATCCGAAGCCCTTCATACCGCGGAAAAAAGTTAAGAGCTAACGGCTGAAAACTGAAATCTTGTTTCACTCCGTCTGGTACTTGTGCAGTCGGCCCAGGCCATTGAACGCCGCCACCTTATAACACTCTGCGAGGGTCGGGTAATTGAACACGGTATCGATGAAGTAGTCCACGGTGCCGTCCAGACGTCATCACCGCCTGCCCGATGTGCACCAGCTCGCTGGCCTCCTCGCCGATGATGTGCACGCCCAGAACCTTGCGCGTGTCGCGATGAAAAATCAGCTTCAGCCTTCCCGTTGTGTCGCCGCGAATCTGCCCGCGAGCCACTTCGCGATAGTAGGCCATACCCACCTCGTACGGCACATCCTCCCCGGTCAACTGCTCCTCGGTCTTGCCGATGAAGCTGATCTCGGGAATGGTGTAAATGCCATAGGGATAAAAGCTGGGATTGGACTTCGCCGTCGTGTCGCCGAAGGCGCGTACGGCCGCAATGCGTCCCTGTTCCATTGAAACCGAGGCCAGCGAGGGGAAGCCCACCACGTCACCTACCGCGTAAATGTGTCCGACCTTGGTCTGGTAGTGCTCGTCCACGGCGATGCGGCCGCGCTTATCCGCTTCAAGACCGGCCGCGGCCAGGTTCAGGTCGTCCACGTTGCCCTGCCGGCCCACGGCATAGAGCAGCGCATCGCCCGAGACCTTCTTCTTGCTTTCGAGGTTAGCGACGACGGTGCCTGGCGACGGCTCTTCCACGCTCTCGACCTCTTCGCCGAGTCGCATAGTGACTCGCGCGTCGCGCAGGTGGTAGCTGAGCGCCTCAATAATCTCCTGGTCGGCGAACTCGAGCAGCCGGTTGCGTTTTTCGATCAGCGTCACGCGAACGCCCAGCACTGCGAACATGCAGGTGTATTCCACGCCGATGACGCCGCCGCCCACGACGACGAGCGTTTTGGGCAGCACGTCCAGGCCAAGAATCTGGTCGCTGTTGATGATGGTTTTGCCGTTGACCGGCACTTTGTCCGACGCGGCGGGCTTGGTGCCCACGGCGATGATGATCTGGCCGGCCGAGAGCGTTGTATCGCCCTGCGGCCCTTCTACGCGAATTTGGTGAGGATCGAGGAAGCGGGCGACGCCGTGCACCACATCGATGCCGTTGCGCGAAAGCTGCGCTTCGGTCACATCCACCTCGGTCTTGATTACGGCCTGGACGCGAAAGGCCAGGTCTGCCATCGTGATCTTTTCCTTCACCCGATAATTCACGCCGTAGACCGATCGGTAGTTATAGCCGGAAAGGTGCAGCACCGCCTCGCGCATGGTCTTTGAGGGGATGGTGCCGGTGTTGATGCATACGCCGCCAACCACGGAGCGAGCCTCCACCACGACCACACGCTTTCCCATCTTGGCAGCAGCCACGGCGGCGCGTTGCCCCGCAGGCCCGGAACCAATCACCACCAGGTCATACTCTTGCGCGCTCATGCCAATCTCTCCGGTTGGGTACTGTCTCAGGGTTTATCGCAACGATGGGCCGGGGCTCCGCGGCCTGGCCTGCTGTCTTTCAGAATAACTGTACACGGCGGACGCGTAAGGGAAATGAAAACTTCGGAATTCGAAAGTGACGGGAAGGGAAGCTGGAGTTGGGACTGTTTCAGGGCAGGCGGGAAGCCCCGGCGAGCAACTTGCGTTCACTCGCCGGAGCCGCAGATTGGGGTTCCCGCCGGCTCAATCCTGGTTAGGACCGGCACAACCGGCATCGCGCGTGCGCAACTCCAAACGCGCAGATTGATTCGCATGCGAGCGGCGCGATTCCAGCCCGGACACTTTCATCTTTCTCGAATGATGTCATTCCCACTATCGGCGGAATTCGGTTTTGCTTCAGTGTCGTCGCACGGTTGGCAACCTGCCAATACATGCACCATGTTCCTGCCCGCAAAGGATGGGGGCGCGCGCGGGCCTTCCAGCGAAGGCGCTTCCCCGCCTCATCGCTGCGGGTTCCTCAATGTTTTTCGATTGACCTGGAGCTCGGGTGCGCGGGCGCCCAGGTCTTGTAGTCCTCCAGCACGGCGACGCCCTCCACGTTGAACCACGCGTACCCGTTGCGCCGCTCCAGGCTCAGGTCATTCACATCGTCGCGGATGGTCTTGTCGCGGTCGCCGAAGATCGGCTTGTCGGTGCCGATCTGGTAGTAGCGAGCCCAGATGGGACCTGCTCCCGCGACAGCCACCAGCTTGCGTCCGCCCGGGCTGCGGCGGTCGGCAATGAAATCTCCGCTCCCGTATCGATACCCGAAGATCTCCACCTTGGTGAACCATGTGCACGCCGCGTGCACGGCGGCAATTTCTGCCGGTGTGGGATCGGGCAAGCTCATGAAAAACTCCGCAATCGGGAAGCTCTCATCGCTGGTCAACGCGGCCATCTCGTAGTTGCGCGCCGAAGTTGGCTCCAACGTCAGCGCGTCATATTGCTGCGCCCACGCCGCCTTGACTCCGCTCTCCGCAATCTGCAAGTGGAGCAGGCAATCGATGCCGCGCTCTGCCGCCGGCCCCGCTCGGCGTTTGAGCGCTTGCGGAACAAACATGTAGTCGGCGGCTCCCGTCGCCACGTCGTGCAGAATCTCGATGGCGTGCAGCATCGCGTCGTCGTTGATGGTGATGGCGTCGTGATAGCCTCCCTCGAGCGGCCACACCTGCGGCCAGCCGCCGTTGGGATACTCGGAGTCGAGCAAGTACTCCACGCCCCTCTCCACTGAGGCGCGAAAAGGCGCTGCATCGGCGTCGCGGTGCGCCGCCAGCAGAGCCGTCGTTACGCCCGCCAGAAACCGAATCTGCAACCACGTCGCATCGTTGTCCAGCGTGGCGATGTAGTGCCAGTTTGGATCCACCGGTTTATCAAAGTCGGCCGAATCCGGAAATCGATTCTCGTTGTCGGCATCGTACCGGTCGCCAGGCGCACGCGGCTTGCTCACCATATCGATATTCTTGCTCCATCCGCCATCGGCCACCTGGTAGGTGACGATGTTGCGCGCGGCCTTGAGCGCGTCATCGCTCGTCCACCAATCCGCCGGATGATCGGCCCGCAGAGCGAACATCCCGCGTCCCATCCCGGCATGTTTCGGATTTGTGTTGGCGGCTGCTTTCTGCTCTTCGGCGAGCGTCTGTTTGTCGATCGCCTTCTGCTTCTCTGAGCGCTCAAGGTAATCGACCCAGGCCTTCTGCTGTTTCTTCGGCAGCGTCGCAATCCGCTCTCGAGTGACTGGTTTGGCGATCACGTTCGTGCCAATCTCGTTGGCTGAAGCCCTAGACTGCAGGCCTAGGGAAATAATCAAAGCCAGGAGCAGAAAGCGTGTGAGCGGGATGGGAAGACGCATGGCCCGGTTTGTATCTCAGCAAAACTACCCTTGTCAACCGGTGGTCTGACCTCTACGCGGTCGCTCTCTTGCGCACCTCCATTGGTTATTCCGGCGGTCACTCCCCTGCGCGCCCAAAATGCTTTACGCTCATACCATGGAATTCAAAGTCCTCGAACTCGAGCGCGAGCCAATCGAATTCGACCTGGAGCTCAAGCCGGGCGCAATTGATTTCGGCGACGAGGCCGAGCAAATGGGCAACCTGGCGACCTCCGGCAGCGCCGAAGTCATCCACGAGCACCGCGGACCCAAAGAAATTGTCCCCGACATTCGCCTCCGGGGCCGCTTCGCGGGCCAATTTCAGGTGCCATGCGCCCGCTGCATTGAGCCGGTTGAGATCCCCCTGGCTGCCGACTTCGACCTCATCTTCCGCCCCATTGGCGCCGACTCCGAACCTCCCGAGCGCTCCATAACTGCGTCGGAGACCGAAATCGGTTATTATCAAAAAGACAGTCTGTTGCTTGAAGATGTGCTGCGCGAGCAGGTGCTTTTGTCCCTGCCGGTCAGGACGCTGTGCAAGCCCGACTGCAAGGGACTTTGCCCGCGCTGCGGAGCCAATCGCAACACCCAGCCATGTTCCTGCGAAGTGGGTCCGAACGACCCCCGCTGGGAGGCACTTACCGGGTTGCGTGGCCGGATTAAGTCCTGAAAATTCAGCCCTTTGGAATAGGGCGCGTCAGAATTCTTGGCGCGCCCCGATTCCGCTGCCCGTATCGAGGGCTGCCGGGCCAGATTTGAGAGGAATTGCATCATGCCGAATCCGAAAAGGCGCCATTCCACGCGCCGCACCGCCCTTCGCCGTTCTCACGACTTTCTCACCGCTACCGGGCTCTCTGAGTGCCCCAATTGCCACGAAAAGAAGCTGCCCCATCAGGCCTGCGCCAAGTGCGGCGAGTACAAGGGCCGCTCCGTGCTCGTAGTCAAGGAAGAGAAGTAAATCCCAACCCCGATGCTTACCGACATCGCGCTTGACGCCGTTGGTACCGACAAGGCTCCCGAGCCGGAGATCAGGGGAGCCATCCTTGCCTGCCGCACTCTCCCCGTGCGAGTCCATTTAATCGGGCCCGAACCGGAGCTCCGCGACCTGCTCGATGAGCATCTCGAAGACGAAGACCTGCCCATCGTCATTCACCACGCCTCTGAGCGCATCGCGATGGACGAGAAGGCTGCCCACGCCGTGCGTACCAAACGCGACAGCTCGCTGCGCGTGGGCCTCAAGCTGGTGCGCGAGGGCAAGGCGGCGGGCTTTGTCACCGCGGGCAACACTGGTGCGGCCATGGCTACTGCCAAGATGGTCCTGGGCGGACTCCCCGGCGTCGACCGTCCCGCTCTGGCCACTCCCATGCCCACTTCCAAGGGAAATCCCTGCGTGCTTCTCGACGTCGGCGCTAACGTCGACTGCAAGGCGCAGAACCTCGAGCAATTCGCCGTCATGGGCGAAATGTATGCCCGCAGCGTGCTCAAAATCGCGCGGCCGCGCGTGGGTCTTCTCTCCATCGGCGAGGAAGAATCCAAGGGCAACGAGCTCACCCGCGAAGCCTTCCCGCTCTTGAAAGCCCTGCCGATCAACTTCATTGGCAACGTGGAGGGCCGCGACATCTTCAATGGCCAGGCCGACGTCATCGTATGCGACGGCTTTGTGGGCAACGTGGCGCTCAAAGCCAGTGAAGGCATCGGCCGGTTCGTGCGCGATGTGCTGCGCGCCTCCCTCACCCGCACCGTAACCGCGCAGGTGGGTGCGCTGCTTTCCCGCCGCGCCTTCAACGAATTCCGCCGCCGCCTCGACTACACCGAGTACGGCGGCGCGCCCCTGCTCGGCGTGCGCGGCGTGTGCATCATCGGCCACGGTTCTTCAAACGATGTCGCCATCTACAACGGCATCCGCGTCGCCCACGAGTTCTCGCGCTCCGGCGCCAACGAGCGCATTGAGCAGGCCTTCGCGGGCCGGCCCAAGCCGCGCCCCGATCAAGACGCCGGCGCCGACGCTACGATCCAGTAATTCACTAATCGGTGATTTGTGGTTGCCAGGGTTGACAAACCGGCGCTTCCTCCCGCGTTCGATCCCGCAGTGCTTGCGCAATTGGCCTGCCCGGCCTGTTTTGGCGACCTGCGCCTCGACGGCGTGCATCTCGTCTGCGTCGCATGCCGCCGCGCCTATGCCATCGTCGATGGCATTCCCGTCCTGATTATCGAGCGCGCGGAGACGATCGCGGTGCGGGAAACGTAGCGGCAACTGACCACTCCCCACTTACACCTGACACCCGCCTAGTGCTGGCTGTGCCGCCAGTCCCAGTATGCCTTCTTATCAGCGTCGTTGCGCTGGTTGAAATCCATATGGTCCCGATGAGTGTCGTGCTCCCATTGGCCGTAATAAGTCGTTTCACCCGCCCACTCATGATAGTCGTGGTAATAGGGATCGTAGACGCGCACATGCGCCGTACAGCCCGTGCTGAGCACTGGGGCCGCTAAAACCGCTGCGAGCAGAAATGGAGCGAATTTTCTCATCAAACGCCTCCTTGTTATGGGACCTGTGGATAGATGCGGTGCTCAGAACGTCCGGTTGCCCGCATTCCCAAGAAAGATCCTCGTGAGCAACAGATTCCAATCCGCTAGTGCCGCAGGTAGAAAGGCCTCACGATCAATGCAGCCAGGCCGATGGCCGCTGCCAGCGCCAGCCCAATCAGGCTATAGAGAAGAACGAGATTCGGCCCCGTGGACGGGTCGTTGCCGTTGCCGCCGGGTTTCGACTGCTCGCCGTCACTCATACTTCAGCGACTCCACTGGATCCAGCTGCGCCGCGCGTGTCGCGGGAACGGTTCCGAAGATTACGCCGACCACTGTCGCCGCAGTCAGGGCGATCACCACCGACAACCACGAAATGGGAAAGTCGTAGCCGCTGAAGACGCGGATGGAAAACGGGATCGCGAGGCCGACGATGCTGCCTACGATGCCTCCGGTGAGCGAGATGAGGACAGCCTCGGTGAGGAACTGCAGCTTGATCTCGCGATGTGTGGCTCCAAGCGCCTTGCGGATGCCGATCTCGCGGATGCGCGAGCGCACGTTGGCCAGCATGATGTTCATGATGCCCACGCCGCCCACGGCCAGCGTTACCGCCGCCACCATCACCAGCACCGCCGTCAGCGCATCGGCAATCTTGGCCGCCGTCACCAGCAGATCGCTGAGCGTTTGTGCCTTATAGATTGAGTCCGACTTGTGCCTCAAACTGATCACGTGCACAATCTCTCTCTGGGCCTCCGGCACCTCGTTCATGCTCTGGAGTGAAAAGTAAATCTGGTTCACTCTCTCAGTTCCGGTAAAGTAGCGCGCCACCGTATAGGGAACCAACACTGTTTGGTCTTCGATCTCGGATTGCCCGAAGTCGGATACGCTCTCCTTGAAAACGCCGATGATCGTAAACGGAATACCGAGAACCTGGAACGTCTGGCCAATCGCCAGATCGTCTCCGCCGTATTGTTCCTTGGCAAATGGCTGCGTCACTACAGCGACCTTGCTGTGAGCCGAGTCGTCGGTCTGATCGAAAAAACGGCCCTGGGTGACAATCAGGTTGCGGATTTGCTGGTATTCCGGCGTCACTCCGAGCACCACCGTGTCCTTCTGGATTCCGCCGGGAAAACTGATCCGGTTGTGCATCGTCAGCACCGGCGAGGAATACATCACGCCGGGCACCTGCTGGTCCACGGCCTTTTCGTCCTCGCGGGTCAGGAAGTCGTTATAGCGCACGCGCTCCGCCGCCGTGGCGCCGCCGCCCGCGTACTCCACTTCCACTGAGTTGGTGCCGATCTTCTGGATTAATTCGAGGATGTATTGCTTTCCCGTCATCCCAATCGTCACGACCAGGATCACCGACGCTGTCCCGATCACCATGCCCAGCGCGGTCAGCGCAAAGCGCGTCTTGCTGGCGCGAAAGCTGTCTCCGGCCAGCTTCAGAATCTCGCTCATGAGCATGGTTCTGCGTGCGCTCACCAGCGTCTCTTGAAACTTCTCCTGGCGCTCATTTTGGACGGTCGGGTTCATTGCTTCCTCAGCAATTAGACTCTCGATGACGCCCTGCGGGTTCCGAAACTCCACCGCAAGGCAGGTCGAAGCCTGATTCCTGCTCCCCTTCCTTCATAGATTACGCGCACGCCCAAGGCCAGGAAACCGGCCTCAGCGACCAACCGGCCAACGTTCCTCCAGTTTGCGCCAAAGCGTGGCCAATCCCTCAATCGGCACTGCTTCTGCGCGCGTTCTTTGATCGATCCCTGCGGCGGCCAGTGCGGCCGCTGCGGCATCTTGCGCCACTCCGGCAGCGCGCAGATTGTTTGTCAGCGTCTTGCGTTTCTGCGCGAAGATCTGGCGCACAAAACGCTGAAAACCGCCCTCCTCAACGCCCAGCTCAGCAAAGCGCGGCACGAATCGCCAGCGAAAAACCGTCGAATGAACCTTCGGTGGCGGCGAGAATGCGGACGGCGGCAAGGTGAACAGTTGCTCCACCGGTCCGTACATCTGCATCGTGACGGAAAGGACCCCGTAATCCCGTGTGCCTGCCGTTGCGGCAATTCGCTCGGCCACTTCGCGCTGCACCATCAGCACGGCCAGGTCAAGCGCAGCGTGGCTCGCCGCCAGCTTCAGCAAGATGGGCGAAGTGATCGCATAAGGCAAATTGCCCACTACGCGCAGCCGTTCGCCGGCCTCGGCCGCTGCCGCAGCGAAGTCGAACCGCAGCACATCCTGCTCCAAAACCGCTACGCGCGCTGCTTCGAAGCGCTCCCGCAAACCTGCGGCAAGCTCGTGGTCGAGTTCAACGGCCACAACATGCTTGGCGCGCCCCGCGAGCGATTCGGTGATGGCGCCCCGTCCGGGACCGATCTCGACCACCGTGTGCCCGGCGATCTCTCCCAGCGCCGCCACAATCCGCTGCGCAGCCTGGACGTCGACGAGAAAATTCTGCCCGAGCTTGGGTTTCGCGCGCATCTGCTGCTCCGATAGTAGTCGAGCCGCCGTAAGCCCGGCTCAGCCCACGCGCCTATCTGCCCACCACTCCTGCTGCACTAAACTGGTCTGTTGCCGATGCATTTTCCCACCCGACAAGCGAGGCGCGATTGCTGATCGACTCCCACGCACACCTTGACAGCCCGCGCTACGACGCCGATCGCGAAGCGTTGCTGATCCGCGCCCGGCAAGCGGGCGTTGGCCTCGTGCTTTCCATCGGAATTGGCGAGGGGCCGGCAGAAATGCACAAGGCGCTCGATCTTTGCCGCGAGTTCAACGGGCGGCGCCAGAATGGGGCCAGCCTTCCCCAGCTCTTTGCAAGCGCCGGTATCTATCCCCACAACACCGCCGAAGCCGATGAAGCTGCCCTGGCCAAACTCGACGCCCTCCTGGCCGAGCCTGAAGTCATAGCCTGCGGCGAAATCGGCCTCGACTACTATCACGAGGGCGCCCCGCACAACGTGCAGCGCGCCGGTCTCATCCGCCAGCTTGAGATTGCCGCCGTGCGCAAGCGGCCCATTCTCATCCATTGCCGCGGCACAAATGAGACCACCGACGCCTGGGACGATCTTCTTATGGTTTTGGAAGAGCGCTGGCGGCCAACTGGCCTTGGCGGAGTGATGCACTGCTTCGGCGCTGGCTGGGAGCAGGCGCGCCGCTCGCTGGACCTTGGTTTTCTGGTCTCCTTTGCCGGCAACTTAACCTATCCCAAGGCGCAGCCTCTTCGCGACGTTGCCGCCCGCATGCCGCTCGACGGAATCCTCGTTGAAACCGACGCGCCCTGGCTCGCGCCCGCCCCCCATCGCGGCCAGCGAAACGAGCCCGCGATGGTGGTCGAGACGGCTCAGGTTCTGGCCGGCCTCCTCGGTGTCGCACCCGATGAAATCGCCGCCTCGACCACCGCAAACTTCTTCCGCTTGTTCAATCTCCGGCACGACGTGGGAAACTGATAGAGGCACTTCCGGCGGCAGCCCGCCGAGCAATTCAAGGACGAGAAAGCCATGGCTCAGGAAAATTCATTCGACATCGTCAGCAAGGTGGACATTCAAGAGGTCCGCAACGCCATCGATCAGGCGATGAAAGAGATTCGCCAGCGCTTCGACCTCAAGGACACCCACTCCGACGTCAGCCTGGAGGGCCACGACGCAATCCAGTTGGCCTCAAGCAATGAATACAAGCTGGAAGCGGTCAAAGACATCCTGGCGCAGAAGCTGGTTAAGCGCGGCGTCTCGCTCAAGAATCTGACCTACGGCAAAATCGAACCCTCTTCCGGCCAAAGCGTGCGTCAGAAGATCAACCTTCAGCAGGGCATCCCCGTCGAAAAGGCGAAAGAAATCGTGCGTCTCGTGAAAGACTCGAAGAAGAAGGCACAGGCCAGCATTCAGGGCGACACCGTAAGAATCTCCAGCAAGGACCGCGACGAGTTGCAGGCGATCATTGCCCTGCTGCGCGCCAAAGACCTGGGCCTGGAGTTGCAGTTCACGAACTATCGCACCAATTGATCGGAGCGGCGCGTCCGTCCCGGTCTCAACGATCTACCGCAGCGATTTCGACCGGCCCGCTGGGCATAACAAGTCGCCATTCCCCCTGTTGATGCTTTAGAATCGGAGCACTTTGAGCACATTTACCTTACCCACGGCGCGGGAGGTCTTTGAGTTGCTGCGGGAGGACCTTGTCTCGGTGGAGCAGGAGCTGGGCCGCGACGCTGCCTCCAGCGTCAGCACCATCACTGAGATCGCCGAGTACCTTCGCGAAGGCGGCGGGAAACGCATCCGGCCTTCTCTCCTGCTGCTTGCAGCGCATCAGCTGGGGTTCTTCGGCCACAGTGCCATCCGCCTCGGCGCGGTCGTCGAAATGGTTCACACCGCTACGCTGGTCCACGACGACATCATCGACGGCGCCGACACCCGCCGCGGCCGCCCGTCCGCCAATACCACCTGGGGCAACGAAAAGTGCGTCCTGGCCGGCGACTGGCTTTATATGCAGGCTTTCAGAGTGGCGCTCGAAGAGCGGAACCTGCGCATTCTCGATCTGCTCATCAGCCTTACCCAGCAGATGGTCGAGGGCGAGCTGTTGCAGATTCAGAAGCTCGGCAAGATGGTCTCCGAGGCGGAATACTACGACCTCATCTTCCGCAAGACCGCCTGCCTCTTCTCCATCTGCATGCGTCTCGGAGCGATCCTGGCTGGCGCCACTGAAGCAGAAGAATCAGGGCTGGGCGCCTTCGGTCGCGCCGTGGGCCTCGCCTTCCAGATCGTCGACGACGTACTCGACCTGACGGCCACCGAGGAGGTCCTGGGCAAGCCTGTAGCCAGCGACCTGCGCGAAGGCAAAGCCACGCTGGCCGTTGTGCATGCCGCCGACCACGGTACTGCGTCGGACCGCAAAGCCATCCGGCGCGTTCTCGACGACCGCAGCTTTGAGAATGTCAGCCGCCAGCAGATTCGCGAGATCCTGGTTCGCAACGGTTCAGTCGAATACGCCATGGCTGCTGCCGACCGCTACGCCGAGCAGTCGCGCCAGGCTCTCGCCCCGCTCGCCGACAGCGAATTCAAGCGCGCTCTTCTCTGGGTCCCCGATTTTGTCGTGGCGCGGGAGAAGTAAATGCCGCCAAAATCCGCCGGACAGCCGTTGTGGACTTCCATCGACCGTTACCTGGGCGATCTTCTCGCTCCCTCTGACGAAAAGCTCGCAGCCGCCGTCAAGTCCAACCGCAAGGCGCGCCTCCCGGCCATCGATGTCTCCCCGCTCCAGGGCAAATTCCTCCAGGTCCTCATCCAGATGACGCAGGCCAAGCGCGTGCTTGAGATCGGCACCCTCGGCGGCTATTCAACCATCTGGATGGCCCGCGCATTGCCTAAACGTGGTCGCATTATTTCGCTCGAATTCAATCCCAGGCATGCCGAAGTGGCCCGCGCCAATCTGCGCTGCGCCGGCCTGCTTAGTCGTGTCGACATTCGCGTCGGCCCTGCTCTTGGGAGCCTTCCCGTCTTGAAAGCATCGGGCGCAGGTCCCTTCGACCTGATCTTCATCGACGCCGACAAGGAGAACAACCCACAGTATCTCCAGTGGGCGCTGAAGCTCTCGCGCCGCGGCACGGTGATCGTTGTCGATAACGTCGCTCGTCACGGCAGCGTCATTGAGGCCAAAAGCTCCAAGCCCGACATTGTCGGCACGCGCCGTTGTCTTGAGATGATGGCCCGAGAGCCGCGCCTGAGCGCCGTCGCCCTGCAGACCGTAGGCGTCAAGGGCCTCGACGGCTTCGCTCTCGCCGTTGTCCTGCGCTGAATATCGATTCCGCGCCCGCGGTAAGGAATTTCGGCGTAAAATTCTCTTCAACGTGAACCAGCGAATTGCCAAGATACGCCAGCTCCTGAATGAGCTGGAGTCAGAGCCCAACGCGCAGCCCGCGCGAGATCGCGACGTTTCCGCCCAGGAGTTGCCGCTCATCATTCAGCAGATCGTTGACGACCTGCAACTGCAGCTCTCTCCGTATGACGCCGCATTTTACTGGTTTCTCTTCCGCCACTCCATCGCCAAAGACGGCGATCCTCATCTTCGCGTCAGCACGCGCCAGTTGCAGACGGCCGTCGTCAAATCTTCCTACTCGCAATTGGATGACAATCCGGTTTCGCTCGGTAAGGTGCAGGACACGTTGCGCGCTCTTGAGACCATCGGCGCCATCCGGAAGGAAGGCGAACCCAACCGCGACGGCACACTCTATCGCGTCCTGATCCCGGATGAGATTGAAGCCTGCCTGAAATACCGCGCGGAGCGCATGGCTTCGGACCAGAAATTCAAGTTTCCCACTGCCGGACTTGAGATCGGCTAGCGCGGAGCGGGAGACGCCGGGCAGAATCTGGCGGAGCCAATTATGCGGTGTCTTCTTCCATCAGCGCCCGCAGCGCCGCCGCATACTTTTCGGGTAACGGTTTGCGCTGCAATTGATCGTCGCAGACCACGTGCACCGTCTCGCCTTCGGCCAGGAGCGTCTGCTGTTCGCCCTCGCCGGCTTTGCGCAGAATTCGATAGGCAAACTTGAGCACCGATCCGCGCATCATCGCCGGCCGCGTCTCGATCAGGATTTCGTCGTCGTAGCGCGCCGGTGCGCGATAGCGGCACCGCGCTTCGATCACCGGCAAAATACATCCGTGATCGGTCTCCAGCCGGCTGTATGCAAGACCCAGCGAGCGCAGCAGCTCCACGCGGCCCAGCTCAAACCAGACCAGGTAGTTGGCATAGTAGACAATGCCCATCTGATCCGTCTCGGCATACCGCACCCGAACCTCGGTTGTGACCGGCATTCTTGCTCCAGGTTTTATGTGTTATTTGTCAGGTCTCAGAGGCAATCCGCACACCGCCGCGGCAACTGACCCCTGACCCCTGAAACCCGATCCCTGCTCTTACGGCTTGATGTGCGTAAACAACTGCAGCTTGCTCACGTCGTTAACAATCGTAAACGCGATGAAGGCCATCAGCACCACAAATGCCGCCTGATAGATTCGCTCCTTGATGACCAAACTGATGTCCTGGCGCAGCGCGCTTTCGATCAGCAGAAGCAGAATCATTCCTCCATCGAGAATCGGGAAGGGCATCAGATTCAGGATCCCCAGTTGCAGGCTGATTTCGCTGGCCAATCCAAATTTGGGGTAATAGCCATCCATCTCGGCGGCTTCGCCGGCAGCCTTGGCAATTCCCACCGGCCCCATCATCTGCGTCACTGATAGCCGGTGGGTAAACAGCCGGTTCAGCACCTCGCTCACGAGGAGCGAATTGTTTTTGAAGAAGCCCAGTGACTTGCTCGCGGCCGATGCAAATGACAAGGGTTCGTCGCGGATGGGAATCTGAGCCGTCGAAAAGCCCAGCATCCATCTCGTATCGAGCTTCGTCGGCGTAACCGTAATTTGCAGACTTGCCCCGTTGCGCAGCACCGTCAGCGTCAGCGGCTTGCCCATCCCCGCTTGCATGTACGCCAGCAGCGTATTCACGGAGTGGAAGGCGTGACCGTCGACAGCTTCGATGGCATCGCCTCCGCGCAGTCCGGCTTGCTCAGCGGGCAACCCCGGCTGAACTTCTGCTACCGCAATCGGCCCCGGCAGATACTGCGGCGAAATCCCCGCATCGGTCAGGTCAAATTGGTCGCTCTTCGCGCTCGCCGGAACTCGCAGGCTCAGTTGGAGGGTATTTCCCCCACGCTCCACCGCGACCGGTACTACTTGATTGGCGTTCAACCGGATGTGGTCGTACACCATCTCCCAGTCCGGATTCTTGATGTTGTCGAAGCTCACGATCACGTCGCCAGTTTCGATCCCCGCCGTCGCTGCAGCCGAGCCCGGAGTAACCCACTCCACGCTCGTGGTCTTTACCGTGGCCGCGGGAACTTCGTTGATAAAGGCGAAGTAAAACCACATCAGCGACAGCGTCAACAGAAAGTTGAAGGTTGGCCCGGCAAGTCCGATCAGCATGCGCTGCCACCGCGGATGGCTGGTGAATGCGCCTGGGTCGTCGGCCGTTTCCTGCCCGTCGGAGGAAGTCGCGGTGAGCCCGGACTCGGTTTCTCCGGTCATCTTGACAAAGCCACCCAGCGGCAGCAGGCAGACTTTGTATTCCGTCTCACCGATTTTGAAGCCGAACAGACGCGGGCCGAAGCCGATGGAGAATGCCTCGACGCGAACCCTGCAGAGCTTGGCTACGATGAAATGCCCACCCTCGTGCACCACGATGATCGCGCCGACAAGGACGATAAATGCAGCGGCAGATACTAGAAATTCATGCATCGTTGTGCGAGTGTTTCCTTCGGCTAAGCGCCGCCATCCGGCATGCGCTTATTAAGATTGCGCGAGCAGTGCCCGGGCCAGTTCTCGCGCTCCCTGGTCGGAGGCGAGCACCTCCGCAATAGTTGCCGGGTGGGCCTCGGGGGTTGCCGCAAGTACTTTTTCAATTGTACGCGGGATGCCCGTAAACGGAATACGGCGTTCGAGGAACGCCCCCACAGCCACCTCGTCAGCCGCATTCAGCGCAATACAATGCGCTCCCCCTTTTTCAGCCGCTTCAAAGGCCAGCCGCAGGCACGGGAAGCGCCCGAAGTCCGGCGCCTCAAAATCCAGGTGCCGCAACGCCGCCAGGTCGAAGGTCAGCGTGGATTTGGGCCGCTCGGGCCACGCCAGCGCGTACAGAATGGGCAGCCGCATATCGGTCACTGAAATCTGCGCCACGATCGACCCGTCCACATACTCCACCATCGAATGTACGGTGGATTGGGGATGGATGGTCACCCGCACCTGGGCTGGCGTCACGTCGAACAGCCGGCACGCCTCGATGACCTCGAGCCCTTTATTCAGCATCGTCGCCGAGTCGATCGTGATGCGCCTGCCCATCACCCATGTCGGGTGCTTCAGCGCCTGCTCCGGCGTGATGCTTGCGAATTGGTCGACAGGGAGCTGGCGGAACGGCCCTCCCGAGGCAGTCAGCCAGATCGTCTTCACCTCGTTGTGCGCGCCCACGCGCAGGCATTGGTGCACTGCATTGTGCTCGCTGTCGATGGGCAGGATGGGCACGTTCTGCTTGCGTGCCGCTGCGGTCAGGATCTCGCCCGCCGCCACCATGCACTCCTTGTTGGCCAGCCCCACCGGCTTTCCCGCGAGAATCGCCGCATGCGTAGCCTCAAGTCCTGCTACGCCCACGATAGCCGATACCACAAAATCAGCATCAGGCAGCGTCGCGCAGGCAATCGTGCCCTCGGTCCCGCTCACCACCTCGATCCCGGAGACGCCCGCCTGACGCAGCCGCGTTTCAGCGTGTCGGCCAACTCCGCGGTAGCCAGCGACACCACGCGCGGCCTCCAGCGCACAGCCTGCGCAAATGCCTCGTCCACGTTGCGTCCCGCGGCCAAAGACGCGACTGCATAACGCTCAGGAAACTGCTCAACAATGGAAAGGGTGCTCTGCCCGATGGAGCCGGTAGAACCGAGAATGGCGAGTCTTTTCAAGGCGGCTTGAGTCTATCTTAGAACCTCTGGTGAATCACCTGCGCATACCACAGCACCGGACCTGCGAGCAGCAGCGCATCAATCCTGTCTAAGACTCCCCCGTGCCCCGGCAACAGGTTGCCTGAATCCTTCACCCGTGCCGATCGTTTCAACGCCGACTCAGCCAAATCACCCACCTGTCCGGCCACGTTGATCACCGCGGCCAGTCCCACCCAATACCAGACCTCATCGGGATAGGTCAGCACCGCGGAGGGAAAGGCGCGCTCTAGCCAGGAAAAGACGACCGAATTCGACGATTCCTGCATCACCGTCGCCAGGCTCACAAGCACCGCGGCAATCACCATGCTGCCGGCGACCGATGCGATGGCTCCCTCCCAGCTTTTACCCGGGCTCAGCTTGGGCGCCATCTTGTGTCGGCCCCACGCCCGTCCTGCGTAATAGGCCGCCGTATCCCCCGCCCAAACCACGAATAGCAAAAACGCAACGAGCGAGGGCCCATTCGCTTGTTCGCGCAGTGTTGGCAGGGCGAGCAGGGTCAGACCGGTGTAAAGCAGGCAGAAGATCGATGCTGACGCGTCCGCAATCGTCTCCTCAACCGGCTTGAAGAAGGTGCAATACACCAACAGGCCCAGGCCCAGAATTCCAAACAGGGCTGGGGTCAGTTCGGGCCACTCAAAGTCGACCGCGAACAGAGCCAGGAGGGCCATCATGGTCGCGATTCGCGGCGGGTTCGCTCCGCAGCGCCGGCTCAGGGCAAGGTACTCCCAACCTGCGAGCGCCGCCACCGCCGCCACTGCCAGCGTAAACAGCCACTGCCAGCGGGGACCGAGAAATACCAGAACGAGGACAATCGGAATCAGGACTAGAGCGGTCAGAATGCGTTTCATTCAGCGTTGAGAATACACCGCCGGCCTCCAAACAAAGGCCTCAGGCGTTCGGTAAGTGCACGCGGAAGGAAAATAAACAGACTGTCTATTTCGATTGACATTTTGGCTATATGCTGATATTGTTTTTTTAACTCCAGACAAGCCACTTATCGCCGGGAGCAGAAAAGAGGGTTTGAATGAATCATGGTTTGAGCGATCAAGTGCGTTCTGTGGCGACAGACAAATACGTTCAGCCAGCTATCCGTGCGGGTAAGTTGAGATTCTCCGTCGCTGTTCGGGACCTTATGCAGCATTTAGAGCCTATGGGTTTCCCAGCTAGGAATTGGCCCCAGATCTGCTCGGCAATTCAAGCCGAAAAATTCCTGCGCGCTCATGGGATCGAGATCGAAGCGGTCGAAGGGCCGCCCAAGAAGCAGAGCTCGACAGTCGTCGTTAGGTATCGTTTTGCAAATCCCCAAGCGCAATCCAGACCAGCCGCGCCTCAAATCCTGGAAAAGCCGACGGCGACGGGCGGCGAGACCCCCGAGGAGTGGGCGCACCGCATGACGGGAAAGCTGTTCGGTTTGATGAAGGACGAATTTGCCGCTTTTGGGGGCGGCGAGGCATTCCTGCGCTGGGTCCGGTCGGAAGACGAGGATGAAGCATGAGCCGGGTCTGCTGGGACACCATGCTCCTCATCTATCTGCTCGAAGGCGATCCCGTCTTTCGGCCAAGAGCCGATGCTCTTTTGGCGCGCTCCCGCAGGCGTGGCGATTCTCTTTTTGCCAGCTGTCTGGCTCTGGGCGAATTGATGACGGGGGTGGAACGATTCGATCAGCCGATCAAGGCAGCGGCGGTGCGGGAAACACTGGATGAAATGGGCTTTCGATTTCTGCCATTTGACGCGCGCGCGGTGCGCCCGTTCAGTCTCTTGCGCGGAAAGGAAAAGCTCAAAATTGCCGACGCAATTCACCTGGCTTGCGCGGCCTCGGCCGGAATCGATCTCTATCTCACTGGTGACACGCAATTGTTCAAACTGGACGTCCCCGGAATCCAGTTCATCGCCGACTTCAATTCACCTATTCTCTGAATTCCGAGCAGGAATGCCGCAGCCCCCTCAGCTCACCGCAATCCTGATGCGGTCGGGATCTTCTTCCACTTCTCCGCCGTCCTCGCCGATCGCGCCGTACCGGCGTTCCCGGCGCTGGAAGTCCGCGATGGCTTCCAGCAGGTGCATCCCGCTGAAGTCCGGCCAGTATCGCTCCGTCACGAAGATCTCGGTGTAAGCGATCTGCCACAAAAGGAAGTTCGAGATGCGTTGCTCTCCCGAAGTGCGGATGAGAAGATCGGGATCGGGCATGTGCGCCGTGTAGAGATGGCGGTGAATGTCCTCTTCCGTGATTTGTCCAGGGTCGAGATGCTTCTGCTTCAGCTCCGCCATCAGCCCGCGGAAGGCGTCCACCAGCTCCGATCTTCCGC
Source organism: uncultured Acidobacteriaceae bacterium (assembly GCA_963835355.1). GTDB lineage: Bacteria > Acidobacteriota > Terriglobia > Terriglobales > Acidobacteriaceae > Telmatobacter. The sequence goes on along the minus strand of CAWIFE010000024.1, from coordinate 49,453 downwards.
CGTAGTTCAGGGCCAGCGTCAGCGTGGTGCCTGTGTTCTGCACTGTTGTCTCCTCCACCCAGCGCATCTTGTCCTGGACATCGGGCGCCAACTCGTGCGTCCGCCCAATGCATTGGAAGCGGATATTGTTCGCTCTCATGCGCTCCACGTTGCTTTCCAGGTAGGTCTTCAGCAGGCGCATCAGAAAGCTGACCTCGGCACGAGGCCGCCGCAGATTGTTTTCGAGAGAGAACGCGTAAAGCGTCAGCCACGGCAAGCCGATGCGGGCAGCTGTTTCCGTCACCTGCTGCACCATCTTTGCTCCCTGCTGGTGACCCACAAACCGCTTGAGCGAGCGCCGGCTGGCCCACCGGCCATTGCCATCCATGATGATGGCCACATGCCGCGGCAGGCTCCCCGGCTTCAAGGTCGCATAGATGGCGCGCTCCTCTGGGCTCAGCTCATCGATACGTAATGGGGGAGTTGGAGACAAGGAGTCGATTGTACGTTGCATTTGCGCTTTCCACACGGTGGCCCGGACAGCATCCTGAGGTGGCGCCTATGGCGTTCACGCACGGTGGGTTAGATGCCGCCGTTTGTATGAACGAAATTCCGGCCGGCATACGAGACGCCTTCGGCCGGATCCGGGGAGTCACACCATCGACCGTAAAGCATTTTGGCGATTTCTGCAATGCATCGCCAGGCCGGCGCCGGGCACGCTAACTACAACGGCCCTGCGCCCTGCCAAAATAGTGCTCCAGCGGAAGTTTACCGATGAACGCGCCCGCCCCCCGGAGCGGCGCGAGCTCGTGCGAAACTCCACCGCGCAACCAACGCCCCGCCGCCGTCCCTATGCGGTGCGGCGCCGGCCCGTCGACGCGTCCCTCACGGCGCCGAAGAATAGTGTCCGGTGCAGCGAGTCCAGATGCGGCAACAGTTCGGCCACCTCGGCCAGGAATGAGTCGCTCAGAATCGATTCCACCTCTTCGTCGCGGCGGCTGCGCTCATCCCGAACCAGTTGGCGCATTTCCACGCCGAGGGCCGTGGCCAGTCGCTCCAGCGAGCCCAACGTGGGAATCGCCTTGCCGTTCTCAATCTTCGAAATATAGGTTCGGGGCACCTGCATCCTCCCCGCCAGTTGCCGCTGGCTCAGGTGGCGCGCACGGCGCATCTCGCGCACCTGCGAGGCCACCTGCATGCCGGCGCCGCCGCTTACCGGCACAGGCTGGCTGGTCACCAGCCGCGGGGCCAGATACACTGGCTCCTCGATATCGAGGGGCCTGTGGCATTTTCTGCATAGGGAGTTGGTGGTCCTATACTGCATCAGCCTGCAGTATTCACACCGCACCACTTCGCGTGTCTCCACGCTAACGAGAGAAGTTGCCATTTGGGATGCGCGGAGTGCCAGAGCATGGGACTCCAAGTGCATCGCTGCACCTTGAATGGTGCTACTTTCTACGAATGAACCATAATTGTCAAGTAGAAATTCAGGGTCAAACCGAAAAAAGCCCCATGAGACCCCCTCAAAACCAGACGAAACGCGAACCACACTAATCAACAGGAGCTATAAATGGCTGCCAACACGAATCTTGGCCCCAGCTTCAATCGAGACCAGGCCTGGCAACTGCTCACCGAGTGGACCCAGAGTGAAAGTCTGCGCAAGCACGCGCTGGCCGTGGAAGCCTGCGTCGTGGCCTATGGCGAGCAGGAAGTCGCCCGCCTCGGCCTGGATGGCGATGCGAGCACCGCTCTCGTCCAGCTCTACTCAACCACCGCCCTGCTCCACGACTTCGACTACGAGCGCCATCCCACGGCCGAGGAGCACCCCTTCGTCGGCGTCCGCGAGCTCGAGCGGCTTGGCTGGCCCGAGGAACTCCGCACGGCCATTCTCGGCCACGCGCTCTACTCCGGCGTGCCGCGCACAACTCATCTCGCCAAAGTCCTCTTCGCCTGCGACGAGCTGGCCGGCTTCCTCACCGCTTGCGCCCTGGTCAAGCCCACCAAAGCCATCGCCGACGTCGAGGTTCCAAGCGTGAAGAAGAAGATGAAAGACAAGGCCTTCGCCCGCGGCGTCCACCGTGAAGACATCGTCCAGGGCGCATCCGAGCTTGGCGTCGACCTCGACACTCACATCGCCTTCTGCGTTGAGGCCATGAAAAAACGCGCCAACGAGTTGGGCCTGTGAGATCCGCTTGACCTAAATGAGGCTCGAAGCTAGGAGCTAGAGGCTAGAAACTAGAAGCTGCTTTATTTCCCCCAAGCCCCACTCTCGACTTGGGTCCCATCCCTCGGCTTCCGGTTGTACCGGTAAAACCAGCACTCCAAGGTGCCGCCCGTCTTCAACTCCACAATCTGCCGCTCGCGAATGTACTCGCTCGTCTCCGGCGTCTTCGGATCGAACCCCTCATAAGCATCGAGCCGCTCCAGCACGCCTTCGTCTTCCGGCAGCTCCATCACCGTCCCGACAATTTTTCCGATCGCGCTCGGATCGGCCACCGCGCCCGGATAGCCGCCCAGATCGTAGAGCTCCCCGCGCACGAACCCCTCGCCCACCGGCCGCAGCTTCGCCGCCACGCGCGCAATCTTCGTCGGCGCGAACTCCGGCTGCAGCGTCCCGTATGCAAAAAGATATTGGCTCATTGTGGTTCGTTGGCAAGCGTCCAACCGAACGTAGATGCGCTATGTTCGCTATGCTTTTGTTTCCTTGTTCCCTTGGTCCCTTGTTTCCTTGGTCCCTGTCTTTCTCAACTCCGCCACAATCTCCTTCGCCGCCGCCCGCGCCTCCGCTTCCTTGTCCGGCGGAAAGCTGATCGCTCCCACCCGAGCGTGACCGCCCCCACCGTAGCGCTCGCAAATCTGCGCCAGGTTCACCATTTTCTTTGGGTCGGCCTTGGTCCAGGGATTCGATCCCACGGCCACCTTCGTCCGGAAGCTCGACTTCGATAGCCCGATGGAATACGTCGCCTGCGGATAGAGGTAGTACGGGATGAACTTGTTGAATCCTTCCAGCGGGTGGTCGGTGATGTCGAAAAAGATCGTCCCGTCGCGTTCTTCCGCGCGGCTCCGGATCAGCTCCAGCGCCTCCCGATGGCGCTTCATCAGTGGCGGCAAAAGCGGCGCCACGAACGGCTGTTTCAGAATCTCCCCAAGCGGCATCTCCGTGAGCAGCGGAATCAGCCGCGGAATGAACCCCGGATCCTCCGTGGCCTCGATGATCAGCGTGAGCTTCATCGCCGGTGCCGCCATCTCTACCGCTGCTTCCGGGCTCTCGTACTTCGCGCCGTCCACGATGTCGGCCCAATAAATCAGCTCCGCCACAGGAGCCGTATTGAATCCATACCGCGTTTTGGCGATGTGCGCCAGAAAGCTGGTGCACGAGGTGTAGTTGGGATCGAAGAACTTCCGCGCCGAACACGCCGGATCGCGCTGGCAAGCCAGAAAATTCTCGTGGTCCTGCGGAGTCAGGAACGCCGATTGATGGTGATCGAACCACCACGTGATCCTCGGCGATGCAGAATATTTGAAGTCCACGATGGCATTTTCGTCGCCCGTGAACTCGCTCTCATCAAACAGCGCTCCAGCCCTGTGCACCAGCCCGTGATACTCGTAACTCGCATCCCGAGTAATGCACTCCTGATGGAAGCGCGTGAACAGCGAGGCAGAGCAAGCTCCGTCAAAACACTTGTCATGATAGAAGACGCGAACTCGCATCACCTGGACCCTCCTGCCGCCACATCCTTAAAGACCGGAACTGTACAGCATCAAGGGCTGGGCCGATTGTGTCAAGCGGGGCTGCGGCGTCTGCCCACAATCTGCGCAAACCGTGTGCAAAGCAAAGCCGCGCCGTGGTCCGCATCACAACCCGTCTCGTCGCCCATCGGTTACCCTTCTAGGAGTCCCCTGGCATGACCACGGCCGCCGCTCAAGCTCGTTTCCCGCTCACCCAGGGCGTTAATCCGTGGCTGGTCACCGTTTCGGTCATGCTCCCCACCTTTATGGAGGTGCTCGACACGGCCATCGCCTCCGTGGCCCTGCCTTACATAGCCGGCTCGCTCTCGGCGTCAAACTCTGAAGCCACCTGGGTGCTCACCAGCTATCTGGTCGCCAACGCGGTCATTCTGCCCGCCTCCAACTGGTTTGCCCGGCGTTTCGGCCGCAAGCGCTTCCTGCTCACCTGCGTCATCCTCTTTACCGTCGCCTCGTTCTTCTGTGGCGCAGCTCCATCGCTCGCCATTATCCTCCTGGCCCGAGTCCTGCAGGGCGCGGGCGGCGGCGCTCTTCAGCCCCTGTCACAATCCATCCTGCTTGAAAGCTTCTCTCTCAAGGATCGCTCCAAAGCCATGGCCGCTTACGGCCTGGGAATCGTATGCGCGCCGGTGCTCGGTCCCACCCTCGGCGGCTGGCTTACCGACACCTGGAGCTGGCGCTACGCCTTTTACATCAACATTCCCGTCGGCATTCTCGCCGTCATCATGATCAGCCGCTTCGTCCACGATCCGCCTTACATCAAGAACGCCAAGGTGGGCCCGTTCGATAACATCGGCTTCGGCTTGCTCGCCGTTTGGACCGGCTGCCTCCAAATCGTGCTCGACAAGGGTCAGGAGGACGATTGGTTCGGCGCCGTCTGGGTGCGCTGGGCTGTGGCGGCGCTCATCGTCGCATTCCTGTTGTGGATCTGGCACTCCTGGACCAACCCAAAAGGACTTGTCGACCTGCACATCCTCAAGAACCCCAACTTCCGAACCGGTTGCCTGATGATTGCCATGCTGGGCATGTGCATCTATATCACCATCGCCATTCTGCCGCTCTACTATCAGGAGATCCTCGGCTACACGGCATTCACCGCGGGACTGGTTGTCTTTCCCCGCGGCGTCGGCTCCTTCATCGGCTCGCCCCTCATCGGATTTCTCGGCTCTCGCATCGACAATCGCAAGCTGCTCTGCGCCGGATTCCTCGGCTTTGCTGTCTGCGCCTTCATCTTCGGCGAAGTCAACCTCGACATCGGTCCCTACACGCTGCTCTTTCCCATCACGCTCACCGGTTTCGCGCTCAGTTTTGTCTTCGTGCCCCTGGCCACTTTGTCCACCCGCACCATTTCTCGCAACGAGATGGGCAACGCCACCGGCCTCTTCAACATGCTGCGCAACATCGGCGGATCGATTGGCATTGCCATGGCCACTACCGCGATCATTCGCCGCGCCGCGTTACATCAGAACCAACTCGGCGCGAACCTCTCTCCCAGCTCCGCAGTCCTGCAGCAGAAGTCCGCCATGATCGCGACGTATCTCGGCCATCGCATCGGCCCGGCCGCCGCGCGACCCGGCTCCTACGGCCTCATCTACGGATTGATGGAACAGCAGGCCGCCCAGCTCGCCTACGTCGATGTCTTCCGCTGGACCGCCGTCCTCGCCCTCATCTGCGCCGCCTGCGCCTGGCTCTTCACCAAGCCGCCCAAACACACCGACGCGCCGCCGGGAGCGCACTGAAAACGGCAAGCAAAGGTGGATTGCAGCGCAGAGTAAACTACCCGGCGCTACGCCGGATCCCCGAACACTCGCCCGCCGGCCTTGCGCGCCGCCTCCGCCAGCTTCTGGTCGAATGTCGCCAGCGGGACGCCGCTTCGCAGTGCCAGCTCCAGATACATCGCGTCGTAAGCAGTCAAGCCGTAGCTGCGCGCCAAAGCCAGTACAACCGACTGGCGGAGCTTAGGAGAATCTGTCTCTGTCTCAATGTCAGCCAGGTCAAGCTCGGCGAGAAATGAAGCGGCTTGAGCAGGCGTAACAACACCCTTGCGCTCACCGCGAAGAATTGCATTTGCCACTTCTCCATACCAAATGGCGGGGACCAGGAATTCTTCGGAATCCAACTCGTCCAGCGCCCGTTCCGCCAGCGCCGCTTCAGCCGCATCCTGGCGGGGAAACAGCCACGCCAATGCCATCGAGGCGTCGAGCACCTTCACTCGCGGCCTTCTTCAATCCAGGAGCGCAGCTCTTTGTGCGAGACTCCTTGAATCTTCGGCATTTCGCGCAAGCGCCGGACTGCTTCGGCGATCCGCCGGGGATCCCGGCGCTCTTTATGCGGAATCGGGGTCAGCTTCGCCGCCGGCACTCCGCGCTGAGTAATGATGAATGATTCGCCTGTCTTGACTTGGCGCACGAGTTCGGAAAGACGGGTCTTCGCTTCAAAAAGGCCAATTTCAGTCACAGTGTGCCCTCGCCATTAGATATAAACTAGTTTATCATCTAGTTGGTAGCATGGCTACCCCGCCAGCCCTACAAACCTCCTTAGCCCCTCGTCCCACTCCTCAATCCGCCCCGTCAAAATGTCGTAGTACCACCCGTGCACCGTCAGCCGCCCCTCCGCCATCGCGTGCCGCACCGGCAACTGCGCCTCGAGGTTCTTCAGTTGCGCCACCACGTTGCCGCGAATCAGCGACGCCAGTTCCGCGCTCTCTCCGTCGGCCGAGTTAAGCGGCTGCCGATATGCGAACGCCGTCTCCACCTGCTCCAGCCATCGCCGCGCCTTGGGCAGATTCTCCAGGCTCTTCAGGTCAAGCGCCGCCTTCAGCGCCCCGCAGTCCGAGTGCCCGCACACGATCGCGTGCCTCACCCTTAGCACCTCCACTGCATACTCGATCGTGGCCGTCACGCCGTCCACATCCTGGCTCGTAATCGGCACAACGTTCCCGATGCTGCGCGAAATGAACAAATCCCCCGGCTCCGTCCCCAGAATCAAATCCGGCAGCACGCGCGAATCCGCGCACGTAATAAACAGCCACTCCGGCGTCTGTCCCTCCGCCAGCAAATGAAAGTGGCTCTTCCTCGAGGGAAATACCTCGGCCAGAAACTTCTTGTGTCCCTCAATCAGCCGTTGCATTCTCGCCTCCGGCGAATTCGTCCATCTTGATTCTTATCTGAGGATCGCCTGTGCCCAGCCTATCGCACGAGCGCTGCTATGCTGCTATATAGTTAGCTGGATGCTTCCACGCAGACGCCTCACCTTGGCATTTCTGCTTCTCACAGCCGTCTGCGCCCCGTTCGCGGCTGTTCAGCCCAACGCGCTCTTCGGCCCCGAGCACTTCGGCTCTGACCGCGCCGCCACTCTCAGCACGCAGCCATCAGAGGCAATCGCGCGAGCCGCCCAATGCTCCGGCCAGCACGACGATATAACCGTGCTTACCCTGCATAGGATGGTCTCTGCATGACAGCCGTTCTTCTTCTAGGTGCCGGACTGCCCCTGCTCAATGGGCTCTTTCCTCCAGTGCCTCCCACTCAGCAGCTGCAGCACACACCAACCCTGATTATCGCCGTGCTGATGGGCTGCCTTGCCGCGACGTTCCTGGCGCTTTGGCGAGCCGCACAGGATTTTCGAGGCTTTCGCAACATTGGCATCTTTTTCTCAATTGCAGCCGTGGGTGAACTATTCAATTATTTCGGGGGCCAGACCCCTTATTGGTCTCTGAGAGCCATAACGGCGGGTCTGCTGGTTGCCACCGCGGGCGAGGCGATGCAGGTTCCGCGTCGCCGCTGGACATTGTTGTTTTGGCCAATTTATGTCTTTGCCTGCATTGCGGTGTGGTTTCCGAGCTTGTCTTTCACTTCCGCGTGGCCGTTGCTCATATCCCAGGTGCTGCTCGCAATTCTGATTGTCCAGGGCCTAAGGCGCAGAAACGCGCCTGACAGAACGATTGCCGTCGCATTCTTGTGCTATTGGCTCGTGCGTCTCACAGCTTTCGACTCCTTCAAGCGCCTGACTGCCCTGAAAGACCACGCTGCTTCCATCGGCGACTGGCAATGGCCGTACCCAACCAGCACGCTCACCCTGGCGGGAATCGCGACGCTGGTGATCTTTATTCGCGAACTTATCCGGGACCGCCGCGAAAAGCAGCGCATGGCCGCCGAACTGGCAGCCGGCCGCGCCGTCCAGCAGGTTCTTATTCCGGAAGAAGTTCCCGCAATCCCGGGATTCATCGTTCAATCCGTGTACAAGCCCTTTGGAGAAGTCGGCGGCGACTTTTTCCAGGTGCTGCCGATCGAAAACGATTTAGCTTCCGGCGGAGTGCTTGTGATCGTCGGGGATGTCAGCGGCAAAGGCATGCCCGCCGCGATGACAGTCTCGTTGTTGGTGGGGACGGTGCGCACACTGGCGCACTACACACGCAGCCCCGGAGAAATCCTGGCCGCCATGAACCAGCGTATGCTTGCCCGCAGCCACGGTGGCTTCACAACCTGTCTAGTCCTCCGCGCCGACGCTGACGGCTTGCTCACCATCGCCAACGCGGGCCACATTGCGCCTTACGTCGATGGCAGAGAACTGCGGCTTGAGAATGGTCTTCCGCTGGGAATTTCCGCCGATACGATTTACGCCGAATCCACCTTCCAACTGCCCCCCGAGCAGCAACTCACTCTTCTGACCGACGGCGTAGTTGAGGCACGCGACAGGGCCGGCGCGCTCTATGGCTTCGAACGCAGCGCAACCCTCAGCACTCAGCCAGCCGAGGCAATCGCTGCGGCAGCTCAAGCCTTCGGCCAGGACGACGATATCACCGTGGTGACACTGGCCCGCACTGTCTGACACAATCGGTTACCATGCGGCTCAAGAGGAATTGTTTCCAGGTCATGCGTCTAATCTCATCCCGCATAGTCCTTTTCGGTCTTCTTGCAGGCTCTCCGTTCGCCATCGCCGCCCAGGCCGTCGACACCATCCCGCCCGATCTCCGCAGCCGTATCGACCGCCTCGCCGCCCAAGTCCTTGAAGCCACCGGCGTCCCATCGGCCTCCATCGCCGTCGTCCAGCACGGCAAGCTCGTCTACATCCACGCCTACGGCTTCGCGCGCCTCGCCGCCGATTCCGATTCCGCCGTCCCCGCCACGCCCGAAATGCGCTACTCCATTGGCTCCATCTCCAAGCAATTCACTGCCGCCGCCATCCTCATGTTGCAAGAGCAGGGCAAGCTTTCTCTCGACGACCCCGTCGGCAAATTCATCCCCGGCCTCACCCGCGGCAACGAGGTCACCATCCGCCAAATTCTCTCTCACACCTCCGGCTACCAGGACTATTGGCCCGAGGACTACGTCATGACCCCCATGCTCCAGCCTGAAACGGCGCAGCAGATCCTCGACACCTGGGCCAAAAAGCCGCTCGACTTCGATCCCGGCACTGAATGGCAATACTCGAACACCAACTTCGTCATCGCCGGCCGCATTATCGAGATCGTCTCCGGCGAGCCGCTCTTTCAATTCCTCACCGAGCGCATCTTCCGCCCGCTCGGGATGACTTCCGTCTGGAACTCCGACGCGAACCAGCTCATGCCTCCCGACGCAACGGCCTACTATCGCCACGCCCTCGGTCCGCTGCGTCCCGCGCCCAAAGAGGGCGTCGGCTGGATGTTCGCCGCGGGCGAGCTAGCCATGACCGCCCACGACCTCGCGCTCTGGGACGAAAGCCTGATCGCGCAATCGCTCCTGAAGCCCGAAAGCTACAAAGCAATGTTCACCGATGTGAAGTTGAAAAACGGCGACGCCACGCACTACGGCCTCGGCGTCGATGTCCGCGATCGCGACGGCCATCGCTCTATCGAGCACTCGGGCGAAGTCTCCGGCTTTGTCTCCGACAACGAGGTCCTCATCGATGACGGGGTGGCTGTCGCCGTCCTCACCAATCAGGACGCCGTCGGCGCCGCCGGCACAATCGCCAAGCTCGTCGCGCCGCTTGTCGCCGGCTACCCGCTCACCGCTCCCGAGCAGCAGGCCCTCGAAATCTACCGCGGCCTCCAGCAAGGCCGCATCGACCGCTCCCTCCTCGCGCCCAACCTCAGCGACTACTTCACGCCCCAGGCAATCGCCGACTTCCAATCCAGCCTCGCGCCGCTCGGCGAGCCGCTCAGCCTGCGCCAGTCCCACGAAGAGCTCCGCGGCGGCATGACCTTCCGCGTCTTCGACATCACCTATCCCGGCCGCAGTCTTCGGCTCACCACCTACACCTACCCCGACGGCAAGCTCGAGCAGTACCTGGTCGAGCCTACCGAGTGACACGGGTGACAATAGAAGCGGAGAGACACATGGGCAGGGTCGAAGCACCGGTTGCCGAGAAACCTTCGGCCAACCGCGCGCATCGGGTCTACTTCACCTTTGTAATCTCCTGGATCGCCCGGTTTCTCACCCTCCGCAATCGTATCTTCGGCTGGGACAAATCAGGTCGCACTCCGGAGGGGATCCACGAGCGCTCTTCCCGGCGCTCCATCGTTAGCGCCGCCAGCCTTCTCGACGCTGTCTTTGTCGAACCCGTTTCCTGTCCCGCCGTCGCGGCGGTTCTCCTCTGTCACGGAATCGGCGAAACCGTCGAGCAGTGGTTCGGCGTGCAGCAGTTGCTCGCCGCAAATGGCGTCACCTCACTGGCCTTCGATTACTCCGGCTACGGAAAAAGCGCTGGGCGCCCCGATTGGGATCAGTTCGAACTCGACGCAATCGCTTCGTTCAACACGCTGCGCCAGCTTGCTCCTCATCTGCTGCTTTCTGTCCTCGGTTTCTCCCTCGGCAGCGGCGTTGCAGTGGCCACCATCAACAAGGTCAGCGCTGAACGCCTCATCTTGTGCGAGGCTTTCACGTCCTTTCGCGGCGCAGCCCACTCATTCTGGATTCCCAAAGCGCTCTCCTTCCTCGTGCCGCCTATCTGGCACGCCCAAAAGCAGCTCTCGAACTGCAAGTTGCCGGTGCTCATCGTCCACGGCGAAAAGGATCGGCTCTTTCCTGTCGAGACGGCCACCGATCTCGCCGCATATTGCTCGTCCAAGGCAGAAATCGTTCTCGTCCCCGAAACCGCTCATAACCAGCCCTTCCGCAAACCGGACTTGTCTTATTGGGGCCCGATCATCTCCTGGCTTGGCAAATAGTCGGGCGTCCACTCCAACATGACCGCAGGAAAGTAGGACCGGATCTACCCCGCCGCGGCCAGCTACGACCCGCCCCGCTCCGGCTGCGACTCGTCTTGGCGATCCCGATTCGCATAGTCCTCGTCCAGCCGATCCTTGCGGTTTTCGCGCTCTTCCAGTTCCCGGCGCTTTCGCTGCTCTTCGCGCTCCTCGCGTCCGTCAGCCATCGTCTGCTCCCCCTCTTGAGTCTAGTGTCCCGTCTCTGAAGTTCGCATCGTAATTACGCTGTTATGTCGTGTCTCTGAAGCTCGCGTCGCAATTGTGGTGTCATCTTGAGCGGAGTCCGCCGCGGCGGACGGAGTCGAAAGACCTGCGGTTGCTTTTGCTGCTTATCCCACGAACTTCCGAGACGCCACACTAGTAACTTCATGCGACTCGCGCGCAGCGCCGCCCGCCTCGTGCGCTGATCCAGGCAATTCACTCAACCAAAAGCCCGCCGCACGAAGTGCCTTCCGGTAAACTTGAGTCTGACCCATGTTCGAAAACCTTACCGACAAACTCCAGCGCGTCTTCAAAAACCTTCGCGGCCAGGGCACGCTCACTGAAGAAAACATCGCCGAAGCCCTCGGCGAAATTCGCGTCGCCCTGCTTGAAGCCGACGTAAACCTCAAGGTCGTCGCCGATCTCGTCGAGCACATCCGCCAGAAAGCCGTCGGATCCGAGGTCCTCACCGCGCTCTCGCCTTCAGAACAGGTCGTCAAAATCGTTCGCGACGAGCTGGTCGCTCTGCTCGGCAAAGACACTGCCCGCTTCAACTTCGCCTCCAAGCCGCCGACCGTCATTCTCATGGCCGGATTGCAAGGTTCCGGCAAGACGACTACCTCCGGCAAGCTGGCCGCGTGGCTCAAAAAGGGCGGTCATCGTCCCATGCTCGTCTCAGTCGACGTCTACCGCCCCGCCGCACGCGAGCAGCTCAAAATCGTCGCCAAGCAAGTTGAGACGCGCCTCTACGAGGGCGACCAGAAGGGCGAGCCCGCCGGCACGGCTCTTGTTGAGCGTCTCGCAAAAGAAGCCCGCCGCGAAGCCGTCATCATGGGCTGTGACACGCTCATCGTCGACACCGCCGGCCGCCTCCACATCGACCAGGATCTGATGGCCGAAATGGAGAGCCTGAAAAAGCTCCTCTCGCCGCAGGAGATCCTCTTCGTCGCCGACGCTATGACCGGCCAGGACGCCGTCAACTCCGCGCAGGATTTTCACTCCCGCCTCTCGCTCACCGGCGTTGTCCTCACCAAGATGGACGGCGACGCCCGCGGCGGCGCTGCGCTCTCCATTCGCCACGTCACCGGCCAGCCCATCAAGTTCATCGGCGTGGGCGAAAAACCCGACGCCTTCGAGCCTTTCCATCCCGACCGCATCGTTGGCCGCATCCTCGGCATGGGCGACATGATGTCGCTCATTGAAAAGGCCGAATCCACCCTCGACCGCAAGAAATCCGAGGAGCTCGCCAAGAAAGCTCTCCTCGGCGACGGCTTCTCGCTCGAAGATTTCCGCGACCAGTTGCGCCAGATCAAAAAGCTCGGCTCCATGGAGAGCATTCTGAAAATGCTCCCCTCCGTCGGCCCCTTTGCCGGAATGCAGCAGGCCGCCGGCCAGGTCGACGAAAAGCAGTTCGTCCGCCTCGAGGCCATTATCAACTCCATGACGCCCCGCGAGCGCCGCAACCACGAAATCATCTCCGGCGCGCGCCGCAAGCGCATCGCAGCCGGCTCCGGCACCAGCGTGCAGGAGGTGAACCAGCTCCTCCGCCAGTACGCCCAAATGGCCAAAATGTTCAAGCAGGTCGGCCGCGGCGGCCTCGCCAAGAGCATGATGCGCGGCGGCCTCAGCGGCATGGGCGCCAAGCAGCGCTTCGGGCGATAGGTGTTGTATCTGGGCGCGCCTTCAGTCGCACTGAGCCGGCCACATCAGGTTTCGAAGAGCTCTTCGTGAGTCCCGGTCCGCTCGAGATGCACAGTCCTTGCGTTCGCGGAGTAGATCAGCACCCAATCGGGCTCTACGTGAGCATCTCTGTATCCCGTCCAGCCATGCTTGAGCGGATGGTCCTTGTATTGTGGGGGCAGCGCATCGTCCGCTAGTAGCAGCTCGATCAGGCGTTTCAATTTTTCGAGATCCTTGCCGCGTTTCTGGAGCCGTCTTACGTCGCGCTCGAATTGCGTCGAGTAGGTTGGCGTCCGCATTAGATTCCCAGCTTGCGGAAGAGATCGGGGGCGTCTTTGGCGCGACGGACTTCGCGGCCCTTGGCGGTCTTACGCATGGTCTGGCGCGTCAGCTTGTTAGGCTTCAGGTCGAAGGGAAGCTCGTTCTCGTTTGCCACCCGGGTCAGAACGATGCGGATCGCGTCCGACACTGTGAGTCCCATTCCGCCGAGCACCTCGGCGGCTCGGTCCTTCACATCGGCATCGATTCTGGAGCGGACAACTGCGTTCGTAGCCATGAACATATTGTAGCTCAAATGAGCTACGACCGCCGACACATACCAGTCAACCCCGTGACCAGCAGGCGAATTCATCTGCAAGAATAATGAGAGTGACCGCCCTCCAGGACCAACTCGACGAGATCACCCAGAATACGCGCAACCTCGTCCAGCCTGAGCGCATGGCCGTCAGCGAGCGCGCCGTCGCCGACCTCTTCGCTTCCGGCATCGAAGAAAAAATCCTCCCCGTCGGCGCCATCGCCCCCGAATTCACTCTCCCCGACGCCACTGGCCGCCCTGTCCATTCTGCCGACCTTCTCGCCCTCGGGCCTCTCGTCCTCAACTTCTTTCGCGGCCGCTGGTGCGCCTACTGCGTCACCGAGCTCGAAGCCTGGCGCGATCTCTACCCCCGCCTCCGCGAGGCCGGCGCACTCCTCGCCGCCATAGGCCCGCAAACCAGCCGTCAGAGCGACTTCATGGTCGGCCAGCACAGCCTGCCGTTCCCCGTCCTCACCGACCCCGGCTGCGCCCTTGCCGAGCAGTTCGGCCTCGCCTACACCATCCCCCAATACCACCGCGACTACTACCGCTCCATCCTCGTCAATATCCCCTTCGTCAACGGAACCGATAAAGTGGGAACCGAAAAGGAAGTGGGCGATCAAAGCTGGCGTCTGATCATTCCCGCCACCTACGTCCTCGCCCGCGACCGCCGCGTCCTCTACGCCCAGGCCTTCGCTGACTTCCGCGTCCGCCCCGAGCCTGAAGAGGTCCTCGCCACCGCCCTTACCGCCGTCGGCCGCTGATCGCCCACATAGCCTCGCCCGGCCCTTCCTCCACGGGCACCCCTAACCCCTGATTTTCGGCCCAACCCCCAAATTCTTCCCAAATTTGCATCCCTAATGACGAAAATCGCATCATATTAGTTGACAATAGATCACTCAATCTGGCACCCTGACGGTGCTAGACTGACTCCAAAGGCAGGATCACAAACATGGCTAAAATGATTGGAATCGACCTCGGTACCACCAACTCGTGCGTCGCTGTCATGGAAGGCGGCGAACCAAAAGTCATTCCGAATGAGGAGGGTGCGCGCACCACCCCCTCGATCGTCGCCTTCACCAAAAGCGGCGAGCGCCTCGTCGGCCAGGTCGCCAAGCGCCAGGCCATCACCAACCCCGAAAACACAATCTTCTCCATCAAGCGCTTCATGGGTCGCCGCTACAACGAGGTAAGCGATGAGATGAAGATGGTCCCATTCAAGGTGGTCCAGCAGGGCGACCACGTCGGGGTCATCGCCCAGGGCAAGGAGTACACCCCGCCCGAAATCTCCGCCATGATCCTCCAGAAGCTCAAGAAGTCCGCCGAAGCCTACCTCGGCGAGACGATCACTGAGGCTGTCATCACCGTTCCGGCCTACTTCAACGACGCCCAGCGCCAGGCCACCAAGGACGCAGGCAAAATCGCCGGCCTCGATGTCAAGCGCATCGTCAACGAGCCCACTGCGGCCGCACTGGCCTACGGCCTCGACAAGAAGAAAGACGAGACCATCGCTGTCTACGACTTCGGCGGCGGCACATTCGATATCTCCATCCTCGAAGTCGGCGAAGGCGTAATCGAGGTCAAATCAACCAATGGCGACACCCACCTGGGCGGCGACAACCTCGACCAGCGCATCGTCGAATGGCTCATCGCCGAATTCAAGACCGAGAACGGCCTCGACCTTACCTCCAAAGGCAACGAGATGGCCCTGCAGCGCCTCAAAGACGCCGCGGAAAAAGCCAAAATCGAGCTTTCCACCACCGTCGAAACCGAGATCAATCTGCCCTTCATCACCGCCGACGCCTCCGGACCCAAGCACCTCGTCCGCAAGCTCACGCGTGCCAAACTCGAGCAGTTGGTTGAAGACCTCGTCGAGCGCTCGGTCGAGCCTTGCAAGAAGGCCTTGTCCGATGCCGGCATCACCGTTAGCCAGATCAACGAGGTTGTTCTCGTCGGCGGCCAGACGCGCATGCCGCGCATTCAGGAGCTGGTCAAGAAGCTCTTCGGCCGCGAACCGCATCGCGGCGTCAATCCCGATGAGGTCGTTGCCATTGGCGCAGCCGTGCAGGCGGGCGTTCTCACCGGCGACGTCAAGGATCTTCTGCTCCTCGACGTTACTCCGCTCACACTCTCCATTGAAACGCTGGGCGGCGTGGCTACGCCGATGATCCCGCGCAACACCACCATCCCGACCAAGAAGACTGAGACCTTCTCGACGGCTGCCGACAGCCAGACCGAAGTTGAGGTTCATGTCGTTCAGGGCGAGCGGCCCATGGCAGCGCAGAATCGCACCCTCGGCAAATTCAAGCTGGGCGGCATCATGCCCGCGCCGCGCGGAATTCCGCAGATCGAGGTCACCTTCGACATCGATGCCAACGGAATCCTCAACGTGACCGCGAAGGACAACGCCACCGGCAAGGACACCCGCATCACCATCACCTCGAGCTCCGGCCTTTCGAAGGAAGAAGTCGAGAAGATGGCGAAGGAAGCCGACGCCCACGCCACGGAAGACAAGGAGCAGCGCGAGTCGATCGAGGCCCGCAACTCCCTCGACGGCCTCGTCTACAACATCGAGAAGATGCTCAAGGACGCGGGCGAAAAGGTGCAGGCTGCCGACAAGACCGAGGTCGAATCGGCCCTCGCCGATGCCAAGAAGACACTCGAAGGCTCGCCTTCGACTTCTGAAATGAAGTCCGCGCACGAGAAACTGACCCTCGCCAGTCATAAGCTGGCCGAGGCTCTCTACAAAGCCAGCTCCTCGCAAACGGGGCCTGCGTCTGACGCATCTGCCGGGGCCCCTCCCGCCGGCGAGCAGAAGAAAGATGAAGGAGTCATCGACGCCGAATACGTCGACGTCGACGACAAGAAGTAAAGCGGCGCCGCACGGCAATGGGTGCCCCGTCCTGGCTTTGCTCGGTCAGGAAGGGAATTGGGTGCCCTCGGTCCCTCGCATTTGGGGACCGGGGATAGGACAAACCGAATGATCCGGGGTGGGCGACATCATGTCATCCACCCCTCCTTCTTATGATGGAAGATAGAAGCGTGTACCGTAGGCAAGGCAATTCAGACATCGCCGATGGAAACCTGGGGATGCTGGCAAAACGCATGCAACGCGGAGTTGAAGCAGATCTGACATAAGAAAGCATTCATGGCCACCACCACCAACAAAGACTATTACGCAACGCTCGGCGTCAAGAAGTCCGCCACGCCGGAGGAGATTCGCAAGGCCTTCCGCAAAGCCGCGCGCAAATACCACCCCGACGTCAATCCCGGCGATAAGCGCGCCGAAGAAAAGTTCAAGGAAATCTCCGAGGCCAACGACGTCCTGAGCGACGCGAAGAAGCGCAAGGTTTACGACCAGGTCGGCTTCTATTCCGATCAGATCGATCCCGCGCAGGCCGAAGCCTACGCTCGCCAGCAGCGCTCCGGTGGCCAGCCCCCCGTCGACTTCGGTGGCTTCGACTTCTCCGGCTTTGAAGGCGGAATGGGGCACCAGGCGCAGCAGGGGGCCGGTGCCGGAGGTTTTGGCAGCTTCAAAGATATTTTTTCCGGGATCTTTTCCGGCACGCAGCACCCGCAGCAGCCACGCGGCCCGCAGCCCGGCACCGACCTCGAATATCAGGCCACCGTCGATTTCTGGACCGCCATTCGCGGCGGCCAGGCGCGCATCCAGATCAATCGCCAGGAGACTTGCCCGTCCTGTCACGGCCAGGCGCACACCGGCGGCACCGAGTGCACAGAGTGCCATGGCACCGGCCAGGTCACGCAGATGGGCGGCCGCATGAAGTTCAACATCACCTGCCCGGGCTGCAACGGAACCGGCCACGCTTCGAGCGACTGCGCCAACTGTCACGGCGAGGGCACCGTCGCGCGATCTGAAACGGTCGATTTCCGAATCAAGGCAGGCACGCGCGACGGCCAGCGCATCCGCCTGCAGGGCAAAGGCAACGCCGGAATCAACGGCGGTCCCGCGGGCGATCTCTTCCTCATCGTGCGCACCGGCACAAACCCGGTCTTCACGCGTGTGGGCGACGATATCCAGCTCACCGTCCCCATCACCGTTGCCGAAGCCGCCCTCGGCGCCAAGGTTGAAGTGCCGACCATCGACGGCCGCGCGCAGTTGAAGATTCCGCCCGGCACGCAGAGCGGGCAAAAGCTGCGCATGAGGGAGCGCGGCGTCGAAAGCGCCTCCAATCCCGGCCAGCGCGGCGATGAAATCGTCACCGTCGAAGTCGCCGTGCCGCACTTGAACGACGAGCGCAGCCGCGAAATCATGCGCGAGCTCGCCAAGCTGAATCCCGACGACCCGCGCAAGGCGTTGTTCGACAAGCTCTGAGCATCAGGCTATGCTGGGCTTGGAAGCGGTGCGCAATGGGTCTTGGGCAAGATTCCACCGACGACGGGATTCAGAACCTCGAGTTTGAATGGCATCCCCTCAAAGCGGCGGAAAACTTAAAGAAGCATAAGGTCTCCTTCGAAGAGGCCATGACTGTTTTCGGTGACAAAAGGCACCTCGAAGTTCCCGATTGTGAGCATAGTCTCGACGAGATGCGCTATCTTGCTATTGGCCGGTCGGTAAAGGGGCGCATTTTGACCTTGATTTTCACCGAACGCGGAACGAAATTACGGCTTATCAGCGCCAGACTCGCTGAACCATGGGAAAGGAGGGAATATGAAACCTCGAGTGAGTAAGAGCGAGACGGAGTTAAGAAGCAGATTTGATTTCTCGAGAGCAGTCCGCGGAAGACACTCCGAACAGTACGCAAGCGGCCACACCGTCACCCTCCTTGAGGGAGAACCGGATCCGGACAACTCGCTGCCAGCCGAGCATGGCGATTCACAACTGACCGAAGTTTTCGGCAAAAACCTGCTCATCTCCCATCTAGTGGCCGCCGGTTTTGAAGTTGCGCAGCCGGTGAGGGATAGGGGGGTCGATCTGGTTGTCTATAAGGATGGGGAAGACGCAAAGGACTATATGCCCTGTCTGATTCAACTGAAGGCCTCTTCGCAGGAATCGTTTTCGCTCGACAAGAAATATGCGCGCTTCCCTCACTTGCTTATTGCTTACGTGTGGAATGTTCAAACACCGGCACAGAGCGACGTATACGCATTGACCTTCAATGATGCATTGCAGGTTTTGGAAAAGAAGGGGTATGCGAAGACTGATTCATGGAAGAACCGCGGCTATTATTTTGTGCGAAACGCCGGAGTCGATCTGAAGAAGATTCTGGAGCCTTACAAAATGACGCCCGACCGGTGGCGGGAAAAACTGCAGGCCATTTGAAAGATAAGAAACGTATGGCCACAAAACGTAAATCCAAGGGCGCCTACATGATCTCGGCCGTAGCCGAGATGTACGAAATCCATCCCCAGACCCTGCGCCTCTATGAGCGCGAAGGCCTGCTCAAGCCCTCGCGAACCGAGGGCAACACGCGTCTTTATACCGATGAAGACCTCGAGCGCCTGGAGTTCATCCTCAACCTCGCCCGCGACCTCGGCGTCAACATTGCAGGCATCGCTATCATCCTCCAGATGCGCGAGCGCATGGAAGAGATGAACCGCCAGATGCAGAGCTTCGTCGAATACGTCCGCACCGAAATGCTCGCGCGCTTTCAAGCTGCCGCGCCCGGCGCATCCGCCGCCATCGTCCCCATCCGCAAGCCGGTCGTCTCACCTCGCCCTGCGGCAACGCGCAAATCTTAGCGAACCGAATGCGCCGCAATCTCCCCACAACAAGTGGGTGCCCCCGGCCCCTCGTCCGCCGTGGCGGAGGGACCAGGGATAGCACGAACCACCGCAACCCGCCGACTCGCAGCACAATGTCCCTCTCCGCGTATTCTTGAAACTGCATGCCGTACGTCCTTCTCGCGCTCGCCGTCTTCGGCCTCATCACCTCAACGGTCTTCGCCGGAATCGTTCTCTGGGCCGTTCCCGGCTTCCTGCGCGAACGCCGTCTGGCCCTCGCCGCACTCGCCGCCCGTCCCGGCTTCACTCCACCGCTCTCGCTCTTCAAGCCTCTCCACGGAGCCGACCCCGGCCTCGAAGCTTATCTCGAGAGCTTCTTCACGCAGGACTACTCGGAGTACGAAGTCCTTTTCTGTGCCCGCGATGCCAGTGACGCCGGTCTCGCCACCGCCCGCCGCGTCGCTTCACGCCATCCCAATATTCCCGCCAAATTCCTCTCCACCGGCGGCCAACCCGACTACATCAACGACAAAGTCATCTCGCTCGAAAAGATGGCCGCCGCAGCCGCGCACGAAATCTTCGTCATCTCCGACAGCGACGTCCGCGTCACGCTGGATTATCTCCGCGCCGTCGCTCTCCCCTTCGCTGACCAGCGCGTCGGAGGCATGTGCTGCCTCTATCGCGGCGTCGCAGTTGACGGCGGTCTCTGGGCGCGCCTCGAGGCCGTCGGAATGTCCGTTGAAATGTCAGCAGGCGTACTGGCTGCGCGCGCCATGGAAGGTATGCAGTTCGCGCTCGGCCCCACGATGGCCTTCCGCCGCGACACCATCAGCCGGATGGGCGGCTTCCGCGTCACTGCCGACTACTGCGCCGACGATTTTGTCCTCGGCAACGAGACCCACAAACTCGGCCAGACGGTCGCACTCAGCCACCACGCCATCGACCACATGGTCCTGCATTCGAATCTCGCCGGCTCGCTCAAGCACCAGGTTCGCTGGATGAAGTCCACGCGCTATTCTCGTCCCAAAGGCCACTTCGGCACAGCGCTCACTTTCAGCGTGCCCTTCGGCCTGCTCGCGCTCGCGGCCGCCGTCTGGCTTGGCCATCCAATCTGGGGCGTCGCGCTTTTAGCTTGGGCCATCGCCACGCGCCTCGCGCTCTCCATCGCCGTTGGCCGTTCGTGTCGTAGGCGACACAAGCTGGTTCGGCCTGCTCGTGCTCTACTCGATCCGCGATTTCATGGGTTTTTGTTTTTGGGCCGCCAGCTATGCGGGCAACCGCATCCTGTGGCGCGGTCGCATCTTCGAGCTCCTGCCCGGCGGAAAAATGCGTGCCGCAAAATGAGCGCTGCACCCTTCTCGAATCCGAAGAAGATTTTACTGCCGGTGATGCGGAAGGGCGCCGTTCATCCCCCTCGATCGATGTAGCACCCTCCTTTTTGTGTCACAGCGCTTGCAAGGGCAGCGACCCCCTCGCTTGCTGGCTTTGCCGCGCGGCCCACTGCCTCGCCTGAGCGATGGAGATGACATGGAATATCAGGAATAGAGGCACCGCGAAGGTCGGAATCAGGCTGAGGGGAAGGACGGACATGGCGCTAGTGGTGATTCCCTGAGGATCGATGATGCTGGCCAGGGTGCCCATGGTCACGGCGGTTACCAGATCTGCAATGCCTAGAAGCTGCCAGACGATAAAGCTGGCGCGATGGCGCGGAACGGCCAGTTTGAGGGCCACGAACGCTGCGGTTGCGCCGATGATGATGTCGCCCCATCCCGCCGGCCAGGCGAAGATCCGCGGCAGTATTCCATAAGTGGCGAGGACCAGAAAAACGAAACCACCGATTCTCCAGGACTGCACGAGGGTGAGCACCTGGGGACTGAGGGACAGAGTGAACTTGCGGAATGCCGGCGAAGTTGCGAACCACACAAAGAACGCCAGGATGGGCGTGGCCACAGCGAGTCCAAAGGTCAGCGGCGGCTGGTTGGGAGAGGCTGCGAAAACGTGGATGGCCGAAAGGGTGAGGACGAGGACAAACCAGGCTCCGATGAGCCAGGAAGTTAACTTCGCGTAGTTTTTCATATCAAGATCTCCTTATGGGGTAAATGCCGACACGGCTTCGTGGGTGAGGCGCAGAAGGTTGTCCCAGCGTCTGTCGCCCAACTGGGCACGCAGCTTCGCCTGAACTTTTTGCCAGGCCGGCGTGGCGCGGTTGAGCTGCGCTTCTCCGCTTTTGGTCAGGTACAGCCGGCGCTCGCGGCGGTCTTTGCCGTGGCGTTTCGCGATCCAGCCGCGGCGGTTCATGATTTCAACCGTGCGGGTCAGTGTGGTGCTGTCCATGGCCAGAATGTGTCCGAGGACGCCCTGGGAAACTTCACCGGCCAGCGATAAGGCCTGGAGGAGTGTGAACTGCGTTGCTCTGAGACCGAGCGGGCGGAGCGCGTCGTCGTAGGGCTGGGTGAGGGCGCGGGAAGCGCGGCGCAGATTCGCGCACATGCAAGGCAGCGCCGGGATAGAACATTCGTTCATGGAATAATAGATGCATATACATCTATCGAACGATTCAAAAAACTAGGATTTCGATCAGGCGACTTTGCGGGGCGCTGGAACCGCAATCCCCAGCCCCTCCCTCGGGCTGCCGGCATCGGCCGCGCCATCCGCAAGGTCAATAGCTATGAACGAATTGAGGAAACAGCAGACCAGAAGCTAGAAGCTAGAAGCTGTTTCACTCCACCGGCCGATCCGTCCACAGCGTCTTGTCGGCCAGCGTCTGCACCTCATACAACCGCCCGGCCAACACCGCTTCCACTTTGTCCCGGTCTGGATCCTCGGCAAAGATCCACTTGCGCTCACCCGTTCCCCAAATCGCCGCCAGCTTCTCCGGGCTCAGGTAGATATCCGGCGCATCGGGATAGCACGAACCCCACAGCAGCGTCGTTCCCTCGTTGTTCTGCCCACAGCGCGGAATCACCAGCATCGCCGGGCGTCCCGCGAAGAAGTCGTTCGTGTAATAGATCAACGACGACCCCGACGACTGCTCCCCGTACACGATCAGAACATCGTTCGGCGTGCCATCATTCATAACCGTGTCGGCCATCGGCTTCGAGCTCAGCATCGGCTCAAAGCGCGCAAATGCAATGTGCGCGGCCACCAGGAACACCGTCATCGTCAGCGCCACGCTCACCGTTGCCGCAACGTGCTTCCTTTTCAGCCGCAGCAGCCAGCCTGCCATCGGCCCGATCAGCAGCGTGATCGCCGCCAACGCAGCCGGCAGCCGCAGCGCCGCAAACGACTCGCCCGTCAAATCGAACAGGTGCGACATCGACAGCGTGTAATCGCCCACGCCGCGATGCGCCAGTACCGTGCCGATGTCGGCCACATACGGCAGGCTGCGCGACGTCCACAATCCCCACGCCAGCGCCGCCGCTCCCGCCACTCCAATCCCCGCGAACACCGCCTGCGCTCCCGTCAGCCAAGCCGTCGAAAGCGCCGGTCTTCCGCCCTCCGCTCCGCTGCTTTCCTCCGTGCCCGCCACCACCCCTGCAATCAGCATCGCCAGCGGCGGCCACACCGGAAACGTGTAGTACTCCTGGTTCGTCGAAATCGAAAAGAACACCAGCGTCCATGCTGTAAAGAGGCTCAGCAGCCAGATGGTCCTGGTGCGGAATTTGATCCGCCGCACATAGCTCGCGACGTCCTCGCGCATGGCATTGTCGAGATAGAAGTCCACCGTGTCGCCCGCATCGTGCCGCAAATGTTTCAGCCAGGTGCGCCGCGTCTTCCACGCTAGCGCCCCAACCGCGCCCAGGAAAAGACTCCAGGGAAAAATCCAGATCAGCTCACCCAGCCAGTACCACGCTGCCGGCATTTTGTTGTAGTCGTGCGGATAGCGCAGGTTGAAGAAGCGAAGAAAGTGCTCGTTGATGAAGTATTGGTAGAAGAATCCGTGAACATTGCCGATCGTCGGGTGATTGCCGATGGGATTCCCCTGGTCGTGATTGATGATGCCGCACGCAATGTGCCACGGCGCAGCAATCGCCAGAAAAAGCAGCAACCCAGTCACCGGCTTCAGCGACTTCCACCGCCGCCACTGCCCGGTCAGCAGTAAATACGGAATCGCGGCGCCGAAAAAGAACACCGGCGCGATCAGCCCCTTCGTCAGCAGCGCCAGCGCCACACCGGCCCACGCCCAATACATCATCGCCGGCCGGTTGTCTTCCAGGCTTGTAATCAGGGCATACAAGCTGACCAAAAGAAAAAAGGCAAGGATTGCCTCCGGAATAATGAATCGCGTGAAAAGAAAGCACCCCGCCGAAGTCAGCACGGCCAGCCCGGCATAAAATCCCGAGCGCTCGCCCCACGCTCGCCGCCCCCATAGCCACGCCAGCCATGCCAGGCCCAGCATTGCCAGCGCATTCGGCAGGTGCGTCGAAAAAGTGCTCTGGCCGAAGATTTTGTACATCCCAGCGATGATCCAGTAGGGCAGCGGCGGCTTTTCGATGTAGCGGATGCCGTTGGTCTTCGCGGTGATCAGGTCGCCGCTCTCGGCCATGTGCTGCGCCGCCTGCGCGTGCGCCGCGTCCACATCATCCAGCAG
This sequence comes from uncultured Acidobacteriaceae bacterium, assembly GCA_963835355.1. Classification (GTDB taxonomy): domain Bacteria; phylum Acidobacteriota; class Terriglobia; order Terriglobales; family Acidobacteriaceae; genus Telmatobacter. The sequence continues at coordinate 25,813 of CAWIFE010000024.1, read as the reverse complement.
CGGTGGAGAAAACAGCGACGCAAAATAAATCGTGACCCAGACGACCGCAAAAACCAGCCACACCGTTCGCGTCGAGAGCGCGGCCTGCGGGCGGTCGATTGTCCTCATCGCATTCATCGTTGTCATCTTGGTCCGTGCGTTTTGCGTCAGCCCGTCCTGCGCCATGGCGCCAATTCCACCCCGCCGCAAGACCGCCGCGAAAAGAAAAGGGCTTCAGCCCCGTGGGATGACCACCCATGTTCCCTGAATCCCGATGGCAAATCCTTTGTATCCATATCAGAATAACAGCCGCGTTCATGCCGCGTTTCACAGTGCAAGCCGCTGGCCGCGCCGCAATTCTCCGGTCGCCGCTGGCCACCGATCGCCTCACGCGCCCCGTGAGCAATTAAGATTCAACAAAGGGAGAACTCTCTTGCCGGTTTGGAAGGCCTTTCTCATCGCGTTCAGCGTGCTCCTGCCGCTGATCAACCCGCTCGGCTCCGCCCTGGTTTTTCTCGGCCTCGTTGGCGGTGCGCCGCCCAAGGTCCTTCACTCCCTCGCACGCCGTATCGCCATCAACAACATCGTTTTCCTTGCGGTTTTTGAGCTGCTGGGCGCAACCATTCTCAATTTCTTCGGCATCTCTCTGCCCATCGTCCAGCTCTCTGGCGGCATGGTCGTTGCGGCTATGGGCTGGGGTGTGTTGAATGAGCCCAGCGCCGGCGCGGGGTCGCGCAACAAAGAAGAGGAAACCGGCCAAAGCGGCGAACCCGATACAAGCCATCTCGAGGAGAGCGTCTTCTATCCGTTCACATTTCCCATCACCTCAGGGCCGGGCACGCTGGTTGCATTGCTCACGGTCACCGCGCACATCTCGGATAAGAATCTTACTCACGACATTCTGGCCCACGTCGGCGTATTTCTTGCCATCGTTGCTCTCAGCGTTCTTTGTTATTTCTGCTACGCCTACGCGCCCTATATCACCAGGAAAATCCCGCCCTCCACGGCCCACGGAATCCTCCGCGTCATCGCCTTCATTTTGCTTTGCATCGGCATCCAGATCGCCTGGAACGGCCTCTCCGCTCTCCTCGCCACCGTCATCAAACCGTAGCAGCGATTCGTCTGCCTGCACCGGCAAGGGAACGCCTTCGAGGTATCAGCCGTATTTCAATCATCGGTGAAACGTGAGCACAATCTCGTCTCCTTGGTCCTCTCCTGCCTGGCCGCGTGGCTAATTGCTTCCGCCCTCATCGGCATTGTCGCGGTGGAAGGCGCGTTGCACATCCCGAGAAAACCGCTGGAGCCTGCCGACGAGAGACTCGCGCAAGCGATCGGCGCACGCAACAAATCCGCAATGAGCGAGGTCGCAATTCGCGCCGAAGACGGAGCAATTCTCAGCGCATGGAGCTTCATTCCGCTGGGCGGCAATGGCAACGCAGTCATTCTTCTGCACGGGCAGGGCGATAACCGAGCTGGAATGCTGGGTAACGCTGAACTTCTTCTTGAGCGAGGTTATTCTGTGCTGCTGCCCGACGCACGCGCGCACGGCGAAAGCGGCGGCTCGATTGTCACATATGGAGTCGAGGAGAAAGGCGATCTGGTCCGCTGGTACAACTGGCTCGAGCAGGCGCAGGCTCCGCATTGCATCTACGGTCTCGGTGAATCGATGGGCGCGGCGGTGCTGTTGCAAACCATCGCAAAGGAGCCCGAGTTTTGCGCCGTCGTTGCGGAGAGCTCATTCGCGAGCTTCAGGGAGGCTGCATACATCCGCCTGGGCGAGCAATTCGGCACGGGGCCTTGGCTGGGTCGGACTCTCTTGCGTCCGGCGGTCGAAGTAGGTCTGATCTACACCCGTTTAAGGTACGGGGTCAATCTTGCTCTAGCGTCTCCAATCAAGGCCGTCGCCGCAAGTCGCGTGCCGATCTTCCTCATTCACGGTCTGGCAGACACAAATATTCCGCCGTATAACTCCGAAAGAATGAAGGCCGCCAATCCAACCATAGAACTCTGGGAACTAGTGGGCGCGAACCATTGCGGTGCGGCCGCAGCGGCGCCGGAGGAATATCAACGGCTCGTTATTGCCTGGTTCAAAAGCCACACATGAGTAGAAGTTGACAACTCAGCAACGTCTCCCAATTTCATCCACATGGATCTAGTTACTTCCTGCCCCTGTGGAACCCGCGTCCCTAACCTTACGCCGCCTTCGTGTATCTTGGCGATGGGTCGATTCCTTCGCTTCGGAGCGCATCCAAGAAAATCATGCCGACTTTCGCCGCCATCGACATCGGTTCCAACTCCTGCAGACTGAAGATCGCTCGCGTGCACGCGCACCGGCTCAAGACGCTCGCCGAAGATCGCGAAGTCACCCGCCTTGGCGGCAGCGTCTTCGACACTGGGCTCATTTCACCTGAGGCCATGGCCGCCACATTGCGCGCGCTCAAGCGCTTTCAGCGTGCGGTGCAGGCTCGTGGCGTCGACCGCATTCGCGTGGTGGCCACTGCGGCCATGCGCGACGCGCGCAACTCCGCCGCATTTCAGGCCTGGGTCAAGGCTGAGACCGGCTGGAACATGGAGATCATCTCCGGCCTCGAAGAAGGTCGGCTGATTCATCTCGGCGTCACCGGCGCGGAGCCGGGAGCAGGCGGCCGCGTGCTGTTGCTCGACCTCGGCGGCGGCAGTTGCGAGGTCACGTTCTCTGAGCACAAGCACATCAGGGAAACCGTCAGCCTTCCTCTCGGCGCGGTGCGGCTTACCGAGCAGTTTCTCTCCGACGATCCAGCTCCGCGCGACGGCCTCACCCGCATGAGGCAATTGATCGCGCGCGAGCTGCGTCGCGCTCATCGCAAAATTCAGCCTGGCCGCGCGCCGCTGGTCATCGCCACTTCCGGCACGGCTGCGGCACTTTCAGCCGCATATGCTCAGGGAACAAAAAACGGCAAGCCCGGCGCAAAAAAGTCGGCCCGGCTCGGCGCCAAATCCGGCGCAAAGTCCGGTTCCGACCGCGCCGAAGATCGCGCTGCCCTCCTGGCTGGAATGGTTCCGGCGCGCGCCGTACGCAAGCTCGCCGGCAAGCTGGCCAAAATGTCGCTCCCCGAGCGCGAAGCCGTGCCCGGCATCGGCCCGCGCCGCGCTGAGATTATCGTCGCCGGCGCCGAGGTCTACGCCGAAATCCTCGAGAGCTTCGCCCTGAAAGGCTTTCGTTATTCGCCTCTCGGCTTGCGCGATGGCATTTTGGCGCAAATGTTGGCCGAGCAGGACGCCCGCGCCAAAGCTCACCGCGAGTTCGAGCACGAGCGATGGGAAAGCGTGCTATCCACCGCGCGCCGTTACGGCGTCGATCCTCGCCAGGCCGACCCGGTCCGCGCCCACACCGTCCAGCTTTTTCGCGAGCTCAAGTCCATGCACGAGCTTCAGCCCGAATATGAAAGCTGGCTGGCCGCAGCCGCCATGCTCCGCGACACCGGCAAATTCATCAACCACCAGGGCCATCACCGGCACACGCAATACATCATCTCCAGCTCTGAGATTTACGGCTATACCCAACTGCAGCGAACGCTGGTCTCGGCCATCGCGCGCTACCTCGGCAAGAGCCGCCCTCAGCCCGGCGACCGCGCCTTGCGCAACATTCCCGCCGACGAGCATAAAAACGTAAACCGCGCCGTCATCCTGTTGCGTCTCGCCATCGCCCTAAATCAGGACCGCGCCTCTGACGTTCTTCGCGTCAGCACGCGGGTCTACCCCAAGCGGGTTTATCTGGAGTTGCGTCCGGGACGCACCGGCGCGGAATTGGAGTTGTGGTCGCTGCGCAAGGAAGCCGGCTACTTCCGCGAGGTCTTCGGGCGCGAGCTCTTTGTCACGCTGGCATAAATCGCCCGCGCCGTGCGCGGATCAAGAAGCCACTGCAGCCGAGCCGGGTGGTGACTCATATCGACCCGGGCGATCGATCCCTTGCGCATGCGGATGGCGGCCCCGCCGTTCCCGGTGACCAACCGGCCAAGGAACTGAAAGATGTTGGGGTTGTGCCCGACAGCCAGAACCCCATCGCGGTCTGCGTACTTCGCCAGCATGTTCTGGAAATCGGCGAAACTCGCGTTCAATCCCAGAGCGGGGCTAATCTCCACCTGCGAGTCATAACCCAGCTCTGTTCCCACCAATTGAGCCGTCTGCCTGGCTCGCTTCAACGGGCTCGATACCACCACGTCGATCTGCGCTTTCAACGCCGCCATCACCCGCGCCATCAACATGCACTGCTCCTTGCCTTCCTTCACGAGGCCCCGCTTCAGGTCGAGAACGGGGTTCTCGCGAATCGTGCCGGCATTCGCATGGCGCATCAGATAAAGGATCATCGGGATCGATTCGGTGGGGATAAATCAGGCCGTGCCGAACTCCTACACCCTCATTTTAACAGATTTGTAACATTCGCCACGCCTGCCGAATGGCCCCACGCCCTTCAAGTAAGTCCCGCATGCGCCATTCGAATTGTTCCCCGCGGCCTGAAGAATCCCTGCCCTTCGCCTAATGCCCCAGGAGGCCTTTTAGCTTTTTCAGCGCGTTGCCGCCTTGTTGACCGGCAGGGCCATTCAGCACGCTTCCCGCCGTTTGCTTCACCATGGCTCCCAAATTCGCCCGAATCGTCGGATTCGACGCCATCCCGGTGATGGTCAGCGGTATCCCTTTGCTCGCCGCGGTATTGGAGCGATCTCCAAGCACGTTGGCGATGGTATTCACGCCCGTGTTCACAGCCGAGCCGGCCATCGAAGAGTTGTTCAGCTTGGCCGTTAGTTGGAAGTTCAGTTCCTCTGAAGGCGAAATTGTCCCGCTCCCTGACGCAGTCCCGATCACGGGAACCGACGCATAAATATCGCTAAAGCTCGTCATCTGCGGTGACGAATTCACATTGGCGCTCACTTTTTCAATCTGTGTGCCGCCGCTGGTCCCGCCCAGGGGATTGATCCCCTGAATCTTTGAGCCGAGGTCGAAGCCCGCCAGCTTCGTGTTGTCGATCTCGATCGGGCCCGCGATCGTGATCGCATTTGCCGGCCCGGTGATCGTCAGATTCGCAGTGAGCGTGCCGCCTTGGAGCTGGGAACCGCTCGGCAGCGTGATTCCGGCAGCCGGCAACAACTGCTCCAGTTGATCGATCGGAAGATTGGGTGCTGACAGGCGCAAGTTGAGCGCGACGCTTTGTCCGCCCGTCTGAAACCCGCCGTTGATGTGCGCGGCCACTGAACCGGTTTGGATTGCGAGATCCGACACTTGCCCCGATCGGGTGGCCAGGCTGTCTGAGATTGCAAAGTTGATCGTGATCGGATTCGCCGCAGGCGATCCTGAACGTGCCAGCTTCAGTTGCGAAGCGGCGATCGTTCCATTGCTTGTCAGATTGTTGCCGTCCGAAGCAATCTTCGCGTTCAGGTCCGCAAACATCGAGACTCCGTCGCTCGCCTCCACCACGTTGGCCGCCACCGGATCGAAATGCTTGATCCCCAGCGTTGCCTGGAACGGCGTCTTGGATGCGTCTTGCTGCGCCATCGGCCCGGCTGTCCCATTCAGTTTCACGGTGCCATCTCCCGGCAAACCAACCGAAAGATCGAATGGAAACGTCTGCGCAAACGAGAACTGTTTCACCGTGAGGTTGATCGCCGTGCATGTAAATGGATTGCCGGCGGCGGGAACCGTCGCAACCGTCGCGCTCCCATCCTTGATTTCCAATTCGTCAACCGAAAGATTGGGAACGCTGGAACTCGTAGCGGGCGTCGCCTCAGAGCTCCCCATGCTGGAAAAGTTCCATGTGCCGTTTTCAAGATGAATCAAGTGAATCGCCGGCGAAACCACCTTGAATTCCGTAATCCGCACCGAGCGATGAAATATCAGTTGCCCCAGTTCAATCCCTAGGTCGAGCTCTTTTGCCTCGAGAAACGGAGTCGATGAAAGAGAAGGGTCGTCGGCGATCGAGATGTTCTCGGCGACGAGGCTCCCTGTAAAAAGTGAAAGGCTCAGATGGCCGAGCGTCACTTTGCGATTGAGCGAGGTCGAAAGCTGGCTCTCGATCTGGGGCCGAAAGCTATCGGCATTCACCACGAATGGAACCACCGCCACAATCACCAGGCCCAGTGCCGCAACCGCCAAAACGACTTTGATCCAGCGTCTTCGCATGCGCTCTTTCCTCCTGCGCGCCAAAGCCTGCACGCACTGCCTTCGCAGTGTGAACAGGCCCTGGTTCGCTCAAATTCTACCCGTTTTCTGTTACAGGCGGCGACAACGCAGCCCGGCGTTCGAGTCCGTTCGCATTACGATCCTATTGCACGCGCACCGTCGTGCTTGCCTCCATGTCGCTCGACGAATTCCCGACCATCACGCGAACCGCCTCCGCTTCCACGCGGAACCCGCGCAACTTCTCATCCCACCACGCCAGCGACGATGCCTTCAGCGGCATCTCGACGGTCTTCGTCTCGTTAGGCTGGACATTCACGCGCTTGAATCCCTTCAGCTCCTCGCGCGCCCTCTCCACTTTCGAGCCCAGGTGCTTCACATACATTTGCACCACGGCATCGCCCGCGCGGCTGCCGCTATTGGTCACGTCCACGCTGACTGTGACCGTGCCGTCCTTCGCCAACGTCGAAGAACTGGTCCGCAGGTTCGAGTATTTGAAGGTCGTATAGCTCAGCCCATAGCCAAACGGAAACAGCGGCTCGCCCTTGAAGTACATATACGTGTAGCCGTCGCGGATGTTGTAGTCCATGCTCGGTGGAAGCTGGTCCACCGATTTGGGCCAGGTCGCCACCAGGTGGCCACCTGGGTTGTACTCGCCAAAGAGCACCTTCGCCAGCGCGGTTCCTTCATCCTGCGACGCGTGCGCCATGGTCATGATCGCGGGAACATTCGCCGCGGTCCAGTTGATCGCGAATGGAAAACTCGAGATCAACATCACAACGGTCTTCGGATTCTTGATGAAGACCTGCTTCACAATCTGCTCCTGCGCCAAATCGATGCTCTCGCGATCGCGGCCTTCGCGGCCATCGCTTTGAACGGTGCAGGGAAGCGTGATGCCGCCGCCGTTACCCGGCGAGTTGTACCACGCATGCGCCTCGTCACCGCAGGTCGGATCGTTGCCGATCACCACCACAGCCACATCCGACTCGCTGGCCGCCTTCATGGCATCGTCCTCGCCGGCCTGCGTGTCATAGGCGGCGTAGTTCACTTTGACGCCGGGCCCCACCAGGTCTTTGATCCCCTGCAACGGTGTGATCGCGTAGGGCGGTGTGCCTCCATACCAATCCCAATGAACTTGGTCGGCAAGCGGGCCAATCACTACAATCGACTTGATCTTGCTCTTGTCGAGTGGCAGAATGTTGTTCTCATTCTTCAAGAGCACCACGGACTCGAGCGCCAGCTTCCGGCTAACGTCGCGATCCTTGTCCGTGTTCCACGGCTCCGGCGAATCCTTGATCTTCGTGTAAGCCACCATCTCCGGCGGGTCAAGCAATCCCAGCCGAATCGTCACCTCGAATTTCGGCCGCAGCAGCCCGTCGATCTCCGCCTCCGTGATCTCGCCGTCCTTCAGCGCCGCCTTGGTTTCATCCTTATACACGTCGAGAAACTGGTTGATCCCGGCCTTCAGGCACGCAACCACCGCCGCCTTCTGGTCGGGATAAAGATGGCGAGGATCCACCAGCAGCTTCACCGCTCCTCCATCGCTCGAAATCACCTCCACGCCCCACTGATCGCGAACAATGCTCTTGAGAATCGGATTCACCGCCATCGCTGTGCCATTCCACGCGTTGTAGGAGGCCATCACCGCCTTCGCTCCGCCGTCCACAAACGCCATGCGGAACGGCACGGAGTAATACTCCCAGAACAGCCGCTCGTCGAAGTTCGACGATGAGCCATTCCGGTTGTTCTCATTCTCGTTGGCCAGAAAATGCTTCAGCAGCGGCGCGGCTTGCCAGTATTTCGGATCGTCGCCCTCCAGGCCCTTCGAGAACGCGACAGCCATCGTCCCATTCAAGAAAGGGTCCTCGCCGTACACCTCTTCGCTGCGGCCCCAGCGCGGATCGCGTCCCAGGTCCGACTGCGGCCCCCACAGCATCAGGATCTGGCGGTCATACCTTGCCGTCTGCGTGATGAACCGCGCCTCGTATCCCTCGACTCCCGCCGCCTCGCGCACCAGGTCCGGATCCCACGACGCGCCCATTCCCGGAGGCTGCGGAAACTGCGTCGTCGTGATCGGTTGGCGCTTGCCTCTGGTCTCACGCTGCACCACGCCATGAATGCCCTCGGAGTTACCGTAACTCGTCACGCCCAGCCTCGGCACGCCCGTATTCGTGCCCAGGCAGTCGATCTTCTCCTCGATCGTCATCAACGAAAGCAGGTTGTCGATCCGCTTTTCCATCGGCAGCGAGGGATCCTTAAATGGGTACGCCGGCTGCTGAGCCAGCGCCGCGCCCGCTGAGCATGCGAGCAGGCAAAGCAGGATTGCGATTTGGTTCATTTTCATGAGTGGAGTCCTGATGGTTGAATCGTCGAGGAATTCGAATTCGAGACCAGCGCAATTCTACGCCTTGCGGACCCACATCTCGCTCGCCAGCAGTCCGCATAGCCACGCGCGCCGGCGGGCGAGTGTGAACCCCGCTTCTCGCAACGCAAAGTGATAGTCAGGAAGGCGGCGCATCTTAAGTCCGGTGAGCAGCCCGAACGCCCGATAGAGCAGCCAGACCAATGGCCGCGCAACCCATCGTCCAAACCGACTCTCAGGAATCGCGAACTCTGAGACGATCCACACAGCCCGGGGAGACACGGCGCCTCGCACCCTCGCCGCGAGTGCGAAACACTCCTCGCTCGTCAGACAATCAAGAAAGAAATGCGTGACCACGAGATCGTAAGGCGGCATTTCTGGTTGCCAACCGCGAGCGTCGGCGCAGCATACGCAAACCCGGCTCGCATCCGCTCCCGCGCGGCGCAGCAAAACTGCAAGCATCGCGGGGCTCGCGTCCACCGCGCAAATCTCGACGTAAGGGTTTGCGCGGAGCAACTCCGCGCCAAACCGCCCGTCGCCGTCGCCGAGAATAAGTGCCCGGCGGACTGAGGCAAGCTCAGGAAGAAAGGCTTCGCGGCAACGGGAGAGGCAGGGACCAAAAGTGAAAAGCTCCATCCATCGGTAGACCTTCGCCAGCCGATCGAAGTTCGGTGCTTGCACCTTCGCATCCTGCAACGCGGCAGGGTTGGCCTCAGGTTCGGTCTTAACCATCGTGTTCATCGTAAAAAAAGCAGCAGCGGTGTCAGTAAAACCAGATCGGCGCCGGTGCGCAGCGCAAGCGGCGTCAACCGGGTTCGCAAATGGTCGAGCAACGCCAGCAGCAGGGCGCTCACGGCTCCCGCTACGAGCAATGCGGCCGAGCGCGGGTGTGATGCGCTCGCGGCGAACGCCAGCAGCAGCCCCGCAATTGCAAGCAAGAGAGCCGCCGAAAAACTCGCTCCTCGCCCCATGCGCGGCCCGAAAATCATCCGCCTGTCGTCGTCAACGCGAACCCCGCACCCTTCGCCGTCAGACTCCCAGTTCGCAATGCAACTGCAATTGAGCCACGCGAGCGCCGCAAAGTAGACCGCCGCAATCCAGAACCACCAATGGGAAAACTCCAGCGTCCCCGCCGAATGAAGACGCGACCATGCAGGCAAAATGCATCCCGCGGTGAACAGCAAACCCACCAGAAACTCCTTTGTCGCCGGTCTGGGAAGCCACCGCGGCAGCCGTGGCGTCGCGTGAACACACGAAAAGTAGATAAGCGCAGCGGCAGCGAGAAACCACCCGCGCTCTCGAACCAGCGGCGGCATGAATGTCAGCGCTATCACCCCTGCAACGCACGCCGCGACCCCGGCCAGCGCCACAAACAACCGGCGATGGCGCCAATGGAACAAGTGACGTTCCCGCAACGCGGGCCGCACTGCATTCCGCAACCCGCCTTGCGCATCGAGCACCCGCGCATCGAGAAGCCGATCGCACACATAAGCGCACCACGTTATCAACGTCAGAACCACCAGGACCCCGATTGCAAGATGAATCGGACTGACCCACGCAAACGCCAGCGACCACGCAACGGCAACTGTCGGTGCGTCCAGGCTGGCCAGATGCCAAAACGCCAGGGGACGCGGGGCGTCAAAAATCCGGTTTGCGCTCTTGCTGGAGTACCGAGCGCCATCTCGAACCGCCGGTTGTGCGAGGGGAAGCGGCACTGTCTCAATTCTAGGAGAAACCAGCGGGCGATAAGTCTCCCCATCCCGTGGACTGCGGAGTCCAGGCACGAATCCCAAAATGAATTCCTGCAGTTTGTCGCCGTAGGTTAAACTGGGCGCGATTGCAGCCCAGGCCCCGATCTTCCCCCCACGGCTGCCGCGCATATCGAAGGAGAGCAATGACCATGCCGAAGAACCCATCGGCTCAGATTGGACCGCTGCGCGAGAGCGAACTTGATGAAGCAGGCCGCGTCGTGCGACTCGCATTTGGCACGTTTCTGGGAATCCCCAACCCGCTGGAGTTTATGGGCGACCGCGATTTCATCACTCCGCGCTGGCGCGCGCGCAATACCAGGGTCCTGGCGGCGCGCGAAAGCGGAAAGCTCATCGGCCTCAATGTGGCCACACGCTGGGGATCGTTCGGGTTCTTCGGGCCGCTCACGATCCTGCCTGAATACTGGAACCGCGGCATCGCGCAGCAACTGTTAACGGCCACGGATAAGATTTTCGACCGTTGGGGCGTCCGGCATACCGGCCTGTTCACCTTTGCGCACAGTCCCAAGCACGTGGGCTTGTACCAGAAATTCGGCTATTGGCCCGGCCATTTGACCGCCATCATGAAGCGCACTCCCGCTTCTCCTTCGCAGAAACCAGCGAAGGCCGCCAAAGCGCCGGTTCTGCTTTCAGCGCTCATCCGAAGCGAGCGCGAACAGGCCATCGCTGCCTGCGCGCGGCTTGCAAATAAGGTCAAGCGAGGACTGGACCTGAGCGATGAGATTCGTTCAGTCATGGCGAAACACATCGGCGAAGTGATCCTTGTCGAAGGCCGCCAGACTTTGGATGCCTTTGCAATTTGCATGAATGGCGCGGGCTCTGAGGGTGGCAAAAAGACCTGTTATGTCAAGTTCGGGGCGGCAACCAGCGGCGCCCGGTTCGACCGTCTGCTCGACGCGATCGATGCGCTTGCCCTTACGCTCGGTGCGGAGGTGGAGGCTGGCGTGAGTACGGCTTGCGCGGACGCTTTTGAGTCCATGCGCTCGCGCGGATATAGGCTCATGACCCTGGGAATTGCAATGCAGCGCCCGAACGGGCAGGGCTTCAACCGCCCCGGCGCGTATGTCCTGGGCGACTGGCGCTGAGATCCCGATCCCTCCCGGCTGGCTCGGCCTTCTGACCGCTCTTTCGGCTTGACTCAACATTCCAATCGCCCGCACCGCCGCCCCGCGCAGGGGAAAGAAAAAGCAAAAATCCGCACCGGCCCCCCGAATCAAGACCCTTACTAAAGTGTCATGTAACCCAGCTTGAATCTTTGCTTTCAAGGCTAAGATGTTGCTTGAGGTTAGGTCGTATGATCGAAACCATGAACGCATCGACAGTTCGCCGCGAGTGGGTTGGAAGTCTCGCCGATGATCGGTTCCCCCTCCTTCGATGGCTTGGCGGCTCCGAAAACGCTGGTGTCTTTCTTACCGAATTCGGTGAACCGGGGCTGAACGCCGTCATCAAATTGATCCCGGCAGATGCTGAAGACGCCGAGGCCCGCGAGGCCGCCTGGTCCGCTGCTGAAGCTCTCTCCCATCCCAACCTGATGAAGGTTTACACGCATGGCCGTTGCCAGATCGACGATGTTCCATGCATCTACGTGGTCACCGAGTTTGCCGAAGAAGTTCTCGCGGACGTTCTTTCCGAGCGGCCGCTTACGCCGCAGGAGACTCGCGACATGCTCGGCCCGGCCCTGGCCGCGCTCTCTTATTTGCACGCCAAAGGACTCGTCCACGGCCGTCTCAATCCCTCGACCATCATGGCGGCCGGCGACAGCCTCAAGCTCTCCACTTACAGCCTCTGCCCCGTGGGCGCAGCCGTCATATCCGGTCCGCCGCGAACTGTCTGCGATGCGCCGGAGACCGAAGACGGGTCGATTGAGCCCGCCGCGGATATTTGGTCCCTCGGAGCCACCATTGTCGAGGTTCTTACCAAGTATCCTCCGGAATGGAATCGCGAAAAAGCCGCTGATCCTACCGTTCCCGAATCGATGCCGGAGCCTTTCGCCTCCATTGCGCGAAAATGTCTGCGCTCCGATCCCGAACGTCGCGCGACGATTGAGGCAATCAGGGCGCGTCTCGAACCGGCCAAGTTCCCCTCGCGGCCTCAGGAGAAGCCGGCAGTGGTTTTGCCCCGCAGAAGTCGCGCACCGATCCTGCTGGTCGCCGCTGCACTGGTTCTGGCTGGAATTGGAATCTGGACCGTGGTGTCGCATCTCCAGAAGTCCCCGCAGGCCCTCCCGGTGACCGCACCCGAATCTCAGAATCTCCCGGCTGCAGCCCCGGCTCCAGCGCCGGCCACAACTCCGGCTCACGCCTCCAGCCCCGTTGCGAAGCCTGTTGCGAGTCCGGCACAAGCTCCAACTCCGCCAATTCCAACTGCAACTTCGTCTGCCCCTCCCGCTGCCGCCCCTGTGCCCACGCAGGCCTCAGCGCCGGTCGCAGCGCCCGCTCCACAGCCCCAGCCCGAGGCTCAAGCCGATCAGAGTCCCGCGGCTGGCAGAACAACCGTCAACCATGGCGTCATAAATCAGATTTTGCCCGACATTATTCCCAGTGCAATGAGAACAATCAAAGGAACGATCAAGGTATCGGTCGGGCTTTCAGTCGACGCAAATGGCATCGTCACCGATGCCACGATCGATTCACCTGGTCCGAGCAAGTATTTCGCCGGCAAGTCGCTTGAAGCCGCTCGGCACTGGAAGTTCAAGCCGGCTCAGGTTGGCGGTAACGCCGCGCCAAGCACTTGGACTGTGGAGTTTCAATACAAGCAGAGCGGGATCAACGTGGTTCCGGAGCAGACGGCCCCGTAGGCGTCATCACAGTAAACGAAGTCTCATTCAGTCCGCCGCGGTGGCTGCGGTTTCTGCGCTCTTTGCATGGCGTTTTGCCCCCGGCGCGGGAATTGATTCCAACTCCGTCTTCCCCTCAGCCAACTGCATCAGGAATTCCTGGGCTGAGAAGGGCGGCGTATCCTTCAACAGCTTGCTCGCGCGTATGTAAGCCCCATCGGGCTGCTGCAGCCGCGCCTTCACCGTGTCGGCCATGTATGCCGGCAGAATTTCGCCGTGAATCCGCGCCAGGGCCGCGGGATCGCGCACCGGAAACACCACTTCGCACCGCTCGAACAAATTGCGCGGCATCCAATCGGCCGAGCCGATGTAGATTTCGTCGCTGCCGCCGTTGGCGAAGTGAAAGATGCGCGAGTGCTCCAGGAATCGCCCGACAATCGACCGCACGCGAATCCGTTCCGACAGCCCTTTCACGCCCGGCCGTAGAATCGACAATCCGCGAATGATCAGGTCGATCTCCACGCCGGCTTGCGACGCCTGGTAGAGCGCCTGAATAATCGATGGCTCCAGCAGCGCGTTCATCTTGGCCACAATGTGCGCCGGCCGGCCAGCTTGCGCGTGTTCCTGCTCGCGGCGGATCAGCCGCAGAAAGCTCTCCGCCATGGTCAGCGGCGCAACCAGCAGCGGGCTATAGTCGTCCACCTCGGCGTGTGCGGTCAGGTAGTTGAACACCATGTGCACGCGCTCGCCAATCTGCGGATCGCAGGTCAGCAGGCTCAAGTCGGTGTAGAACCGCGCGGTGTCGGGGTTATAGTTGCCGGTGCCTAGGTGGCAATAGCGCCGCGTCACGCCGTCTTCGTCGTGGCGCACCAGCATAGCCAGCTTGCAGTGCGTCTTCAGGCCCACCACGCCGTGAAACACCTGCACGCCCGCGTCCTCCATGCTGCGCGCCCAGCGGATGTTTGAGGCCTCATCGAAGCGCGCCATCAGCTCCACCACCACCGTCGCTTCCTTGCTTGCTCCGGCTTCGGTCAGCGCCTGAAACATCGGCGAATCGTGGCTGGTGCGGTAGAGCGTCTGCTTCATCGTCATCACAGCCGGATCCTGCGCGCCCTGCTGGATGAAGTCGACCACGGGGTCGTAAGCATCGTACGGGTGGTGCAGCAGGATGTCGCGATGGCGCAACTCATCGAAGATTCCCGTTGACTTGCGGCTCAGCAGCAGCGGCTTCGGCGTGAACGGTTGAAACTTCAGGTCCGGCCTCTGCACGTCGCCGTAGAAGAACATCAGCCGCGAAAGATTCACGGGCCCTTCGCAGCGAAAAACCTGGTCCTCTTCCAACTCGAAGTTCACGCGCAGCCGTTCCACAATCTCAGGATCGGCATCGCTCTCGATCTCCAGTCGCACCGCGTCGCCCTTGCGGCGATTGTGCAATTCCACGCGGATCGTTTCCAGCAGCGACCGCGCTTCTTCCTCTTCGAAATAGAGATTTGAATTGCGCGTCACGCGAAACGACGCGGATGCCAGCACTTCGTACCCGCGATACATCCCGCCCAGATGCTGCTCAATCAGGTCCTGCAGCAGCAGGTAATCGTAGTGACCGTGGTCGCTCGGCAGACGCACGAAGCGCGCCAGCGCGCGCGGCACCGTCACCACCCCCAGCACCTGCGGGCCGGAGCTGCGCCGCTTCGCCCGCAGCAGCAATGCCAGGCAGAGCGCCTTGTTCAGCACGCGCGGAAATGGATGTGCCGGGTCGATCGAGATTGGCGTCAACAGCGGGTCGACCTCGCGCTGAAAGTAGCTGCGCGCAAACTCGCGGGCGTGTTCGCCAAGCTCGTCCCACCGCAGCAGCCGGATCCCCTGCTTGCGCAGCTCCGGCAGCAATTGCTTATTCCAGCAGTGGTATTGTGCGGCCACAAAGCTATGTATCTCGGCAGTCAGAACCGTTAGCGACTCGTCGGGCCGCAGGCCATCGTAACCCGGCTCGCGATAGCCGTCTTCGATGCGCTGCATCAGCCCGGCCTGGCGCACCTCGACGTACTCATCCAGATTCGACCCCGTAATGGCCAGGAATTTCACGCGCTCCACAAGCGGGTTGGCCTGGTCCTCGGCCTCCTCGAGGACACGCCGATTGAACTGCATCCACGAGTAGTCCCGCCCGTTGAAGAGCTTGATTTTTTTGGTACTTCTGGCCATTTTCCTGTCCAATTCGCTGTGTTGGCAGTCTACGCCGTTTTACCGGCTTTCGGCACGGGAGGCCTTACCCTCGGTCGAAACCCTGTCCTACGGAACTGATACAGGACAAAGCCCATAGGAATTATTAAGGCTCGACGAAAAACGGAAGGAACGGCGGGAGCAGGCCCCTGAACTCGGCGCCTTCACTCACCGGCCTTCAGTGCCTGCGGAAAAACCCGGCTGCGACCCGACACCCCCCTCCCCGCGCAATGTCATCCCGAGCGAAGCGTTTTTCAGCGGAGTCGAGGGACCCGCTTTTGCATTTCGCTGCCTCCGCAAACCGCAAAAGATTGGGTGCCCCCTCCTGAGCGACCGGAGTGAAGCGAAGGGAGTCGAAGGACCCCCTTTTTTTGAAATTCAGCTTTTGGGGACCGGGGATAGCCGTGCCCCTCCGCACACGGCCCGATTACAATGGTCTGACCACGGAAGCCGCCCAGCTTTCCCCGTCGAGGCCACCCCATGAATCCCATCGATCGCCGCACCGTTTTGCGTTCCGCCTGTGCCGCGGCAACCTGTTTTGGAGCCGCGGTAGCCACCGCCGCCGCCGGTCGCCGCCTGTTTGCTCTGGCCGGCCAGCTCACGCCGCAGGAAGTCGCGGGCAATTCCACTCCCATTGCCAAAACGCGCTACGGCCTCATCGGCGGCACTCTCGAAGACGGCATCAAAGTCTTCCGCGGAGTTCCCTACGGAGCCGACACAGCTCCCGTTCGTTTCCAGGCCCCGCTGCCGCCCACTCCTTGGACCGGCGTCAAAGCCTGCGACGCATTCACCACGCGCGCTCCGCAGCTCACCGTGCTGCGAGGCCTGCAAGCGATCGACTCCGCGCCAAGTCTGGGTTCAGCGGGCTCAACGCCGGCGGGCGCGCCTCCGCGAATCGCTCCCGAAAGCGGAGTGCAAAGCGAAGACTGCCTTCATCTCAACGTCTTCACTCCCGCCCTGCGCGATCACCGCAAGCGTCCCGTGCTTGTCTATTTTCACGGCGGTGCGTACAACAACGGTTCCGTCAACAGCGGGCTCTACGACGGCAAACGTCTGAGCCAACGCGGCGACGTCGTCGTGGTCACCGTCAACCACCGCCTCAATGCCTTCGGTTTTCTCTACCTCGGCGCGGTCGATCCCAAGCAATTTCCCGACTCCGGCAATGTCGGCATGCTCGACCTTGTGCTCGCCCTCAAATGGGTGCGCGAAAACATCGCCGAATTCGGCGGCGATCCTTCCCGCGTTTTGATCTTTGGTCAATCCGGTGGCGGAGCGAAATGCGCCACGCTCATGGCCATGTCCTCTGCGCACGGACTCTTTCACCGCGTGATGACCATGAGCGGCCAACAGGTCAAAGGCGCTTCCATCGACATCGCCTCCAAACGCACCGAGCTCGTGCTGGCCAAACTCGGAATTACTCAGGCCAATCTCGCCGATCTCAAAACCATTCCCTGGCAGCAGATTCAGGCCGCTGCCGCCGCCACCAGTTCCGATTGGCTTCCCGTCGTTGACGGCGTCGTCCTTTCGCGCGATCCCTTCACTCCCGACGCTCCCCCGCTCTCCGCTGCCGTGCCCATGATTCTCGGCAACACGCATGACGAAACTGCCGTGCCCGTCGGCGCCTCGCTCACCTGGGACGATGCGCCCGCGGCTCTGCGCAACGCGGTCGCCATCTATCTCGGCCCTTATTCCGCTGAAGAAGTCATCGCGAAATACCGCACCATCTATCCCGAAAAATCGCCCATCGACGTCGTCGTCGCGGCAGCCACCGCATTCCGCGCGTGGCCCGGCCAGGTGCTTGAAGCCGAGCGCCGCGCCCAGAATCCCGCCAGTCAGACGCACACCTGGGTTTATCAAATGAACTGGCATCGTGACGCTCCCGGCGCGCGCGCAGTCCACACCATCGACATTCCGTTCATGTTCGACAATCTCGCCGCGGCGCCCGGCCAGATTGGCTCTTCGCCCGAAGACCTCGCTGCCGCTCAACCCCTCGCCGACACCATGTCCGGAATGTTGATTCACTACGCCGCGACGGGTAACCCAAATCATCCCGGGCTTCCGCTTTGGCCGGCCTACAGCCTCGATCAGCGCAACACAATGATCTGGGACAGCTCTGCGCGCGTCGAGCCCAGCGCTGAGCCCCGCGTCGAGCCCCACGTCGAGTCCGACCCGCGCGGCGAAGAGCGCCGCTTCGCCGCCGGCTCGCCCTACCGCCAGCCCGGAACCTACTGAGTCCGAATCCGAAACAGGGCGCATCACGCCCCACGTTCGATACACTAGATTTAAGAACCGCGTTGCGCCTGCAGCGCATCAATTTCTTGGTAGTCCATTTTCGGGCGTCCGCATTCGCCGTTCTTACGCAAGGTCCAAATTGCCGAAGAAATCCATCAAAACCCCAATCCGTTTCTGTGCCACGGCTCTCGCTTTGGGCGTTTGTCTTTTTGGCCGCGCTGCGGCTGCGCAGTCGTCCGTCATTCCTCCGCCGACCGCGCCCTCCCCGCCATCGGCAACGGATTTTCAAGGTGGCGTGACCAAGGGCCAGCCCTCCGCACAGACGATCGATCTTTCGCTCGACGACGCCATCCAGCGCGGCTTGCAATCGAATTTGGGAATCATTCTCAGCGGCACGCAAACCTCTGGCGCACGAGCCGCGCGCCTCAGCCAGTTGCAATCGCTGCTTCCTTCCATCGACTTCACCGCCAAGGAAACAGCGGCGCAAGTCGATCTGCCCGCCGAAGGCCTTCGCATCCCCGGTTTCCCCAAGGTCATCGGGCCGTTTGGATATACCGACGTCCGCGCCTCGCTCACTTGGTCGCTGATCGACGTTCAATCGCTGCGCAACTATCTTGCCGCCCGGCACAACTTTGCCGCCGCGCAGTTGTCGGCCCAGGACGCGCGCGACATGGTTGTGCTCACTGTCGGCAATGCTTATCTACTCGTGCTCGCCGACCAGACCAACGTCAGCAGCGTTCAAGCGCAGGTGGCAACCGCCAAGGTTTCTCTTGACCAGGCCGTCGACAATCACCAGGCAGGCACGGCGCCGCTCCTCGACGAGTTGCGTGCCCGCGTCGACTATCAATCCCTCGAGCAGCAGTTGATCGCGGCCCAGGATTCGCTCGAAAAAGACAAGCTGGCTCTCGCGCGCGCCATTGGCCTGCCCTTGGCGCAAAGCTTCAATCTCACCGACACCGCGCCTTACGCGCCCTTCGATCAACTCGATGCGAACACGCTCATCCAGCAGGCCAAAGCGAATCGCAAGGATCTGGCCGCTCTCGTCGAGCAAACCGCCGCCGCCGCCGAACAGCGCAAAGCGGCAACTGCGGCGCGTTTTCCCACCATCGAAACCGACGCCGACTACGGCGACATCGGCACCACGCTGGCCCACTCGCATGGCACCGTCGATGCATCCGCCGCGCTCAGCGTGCCCGTGTTCGATGAATTTGCCCTGCGCGGTCAGGCCGAGCAGGCACAGGCGCAGCTCGACACCGCGAGGGCGCAGTTGAGCGACAAAGATGCGCAGATCGAAGCCGACGTCCGCGACGCGCTTCTCGACATCGCAGCGGCGCAGCAACAAGTTGAAGTGGCGCGCTCCAGCGTCGACCTCGCCGGCGAAGCTCTCAAAGAGGCGCAGGAGCGCTATGCTAACGGCGTCAGCGACAACCTTGCCGTCAGCCAGGCGCAGCAGTCCGTCGCTCAGGCCGACAGCCAGTACGTCGCCAGCCTCTATCGCGATAACGTAGCCAAGCTCAGCCTGGCCCGCGCCCTCGGAGACGGGCTGGACTACAAGAAATACTTAGGAGGGAAGTGAACGTGCCGGATCCAACTCCAACTCCAACTCCAAAACCGGAACCCAACGAATCGGCCGCAGAGACTGAGATTGAGGCGCCGAAGTCCCGTCGCAGGGGCTTGATCATTGTCGCCATCCTGGTGGTGGCGCTCGTCGCCCTCGGCCTCTGGTGGCACTCCACCTTCAGCGAAGATACTGACGACGCGCAAGTCAACGGCCACCTCATCCAGGTCAGCTCGCGCGTGGCCGGACAGGTCTTGAAAGTCGATGTCGAAGAGAACCAGATCGTGAAGGCGGGCGATCCCATCGTTGAGCTCGACCCGCGCGACTACCAGGTTGCCGTCGAAAACGCCGAAGCCGCGCTGGCCAGCGCCAAGGCCAATGCCGCGGCAGCCCGCGTCAATGTTCCCATCACAACGGTCAATACGGGAAGCAATCTGAGCTCCGCTGGCCACGATGTCAGCGGCACGCAGGCAGCGGTGGCGCAGGCGGAAAAGCAACTTGAGGCGGCGCATGCCCTGGTGGCCCAGGCAGAGGCCAACAACACCAAAGCGCAGGCGGATCTCGAGCGCTATCGGCCGCTGGTCGAAAAGGACGTCATCAGCAAGCAGCAGTTTGACTCGGCCGTTGCTGCCGCCGATGCCGCCAAAGCGCAGCTCGCCGACGCGCGCGCCAACGAGCAGGCCGCTGGCGACGGAGTCCGCCTTGCCCACGAGAAAGAATTGCAGGCACAGGCGCTGTTGAAGTTCGCCGAAACCGGTCCGCAGCAGGTCGAAGCGCAGAGCGCTCGCGCCAAGCAGGCCGACGCCCTGGTCCAGCAGGCTCAAGCGCAGCTCGATGAGGCCAACCTCAACCTCAGCTATACCAAAATCGTCGCTCCCGCTGACGGCATCATCACCCGCAAGAGCGTCGAGATCGATCAGAACCTCGCCGCCGGACAGAATCTCCTCACCCTGGTTTCGCTCCAGGACCTCTGGATCACGGCCAACTTCAAGGAGACCCAGCTCAAGCACATGAACGCCGGCCAATCCGTCAAAATCCACGTCGACTCAACCGGCAAGAACTATAGCGGCCGCGTCACGCAGATCGGCGGAGCCACCGGATCGGTGCTCTCGCTCTTTCCGCCGGAGAATGCCACCGGCAACTACGTCAAAGTCGTGCAACGCATTCCGGTGCGCATCGACTTTACTGACCTGGCCAATGAAGATCCGCACCACGAGCTCCGCCCCGGCCTCTCCGTCGAGCCGACCGTCACCGTCAAATGACAGAGCGGCCGATTATTTTTTCGATCCCAATTCAGCACGAAAATGGGTGCCCCAGGTCCCTCGCATTTGCGGACCTGGGATAGCACGATCCCAAACCGCCGGCCTTGTATCGGCGCTCGACCTTTAAGCCTGCCTTGAGCACAATCAAAGGACGCCCAAATCCTCGCGCCGTAGGCGCAGCGTTTGCTAGCCCCACGCTTCAGCGTGGGGAACGCGAAACCTGAATGAATCGGGAGTCCCGTAGGGACGGCGCTACTGCCTTGTTCTCATGGATCCTCAAATTTTGTTGTTTTGAGAGCTTGCTATTCCGGAAACCGCGCGCTCTCCGGCGGTCCCAGATAACTCGGCTTCAGCGGACCGTGGCTCACCACAACGCGCTCCAGCACCACACCCGGATCGACCGCCCAAATCTCCAGCGTGTGGGGTCCCGGCTTCGCAATCGTCAGCGGCACCGTCACGCGCCGCACGCCATCGCTCACCGCCTGCTCCCAGTCCTGCTGGGAGTTGTGCTCCAGCTCATCGACTACGGTCCGCGATCCCCCATCGACTGAGACCGCAAATCGCACCCCGCGACCCGGGACAAAATTCAGCGTCGGCGCCAGCGTGGCCTGCAATTGAAAATCGCCCGAGTCGTACAAATACATCTTGTACTCAAGCCCCGCCTTCGAATCCGTATTGCTCTCCGCCGTCACCGGAAACACCGTCATCGCCGATTTCGTCTCGCCGTAACCCGGCAGTTCCGCCCAATGCGTTTCGCCGTCCGCCGTGCGCCCAGATGTATCCGCCGCCTCTATCGCCACGTAACCATCGCTCTCCGCAAATCCCTGCGCGTCCGCGCGCGTCACCGGCAGCCGCAGCGCGCGCAGCGTGTACGTCATCGGCCGTCCCTCACCCGAACTCACCGTAACCGTCCCCTCGGCGCTGTCTCCATCCGCCGGCACCTTGCTCCAATCTACGTGCAGCACAACCTTCCCCTCGATCAACCCAACCCTTCCGCCGGCCACGCTCGCCACGATCCACGGCGCACTCGTTTGCACCGTGAACTCCACCGGCGTCTTGCCGCGATCGAACAGCGTCAGCGTCCGCGTCCCGTCAGCCACCGAATTAATCGTCCCCAGCGACACGCCAAACCGTCCTCCCGCTCGCGTGAACGTCGCATCTTCCGCGCTCACTCCCAGCGAACCCGCCTCCGGAACCTGGATCCAGCTCACCGCGGGCATCACATTCGCCGGCGGATCGTTCCACGCCGTGTACCCGATGTGCGTCTGGTCCATCATGTGGTCCCATTTCCCGCTCAGCACGCCATGGTTGTACTCGTCGCTCAGCGCCGCGTCTTTTTGAAACAGCGCCCATACCTTTTCGGCCTCGTCATTCGCCTCGCGGATTCCCCACCTTCGCATCCGCCGCATTCCGCGCCGCCGCAAGAGTCATCTCCGTCAAATTCGCGCACGCATCCACCGGATATTGGATCAGCTCAAAGTAACTCGCCCGCTCATCTTCCGGCAGCTTCGTAGCCAGTTTGTCTACGCGTTCGGCCAGCGTCTTCCACTCCGCCTCCACACGATCAGCCTCGCCGTAATTCGCCAAACTGAAAGTCGTCGGATCGATCAGCTCCGGCTTCCGCCGTCCGTTGTACCGCGTGGTTTCCTCCATCGCCGTCGCAATTTCGTCCGCATGCTCCGGCCCGAACTCTCGCGCCGCCCACAGCTTCGTAAATTCGTCCAGGTGGTCCTTGTCCCAGCGCTTCGGCGTCCGCGCGTAATCCAGAAAGAACTCGATTGGAAACTCCATCGGCTTTCCATCGCCCACATTCACCACCCACAGCCGGTCCGCTCCGTACGCGAGCGCCAGGTTCATCTGCTCCTGGATCTTCGGCAGATAACTCGTGTTCAGCCACTTGTACGACCTCGGCCCTCCCACATAATCGAAGTGGTAGTAGATTCCCGCTCCGCCCGATCGCTTCCGCTCATCCGCCGTCGGCAGCCGCCGCAAATCGCCCCAGTTGTCGTCGCTCCACAGCAGCGTCACATCGTCCGGTACGCGCATGCCTTTTTCGTAGTAGCCCTGCACCTCCTTGTAGAGCGCCCACACCTGCGGAACCTTGCTCAAATCCGGGTTCACCGTCTCCTTCAAAATCTCTCTCTGGTCCGCGACAATGCGCTCCAGCAGCTCCGTATTCGCGCTGGCACTCATCGGCGTGTCGTCCTCGCCGCGCATCCCCAGCGTCACCACCTCCTCGTAGTTCTTGTCCCGCTCCATCCCCGCGCGCCAGAACTCGTCAATCTCTTTCTGATTCGTCGTGTAGTCCCACGCGCCATGATGCCCGTTAGTCCATTCCTTCTCCGCGCGCATCATCGGCTCTTCGTGCGAGGTCCCCATCACGATCCCGTACTCATCCGCCAGCTTCGCGTTTTCTGGGTCGTCCGCCGCAAACGCGTTGTTCCACATCGCCGGCCACAGGAAATTCGCCTTCAACCGCAGCAGCAGCTCAAATACTTTTGTGTAGAACTCGTGATTCATCCCGCCGAACTTCTCTTTCGTCCATCCCGAAAGCGCCGGCGCCTCATCGTTGAAAAAAATCCCGCGATACTTCACCGCCGGGGCCGCCTGCACAATCCGCCCCGGCTGCACGTACAAGGCGTCCGCGTGTGGAACCCGCACATCGGCCCACCAGTACCACGGCGAAACTCCAATCTGTTCTGAAAGGTCGTAGATCGCGTAGATCGTCCCGCGCTTGTCCGCTCCCGCAATCACCAGCGCTCGCCGCACTCCGGGCATCGGGTGCTCCACCACCGTGGTCACCGCCGCTTCCCACTGGCCCGCGATCCCGCTCACGTCGAGTTTGTGTTTCCTGATGAGCGCATCAATCAGCGGACTCCGCCCGATGGTCCCGATGAGCACCACTTCGCCATCAAACACGCCTCGCCCGCTCGTTGCTGGCTTGCCAGCCGCCCCGGCCCCGCCTGCCGCCCCAAGCCCGGCCGCCGCCCCAATCTTGACCACCGGCGCATCGTGTCCCGTCACCCTCCCCACGTCCTGGCTCAAATCGCCCACGGCCCTCACCACCCCGGGCCAATCCTCGCCGCTCACCTCGAGCGTCGCCGCCTGTCCGTTCGCCGCCAGCACAAAGGCTCCTTGCGAGGAGACATTGCTTACATACTTCGGCTCGCCCAGCGCGTTCGCCGTCCTCGGGCCGGCCAGTAAAAAAAGAAGAAAAAGCAGAAGAATGGTCGCATTTTTGGCTCGATACATCGGTTTTCTCCCCAACCAGACTACTCTTTGGATTCGCACCAGACCCGAGTCCGGCCTGCGCCCCTCAGCCACGCACGAAAAGCTCTACGTCGACCACCGTTCACTCCCCACAGAGGTGTCATCCCGAGCGCAGCGCATTTCAGCGGAGCCGAGGGACCTGCTTTTGCTCTTCGCGATCTCCACCCACCACGAGAAATGGGTGGCCCATCCTAGCTTTGCTATGGTGGGATAGCACGAACCCAACCCCACAGCCCTGTATCAAGGCTTGGCTGGTAGGTCGGAGATTTATCCCCGACTGCCGTAACCGCTCCAAAACAAACGTGGGCTTCAGCCCCCGCTCGAAATCCGCCCCAAGACGCCCAGACGTTTGCCGCTGTCGACCCGCCCAAAACGCGAGCGACTTCCGAATACCCGGTTACACACTCGCTGCTCTGGGGGCACAACAGAGCCGTGGGAACTGACGTGAACTAGATCACTTTGCTTCTACGCATTTAATCGCCGACAAACGCGAAGCCTTGGAAAACTTTTTGTGCGAAGACAGCATCTCACTGCCCAGTACCCCCCCGGGATGAATAGGCGCGAGGAGTGACCCTCCGAATTGGAGGAAGAAAGGGGGAACATCATGCCTTATTCTTACCGTCGAATTCTGTTTCCGCTTCTGCTTGTCTTTGTTTTGTCGCTTACCGGGTGCCTGAGCGGCATTGGCTCCAACTCACAATACAAGTTTTCGACCAATTTAACCGTCATCGCTCCCTCGACCAGCGTCACGGTAGGTCAGGCGGTAATCTTGGAGGCGGACATCTCCGGTGGGGCTGACGCGGGCGGAACGGTAACCTTCTATAACGGGTCGAACGCAATCGGGACTGCGCAGGTCTCCAGCAATTTTTTCTATTTTTCCCTGGATTCAGGAGCGCAACTTTCGACCACGTTCTCCTCCAGCGGTGTGCAGAGCATTACCGCGAAATACAGCGGGGACGAGTTCAATTCATCAAGTACCTCCCAGGCTAAGTCGATCGGCGTGTACAGCAATCAATTGGCAGCCACTTCGGTGATTCTTCAAGCCTCCACTACGACGCCGCAATACCAAACCAATGTGACATTAACCGCCGCAGTCTCTCCCTCGTCAGCCACGGGGACGGTCACGTTTTATAACGGAACGACCAATATCGGCGTCTCTGCCGTTATTGCAGGCAGCGCCAGCTTGACAACGTCATTCGCGGCCGGAGGAACAGCAACACTCCACGCGGTCTATTCGGGCGACTACAACTATCTTTCCAGCACCTCGAATCCGCTCCCCATAAACATCAGCGGTCCGCTGGTGACAATGACCACTCTGCAAGCATCAACCAGCTCCGTCCAGGTAGGCGGGAACGTTACCTTGACTGCCAGCCTCTCTCCTGCAACCGTCACGGGCGCCGTCACGTTTTATAGCGGGTCGACAGCGATTGGCACGGCCAATGTGAATGCAGGTGTCGCCACGTTGACTACTGCATTTGTCAGTGCGGGCAATAAAGCATTGAAAGCTACCTTTGCCGCAAACGCCTCTTGGGAAACGAGCACTTCAAATCAGGTTTCTCTCTTCGTTACCGGCAGCACTCCCGACACCGTCGTGCTGCAGGTTGTGCCTTCTTCACTCTTCATAGGCGACTCTCCCACGCTGACCGCCAACATTTCACCGGCGGAGGCAACAGGCACGGTAACATTCTTCGACGGAACCAGTTTGATCGGCAGCGCCTCAGTCACTGGGGGCGCAGCCTCGTTTGTGGATTCCCTTATAGCTTCGGGCTCCCACAGTCTTACGGCCGTCTATAGCGGTGATACAGCGTATATCTCCAACACCAGCAGCCCCGAAATCGTCACCGTCGGCAATCCGGGATCGACGCCAACCACGACAACGCTGACGCTGAGTGAATACGTGGGCTACCTCGAAGATACGGTCACCCTGACAGCCAAGGTCAATCCTCCGGCAGCAACCGGGCAGGTCGACTTTTACGATAATGGCGTTTTTCTCAAAAGTGTCACGGTTTCCTCCGGCACGGCTGCCTGGGCGCAGGCCTTCACGCAGTCCTACTCAAACAGCATCACCGCGGTATACGACGGAGATGCGACGTATTCCCAGAGCACGTCCAACTCGCAAAATCTCGAGCTGAGCGATAACTCTGATTAAGCGGCCGCCGTGCTCGACCAATCCAACGCTCTGCCAGATTGAATGCCCTGTACATCCACCGTACCGCAAACCCGCATAATGATCGGCAAACT
>CAWIFE010000023.1:0-5491 GCA_963835355.1 uncultured Acidobacteriaceae bacterium | reverse complement strand
TGCGGCTTGCAAGGCTGGCCGAAACGCGCTAAGATATAAGGTTGCGCGTCTTTTCGTCGCATTCTGTTTTTTTGAAGGAATGGGTCTTTGGGTTGGCGTGTTATGAGAGTTGGGAATGGGCACGCGAGCAACCGCTGGCCGGGGCAGAGCCAAGCCCTCTGGCGGCGGGATTCGCTTTGTAGTTAAGTGCCTTGGGGTCAACAGTTTACTTAGGCGGCAGGCTGAGTTTCCGTTGACGTTGCGAGTGGCTGGCGAGCGAGCGGCAGAAGCGAGCTTTGGGATCGGCGAGAGCAGTCAAAAGAATTCGGATGGGGGCACAGGCGATGGGCCGCGCTCGCGAGGCATTGTGTCCTTGCGGGCTGTTCGTGTCTTCCGACTGCGGCAGAGGGGCCATTTCGGGAAAATTTGCTCTGCGCGTACCAGAATCGTAAACAGGTTCCATCCTTTGCGTTAGCTTCCTCGATTGTGCGCAGCATAGCGCACTTGCCGGATGTGCGGCAATGCCCACGACGCGTTTTGAATGAAGTTTCACGGGAGATGCATGGCCCCGGGGGAGATTGCCGGTGTGCTTGCGGCCTGGCAGCGAGGTTACCTTGGAGGCTTAACGAGGGGCTTGCCGGGTTTGAGGTGTGAGGCTGGAGATTGCAGTCGCCAGTCCGGTTTTTTTGACTTACTTACCGTAATTAGCCGGCGCCGAAGAGACTCGGGCGCCGGCCCGGGCCAAATTCGGCGCCGGAGCGACCAGGGTCAGGAGTGAACATGCCCAACGAGAAGCGCGCGATTCGCAGCCGGCTCGATTTTTCCAAGATTCCCACCGCAACCCAAATACCCAACCTGATTGAAGTGCAGCGGCGTTCGTATGAGCGCTTTCTGCAGATGGACAAGCTGCCCAATGAGCGCGACGACGCCGGTTTGCAGTCGGTGTTTGTGTCGGTATTTCCCATCACCGATTTTCGCGGCATCTCGCAGTTGGACTTTGTGGATTTTTCCATCGGCAACTGGGAGTGCAAGTGCGGCCACTTGAAGGGGCTGCATCACCTGCGCACGGCCTGCGTGCATTGCGGGTCGATGGTGATTACCGATCCATTCCATCCCGGCGATGTGCTCTGCCAGAAGTGCGGCACCTACAACAAGAACACGCCCGACTTCTGCAACAAGTGCGGCGACCCGGTGAGCCTGCAGTTGAAGTACGACCAGCAGGAGTGCGAGGAGCGGGGCATGACCTTCTCGGCGCCCCTCAAGGTCACCGTCCGGCTGACGATTTACGACAAGGACCCGGAGACGGGCAACAAGACGATCCGCGACATTAAAGAGCAGGAAGTCTTCTTCGGCGACATTCCGCTGATGACGCCGAATGGCACCTTCATCGTGAACGGCACCGAGCGCGTGATTGTCTCGCAGTTGCATCGCTCGCCCGGCGTGTTTTTTGAGACGGCCAGCAATCGCACCTACTTCCTGGGCAAGATCATTCCCTATCGCGGCTCGTGGGTGGAGTTCGAGTACGACCAGAAGAACACGCTCTATGTGCGCATCGATCGCAAGCGCAAGTTTCTGGGGACGATCTTCCTGCGGGCGCTGGGGCTGCGTTCGGACGAAGAGATTCTGAAGACGTTTTATACCGTGGACCGGCTGCACGTGGCCGACGGCAAGCTGCACTGGGCGGTTACGGAGGAAGGCCATGGCGCAACGCACCTGGTGGGCGCCAAGCCGGCGCACGCGGTGCTGCATAACGGCGTCGAGATCGCCTTCTCGGGGCGCAAGATCACGCCGCACTCGCTGAAGGCGTTGCGCGCGGCGGCCATCGACCGGATCGAAGTGGAGCCGGCCGAGCTGGATGGCGCGCTGACCGCGGCCGACGTGGTGGACCTGAATACCGGCGAAGTGGTGGTGGAGGCCAACGTCGAGCTGACGGCTGACCGGCTGCACAAGATTCTGTCCAGCGGCGCGGCGAGTCTTCGAGGTCTTCTTCCCGGAGCGCGACGACGTGGGCAACATCATCACCAACACGCTGAAGCGCGATTCGATCCGCAAGCCCGAAGAGGCGCTGATCGAAATCTACCGCAAGCTGCGGCCGGGCGATCCGCCGACGCTGGACACGGCCACGGCGCTCTTCGAGGGCATGTTCTTCGACGCGCGCAAGTATGATTTTTCGCGCGTGGGCCGGCTGAAGTTCAACATCAAATTGTATGAAAACCAGGACGCCACGCAACTGAACAATCGCACGCTGACGCCGGAGGACTTCTACGCGACGATCCGCTACCTGCTCAAGCTGCGCAAGAACATCGGCATGGTGGACGACATCGATCACCTGGGCAACCGCCGCGTGAGAGCCGTCGGCGAGCTGATGGAGAACCAATTCCGCATCGGCCTGGTGCGCATGGAGCGGGCGATCAAGGAAAAGATGAGCGTCTATCAGGAGCTTTCGACGGCGATGCCGCACGACCTGATCAACGCCAAGCCGGTGATGGCGGCGATTCGCGAGTTCTTCGGCTCATCGCAGCTTTCGCAATTCATGGATCAGACCAATCCGCTCTCCGAGATCACGCACAAGCGCCGTCTTTCGGCGCTTGGACCGGGCGGTTTGAGCCGCGAGCGCGCGGGCTTTGAGGTGCGCGACGTGCATCCGACGCACTACGGGCGCATCTGTCCGATTGAAACGCCGGAAGGTCCGAATATCGGTCTCATCAGCTCGCTGAGTTGCTTTGCGCGCATCAACGAGTACGGCTTCATCGAGTCGCCATACCGCAAGGTGAAAGACTCGCGGATTCTGGACTTCGTGGAGATTGCCAACGCAGGCGAGAGCGGCTTGCGCGTGGGCGATCACATTGAGAAGGAAGAGGCGGCGCGGTTGAACGCGGGGCTGAAGAAGGCCGGCAAGCATCTCATCGAACCCATCCCGTTCAGCTTCTACCTTTCGGCGTGGGAAGAGGACAAGCACACCATCGCGCAGGCCAACATCGAGTTCGATGATAATGGCCTGATCACCGAGGATCTGGTGAATGCGCGGCGGCAAGGCAACTTTGTACTGGTGAACCGGACCGAAGTGGATTACATCGACGTCTCGCCGAAGCAGTTGGTGTCGGTGGCCGCGAGCCTTGTCCCATTTTTAGAGCATGACGACGCCAACCGGGCGCTGATGGGCGCGAATATGCAACGGCAGAGCGTGCCGCTGCTGGTGGCCGAGGCGCCGCTGGTGGGCACCGGCATGGAAGGCGTGACGGCGCGCGACTCCGGCGCCGTGATTCTGGCGCGCCGCAACGGCGTGATCGATTCGGTCGATTCGCAGCGCATCATCGTGCGCGTGGAGGGCGAGCATCATCCCACGCAGCTTTCGCGCGAGGTGGGTTCGGACATCTACACGCTGATCAAGTTCAAGCGCTCGAATCAGAACACCTGCATCAACCAGAAGCCGGTCGTCCGCGAGGGCGAGCGGGTGGTCAAGGGCCAAGTGATCGCCGACGGGCCATGCACCGAACAGGGCGAACTGGCGCTGGGGCGCAACGTGCTGGTGGCCTTCATGCCATGGCGCGGATACAACTTCGAAGACGCCATCCTCATCAGCGAGAGGCTGGTGCGCGAGGACTATTACACCTCGGTGCACATTGAAGAATTTGAAATCGAGGCGCGCGACACCAAGCTCGGTCCCGAGGAGATTACGCGCGACATTCCCAACGTAAGCGAACACGCGCTGCGCGACCTGGACGAGAGCGGCGTGATCCGCATCGGCGCCCAGATCAAGCATGGCGACATTCTGGTCGGCAAAGTCACGCCCAAGGGCGAGACGCAGTTGACGCCGGAAGAGAAGCTGCTGCGCGCCATCTTCGGCGAGAAGGCCGGCGATGTGCGCGACGCCTCGCTGACCTGCCCTCCGGGCATCGAGGGCACGATCGTCGATGTGCGCATCTTCAGCCGCAAGGGCCAGGAGAAGGACGAGCGCGCCAAGCAGATTGAAGGCGAGTATGTCGCCAAGCTGGAAAAGAATCTGGGCGACGAGATTCGCATTCTGACCGATGAGCGCCTGAAGCGCCTTGACGGAATCCTGGGCGGCAAGGAAGTGCTGGCCGATCTGCACGACGAGCGGACCAACAAGCGGCTGCTGACCAAGGCGGCGATTCTGGATCGCGAAACGATCGAGCGCATCTCGACGAAGAATCTGAAGCGCATCCGTTACGCCGACAAGGACCCGCGCGTCAACGAGCAGATCGATGAGATCGAAGAGATGACCTCGCGGCAGATCGAAGTGCTGCGCAAGATTACCAATGAGAAGGTCGCCAAGCTGGCAGAAGGGCGATGAGCTGCCTCCGGGCGTGATCAAGCTGGTGAAGGTTTACGTGGCCATGAAGCGCAAGCTGAGCGTGGGCGACAAGATGGCCGGCCGCCACGGCAACAAGGGCGTGATTGCGCGCATTCTTCCCGAGGAAGATATGCCGTACCTGCCCGATGGAACGCCGGTGGAGATCGTTTTGAATCCGCTGGGCGTGCCTTCCCGTATGAACGTGGGCCAGATTCTGGAGACGCATCTGGGCTGGGCCGCGCATGCGCTGGGCAAGAAGATTGCCGATCTGATTCGCGCCAACACCGATGCCGCGTATACGCGCGAACTGATGAAGAAGGAGTTCGCCGGAACCGCGGCGCTGCGCCAGTTGCTGGAACTGGACGACGAGATGCTGTTGCGCGTGGGCGCAGGCATGGAGCGCGGCATCTGGTTTGGGACAGCGGTCTTCGACGGCGCGCGCGAGGGCGAGATCAAGGCGCTGCTGGCTTCGGCCGGGTTGCCTTCCTCGGGCAAGACGGCGTTGTTTGACGGCATGACCGGCGAGCAGTTCGAGCAGCCGGTGACGGTGGGCTACATCTACATGCTGAAGCTCTCGCACCTGGTGGACGACAAGATTCACGCGCGTTCGATTGGGCCGTACTCGCTGATTACGCAGCAGCCGCTGGGCGGCAAGGCGCAGTTCGGCGGACAGAGATTCGGCGAGATGGAAGTGTGGGCGCTGGAGGCTTATGGCGCGGCTTACATCTTGCAGGAGTTGCTGACCGCGAAGTCGGACGACGTCTATGGCCGGACCAAGATTTACGAGGCCATCGTGAAGGGCGAGGCGGCCATCGAGCCGGGCGTGCCGGAGTCGTTCAACGTGTTGATCCGCGAGTTGCAGTCGCTGTGCCTGGATGTGGAGTTGATCAAGCGCGCGGACCTGATCAAGAAGTTGCCCGCGCCGGAAATCGCGGCGGTTGCCGATTGAAGCTGAGTTTACAGTCCTCAGATTGAGTCAGTCTTCAGTTACCGAGCATTACTGAGAGATGAGAAGCTCTGACTGAAAACTGAGAGCTGATCGCAGAGTTTTTCAGGATTCTTCTTGAAAGCGGCCTACACCGCTTCCCGGGAAGGAAGAATCCATAAAGAATCCCGGGATAAGCCGTGGCAGGCGTCGATGAGGCCCGCCAAGGAGGGTCACCTTGTTCCGTTCAAACCCATTTGAGCTTTCTGGTC
>CAWIFE010000022.1:0-67832 GCA_963835355.1 uncultured Acidobacteriaceae bacterium | reverse complement strand
AGGCGGACGCGGTGATAGAAGGCTGTTTCGTAAGCGGGCCGTGGAGGGATTGCGGCCGCTGCGTCGATGAGCGTGGGCGCGAAGGCGTCGGAGAAGAGAGCCTTGACCATCGCGATCACGAGCCAAGGGCAATGCATGATCCTGTTGCCATGTTGCGAATGCCGGCGCAGCCGTATTTGAGCCGCGCCATGCAGCGATCCAGGCCAGCAGCGGCGGAGGGTTCTGGATCTTGATCTGATTCGTCAGGAGCCAGCTCAGGTCTTTGAGGTCCTGAGCATAGTTGGGATCTGGCTTGGGGCCGGTGAGAGCGGCGCTGATTTCGGCGGCGCGTTTCTCCGGTTCGGTGCGGATGCGAATAAAGTTCAGCTCGGCCTGCAAGTCATTTCGCAGTGAAGCCGGATGCGGGCTCGAGAGCTCGTGTTCGAGAATTTGCTGCGCCCGATTCATCACGGCGGGATCGAAATCGGCGATACCCTCGCTGTAGGGGTTGGTGCCCTTGCCTAATGCGAACGCTTTTCGGACAATCGCGCGGGCTGCGAGATAGTTGCCCATGGCATGCCAGGAGATCTTGTCGGCGGCAATCGCGGCGAATTGCTGAGCGGCTTCGTCGTATTTTCCCGCATAGAAATTAGCAGCGGCGATTTGGTAAGCGCGATCGGCGCTGAGCAGTGCAGGGCACCGTCGGCAGGGCGGAGGGCATGGACGGGGCCTTGCCGTCGCAGTTTGAGAAGACCGCGTCCTGTGCATGAATCCAGTCAAGGAGTGACGAGTTGGACTTGCCCCAGGTGACGGCGCGTTTACGCAATGTGAGAACGGCCGTTTGAAATGAGGGGTTGGGGCAGTTCAGGTATATTCGGTGTCGTCGAAAGCCATCGGCACTTGGTTTGAACACCGATTTGCTGGTCGGGAGTGGGGATGGCTGGAACATATTCTGCGCGGGCTTTTTCCCATAGCTTGGGCGGGGCAGATTCTTCTGCGGCTTTCTCAGCGGCTTGCTCGGCCTGCCACTGCTCAGCCGTTTCAAAGTCGGGATCGGGACTGGGCGGCTTGAGCTCGCCTGCTCTTTGGCGCTGAGTTTGCCGCCGTTCAGGTAGCGAAAGGCGACAGCATATTCGTCAGAGTCAAAGCGTGCCTGGAAGATGGCGAGCTGGCCCTTCGAGAAGGCTGCGAGGTCGTCGGGATTTGTGTCGCTGACAAAGACCTCGTCTTCAAAGATCGGGCCGCAGGCTTCGACGTCACGGATGGGCGAAAGAAGGACAGCGGCGGCAAAAGCGGCAACAAAGAGATAGCGCGATCTCATCGGAGTCTCCGGTCGATTTCTGTGGGTGAATCGGCTTGCCAGCCATTGTCGGCAAAGATGTATACCCGTTTGCCGTCAAGATCCGTAGGCCAGGGTTCAGTGGTGGACATCGCCGGCCGAAGACTGGCAAAGAGGTTCGCGGATGCGGAAGTCGTCAAGATTGGGCGAAGCGCGGCGGCGGTCGGGCTCCATGCGAAACATCATGGGAACGGCTTCGTCGACGGGAAGGCCGCGCAAGCCAGTCGTCGAAGCTGCACCAGGAGGCCAGCGCAGTTATCGAGAGGGGAAGGCCCGCCGGCATCCGGCTGCGCAGATCGACCAGCAGGTCGCGGTAAAACGGTCGCTGAGACCGCGTGGCATCGAAGTCGACTTGAAGAGCGGCGATGCCGGGCTCGCGCGCGCTGCGCAGAATTGCATTAACGGCGTCGCTGCGGTTTTCAGCGTTGAGCACGGCGTTGGGCGGCGCTTCGATACGGACAACGGGGATTCGTGTTGCAGAGGCGGGAAAGACCAGGAGATCGCGACGCGGCTGGCGGCCAACGGTGACACCGATGGTCAGCGTCTGATCAAGATAAGCGACCGCGAACCGGCGCGTGTCGATCGCATGCAGGTCTTCGCGGCGCTCCCATGCCCAGAGGGTAACTCGCGGCAAAGCGGCCAGGCTGGAGGGCGGATGAGGAAGTGTGTCGGAGCGGATGCCGAGCGAGCAGAAGAGCGCAGCAAGAGCGAACGGAACGAGATTCCAAGCGTGGGCTTTTGGTGGCATTGCGGTGACGGTAACACGATGCACCATGCGGATTAAGAAAGCAAGGCCGGGGACGATGCCTCGGCCTGGTAAATGCAATCGACAAAGCTCGAGAGAGTCGAACCGAGCTATACAGAACGCCCTCGACCCCACCCCAGCGAGCTTGGATGGGGCACAGGTTCGAGGAGGTCCATTGGAGGATTGGGTTCGTGCATCCCACCAGAAGCTGATGGGGACGCCAGTTCGTGCGGAGGATGACTGACACGGATAGCGGTCGTGCATCCCACCCAAGCAGCTGGCACCCAATTTTCGTGCTCGGTCGGATTATAGCTGGTTCATGTTGGCCAGGAATTCGGCGTTGTTGCGCACCTTCTCCAGGCGGCTGATCAGCAGCTCCATGGCCTCGACGGGCGAGAGCGGATTGAGAACGCGGCGAAGGATGAAGACGCGCTGCAGGTCTTCCTTGGGAATGAGCAGCTCTTCCTTACGGGTGCCGCTGCGCTGAATGTCGATGGCCGGGAAGACGCGCTTGTCGACCAGCTTGCGGTCGAGAATGATTTCCATGTTGCCGGTGCCCTTGAACTCCTCGAAGATGACTTCGTCCATGCGGGAGCCGGTATCGACAAGGGCGGTGGCGATGATGGTGAGCGAGCCGCCTTCTTCAATGTTGCGGGCCGCGCCGAAGAAGCGCTTGGGGCGCTGGAGAGCATTGGAATCGACGCCGCCTGAAAGGACTTTGCCGGAGGGGGGAACGATGGTGTTGTAGGCGCGGGCGAGACGCGTGATGGAGTCGAGAAGAATGACGACGTCGCGCTTGTGCTCGACGAGGCGCTTGGCCTTCTCGATGACCATTTCTGCCACCTGCACGTGGCGGGCGGCGGGCTCGTCGAATGTGGAGCTGATGACTTCACCCTTGACGGAGCGCTGCATGTCGGTGACTTCTTCGGGGCGCTCGTCGATCAGCAAAACGATGAGCACGACCTCTGGGTGGTTGGTGGTGACGGAGTTCGCGATCGATTGAAGCAGCATGGTTTTGCCGGTGCGAGGCGGTGCGACGATCAAGCCGCGCTGGCCCTTGCCGACGGGCGTCAGAAGATCCATGACGCGGCCGCTGACGCCCTCGCGCGTGGTCTCCATCTTGATGCGTTCCTGCGGATAAAGAGGCGTGAGGTTGTCAAAGAGAATTTTGTTGCGCGTCTCTTCGGGCGACTCGAAGTTGATGGCCTCGATCTTCACGAGAGCGAAATACTTCTCGCCTTCGTGGGGCGGGCGGACGTTGCCGCTGATGGAGTCGCCGGTTTTGAGATCGAATTTGCGAATCTGCGAAGGCGAAACGTAGATGTCGTCCGGCCCGGGCAAATAGTTGTAATCGGGCGAGCGGAGGAAGCCGTAGCCGTCAGGGAGAATCTCGAGAACTCCCTCGGCGAAGATGTGGCCTTCTTTTTCGCTCTGCGCCTGGAGGATCTTGAAGATAAGATCCTGCTTGCGAAGGCCGCTGGTCCCTGGAATCTCCAGGGTACGCGCGATGCGGCTCAGTTCAGTGATGTTCTTTTCTTTCAGTTCTGCGATGGTCATGTTTACCTGCGATTGGACGGGATGTGTTGGAGGGGTGTGGAGCGGGAAGTGCTCCTGAGGATACAACCGTGCGGATTACAACATATTCAGCCGGCGCTGACCAGCTTTAAATCGTCCCCCAAACTCATTTGGAGCGGCGGAGCGCCGGGAAAGAGATGGCCCCATTTCGACGGGGAGCTGCATTGAAACCCATGATTAACTGAATGCACAATGCGGCGAGAGACGCCGTTAAGCCGCACGGCGCCTTTCTACCGGATGAGCCGCGTGCGCCTCTTCGGGCGTCTCCGCTTCAGGACTGGCTACTTCAAAACGGCACAAAACTTCGTTTGTGGTGTCTTGCAGCCGTGTGTTCGGCTTGTGAAGCTTACGGGTTGCCTTGCTTGCCAGTGTGCAGAGCTGGTAGCGATTGGACACATGAGAAAGTGCCTTAAAAACGAGATCGGAACGCATGGTGTATCTCCTTCTTTTTCAAATAGCCGAACCGGAATGAGCCCAAGAGCCGCCGGCGCAGCAGAAGGAAGCCAATACAGTCGAGGGCTTCCCCAAATTGCAACTTCCACATCTTAGACGCGCTCTGGCTACCTGCAGTTCAAAAACATTTGGTGGCCGTTGCACGTTATGAAATGGACGCCATACCGTATCGGATCTGCAGCTCGCGCGCGGGAAATCCGGGTACCCGTACCCGTCTAGCCTTTCCCGGGGTTGCGGAAAAAACGCAACCATGGCATCAACGGAGCACTTGCTCTAAGTTAGATGCTGGAAATCGCTGATGGGCACACCCGGCCGCAATGCGCAACCTGCCCTCAATGGATGGCTAGTGTGAGATTATCGAAAACCCTCAGTGCGGTCAATAGTTATTTGGAGTCAATTGATGCGGTTTGCCGAACGTTTACCTGGCTGGTCCGGAACCTAGACAAAGCCGAGGGAGAGGCTTGTAAGTAGCTCATTATCAATCAGATTTGAGGGATGGGTGGCCAAAAGGCGGCGCAAACGGAACCCTGCGGGGGATCCCAGGGGAGATCGGCCATGGCCGGGCCGAACCCTTTCAGTCACTTGTCGCTGTGGATGCCGAGTCGCTTGAATTGCCCCAGGGCCGTCCGTCGGGATCGCTCAGGAGCAGCCGGCCGCGATCATCGCTGCCGGTGAGCCTGGGCCGCCGGCCGCGTTGGTCCTTTGGGTTGGCCGCGATCTGATCGAGACGGAAGACACCCACTAGAACCATTCCCACGAATGGGGCGGCAAGAAGGAAGGTTTCCCAGCCGGATTGAAGAGCGATGTCGTGCATGGGCGCCTCCTCCCTCGATTCGACCACGGACGTGAGATGAATCTTACCCGGAATATCGGCTTGTCTGAAGGAGTTTAGAACCGAATCGGAAACAAAGGTAATGCCCAGTTTTGGTGAGTGAGTGAACTATTTAAGGACATCTAAGAAATTGAAAGGCCGTGGGTTGCGGCGATTGAGGCCGGCGGGAAAGCATCACGCCCAGTAGCTGCGGTCGAGCGTTCTATATTGGATGGCCTCGGCCAGGTGGGCAACGGAGAGGCCTTCGGCGCCTTCAAGGTCGGCGATGGTGCGAGCGACTTTGAGGATGCGATCGTGGGCGCGGGCGGTTAGGCCCTGCTGTTGCATGGCGCGCTCGAGAAGGCGTTCGGCGTCGGCGCTCAGCTCGCAATGGGCGCGAATCTGGCGCGTGGTCATTTGCGCATTGGCGTAGATTTTTTCCTTGGCTTTGGAGAAGCGCTCGCGTTGACGCGCCCTGGCGACCATAACGCGGGAACGAATCTGGGATGAACCCTCGGCCGCCGCGCCGCCGCGCAGCTCCTTATATTGAACCGCTGGAACTTCGATGTGGATGTCGATGCGGTCGAGCAAAGGGCCGGAGATTTTGGCCACGTAGCGCTGGATCATGGGCTGGGTGCAGGTACACTCGCGCGACTTGTCATTGAAGAAGCCGCAGGGGCAGGGGTTCATGGCTGCGGCGAGCATGAAGCGCGCGGGAAAGCTCAGAGTCATTGACGCGCGGGCGATGGTGACGGTGTGATCCTCTAGGGGCTGGCGCAGGACTTCGAGAACGTTGCGGGGAAACTCGGGCAGCTCGTCGAGAAAGAGGAGGCCGTTGTGGGCGAGCGAGACCTCGCCCGGGCGGGGCACCATGCCGCCGCCGATGAGGCCGGCGTCGGAGATGGTGTGGTGGGGCGAGCGAAAGGGCCGCTGCGTGACCAGGCCTGCGCCGGCTTCGAGAACACCGGCGACGGAGTGAATCTTGGTGGTTTCGAGCGCTTCCTCGAAGGTGAGCGGGGCGAGAATCGAGGGCAGGCGCTTGGCTAGCATGGTTTTGCCGGAGCCGGGCGGGCCGATCATGAGAATGTTGTGGCTGCCGGCCGCGGCCACTTCCAGGGCGCGCTTGGCGGTTTGCTGGCCACGGACGTCGTGAAAGTCGACGGTGAACTGCTCGAGCTTTCCGAGGAGTTCCTGCGTGACCACGGTGTACGGCTCGCGCTGGATGACGCCGACAACCGAGGTGTTGAGCAGATCGAGCACGTCGAGGAGCGAGGAGACGGGATAGACGTTGACCCCCTCGACGACCGCGGCTTCGGCGGCGTTGGCGGCGGGCAGAATCAGGTTGGCAATTCCTTTTTCGCGGGCCAGGATGGCCACGGGCAACATGCCGGGGATGGGGCGCACGCCGCCGTCGAGGCCGAGCTCGCCAACCATGAGAAAGCGGCTGAGGTCGGTGGTCCGCAGAGCGCCGTAGGCTCCAAGGATGCCGACGGCGATGGGCAGATCGAAGCCGGAGCCTTCTTTTTTGATGTCGGCGGGGGCAAGGTTGATGGTGATGAAGGTGGGCGGGATGGTATAGCCGGAGTTCTTGATGGCGGCGCGGACGCGATCGCGGCTTTCGCGGACGGCAGCGTCGGGCAGGCCGACGGTGTGAAAGTGGTCTTCGTTCGAAACCACACCGCTGTAATCCACCTCGACTTCAATGAGATTGGCGTCGATTCCGTAGACGGCCGCACTGAGGGCTTTAAAGAGCATGGCGGAGGGCTGATGAGGGAGTGTAGCAGAAGACATGGAAGAGCGGTCTGTGATAGATGAACAGCGGTTGAGGAACAGAAGGAGGATTCCGTAGCGGGTTAGATAAGTTGAAATCCATTCAGACGTTTGGCAGCGTTTTGGTCAAACGTCAAAGTTGCCGAGCAACCTCTCCAGACACCGATTCCGCCGATCAAAGCGTCTTCAAAGGTCCCGGTTCCATTTCTGAGCGCAACGACAGCCTGATAGACTTCCTGCTCGTTCTGCACCTCAAGGGTGTCGGCTGCCAGGATCATTTCGACGTGGTCAGCGATTTCAAAACGCGAGCGCTTGTAGAGAGTCCCGAGCACCCAGACGATTTCGAGAATCGCGACGAGGCTGACAAAACCGGGATCACGACGCGTCAGGCGACGTTCGACGATCTCAGTTGCCCGAGGCGACTGCGCTGGGTCGTCCTGGACCAGGTAGCGCAGAAGAACGTTCGTGTCTAATCCGACCATTGCATTCGCCACCGATCACTTTTCCAGGCCGATTATTTCTTGCGCCGGAATCTCGCCGTGGCGCCTGCACGGATCGCTTCGTCAATTTCCTTGAGAGAGACCGACCGCGGCAGCTTCGGGACGCTGCCTCTGAGACGCCTGGTTGGAATCCTGGGCAGAATGATCACGCCGTCGGGATGGAAAAAGAACTTGAACCGATCCCCGGGCCTGATCTGCAATCGTTCACGAACGACCTTGGGAATCGTGGCCTGGCATTTGCTGCTGAGCGTGGCTTCCATAGGATGTCACCTTCCTTTACATTTTAGCAGAAGTAAAGGAGGTTTTGTAGACGACCCGGCAGGTCACCCCGGAAGTTATCTCCAATCGCGGTGGACCACAAATCGCTCCCATTACGCGGGGTCGGCGGGGAAGCTGCCGACGGATGCTCCGGGGGCGACGTGTTGGCCGGCGAGCACTATGGCGTGGCTGGCGATGTGGGCGCCGTCGCCGATGACCGTGGGCTGGAGGCGGATCTTTTCGTAGTCCGCGGCGTCGTGCCAGAAGGAAAAGATGCGCGAGTAGGAACCGATGACGGCGTTCTTGCCGATGGTGATGCCGCCCCGATCGCTGAGCAGCGCGCGCTGGCGGATGACGGCGCCGTCACCGATGGAGAGGTTGTAGCCGTAGGTGAGGTCGACGCCGTGATGAATCTTGACACCTGAGCCGAGATGCTCAAAGATGTGGCGGCCCAACATGCATCGAAAGCGCAGGCCGAGCCAGTGATTGAGGCCCAGCGGCGAGCGGTCGAACATCTGCCAGAACCAGAGCAGGGGC
Organism: uncultured Acidobacteriaceae bacterium; assembly: GCA_963835355.1. Taxonomy (GTDB): domain Bacteria; phylum Acidobacteriota; class Terriglobia; order Terriglobales; family Acidobacteriaceae; genus Telmatobacter. Next base: position 59,865 of record CAWIFE010000022.1, on the reverse strand, counting down.
TTGCGGCGCGCAAAGCGCTCGCGATCGACTTCAGGGAAGTGCTCCGCCTCCAAAGTTACGTTCATCGGGTCGAGGGAGAGACTGACGACGTTTCCGGGCAACTCGGAGGTGAGCGAAAGGTTGAGTTTGCCGCTGTGGGGCCGGCCCAGATAGATCTGAAGCAACTGGTCGCGCACGATTTCGCTGCGACGTTCCTGAGAGCTGTGCTTAAGGAACTCCTCGTCGAGAAAACGAATCCAGCGGCGGTAGATCTCTTCCGCTTCGGCGGCGGGATGGGGAACGACGATCTCCGTGGTTGCCATATGCCTTTGACGATAGAACAAAAGGCAGGGAACAGGGAACAGGGATCAGGGATCAGAAAGGCAGGGACCGAGGGAACAAGGAGCAAGGGAACAAGCGAGCAAGGAAGCAAGAGAGCAAGAAAAGCAGATTCCAGCTTTTAGTTGCTAGCTGTCAGCCTTTCTTGGCGCCGAGCTTTTTGGCAGCGCGTCGAGCGGCGATGGCATGCATCTCCTTGCCCCAATGGGAGCGGTTGATGCCGATCTGCATGGCCAGCATCATGATGTTGCCCGTGCCCCAGTAAAGCGCCAGTCCCGAGGGGTATTGCCAGAGGATGTAGCCAAAGAAGATCGGCGTCATAAAGGCCATCATGCGGCGTTGCGCGGGATCCATTCCAGGCGAGGGAGTGATGTACTGCGTGAAGAACATGGTGATGATGACGAAGATAGGCAGGACGTGCGTTGGATCGGGCTGGGAGAGATCGGGAAGCCAGTACCAGTGCGCCTGGCGCAACTCGACGGCATTTTGCAGCACGCGAAAGTAAGCGAAGAAGAACGGCATCTGCAAGAGCATGGGCAGACAGCCGCCGTACATATTCACGCCCTCGGTTTTGTAGAGCGCCATCATCTCCGCGTTCATCTCGTTGCGTTTGGGGTCGTTCATTTTGAGATTTGCGTAGCGCTTCTTGATGGCGTCGACCTTGGGCTGAATGCGCATCATCTTCAGCGAGGACTTGGTCATCATGAGGCGGGTGGGCAGGAGCGCCAGATTGAAGAGCGCGGTAAAAACGATAATGGCCCAGCCCCAGTTGGAGATTCCGATGCGCAACATGAAGCGCAGCGCGAGATAAAGCGGCTTGGCGATGATGGTCATCCAGCCGTACTGGATGAGCGATTCGAGGTTGGGCCCGTCCGGCTTTCCATCCGCGCCCGTGGCCTTGACGGACTTGAGGACATCGGTTCCCTTGGGCCCGACAAACAAGCGCAAACGCGTGTCGCCGCTGGTGTCGCCGACCGCCAGACCAAGAACTTCAGCGGTGATCTTTTTGCTGTTGGGATCGGAGGCATCGCCGGGCAGCTCGACGGAGGTGTGCAGCGTGACCAGGGTGGTGCGATCGGGCACGTCGGGCAGGAAGGCCGAGGCGAAGTAGAGATCGGTGACGGCAGCGAATTGGTATGGCTGGTCGAGCGTGTTGTTTCCGCTCACCTTCTGCGCGGCCTCGGAGTCCTGCTTTCCGTCGATCGACCATGCAAAGAATGAGGGGGTACGATTCCGCGACGGAATCATCGAGGTGTGCTGGAACTCTTCCATGTCGCCCAAACCGGCGGGCCAGGCAACCAGCGCGCGGACCGGCGCGCCGTTTTGCTTTACCTCGGCCTCGACGGTGATGACGTAGCTGGAGTCGAAGCGGAAGGTCTTTGTGACGTCGAGACCATTGGCCGCGTAGTGAAACGTGATGGAGGCTGGCGCCACCACGAGCCCGGTGGCCGTGGGCTCGGCGCCGGCGACCGTGAACTGGTAAAGCGCCTGATTCAGCTGCGTGGTAAGCGCCGGATCGTAGGTAAAGAGCGACAGAGGAAGGCCGAGGTGCTCCGCAGCCTCGACGTGCGCAGCGGCCTGTGGCTGGACGAGGTCGAGAGGTTTGCCTGCCGAGTCAAAGTATTTCTTCAGGATCCAATGCTGAACTTGCGCGCCGCGATTGGTGAACTCGATTTTGAAGAGCTCATTCTCGACCGTGGTGACGGTCTCAATGGACGCGGCGATTTGCGGCTTGGCGCTGGGCGCGTGGGCGGTTGCAGTGGTTGGCGCCGGACCCGGCGCTGCCTGGGCTGAAGGCGCGGCCGGCTGGGTTTGAGTCACCTGGGGCGGCTGGTCTTCAGGCTTGGGCTTGTTGAAAAAGTACTGATAGCCAAGGAAAGCGGCCAGCACAATGAGCATCATGGCCATGGTGGAACGCATGTCGCCGCCACCACCACCGCCGGAACCCTGCGATTGCAGATTGGGATTGTGAACTTCGGGCAAAGGAGACTTCCTATCGTTTCGAGAGGGCAACCCACCGGGGGCAGCCGATCTACCTATGGTAAAGGCTATGGTAAAGGTTCGTGGGGGAAAGAAGTTGGGGCGCGATGTTGCGACTGGTCTGGGTGAGCGGGCCGGACAGCGGCCGCAGGGACGGGATCGAATCCTCCGCGCGCGAAGGGATGGCAGCGCAGCAGTCTCCATGCGGCGAGCGCAGAGCCGCGCAGCGGGCCATGAGTGGCGATGGCCATGGCAGCATACTCACTGCAGGTGGGCAGATATTTGCAGCCGCCCGGGTGCAGCGAATGCAACACCGGCGAAAGCCAGCGGCGGTAGAAAGCGATCAATGCGAGCAAGATGCGCGTCATGGTGCGGGCGTCAGCCGGGCCTTGGGCGCGGAGAGCGTCGAGTTGCGCTTCGGGGAGCGCGCTGCCTCGACGAGGCTCTGTTCCCGGGCTTGTTCAAGGATACGCACAATCTCCTTCTCAAGTTGCGCGAATTCGATGGTAAGCACGCTGCGGCGCGGGTGAAAGATGAGGTCGATACCCGGAAAAAACAGATCGACGTGGCGGCGCAGAGCCTCGCGCATGCGGCGCTTGATGCGGTTGCGCTCGTGGGCCTTGCCCATGACTTTGCCAACGGTGAGGCCGACGCGCGCCTCGCCTGGAAGTCTCGCGGCTTCAGCTTCCGGCGTTTGCGGGGCGACCTGCGGGGCAAGGAACCAGCTCATCGAAGCGGACTGGCGCTTGCGGCCGGCAGCATAGGCGCGCAAATAATCGGCGTGCTTGCGCAGGCGCGAGCTCGCCAGGGTTTGGCGCGGGACAGGCTTTGAAACTGAAGTCATTAGGGCCAAAAGTTGGCACTGCGCGGCGGTTTCAAGTCCAAGCTGCGCAGCTCTCGAATCGAGAAACCGGCCAGAGAATCAGTCGCGATGCCCGGGGCTGACAGAGACGCGCTTGCGCCCGGTGGCGCGGCGGCGGCTGAGCACGGCGGCGCCGGCTTTGGACTTCATGCGCGCCCGGAAACCGTGCGTTTTCGCACGGTGGCGGCGGTTGGGTTGAAATGTGCGCTTGGGCATCGTGACCCGCTCCTGTTTCCGAAAGAAAATCTGCGATTTACGGCGTTTTCGGCAATTGCGTGCAGTTCTTGAAACCGAGGATGGTCAACGCTCCCTGTTGTTCCCACCCCAACGACGAAGACCAGTCGTCGGGGGCCCCGGGTTGGTCGCGTTGACTATACCGTTGTGGCCACGCATTGCCTGATTGCCGAAAACGCGATCGTAGCAATTCCAAGTATAACGTAGGCGAATTCCGGATTCCAGCGGAGCAGCGCGATTCACGATGTGGCAAGGGAGATGCGAAGCAGAGGTTATGCTGAAAGAGAGCTGCAAAGTTGAAGTGAAAAAGCGCGGCGTTTGCGCCGCACTTCAGTAACGCGGGTAACCAACGCGCGAAGTTTCACCATCCTTGGTGCAACTCTTCGAGATCGCAGAAAACTTGTGTGAATATAGGATTGCAACGGTCTCGGTTTGTGCTAGTATCGGGACCGTTCCTGAAATTTCATGTGAAATTCCGTATGAGATTTCGAGCGTTCTGCATTACGGACGATACTCGATCGCTCCGGCGTTGATTCCTTCGGGGCGGACCAGAGTTACACAGTTACACAGGTTGATGGCCGCCAGAAAGCAAGCGCAAAGCAATTTGCATTGCGCGTGGAAGAAGCCGTTGCCTGAAATTCAGCAAACGAACCGCCCGGCGCAACGCCGGGGGAATCGGCAAGGATTGTACGATGGCATTTGCGACTACCCCGACCTCTGCACTCAATCCCTGGCTCCAGATTCTGGCAGCACTCGAGAAGAAAGTCATCCGTCAATCATTCGAGACGTGGCTCAAGCCCACTCGATTCAGCCATGCATCAGGGCGGAAGCTGTACGTACGGGTGCCTTCACCCGAGTTCCAGCACATCGGCGACAAGTACGGCGACCTGATTCAGGAAGCGATCGATCTTCAGTCGCTGGAATTCGATGACGTGTGTTTCGTCACCGCCGATGAGGATCCATCGATTCCGCCGCAGCGCAGGGATGGTGGATTTGGTCCCGTGGCGTCGCACGCGCCCACGGCGCCTCCGGCCAACGCCGCTCGCGCGCCAGAGCAGGGCCGGTTCGACTGGTCGACCGCGGCGCAGCTCAATCAACGCTACACATTCGATGCCTTCGTGATCGGCAACGGAAATCAATTTGCGCGCGCCGCGGCTCTGGCTGTGGCGGAACGCCCCTCTCGCGCCTACAATCCGCTGTTTCTCTATGGCGGAGTGGGAATGGGCAAGACGCACCTGATGCATGCCATCGGGCACGAGGTGAAGCGGAGACAGCCGGCCGCGAACATCTGCTACGTCTCGGCGGAAAAGTTCACCAACGAAATGATCAATTCCATCCGCAACGATCGCATGACCAGCTTCCGCGACCGTTTCCGCACGGTGGAAGTGCTGCTGATCGACGACATTCAGTTCATCTCGCAGAAGGAGCGCACGCAGGAAGAGTTCTTCCACACGTTCAATGCGCTGCACGAGAACATGAAGCAGGTTGTGATCGCTTCAGACCGGCCGCCCAAGGAGCTGACGGAGATTGAGGAGCGGCTGCGCTCGCGCTTTGAGTGGGGACTGATTGCGGATATTCAGCCGCCCGATCTTGAGACCAAGGTGGCCATCCTGCTGAAGAAGGCGGAAAGCGAGCAGGCGCAACTGCCGACCGATGTGGCGCTGTTTGTGGCTTCAAATGTGCGTACCAACGTGCGTGAGCTGGAAGGCGCGCTGGTGCGGCTGATCGCATGGTGCCAGCTGAACCGGATTGACATCTCACTTGCGGCCGCGCAGCAGTGCCTGAAGCAATTCATCGATATGCAGGTGCGCAAGATCACCATCGAAGCGATTCAGCGCGCAGTTGCGGAACAGTTTGGCATGCGCGTTGCGGACCTGAAGCAGAAGAACAACTCGCGCAATGTGGTGGTTCCGCGGCAGATCGCCATGTACCTGGCCAAGCAGATGACCGAGGCGAGCCTGCCGGAGATCGGGCGCCAGTTCGGCAACAAGCATCACACCACGGTGATGCACTCGATCGGCAAGATCGACGAGCAACGCCGTACGGACAAGGACCTGCATCGGACGCTGACCAAGCTGCAGGATGTGCTGAGCTGCTAAAGACAGTTCACAGTTCGTAGTGCACAGTTCACGGTGGTCGGGGATCAGAAAACAAGGTGGGCCGCCCAGGCAAGCAGCGATGGGCGGCTCTTCCATTCTGCGTTAAACTTTCTGCAATGAAGCAGCCACGTCCTCAGCGGTTGTCTGAAATGAGGGTTCCCATGCGATGGCCTGTGTTGGCGCTGGCGGCGATTGGCGCATTGACTCTGGGCGCGAAGGCGCAGACCCCCATCGCCGTGCAGCCGGTAAAGGAACTCAAGCCCACCGACACTTTGGCGACCTGCGCGTACAAGCCGATTTCGGATGAGGCTCCCTTCTATTCCCGCCTCAGCGAGCCGGAAAAGACCAACGACACGGCCTTCGGCGGCAACTACACGATGCACAGCAAGACCGGTACGTATGTGGCGTGGTTCGGGATTGTGCGCGGTATTACGACGCCGGCGCAGAGCGGAGGAGATGTGACGCTGCTGGTGCAGCATCATTTCTTCGATGGCATGACGGATTGCCACATCATGCTGGTGGCAAAGAGCGGCGACGGCGACTTTGTGGCGAAGCTCAAGGTGGATCCCGCTCAGATTCCGGCGCTGGCGCTGGTGCGCATTTACGGCAAGGTGACCAGCGAAACAGCTCGCGTGCCGGAAGTCGCAGTGGAGTACATTCGCGTTTGGCCGTGGATGACGTTCACCTTCACCGATCTTGCCGGCGAGGACCACAGCAATCTGCGCTGGCAGAAATACTCCAAGGTGGCCAGTTCCGACCGGATCTACGTTCCTTATCCCAACGAAAACTATTATCTGAATGTGCTCGGTGATCCCGCGGACTTCGGACTGAATCTGCGGCCGGAGTGATCGCAGAGCGCGGCAACTGAAACCTCGCGCAGGAGAGCGCATCCAAAAAGCCATGGAATATCGATTGCTCGGAGGCTCAGGCCTCAAAGTTTCCGCATTGAGTTTCGGGACAGCGACGTTTGGCGGGTCCAACGAGTTTTTTAAAGGGTTCGGGTCGACCGAAGTTGAAGAGGCGCGGCGGATGATCGATATCTGCCTCGAGGCCGGGGTCAACCTGTTCGATACGGCCGACGGCTACTCCGAAGGCCGTTCGGAAGAGATTCTAGGGAAGGCTCTCGGGCGCAAGCGAGACAAGGCGCTGATCTCGACCAAGGCGGGATTTCCGACCGGCGAGGGTCCGAACGAAGTGGGCTCCTCGCGCTACCACTTGCGGCGCGCCCTTGAGGCGAGCCTGCGGCGGCTGGGCACCGAAACCATCGACATTTATCATTTGCATTGCTTCGACGCGATGACGCCAATCGAAGAAACGCAGGACACGCTGAACAAGTTTGTCTGCGAGGGCAAGGTGCGTTACATCGCCTGCTCGAATTTCTCAGGCTGGCACCTGATGAAGTCGCTGGCCGTGGCCGACCGCTACGGGTGGACGCGATTCGTCGCGCACCAGGTGTATTACTCGCTGATCGGCCGCGAGTATGAGTGGGAATTGATGCCGTTGGCGCTCGATCAGAAGGTCGGCGCACTCATCTGGAGCCCGCTGGGCTGGGGACGCCTGACGGGCAGGATCCGGCGCGGCAAGCCTCTGCCGGAGGTAAGCCGGTTGCACACCATCGCCGATGAAGGGCCACAGATGCCCGACGAGTATCTCTACACGGTTGTCGATGCTCTCGTCAAAATTTCGGCGGAGACCGGGAAGACGGTTCCGCAGATTGCGCTCAATTGGCTGCTGCAAAGGCCGACGGTTTCATCGGTGATTGTGGGGGCGCGGAACGAGGAGCAGTTGCGGCAGAATCTGGGAGCGGTGGGATGGAAGCTGAGCGCCGAACAAGTGGCTGCGCTCGATAAGGCGAGCGATCGCGAGCCGGTTTACCCCTACTGGCACCAGCGGAAGTTCTTTTCACAGAGAAATCCAGCGCCGGTGTGAAAAAAGCAGGGACCAAGGGAACAAGGGACCGAGGGAACAAGAAAACAAAGGACGAACGTCAGGGGTCAGTTCGCAATAGTGAGAAATCGAATGCTGTCGTCAGCGTTGATGGTGCGGCACGAGTTCCCGAGTGGAATGGCGGTGGTGTTTGACGACGTAGTGGCCGATGAGCCAGCCAGCCGCGCCGCCGACGAGCACATCGGCGGGGAAGTGTTCCTGACCGAGGACGCGGGTGATTCCCACTCCCGTGGCCGCCGAGTAGAGCGCAAACTGAGCCCAGTGAGAAGGGTACTCGGAGGCGAGCGCTGACGCGGCTGAAAAAGCGATGAGGGTATGGGCAGAGGGGAATGAGGAATCTACGCCTGCGCTCGATTGAAAGAATTTCCCTTTCGCGGCGTCCTGGTAGGGCCGCTCCTGCCAGAAGACCAGCTTCAAGCCCTGCTCAACCACCACGCCGTCGACCATTGCTTCGGCAGCGAGGATGCCGGCTTCGCGCGCATGGTCGTTCTGTTCGCAATGGGAGCTTCCAAACAGCTGGAAGTGGCCGATCCCATACAACACGACCGGCGTAGCGACCATGCTGTAGATCAACGCGTTGGAGGTGTCGATGCTGGCCTGGTTGAAGCTCGGGTCCTTGGAAACCACCTGCGTCATGACGTAGTGATCGGTCCCGAGGGTCACGCCGGTGGCAACGACGAGTGGGGCGAGCCACTTGAGGTCGTGCGGACGCAGGCGCACAGGGCTGGTCCAGATGGCCGCCTGATCGTGGAGGAAATTGCGCGGCAGGTTGCGGACCGAACCATCGTCCTGCGGAGATGGTTGCGGCGATGGGGCATCGGGAAGCGACGCGCGATCGATGGCCGCTGGTGCGGATGCGGTTTGCGCCCGAGCGGCGAGCCCGAAGCTTAGAGCCAGCGCAGCGGCCAACGGCGCGAACGCAAAGAACCGGCACGAAGACCGTGGATGGGGAATGACTGCGTTCTCTTGCATGGGCTGTCGGACGAAAACCGGCAGAGCCGGACTGTTTACTATCCGACTATTTCAGGCAGACAAATGTCAACAAAATTGGGCGCAACCTCTTGATAAAGCGCGTAAACATAGCGGTGCAGTTATCGCTGCGAGGCTGGACACCAGCTGCGGTGACTTTCAGATTGAATCGGACGACACGCGTCAGAGCGTCTGCGGAGGATTGTTCCGGTAGATTTCGACGTAGTCGAGGTAGTTCTGAGCATATTCGAGGATGAGGGCGCGGTCCTTGTCGGTGAGTTCACGGCGCAGCCTGGCGGGAACGCCGGCCCAGAGCGTGCGCGGCGGAACAATGGTGTGCTCTGGAACCACGGAGCCGGCGGCGATGATCGAGCCTTCGCCGATGCGGCTGTCGTTCAGGATAGTGGCTCCCATGCCGATGACGCACATGTCCTCGACCACACAACCGTGGACAGTGGCATTGTGGCCGATGGTGACCCAGTCTCCCACGATGACGGGATAGAGGTTGCGCTGGCCGTGGAGGACGGAACAGTCCTGAACATTGGAGTTGGAGCCGACGCGGATGGAGTTCACGTCGCCGCGCAGGACGGCGTTCATCCACACTGACGAGCGCTCGCCGAGCACGACGTCGCCGAGGATTTGGGCAGAGGGATCGATGTAGCAACTCGCTGGGATTGTTGGCGAAAGGCCCTGATAGCTTCGGAGCATGGAAACCTCTGCGGTGACCTCTTCTTGAGAGTTTAATAGCCCGCGGCGGGTGGCCTGCACGAAGCGATGAGCAGCGAGCGCGCGTACGGATGAACCCGCGGACGGATGAAAATGTCCAGTTGGCTCCTCAATCGGAACTCGCGTATGATAAATGGAGCCTTACAGGCAGGTTTGGAGGTGTTTGCTTTTGGCGGAAGTTCGCGTACAGGAAGGCGAACCGCTGGAAAACGCGCTACGCCGATTCAAGCGGAAGGTGCAGCAGGAGGACATCATCAAGGAAGTGAAGCGTCACTCCTACTACCTGAAGCCCGGCGAAAAGAAACGCGTCAAGGCAGCTTTGGCGCGCAAGCGGAACCGCAAGAAGGCTCGTAAAGAGCAGGATTGATTTCTTAACCCGCCGCGGTAAGCACAGTTCCGGCGGCTTTCGATGCAAGCAAACGAAGGCCGGGAGTAAGAATCGGGACGGCAACCGCGGCGTTGTAATTGGCTGTAGCGTTTCTCCAGTTTCTGTTGATCGACGTCCCCGGTTGCCTTTTGGCTTGCGCCCAACGCAAGGACCATCGGGCATGACGCCGCAATCCTTTCAGAAACCCGAGAAGCGCGAAAGATCGCCGACCACGCGTTTGGCGTGCGAAGTGTAAGGTTGCCCGCGATTGCGGGCAAAAGCTTGAATGCCGCTCTATTTTTTTAGCGCGGTCCGGGCCCCTTGGAGTGCACGACGAAAGAAGACAGGGAACCGGAACCGGCAAGTTCCTGTTGAGTCATGGCCGATTTCGGTGGAAGTTCCTGTGAGGGAAGCCGGCCATGGAATTCACCGATCGAGTCCTGAAGTGTGTTGACTGCGGCGCCGAGTTTGTTTTCACAGCAGGCGAGCAGCTATTTTTCCACGATAAACAATTCAAGAATGACCCAAAGCACTGCAAGCAGTGCAAGGCGAAGCGTGCCCGTGGAACACAGCGCGTGCGACCCGAGACGCGGACCACGTGCTCAGAGTGCGGCACGGAGACGACGGTTCCCTTCAAGCCGACGCAAGGCAGGCCAGTGCTTTGCCGTTCCTGCTTTCAGAAGCTGCCGCCGACTCCACTGCCTTTACCTAGCGTAGCGCAGGACTAAAGAGCAGGTCGCCGCGGAAGTTTGAGGGAAAGCCTGCGCTGCGGACCAGCGTAGCGAGTTGCGCCCAGTGCCGCTGGCTGTGGAAGAGCGCGTGCGCCGCGATCTTTCTGCGGGAGACCGTCCGCTGATCCGGAGGCACCCAGTCGAAGGTGAGAACGTAGGGCTCGTTCCAGGTCTGCTCCGGCACGGCCAGGAGCTCACGATAGATTGTGAGTGCCCGCCGATGCTGATCGAAGAGGGCATCAAGCGGGCCGGCGGGAATTTTTTCCCGGGGTGTTTCCGGCGTTTGGGCCAGGCGTTCAGCCCAGCGCAGTTCCGCGCCCCAGATGTGGCGCAGAAACTCCTGCACATTGGCCGCGCCACCGATGCCGCACGGGAGATCGAGCAGATTGGGGTTGGCGTCGAAGTGAGATTTCCAGTAGACGGACGCCTCGTCGTTCCAGGCAAGCATTTCGTCAAATGTGATTCCGACACTCATGATTTCCCTTTCAAGGCGCGATGCCCGATGTCGCGGCGGCAATACATTCCTTCGAAAGATATCTCTGCCATGGCCTGATAGGCGCGGCCCAGAGCCTGATCGAGAGAGTCGGCGGCGGCGGTAACGCCGAGAACGCGGCCACCGGCGGTGACAATTTGCCCGCCCACCTGTGCCGTGCCCGCGTGGAAGACCTGCACGCCCGGGACCTGCGCTGCCGCCGCAAGGCCAGAGATGGGGAAACCGTTTTTGTAGATGCCGGGATAGCCGCCGGAACTGGCGACGACGCAAGCAGCAGCGCCGGGCGACCAGCGCAGAGAAATGTCGGCGAGGCGGCCGTCGACGCAGGCTTCAAGCACGTCGATAAGATCGCTTTCGAGGCGGATCAGGATGGCCTGAGTTTCGGGATCGCCGAAGCGGGCATTGAATTCCAGCACCTGCGGGCCGCGCGCCGTCATCATGAGTCCGCAGTAGAGAACGCCGGTGAAGGGAGTGTCCTCCGCGGCCATGCCTTCGACGGTGGGCTCGGCGATATGGTGCAGAATCCACTCCGACATAGCGGGGTCGAGAAGCGAATCGGTGGAGTAGACGCCCATGCCGCCGGTGTTGGGGCCGGTGTCGCCTTCGCCGATGCGCTTGTGGTCCTGCGCGGGAACGAGCGGCGCGATGTGCTTGCCGTCGCTCAGGCAGAGGAAGCTGATTTCGTCGCCTTCGATGAACTCCTCGATGACGACCTGCTGCTCGGACGTGCCGAGAAGCGCGCCCGTGAAGAGGCCATGCGCCGCTTCGGCTGCCGTGCTGCGCGAATCGCAGATGATGACGCCTTTACCCGCTGCCAGGCCGTCGGCCTTGACCACGATCGGCGAATGAAACATCTCGATGGCTTTCTCGACTTCATCAGTCGACGAGCATACTGCGTAGTTGGGCGTGGGGATGTTGTGGCGCTGCAGGAAGCGCTTGGCGAATCCTTTGCTCGATTCGAGCATGGCGGCAGCTCGCGTGGGACCAAAGACGCTCAGGCCACGCTGCTGAAGCTCGTCGACGATACCGAGCGAAAGCGGCAGCTCGGGGCCGACGATGGTGAGATCGGGCTTTTCGGCTTCCGCAAGGCGAACCATGGCGGCAAGGTTTTTCAGGTCGACGGGAACGCAGCGGGCGATTTGGGCCATGCCGCCGTTGCCGGGCGCGCAGACGATCTCATTGGCGCGCGGGCTGCGTTTGATCGCCCAGGCAAGAGCATGTTCGCGTCCGCCGGAACCAAGGATCAGGACTTTCATTTTGTTTTCCTTCCAACCAAACTCATCGAAACTCATCCAGGACCAGAAAACGACCAGAAAAACAATGGTCGGCAATGGAGGCGGGGGAAGTCAAACGGGGCGTTGCCGAATTTGATGAGGTTGCGCTCGCCTATACTGATGCGGGATGCGCCGGTAGTGCGGCGTGCGAGCCGGTTGCGAGAGGCGGGATGGTCGAGAGGCGCATCAAGCCGTACAACGAAGAGCAGGCCGAGAAGGCCGCGCGCGCGGAGCAAACGCGCGTCTTCCGGCGCAACCAGGTGTTCGGGTTAATCATCGTGGCGGCGGCGATCTGCCTGTGGTGGCTACTGCATACCAATCCGAAGTGGATTTTTCCGGCGGGGTGGTGGAGGTGGTAAAGCAGTTCACAGTTCTAAGTTCGCAGTTCATAGTCGTCACTGGTTACGAATGACCGAGGGCCGGTGCTTTGAATTGGAAGGAGATTGAGGAGTGATTGGACTGGGCCTCCGATGACAAGCACGCTAAAGCCTGAGCCGCTCATCGTGATTCTGCTAGGGCCGACGGGGAGCGGAAAGACGGCGCTGTCGCTTGAATTGGCTGAGCGATTTGGCGGCGAGATCGTGAGCTGCGACTCGGTGGCCGTCTATCGCGGCATGGAACTGGGCACGGCGAAACCAACCAAAGAGGAACGGGCGCGCGTGCCGCATCATCTGATCGATGTGGCCGAGCCGGATGAGGCGTTTACCGCGGGCGAGTACTCAAGACTTGCCCGTGAATCACTCCAAAAGATAAAAGTGCGCAAGCACCTGCCGATTGTGACCGGCGGAACGGGTCTGTATCTGCGCGCGTTGACCGAGGGATTGTTTGCGGGACCGGCGCGGCGCGAAGATTTACGGGCGAGATTGCGGCGAAGCGCGGAGCGAAATGGGGCCGCGTGGCTGCATCGCTTGCTGCGAAGACTGGATGCGGCGACCGCGGAGCGCATTCATGCAAATGATACGGCGAAGCTGATTCGTGCCATTGAGGTATGCGTGGCGGCACGCTCCCCCTTGTCTACTCTTCTCCAACACCAGGGGAAAAATCCGCTGGCGGGATTCCGGCTGATGAGGATCGGACTGAATCCGCCGAGGGCGGCGCTGTATGAGCGGTTGAATCGAGCGATGCGCGGCGATGTTTGCGGCGGGGCTGGTGGAGGAGACGCGCGGGCTACTGGGGCGGTTCGGGCCGGTGAAGGCACTGGATTCGCTGGGCTATCGGCAAGCGCGCGGCGTGCTGGACGGGACAATGAGCGAACAGGATGCGATCAAGGCCGCGCAGCAGGGGCATCGCAACCTTGCGAAGCGTCAAATGACGTGGTTCCGGCGCGAGCCGGAGGTGCAGTGGATTGAGGGATTCGGGGATGAGGCGGGGACGGTGCGGGCGGCAACCGGGTTGGTTCAGAGCGCGCTTGCGGCTACCCACTGACACGGCGCACCACGGCGCGGCGTTCAATTTAGACTGGAAGATTGAGATTCGTGCTATCCCACCCTAAACGCAAAAGGCGCGTTTAGGATGGGGCACCCGCTGATTGTGCTGAACGAGCGGTGAAATCTCGAGACGGAGCGAGACCTTGGCAGAGACAAATCCAGAGACAATTTATGACGTGGTGGTGATTGGCGGCGGGCCGGCGGGATATACGGCGGCAATTCGCGGGGCGGAGTACGGGCTGAAAGTGGCGCTGATTGACGCGGGCTCGAGGCTGGGCGGGACTTGCCTGCTTGTGGGCTGCGTTCCAACCAAGGCGCTGTTGTTCAACGCGGAACTATGGGACTACCTGAAGGATGCGGAAGAATTTGGCATCAAGGGGGTCGAGGCGCGGGCGCTCGATTGGACGGCGGTGCTCGCACGCAAGAATGCGATCATCACCAAACACGTGAACGGCCTCCAGTTTCTGATGAGGAAGCACAAGATTAAAGTGATTGCCGGTTTCGCAAGGCTGACGGGCGGTGCGAGGGACGGTGTACACACGGTGGATGTCGATTCGAATGGCGCGAAAAGCCAGGTGCGGGCGAAGAACGTGGTGATCGCGACGGGGTCAGAGGCCAAGCTGCTGCCGGGACTGAAGGCGGACTCGACGATTCTGACGAACATTGAAATTCTCGACATGAGCGCGCCGCCGAAGTCGCTGATCGTGATCGGAGCGGGCGCGGTGGGCGTGGAGTTTGCGTCGATTTTCAGGAGCTTTGGGACCGAGGTGACGATTCTGGAGTTCTTGCCGCGCATGGTTCCGGTGGAGGATGAAGAGATTTCGAAGGAGCTGGCGCGGGTGTTCCGCAAGCGCGGCATCGAGACGAGCACGGGCGCGAAAGTGGAGAAGGTAGAGAAAACGGCGGACGGAGTTCGCGTGAGCTACACGGATGCGAACGGAAACGCGCAAGTGAAGGAGGCCGAGAAGGTTCTGGTGGCCGTGGGACGCGGCCCGCTGACGAGCGGGATCGGTCTTGAGAAGACGAAGGTTGAGCTCGAACGCGGGTTTGTGAAAGTTGGTGAAGCTCAGGAAACAGCCGAGCCGGGCGTTTATGCCATTGGAGACATTGTGGCCGGGCTGCCGCAATTGGCGCACGTGGGCGCGATGAGCGGCATGGTGGCGATGGCGAAGATTGCGGGTCGTTACTACAGACCAGTGCGGCGGGATCGGATTCCGGGCTGCACGTATACCGATCCGCAGATTGGCAGCGCGGGACTGACCGAGGCGCAGGCAAAGGAAAAAGGCCACACGGTCAAGGTGGGCAAGTTTCCGTTCGCGGGCAATTCGAAGGCAACGATTGTGGGCAGCCACGACGGATTTGTGAAGGTGGTGGCCGACGCGAAGTTTGGCGAGATTCTTGGCGTGCACATTATTGGGCCGCAGGCGACGGAGCTGATCGCGGAAGCCGTTGCTGTGATGGAACTGGAAGGAACGGTGGACCACCTGATGTTCACCATCCACGCGCACCCCACGCTAAGCGAGGCGATGCTGGATGGGTACGCCGCGGTGGAAGGGATGGCGATTAACGCTTAGGGCAGCGGAGCTAGCCGCGCTGCGCACGTGTCAGCGGGGTTAGCGGAGTTACTCCCCCACCCAAGCAGAGCTTGGATGGGGCACCCCGGTCGGTGCTGATCGGTCAAAGCAGCAGCTGCCAGTAGCCAACGTCGATCCACTGGCCGAATTTGTAGCCGACCTCTTTGAAGTGCGCCACGGGCCGAAATCCGAACTTCTCAAGGAGCGCCACACTCGCGTCGTTGGGGAGAGAAACGCCGCCAATGACCGAATGGAACCCGCGGCGGCGCAGCTCGACGAGAATCGCATCGAGCAGCGCTGAGCCTCTTCCCTTCCCGACCGCGGATGCATCGAGATACGTCGAAACCTCGACGGAATGGCGATAGGCCGCGCGTTCCCGCCATTTGCGGCCGTAGCAGTAGCCCAGAAGTTTTCCGTCTTCTTCGCACACGAACCAGGGATAGCCCGCCGCAGCCTCCAGAATTCGCTGGCGCATCTTGTCCGGGCTGACCGGGACTTCTTCAAATGTGGCCGGCGAGTTGAGGATGTAGTGGTTGTAAATCTCCGCTATCGAGGATGCGTCGTCGGGGCGGACGGTGCGAAGCATGGCGGCCTCCAGCAATCGTCTTATGCAAGCGGACCGGTCGTGCGTGATACGAGCCTTACAACTCCGTCGACTGTTTCGCGACGAGGTCTTTGGCTTTCGCGATGAAGTCGGCCAGCGGCATGGAGCTTTGCTCTTGCTTGCCACGGGTGCGCACGTTGACCAAGCCGGCAGATTCTTCCTTGTCGCCGAAGACGAGAATGTACGGAGTCTTCTGCAAAGCGAAGTCGCGGATTTTGGAGTTCATCTTTTCGTTGCGGGCGTCGGTTTCGACTCTGAGGCCCGCGGCCTTGAGCTCGGCTTCAAGTTTCCCAGCGTAGACCGTGTGCTTCTCGCTGATGGGGACGAGGCCGATTTGCACAGGCGCGAGCCAGAGCGGGAATGCGCCGGCGTAGTGCTCAATGAGCACGCCGAAAAAACGCTCGACAGAGCCGAAGAGAGCGCGGTGGACCATGACCGGCTGGTGGCGCTCGCCGTCTTCGCCCACGTATTCAAGCTCAAAGCGCGCGGGAAGATTGAAATCGAATTGAACCGTTGAGAGCTGCCAGAGACGGCCGAGCACGTCGACGAGCTTGACATCGATTTTGGGGCCGTAGAAGGCGGCCTCGCCGGGGATTGTCTTGTATGCGATGCCTTTCGCCTTGAGCACATTGTCGAGCGAACGGATGGCGAGGTCCCAGTTCTCGTTGGAGCCGGCGTAGTGGGCGCGGTCGTTCGGATCCCAGGTCGATAATTCGACTTTGAACTCGGAGAAGCCGAAGGTTTTCAAGACAGCCTCGGCGAAATCGATGCAGGCGGCGACTTCGCTTTCGATCTGCGAAGGCATGCAGAAAATGTGGGCGTCGTCCTGCGTAAAGCCGCGCACGCGCAGCAGGCCGTGCATGGTTCCGGAGCGCTCATAGCGATAAACATTGCCCAGCTCCGCGTAGCGTTGCGGCAGGTCGCGGTAACTCTTCGGCGAGTTTTTGTAGATGAGGATGTGGCCGGGGCAGTTCATCGGCTTGAGCCGGTATTCGGCATCATCCAGTTCCATGGGGGTGTACATGTTGCTGGAGTAGAAGCCTTCGTGGCCGCTGACCTTCCAGAGTTCGCGGCGCATCACGTGCGGCGTGTAGACGAGCTGGTAGCCGCGGCGGAGACACTCGTCGCGCATCCAGTCTTCCATGACCTTGCGGATGATGGCGCCCCTGGGGTGCCAGAAGATAAGGCCGGCGCCGGCCAGCTCCTGAATGCTGAAGAGATCGAGTTGCTTGCCCAGAACGCGATGGTCACGGCGCGCGGCCTCTTCAAGGCGCAGGAAGTGGTCGTCGAGATCTTTTTTCGAGAAGAAGGCCGTGCCATAGACGCGCTGGAGCTGCGGATTTTTCTCGTCACCGAGCCAGTATGCGCCGGCCAGGCTTGTCACTTTGAAGGCCTTGACGCGGCCTGTGGAAGGCACATGAGGGCCGCGACAGAAATCGACGAACTTGCCGTTGCGATAAAAGCTGACCTGGTCGCCCGGCGCGGTGAACTTGGTGACGAAGTGGATCTTCATGAAGTCGCCGTCGCGGGCGAATTCTTCCAGGGCCTGCTCGCGCGGCTCGTATTCGCGGACAAACGGCTCATTGCGCGCGACGACTTCGGCCATTTTTGCTTCGATCAGGGCGAGGTCTTCAGGCGTGAAGGGCTTTTCGCGATAGAAGTCGTAAAAGAAGCCGGAGTCGGTTGCCGGGCCATGACCAAGCTTGGTCTCAGGAAAAAGCTCGAGGACCGCGGTGGCGAGGACGTGAGCGGCGGAGTGACGGACGATCTTGAGGGCGTCGGGATCGTTTTCCTTAACGAGCTCGAGATGCGTGTCGGAAGTAAGCGGCGCGGAGAGATCGACGAGGCGCGGTGCGGCGGAGTTTTCTGTGGCGTACATCGATGCTTCCGACGCCGACTCACCTTGCGACTGGCCGCCGGTGGAATTTTGGACGGCGACTGCAGAAACAGGAGCGATGCGCGCGGCGATCGAGGCTGCGGCGAGGCGCGGCGAGATGGCGTTGGCGATTTCGAGAGGCGTTGTGCCGGAGGGCACTTCGCGAATGGCCCCGTCGGGCAGATGTACGGCGATCATGTTCGTGCTCATATGTTTTGTGAGATTCCGGTGCGGCCGCGGAATGAAGGAGGATGCGGCCAACTTTTGAGGATAGAGGGTTGGAGGTGCGAAGTCGAGGGCGATGGGCAGCGAGCTGGCCGGTCAGCAAGTCAGTGAGGGCAGAGTCAACGGCGCTTTCGGGGTTGGCAGGCAGCGCGACGCGCGGCAAATCGATGCCGAGATTCAGCCGGAAAAACGCAAAAGGGCTGGGTTCGCTCCAGATTGTGCTCAGGAGCGGGCTCAGCCCTACTGCTGTTTCGAACCAGATTCCGCCGGAATCCTGCCGATCAGGTTAGAGAGGCTGCACGTCGGCAGCCTGCCATCCCTTGGGGCCTTTTACGACGTTGAACTGCACGGCTTGGCCTTCCTGCAAGCTCTTGAAACCGCTAGAGTTGATTGCAGAGTAGTGCACGAAGACATCCTCGCCGTTCTGGCGCGAGATGAACCCAAAGCCCTTCGCGTCATTAAACCACTTCACAGTACCTTGTTCCATTTTGTTCGTATTTCCTGTATTGAATTGCGCTGGATGAATCGGAGCGAACACTGGCAGAATCTTGCTTTTGGGCGAGTACTGCTCACGCCCGGTTCGGTTCTAACGCTGACGATATTCTACCATTTTCGTCAAAATTCTCTGCAGGAATTGTGTGTTTCCATCTCACCAGTTGGTGTTAGGCCTTGGAAGCTATTGAGCCGTTGAGGTTTAGCGGCACACTGGCGACCTGTGATAAGGTGAGAGGTCGCCATGGCGAAGGATCCTGTTCCCGAATTGCTGGCTCGCGCCACCGAAGCGCTTGAGTCGGAGTTTGCGTTTTCTTTTGGTTTTGAATCAGAGCCGGTTGCGGGGGCGGACAGGCTGGCTGCGGTTCTCGACGAGACGGCGCACCGCCTGCGCGACAACTATCCCTATTTCCATCCTCTCTATGCAGGACAAATGCTGAAACCGCCGCATCCGTTGGCGCGGGCGACCTATGCCCTGGCGATGAAAATCAATCCCAACAACCATGCCCTGGACGGTGGGCGGGCGAGCTCGGCGATGGAGGTGGAGGCGGTAAGAGAAATCGCGGGGATGTTCGGGTGGAAGGAGTTTTTGGGCCACCTGACGTCGAGCGGGACCTTCGCCAATCTCGAAGCTCTGTGGATGGCAGGGCAACTGGCGCCAGGTCGGCGCATTGTGGGCTCGGAGCAGGCGCACTACACGCACCAACGCATCAGCGGCGTGCTGAAACTCGAGTATGCGAGCGTGGCCGCGGATGAGCGCGGCCGGATGAACCTCGAGGCGCTGGAAGACGAGCTGCGGAATGGCGACGTTGGAGCCGTGGTGGCGACACTGGGCACGACGGCTCTGGGCGCGGTGGACGCGCTGGACGAGATTCTGAAGCTGAAGGAGCGGTACGGATTCCGGGTGCATGTGGACGCGGCGTATGGCGGCTACTTCGGGCTGATTCCCGAGTCATTGGGCGAGCCGGCGCGAAAGGCGTACGCGGCGATCGGGCAGGCAGATTCAATTGTGATCGATCCCCACAAGCACGGGCTTCAACCCTACGGTTGTGGCTGCGTGCTGTTTCGCGATCCGGCGGAGGGTCGGTTCTACAAGCACGATTCGCCGTATACGTACTTTAGCTCGAAAGAACTTCACCTTGGCGAGATCAGCCTGGAGTGCTCTCGCGCCGGAGCGGCGGCGGTTGCTCTTTGGGCCACACAGAGGCTGCTGCCGCTTGTGCCGGGTGGGGGGTTTGCACAAGGGTTGGCGAAAGGGCGGCGCGCGGCGTTGGAGCTGGACCGCAGAGTGCGCGCCGATGCGCGGTTTGAAGGGCTGGCGGCGGGCGGGCCGGAGCTGGACATCGTAGTGTGGGCATTGGCATTGCATGCAGCAGACCTTCGGACGGAATCTGAGCCAGCCCGAAGAGTGTTCGACGCATGCGCCCTTCGCGGGTTGCACTTGGCGCTAGTAGAATTGCCGGGATCGTGGTTCGGGATGGACGACGGCTCGACGAATGAGACGGGCCTGTTGACCTGCCTGCGGAGCGTGCTGATGAAGCCGGAGCATGAGGCGTGGATGGGCGAGATTTGGGAGCGGCTGAGCGCTGCGTGCGGTGACCTTGTAGGGACCTAAGAACAGCGGCAGAAGTTGGAAGACCAGAGGTCGGCGAGAAAACGTTATCATTGGTCGGGAGCAAGGGGTCACTCAATCGTCTCCTGTAGCGCCTGAGGGGCTTGAAATCTAGAAAGGGGTTGAGAAAGATGCACGATCCAGCGGTATTTCGTTCCATGCACCGGACGCGCTTTGGCGCGGAGCCGGCGATCTTTGTGGGGCCGGGGCGCGTGAACCTGATCGGCGAGCACACCGATTATGCCGAGGGCTTTGTGATGCCGGCGGCCATCAACTTTGCCACCCTGGCCGGAATCTCGCCGCGGACGGATGGCAAGATCGTGGTTTACTCCGAGAACCTTGGCGAGGCGAAGACGTTTGATGCGGCGGCGCTGCCTGCGAAGGGGAGCAAGCACTGGACTGACTACCCGATGGGCGTGGTGTCGATCCTGGCCGGCGAAGGGCACAAGATTCCCGCGTTCAGCCTCAGCATTTGGAGCGATGTACCATTGGCGTCGGGGCTGTCGAGCTCGGCGGCGCTGGAGGTGGCGACGGCGCTGGCGGTGCTGGACCTGGTGGGCGCGACTTATCCGGGACCGGTGCTGGCGCGGCTGTGCCAGCGGGCGGAGAACGAGTTTGTTGGCGCGAACTGCGGGATCATGGACCAGTTCATCAGCGTGAATGGAAAGGAGAACCACGCGCTGCTGCTCGATTGCCGCGACCTGAGCTACAAACTGGCGCCGATTCCGGACCACGTGGCGCTGGTGATTGCCAATACGATGGTGAAGCATTCAGTGGCGGGAGGAGATTATCCGACGCGGCGGCGGGAGTCGGAGGCCGCGTGCGCGGTGATCGCGAGCCACAGGCCGGGCGTGCCGTTCCTGCGCGACGCGACGCTCTCGGACCTCGACAAGTGGGGCCACGAGATGGAGCCCAAAAGCTTGATGCGCGCCAAGCATGTGATTAGCGAGGACTTGCGCACGGTGGCGGCGTGCGACGCACTGCTCAGGGGCGACATGAAGGAGCTGGGACGGCTGATGGCCGAGGCGCATCGAAGCTATAGCAAGGACTTTGAGGGAAGTTGCGTGGAAGCCGACGCGATGGTGGAACTGGCGCAGGATCTTCCGGGGCTGATCGGGGCAAGGCTGACGGGCGGGGGCTTCGGCGGATGCACCGTCAATCTAGTCGAGCAAAGCGAGGCGGCAAAGTTTGCCGAGGCGCTGGGCGTGCGTTATGCGGCGCGGACGGGAATCACTCCCCAGATTCACATTTGCCACGCATCGGGAGGGGCGCACCGGCTGGAATAAAGCAGCGGGGTTAGCGGAGCTAGCGGGGTTAGCGGAGCTAGCGGAGTTGGCGGAGTTAGCGGAGTTGGCGGCGCTAGTTCGCCGAGCGGCCGAGAACGAACGGAGTTCGGAATAGATTTGAAATGACTCATCTCGATGGGATGGAAACCTGCAAGTAACTGGCACAAAAGAACCATGTTCACAACTGGGCGGAGACATTTCCCGGCGCGGATTCCTTGGTAAACTTGTTTGGTATTTGCCCCGATGAAATAGGCAACTGTTCCGCCCTTGCCGGGTTCGATTGGATTCGGGGCGGGTACGCCTCGCCGGCCTGTTCACCGGAAAGAAAAATATATGGAACCTACTCCCTCGAAGTCTTCGTTGCACGAGGCAATTCCCGGAACCGGCCTGGTGGCCTATTTCTCCATGGAAGTCGCGATCCGTCCGGAGATGCCCACATACTCGGGCGGGCTCGGAGTTCTGGCTGGGGACACGCTGCGTTCGGCGGCCGACCTGGGCATTCCTTTGGCGGCATTTACGCTGCTGCACCGCAAGGGGTACTTCCAGCAGCATCTGGGTCCGCACGGTGCGCAGACAGAAGAAGTGCAGCCGTGGAACCCGGCGGACTACTGCACGGAAGAAGCGGCGCGGGTGACAGTGGCGGTGGAAGGCCGCACCGTCACGCTGCGCGCTTGGCGGTATGACCTGACAGGTCAGTTCGGGCACGTTGTGCCGATCTATCTGCTGGACACGGATCTGGATGACAACTCGGGTTGGGACCGAGGCTTGACGGACCACCTGTATGGCGGAGATACGAACTACCGCTTGCAGCAGGAGATTGTGCTGGGAATGGGTGGGGTACGCATGGCGCATGCGCTGGGGCTGCGCATCAACGTGTACCACATGAACGAAGGCCACGCGGCGCTGCTGACGCTGGCCCTGCTTGAAAGCCAGTTGGGCGGCGGGCCGATGGGCGCGGCGACAGATTCGGACATTGAAGTGGTGCGGCGGCGATGCGTGTTCACGACGCACACTCCGGTGTCGGCGGGACACGACCGGTTTTCGACCGAGCAGACCATTCGCATTTTGGGCGGTGAGCGGACGGCGCGACTGGAAAAGCTGGGATGCTTCAACGAAGGATTGCTGAACATGACGCTGCTGGCGCTGAAATTTTCGCGCTATGCAAACGGCGTGGCGATGCAGCACGGCAAGGTTTCGCGGGCCATGTTTCCGGAATTCTCGATAAGCTCGATCACGAATGGCGTGCACGCGCCGACATGGATCAGCGAGCCGGTGCAGCGGATGCTGGACGAGCATGTTCCCGCCTGGCGGCGCGACAATCTGTATCTGCGCAACGCGATCGATGTGCCTGAGGCCCAGATGCTGACGGCGCACGCGCGAGCCAAGGAAGAGCTGCTGGCCGAGGTGGGCTCGCGGACGGGGCTTGTGCTGAATCCCAAGGTGCTGACGCTGGGGTTTGCGCGGCGCGCGGCGACGTATAAGCGGGCGACTCTTCTGTTTACCGATGAGGAGCGGCTGAAAGAGATTGCGGCGAAGGCCGGTGGGTTGCAGATCCTGTATGCAGGCAAGGCGCATCCGCAGGATGAGCCGGGGAAGGCGCTGATCCAGCAGGTGGTGGCGGAGGCGGGCAAGCTTTCGAACAGCGATCTGCGGATTGTTTACCTGGAGAACTATGCGTGGGACCTTGGCGCGCAACTGACGGCGGGCGTGGATGTGTGGGTGAATACGCCGAAGCGGCCCTATGAGGCGTCGGGCACAAGCGGGATGAAGGCCGCAATGAACGGCGTGCCCAGCCTGTCAATTCTGGATGGCTGGTGGATCGAAGGGTGCATCGAGGGCGTTACCGGATGGGCGATTGAGGATGGCGCCAACGACGCCGAGGAGGCGCACTCGCTTTACACCAAGCTGGAGACGGCGGTGGTTCCTCTTTACCGCGACGCGCCGGAGAAATGGGCGCGGCTGATGCGGACGACGCTCGCGTTCAACGGGTCGTACTTCAACACCAACCGAATGGTGAAGCAGTATGCACGCAACGCGTACTATCCAGAGCGGCCGACCGAGACGGCAAAGGTGGAAGAGCCGGTGTTTGCGGACTGACAAGAACAGTGGTTAGTGATTTGTGATTGGTGGTTCGTTGTTTAGAGCCTGTGACGAATATTCGCGGCGGCTATGCGAGGATTCGGAGCAGGCTCTAGAGTTTCTTGCGCAGAAATTCGAAGATTCCGTAGCCGATGATGGCGCTGACGATGGCGATGAGGAAGTTGGCGGGCGTAATGATGTCGCGCAGCGCAAATGCGAACGTCTTGTTCTGGCCGTTGACGCCTGTGAATTCGCCCATGAGCAGGTTCGAATAAAAGAGGAAGACGATAAACGCAACCTCGACGAGCGCTCGCCAGAGCGGCTTGACCCGGGGAGGTGGGGTGAGCGGCGTCATGGAGCGATGATAGCGGCGAGGTTGCGGAAGGCCAAGCGAAATCGGACGGCCGTCGCGGCACAAAGCCCGCGCGCGACGCGCCGATGATGGCGATAGCGCCTATAATCTCCCTGACGTGCTTCATCGAAATGCAATGCGGTCGCGGTGGGTGCGGCGGATTGGCGCCGTTGCCGCGATGATGTTTTTTGGTCCATTGTTTGCCTCGGTTTGCGTATGGGGGCAGGCGAGCTCGGATGCTTCGGGCGGCGGAGCGGAATCCGGGGCCGGCGGATCGCGAGTTCTGCTCGTGCTGCCGTTCGACAATCGGACGGGGCAACCGAATCTGGAGTGGGTGCGTGAGGCGGCGGCGGAGATTTTGAGCACGCGCTTGGCTTCAGCCGGATTCCAGCCGACGAGCCGCGCCGACCGCATGTACGCGCTGGACCATCTGGGGCTGCCGCAAGGCTTTCAGCCCTCACGGGCGAGCGCGATCAAACTGGCGCAGACGCTGGACGCCGATTCGATTGTGGTGGGCAGCTATATCACCGACGGAAACGGGATTGTGGCCGTGGCGACGCTGGTGGACGTGCCCGAGTTGCGCATGCTGCCGGAGGTGAGCGCGCGCGGCGAGATGAAGGACATGATCGCCGTGTTCGGTGAGCTGGCGTGGAAACTGACGAAGCAGCTCGATCCCAGCTTCAACGGGTCCGAGCAGACGTTTGCGGCCGCGGGGAACGGGATTCCGCTAACCGCGTTCGAGCAGTACGTTCGCGGCATCATGGAGCCGGACCAGGCGGAGCGCTTGCGGCACTTGCAAACAGCGGTGAAGATGAGCCCGGATTTCGGGCAGGCATGGATGGCTCTGGGCCGCGAAGACTACAAAGGACAGCAGTACCAGGACGCGGCCGAGGCTTTCGCCAAGGTGGATCGCAATGGGTCCGACGGGCTCGAAGCGGGCTTTTACCGCGGTCTGTCGCTGATGTTTTCCGGCGACTATCCGCACGCCGAGGAGGCGTTTGCGGACGTGGCGCGCGTGTTGCCGCTGGCCGAAGTGGTGAACAACGAAGGCGTGGCGCAGAGCCGGCAGGGCAAGGATGGGGTCTCGCTTTTTGTCCAGGCGGCTGCGGCCGATCCTAGCGAGGCGGATTACCACTTCAACCTGGCGGTGAGCCTGCAGCACGAAGGGAATCTTCCCGGAGCGTTGAACGAGCTGGCGCAGTGCCTCAAATTGCGCCCGAACGACAGCGAAGCCCAGACACTGAATGACGCATGGAAAGGAAAGCCGGCTGGGACAAGCGGGACAGGAGTTGCCGATCCCAGTGCAGATCCGCTGGAACGGATTGTGCGCACCTTCGATGAATCGGCGTTCCGGCAGGCAGCGGCGATGCTGGACCAGATGAATGCCGGGCGGCTGGCTTCGCTTACGCCTCACGAGCGGGCAAAAACGCTGTGCACACAGGCGAAGAGCTATCTGGACCGTGGGCTGCTGCCGGAAGCGGAGCGGCTCTATCAGGATGCCGTCGCCGCCGATAACGCAAGCGTACAGGCGCACGCAGGGCTGGCACAGGTACGCGAGCGCAGCGGCGATGCCGATGCAGCGCGCAAGGAGGCGCACGAAGCGCTGGAACTGGGGCCTTCGGCCGATGCGTATCTTGTGCTGGCGCAACTGGATCTGACGGCGGGGTCATTGGATAAGGCGGATACCGAAGCTGGAGATGCGCTGAAGCTCGATCCGGCGAGCCGGGCGGCACAGGACTTAATGCGGCAGATTGAGGCGAAGAGGGGCAGATAGGAAAGATCGTGGTCAGTGAAGAGTTGCCAGTTTTTTTGCTGGGTGGCGGCCCGAGCTATTCCGGTTCAGAGAATTGAAGGCTTCGCCACACTGATCTCGGACAACCAGGTTCATGTTCCCGTTGCAGAGAGGGGAGCCATGGAACACATTGTTGCGAAAGGCCGCATTGCCGCCGGGGCGATCGCGGCGGCTTTATGGGTTTTTCTTGGATTTGGATTGGGAGTTTCGGCATTCGCGCAGGGGCCGGCGCCTGCACAGCCCTTTGTCGACAAGCTGGTTCTGGACGACACCATTCAGCCGGTGAGCGCGGATGAAGTGACGAGGGCCCTCGATCGGGCGAACAGCGATGGGGCGAGCGCGCTGCTGATCGAGATGAATACCCCGGGCGGGCTGCTGGATTCAATGCGCGACATGGTGGGCGGAATTCTGCGCTCGCGTGTGCCGGTGATCGTGTATGTGGGCCCATCGGGCGCGCGCGCGGGTTCGGCGGGATTCTTCATTCTGGAGTCGGCAGATGTGGCCGCCATGGCCCCGGGGACCGAGGCCGGCGCCGCTCATCCAGTTTTTGAATTTGGCGGGCAGCCCGATAACACCGAAATGCAAAAGGTGGAGAACGACGCCGAGGCATTCCTGCGCTCGTATGTGACCAAGCGGAATCGGAGCACGGATGCTGCCATCGCCGCAGTGCAGTCGTCGCACTCGTATACGGCAGAGGAATCGCTGAACCAGCACCTCATCGACCTGATCGCCAACAGCGACACGGAGCTGCTGAAAGCGCTCGACGGACGCGAGATCACGCGCATGGACGGATCGAAAATGACGCTGCACCTGGCCGGCGCGCGCGTTCAACTGCTGCGGAAGTCGCTGCGCGACGGCGTGCTGGGTTGGCTCGTGGACCCGAACATCGCGCTCCTCTTGCTGGTGGGCGGAGCGCTGCTGATTTATCTCGAGTTCAACGCGCCGGGAACGATTGTTCCTGGAGCGCTGGGCACGCTGATGGTTCTGCTTGCGATCTTTGCGCTTCAACTTGCTGCCCATTCGATACACCGCCGTGTTGCTTCTGGTGGCGGCATTGGTTTTGTTACTGCTCGAAGCCAAGTTTGGCGGCCACGGCGCGCTGGCGATCGCGGGAATTCTGTGCCTGACGTTTGGAACGCTGACGCTGGTGGCGGCGCCGGTGCCCGAGATGGGAATCAGCCCGGTGATTGCGATCGCGGTGAGCGCGGCGTTTGGCGCGATCACGGTTTTTCTGGTGCGGCTGGCGGTTCGCGCTCGGAAAAGGAAATCGCGCATCGGCGCGGATGCGATGGTGGGCTGCCCGGCGACCGCAATGGAGGCACTTACACCGCAAGGCCACGTGCTGGTGGAGGGCGAGATCTGGGAGGCGGCGGCGAGCGGTCCGGTGGCCAAGGAAACGGCGCTCCGCGTGACGGGGCACGACCAGATGCTGCTGCAAGTTGAGCCGGCGGCGTCGACGAGTGAACATCCGCAACCCCAGTAGAGGAGTACAATCCCTGCTGTGTAGCGAAAGGAACTTCTCATGTCCTTTGGTGATCTGCCGATTCCAATCCTGGTTATTATCGCCATCGTCATCCTCTACCTGCTGAATTCCATCAAGATTCTTCGCGAGTACGAGCGCGGGGTCATCTTCCGGCTGGGCCGCGTGCTGGGAGCGCCCAAGGGGCCCGGCATTATTCTCGTGTTCCGGCCGATCGACCAGATTGTGCGCATCTCGCTGCGCCAGGAAGTTTTGGAAGTCCCGCCGCAGGACGTGATCACGCGCGACAACGTGACCATCAAGGTGAATGCTGTTGTCACGCTCTACGTAGTGGACCCGAATTCCGCCGCGATCAAGGTGGTCAACTACATCTACCAGACCTCGCAGTTCGCGCAGACCACGCTGCGCTCGGTGCTGGGCGAAGTAGAGCTGGACACGCTGCTCAGCCATCGTGATCAGCTCAATCTGCGGATTCAATCGATCATCGACCAGCGGACGGAGCCGTTTGGCGTAAAGGTGATTTCGGTGGAAGTGAAGCAGGTGGATCTGCCCGAGACCATGACACGCGCCATGGCAAAACAAGCAGAGGCGGAACGCGAACGCCGTTCGAAGATCATCCACGCCGAGGGCGAGTTCAACGCAGCGCAGAAGTTGGTGGATGCGGCCGCGCTGCTGGCCACGCAGCCCATGACGCTGCAGTTGCGCTACCTGCAAACGCTGACCGAGATCGGCGTCGAAAAGAACACGACCATCGTCTTCCCGCTGCCGATGGAGCTGATGTCGCTGCTGAACAAGTTTTCGGCGCAGATGAAGCCGGCGGAGAAACAGCCTTAGGGCGTGGGCGACCGGGAAGGGTTGATGCTGTGAGGACGGTCGATGCGGGGCTACTTTGACAGTGAAGAGCCGGAAGGCGAGGAACCGCAAGAGTCCGGGCATGAGCGCGGGCACGACACCGAGCTGACACTCGGCATGGGCGCGCAACTGGGGATCGTCTTCGGCCTTTTGCTGGTCTGCGGACTGTGCTTCGGACTGGGATACGTGGTGGGGCACAGCGGCTCGGCATCGACACCGGCGGCGGCCGCGCAGCCCGCCACGCCAACTGCCGCTCCCGACCAGGAGCCATTGCAGGGAAACGGCTCGATTCCCAAGCCTTCAGCAGACGCGCAGGCGCCGGCACCGCCTGTTTCGCCGGCAAGTGACGGCACAACGCCGCCAGCCGCGGATAGCGGCGCAAATCCGGCGACACCGTCAACGCCGAAGGCCGGACAGAACTCTCCACCCACAAGCTCGCCCCCGACCACGCCAGCGCCTGCGGCACCGGCTCAGCCTCAGGCACCGGCGCGGCCCTCAGTCCCAGCCGCGGGAAATGGATCGCCTGGCGGGTCGCCGGCTGCGGCGCCCACGGTGCGTCCTGCAATGCCAGGCCCCG
Organism: uncultured Acidobacteriaceae bacterium; assembly: GCA_963835355.1. Taxonomy (GTDB): domain Bacteria; phylum Acidobacteriota; class Terriglobia; order Terriglobales; family Acidobacteriaceae; genus Telmatobacter. The sequence goes on along the minus strand of CAWIFE010000022.1, from coordinate 31,637 downwards.
CGGGTCAGTTCATGGTGCAGGTTGCCGCGGTGTCACACCCCGAGGATGCCGGCGTGCTGGTGAATGCTCTACGCAAGCGCGGGTACGCGGTAAACGCTCAGCGAGAGACGTCGGACGGGCTGATTCATGTGCGCATTGGGCCGTTCGCGACGCACGATGAAGCCAACCGCATGTGCACGCGACTACTTAATGACGGGTATAACGCGATTGTGCAGCCGTAGATTCAGCTTCGCATCCATTCGGGCAATGCAGAGGCGATAGCGGCGCGAACGGCGTCAGACAGCTCGTCCCGCGTGGCGAAGGCGGCGGGATCGATGGGTCGGTGAAAGACGATGTGCACGACACCGGGGTGGATTCGCCAGCGGCCCGCGGGAAGGATCTTCTCGCTTCCATAAATTGAGATGGGGAGGCAGGGCGCGCCGGAGTCTTTGGCGAGATAAAAGGTGCCTTTTTTGAAGGGCAGCAAGCGGCCGTCGGGCGAGCGCATGCCTTCAACAAAAGTGGTGATGTGAAGCCCTGAGGCGAGTACGCGCTCTGCGTCGGCGACGGCGAGCTGCGCGCCTTCGACAGTGCCGTCGCGGGCGACGGGAATGAAGCCCGCCAGCTTGAATGCATAACCGAGAATGGGGATCTTCATGAGCGGTCGCTTGAGAAAGACCACAGTGCGGTCCGGAAGATTCGACATCAGCGCGGGCGCGTCGAGGTTGGAGAGGTGATTCGCCATGAGAATGCAGGCGCGACCGGGAGGTATGTGCTCGATGCCTTCAATGCGCACGCGGATGCCTGCCACGCGCATGGCAACACGAGCGATCCAGGAGCCAACGGCGTAGAGCGGACCGACGTTGCTTGTGATGAGCGTAAACGGGAAGAAAATGATCGCCGAGGGAACAGCCAGAACGACGATAGTGACGAAGACGATGAGCGAGATGATCATGAGCGGTCAGGATGGATGTGCAAAGGTGAGTATCGCACTCACAGGGGCCGGTGGTCAGTGATCAGAGAAGCAGCTTCTAGCCTCTAGCTTCGAGCTGCTAGCTCTTTGCGGGCGAGGGGGCGATGGTGGCTTGCGAAAACTATGTCCGCATCCATTCGGGAAGGCTGGAGGCGACGGCGGCGCGGACGGCGCGCATGAGGTCGTCGCGCGTGGCGAATGCGGCCGGTTCGATGGGATCGTGGAAGATGACGTGGGCTTGGCCGGGATGGATGCACTGGCTACCCTTGCTCAGGATGGTTTCTGTGCCGTAGATGGAAACGGGAATGCACGGCGCGCCGGCTGCGATGGCGAGAAAGAACGGACCTTTCTTGAAGGGCAACATGCGGCCGTCGGGCGAGCGAGTGCCTTCAACAAAGGTAGTGATGTGGATACCCTTGGCGAGGACGCGCTGGGCTTCAGCCACGCTGCGTTGCGCGTCGGCAGGATTGCCGCTGCGGTCGACGGCGATGAACTCGCCCTGGCGGAAGCCGGTGCCGAGGATCGGCAATTCCATCAGCGAGCGTTTCATGAAGGCGGAGGTCCGTCCGGGAATAAGCGAGACGAGCGCGGGCGGATCGAGATTGGAGACATGGTTCGACATGAAGATGCAGGCGCGGTCGCAGGGGATGCGGTCAAGGCCTTCGACCTTGAAGCGGACGCCGGCGAGGCGGCAACTCGACGAGAGCATGAAGCGCGTGGCCTTGTAGAGCGGAAGCACGTTGCCGGTGATCCAGCACCAGGGAATGAAAAGAAGCGCCGAGGGAATTCCCAGGACGACCATGTTGGTGATGAAGATGACGGACCAGATCATGCGTGACCTTTGTTCTCAGGTTGCGGCGGCGAAGCGCTCACGCAAACGCGCAGGGAGTTTCTCGTAAATGCCGTCGAAGCCGCCGTTGGAGAGAATTGCGACGACATCGCCGGGCGCGAGCTGCGGCGAGAGGTTGGAGACGATGGCGTCAGCGTCGGCGAGAAGCTCGGCGGGCGTTCCTGCGTCGTTGAGGACTCGGACGACTTCCTCCGGATGCAGGCGTTCGACTTCCGCAATGCGCTCCTGCTGATAGACAGCAGCGAGGATGACGCGATCGGCGAGGCTGAGGCTTTCAACGAGGTCGGCGGCGAGGACTTTGCGGCGCAGCGTGTTGGATCGCGGCTCGAGCACAGCCCAAAGGCGTGCGCCGGGGTAAACGGAGCGCAACGCACGGAGAGTCTCGCGAATGGCCGTGGGATGATGGGCGAAGTCCTCGATGAGAGTGATGCCGTTGATTTCTGCACGGACCTCGAGGCGGCGCTTGACGCTTTTGAAGGTGGCTAGAGCCTCAGTGATTGCGGGAGTTGGGATGCCGGCGGCGGCAGCGAGGGCAGCGGCGGCAGTGGCGTTGAGGGCGTTGTGCTCGCCGGCGAGGTGCATGTTGAATTCGCCCCAAACTAAGCCGGAGCGAAGAACTTCCCAGTGCATGCGGCCGGATTCATAGTGGAGATTGCGGATGCGCCAATTGGCTGCTTCGGTAAATCCGTAGCGCTCAACTGGGCAGAAGGCGTGGCTCACACATTCGGTGACGTTAGGGCTTCCGTCGTAGGCGACGATGAGGCCGCGGCGCGGGACGAGATTGACCAGACGCTTGAATGCGGTCTTGACGGCATCGAGATCGGCGTAGATGTCGGCGTGATCGAACTCGACGTGTGTGAGGATGAGCGCGGCGGGGAAATAGTGGAGGAACTTGGGGCCCTTGTCGAAGAATGCCGTGTCGTACTCGTCGCCTTCGAGAATGAAGTTGCGCGTGGGGCGGAGCTGGAAGCTGGAGCCGAAGTTCTCCGCGACGCCGCCGATAAGGAACGAAGGCTCGAGCGAAGGATCTTTGCGCGCTGCAACCTGGTAGATCCAGGCGAGCATGCTGGTAGTGGTGGTTTTTCCGTGTGTACCCGCGACGACGAGGGATTCGCGGCCAGAGATGAACTCTTCGCGCAGAAGCGCAGCCATGGAAGTGAAGGGAATGCGCTCGTCGAGGACGCGCTCGATTTCAGGATTGCCGCGCGAAAGAGCGTTGCCGATCACGACGAGGTCCGGCACTGGATCGAGATTGGATTCGGCGTAGGGCTCGAGGATGGGAATGTCGAGCGAACGAAGCAGATCGCTCATGGGCGGGTAGGCAGCTTTGTCAGAGCCGGTGATGCGGTGGCCCTTGAGCTGCAGCAGGCCGGCGAGCGAGGCCATCGCGGTGCCGCAGATGCCAATGAGGTGGATGTGGCGCGGCGATGCGGTCACTCCTTCACCGCCGGTTCGAGGATGCGGAGCTGGGCATTGTCGCCGACGGCGATTTCGGCTTCGACGCCGAACGTAAGGGTGACATTTTCGCGGGAGACGTGACCGCTACGCAATCCGATAGCGACGGGCACATCGAGGCCGTCGAGTGCATTGAGAATGGCTTCTTCGAGAAGTGACTCCGCGGCGCCGGGCGAAGCACAATCGACCATCTCGCCGAAGACGATGCCGCGAACGCCTTCGAACTTTCCAGCTTTCCGCAGTTGCCAGAGCATGCGATCGATCTGGTAGGGCTTGACGCCGAGGTCCTCTAGAAAAAGCAGCTTGCCTTCGGTGCTCGGTTCCCATGGCGTGCCGAGAAGCGACGCGAGAATGCTGAGGCAGCCGCCATAGAGCGTGCCGCGCACCGCGGAGGGGGCCGCGGTGGGCCTTAAAGGACGAAGGCCTTCAGCAGCGCCGACACTGTAGGGCTCGCCGGCCAGGGCGGCTCGAAAACTTTCAAGATGTACGCCGTTGGGGAGATAGAAATCCGCAGCGAGCATGGGGCCGTGAAACACGGGCAGGCCCAATTCATCGAGCAGGCGGAGCTGGATGCCGGTCAGGTCGCTGTAGGCAAAGAATGGCTTGGGGTGCGCGGCGATGGTCTCAAGATCGAGGCTGTCAAGCAGGTAGTTTGACCCGTAGCCGCCGCGAATGCACATGATTGCGGCGGTGCCTGGGTCGGTAAAAGCAGCGTGCAAATCGTCGAGGCGCTGCTGCGGAGTTCCGGCGAAGTAGAGTGGCTGGCGCAGGAGGGCGTTGGCCGCGAGTTTTGGCGCATAGCCCAATGAGCCGAGTGCAGCCAATCCGAAATCGACGCGCTCGGGCTTTGCCGGAGATGCCGGGGCAACGATGCCGATGGCAGCATCCAACGCGACGCGCGGTGGATTGATGAGGGCCCTCATTTCACCAGATCTCTTCACCAGGCCTCCCCTCGGGCGATGAGCGCGGCAGAGCCTGTCAGGTGCAACTCCGTGCCGGGCCCGTCCCAGGCAACGGTCTGCGCGCCGCCCGGCGCAACAACTTTAAGCGGCGAAGTGCAGCCCTTGAAGGCGAGAGCTGCCGTGGCAGCTGCGGAGGTGCCGGTGCCGGAAGAACTCGTGGGGCCCACGCCGCGCTCGAAGACACGGATTTCGATCTGGCTCGGGCTCATGATGCGGAGAAACTCGACGTTGGTCTGGTTTGGAAAGCCGGGATGGACGCAGATCTCGGCGCCGATTTCCTGCCAGGATTTTCCGGCGACGGTGAACTCAGGATTGTCCACTTCGACGACAAAGTGCGGATTGCCGATGGAGACCTCCATGCTCTTGATCTTCACGCCTCCCGCAAGTTCGACGGCGCGCGGGGAAATCCGGGGCACCCCCATTGCGGTAGTGACTTCGACGGCGAAGCCGTCGTGATTGTGGACGGCGTCAATGCGGCAGACGCGAAGGCCGGCATCGGTCGTGATTTCGAGTGCATCGCCGGGCTTCGAGCCAAGGCGCTCGGCCATCCACGCAGCCACGCAGCGCGTGCCGTTGCCGCTGATTTCGGCAATCGAGCCGTCGGCGTTGTGAAGGCGGACCCGGCCCGAACGTGGGCTCGGCCCGGACTCGTTTTTCCAGGCAAAAAACTCAATTCCGTCTGCGCCGATGCCGGTGTTGCGCTGGCAGAGGCGGCGCGTGAGAGCCACGGGATCGTGGCCTGCCGCGGCTTCTTCAGTCACGATGAGAAAGTCGTTGCCGCACGCATGAGCTTTAGTGAAGGGGATCAATCTTCCTCCGGAATGCCGACATGGAGTGGTGCGGCGAACGGACGAACGACTTGTGCGGCGGCGAAAATCACAGGGCTTCCCAGCCCGATGCTAACACTGATGGGAGTGGGCGGTTGAGCCAGATTGCGGATACGTGCCGAGTGATGCAAGAGCGTGCGCTTAGAAAGAAACCTGGGAGCGGTCGAGCCATTTGGTGGAGGCATAAATCGCGGCGGATGGCTGATATTTCGCGGTGAAGCGGCCCATCAGCGTGAAGTCGCCGAGATGCGCTTTGACGGCCTTGTCGATCTCGTCGCCGTCGAATGCGACGACGATGGCTGCGTGGGCGGCAGGTGCTGCGAGCGCGGAGCGATAGATTTCGAGGTCGCTTTCGTTGATGGTCTGGCGGAGAGGAATGCCGGTGAAGGCGACAATCTCAGGGTAGAGAGAGGTGTTCATGAGCACGGGCGCGTGTGGATCGTGGATGAGCAATGACTGCAGGGCCGGGGGAATGGCGTTGTCGTAAGGCCGGCGCGCGTCGGCGTTCTTGGCGCCTTCAACGTAGACGATGGGGCCGGAGCGCAAAAGAGTAAAGGCATTGAGGCCGGCGAGAGCGAAGAGGAGCGTGAAGGCAAGTTTGGGAAGGGCGGCCGCGACGCTCGGAAGCCTGATGCGGCGTAGGCTTTCTGCAGCCAACTGCGCCGCGAAACCGAGACCGAGGGCGAGAGCGGGCAGAAGCTCAAGGCCGTAGCGCGTGTTGTACCAGGTGTAAGGCCACCAGGCGGGAAAGAAAATGGGAACCGAACCGTAGGCGACGGACCATGCGTAGAAAGGAACAGGCAACCAGAGCAAGAGTGTCCGGGCCAGAGCGCGACGGCGCGCGGCGGATTTTTCGAAGAGCCAGGCGGCGACGGTTCCGAGTGCGGCACTGGCGAGGACGATGTTGCCCCAGACATTGCCCCAACCGGGAGCGGCAACGGAGTCGAGCTCGGAGACTTTGAGAAAGAAGAGGAGCGCTACCCAGGGGCTGTGCCAGCCGGGATGCAGCGGCCAACCAGTCACGGCGGTGCGGAGTTCGATGGCTTTTGCGGAAAACGGGCCGCGCGCAAAGTAGAGCCAGTCGCCAAAACAGACGGAGTTGTAGAGGAACCAGAGAAGCGGCGCGGCGACGACGGCGAAGCTGGCGAGCCAAAAGGCCGGTGCGGCGAGGCGCGCGCGATCGCCAGCAGCGGCGCGATGGAGCAGCGTGAATGCAACACCGGACCATGCGATGAGCGCAATAATCCAGCCGTCGTAGCGGGTGAAGATGGCGGCGACGAGAGCGATTGCGATGAAGATTTGAAGCCGCGCGGTTCGCGCAAAGTTGGAGCGTGGTGCGGGCTGAGCCGAATGCAGGTTGGAGCTGGCGGCTGCCGTTTCACAGTCGAGGGAGGCGCGCCATTCGACAAGCCAGACCACGATCCAGATGAATTCGCAGAGAAAGAGCGGCTCGGTCATGGCTGTGGTCTGGAGATAGAGCAGATTGGGATTGAGGGCGAAGAAAACGAGAGCAAGAGCGGCAGGCGCTGGGTCGAGCCAGTTCCGCGCCAGGCGATGGATGCCGGCGCAGGAGGCGACGTAAGCGAGGGCCGACGGAATAACTCCAGCAATGCCCGTGGCCCACCAGAAGTAATTCTGCACAAAAGGCAGAAGAAGAATATGCGGGAGCGGCAGCCACACCGAGCCGAGCTCGGAGAAGCGCGGCGTGCGGGAATCGAAGACGCGGCGCGCGATGTGCAGGTGAGCGACGGCGTCGCCGTAGTTGAGCATCGCACCGTGACGCCAGCTCCAGAGAATTGCGGCCGCTGAAGCGGCCATGCAGAAGGCCAGAACGGCCCAACCTTCCGTTCTCGAGATGCACTTCTCAGTCAAGATGCGTGATCTCACGAAAGACATTGAAGCGAGCATCGATTTCAGCGCGCGAGAGCTGCTGCAAGCGCTCGGTGCCGAAGCGCTCGCAGGCGTAGGAGCCCATGACTCCGCCGTAGAACATTGCGTGGCGCCACGCGGCAGGCGTGAGCTCGGGCAGCGAAGCCAGGTAGCCGAAGAAGCCTCCGGCAAAGCTGTCGCCCGCGCCCGTGGGATCGATGACTTCCTTGAGCGGGAGTGCCGGCGCCTTGAAAGTGCGGAGCTCCGCTCCTTTACCCTTTGGATTGGATTCGTGAAACAATGTGGCGCCGTACTCACCGTGCTTCACGACCAGAGTGCGCGGGCCGAGAGCGATGACAGCGCGCGCGGCCTGCACGAGGTTGTTGTTGCCGGCCAGCATGCGGGCCTCGGTATCGTTGATGAGCAGAACGTCGAGGCCCTTGAGAACTTCAAGCAGGGCCGGGCGATGGTCCTTGATCCAGTAATTCATGGTGTCGCCGGCGACCAGCTTGACGTTGGGCATGGCCTCGCGTACGCGGCGCTGGAGAACGGGATCGATGTTGGCGAGAAAGAGGAATTCGGAGTCGCGGTAGGGGTCGGGGATCTTCGGCTCGAAGGAAGCGAAGACGTTGAGCTCGGTGTTGTGAGTTTTCGCCTCATTGATGTTCTCGAGGTAGGAACCTTCCCAGAAGAAGCTTTTGCCGGCGGTGTGTTCAATGCCGCGCGTGTCGATGTTGCGGGCGGCAAAGACAGCTTCCTGCTTGCGGCCAAAGTCCTCGCCGACGACAGCGATGACGCGCACGCTGGTAAAGAAGCTGGCGGCGAGTGAAAAGTAGGTTGCGGCGCCGCCGAGGCAGCGCTCGCGGCGTCCGGCGGGAGTTTCGATGGAGTCGTAGGCTACGCTTCCGACTACGGTGATGGACATTGGTCTCCTAAATGATTGAAGCCTCTTCTTGCGGTTCAGGGCGCGTAGATGCGGCCATCGATCTTCACGACCGAACACCAAAAACAAAAACGCACACGTTTTTGAGACGCGATCTCGCTTGTGTCGAGCGAACGCCATCGATGCAGACCCAGCCTGCAAAGGAATCCGCCGAGAGAGGGTGCCTCATGCTCCCGATGCGGCCAAAGCTTTGCCAGATTGGAAGCAAGTTGCTGATCGGTCGATGGTAAGGATTTTAGTATCGCCGTCATTGCTTCGTCCGAGTCAGCTTTCTGGTCTACCAGCCATTGTATTTGCCGAAGAGCAGCTTGAGGCGCTCTTTGGCGGGGGCGGGAACGGCGTCGGGCTGGGTGAGCACTGCGTACTTGGCTGCTGAGACGCACGGGCAGGTTCGCTCGCGAGGCATCGCGGCGACTGCGGCCTTCACTACTTTCGCCGCGTTGTCGGCGTTTTTGTGCAGCACCGCGACGATCTCCTCGACCGTGACGGCGTCGTGGCCTTCGCGCCAGCAATCGTAGTCGGTGACCATGGCGATGGTGGCGTAGCAGATCTCGGCTTCGCGGGCGAGCTTGGCCTCCTGCAGGTTGGTCATGCCGATAACGTCAGCGCCCCAACTGCGGTAGAGGTTCGACTCGGCGCGGGTCGAGAACTGCGGGCCCTCCATGCAGACGTAGGTGCCTCCGAGCTTGCCCACGACACCGACCTTTGCGCAGGCGTCGGCTGCGGCTTTGGCAACGGTCGCGCAGACGGGATCGCCGAACGAGATATGGCCCACGATTCCGTCGCCGAAGAACGTGGCGACGCGATTAAATGTGCGATCGATGAACTGGTCGGGCATAACGAAATCGGTGGGTTTGTGCTCTTCCTTGAGCGAACCGACAGCGGAGACAGAGACAATGCGCTCGACGCCGAGCTGCTTGAACGCATAAATGTTGGCGCGGAAGTTGAGCTCGGAGGGAAGGATGCGATGACCGCGGCCGTGGCGCGCGAGAAAGGCGACCTTGCGGCCCTCGAGTTCGCCGAGGACAAAGGCCTCAGATGGCGAGCCAAAGGGTGTTTCGACGCGCTCTTCGCGAATGTTGGTGAAGCCGGGCATGGAGTAGAGCCCGCTGCCGCCGATGATGCCGATTTCTGCTTGAGACACTTTCAACTCCTCGTTGAGCTATCAGTCGTTCGCTTTTCGCGCGGCCCTACGGGGCGCGCGCTGCGCCTCGGTGTCGCTCTCCCGGGGCGTCGTCCGCCGCAGCGGACTCCGGCCTGGGCTATTCTCGCCACTCCCTCCGGGAGTCTTTCGGTGGCCGCTGTTCAACGCTGGTCGATCAGCCGGATCGACTCCAGAAACACGTCTCCGTCGATCGTCAAACTGTGGGCGCTGATCTTGTCCATCGTATCCTGCGCCGTGTGGTGGTAGCTGTTGTTGGGACCGTAGTCGAGGTCAATCACGTCGATGGATGGCACGCCGCGCTCGACAAAAGGCAGATGATCGTCCTCCACCGGCATGTCCTGCTGGAAAAAATAGCGCTGGTAGCCAAACTTCTTGGCCGCATCGGCGACAAGCGACACAAGCCAGGCGGTGGAACGGGTTTCGCGCTGAATGTCGAGCTCCTTGTCGCCAATCATGTCGGCGAGGAGAAAGGCCTTGATTTGGTTGAGCGTCCCGTCGCGGCCCCATTTGGCGGCGAGATGGCGGCTGCCGTAGGTGGAGTCGGACGACGACCATTGCTCGATGGCTTCTTCGCCGTCGAAAAAGACGAGCCAAACGGAGTAGCCGTCGAGCTTTTTGCCGGGCGAATGCGCGGCCTGATCGCGGAGGCGGTCGGCAATGGACATGAGCAGGCCGGTGGTGGATGCGCCGTCGTTGGCGCCGACGAAATTGATGTTGCGCAGGGGGTAGTTGGTTTCGTAGTGCGTGGCGAGGACGATGACGCCGGGCTTGGTGCCTGGGAAGCGCACGATGAAGTTGCACATGGGCACGGCGCCGATGGGCGTGTCGGCGGTGAACGTGTCCTCTTCGAGCTGGTCGTGGTCCCGCTGGAAGTGGGTGCGGAGAAACTCTTCGGCTTTAACGTGCCCGGGGCCGGTGGGCCAGCGCGGGCCGATGGCGGCGAACTGGCGCGCGTATTCGTAGGCGGCGGCTCCGTCGAAGTGGGATTGGGCTTGCGCGAAGAGTGGCACGAAGAGCGCGACGAGGAAGATTGGGAGTTGTGCTATCCCACCCTTGCCGCAAAAACAAGGGCGCGGCAAGGATGGGGCACCCATTGCTCGTGCTTCAGCTCGCTTTCCGAGCCAGGGGAAAATCATCCCGCAGCCTCCTTTTTCTTTCTGCGCGCGGGGTGGACCCACCAGGCGACGCCGATGCCGACCAGGTAGAGGGCCAGCATGGGAACCGCGTAAATGCACATGGTGCCGGGATCGGGGCTGGGGCAGATGATGGCGGCAACCAGAAAGACGGCCAGAATGGCGTAGCGAATGTTCTTCCAGAGAAACTTTGGGCTGACGATTCCGAAAAGCGCGAGGAAGAAGATGAGGATGGGCAGCTCGAAACTGACGCCGAGGCCAAGAATGATAGAGAGGAAGAAACCCGTGTATTCCTCGATGGTGACCATGGGGTTGAACTTGCTGCCGAAGCCAATGATGAGGATCTTGAGAGCGCCGGGGAGAACGTAAAAGTAGCCGAATGCTGCGCCGGCGAGGAACAGGCCGACCGTAGCGGTCATGAAGGGAATCACGAAGCGTTTTTCTTTCTGGTAGAGGCCGGGGGCGATGAAGAGCCACACCTGATAAAGGATGAAGGGCGAGGCGATAATGGCTCCGCCGATGAGCGAGACCTGGAGATAAAGGTTGAGCGGATCCATGGGGTGGGTGTAGTTGAGCTTGATGCCGAGCTTGGTGAGCGGGGCCTGGACGAAACCATAGAGGCGCTCGTGGAAGGCGTACGCGGCGATGAATCCGACGCCGAGATACAAGGCGGAGTGGACAATTCGCTTGCGCAGCTCCTCAAGGTGCTCCATGAGGCTCATGCCGGGGAGCTCGGCGCGCTCTGTGATGGCGCTGCGCGCTTTTTCGATGGCTTCCTGCGGATCAACCATGATGAGCAGCCGGCTCCGATCTTTCGGCTTCAGGTGAGGTGCTTTCGCTGACCTTATTTGGACGCTCGGCGGCAATCGTCTCGCCGGTGGAGGGCGGCTGAATGTGCGGGATGGTCGCAGCGGCCCCAAGATCGGCCGATTCGTTGGTGGGCGGCGCGGGCGTTTCTATACGCGCTTTCTCGGCTTTGATATTGGGGTCGGTCCCCTCAGAGTAAGGACTTTCCGTTAAAGCTGGAGCGCCGGATTCCTGAGTTTCGGTGGTCGCCGGAATTACAGACGCCGTCGCCTCAAGCTGCGGCGGCGCTGGCGGTGGGGCTGCAGCCAGGGCGCGTTGGCGCTCCTCTTCTTCCTTCTTGCGCCGGTCGGCTTCCTCGGCGTTGCGTAACTCCTCTTCCATCTGGAATTTGAAGTCGTTTGAGGCCTTGCGGAACTCGTACATCAGCTTGCCGAGCTGGCGGCCGATCTTGGGCAGGCGCCGCGGGCCGAAGACCACCAAAGCCAGGACCATGAGGAGCAAAGTGTCCCACATGCCAAGTGTTGCGAGCTGGATTGGCGGCAGAGATCCCATGAAGGACCATGATAACTTCCCGCGCGGATCGCGGCCAATCGTGCGGCTGCCATACGTCGCCTGGCGCCACCATAACCAACCGTTTGCGCGATCAAAGTGCGAACGGAATTCAACTTGACGAGCATTCAGAGGAAGGACGCATCTGGTGCCGATTCGGCACGGATTTGAAATCGAGTTCCCGCGGTGGTTTCCGCTCAGGCGAAATCGATTCGGGAAGGCTCTGAAAAATCAATTGCGACGCCAGAATTGTGGTGGAAGCGAGGTGCGGGCGCCAGTAAGTTCGCCCTTGATCTCCACATGAGAGACGAGTTGTCGAATCTATCAAGAATCCTCTTTGTTGGCGGTTGTCACCTCAACGGCCATCCGGTGGGCGAGGAACATGCATTCACGCGTGTGGCCCTGGGTTGCCTTTCTGAACATGGGGAGAATACGCCTAACGTTTTGCCGCTTTGTAATCTTCGATCGGGGACGCAGATTCTGGCCAAGTGCCGGGAGCTGAAGCCGGATGCGGTTGTTCTGCAGCTTGGCCACTATGAGACGCGGGGACAAATGCGGGAGATTTTGGGACTGAGACGTAGCAAGGAAAAGGTAAGCACACAAGGCGCAAAGGAAGGCGCCCCGCCTCGGGCGAATCAGCGATATCGACCCACCCTCTTGATGAGGTTTCTCCAACTCCGAAGAGTCGTAGCGGCTGGGATGGTTGTTGCCTTGGGAAGAAAAAGGAGAATGTTCGATCCCGCGGCGATTGCCGACTCTCTAGATTCGATCCTTTTGAGTTTGAAGGAGCTTCCAATGCGGGGGATTGTTATGGTCGGTCCATTTTCGGTGCCAGATCCCGTCATGCGCTTCCTTCGGCGGAGGGCATTACCTGTCTTTGAGGCGGCGGCAAAAAGAAATGAGTGCACTTTCGTCGATGTCTTTTCACTGTTGGAGTCCTATCCAAAAGGGAAGGACTTCAACGCGAACTTCGCCGACCCTCTGCATTTGAGTGTTTCGGGACATCAGAAAGTGGGTGTTCTGGTGGGAGCTGCCCTGAAAAGGGTCATGGAACAGTCAATCGCGACCGAGGCTGAACCGTTGATGGCGGCGCCAATCAAGGAAGTCGCTCCTGCGGCAGGGCCGCGTTGGGCGGGCCAACGCGTGGTTGCGCTCCATTCATAAAATGCGCCACATTGCGGCCAGCGACATTCCTTGTAAGCTGCGCAAAGGCGCAAACCAGGCGAACATCCGAGGTTGAGTGCCGGCAAATGCCTGAAGCCCGATCAAGTCCATTAAGTTCGGAATTCATGCCATTATCTTCTGATTTGTTCGGTAATCATAGAATCTGATTTAGAAAAATGCACCAACTCGGTTGCAATCTATCGCTAGCGGGGATCGTCCCTGGATGAGTTTGCGGCAAGCGTGAATGCGGAATGCGCAGTTGCGGCTCGATTCTCCCGTTGGACGAAGTTCAAATACAATGAAGGCGGGGTCCGGGCTTCTGCCCCGCTCAATTCCCTGAACGGCTCCCCACGCGGTCCAATGACGATGCGTTTCAACCGACTGCGAAACGTCGCGCTGATTCTGTTGATGTTGTCGATGTGCGGTCTCCGGCGGGCAGCTGCGTATTCCCTGCTTACGCACGAGCAGCTCATCGACCTCACTTGGAACGACTCGATTGTTCCCTTGCTGAAGAGCCGCTATCCCAATCTCACGCCCGCCGAACTGGACCGCGCGCGGGCCTACGCTTACGGCGGATGCGTGATTCAGGACATGGGGTACTACCCTTTCGGCGACGGGTTTTTTTCGGACCTGACGCATTACGTGCGCTCTGGCGACTTCGTTGTGGCGCTCTTCCGCAATGCACACAACGCAAACGAGCTGGCCTTTGCGGTGGGCGCGGAGTCGCACTACATCGGCGATTCCATTGGGCACTCGCAGGCAACGAACCGCGCCGTCGCGCTCCAGTTTCCAGGGCTGGCGGCGCGCTACGGGCCAAGCGTGAACTATGCCGAGGGCCGGCACCAGCATGTGCAAGTTGAGTTCGCCTTTGATATCGATCAGATTGCGAAGCATCGAGTCGCGCCGCTCGGCTATTTGCGCCACATCGGGATCAGGGTTCCGACACACCAGCTTGCGCTGGCGTTCTTTGAGACATATGGAGTGACCGACGACTTCGCCGCCGGCGAGCGGCATAAATTCGACCTTAGCGAGTACCAATCTGCGACGCGGAAATTCATTCCCCGCGTGGCATACGCGGTGACGCTGATGAGGCGCGGCCACGAGGCGGCGGAGCCGGATACGGCCGACGCGAAAGAGATTGAGAAGGAGTCGGCCGAAGCCGCAACGCTCTACAATTGGGCCGCCTACCGCAAGAAAGCCGGCTTCGAGACGCATTTCATCGCCGCCGTGCTCTCTGTGCTGCCCAAGGTTGGCCCGCTGTCGATGGTTGCGGTGAAAGGCCCCAGCCCGGCGGCCGAGGCCGACTACATGCACAGTTTGCTCTCGGCCATTACGGTGTTTCGCGATCGCCTGGCCTTCTTTACACCGGCGGAAACGGGGCAGGCAACGCCTCGGGGCGTAGCGGCCCTGACAGACCCACTGGGTCCACGGGATCCGAAGCATCCGCTGCCCAATCGCGACCTGGACACAGGACTAGTGGTCAAGCCCGGCGGCTATTTGCTTACGGACAAGACCTATGCGGAGCTTCTGCACCGTCTGACCCGCGACCCGAATCAACCGATTCCGCCAGGGATCAAGAGCGATGTGCAGGCATACTATTCCGACCCCGACGCACCGATCACAACCAAGCGAAAGCCCCGCGCGTGGGCGCAGGTGCAGGCAGATTTGAAGACACTGGCCGCAATGCCCACCAGCACCGAGCCTGCTCCGTTCCCCACTTACGGGGAATTGAACCGTCCAAAGCAATAGCTGGTTCACCCAAAAGAATTCCGCAAGTGCGAAGTATTATCCTGTCTGAGCTCGTGTTTTCTGATTTTCCGGATAAGGGAGAACTCTTGTGAATTGTGTCCTTCGCCATCGTCTTTTTCTTGTTATTGTTTTGATTCTTGCCTGCGCAGGGTTGGCCGCGCGCGCGCAGAGTGCGCCCCCCACAGCCGCTTCGCACAAGCCACCCGTGATCAAGTACGTGAAGTACACGCTCCCCAATGGCCTGACGGTCATCACGCACGAGGATCACCGGCTGCCGCTGGTGTCAGTGGACCTTTGGTATCACGTGGGCCCGCTGAACGAGCGGCCCGGCCGCACCGGCTTCGCGCACCTGTTTGAGCACATGATGTTTGAAGGTTCAGAACATGTGGGAGAAAAGGCGCACATCCGGATTGTGCAGGCGGCGGGCGGAACAAGCATCAACGGCACTACGGATTTTGACCGCACCAACTACTTTGAGACCATGCCCAGCAACCAACTGGAGCTTGCGCTGTGGCTGGAGAGCGACCGGATGGGCTTCCTGATGGAAGGCCTGAACCGCGTGCTGCTTACGAACCAGAAAGACGTAGTAAGAAACGAGCGGCGACAGGGCGAGGGACAGCCCTATTACGTGGCCGAGGAAGCGACGTTTCATCTGCTTTTCCCCAAAGGCCATCCGTATTACGGCTCGGTCATTGGCAGCCATGCGGATATCGAGTCGGCGCGAATTGCCGATGTGCGCGACTTTCATCAGCAGTTCTACACGCCCAACAACGCATCGATCGCGATTGCGGGGGACTTTGATCCAGTGAAGCTGAAGGCGCTGCTGACGAAGTACTTCGGGCCGATTCCCAAAGGTCCGGCCGTAGAACCTGTAACGGCTGTCACGCCGCCAATTACCTCGCAGCGCCGCGCCACTGTAACGGACACGGTGCACTTGCCGCAGTTGACCGTTGCCTGGCTTACGCCGGCCGCCTTCACTCCCGATTCCTACAGCGTGAACGCTGCGACGTTTGCGCTCGGCGGCGCCAAGGCCAGCCGGCTGGACGAAGCCATGGTTTACAAGGCGCAGACCGCGCAAAACGTGACCTGCTCCACATCGGTGGAGAAACTGACTGGAATTACCGAATGCACCATGACGGCCAAACCTGGGGTGAAGCTCGAGGATCTGGAAGCCTCGTTCTGGAACGAACTGGACAAACTGAAACAGGATGGGCCGACTGCCGATGAGGTGGCCTCGGCGAAGGCGCTTGACCTGACCGCCAAAATCTCCGGCCTCGAACGGCTGGGTGGATTTGGAGGCATCGCCGACACGCTCGATCGCTACAACCAATACACCGGCGATCCCGGATTCCTGCCCAAAGACGTGGCCATGACAGAGGCGGTAACGAGAGCAAGCGCGAAGGCTGCGGCGGTGAAGTATTTGAGCAAGGATGCGGCGGTAGTGGTCTACTGCATCCCGGGCAAAAAGGTGTTGGACGATGTGCCGCGCAGCCCCGCGGATACCGATGCCGATGTGAAGCTCGAGAATCCGTACACCGCCGATTTCGAGGCATCGCAGGAGTGGCGGAAGGGCCAGCCAGCGCCCGGGCCCGCGCCGGTGCTGCACCTGCCCACTCCGCAGGAGTTCACGCTGGCCAATGGCCTCAAGGTCCTGTTGGTTGAGAACCATGCTCTTCCGGTGCTGAGCGCGGAGGTTGTGTCGCGCGCCGGCAGCGCAAACGATCCGGACACGAAGAGCGGCCTGGCCACGCTGACCGCGGAGGTGATGAGCGACGGAACGGTATCGCGCGACTTGACCCAACTGGCAAATGACGAAGAGCGAATCGGAGCGCGTGTTCAATCCGGCGCGACAACGGACTCCGGAACCATCTCGATGGAGATGCTCACCAGCCACACGACGGAAGGGCTGGATCTGCTCGCCGATGTGGCACAGCATCCGGGCTTTCGCAACGAAGATGTTGATCGGCGTCGCAAGCAGAGGCTGGTGCGCATCGCGCAGGAGACCGACAACGTGCAGAACATGGCAACCCGCGTAGGGCCAAAGCTGGTCTTCGGCGACGCGCCTTACGGCCGCAGCGCATCGGGAACGGCCGACACCGTGGCATCGATCGCGCCGTCGGACATGACCGCGTTCTATGGCAGTCACTATGGGCCAGGTGACTCAGCGCTCGTGCTGTCTGGCGACCTGACACGCGCACAAGCCGAAAGCCTCGCTCGCCAGTACTTTGGCAAATGGACGGGAAAGACGGAAGCAGCAGCCGCGATTCCACCGGCGCCCGCACCGCAGCCGACGCACGTAGTGATTGTGGACAAGCCGGGCGCGCCGCAAAGCGCGCTGATAGCTTTTGGCATCGGCGTGCCTGCGAGTTCGCCCGACGTCGAGACTCTCGCGGTGATGAATTACACGCTGGGCGGCAGCTTTGCCAGCCGCATCAACATGAATCTGCGCGAAGTGCACGGCTATACCTACGGCGCCAACTCAACCTTTGCGCAGTATCGCGATGGCGGGCTGTTCCGGGCCGGCGGACTGGTGCGGACCGACGTAACGGCTCCGGCGGCGAAGGAACTGATGGCGGAGATCAACAAATTTGCCACGCAACCTTCAACCGCGGAAGAGCTGGCCGCGGCGAAGGAGGCGACAGTGAGCTCGCTGCCCGGCCGCTTCGAAACCACAGCGTCCATCGTTCAGGCCATTGACGGCATTTTTCTTTACGATCGTCCGCTGGACTACTACGCCAAGCTTCCCATGAAATACGAGGCAGTGACCCAAGCCGATATTGCGCGAGTGGTCAACGAGTACCTGCACCCCGATCAGCTTGTCATTGTGACTGCTGGCGACCGTGCCAAAATCGAACCCGGCTTGAAGGATGCGGGTCTGGGACCCGTCGAGGTGCGCGACATCAGCGGCAAGCTGGTGACGGGACAGTAATTCCGGCTCGCCTAGCGGTCGTCTCCGGCGGTCGCTCTCGCGGGTGGGGAGGGCGGGCCAGGCGGTCGAACTTGCGCCGCGACAACTGGCGCCCGCAGCGACTGCGGATGGTCTGCCGGCGCCTGAAGCATGGTCACAATGATGGCTTCCGCGGGCCTGCCGCCTGCGCAGCGGTAGGAGTGTGGAGTGCCGGCGTCAAAATAGACAGCATCGCCCGCGCTCAACTTGGCCTCCTGGTCACCGTGCCGCAGGATTAATTCGCCCGCGAGCACATACAGGAATTCGAAGCCCGTGTGCATGTGCGATTTGGGCTCAACATTCTCGGCCAGGGGAACGAATTCCGCGAAGTAAGGGTCCATGTGCCGGTCGGCCACCATGTAGCCGAGGCTCTCAAACGTGTAGGTAGGCGGCTCCACTCCGGTTTGCGGCATGCGCACGCGATCCTTTTTGCGGTGCACGCGGAAAATCGGCGACGGCTCGGTTTCAAAGAAATACGAGAGATCCTTGGAGAAGACCATCGCAATGCGAGCCAGATTGCGCAGCGTTGGCACCACGCGGCCCGTTTCTAATTGCGAAAGAAAACTCGCCGAAAGCCCGGTGTGCCTCCCAAGATCCACGAGCCCCATCGACTTCTTGAGTCGCAAGCGCCGGATGCGTTCGCCCAGGTGCTTCTCGGTAATGAATCGCTCGGCGGTGTCGGCATCCGCCAGTGTTTTGTGCATCTCCTCGCCGCCGTTTGTCTCGACCCGATCGGTCATCGCCGCTCCTTACCAAGCTAGGATGCACGTTGGCGGCATTTGTTGTCTAATCAAAATAATTTCCTGTAGCACCAAATTGCTTTACCCGCGACGGGGGTTCGATGCGGCCCGATCTAAGCCGCGCTATTCTGGAGAGTCCGGCCGTACCGGCCGGTAAAGGAAGCAAGATGCCTGAAGAAACCACTCCAGCCGCCTCCGAGACTCCAAAGACCGATCCTCCCGTTGCGACCATCGCCGAGATTGGCCGGCATGAGGGCCAGTCTGTCACCTTGCAGGGGTGGCTTTACAACTCGCGCGAGAGCGGAAAGCTGCTCTTTCCGATCTTCCGCGATGGAACCGGGTCGATCCAGGGAGTCGCTCACGTAAAGAGCGTGACGCCCGAAGTATTTGAGAAATCTGAAGGGCCTGACTCAGGAATCGTAGGTCATTGTCACGGGCAAGGTGCGTGCGGACAAGCGCGCGCCGGGCGGGTATGAGCTGGATGTGGAAAACGTGCACGTGGTGCAGCGCGTGCCCGAGTCGGATCCCGTATCCGATCACGCTGAAAGAGCATGGCGTCGATTTTTTGCAGGAGCGGCGGCACTTGTGGGTGCGTAGCCCAAGGCAGTCGGCGATCCTGCGGATTCGCGCGGAGATCATGCGGGCGGCCGCGGAGTACTTTGACTCCAATGGATTTATCAGGACCGATCCGCCGATTCTGACGCCGGCGGCGTGCGAGGGCACGTCAACTCTTTTCCCTGTCGACTACTTCGGCGATCCTGCCTACCTGACGCAGAGCGGCCAGCTCTACATCGAGTCGACGGCGCTGGCGCTGGGCAAGGTGTACAGCTTCGGGCCGACATTTCGCGCGGAGAAGTCGAAGACACGTCGGCACTTGACGGAGTTCTGGATGATCGAGCCCGAGGTGGCCTACATGGACCTCGACGGTCTGATGGAACTCGCGGAGAACTTCATCTCGCACATTGTCCAAAGTGTGTTGAAGAATCGCGCGCCGGAGCTGCACGTGATCGGGCGCGACGCGGCGAAACTGGAAGCGATCAAGGCGCCGTTCCCGAAGTTGCGCTACGACGAGGCGGCGGAGATGCTGAACCAGGCGTTCAAGGATGGCAAGCTGGAAGCGCCGTTCGAGTACGGGAACGACTTCGGCTCGCCCGACGAGACGTGGCTGAGCTCGCAGTACGACCGGCCGGTGATGGTGCATCGCTATCCCGCCGACGTGAAGGCGTTCTATATGGAACCTGATGCGAACGATCCGCGCTACGCTCTGTGCGTGGATGTGCTGGCGCCGGAAGGTTACGGCGAGATCATCGGCGGGTCGCAGCGCGTGTCGAGCTACGAGCTGTTGAGCTCGCGCATTGACCAGCACAAGCTGCCGCGCGCGGCGTTCGAGTGGTATCTGGACCTGCGGCGATACGGCAGCGTGCCGCACTCGGGATTCGGCATGGGCATTGAGCGCCTGGTGGCATGGGTGTGCGCGCTGGACCACGTGCGAGAGACGATTCCGTTTCCGAGAATGCTGAACCGGATGTACCCGTAAAGCAGTGGTTAGTGATTAGTGGTTGGTGGTTAGTGGTTAGTGGTTCGTCACGGGGGCCGGCGGCTCGTAGCTCTATCCGATTTCCCTTCGGTCGGGGCCGGTGGATGACGTCTTTGACAACAATTTGCTGGTAAGCGGCCGTCTGCCGGGAGCGACGCCGGCGAGAAAACTCTCTCAATTTTGCTCTTGACAAACCATAACCGTTTGGTTATGGTTTTATCTGTGATGCCCGCCAGTCCCAATTTCGTCTTCCGCGCTCTTGCCGACCCCACCCGCAGGGCCATCTTCGAGCAGTTGACCCGGCAGGGCGAACAGACCGTCCACGCATTGACACGCCATGCGGGCGTGTCGCAGCCTGCTGTCTCAAAGCACCTGACGGTGCTGAAGCGGGCGAAGCTGGTGCGGCATCGCCGCGACGGACGCGAAACTCACTATCAGGCGCAGCCCGATGCGCTGACACCGATGGTGGACTGGCTCGATCAATACGGCGCCTTCTGGCGTGAGCGTTTCGATCGCCTTGAAGAGCTTTTGAAAAGGATGGAACCATGAGCACTGCAGCCCAAAGCAATGCAACTCCGGCCACCCGTACCCTCGTCATCGAGCGGGTATTCCCGCACCAGCCGGAAAAGCTGTGGCGAGCGCTTACCGAGGGCCCGCTCCTCGAGCAATGGATGATGAAGAACGACTTTGAGCCGGTGGCCGGCCACCAGTTTCAATTCCGCACCGAGCCTAAGCCGAATTGGAACGGCATCGTTGACTGCGAAGTGCTCACCGTCGAACCCATGCAACGCCTCTCGTTTAGCTGGAGCGTTGGAAAAACCGAAAGCTCCCCGGGACTGCATTGGATTGTGCTCTGGACGTTGACTCCGGCGGAGGGCGGCACGCGCCTGCGCATGGAGCAGTCAGGCTTCAGTCCCGATCAGCAACAGGCTTATGGCGGCGCGAAGTACGGCTGGCAGAAAATGTTCGACGGCCTGGAGCGCGTGCTCGCAGGCGTGTCGTGATGTCACAGAAAAGTCGCGAATAAGGAGGTACGAAATGAACTCGAACAAATGGATTCGGCTAATCCACCGCTGGCTGTCCGCAGCCCTGACTGTAGGCATGGCCGTTAACTTCGTGGCCGTGCTGCTGCACAAGTACATCAACGCGCTTGGCCTTCTGGCCGTGCTTCCTCTGGCGCTGCTCTTTCTAACCGGCCTCTATTTGTACGTGCTTCATTATGCCGCCAAGTGGCGCAGCGCGCGCCGCGCCACCCGAACTGCCGCTTCGGCTGCATAGCCCCGCGGCGAAAATCGATCGATTCAGACGAATCAACCCCGGACGAACTGAAAGGCATCACGAACGAAGAGCTGGTCAGAGTAACGCGGCGCTATCCGCGAATTTCAACCTGTGAGGAAACCGATGAAGATCAAACTGACGAGCGTTTTTGTCGACGATCAAGAGAAGGCCCTGCGCTTCTATACGGAAGTGCTGGGCTTCCAGAAGAAGTCCGACTTCAGCAACGGGCCTTATCGCTGGCTCACCGTGGCCTCAGCCGAGGAGCCGGACGGCACGGAGCTGCAGTTGGCGCTCAACAACAACCCCGCGGCCAAGGCGTATCAGCAGGCCTTGTTCCAGCAAAGCCAGCCCGCGGCCATGTTCTTCACCGACGATGTGCAAGCCGATTACGACCGGATCAAGGCACGAGGCGCGGAGTTCACCATGTCGCCCACCGACGTCACTGCCTCCAAAATCACCATGGTCAACGATACCTGCGGCAACCTCCTTCAGCTCACGGAACTGAAGAAGTGGTAAGGCCGGACCTGGCAAGTCCAGCCAGTTTGCCCGGCTCGCCGGCGTTGGTAGCTCCTTTGACTTGAGGCCTCGGTGCGGTTATCGATTCGTTCCGGCAGCCGGGGAGAAATCCCGGCTCAGGCCAAGCTTTGTGGCTGCTTCATCCAACTCGGGCTGCGTGAAGAAGAACCGATGCATCGGGTTGGAGTTGGGGTAGAACCGGATGACGATCTCAGGTTTTTCAACCGAATCGTTTTTGCCGTCGTGAAACGGATATCCGAGATCCTGCAATAGGTGAAGCGATCCCTCATCGCCCGTGGGATTGCCTGTGTCCCCGACAATCGCAAACACGCTCTTGCGGGTACGCTTCGAATAAACCGACACGAAGTCACCCACCTGTACGCCGCGCCGCCGAGCCAGGTTTCCGCGGACGACATAACTGATATTGCGGGCGTCGACGTAACGCCGAGGATCCCGTTCATTCTGATTCTCAATATCAGTAAAGGCGGTCTGGGAAATGTAGTAGCCCGGAAAGGGATCTCTTGCGCCCTGTAAAATTGGGCGGCCGTGTTCGTCGATCAGGTAACCGACGATCTTCCTGCCGGCGCGATTGCGGGTATGCGCATCCCGAAGGATATCGAGTGTCTCAGTACCTGGCGGACCGTAGGCGTTTGGAGCTCCGTCAACGTCGACATCCATTCGGTGCGTCAGTATTTCGAAAAACGGATGCTCGTTCCCGCTCTGCGTATGCGAGACGACAGGGACGCTCAATGCGAAAGCCCAAGCGATCGCCAGGAAGCGATTCACGCATCGGCAATTCTGCGACACCGCCATCTCCTGATTCCGAATGATTGAGCCGGCCTTCTCAGTCTTTCGACTTGTTTAGGCCCACGGCGGCACGGATAAGGGCTTTCAGAGCCTTCTCATTCACCTTTGCGCCTTCGCTGAAATCGATGGCACGTCTGACTCTGCCTTCGAGACTGGAATTAAAGAGGCCATCGGGATCATCCAAAAAGGCGCCCTTGGCGAAGGTCAACTTTACCGCCTTCTTGTAGGTCTCGCCGGTACAGATGATCCCGTCGTGCGACCACACGGGTATCCCCCACTTCCACTCTTCCACGACTTTGGGGTCGGCTTGCTGAATCAGCGCGCGTAAGCGGGCAAGCATCTCTCCGCGCCAGTCGGCGAGCTCCTTGATTCTCGCGTCGATCAGACGGGACGCAGATTCGACATTCTGGGAACCGGTTTTTTTCATTGGGCGTGTCTGCTTTCTTCCTGCGCTGGTCTTTTTGACATCGCAGGTTCTTCTCTCTGGCACATTTTACAAAAAACCGAGGTCTCCCGCTGCCACCCTTCAGCAGTTCAGTCTCATTTCGAGGAAGTACAGGTTGCAGGCAAGCGGCGATGCTGTGGCGTGGGCGATAGAGTAGAGGGTGGAGGAGAGCTTTCTTGAGCGCGGCGGGAACACGGAAGCATACGGGCACGGGACGAGTTGGCGCGCGCAGTGCGGGTGGAACAGCGCGGCCGGCCGGGCCACGTGGCATGCGGCAAAGACGGCCGCGGCTGAGTTGGAAAGCGCGCGCGATCCTCTTGGGAGCTGCGGTGGTCGTGGGGCTCGTGGCGTGGGCGGCGATTGCGCGGGCGCTGGCTCCGACCGCGAACACGGCGCAAGATCATTTTGATGTGCTGATGGTGCTTGGCGGCCCGGCTGATGGGGACGGGAACCCGACGCCGACCGAGCTCGCGCGCGTGACCGAAGCGGTGAACGAGTACGAGCGCGGAGTGGCGCCGAGGATGATCATGACCGGCGGGCCGGCGCATAACCGGTTTGTGGAAGCCGACGTGATGGCGCGCGTGGCCGAGGCGCAGGGGATTCCGGCGGACGCGATCGCAGAAGAGCGCACGGCGCGGAACACGATGGAGAATGCGTGCGACTCGCTGAGGATTATGCGCAACCATGGTTGGGAGTCGGCGGAGGTGATTTCGAGCCCGAGCCATTTGCCGCGGGCGGCGCTGATCCTGAGCCAACTGCCGCTGAAATGGCGGACCCATGCTGCGCCGGCGCTCGAGCCGGAGGGGCCGTGGACGCAAGGGGCGATGACGTCGCTGGAGATCCTAAAGACAGTGCGCTACCTGGTGTGGGCGCGGCAGATAGATGGGTGCTCACTCTAAGGTGCTTCGCACACGACTCAAGAGAATGAGAGTCTAAGAAGAAATGCAGTTAAGCCGCGTTGTCCGCCCTCGGGGGGCTCCTGTAAGCTTGTTTATGATGCATCTCCCAGTCAAGTTATCTGCAACAATCTCCGTCGTTTTCGCTCTATGTGTGTGCGCAGGAGCGCGCATGCAGGCGCAGGACTCGGGCTCGCAGCAGCCGGCCTCGCAGCCGCAGCAGAGCTCTTCTTCGCAATCGTCTTCTTCGACACAGGGACAGGGGCAGAACCAGGAGCAGACGCCAGCGTACGGAGTCTACCTGGCCGTCGATCCCTTGGCCAAGGTTCGCTACGACAACCGCTACGACATGTCGCTTGGCTTCGCGTACGACCACATGAAGGCGGGGCCGAGCCTGCTGCAGGGATCGAACCTTGGCGGGCTGGACATCGAAGGCTCGTACTGGCTGTCGAGGAACTGGGGGATCGTGGCGTCGGGGCGGGGGTACGTGGGTACCAGCGGCACCGGGCCCAACACCGATGGCCCCAATGGGACACCGATCAGGGGCCCCTTTGTACAGCAGTATTTTTTCGTGGGCGGCGCCGAATGGCTGGGGCCGCACAACAAGCATGGGGCGCTGATTGCTCATGCCATGTTCGGCGGGGTGTATGGCAACTTCCAGAAAGATCTGCTCGGACACCCGCCTGCGGATTTCGATTTTTACTACAACCAGATGGCTCCGGCGGCGATCATCGGCGGGCATTTCGACCTGAACCGGAACGAGCACTGGGTGTTTCGCATCACACCCGACGCGGTGATGACCCACTACAACTTCAAGGCGGCTCCTCCTTCAACCTCGTCGTATTCACAATACGACGTGAACTTCGCCATCAGCGTTGGCCTCGAGTACAAGTTCACCTCGGTCAAGCGCTCGACCAACAAGAAGACCAACTGGTTGTCGGGCTGGTAGGCAAGAACTGCGGAGTTGGCGGCGAAAATGGAGTCTGATTTGCTGCGGAATCGGCGGCAGACAGCGACTGAACAGGCAGCAGGACCAACCGTTCGGCTTGCGGAATCATCACAGGGGATTGCAGGACTGCCAAGTGCATTGGTATGTGTGGTATTCTCCTGCGTTCAGCGGCGGGTGAGGGAAAATGCCGCTTGAAAGTATGCCGTTTCGAATAGCGGCACTCCCCAGTCGCGCAGGGAAATGCGAGCCAGGGGTTATTTCAGGACGGGTGCCTGATGGATATGAAAGACACACTCGGCGTATTGCTTGCGGGCGGAGCGGGAGAACGGCTGTTTCCGCTGACGCGTGACCGTGCCAAGCCTGCGGTGCCCTTCGGCGGGCATTACCGGATCATCGACATCACGCTATCGAATTGCATCAACTCCGGACTGCGACGGGTGTACATCCTCACGCAGTACAAGGCGCTAAGCCTGAATCGGCATATCCGCGAAGGCTGGACGGGAATTGTGGCGCAAGAGCTGGGCGAGTTTTTCGAGCTGATGCCGCCCATGCAGCGCACGGGCGCGAACTGGTACATGGGGACCGCTGACGCGGTGTATCAGAACCTCTATTCGATCGGCAGCGAGCAGCCGAAGTACGTGCTTATCCTCGCGGGCGACCACATCTACAAGATGGACTACAGCCGGATGCTGGCCTATCACAAGGAGACCGACGCTGAGGTGACGATGGCGACGTTGCCTATTGAGCCGGAAGGGGTGTCACGACTCGGGGTAGTCGAAGTGGCCAAGACGGGGGAAGTCATCGGCTTCCAGGAAAAGCCTGCGTCGACGAGCTTCCGCTCGCCGTTCAATCCCAATGCCGTGGACGCGTCGATGGGGATTTACATCTTCAATACCGAGACGCTGCTGAAGGCGCTGATCGCGGATGCGGACGACACGGAATCGAAGCACGACTTCGGGCACAACATCCTGCCCAACATGCTGGGCAAGAAGAAGATGATGGCGTACAGCTTTGTGGACGAGAACAAGCAGCAGGCGCTCTACTGGCGCGACGTGGGCACGCTGGACGCTTACTACGACGCCAACATGGACTTGTGCTCGGTGTCGCCGACATTCAACTTGTACGACAAGAGCTGGCCGATTCGCACGCGAACGAGGCAGTATCCGCCGGCGAAGTTTGTGTTCGGCGAGCCGGGCCGCTCGGGCATGGCGGTGAACTCAATCATCACCGCGGGCGTGATTATTTCCGGCGCGTCGGTGTACAACTCCGTGCTGTCGCAGGACGTGCGCGTGAACTCCTACTCGGATGTGGACGCAGAGCATCATCTTTTCGCACGTGAATATCGGGCGGCACTGCAGAATCCGGCGGGCGATCATCGACCGCGATGTGCACATTCCAGAGGGCACGGTGATCGGGTACGACCCGATTGAAGATAAGCGGCG
The DNA here is from genome assembly GCA_963835355.1 of uncultured Acidobacteriaceae bacterium. Taxonomy (GTDB): domain Bacteria; phylum Acidobacteriota; class Terriglobia; order Terriglobales; family Acidobacteriaceae; genus Telmatobacter. Next base: position 5,655 of record CAWIFE010000022.1, on the reverse strand, counting down.
GTATTTCGTGACGCCGTCAGGGCTGACGATCGTGACTCGGGACGCGTCGATGTTTGAGAACCCGGTGGATCCGGAGTTTGGGCGGGGATACTCATCCTTGGAGCGACCGGAGGAAATGGGGTAGACCTGGGAGGCCCGGAAGGCATTGCCGGGTTCAGCCTGTCCTGCCGGATTGCGACGGATCGCAAGTTGGGGATGCTGAGGGAGGCAATTCCGGGCCTTCATACTCGAACTTCCGCAGATTCCTCAGGCACTCCGTGAGCGCGCCCATCAGGGTCTCAGCCCAACCACAGGGCTGGAATTTCGCCGTCTTCTGATTCAACTCAAGATCGGCCACGGCAAAGAATTTCATGTCGGTAGTTTTTGCCGAGGCAAATTCCTTGACTGTGATGCGCGCTTCAACCTCGCCTGACGCGTGTTTCTTCTTGACGGAGAAGAAGTGCAATCTGGCCAGGGCTTCTGAGGGATCCTTTTCTACAAACTTCCAATCTTCCACGTTCCGACCTCCATTTCTGCCAAGTTTACGGTGTAACCGCAAGGGATGAGGCGATTTTCTTGCAGGGCCGGGAGTTTCTTACGATCGGGTAGCAAAAGAGCGTGCATACAAGATTCAATTGATTCGAATATTGAATCACTTCTCTTACCCGATCCGGCCAATCAGGCGCGATTCGACCGGCTGATCGCGACGCTCAACGAACTAGCCGGATTGGAGTAGCGGTGGGGGCGCGCGCCCAGGGTTCTTATCCGCAAACGGAACCAGACGTTGGTTAATTCCGTATGAACAAACCATGGAGTGCGTGGGTGCATTAAGCTGGAGCGGGGCAGGTTGGGGTGCTGCAATGGCACGCTCCGATGCCCGGGACCCGGCAAAGAAACGGCCGCGGGCCCAGGAGTTTTCCGCCGGGGCCTTGGCTGAGGCGCCGGCGGCACCTGCGGTGCGGCGGACCCCTGGAGGAGAAAGCCGGGGACGCATGCAGCCGGCAGCGCGCGCGGAGGTGAGACCGCTGGAGCAAGACTGGTCGCAAATCGTCCACCGCTGCATGGATGGGGATTCAGGCGCATGGGCCGAGATGGTTCGCACGCATCAGAAGCGTGTGTATGGCCTGTGCTACCGATTTACGGGCAATGCGGCCGACGCAGAAGACCTGACCCAGGACGTCTTCCTGAAGATTTATTCGAATCTGGGCAGCTTTGACGCTGCACGCGGCAGCCTGCCGGTGTGGATCACCACCATGACGCGGAACCTGCTGGTAGACAACTTCAGGCGGACGCGCAACCAGAGGGCGACAAGCTCGCTGGACGATGGCTGGGAGCAGGCCGAAGAGCTCAAGCCGTCCGACCGGCTGGTGGCAAAGGGACCGTCGCCGCATGAGTCGGCCGCGCACAAGGAGCTGGCCCACATGGTGCAGGGCGCGCTGGCAAAAGTGAGCGTGGAACTGCGCGAAGCGGTGATCCTGAGAGATCTTCAAGACCTTGATTATAAAGAGATTGCACAAGTTTTGGCGATTCCCGAGGGAACGGTGAAATCGCGCATCAGCAGGGGCCGAGCGGAACTTGCGAGGCTGCTGGAACGTAATCAACTGGAGGTGATGTAGCGATGGCAGAGCGCACACAATTTCCGAATTCTCCGGCCTGCGGCGCGTGGGAGACGCTGCTGGCGGACGCTCTGGACGGGCTGTTGAAGCCCGAGGATGAAGCGACGTTCACGTCGCACAAAGCCATCTGCCCGGCGTGCTCGGCTCTGTATGAAGAAGCGCGCAAGGGCCGCGAGTGGCTGGAATTTCTCTCACCTGAGCCGGAAGCGCCGGAGGGGCTGCTGGAGAGGATTCTGGCGCACACCGGTCCCGGACACGTAACTGGGCACGCGGCGAGAGGGCCGTTGCCTGCAATGGCCGGATCGGGATCGGTTCCAGCGTTTGTGCCTCCGTTATGGCAGCAAACGGGCTTCTTTACGCGGATGCGGTATGCAATACAACCGCGACTGGTGATGACGGCGGCGATGGCGTTCTTCTCGATCGCGCTGACGCTGAGCCTGACCGGGGTGCGGTTGACGACTCTGCGGCTGTCCGACCTGCGGCCGAGGGCAGTGCGGTCGTACATGGAGCGACAGTTGAATATGGCTTCCGTGCCCATCGTGCGCTACTACGACCATCTGCGGTTTGTGTACGAAGTGGAATCGAGAGTGCGCCAACTGCGCAGCCAGTCAGAAGACAGAGGCAACGAGAACACAACCCCGGGAGGGAATGGGGATCAAAGGCAAGACCATCCTGCATCACCCGGAGAAACCAAACAGAATCCCGGGAAGAACGATGGTGGGGGTCGCCTGGACCCCCGGCAGGAGCCGAACAACTCAGTGGCTCAGCCGGCGTCCGGCACAATGAATGACTTTGTGGAAACTTCGTTTCAATTGCAAGGCAAGAGGGCGATCCGACAGCTCCATAAGGCGAGCACGGAAAGGGGCAGAGTATGGATTGCGTAAATCATAGTGGCGTGAATGCGACGGCGTACTGCCAGAACTGCGGAAAGGCGCTTTGCCAGACCTGCGCCAGAACCGCGGCGGGTGGGCAGATCTTTTGCGAGCCATGCTGGATGGCATGGCAGGGCGGGCAGCAGCCGTTTGTGGCGCCGCCCGCGGGAGCGCCCAGTCCTGGGTTGGCAGCCTTTTTGGGGCTGATTCCCGGCGTGGGCGCGATGTACAACGGCCAGTTCGTCAAAGGCCTGATTCACGTGATGATTTTTGCCGTGCTGGTGAGCGCGGCCCACGTTTACGGGATCTTCGGGCTGATGATCGCGGGCTGGATCTTCTACCAGGCGTTCGAGGCCTACCACACGGCGAAAGCACGGCGCGACGGCGAACCATTGCCCGATCCGCTGGGGCTGAACGACGTGACCAACTGGTTCAGCTCGGGCGGGCGGGCACATCCGGGGACAGCGCCGGGCGCACCGGCAGGAGCCGGGCCAGTTGGACCAGGGCCTGCGGATCCTTACCAGGCGCCGAGTCAGGCGCAGGTTCAGCCTCCGTATGGCGTGCCTTACGTTGCGCCGAATGAGCCGCCGTACCAGACGCCCTATCAGGGTCCTTATGTTCCGCCGGCCTATACCGGGCCGGGTGTTCCGCCGGTGCCGCCAGTGTTCTGGCGGCGGCGCGAGCCGATTGGAGCAGTGATTCTGATCGCTCTGGGCTTGCTGATCCTGTTGCACCAGGTCGATTGGTTCTCTGGACGGGTCTTTGAATACAGCTGGCCGGTTGTGCTGATTGGATTGGGAGTGTGGCTGATTGTGCGGCGCCTGAGCGAGACGAAGGGGAATTCGCAGGAGAATTCCAAGGAAGGGCAACCATGAATCGCTACATTCTGATTCGCCGATTGCGTGCGCCGGCATTCTTGCTTCTGGTTGGCGTGATTGCACTGCTGGACGAAGCCAACGTTTTGAGCTGGGGCCAGTGCTGGCCGCTGTTCCTGATTCTGGCGGGCGTGTTGCTTCTGGCCGAGCGCGCGGCTCTGGCGGGAGAAGGCTTTCCGCCGCCTCCGGGCTCGCCATGGCAGAACACGACGCCGAGGACGGCTCAAGGTGCGCAGCCAACGCCGGGCACGGCGACCGTGCCGCAAGAAATGCATGACTTTGGGGATGAGATTCATGGAGGGCAGTCATGAGCAGCGTACCTCCGCAAATGCCTCCGGGCGGCGGGGCGCCTCCGCCGTACGATCCGAAAATGCAGTACCGCGTTTATCGCGAGCAGCAGCGGGCCGCGTGGCGCGCGCAACGCGACGCATGGCGGGCACAACGCCACGCCTGGAAGGCGAACTACGTGGGTGTATACGGACCACGCGTGCCTTCCGTAGTGGGTCCGGTCATTCTGATTTGCGTGGGCGTGATTGCCCTGCTGATGGCGACCGGGCATATCGATGCCGGCTCCTTCTGGTCGTGGTACGGGCGGTGGTGGCCGCTGCTGCTGATCGCGGCGGGGCTGGCGCTGCTGGGCGAGTGGGCACTGGACATGCGACGGCCGACTCCCGTGCACCGCAGTGGCAGCTTTGTCGGGATCCTTTTTCTGGTTGCGTTCCTCGGTCTTTGCGCCGCGGGATGGGGTCACATGCATCCGATCTTCGGGTCGTGGAACGGCGATAACGATTTCTTCAATTTCTTCGGTCAGCCGGAGCACGATAGCGATCAGCCGGTGGTCAACAGGGCGATCCCCGCGAATGCGTCGATTCAAATCACCAACCCGCGAGGCGATGTGAGCATCACTGCGGGCGACCAGCCGAGCCTGGAAGTTCAGGCGCACGAAATGGCCTACGCCGACTCCGACTCCGGGGCGAAGAAGATCTTTGACAGTGAGGCCGCGCAGGTGACGGTGAGCGGAACCGCGGTGCTGGTGCAGTCGAATGGCAACGACCACGGCCGCGTGAACCTGACTGTGACGGTGCCGCGGACTGCGACCGTGACGGTGAATGCGGGCAAAGGGGATGTGACCGCTTCAGGGCTGGGCGCGGGAATCGATGTGACGGCCGGACACGGGGATACGCACCTTGACTCGATTACCGGCTTGGTGACAATGCACTTCTCCAATGACAAACACGATTTCTCGGCGCACCAGATCAACGGCGACGTGAATGCCACCGGCAACTGCAACGACATCACGCTTTCAGAGATTCAGGGGAAGATCTCACTGAACGGCGAGCTCTTCGGCGAGACCCACATTGAAAATGCCAGCGCGCCGATCAGCCTGCATACGCCGTATACGGACCTGCAGATTGCGGGTCTTCCCGGCGACATGACCCTGGATTCAGATAACCTGCGCGTGAGCGATGCCAAGGGGCCGGTGCACTTGGTGACGCGCTCAAAGGACATCGACCTGAGCGAGATTTACGGCGACACCTACGTCGAAAACAGCAATGGAACCATCAGCATAGAGCCGGCAGGAGCTTACGGCATTGAGGCCAGGAACAACAAAGGCGACGTGGAACTGACGCTGCCTCCCGATGCCTCGGCCACCGTGAACGGGCAGACGCACAATGGAGACATTGTGACGGACTACGGGCTGACGGTGAGCGGCGATGAAGACAAAACGTTGAGCGGGAAGATCGGATCGGGTACGTCGCACATCGTGCTGAATACAAGTAACGGCGATCTGCACATCAAGAAGGGATCGGGGTTCCCCGCATCGGCCCCCGCGGCTCCTGCGGCTCCAAGGGCTCCGAATGCACCCGGCGCGCCCAAGGCTCCGCACCTGAAGAGCAACAAAGAACTGCCACAGCAGCCGGTGGCGCAGTAGGGCAGATTCGGGAAGACAGAGACAGCAGGCGGGCGCGGAAGGGCGGAACCTCTGGCGCCTGTTTTGTTTTTTGAGACCCTTTCGAGTTATGCTCCTCGGCAAGGGGTGCTTCCCCCCGGGGGTCAATCGCGGTGATGGCACATGCGCCGGTGAAGGTAATCACCGTAGAGCGCGAGTACGGCTCGCGCGGCGGCGAGTTTGCGCACGATCTGGCCAAACACCTGGGCTGGCGGCTGCTCGACTCGGAGCTGGTGGAGAACGCGGCGCGCATGGCCGGCGTGGATCCGAAGATGGCGGCCAGTCTCGATGAGCGGCTGGACCCGTGGTACTACCGTTACGGCAAGGTGTTCTGGCAGGATCCGGTGTACGCGCCGTCGCCC
>CAWIFE010000021.1:0-3569 GCA_963835355.1 uncultured Acidobacteriaceae bacterium | reverse complement strand
CGAACGCGGCTTAAGGGAGGAACCATGCCAATCTGTATCGTATGCGGAGACGATTTCGCCCCGGGTCACAGAGGTTTTGTGGACAAATGTGAGGACTGCTCGTTCAAACGGAAGCCCACACCGGAGCAGCAGAAAATTCTGGAAGAGGCTGAGAATTATTTCGTCAACAGTGAAGGGGTCGAAGTCCACTTTGAGGTAGTCAGGCGACTCACCGTGTCTGCGTCGGTGGACTCCCTCAAACGTCTCTAGGCCGCGTGGCTGGCTTGGGAAGGTTGATATTTACTTTTGTCTGGAAGTGGCCCCACCTTCAATTGGAGAGTAGGGTTTCCACCCCGCCGCTGCCAATTCACTGAACCATTGGTCATAAAGCGGCTTCCCGTTATCAAAATCCCGTACCGATTCCTCACGCAGAACTGTGCCCTTCCCTCTACCCCATTCCGTTCCACTCGACAGGCGGACATGCCAGCCTTTTTCTTCGGTATGCGTGAGCAGCAGTTCCCTGTACGGTGTGTCACGCTTTGGCGCGGTCTGATAAAAGGATTGATGCACAGTAGTGTCCTTTTAGTGCTCCTCATTGAACAGGTCGAATGTCGAGAATGTCATATTTGAGCGTTTCCTTCTTGCCTTGGTTTCCACCTCTGCGGCAAGTAATGTACATATGCTTATCTTTAATCTCTGCGGGAAACGGCTCGCCTTCAGTTAACCAGTCGGTTAACTCCAGCGCCATCTTGCCGTTCTTGTCAGTTTGTATTGAATCAACTGCCCAGCTTCGTTTGACGTGACAACTTGATACAAGCGGTACAAAGGCATGTGCCTGCGTCCCACCTCCGTAGCTTGTGGTATTGCAATTGACTGACGAATCGTTGACACTGCAATTTGTATTTGAGTTCTGCGGGGTTGTAATTGTGTAGTCATACTCGTCAGTCTGGTGGGACACGGCTACCACGGTCAATTGTTGAGCGCGAATAGCTGCTGAGAGTCCAAGGGCGAATAGTATTGTTGCAGTGCCCAGAAGTCGGTTCACGTCGCGCCACCTCATTGTGTTACGGACATTATCCGGCAGGAAAATTGCTGGCCTCTACAACTTACGTGGAACCATAAGCCCTCATTAACGGTAATCCCCATTTTGGCGAAGGAAGGCGTTCCCTCAAGGGGAAAAGCCCCATACGGGCGACGGAATGCTCCCCGCGATCTATTAAACGAGGAATTTCGAGTGGAGCCCGGGGGATCATCGGGGAACGCCTATTTCAGCCGCGCGCCCAGCGGCACATCCTCAAGGAACCCCGCCAGCACCGGCGCTCCTCCTTCGAGCGAAGCGGCCAGCAGCATTCCGTTCGACTCGAGGCCGCGCATCTTTCTCGGCGCCAGGTTCGAGACGATCACAATCTTGCGCCCAATCAGCTTTTCCGGCTCGTAATATTCCGCGATCCCGGCCAGAATCTGCCGCTTCTCGGTTCCAAGATCGACCTCGAGGCGCAGCAACTTGTCGGCCTTGGGAACGCGCTCGGCCACAAGAATCTGCGCCACGCGCAGCTCCACCTTGGCAAAGTCGTCGATGGTAATGTGCGGCGGCCCTTCCTTTGCCGCGCTTGAATCCGCGGCCGCGGGCGCTGCTTGCGGCGCAATCGTCGCCGGTGAGCTCGCCGGAGCGCTCGGAATCGCGGGCGCAGTCGGAGGAGCCGACGGAGCCGCTACCTTCTCAGTCACCGGCGCTGCCGGCTTTGCCGCCGCCGTTGGTGCCTTCGCCACAGCCGGCTTCACCGGTACCGCAATGGTCTCTTGCTTTTGTGCTGCGACGGGCGCCTTTGCTTCTTCCACGACGCTTCCGCCGCTCGCCGCTTCCACCGCGGTCCTGCTGTTTTCGTCCTCAAGATTCTGCATACGATCAATCGCATCCTTTTCCGCACGCGGAAACAGAGGCGAAGGCTCGCCGAATTTCGTTCCCGCCTTCAATCCGCCCCACGCGAGCTCACTCAAGAATCCGTGCTTCGCCGCATCCGCCAGCTCACCCAATCCAAGCTGCGCCCACACCTTCGCCGCCGCGTCCGGAACAATGGGATATACGAGCGCCGTAATCACGCGAATCGCTTCCGCCGCCGTCCCCAGCACCCGCGCCTGCAACTTCGCATGCTCCGCATCCGATCGCTCAGGCGGCTTCTTCCAGGGCGCATTCGCCGTCAGGTAGCCATCGGTCTCCGCTACCAGCGCCCACAGCGACTTCAACGCATCGGAAAAATTCAGCTCATCGAACGCCGGCCCAAACGCCGCAATTGCGGCCTCCGCATTTGCCCGCAACACTGCTTCCGCTTGCATCCCCGCACCCGCCTCCGGCGCAACTCCGCCGAAGTACTTGTGCACCATGTTCACCACGCGGCTCACCAGGTTGCCGTAGCCGTTGGCCAGGTCGCCGTTGTACCGCTGAACGAGGGCGTCAAAAGAAAAATTTCCATCCTGCCCGAACGGAATCTCCCGCAGCAAAAAGTACCTCAGCGCATCCGCGCCCAGCACATCTTGCACCGTCTCCGCGCGCACAATGTTCCCGCGCGACTTCGACATTTTTCCCTGGTCGAACAGCAGCCACCCGTTCGCGTGCACCGAGCGCGGCGTCGCAATCCCCGCCGCCATCAAAAACGCGGGCCAGTAGACGCAATGGAATCGGCTGATCTCTTTCCCGATCAAATGAATGTCCGCCGGCCAGAACTTTTTGAACTTTTGGTCGTCATCGGAGCCGTATCCCAGCGCAGTAATGTAGTTTGCCAGCGCATCCATCCACACGTACACCACGTGCTTCTCGTCGCCCGGCACCGGAACGCCCCACGACAAAGTCGAGCGACTCACTGAAACGTCCTTAAGCCCGCTGCGCACAAAGCTGACGACCTCGCGCCGCGTCGACTCCGGCCCCATGAACTCCGGATTCGCTTCGTAGAACTCGAGCAGCTTCCGCTCAAACGCCGACAGCTTGAAAAAATAATTCTCCTCGCTCACCGTCTCCGTCGGCCGTCCGCAATCGGGGCAAAGCGTCCCCGGCGGCCCATCCACATAGGCCTCATCGCTCACGCAATACTGCCCTGTGTATGAGCCCTTGTAGATGTAACCCTTGTCGCAGAGCGTCTTAAACAGGTGTTGCACACCACGGATGTGACGAGGTTCCGTGGTTCGAATGAAGTCGTCGTACGTCAGTCCCAGCCGGTCCCACAGTCCGCGAAACTCGCCCGAGACATTCGTCGCAAACTCCTCCGGCGTGCATCCGGCAGCTTTGGCGCTGCGCTCAATCTTCTGCCCATGCTCGTCCGTGCCCGTCAGAAACCAGGTCTCGATCCCCAACGCCCGCTTGCGCCGCGCAATCGCATCGCACACGATCGTCGAGTACGCATGGCCCAGGTGCGGCCGCGCGTTCACGTAGTAAATCGGCGTGGTCAGGTAAAAGCGGCCCGAATTCGATTCTGATTTCGATGTTGATTCGGTCATGATGAGCGCATTCCGTTCGCGCGCGGAAGAAAGCGCGGCGTGATCGGCAATCACTCTCCATCTTAAGGCATTGCACCTGAGGCATCGCGGATCGATAGACC
>CAWIFE010000020.1:0-16515 GCA_963835355.1 uncultured Acidobacteriaceae bacterium | reverse complement strand
ACGGCGACGTGACTGCCAGCGGCAGTTGCAACGACGTGACCCTTTCAGAGATCCAGGGAAAGATCTCGTTGAACGGGGAACTCTTCGGCGAGACGCACATTGAAAATGCCACGGCGCAGATCATTCTGCATACGCCGTATACCGACCTCGAGATCGCGAGCCTTCCGGGCGACATGACGCTGGACTCCGACAACCTGCACGTGAGCGACGCCAAGGGCCTGGTCCACGTGGTGACGCGCTCGAAGGACATCGACCTGAGCGAGATTTACGGCGACACGTCTGTCGAAAGCAGCAACGGAACCATCAGCGTTGCGCCGGCCGGGGCGTACAACGTGGAGGCCAAGAACGACAAAGGCGACATCGAACTGACACTGCCGCCGGATGCCTCCGCCACCGTGAATGGGCAGGCCCACAACGGAGACATTGTGACCGACTACGAGCTGACCATCAGCGGCGATGAAAACAAGACCGTGAGCGGAAACATCGGCTCGGGCACGGCTCATATCCAGATCAGCACAGCAATGGCGACCTGCACATCAAGAAGGGATCGGCGTTCCCAGCAGCGGCTCCCGCCGCCCCCAAGGCGCCGACTGCGCCGGCCGCGCCCAGCGCTCCGCACCTGAAGAGCAACAAAACGCTGCCCCAGCAACCGGTTACGCAGTAGGGCGGAAGCGAAGACAGAAGCAACCAGCGGGCGCGGGAGGGCAAGGAGCGACGTGAATGCCACCGGCAACTGCAACGACATCACGCTTTCAGAGATTCAGGGGAAGATCTCACTGAACGGCGAGCTCTTCGGCGAGACCCACATTGAAAATGCCAGCGCGCCGATCAGCCTGCATACGCCGTATACGGACCTGCAGATTGCGGGTCTTCCCGGCGACATGACCCTGGATTCAGATAACCTGCGCGTGAGCGATGCCAAGGGGCCGGTGCACTTGGTGACGCGCTCAAAGGACATCGACCTGAGCGAGATTTACGGCGACACCTACGTCGAAAACAGCAATGGAACCATCAGCATAGAGCCGGCAGGAGCTTACGGCATTGAGGCCAGGAACAACAAAGGCGACGTGGAACTGACGCTGCCTCCCGATGCCTCGGCCACCGTGAACGGGCAGACGCACAATGGAGACATTGTGACGGACTACGGGCTGACGGTGAGCGGCGATGAAGACAAAACGTTGAGCGGGAAGATCGGATCGGGTACGTCGCACATCGTGCTGAATACAAGTAACGGCGATCTGCACATCAAGAAGGGATCGGGGTTCCCCGCATCGGCCCCCGCGGCTCCTGCGGCTCCAAGGGCTCCGAATGCACCCGGCGCGCCCAAGGCTCCGCACCTGAAGAGCAACAAAGAACTGCCACAGCAGCCGGTGGCGCAGTAGGGCAGATTCGGGAAGACAGAGACAGCAGGCGGGCGCGGAAGGGCGGATTCCTTTGGCGCCTGTTTTGTTTTTTGAGACCCTTTCGAGTTATGCTCCTCGGCAAGGGGTGCTTCCCCCCGGGGGTCAATCGCGGTGATGGCACATGCGCCGGTGAAGGTAATCACCGTAGAGCGCGAGTACGGCTCGCGCGGCGGCGAGTTTGCGCACGATCTGGCCAAACACCTGGGCTGGCGGCTGCTCGATTCGGAGCTGGTGGAGAATGCGGCGCGCATGGCCGGCGTGGATCCGAAGATGGCGGCCAGTCTCGATGAGCGGCTGGACCCGTGGTACTACCGTTACGGCAAGGTGTTCTGGCAGGATCCGGTGTACGCGCCGTCGCCCAGCGGCGAAGAGCACGTCGTCGATTCGCAGCGCATGCTGGAGCTGATCCAGGAGCAGATTTTGGATGCTGCGAAAGAAGGCAACTGCGTGCTGGTCGGCCGCGGTTCGGCCTGCGCGCTCGCCGGAAAGCCGGGCTGCTTTCATATCTTTGTCTACGCGACGGCCAGCGCCCGGAAGGACTGGTTTGCGCATAAATTTCCGGATCAGGCGCAAGTGGCGGAGCAGCAACTGGCGGCGTTCGACCGGAGGCGCGCGGCGGTGATCCGCAGGTTCTACCAGCAGGAGTGGTGCTCGCGCGGGCTTTATCACATGCTGCTGAATTCCTGCATCGGAACCCCGGCAATGATCGACGCCGTGCAGTGTGCGGCGGGACTTTGCGCGGCCGCGCCGGAATCGGTTGCGAGCTAATTCTTCAAAATTGGATCTGGAGCCTGAGCGCCTAGACCTGCTTCTCTTACACTGAGACGCGCGGGACGCGTGCGGCGATGCGCGTGAAAATCTCCCAAGGGATGGTGGCCGCGGCGTCGGCGTGGTCGAAGGCCGTTATGGTTTCGTTGCCGGATTCGCTGCCTTGCGCGCCGAGAATCACGACCTCGTCGCCCGGCGCGACGCCGGGAATCTCCGTAACATCAAGAACAATCTGATCCATGCTGACGCGGCCCACGAGCGGCGCGCGCTGGCCGCGAACCAGCAGGCTGAATCGATTACCGAGAGACCGCGTGAGGCCGTCGCCGTATCCGGCAGAGACGAGCGCGAGGCGCATGGGCTCAGTGGCGACGAAGGTTGCGTTGTAGCCGACGGTTGCGCCCGCGGCGACTGAGCGGACGCCGGCAACCGTGGCCTTCCAGGTCAGCACGGGTCGGAGAGCTGTGCGGGCGGCAGCGAGCGACGTCGGTTCGGCGAGAGAGGACGGATCGCCGGGCGCGCCAAAAGCGGGATCGAATCGCGGGATGAGACCGTACAGCGCGAGGCCGGGACGCAGCATGGCCTTCATGCCGTGGCGCGCGGCCAGATCGGCAACCGTAGCGGCTTTTCCGGCAAGAAGAGTAGCCGATGCGCCGACGTTGAGCCACTCGGCGAAAAGGCCCGCGGCGGAGATGCGGCTCATCGCCTCGTCGAGCCGCGCGAGCTGCTCCTGCGACACGCGGCCATCGGCTTCGTCGGCGGCGAAGAGATGCGTCATCACGCCCTCGAGACGCAACGGCGAACCGGGACCGAAGCGCGCGAGAATGGCGGCGAGGTCGTTGGGGCCTGCACCCTGGCGGCTCATGCCCGTCTCGATTTCAAGATGGATGGGCAGAGAACCTGGCTGCGCTCCAGCGGCGCGTGCGGCGGCGAGCAGCTCGTCGAGCTGCCACGTCTCCCAGGCGACGGGCGTCAATTGGAATTGAATGGCGGCCGCGGCCTGGCCGGGAAAGACGCCGCCGATGATGAGCACGCGAGCATCGGGGCACAAAGCGCGAGCGACGATGCCTTCTTCCACGCTGGTGACGCCGAGCCACTTTGCGCCGGCACGCACGACGGCTGGAGCGCAGAGAGCGAGCGAGTGACCGTACGCGTTGGCTTTGACGATGGCCAGCAATTCAGCGTGAGGCGAAGCGAGGCCGGCAAGAAAACGGAAGTTCGCTTCGAGAGCGCGGGTGCGAATCTCAACCCAGGAGGGACGTGTTGTCATGGGGGGCGGCAAAGATCAGTTTACGGCATAGGTGGAAAAACGATGAGCCGTTGCAACTCGACGGTCCGAGGGCTGGTTTCGCGCTCGACGTTGATTCCGGACAAAAGCTCATAGCATAATGTCACAATGAACAACCGTTCTGTGCCGGTCTCAACCGTGCTTCCCCACCTGACTTACCGCGACATTTCCGAGGCGCGTGATTGGCTCACCCGTGTCTTCGGCTTCAAAGAGCACTTCCGCTACGGCCAGCCGGTGGCCGGGATTCAAATGTTCCTCGGCGGCGCGGTCATTATGATCTCCGGCCCTCGCGAGCGAACCCAGAGCCCGGCGGTTGTCGGATCGAACACTCAAATGATCACCGTGATCGTTGCGGACGTGGATGCTCATTATGCGAGGTCCCGCGAACAAGGTGCGACGATTTGGGAAGAGCTGCACGAAACGATTTATGGAGAGAGACAATACGGCGTGGAAGACCTTGACGGCCATCGTTGGCTGTTTGCCGACCACGCCCGGGACGTAAGCCCCGAGGAGTGGGGAGCCACGATCGTCAACCCACTGCCTCGATGAATCGTGGTGCCTTTGAGTCTGTAGCCTGCCGACTCGCGCAACGCGGATTCTAACCAAGCAGCGCAAACGCAACAACGGTTTCGTCTTTCGATCCGATCTCGTCGAGGAGTTCCGCTTCGAGCGCGTGCGGGACGGGCATCTCGCACGCGGCGACCTGCTCCGGAGTCGCGCCGATGAAGCACAGCTCGCAGTGGCCCAGGCCTTCCGCGCTGTTTTCGCCCATCGCGCGAACAGGCGGGCCGAAGACACGGCAGGTCATGGGACGCCACTGGTAGACGTCGCAGCGGCCGGTGGCGAGGTCGAGCGCGGGACAGGCGGCATCGTTGGCAAAGTCTTCAAAGCGGGCCTGGTCGCCGGCGGAAGTGCCGAGCGCGCCGGTCTCGGGATCGCCGGGAAACCTGGGGCCATGCTCGGCAAGCCAGGCGCGTGCACGAAGCTCGATTGCAGCGGCGAGCGCGGGGTCTTCGTCGCGCAAGGCAGCCATGCCGGCTCGGAGGCGTGCGGCGTCGAGGGCGTTGATGGCAAAGGCGCCATAACAGCACTGCGTGCAACCGATGCGGCAGGCGAGAAGGTCTCCAGCACGCCGGGCGGCATCGGCGAGGGATGCGTCGATACTCTGGAGAAGCTTGGCTTCGCGGATCTGCACGAGCTGGGCGTCGCGCGCGGGAAGGGGCATGGGAGAAAGGATAGCGGAGCAGGCGGCGGAACAGTGCGATTGCCTGCCTCTATCAGTCGGCGATAGTCTAGAGCGGAACCAGAGTGACCGTGTCCTGTTGAGTTTTGCGCAGCGTCGCCGCTCCCTGATGGTCGCGTCGACTTGGACTCCGTGCTTTCGGAATACGCTGACTCTGGTTCCGCTGTAGCCCCGGAGGTTTCCCATGACTGAACCCCGCAGCACCGTGATGCCTTCGCTGCGCTACCGGAACGCTCCGGCGGCGATTGACTGGCTTTGCCAGGTGTTTGGCTTTGAGCGCCACGCAGTGCATCAAGGCCCCGACGGAACCATTGCTCACGCCGAGCTCGCGTTGGGCGGCGGAATGATCATGCTGGGCTCGGCCAGGGACGATACGTACGGACGGGGCTTCAAGGCTCCGGATGAGCTGGGCGGAGTGGAGACGCGCGCTGCATACATTGTGGTGGCGGATGCGGATGCGGCGTACGCACGGGCGCAGGCGGCGGGAGCGACGGTGGTGAGGCCGCTGAAGGACACCGGCTACGGCAGCCGCGAGTTTACCGTGAAAGATCCCGAGGGCCATTCGTGGAGCGCAGGGACGTACGACCCGTGGGCGCAGAACGAATAGGCCCTATGCCTCTCCACAACTGAAGTTGTGATTGCCAGGTGCTTCATTTGACGGCTACGCTGTCGCTGGAGGTCGGTATGCAACACAGATTTTTGAGACTGATGGCAGCCGTGCCGATCGGGACGGTTGCGGTGCTTGGTTTTGCGGCGAGTGCGCAGCAGAGAGACGCCGCGGAGATGCGGATCACCATTCCTCCGGTGCCTGCGCAACTTGCGCAGCGCGAAGCCGGCTTGCAAGCGAAGCTGCAACCCTCGGCAAGGGAGTGGGTGGAACAGCAGGCAGAGACTGAGATGCAACGGCCTTCGGTGGATGTGAATGCACTGGAGAAAGCGATCCGGGAGCGTTTTGCTGCTTCGCTCGCAGGCGGCGGCGTCCATCCAGGCGGACCAGTGGGGCCGGGCGGCGGCGCGGACGTAGACGCCATGGTAATGGTGGTGCTGATGGAAACGGCGCAGGATGATGAGAGCGACCTGCAATCGCTGATGCAAGAGATGCAGGCACAAACGCAGGCGAAGGACGCACTTAGGAATCTGCAGGAAGAACTGAATGCCGCAGAAGCGGCTGCGCAAAAAGGGAATGCGGGCGCGGTTTGCGCGACGCCGTTTTGCCGCAGCCTGCCGTCAAGGCTTGTCAGTGTGAACGCGAGTGGCTCAAGGTTGACCCGGCCCTTTCATTTGCAGGCGCCGGCAAATCTGACGTATGGCCAGCTGGCGGCACTCGCGGCGCAGGCGAATCAGTCGCTTGATTCAGTGAACGACATGAGCCAGACCTTGCAAACGCGACTGCAGATGCTGATGGATCAGCGATCGAAGCTGCTTGAGACCGCTTCGAACATGGAGAAGACAATGAGCGATACTGCGGATGCAATCGTGGCCAATATGAAGTGAGGCGTGCGAGAAATTTGCACCACTGAGGTTGCGAGCCGTTCAAGCTGTGCCGTATCGTCATTGAGTTGGCCTGGAGGTCCCCTTTGAAAGTGTTTTCGCGGATGTGTGTTGTGAGCGTAGTGTTGCTGGCTGTGGGCGCGGCGCAAGCGCAGACAGGCAGGTTGCTCGTCGCCCAGAAGGGCGACCGGAGCCTCGCCATTGTGGACCCCGCGGCGGGAAAAGTGATTGCCGACGTAGCTGAGAACGGCACGACCGGTCACGAAGTTGCAGGGTCACCCGACGGACGGCTGGCGTTTGTGCCCATCTACGGAAACAGCGGCGTGGGTAAGCCGGGAACCGACGGGAACAACATCGTGGTAATCGATGTGGCGGGACAGAAAGTGGTCGGCAACATCCAGTTCGACCATGGAGTGCGGCCGCACTGCGCGGTGTTCGGCCCGAAGGACGGATTGCTCTACGTGACGACCGAATTGGATTACGCGGTGACGGTCATCGATCCGAAGACGCTCCGGATCGTTGGCAAGATTCCGACCGGGCAGGCCGAGAGCCACATGCTGGCGCTCTCGCACGACGGGCGGCGCGGCTATACGGCAAATGTGGCCCCGGGATCGGTCAGCGTGCTCGATCTGAAGGCGCGGAAAACGTTTGCGGTAGTCCCCGTCTCGGGCAGCGTGCAGCGGATTGCGATTTCAAATGACGACCGCTGGGTGTTTACCGCCGACCAGACCACGCCGCGCATGGCGGTGATCGATACGGCAAGGGAAAAGGTGGCGAAATGGATCAAGATCGACGGGCTGGGCTACGGCAGCGCACCCACAAAGGACGGCCGCTGGCTTCTTGTGGCGCTTCCCGATGAAAACAAGGTGGACGTGATCGACCTGAGGACGATGACTCTGGCGCGCGCTGTGGACGTGGGTAAAGGCCCGCAGGAGGTGCTGGTGCGCCCCGATGGAAAGGCGGCGTACGTCTCTTGCGACGGTAGCAATGAAGTGGCGGAGATCGATCTAGCCACGTGGACGGTAAAGCGGACAATCAAGACGGGCAACGTGACGGACGGGCTGGGCTGGGCGAAATAGGAAATGGAATAGGGATTGGGGACCAGGGATCGGGCGTTTGGGGGGCACAAATGGCAGGAAAATGCACGCACGAATCAACCATCAAAAAGGGCGTCAAGCCGAACACCAAGGGTTGCGAGGAGTGCCTGAAGTTGGGCGACACTTGGGTGCACCTGCGCATGTGCCTGGAGTGCGGGCACGTGGGCTGTTGCGACTCGTCGAAGGGCCGGCACGCGCGCGCGCACTTCCATGAGACAAAGCATCCCCTGATCCAGTCGGCGCAGCGCGGCGAAGATTGGCGCTGGTGCTATGTGGATGAGGTGTATCTGTAGGGGGCGCAAAGCTCCCATCTGCGCAGATCCCCTTGCCGCGTGCCTGAATTGACGGCCCAACGCAACGGTGCGCTTGTCACATTGCGCCATCCGGATCTGTGCTATGCTTTCCGGCAAATTCAATCGCTCATACCCGAGGGCCCCTTGTGAACAACTGCGCAATGAGTCTGTTTCTGGCGCTGGCGATTTGTCTGGTGCCGTGCAAACTGCAGGCGCAGACCCCAGCCAGCTCGCCGTGCGCGCTGGAACCGCCGGACTTTACAACCAACGCTCCGAACATCTTCAACGACCGCCAGGAGCAGGACCTGGGCGACGCGATGGCC
This sequence comes from uncultured Acidobacteriaceae bacterium, assembly GCA_963835355.1. Taxonomy (GTDB): domain Bacteria; phylum Acidobacteriota; class Terriglobia; order Terriglobales; family Acidobacteriaceae; genus Telmatobacter. The sequence continues at coordinate 8,612 of CAWIFE010000020.1, read as the reverse complement.
GAGTACTTCGAATCGGACATGCGCATTGCGCCGCCTGCCGCCAACGATGAGCTGACGCGCATCGGCGAGAAGATGCTGGCGACGCTTCCAGCGACCGGAATTCATTACCTCTTTCGCATCTACGACTCGGGGGAAGTGAACGCATTCTCGCTCACCGGAGGGCGAGTTTACGTGAGCCGGAAGCTGATTTCCGCGGTGAAAAGCGAGGATGAACTGGCCGGGGTGGTCGCTCACGAGATCGGTCACTTGTCGACGCACCAGACGGCGATCGAGATGACCTATTGGTTCAAGGTAAGGATGGGCGTGACGGCGGTTGGGGACCGCGCTGACATTTTTGCCAAGGTACACCAGTTCCTGAGCACTCCTGCCAAAGACGTCGAGGCAGAAAGAAACGAAACGAAGGACGAGATTGTGGCCGACCACGTAGCGCTTTATGCGCTGGTGCGGGCCGGTTATGCCGCGGAGAGTTTTCCCGCGTTCTTCAATCAAATCTCAATGAACAAGGGTAAGACGGGAAATTGGTTTACCGACGCTTTTGGTCTGACCCATGAAGACAGCCGGCGCTACCGCGAGGCGATGAAGCTGATCGGCGAGCTCCCCGCGGGCTGCGAGGGCCGGAAGACAACGGCGAGCACCGAGTTTCTGGCGTGGCGGCACGACATGGTGGAAGAGCGGGTAAAAGAGGCCGCTGAGAGCGCTACGGGCGACGCTCCAATCAAACTGGAGCCGCCGTTGCGGCCCAGCCTGTGGCGAGTGCGCTTCAGCCCCGATGGAAAACTTGTGTTGGCGCAGGACGACGGCAGCATTGCAGTGTTCAGCCTGGAAGCGCAGAAGGTCTTGTTCCGAATCGATGCGCCAGACGTGAATGCGGCCCGGTTCACGCCCGACTCTTCAGGCGTGGTTTTTAACGACAGCAACCTGCGCGTGGAGCGGTGGAGCGTGGCCACGGGGCAGCGCACGGACGTAAAGGAATTAGTGGACTACGATGGCTGCACGCAGACCACACTGTCTCCGGACGGCAAGACGCTTGTCTGCCTGAACGCGACGATCGACGACTCAGGTCCGCGTCTCAGCCTCAAGCTCATCGATGTGGACACTGGCAAGCCGTACTTTGAAAAGCCGAAGTTCGTCGAACTGGGCGAATTCTCGAGCTTCTATCAGTTTTTTGCCTTTGTACTGGATGCCATGTCGGGCGCCGAGGACGCGAACGTCCAGATTGATCCGAGTGGCCGTTATCTCGTAGTGGCCGCAGGCAGCCATGTGCTGGCCTTCGACCTCGAGAAGCGTCAACCGATCGCGCTGGAAGGAAAGCTTAAGGGCCTAAGCGAAACACGCATGACGTTCCTCGCGCCCGACCAGATCTACGTGGTCGAGCCGACTATCTCCAAGGGATTTTTCAAGGCGCACATTCTAAGCTTTCCCGATGGCAAGGTTGTGGGCGATTCGCAGATCGGAGATCAGGGCATTCGCGGAGCGACAAATGGACCGCTCATGATCGTCGGCCCTTTGAAGGATTATGCTGCTGGAGTTTTTGACCCGTCTCAATCCAAAATTCTGGTGGCCTGGAGCCTCCCGACGATCGACATCTGGGACAAGAAAATTGCCGCTGAAGACCCGAGTGGCGGTTTGTTTCTGAGCCAGTTGGGAGAGCAGGGAAGCACGCATATTCCTCTTCCGCTGGGGCCGCTGCCCTGGCCGCGCGCTGGTGAGTTTTCGCAGGACGGCAAGTATCTGGTTGTTTCGTTGCGCAATCGTGCGGAAATTTGGAACCTGGCCACGGGAAAACAGGTAAAGCTCATGCGGCCGATCAGCACGCTGTGGATCGACGATCAAGATCGGCTCTTCGGCAGATTTCCCAAATACATGGACGAGGACGCGGCGGAGATCGAAGTGCCCCTTGGCGATCAAAGCACCAAGAACCTGGGCAAATTCGGAGACAATGACGAGCAATATGGCAATCTGCAATTCGACTACAAGCCGATGGGAAGAGGCCAGGAAGCCGGCCGGCACGTGACGTTCGAAGTGAAGAGCATGGAAACGCAGGCGCTGCTTTGGTCGCGTGACTTTCCCAACGAGCAGCCGGTCTGCTGGCCAGCGGACGGAGACCGCCTCGCGCTGGCGTGGGATCTGAGCACCGATACAGCGAAGGAAGAATTGAAAAAGTACCCGAAAGCGCAGGAGGAAACCAAAGCGCTGACGAGCCACAAGAAAGGATTGTTGATCGAAACCGTGAAGCCGGAGACGGGCGCGCCGCTCGAGCAGGTGGCTCTGCCCGAAGTGGACCTAAGCCGCGGCTGGAACGATGAGCGTTTTGCCCAGGTTTCGGGCGGGTATGCGCTGGTGCATGGCGAGCGCAGCAATACGGTGATCTACCGGCTCGCCTCCGGCGAAAAGGTGGGCGAGTTCTTCGGCTCGCCGCTCGCGACCGACTCGGCGACGGGACTGATCGCAGCGACGAATCGCGAAGACGAAATTCTGCTGGTGGACGAACGGACAGGCAAAGAGATCGAGCGCTTCACGCTGGGCTCGCCGGCCAGACTGGCGCGAATCGTGACCGGCAAAGACAAGAAGCTGCTGGTTCTGACGGCCGACCAGGTAGTGCACCAGTTGCCACTGCCGCAGTGATGAAGAGCCGGAGCGCTAGGAAATCTCCACATCGATCTTCTTGGAATCGGCGACGAGCTTTGTAATTTTGAAGGTGCGGATCTGGCCTTCTGCGAGGGGCTTGGGTGCGGCTGACGGCGCGGGCGTGTTGCCTTTCCAGCGGTCCTTCAGCATCGAAGAGAGCTGCGAGAGGTCAACGGCAGCGGAGTTAGCCGGGCTGGCGAAGTCAGCGGAGCTAGAGGCGATAGTGGAGCTGGCGTGGCAGTTGGCTCTTATACCTTCGCCAAGTTCGACAATTGCCCCGGAAGCCGTGAGCTCGACAACGCGACCCGAAACCGTGTCGCCCACTTTGTGCTCGGCGATGTACTCATCGATGCTGGTGGGGATGAGCTGCTTCATGGAGAGCTTGATCTGGCGCTTCTCAGAATCGATAGCCAGGACCAAAGCCTTCACGCGCTGGCCTTCGCGCACGACGTCGCGAGGATGGTTGATGCGGCGGTCGGCGACGATCTCGCTGACGTGAACGAGCCCGTCAACTCCTTCGGCGATTTGAACGAAGGCGCCAAAGTTCATGATTTTTGTGATGGGGCCCTCGACTTGCGAGCCGGCGGGAAATTTTCGCTCGACTTCGAGCCAGGGGTCGGCAAGCGTTTGCTTGAGGCCGAGCGAAATGCGTCCTGGCTCGCCGCGGCCCTGCTCAGTGCCGGTGGGCGGCTTGACGGAGAGAACAACGGCGTCGACGCGGTCGCCCTGCTTGAGCAGGTCGGAGGGGTGGCGGACTTTCTTGGCCCACGACATTTCCGAGATGTGAATGAGGCCTTCGAGCCCGGGCTCGAGCTCGACGAATGCGCCGAAGTCGGTGAGGCGGGTAACTTCACCATTGACGCGCTGGCCCGTCACGAAGCGATCGGCCGCGGTCTCCCACGGCTCGGGCTGGAGCTGCTTCAGGCCAAGCGAGATCTTGTTGGTCTCGGGATCGATTTTGAGGATGCGCACCGTGAGTTGCTCGCCAACGGAGAGAACGTCCTCCGTTTTGGCGACGCGGGCGCGAGAGATGTCGCTGATGTGCAGGAGACCGTCGAGCCCGGGCTCAATTTCAACAAACGCGCCGTAGGGCATGAGCGTGCGAACAGTGCCGGTGACCGTGTCGCCGGGCTTGAGTGCGGCGCGGCGGCCTGCGAGGCCCTCGCGGGCTTCTTCCTCAAGAACTACTCGCCGATCCACCACGACATCTTCATCGGCAACGTCGAGCTTGGTGATACGGCAAGTGATCTCAGTGCCGACGAGGGCTTCTAGCTCGGCGGCGTCGCGCGTGCCGCTGCGGCTTGCAGGCATGAAGGCGCGAACACCGACGTCGACGCTGAGGCCGCCCTTGATGACGGCGGTGACGGTGCCGGCGACTGCGATTTTTTCGGCGAAGGCGCGCTCGAGGGCGGACCAGTCGCGGGGCTGCGCGACGCGATGGCGCGAGAGATCGTAGTAGCCCTCCTCGTTGCGGCCGGTGATGGAGACCGGGAAGCTGTCGCCGGGATTGATGCCCTCGGCATTGTCAGGGAAGGCCGAGCGCGGCAGTACGCCTTCCATCTTGTAGCCGACGTCGAGGATAACCTGATCGGCAGTGAGCGAGACGACCGTGCCCTGAAGCTGCTTGGTCTCGGCGCGATGCGTGTGCGAGCGCTCGAAGGCGGAAAGCGCGTCGGCGAAGGACTCGGCGGATTCTTCGATGGGCTCAGCCTGGCTGTCCGGTCCCTCCACTTCTGCGGGCGCAGCGGCCATCTCCGCAGCAGACTCCGGCTGGCCTTCCAGGCGCTGGTCCTGGATGGGCTCGGTGGAAATGGATTCGATTGGCGGGACGATTTCGCCGGTCATGGCGGAGGACTGGCCGTCCAGGCCTTGGTTTTCGATAGGTTCAGTAGGAATGAGTTCGTCGGTCATAGAGCCTGATGGATTATTGTTTCATGATTCGGTGGAGCGGCGGCGGACACGCGCGGCGTTATACCCTGAAAGCAGATGATGGAATCGGCTTCCCCACCGCCGCGCCGCGGCCTTGAGGCCTTTGCCTTCCGCGACTTCAGGCGGTACCAGTTAGCGCGCGTCGCCGTGATCCTGGGCGCAGAAGCGCAGTCGGTTGCGGTAGCGTGGCAGGTGTACTCCATCACGCACCGCGCCATCGACCTGGGCTATACAGGGCTGGCGCTGTTTTTGCCGGGCCTGATTTTTCTTCTGCCGGCGGGCCACGTTGCGGATCGCTTCGACCGCAGGCACGTGATCCTGACGTGTTACGTGCTACAGGTGTTTTGCACGGGCGCGCTGATTGAGCTGGCGCGGAACAACACGCAAAACATTCTGGCCATTTACACGGTTCTCTTCTTTGTCGGCACGGGGCGCGCGTTTTCGTCGCCGGCGAGTTCGGCACTGATTCCGCATCTTGTCCCTGAGATTCACTTCGTGAACGCCGTAACCTGGGGCGGCGCGATTTTTCAGTTGGCCAACATCACCGGGCCGGCACTGGGTGGATTGCTATTCACATTGCCATTGACGGGCTTTGCGGCGGATTCGCGGCTTGAGGGCGCGGGGATTGTGTATGTGTTCACACTCGGGACGCTGGTGTGGTTTCTGGCGCTGGTGATGTCGCTGAACGTGCGGCCGGGACGCATGGAGCACCGCGATCTGTCATTGAAGGTGGTGCTGGCAGGGTTTCAATACGTCCGGCGGGCGCGGATTCTGCTGGGATCGTTTTCTCTGGATCTTTTTGTGGTGCTGCTGGGCGGCGCTGTGGCGCTGATGCCGATTTTTGCGCACGAGATTCTGCACCAGGGGCCTCGCGGACTAGGCATGCTGCGCGCGGCGCCGGCGGTGGGCGCGGTAACGATGTCGGTAATCATGGCGCGGTTTCCGCTGCACCGGCACGCGGGACGCTGGCTGTTTATCTGCGTGGCAATCTTCGGCGCGGCGACGGTGGTGTTCGGGCTGTCGCACACGCTGTGGCTCTCACTGGCGTCGCTGGCTATCGCGGGCGCGGCAGACACCATCAGCGTGATTATTCGCGGGTCGCTGCTGCAACTGGCCACGCCGCCGGGGATGCGCGGGCGGGTGAGCGCGGTGAATTCGCTGTTCATCGGCGCGTCGAACGAGCTGGGGGAGTTTGAGAGCGGGCTTACGGCGCAGTGGTGGGGAGCGGTGCGGGCCACGGTGATCGGCGGGCTGGGGTCGCTGATCGTGGCGGCGGTGTGGGCCGGTATCTTCCCCCAACTACGTAAGGCCGATGAGCTTACGGCGGAGAGTTTGCGGGAACATGTGCCTGCCGCGCAGGAGATTCTGTCTGGGCTGTGATGGACAAGTGCTCAGTGCGCACGGCCGCGGGGGCGCGCGGCGCGATTGCGCTCGAAGAGGATGCGCAGGCCGTCGAGCGTGAGCAGGTCGTCGATCTCCTGGATGAAGCGCGAGTCTGGGGCGATCATGCGCGCCAGGCCTCCGCTGGCGACGATGCGCAGCGGCTTGCCGGGGTCGACACCTTGCGAAGCGCCGAGTTCCGCGATAATGCGCTCGATGATGCCGTCGACGAGGCCGATGTAGCCGAAGTAGAGTCCGCTCTGCAGGTGGCCAACGGTATTGGTGCCGATCACTTTGGCGGGGCGCTTGATATCGACGCGGCTGAGGCGCGCGGCGCGGTTGAAGAGCGCGTCGGCGCTCAGGCCGAGGCCAGGCGCGATGGCGCCGCCGAGATATTCGCCACGAGCGGAGATGACCTCAAACTTGGTAGCCGTGCCGAAGTCGACAACGATACATGGGCCGCCGTAGCGCTCATAGGCAGCGATGCAGTCGCAAATGCGGTCGGCGCCAAGCTCGCTCGGGTTGTCGATGAGCAACGTCATGCCGGTCTTGATCCCCGGCTCGACGAAGAGGGGCTCGATGTTGAAGTAGCTTTCGCAGACTTGGCGCAGGGTGGAGTCGACGGGCGGGACAACGGAGGCGATGATGATGTCCGTCACCTGGCTGGGGGCCATGCCATGCATCTCGAAAAGATTGACGAAGAAGACGCCGTATTCATCGACGGTTTGCGCGCGATGCGTGGTCACACGCCAGTTCGCAGCGAGCTCCGGCTTTTCGCCGTCGAGCTTGTAGAGGCCCAGCGTCGTATTCGTGTTGCCGACATCGAGAGCGAGCAGCATTGAAATACAGCTCCTGGCTTCTAGCCTCTAGCTTCTAGCCGGATTCTCGTGAAAGCCAAAACTAAAAACTCGGCACGCACGAGCTAGTAGCTAGAAGCTGTCTTTTCGCGCAGGCCGCCGGTTTGCACCGTCACGAGCCCGCTTGCGGTTGCGACGCGCAGAAACCCGCGTTCATCGAGGCCCGCGGTAACACCTGTACAGGTTTGCGGGCCGTGCACTTCTACTTTGCGGCCTCGAATCCAGGTGGAAGCCTGCTCAAGGCGCGCACCGATGGTTGCGGCCGCCGCCGGATCGGCAAGCGCGGACGCCTCACGCTCCAGAGATTTTAGCAGGGCGACGAGGAGGATTTGGCGACTGATGGCTCGGCCAGCCTCCAGATCGAGCGACGTTGCGGGCGTGGCCAGCCCCGGAGGAAACGCGCGCTGGTGGACGTTGATGCCAATGCCCACCACTGCGTGCGGCAGACTTTTGGATTCGAGATTTGCTTCAACAAGAACGCCGCCGGTTTTGCGCGGACCGATAAGGAGATCGTTGGGCCAGCGCAGGTCGACGATGAGGCCGGAGACGGTGCGAATAGCTTCGGCGGCGGCGAGGCCAGCTGCCAGCGGCAAAAACGGCAGGCGCGCGGCGGGGATCCGCGGACGCAGAAGAACGCTGACGTAGAGCCCTTCGCCGGCGGCGGAGATCCAACCGTGATCGCCGCGACCGCGCCCGGCCAACTGCCCATCGGCGAAATAGACAGAACTGTCCGGCGCGCCATCGCGTGCGGCGGCGAGGGCATCGGCGTTTGTCGAGCCGGTGACGCGGGCAAAGTGCAGCTTGCCGGCAAAGAGAGTGCCGGCGAGATCGGCATCGAGGGCGGCGAGATCGAACATCAGTTTCCGGGCCGCACGAATTTGCGGATCGAGTTCATTGCCGAAATCAAAGTCCGTGCCCCTCAATCGCTCGGCCTGTTCGCGGGCTGCCCTGACCCGGCTCCGCGGCGATGGTCATGGAGAGGTTGGCGGCACGGGCGGAGTGAGTGAGCGCGCCGACGCTGATGAAGTCGACACCCGTGTCAGCGTAAGCGCGGACATTGTCGAGCACCATGCCGCCAGAGGCTTCGGTAGGAATCCAGCGGCCGGGCACCGCAGCGGCCACCGTTTTGATGCGTTCGACTGAACGGCGGACCTCGGCGGGCGTCATGTTATCGAGCAGAATGGCCTCGGCGCCGTGGGCAAGAGCCTCTTCGAGTTCGTGCGGTGTGCGGACTTCGATTTGAACGCGCTGAGGTGGCCTGCGCCGGGCAAGCGCGCGGGAAAGAACTGCCTCGATCCCGCCACCGAGCGCGATGTGATTGTTCTTGATGAGGAAGCCGGAAGCAAGATCGATGCGGTGATTGGTTCCGCCGCCGCAAAGGACCGCGTATTTTTCGAGGGCGCGCAGGCCGGGTACGGTCTTGCGCGTGTCGAGGATGCGGGCATGCGTGCCCTGAATCGCGTCGGCGAACCGCCGCGTGAGCGTGGCGATGCCGCTCATGTGCTGGAGAAGGTTGAGAATCACGCGCTCGCAACTGAGCAAGACTCGCGCGTTGTGGCGGATGACGGCGAGCACCTGCCCGGCGTGAACCCGCACGCCGTCGAAGATTTCGGGATGGCTGATGACTTCAAAACGGGTTTGCGCCTCGGGGCTTTGGTCGAGGCGCGCATAGATCTCAAAGAAGCGCGGGATGGCGCCCAAGCCGGCGACGACCAGCTCTTCGCGGGCGATGATGGAGCCGGCGGCGAGGAGATTGGCATCGATCGTGAGGTGCGTGGTGGCGTCGTGCGGAGCCTGATCCTCAAGCAGGGCCTGCTC
>CAWIFE010000019.1:0-8388 GCA_963835355.1 uncultured Acidobacteriaceae bacterium | reverse complement strand
AGATGGTAGGGGGAGGCTGTTTCCCTCCCCCTCTTCTCCAATCACTTCGGCGAGGACACAATCAGGCTTTCCGGCCCCGACTCGAACACCAATCCCAACTCATCGTTGTACCCTTGCTCCACGGCGATCCAGACTTCGCTATCAGGCGTCAGCTCACAGAGAACGTGGCTTGCCTTCTGGAATTCGGATGGATTCAATCCCACCGTGTGGCGCTGTAGCCGGTGGCGCAACTCCCGGGTCAACAGCTTGTTGGCGTAGAGCTCCTCGATCGCCTTGCGCGCCTCGTCGTCATCCGGCACGAAGACGTCGCGGGCGCGGCTGGAAATCATTTCGAACTCCCGAGCCAGTGTAGCAAAGCACTGTTCCTGCCGCAGGTCAACGAGTTTCTTGCCGAGGTCCACACCGCTCTCGCCGTAGTAACGCTCGAAGTAGTCAGTCATCGCTTTGGCGGAATCGACCTGGATGCTTGTGCCGCTCTCGATCGCTTCGTTCGCCATCGCCTTGGTAAAGGCCGCCGCTTCGGCGTACTCATGCGGCGGCATCCTGTTGTCCTCGGGCAAGAAGACCACCACCTCGCCGCCGGGCCGGCCCAACTGAGCGGTAAGTCGCCCTTCGCGGTCGGCGCGGCCGGCGGCTTGGACAATCGAATCGAGCGGAGCCAGCGCGCGCAGCACGAGGGGGAAATCCACGTCCACGCCGGCTTCCACTAACTGCGTGGACACGACATAGCAGGGCTTGCCGTCGCGCAGCCGCTGGCGAATTTGATCGAGCTTCCGCAACCGGTGCGCCGCGCACATGCGCGTGGATAAGTGGAAGACCGCCTCCGCATCGATCCCGCGCTCGCGCGCTGTCCGGAGCACTTCGCGGTACAGTTCGCTCGCGTGGTTGCGAAGGTTGACGATCGCGAGACACTGCGCCTGGCTCAGCGTGCGTTCGGCCACTTGCGACCAAGTGACTGCGTGTTCGATCTCCCAATGAATCTCGGCCCGCTTCAGCGCAGCGCGCAAGGGGGCGGGGTCACGAACAATCTCGGTGAGCGTTCCCGGCTCCCAACGCAGGTCCCGCTTGGCTGATTGTCGCCGCTCGAAGGCGGGTTGCGTGGCCGTCGAGAAGACAAAGTCCACGCCCCAATCCTCGGATAGCTCGCGAATCATGCCCAGCAGCGGACCGAGCAGGCGGCGCGGCAGCGTCTGCACCTCATCCAGAATCACGATGGAGCGCGCAATGTTGTGTACCCGGCGCAAATCTCCTGGGTGGTTTGAGAAGAGACTCTCGAAGAAACGCACCGACGTGGTGACGATTAGCGATGCGTCCCAATTCTCGGTCGCATTGCGCAGCCCACTGAGTTGGAACTCGTCTTCCTCGTAGGGAGTTTCGGTCGGCACGAACTGTTCATCCGTCTGACTCCGCAGCTTCACAAGGCTGCCGGAGTGGTGCTCCAGAATGGCGTCGCGGCCCAGCACGCTCGCGTAGACCGCGGCGTTTTGCTCGATGATCGAGAGAAACGGAATCACCACGATGACGCGGCGAAACCGTGCCGGCGGCAGCGCCGCGCGCTGGAGCGCGAAGGCCATCGCCGCCAGAGTCTTGCCACCGCCGGTGGGTACCGACAGAGAAAACAGCCGTGATGGGGAAGAGGCGGCTGCCAAACAGTCTTCCAATACGCGGGCGCGCATGTTCTTGAGTGGGCCATAGCTCGCACGCCTCGCCAGCTTCTCCAAATGAGCGAGCAGCAAGGAGAGACGCTGTTCGGCGCGCAAAGGCGCCTGCTCGGGCGCGCGTCCGGCCGAATCCAGCCGGTCGGCGTCCGCCAGACAACTGCACAGCATTCGCGTGTAGAGATCGAGATGCCCAGCCTCCGGTTGCTGCTCAGTAAGACGCATCGTGGGTAGCGTTTCAACTGCCTGGCGCAGGCCGCTGCAATCGCGCATGGCGCGGTCGAGTAGCTGGGCCGCTTCCTGTCGGTATCGCTGCTCCTTCAACCTGCTCGTGAGAGGATTGTGCTCTCCAGTGAGATCCGGCATGCCGGCATGATGACCGGCGATTGCCGCAGCGACATGGGAAAGGACTGGCATGGCACCGCTTGCGCCGGTGCCGAAGTAAGAGAGTACCGCCCCGTGGATCGCATGTTGACAGCGCCCGCTGCCGGTAGCGAGCCTGCGTTGAAAGCAGTCGGTGTACTTGCCGTAGTCGTGCAGCAGACCGCTCAGCCCCGCGAGAGCGACGAAGCGCTCGTCTCCTGGCCTCGCGGACGCGGCCAGCTCTCCGGCGAGTGCCGCAACCCCCTCCAGATGAACAGAGAGGCGTTGCCATCCTTCGCGCGAGTCAGTGTCTGCTGCCGGCCGGTTCGCGGAATGGGCCCAATAAAAAGTCTCAGACATAGAGGCAACACTTTCGTCGGAACCGCTCGGTTCAAGATGGCTCTTCGACCGTCGTACCCAGCTCACTTTCCAATTCCTCGATAGTAGGCAAGCTGCCTTGGATCTGCTCGGGAAGACTTTCGGCTAGCCGGTATTCGGATATTCCAATCGGCTTGGAATAGTCTTCGAGCGCGTACTCGGCGACCACCCTATTCTTCGTTTTGCAGAGGATCAGGCCAATGCTGGGTTGGTCGTCGGCGTGGCGCAGCAGATTGTTCACCGCCGAGAGGTAGAAATTCATCTTGCCGGCAAACTCCGGCTGAAACGGAACGGTCTTCAATTCGATGACTACATAGCACCGCAGTTTGAGGTGATAGAAGAGTAGGTCGATACGAAATTCTTCGCCTCCCACCGTCAGAGAATACTGGCGGCCGACGAATGCGAAGCCGACCCCCATCTCGAGCAAGAACTTCTGTAGATGCTCCAACAACCCCCGCTCCAGGTCACGCTCGCGCGCTGCTTCGCCGAGCATCAGAAAATCGAAGTTGTATGGATCCTTGGTGACTTCTTGCGCAAGATCGGACTGAGGCGGCAGGAGGGCGCGATCGAAGTTGGTGATGGCTTTCCCCTGTCGTCGATGGAGACCGCTCTCGATCTGATGGACCAGAATGGCTCGGCTCCAGCCGTGCTGGATGGCGGCCTGCGCGTACCAGACACGCTCGTCGCGGTCGGTAACCTTGTCGAGCAGGACGCAATTGTGGAACCACGGCAATTGTGCAGCAACCTGCTGCACAAATTGCTCCTCGGCCCAGACTTCGGCGAACCGTCTCATATACTTGAGGTTGCGCGGCGAGAAACCCTTCATATCGGGAAACGAGCGCTTGAGGTCCGCGGCAAGGCGATCGATGACCTTCGCGCCCCAGCTTTCCCGTTCCTGCCGATCGAGAATATCGCGGCCGATCTGCCAGTACAGCAGCACCATCTCGCGATTTACCGCGAGTGCGGCGCGCAACTGCGCTGCTTGAATGCGGCGCTTCAGGTCGGCAAGAAACTGCGCATAGGTGTCGGGTGCGAGCGGTTCCATTGTCGTTGAACCTCCATTATCGTTCACTCGGTGGTCAGCGCATCGACCCATCCCATAGTGTTCCAATTCGCAAGTGAGGTGCTGGGCACGGGACTAACTTGCAGCCTCGGAGGCCGTCAGCACCATTGCAAAACTTACTGCGGCCGCAGTGCACAGAGGAGCACAACGTCGCGCATTCTGTTTCCGTCATCGTCCGACCGAGCGGTCCCGTTGCCGCTGCTGCGCGCGAGCCAGGTTCCGTTCCTTCCGCTCCTCGATCTCACGGGCGGTCTTGCACAGAGCTGCCTGATATTTCCCCAGCCAGCCTCCCCAGCCGTCCTCGGTCGGCATGATCCCCCGCTTGAGAAGTTCGCGCGCCTTCTCGACCGAGGTGGCGGGGATTGGTCAATAGCTTCTCCGCATCGCCCAGATCGTTGACATCGAGCGTCAGGGCCCCATTCAGGGACAGCTTCCGCAGCCGCACGAAGGAGTTGGTCCGTAGTTCGCCGCGGCTGCGAGCCTCCTCCATCTCCCGGCTGTAGTTGATGAAATACACCTTCGCGTCCGTTCCTTCCAGCATCAGGTAGTTGCGCCCGGATTGCTCTTCCTGGCCGTGAACCAGCACCCGGCCCTCAACGGACGTGATCTGTCTCACATCGAGCACTTCCATAGGCAGGCGCTCGTCTGACACCAGCGCTCCGTGTGCCGCGAGCGTCCTTTGCCGGTCGCTGGTTCTCTGCATGGCCCGCAGTATTTGGTCGAAATCCCGGCGCACGCGCCATCTGTTGGGTCCCATGGATTCCGCCAAACCCATGCGCCAAAGCACGGCGAGGCGCGCCACCTCGTGTTGCGCACGAAGGCGCGCCATCTCGGTCGAACCAGCCTGAATCGGATTCCGCGTGACGGCGAAGTGTGACGGCCCGAGGTCCGAGCTGATTTCCTGCGCGTCTCTCAGCAGCCTGCGGTCAAGTGACGTAAACCGCTCTTCGGTGATTTCACGCCGTTCCGCCTCCGCCGCGTCGCGCTGGGTCCGGTATCCGAGTTGGCGGGTGCATAAGTCCTGGGCAATGCTCCGAATCCCTTGCTGCACGTAGTCACGACTCAGACGCAGTGACTGGCCATCACCTCTTGACGCCGCGGACCACGATGTGAACATGCGGGTGCTCCGTGTTGTGGTGCTCCACCGCAACCCATTCGAGTTTGGTTCCGAGATCCTCCTCCATCCGTTCGATCAGACCGCGCGTCAGACGAGACAGGTCTACCCGATCACCGAACTCCGGCGAGACAATGAGTTTAAACATTCGCTCGTCTCCTGCGCCCTGCCAGCCTTCGAGTTGCCGGGCAACGTCGATTCCGTCGTTCTCTCGATTGAATCCCACGGCCTTCAGCGTCGTTTTCGAAGGTGGCGCTCTCGCGCGCCAGGTAGCGCCCATGCGCCTGCCACTGCCCTCGCGTCTTGTTATTCAGATAGGTCACTCGGACGGCGCAGCGCTGATGGTACGAGCAAGCGCCTTTTCCTTTCCCGCTTGTGGTGCGGTTGCCGGTCTTGCGACTCATGCGGGCGTAGTGCATGAGAAGCCTGAAGCCGCTCGACCACGCGGCTCGTTCGTTCCGCGGAACGCGAGGCTTTGGTGGCCGGAGCCGGATTTGCCGCTCCCCGTCAGTTCGTGCCATGGTTTACCAGATCCTCCATGGCGGTGCGCGCATCGCCTGACATCGCCTGACCGGCAGCCTTCATGAGCCGCTCGTAACGCTCTCTGGCGCGGGCGGTGGCCTGTGGCCTGGCATCGGGCGGCGGTTCCGGCACGCAGGTCAGGACCGCCTTGGCAAAAGCGTCGACCAGGGCGAAGAGAGCCTGCTGTCCCCGGTCCACTCGAAAAATGTCCCGCGAGACACCATCGAAGCCTCCTGCAATCCGCTCCTCGGTGCCGGTCAACTCCGCTCGCCCCTTCAACTCGTTTCGGATCGCCGCACGGATGAACGCACTGGGATTTGCGTAGCCCCTCGTCTTCGCCGCTGCCTCGATTTGATGTTGCTCTTCGCTGCTGAGCCGGACCGCGATTCTGGCGGTTCGGGCCGCGCCCGCGTGTTGCCGCATGAATTGCCCCCTCAATTAGTAAGGCAATGGGAGAGGCACTCCGGGACAAGAAATCTTCGCGGAGGGTCGGGAATTGGGATGATTTCTCACTGAATTCCGAGCGTCGAACATTTGTCGAACACGCGACCGATTTTGTCCCACGGCGGAAGCCGCTGATCGCACGCCGCTTGCCATGAAGAAAACACCCGAGCCGTTCGACACTTCCTTTATGTTCCACTACCGGGTTTTTGGTTGCCTGGGAGCCGTCGTCGCTGGTGGTCACTATCACAATCTGTTGCACTTCGTTCACAAACTGTTGCACGCCCTCGCGCCAGGCGAATGGAGTTGCAGACTGTTCACAAACTGTTTGCAGACGGTTGCACCTCGCCAGAAAATGCACTTTGCGGCCAAATGCAAATTTATGTCCCGGCCAGCCCTCGCCATTACCTATATAAGTGAGGGGGCAATTTCAGGTAATGTCGATAGGCACTGCTCCACAGCCGCGCGGCAGGAAATCAAGATCGGACATGATTCACTTGCATTCCCTCCCCTCGACCCAGCCTGCCACCAAGATCGGGCAGGTGATTTGGGCCTGGGCCGAAATCGAAGCCGGCTTGGCCGCAGGAATGAAGCTCAAGGAGGTCTGGGAGGCTGCGCGCCTTGACGGACTGGAGATGTCATACGCGCAATTCCGCGTCTACATTTCCAGAATTCGGCGCCGCCGGCAGCGACCGACGGCAATCTCCCACGCAACCGCCGCCGGCAGTCGCTAACGGTGAGCCCGGTCCGCCAGCTCCGCCCGTGCACGATCCATTCCGCAACCTGCGGGAGCAGCGGGAGAAAAAGAAACTGACGACCTTCGAGTACGACCCGTTTTCGATTAACAAGAATTTGATCGACTGAGAGGCGCGCTATGGATTGGAAGCCAATCATCGGTTCACGTGGTTCTGCGAAGGAAGGAAGGTGCCGGAAATGGCTTAGTCTCGTCAATCCCGGCCCAACGCCGCCGGACCAAATCGCACTGATCGACTGTTCGCACATTTTCGAGGTCGCGCGGCAGCGGGCAGCAATGCCCGTTAGCTGCAATCCATCACTGAGCCGGAGGATCCTCCAATCAGTCGCGCCAGTAACCTACGCCAATCGTATGCCCGCCGACCGGCTATTGGACCAGCCCGCAGTGCTCCGATTCCGGTTGCCGCACCCCAGGGCGTTCACGGCATGCGCACGGCCCTTACGGCTCACAAGGCCTCTAGCGGTGGAGCTATGAAGCACCCCACGTCGATAAACACCGCCGCTTTTCTTCCACGGCTTTCAGATGCGGATGGGTCGTCGCAGCCGGCTGTGCCTATTACACTGATCGACATCAATGAACTTTCGCGTCGGCTCAGCATTGCCAAAGGTACGCTCTACAACTGGGTATACCTCCGCCGTATTCCGTTCGTTAAGGCTGGACGTTGTGTGCGCTTCGACTACCAGGAAGTTTTGGAAACGCTCCGTCAATGCCCTATAATCGGCGTATCGGCAAGCGGTAGAAGGATCATCTGATGAAACTCTACCAGCGAGGCCGAGTCTGGTATTTGACGTTTTACGTTCGGGGGAAGCGGGTGCAGGAAAGCACCGGCACCTCAGATCGCAGAAAGGCGGAGAAGTTTTGTGCCTCGGTGAACACCCAAAACCGGCCATACGTGATCACCTGAAAACCGGCCAACGATAAGCAGCGTTCGGGACATTGATCTCGACGCGAGGGCGATACCCTCCGTCAATGTGAGCAATGTCTTGAGCGATGAAAAGAAACAGCAAGTCATAGCGTTGGGGCGGCTGGGATGGTCGCTGCGACGGATTCAAGGCGCTATCGGTGTGCGCCGCGAGACGGCCTCTGGCTATTTGAAAGAGGCCGGTATCGCCCTGCGGCCACCCGGCGGGTGGGGGCGCGCTTCACCCGGCAAAACCGGCCAACGGGGTGATCACCGACCCCGCGCTGTCAAAACCGGCCATAGAGGTGATCACCGACTCCGCCGGCGCGAAACCGTTTGCGGCGGGCGGCGACGACCCGGCCCCCGCAAAACCGGCCATAGAAGTGATCACCGACTTTGGCGCGGAGTTGGCCGCCAGCGCACCTACCGCAGCCGAGCCGAAACCTGGCCGCAGTCCCTCGGCCAGCGCCTGCGCGCCCTACCGCGACGCGATCGAAGTCGGGCTCTCGCGAGGCCGCAACGCCATGGCCATCTGGCAGGACCTGGTGGACCTGTGCGGCTTCAGTGCCGGTTATCAAAGCGTCCGGCGCTTCGTGCGGAAACTGCAGGGCAGTCCGTCGCCGGAGGCCTGCGCCGTGATCGAGACCGCACCCGGTGAAGAGGCCCAGGTCGATTACGGTGACGGACCGATGGTGCGCGACCCGCACACCGGCAAGTACCGGCGCGTGCGGCTGTTCGTGCTGACCCTGGGCTGCAGCCGCAAATCGGTCCGCCTGCTGGTGTTCCGCTCCAGTTCTCAGACCTGGGCCGAGTTGCATGAGAAAGCCTTTCGCCGGCTCGGCGGCGCCACCCGAGTCGTTGTGCTCGACAATCTCCGCGAAGGCGTCCTCACTCCGGACATCTACGACCCCACTCTGAACCCGCTGTACCGCGACGTGCTGGCACACTACGGAGCTGTCGCTCTGCCCTGCCGAGTGCGGGATCCGGATCGAAAAGGGAAAGTCGAGAGCGGCGTCGGCCACGCCAAGAGGACGCCGCTCAAAGGCATGCGCTTTGAAAGTTTGGCGGAAGCGCAGACCTACCTGGACCACTGGGAAGAGCGTTGGGCCGACACGCGCATCCATGGCACCACCAAGCGGCAGGTTGCGGCCATGTTCGCTGAAGAGCGGCCGGCTTTGCTGCCGCTGCCAGTGG
>CAWIFE010000018.1:0-326599 GCA_963835355.1 uncultured Acidobacteriaceae bacterium | reverse complement strand
AAGTAGCTGATGCTTTTCTTGTGGACGTCGAATCCGATAAAGTGAATATTGTTCATGGGGTTCTCCGAGTGCGTTTTCTGAGCCGGCGCTTTCTGCGCCGGTCTCGGCATCGTAACCGCTCTGAGAACCCTTCTTCATTTCACTTATGCATTCATACAGACGGGACGTTCCCCCGCTTTTTGTCAAGCGCTCTTCCGCTTCCCCGCCTCGCAACCCGCTGAAAACATGAGCAAATTCCTGCCGCCAAATCTGCCGATAATTAACCCCTTTAGGCGCACAATAGTCCCATGATCCGCTTCCACTCAAAAACTGACCAGCCCAGAATCGCTCCCCGGCTGGCTACTGGCTGCGGGCTACCGGCTCCCTCGCTCCCTTGTTCCCTCAGTCCAATCTGCCAGGTATTTCCCCGGTCCAATCTGTCACGTACTGGCTACTGGCTACTGGCTGCGGGCTACCGGCCCCCCGTCCCTCGCTCTTTGCTTTTCTACTCCCTGCCAGGGTGGCTGCCGGGGTCCCCAGCGACGGGTCTTCATCGCCGAGTTGGCTACTGGCCACTCCCTGCTCCATGCTGTCTCGCTCCCTTGCTCCCTCGGTCCCGTTTGGCGTCTTTCTGACCACTGACCACTGTGCACTGACCACTGTTTTTACCCCACCCCCCCATGCCTCCGGCACCCACCCCCCCATCCATCGCACCCCACCCCCCCATGCCAGTGTGTGAAACTGTGAAACTGTGAAACTGTGGAGCCTTTAGAATCAATAACTTCTGTCCACAGTTTCACAGTTTCACAGTCCCGCTTTTGAGTTTTTGTTTTCTGCGGGTTTTTTTCGTTTCGCTCGCACCAAATTAAGCGAAAAACTGAAAGCGAATCGCTAACCGCTAAAAGCTGTTTTTTCGTTCGATTATTTTTGCGGATTGCTTCGTTTCGCTCGTCGCAATCAGAGCTGAAAGCTGAAAGCCAACGGCTCTCCTGATCCCTCGGTCCCTTGTTCCCTTGTTCCCTGTATTCTCACTGCCGTCGCAGCGCCTTCTGCATCGGCACAACTTGCACCGTCACGTCACGCACCTCTGACAGAAACCGGTTGAGCACCGAGCCGCGCAGAAGAATGTCGAACCGCGATCGCGCCGATTGCCCGAACACCACGTGCGAGATGTTTTCCTGCTGCGCAAAGCGGATCAGCGCGTCGGCGACTTTGCGGTCGGTGAGTTGAACCACTTTGGCGCCAAGGTCTCGCGCCATGCGCATGTACTCTTCCAGACGCTGGTGCGCTTCCGGGTCGCTGTGGCCTTTGTCGTCCGGCGGAGTTACATAGACTGCGTACCAGTTCGTCGCCAGCCGTCCGGCGATTCTCGCGCCGATGCGCAGCAGCCTCTCCGTTCCCGGCCTGGTGCTCAGGCAGACCATCACCTTCTCCGGGATCGGTGCCTGTTCCAGCCCCTGCGTGCGCCGGTATTCCGATGCGCGGCTGCCCACCTGCTCCGCCGTCGTCCGCAGCGAAAGCTCGCGCAGCATGTTCAGGTTGCCTTTGCGGAAGAAGTTGGCCAGCGACTGCTCCACCTTTTCGGGAGCGTAGATTTTGCCCGCCCGCAGCCGGTTGCGCAGCTCCTCCACCGTAAGGTCGACGTTCACCACTTCGTCGGCGCGCTTCACAAAGCTGTCCGGAACGGTCTCGCGAATGGTTGTGTTGGCGGATCGATTGACGGCGTCGTTCAGCGTCTCAAGGTGCTGGATATTCACCGCCGTCATCACGTTGATGCCCGCGTCCAGCAGCTCTATGACGTCTTCGTATCGCTTGCGGTTCTTGCTGCCCGGAACGTTGGTATGCGCCAGCTCATCCACGACGACCGTTTGCGGATGCCGCGCGATGATCGCGTCCACATCCATCTCTTTCAGGTTCACGCCGCGGTAGGGAATCACCTTCTGCGGTACGATCTCCAGGTCGCGAATCTGGTCCGCGGTCTCCTTGCGCCCGTGGGTCTCGACCAGGCCGAGCACCAAATCCACGCCGCCCTGAGTGCGCATCAGGTAAGCGTCGTTCAGCATCTGGAAGGTCTTGCCCACACCTGGCGCCGCGCCAATGTAGATGCGCAGTCTGGCGGGCTCCGGCTTCTTCTCGAGAACGATCTCAGCCATGGCTCAGCCCACCTCGACGGGATGATGAACTTCCTTCGCCACAGCGATCGGCAGCGTGAACCGGAACGTCGCTCCGTGGCCCAGCCGGCTCTCGACCGCGATCTGGCCGCCCAGCGACTCCACCAGCCTACGGACCAGCGCCAGCCCAAGTGCCGTGCCCTGTTCTGAGAACGTATTGAACCGGTCGAAGATCGAGCTCAACCGCTCTGCTTCGATACCGCGGCCCGTGTCCCGCACACTGAACTGCACAAAGCTCTTGATCTCCTCGGCCGCCAGCAGCACCTCGCCGTCCTGCGGCGTGTAGCGCAGCGCATTCGACAGCAGGTTGTCGAGAATCGACCGCAGCGCGCGGCGGTCGGCCAGCACGACTGCAAGGTCGGCATAGGCGCTCACTTCCACGCGGATATGCTTCTTGGCAGCCTCGTCGCAGTACCTGTCCCGCGCCTCGTTCAGGGCCTGCAGTGGCCGCAAGCGCTCCAGCTTCATCTCGCGCTTGCCGGTGTCCAGCTCCGCCACCTCAATCAGGTCGGCCATCAGATCGTCCAGAGTTTCGGCTTCTTTGCTCGCCGAAGCCACCAGCTCCGTCTGCAGCTGAGTCATCTCACCGCTGAATCCCTGCGCCAGCGCGTAGAGCCCGCGACGCAGTTGCAGCAGAGGGTCGCGCAGCTTGCGGCTGGCTACCGCAATGAACTGCGTCTTGAAGCGGTCGGTATCCTGCAAGCTGGTCACGTCCTCGAGTGTCGTGACTGCGCCCAGCAGCCGCCCCTCAGAGTCGCGCATCGGCGTGGTCCGCAGCCGGTAGCTGCGTTCCTGGTTGCCGATCCGCATGGGTAGCATCGACGCTTCACCCTCGGCGGCCACCGCCTTCTGCATCGATACAGCGTCCTGGATCGCGCTCAGGATCTTTTCGCCCCCCGGCGTATTCACCAGCGCCATACGATCGCTTGCCGCCTCGCCGAGCAGCTCCGACGCCGATTGATTCAGCTTCAAGACGTGGCCTTTGCCGTCCGTCACAATAATGGGTTCGAAGATCGACTGCAGCACCGCGTCGGACAGTTGAAACTCCATCTGCCGCCGCCCGGCCTCGGTATCGCGCACTTCGCGCAGCCGCACCGCCATCCGGCTCAACTCGCTCGCAATCACGCCAAAGCTGTCGCGGCTGCTCCACTCCACCCGGTGTTCCAGGTTGCCCTGTGCGATGCGGTGCGCGTCGCTCGCCAGTGTGTCGATTGGCCGCAGGACAAAGTAGATGGTTGCAGCCGCAATCAGCGAAGCAGCCCCAGCGATCGCATAGGCCAGGTGGATCTGTCCGCTCGCTGCCAGCGCCCGATGCGCCACGGCCACCAGCGCCACAGGCAGGCAGGCCAGGAGCACACAGCCGAGAATCAGTCGCTGGGTAAGGTTGAGCATGATCGTTGTCCGAGACGGAGAGTGGTGCCTTATCCATTCTCGCGGATGCAGCCGAATCCTGCAAAGTCCCGCGTTCGCAAATGCTGCTGGAAACTCACGGAATCTGGCAAACCGCGAGTTGATGGTTATGCCAGCGGCAGGCAAGGCCATTCGGTTGCGGGTACTTCACCAGCACCCAATTCACGCCGAAGGTCGCCTTCAGGCGTTCGAAATCACCGAGCTGGAAATCTCGCCAACCTTCTTCGGCCGCGACCTGGCGCGCCCAATCCGGCCCAAGTTCCGGCACCGTCGTTGCTACAGACGCATCCTTCACGGCATCGGCCAGTTGACTGCGTTCTGCCAGCGCGAGAAAGCCGTGATAATCTTCGCCGGGTGCCTCCAAGTAGTGGGGATCAAGCGCAAAATAGGAATTCTCCGGCGTGTTCGTTCGAATCCATGCGAAGGCTTGTAGCCAGGGATTCGCTGGTTGGCGCCCCGGCAACGCCAGGTGCTGGCTGCCGGCAAACTCCGTCCGTTGCCACGCAAACATACACCCATTGGCTATCAGCAGAAACGCTGCCCATCGCCACGCATTTCGCTTCAGGACGAACTTCCCCAGAAGGCATCCAGCCATCATCACCAGGAGGAAATAGAGCAAGTGAAGGAAACGCATGGGCTGTAACGGCGTCAGCCGCACCAGCGAAGCCGGCCAAAGCATGGCCATCGCCAAAAGCTGTTGGAACATGCCATAAACGAGTGCGGCCGCGGCAAAGCGCCCCAGTATCATTTCTCCGTGCTTGCCCGCGACGCGCCATAGCAACCAGAAAAGAAACAGGGGAGCCAGCGCGCCCAGCCACTCATACCAGGTCCACTTGTGCAGGTCGAAGTACGGTCGGGTATCCAGGGCCTTGCGCCATCCGGAATTTGCTCTCTCGAAAACCCATCCCAGTGGCATGAACGCGACCATCGCATTGCGCCATCCGCGGACGCGTTTACGCACCGAATCCAGCAGGGTCATAGCCAGAATGACGCAAAACGAGATTCCCATTGCGGCCATCAGCGGATGCAGCAGAAGAGCCACCAGCAGCAACGGCGCTGCCTGCCAGTATTTTTCATCCAGGATTCGCCAGATGGCCAGCAGAATCATCGCCGTCGCAAGGGTGCGCGGATGCAGATGCTGGTCCACGATATAGAGCGCGGTTCCCGCCACCGGAAGCGTAAACATGGCTGCGACCAGCGCGACCCCACCCCATCGCGCAGACTCTTCGATAAAGAGCCGGTTCGCGATCTTCTTCACTGCCCACAGAATCAGAAACAGCGCGGCAAGCTGCCAGACCAACTCCGCCCATGCGAGAGGAATCCGCGTCCAGCGCACAAAGTGCGCCATGGATCCGTCGAAGACCGTCGCTTCCATCTGCAGCCGGAAGAATTTCGCGTTGTAAGGAAAGAGGGCCGGATTCAGGTCGGCTTTGACGGCAGCCAGGTAGATTCCGTCGTCCTCAAGGCCGGGATGGTAGCCCATCACCAGAAACCCGAGCAGCGTAAAAAAGAGAGTTCCCAAAAACTCAAAAGGAATGCGCCTGCGCGCTCGCCGCGGAGTCCCGACCTCCTCTAGTACCGGTGCAACGCAATACGCCACATCGGATAGCATATCGTGCGAAAGCGGTTGCGGAATTGCTATCTCTCGAAGAAGCAACAGCCATGTAGATTCTTCCTCAAGAAGAACCGACCTTGTACGGTGGCCAGCAACAGGATATGAATTGTGGAACCGCGCTACAACTGCGGCAGCAGCGAGCGCAGCAACAGGAACGCGGCCACTCCAGCAAAAAACACCAATGCCATTCGGATCCCCGGTTCCCGGTTCACTTCGGGCACCAAATCCGTCGCCGCCACATAGAGGGCTACTCCCGCCGAGACGGGAAGTCCATACGGGACCCAGCGCGGCACGAGCTGAATCACCAGAACTCCCGCCAGCGTAGCGCCGGCCAGCGCCACTGCCGACCAGAAGGCCGTCGTCCGGCTACGACCGCTCGCCATCATCACGCTGGCCATGGTGAACCCCTCCGGGGCCTTATGCAGCAGGATGGCGAGAAAGATCAGCCAGCCCAGCCAATTGGAGAGCGCGAACCCCGATCCAATGGCCACTCCATCGAATAACGCATGCACGCTCAGGCCGCCCAGCACAGAGTAGCCCGTGTGCGCGGAGACGAATTCGCCGCTATGTGTCTCTTCGCCGTAGTGAAAGTGCGCATTAATCGTGTGCTCAAGCAAGTGCATTGCACAATAGCCGGCCATGATCAGAACCGGTCCGGTCGTTGGATTCAGCCGCAGGCTTTCAGGCGTCATCTCCAGCAGCGCGGTTGCGATCAGAAATCCGGCTCCCAACGCGACAAAGTAGCGCAAATAACGCTCGATGCCTCGCGCGCGCACCAGCACCAATCCGCCGGCCACGTCGGCCAGTGCAGCAATGGTGCCGAGAGCAAGTGAAATCTTCAGCATCGGCTTTAACCGCTGTGCCGGATGTGCAAAACATCCCCGTCCTGCACCACGTACTCCTTGCCTTCCAGACGCAGGGTGCCCTTGGAGCGCGCCGCCGCCTCCGAGCCCGCATCCAGCAGGTTGTCCCAGCGTATGGTTTCGGCGCGGATGAAATGATGCTCCAGATCGGTATGAATCACACCAGCTGCTTGTGGCGCCTTTGAGCCCAGCGTGACCGTCCAAGCGCGGCACTCATCCTCACCCGCCGTGAAGAAGCTGATCAGCCCCAGCAGCTCGTAACTCTTCCGGATCAGCCGCACAAGTCCGCTCTCGTGCAGCCCGTAGCTCTCCAGAAAATCCGCAGCCTCTGCATCGTCCATCTCCGCCAGCTCCGCCTCCACCTTGCCGCAGATGCCCATCGCGCTGGCGTTGGGCCGCCGCGCAATCGCTTCCAGTTTGTACCGGCTCACAGCGGATTCAAGATCGGCGCCCAGCGTCGAGCTTTCGCTCACGTTCAGCACATACAAGATGGGCTTTTGCGACAAAAACATGAATCCACGGATGAGCTTTTTCTCTTCCAGCGTCATCTCGAGTTCGCGCAGCGGAACTTCTCTTTCGAGCGATTCTTTCGATCTCACCAGCAACGCCTGTTCCCGTTCCAGCTCGCTGGTGCGCCCTTTCTTCATGTCCTTTTCCACGCGCTCCATGCGTTTCTCTACCTGGCCGAGGTCGCTCAACATCAAATCGAATTCAACGTTCTTGGCATCGCGCAGCGGATCGATCGGCCCCTCATGTGGAACCGAGTCGTTCTCGAAGGCCCGCAGAACATGAATCAGCGCATCCACATTACGCAGGTTCGTCAGGAATGCAGTCTCTTTCAGCGCCTCTTTCCCGATCGCCGCAACGTCCACGAATTCCACCGCGGCAAACGTCGTCTTCTTCGGCGAGTAGAGCGCCGACAGCTTCTCGAGCCGATCATCGGGCACGCGCGCTACGCCGATGTGCGCTTCGCGCGGGTTTGCGCGCCCGTGCTCGTCAACCTTGGCTTTCGTCAGAATTTTGAACAGCGAAGTCTTGCCCACCTGCGGCAGGCCAATAATGCCGGTTTTCATAGTCTTTCCATTGCGGCCCTTGCACAGCAGGAACTGTGCGTTCGGGCCTTTCCGATGATACAGGAGAAGACAACCGTAAGCTCTCTGGATCAATGTGCGCCGCGGCGATCGAAAGGTTGTTCGAAAATCGGCCGCTGAAGCACGATCATCTAGTAGATCGCGGTCATCACCGCCGCAGCAATGTCCATTGGCCAGTGCGCCACAATCAGCGGCGCCAGGCGGCGTGTGCGCATATAGAACAGCATCATGACCAGCACTCCTGGCAGGAAACCGAGGAATCGGAACGCCAGATACTTCCAATCCGGCACAAATGGCAGAGCGCAATGCTGCAGGGCCCACCAGAAACCCACAAACATCCACGGAATCCACCTGCGGCCACTGAGCGCCTGCATGCGCGGCAGAACGTAGGCGTTGTACGTCGCCTCTTCGGTTGGCGACCAGATCATCCACCACAGGGTCACACTGTACACAGTTGCCCAAACCGGAAGTGCATGCATATGGAGCAGGTATCGATTTACGGAATTGTCCGTGGATCCATAGAGCAGCAGCCGCGCGCCGTAACTGCCAGCGAGAAAGAACGGGAAGATCAGAAAGAAATACCCCAACCCCAGCCAGACATCGCGACCGCCGCGCATCCGCACCGGTCCCAGAAGATCGCGCAGTCCGATCCCCTCGCGCCGCGTAAAGTACTTCAATCCCAGCAGGCAGCCGATGTCGACCAGCGTCCCGTACACGGTCCACCAGTCGCCCGCCGCGCGCCACGGCGTCGCCTGTCCCCGCCCAAGCAGAATCAAGGCGACCAGCCCTTGGGACGCTACCAGCAACGCCGATCGCGCTGTAACCATGAGCAACGGTCCGGTCCACGAAACCCGCTCGGCGGCCGCTCGCTTGCTGATTGCAGAAGGATCGTTCTCCGCCATGGAAGGGTCAGGCGGAGTTTCAAGTGGCTCTGTCATCACAGGAACTTTCGCGAGAAGGCTAACACAGCCTCACTGTGGTTCGTAGCGCAGAATCACGCATCCGTTCTACTTTGGTTTCGGGTTTTTGCGCTTCACGAACTTGAGAGCGGTCAATTGCGCTGAGACCGACGCGACCTTCACATCGACAATGCCTGCAGCGAGACCAGCCGAGCGAACATCGGCTTCGTTGATCGCGTGACCCGGACCTTTGGTGTAAACGATCCAGATGGGCACGCCGGCGCTCGTTTCCTTTGCCGCCGACTTGAACACTCGCGCCAGTTCCGCTGCCGTCTTCACGCGCGCGACGATCACATCCGCGCCTTTGCGCGGCGCCGTTCCAGCTTCGCCAAGCGCGGTCTCGAGCGATGCGTCGTCGACCGTTCCGATGACCCAAACCGTCGATTCAGGAGTGATGCCCAGTTTCATTGCCAGGCTTGGAGGCGGCGTCAGAATCGCCTTTGCCCATTTTTCCGCCGTTGCCGCGCCCAGCTTCAGAACAACGGCATCTCCACCGAACTTGAAGTGAAGCGCGCCGCCATCCGCGCGCACCTGGCGCATTCCGGAGAAGGGGAGTCTCTTGCGAATCTCGCCGCGCAAAATCAATTCCGGAGGCTCGACAAGCGCTTTTACGCGCGCGACTTCGCCATTCCAATCGCAAAGGCATGTCGCTTCACGTCCCATCAGCGCCTCCGTCGCAAATCCGTCTAAATGCGCGTCGTTTCCGCCCTCGCCATCAGCACCACGGTTGCCAGCCCGAGCAGAAGAACCGCCTCCTCCACAAACTCGCTACGGTTGTGCAGCTTGTTGAAGTGCGCGGTGGTCGGGTCGGATCCATTGGTCGCGTCAATGGCGCCCCCGGCAGCGATGCGGTCGCGCTCCATGGCAGGAATGATCCCGTATTGCGAGTAGACCGTGCAGCCGATCATCAAGACGACCAGAGCCATCGGCGCCAACACCGCGCGCGGCTTGTAGATGCCCCAGGCCGGCGCCAGAGCCATCACCGCCAGCGCCACCATGCCCGATACCAATCCCATCCCATGCAGGATGCGAATCAATTGACCAACGATTGTTCCGGCGGTATGAGTGTCTGGCTGGAGGGTGTTAAAAGTGATGGCGGCTACGATCGGGAAAAAGACTTCAGCGCCGAGCCAGACAATGAAGGATAAAGAAAGCAGAGTACGAAGCAAAGTCTTCATTGGGGAAGGATACAGGGGAACTCTGCATCGCGAGTAGCAGACGCAGGACGATTCGAGCGGTGCTGACTCATGACCGCTAAAGCCTGAACCTTAGCTTTTCTTCAGCGCCCGCCTGAGCACGGTCTCCAGTGCGGCTTTTTGCTCAGCGTACTCTCTCGGTGCCAGCGTTCCAGCGATCTTCTCGCTTTCGAGCGCGAACAGCTCTTCTTTGAGCGCATTCAGCAACGCCGCGTTCTTTGCGGCCGGCGAAGTGGCCGCTATTCTCGGAGCAGAATGAGCCGATGGAGTCTCTGACTCCGCCATTGTGCCCGCAGCCGCGCCCGCCCCTTCCGGCTTCCGCAGCAGAAATGCCGCCGCAGCCACGAGTAACACCGCCAGTGCGCCGAGAATCCACCATTTGTATTTCGACAGCGGATCGGGGGTATTGATGGGCTGGCCAATGCCGCCGCCTGGCTGGTTCCCTGGAGCCCCAGCCTGCGGGCCGCCGCTGTCGCCAGGCTGGCCGCCCTGTCCATTCTGGTCGTCGCGGGCGAAGGAACCTGTGCCTGAGACCGAAAACTCAAGCGCCTTACCGGGAGCGACGTTGCGCGCCAGAAATGTCTGTACCGTTGGATCCTGAGGCGATGACTCGAATCCCGCTCCGTTTCCACCGGTGAAGGTCATCGCTTTGGGCAGCACCACCCAAACGGTATCGGCCGGCAGCGTCACCAAAGAATGAAAACTGTATTTCCCGCTGCTGTACGGCAAATTGTATTGGACCTGGAAGAGCGTGCCTTTGGCTTCCTGATCGGGCTGAATGGGAAAGTCGAATGAGTAGTGGCCCTTGGGGCCGTCAGGATTCAGCTTCACGGTGGTTGGCAGGCTGCTTGCGCCCGGCCGTTGCGCCGAGGCATCGCCCACAACCGCATCGTCGGGCAGCACCACTTCAAACGACTGTTTGCTCCACTGTGTGCGCGCCGGCGAGCTGGCGTTGTGAATGTCGTAGCGCTCCACGACGCGGAGCTGGCCGTTGTCAGTCTCGATTCCGGTTACGTGCTCGGCGATCGTGATGCCTTCCACTTTCGCAGCCACATCGTAGACCGAGATGTCGCCGATTCCACCGCCTTGCGGTGCGGCAATGAAGTACTCCGCTCCCTGGTGCGTCACGCGAATCAAATACGGATTGCTGCCCGGCAAATTCAGCGAATAGTGGCCCTGTGCGTTGGTGGTCGCCGTGCCTACCTCGCTCATGCCCGACATCGGCTCCAGCAGGGTCACCTTATCGCCCGCCGCGGGCGTGTTGGTAGTCTTGTCGGTCACCGTTCCGGTCACAGTGGCGGCCTGCGCCACTGCGCAAGCGAACAAAAGGCTCAAAGCAAAAGTGCGTGCACCAAATCGAATCAAGTTCATTTCGTGTCTTAACCCTTCAATCCGCAATCCGCGCAGTTCTTGTCCCTTATCGCTGTTTCCCGATACCTGCACTTACACCTGTTGCAGATGATCGATCTCAGCCAGTAGTTCCGCTGTTTCGTGCTCGAGAAGGCCCCGCTGCGAAACAAAATCCTCTTCAGGATACTTGCCCGCGCGGTACTCGAAGTTCAAATCGCGCAGATTTTCATAGAGTTGCTCCTTGCGCTCCAGCAGATAGTCGAGCCGCGTCTTCTGCTTCTGGCTGGCGAAGCTGTTCTCCGGCCAGAAGGTATACAGAAAGAGCGCGAAAAGGAGAAGCACTCCCGCGATCAGGCCATCGGTTTCCGTCATGACTCAAAAACCTCCGTCAAAATCCATCGTCGCGGCCGGTTTCGCGACGTACGCGATCCAGCCGTTCCTGCTCCGCTGGGTCCGCCGGCTGGGCCAAAGCGCCCGCCGCCTGTGCGCGCCGCTCAAATCCCAACCCTCCCCAGCGCCGGATCAGCAAAATAGTTCCCAACAGCGCAGCTGCAAACACCGCAAAGGGAGCGATCCATGCCACCAGGTCGAAACCCTTCGTCGTAGGAGCGGCCAAGACTGTAGCGCCGTATTTGGCTACGAACCCATCCATAATCTGTTGATCGGTCAAGCCCGCTGCCATGTCGGTCGTCAACTCTGAAAGTTCCTTGTCCCGGTCGGGGCATCCGACGTGATCGCATTCGCCCAGCAGCTGCGCGCATCCGCATTGGCACATCAACTGGTGGCTCAGAGTGTTCAGACGCGAGGTGGGAGCCGTGGAGCACGAAGAGAAACTGATAGCCACGGTCAGCACAGTGGCCTCAACAACTCTCGTCCAAAACCTGGAAGCGCGGAGCGCCATCAGTCGCCCCCCTTGAGCGCAGGAGTCATCGGCACCGGTTTCGTCGCTGGCACGCGCAAAGCGGCGGTCGCCGGCGTCAGGCTGGGAACCAGCGCAACGAAGGTTCCAAAGACAATCACCACCAGGCCGAACCAGATCCAGCCCACGAGCGGATTGAGAAACGCCTTGATGATGGGCTGGCCGGTGTCTGGATTCGTTCCCTCATATACGACGTAAAGATCCCACTCGGGAACCGAATGAATCGCAACCATGGTCTGCGGCTGCTGGCTGGCCAGATACACGCGCTTCTCCGGCGTCATCTGCAGGGGAACGATTCGGAAGATTGGAATGACGAAGGACTGGAAGCCTTCGAATTCAAGTGTCTTCGCCCGCCGACTTCCTTTGTAGACGTTCAGCATCGCATAGTCGGAATCGTAGTTCGGGTTCGAATCTTGCGTGGCGCCTACTTGCTCCAGCGTGTAAGGCCCGATCGGCATGGTGCTATGCAGGCCCATTTCGCTTTCGATGCTGCGATTAAACGCCGAGCCGGCCAATCCGATCACGACCACCACGACACCAATATGAACGAGATAGCCGCCGTATCTGCGCGTGTTGCGGCGCGTGAGCAGCCAGGTTGCCGCGAAAAGATTGCGGTTGGTCTGGCGTGAGATGACCCCTGCGCCGCGCAAAAACTCTGCGATGATTGCCGTCAGCACCGCCGCTGCCACCGCAAATGCCACAACCGCATAGAAGCTGCCCTGATCGAGAGAGCCGTCTTTCCACGGCCGCACTCCCACTGCCAGGCAAACGATCACCGTAACCCACAGTGCGATGACCGGGAGCACAAAGTTGCGCTTGATGGCCTTGAACGATGTCGCGCGCCACGGCAGCAGCGGACCCACGCCGGTGAGAAATACGAGAAAGAGCCCAATGGGCACGGCGACGCGGTTATAGAACGGCGCGCCCACCGTCACCTTGGTGCCCTGCACGTACTCCGAAATGATGGGAAACAGCGTGCCCCATAGAATCACGAAGCAGGCCGTCAGCAGCACCAGATTATTAAAGAGGAAGCTCGACTCGCGGCTCACCAGCGATTCCATATGGTGTTCGGTCTTCAGATGCCCGCGCTGCAGAATGTAGGTGAAGATGCAGACGGCCAGCACGATTCCCATGAAGACGACGAACCAGGTTCCAATGGACGACTGAGCAAACGCGTGGACAGAACTCACAAGGCCGGCACGTGTCAGCAGCGTGCCCAGCATAGTGAGCAGGAATGTGGAAAAGATCAGCCACACATTCCAGCTCTTCATCATGCCTTTCCGCTCCTGCATCATCACCGAGTGGAGGAAGGCGGTTCCGGTCAGCCATGGCATAAAGCTCGCGTTCTCCACCGGGTCCCAGCCCCAGTAGCCGCCCCAGCCAAGCACGGCGTAGGCCCAATGCATGCCGAGGAAGATGCCGCAGGTCAAGAACAGCCAGGTCACCATCGTCCAGGCGCGGGTAATCTTGATCCACTTCTCACCCGGATAGCGCATCATCAGCGCGCCTAGCGCAAAGGCGAAGGGCACCGAGAAGCCCACGTAGCCCAGGTAAAGCATGGGCGGGTGAATGACCATCTCGGGATACTGCAGCAGGGGATTGAGCCCGTTGCCGTCTGCGGGAAGGGTGCCTCCGGCGATGTACCCGGGGAGCAACGCAAAGGGCGGAGCAGCGAAGACCAACACGGACAGAAAGAACACCTGGATGCCAGACAGAATCGTGCCCGCGTAGGAGTAGAGCTTCACATCCGTCTTATGCGTCAGGCGGAGAACGAAGCCGTAGGTTCCCAACAGCCAGGCCCAGAGCAGGAGCGAACCTTCCTGGCCGCTCCACAGCGCAGCGAATTTGTATGGGATGGGTAGCGCCCGGTTGGAGTGCTCAAGGATGTAGGTGATGGAGAAATCGTTGGTAAAGACCGACCAGATGAGAGCAAACGCAGCCCCGGTAACGGCCACGAATCCGGCGATTCCAGCTCGGCGAGCGGTGTCGGCCAGGCGTTCCGGAGAGATTCGCGCCCTCTGGCCTGTGGCGATCAGGCGCAGTGCAACAGCTCCGGCGAAGAGATTGTAAGCGGCCAGAACTAAAGCGATAAGAAGACAAAAGCTGCCGAACGTGGCCATCAGAACTCCAGGATGATTGTCGCACGCACGCGGGAAGCAGGTTACCTCCCAACGGACGAGCTTATTCTCCATCCATGATAGGGGTTCTGGGTGTGATTTGGCTCACACTAGGAGAGTTCGAAAGCAAGGATTGATTGAGTTTGCGGCTCAGGCGATAGCCTTCGTCTGGTCTGAAAGCATCTGGCATGTGACGGCAAGCATTTTGTCGCCGCCCACCGCCCGGGGCAGGAAAACGACATGCGCATCGGAATACTCAGAGGGAGCTGCGTCCTTCGCGGCCAGAACAAGCACAGGCAAGCCCGGTTTGCGCGAGCGTAATTCGGCTACAAAGGCCGGCCCGCCGATACCCGGCGTGTGATGCCCGGTGATGACGAGGCCCAAGTTGCCGGCGAACTCCGGTTGCTCGATCAGGCAAAGCGCCTCAGCAGCATCGTTGACCCGGCACACGCTGCCGAATCGACTGCCAAGCAGCGACATCATTAAAGACGCTTGGAGGGGATCGTCGTCCACGAGAAGAATCGTTGCCATCGGCCCTGTTTGTGGCGCATTCGTTCTCGTAAACGCCTAGGGATATTTACTAACTCGCTAACTAAGATGGTGACTACGCCGCTCTTGGTTGCCTGTCGAACCAAGAATTCGGATTGCCGGCGCGGCTACAAGGCGTTACCCGAAGAGGAATTCCTTGTCGCGGAGCTCCTTGATGCTGTCGCGCAGGCGTGCGGCCTTCTCAAACTCAAACTTCTTTGCCGCTTCGCGCATGTCGGTCTCGAGCTTGGCGATGTAGGCGTCCAGTTGCTCCTGTGTGTTGAACTCCGGAATCCCCACCGTCTCTTCCTCCTCGATGTCGCCGTATTCGGCCTTGAGAATGTGCGCCAGTCCCATCTCCACATTGCTGAGAATGGACTGCGGCGTGATGCCGTTCTCCTCGTTGTATGCGCGCTGAATCACGCGGCGGCGATCGGTCTCGTCCATCGCCCGGCGCATGGAGTCCGTGATTCGGTCCGCATAAAGGATGGCCCTGCCCTCGAGATGCCGCGCCGCCCGGCCCATGGTCTGGATCAGCGATCCAGCCGAGCGCAGGAATCCCTCTTTGTCCGCGTCGAGAATCGCTACCAGCGACACCTCGGGCAAATCGAGCCCCTCGCGCAGCAGGTTGATACCAATCAGCACGTCGAACTCGCCCTTGCGCAGGCCCGCCAGCAGCTTTACGCGCTCAAGCGTCTCGATCTCGGAGTGCATGTAGCGGCAGCGCACGCCCACCTCGGTATAGTAGCCGGCCAGGTCCTCGGCCATGCGCTTGGTCAGCGTGGTCACCAGCACGCGCTCGTTGCGCTTTGCCCGATCGCGAATCTCGGCGAGAAGATCGTCGATCTGGCCTTTCACGGGACGAATCTCGACTTCGGGATCCACGAGGCCGGTCGGCCGGATCACCTGCTCGACGACAACACCGCTGGAGCGCGTGAGCTCGTACGGTCCCGGCGTAGCTGAGACGTAGATCGTCTGATGGATCCGGGTTTCGAACTCCTCGAACTTGAGGGGCCGGTTGTCCATCGCCGAGGGCAAACGGAATCCGTAGTCGACGAGGGTTTGCTTGCGGCTGCGATCGCCGTGCCACATACCGTGAACCTGCGGAATGGTGGCGTGGCTCTCGTCCACAAAGAGGAGGAAGTCGCGAGGGAAGTAATCGAGCAGCGTGGGCGGCGGTTCGCCCGGCAGTCGACCGCTGAAGTGCCGCGAGTAGTTCTCGATTCCGTGGCAGTAGCCCATGGACTTGATCATCTCGAGGTCAAAGCGCGTGCGCTGGTGGACGCGCTGCGCCTCCACCGCGCGGCCTTCCGACTCAAGGTGCGCGACCCACTCATTCAGCTCGGCGACAATCGAATCGACGGCCTCAGCCTTGCGCTCCGGTTGCACGACGTAATGGCTTTTTGGATAAATGGGCAACCGCGAATACTTCTGCTTCACCGTGCCGAAGAGCGGATCGATCTGCGCGAGAGATTCAATCTCGTCGCCGAACATCTCAATACGATAGGCGTTCTCGTCGTAGGTGGGGAAGACTTCGATCACGTCGCCGCGCACGCGAAAAGTCCCGCGGCGGAAGTCCGTGTCGTTGCGCTCGTAGAGAATCTCCACAAGCCGTCGCGTAATGTCCTTGCGGCTGATGTGCTGGCCCTTCTCGAGCAGCAACAACATTCCGTAGTACGCCTCAGGCGAGCCAAGGCCGTAGATGCAACTCACTGAGCTGACGATGATTGCGTCACGCCGCTCGAAAAGACTGCGTGTGGCGGAAAGGCGCAGCTTGTCGAGCTCTTCGTTGATCGTGGCTTCCTTCTCGATGTACAGATCCCCGGCAGGAATGTACGCTTCCGGCTGGTAGTAGTCGTAGTAGCTGACAAAGTACTCGACCGCATTCGACGGGAAGAACTGCTTAAACTCGTGGTAAAGCTGCGCTGCGAGCGTTTTGTTGTGCGCGAGAATCAGCGCCGGCCGGTTGGACTGCTCGATGACCTTGGCCATGGTGAAGGTTTTGCCCGAGCCGGTGACGCCGAGCAGCACCTGGTGCGTTTCGCCGGCGGCAAGCCCTTCCATAAGCTGGTCGATGGCCCTCGGCTGATCGCCCTTGGGCGTGTAGCTGGTGACGAGCTGAAAGTCCATCCAGAGATTATACGCGAATGGCGAAGATATAGCGAAAAGTGGTGACCCTCTCGTTCTAGGTGCCGGTTACGTGTGAGCTTCCTGCCGCTCGACTCTGCGCTCGAGGGTTAGCGATCGATCAGCTTCTGGTGGGTTGCCGGGTAGCGCTCGCCTTCGACCTTGATTGCAGATGATGCATCTTCGAGGGCGCGCACATCTTCCGGTGTGAGTTCGAGCGTTGCGCCGCCGAGGTTTTCTTCGAGCCGGGAGAGCTTGGTGGTGCCGGGAATGGGCACGATCCATGGCTTTTTGGCGAGCAGCCATGCGAGAGCGATCTGCGCAGGCGTGGCTTTCTTTTGTTGCGCAAACTTCGTCACCACATCGACAAGCGCTTGATTGGTCCTGCGGTTCTCCTCGCTGAAGCGCGGCACGACGGCGCGGAAATCGGTGCTGGCGAATTGGGTGGATGCGTCGATTTTGCCGGTGAGGAAACCTTTGCCAAGCGGGCTGAAGGGGACGAAGCCGATGCCGAGCTCTTCGAGCGTGGGCATGACGGACTGCTCGGGCTCGCGCCAAAAAAGGGAGTACTCACTCTGCAAGGCAGTGACGGGCTGCACGGCGTGAGCGCGGCGGATGTTTTTTGCGCCGGCTTCGGAGAGCCCGAAATGCTTGACCTTGCCCGCCTGAATCAGGTCCTTGACTGCGCCGGCGGTCTCTTCAATGGGAGTGTTGGGATCGACGCGATGTTGGTAGAGGAGATCGATGGCGGCGGTTTTCAGGCGCTTCAGTGAGCCTTCGACGACCTGCTTGATATGGTCGGGGCGGCTGTTAAGCGATGTCCATTTGCCGCTGCCGTCTGGGTTGGGTTGAAAGCCGAACTTGGTTGCGATGACAACCTGATCCCGGAACGGAGCGAGGGCTTCGCCGACCAGTTCTTCGTTGACATAAGGGCCGTAGACCTCCGCTGTATCAAAGAAGGTAACGCCGCGCTCAACGGCGGCTCGAATGAGCTTGATCGCTTCTGACTTTTCCGTGGCGGGGCCGAATCCAAAGCTCAAGCCCATGCAACCGAGGCCCAGTGCTGAAACTTCGAGGCCGCTTTTTCCAAGTAGGCGTTTTTCCATGACTTCTCCTGTGCTGCAAATACCTTGCTCGATCAAGAACAAGTCTAGGCCAACTTGGTTAATGAGACTAGATGATTTGCAATTCAAAGTGTTATGAGTAAAAGTCATGAATGATGAGAAATGACCTGGGAGAGCTCTCGGCCTTCAGGATGGTCGCCGAAGAGCGCAGTTTTACCCGAGCAGCCGCGCGTCTGGGTGTTTCGCAGTCCGCCTTGAGCCACTCCATGCGAGGGCTCGAACAGCGGCTGGGGTTACAGCTGCTGGCGCGGACCACACGAAGCGTTTCTCCAACCGCCGCCGGCGCAGCACTGCTCGACGAACTTGCGCCGGCCCTGGAGCGGATTGAGCAGGCGGTCGCCGAAACCCGGAAGCAACGGGAGAACCCTGCCGGCCGAATTCGGATCATCATTCCACGAACGGCGACGCAGATGGTGCTGCTGCCAAAGCTGGCTCAGTTTGCCCGCACCTATCCTGAAATCGTTTTGGAGATCACTTCTTCGAACGACCCTGTAGATCTCGTAGCGGGCGAGTATGACGCGGGTGTCCAACTCGGTGAGTTCATTGAGCGGGACATGATTGCCGTTCGCGTGACCAAAGAGATGCGTCTCGCGGTGGTTGGTTCAACAAAATATTTCAAATCAAATCCCATTCCGCGACACCCGCAAGATTTGAAAAACCATGCGTGCATCGGGTTTCGTTTCGGCAACGGTCTTTATCGATGGGAGTTCGAGAAAGGCAGCAAGGCGCTGACGGTCAGTCCTCATGGGCCTGTGTCATTCGACGATCCGAGCCTCGTCATTCAGGCGGTACTCGAGGGAGTGGGAATCGGCACAGCGATGGAAGATTCGCTGGCCGATTTGATTGCAAAGGGGCGCCTGACCCAAGTCTTGAAGGATTGGTGCCCATTCTTCGCGGGGTATTTTCTTTACTATCCAAGCCGCCGAAATCAGCCTGCCGCTTTGGCTGCTCTAATTAACACACTGCGCATGTCGGATTGAACAGTTGGCAGGTTGATCCATGGGCTGAAGCCCGTAATTAAACAAAGCGACGCTGCGAACAAATTGAGCCGATCAACTGAGTAGAACCGCAAGAGTAGGATTCTCTGTATGAATTGCCCTCGATGGCCGATCGCGGCAGCGTTGCTGATGCTATTCGGTACAGCGCGACCGATCATGGCTACCAAGATCCTGTCCATCGAAAAAATGGAACAACTGATGGTT
Organism: uncultured Acidobacteriaceae bacterium; assembly: GCA_963835355.1. Taxonomy (GTDB): domain Bacteria; phylum Acidobacteriota; class Terriglobia; order Terriglobales; family Acidobacteriaceae; genus Telmatobacter. Next base: position 307,948 of record CAWIFE010000018.1, on the reverse strand, counting down.
GCGCTACACGGCAAGCGTGACGGCAAGGTGGCCAATGAACTTAGCGATGTGCAACTGACGGAGCGGGTGAGTGCGGCGAGGCTGGCACTATGGGAAACGGAGTTTCCAGGCGCCCATACGCATCGAGAGTTGATGAAGCTGGCCGATTTGTCGGCTTTTCTGGATCCGCCGGCGTCGGAAGCGGTCCCCGACCCGCGTCCAAACGTCAAGACTCAACTGCACATTCTATCGATGGCCACGCAATACCTGGCGACCACAATGCCGCGGTTGCCCGACTTTTATGCGACGCGTATCACGACCCACTTTGAGAACAACCCTTCGCAGCCGATCACCTCGGTTGAAGGTGAGCCGGTGAGATTACGCCCGGCTGGCACATTTACGAGGATTGTTACCTATCGTGACGGGAAGGAGATCCCCTACGAGAACGCAGGCCGGGTAAGGGAGGAGTCGCCGCTGGTACTCACGACCAGCGGTGAGTTCGGGCCGATCCTGATCGTGGTGGTGGGCGACGCACTGCAGGGCAAGGTGAAATGGTTGCGGTGGGAGCAAGGCGCTGGCGGGCCGGTGGCTGTGTTCTCCTACGCCGTGCCGCAGCCCGATTCGCACTTTGTGGTGGGCGTCGCGGTCAAAAGCAAGTCGGAGGGAATCCTACCTGCATACCATGGCGAAATCACGATCGATCCGGAATCGGGAGCCGTTCTGCGGTTGAGCCAGATTGCGGATATGACGGCGCCACACGATGAAATACGCGCTGAGATCGCAGTGGATTACAGTCCGGTAACGATCTCGGGCCGCAGATATATCTGCCCGATAAGAGGCGTGGCTTTCTCGCAGTATCCTTTGCCCACCTTCACCACAACAGGCCCGGCACTTGCGGCGACAGAGTCAGAGGCGGACAAGAGCTTATGGCCGATCAAAGCGGAGTTGAACGACGTAGCGTTTACGAACTACCACGAATTCGGTTCCGAGGCGCGGATCGTGACGGCTCCGGCACAATCGCAGACGAAGTCACCCTCGCAGTGACCGCGGAGAGCGCTGCGGATGCGAACCATTAGACTGATCGCATGGCCAAGCGGATCGGGGTGCATCTGGGGACCGCGGGAGGGGCGTCGAATGCCGTGGAACGCGCGCGGGAAATTGGCGCGAACACGTTTCAGATGTTCTCCTCGAGTCCGCGAATGTGGCGCGCGCCGAACGTTGACCCGAAGCAGGCGGAACGAATGCGCGAGCTCCGGGCCAAGCTCGATGTAGGGCCCTTGGTGATTCACACCAGCTATCTGGTGAACATTTGCAGCCAATCGAGCGAGGTTCGCGAGAAGAGTGTGGCAGGGTTTCGCGGAGAGATTGAGCGCGCGCTGGTGCTCGGCGCGGATTACCTCGTATTGCATCCGGGGTCGTGGAAAGGGCTTACGCGCGACGAGGGCCTGAAGCTTGCGGCGGACTCGATCGAGCGCGCGATTGATGGACTGGAGTGGGGGCAGCCATGGCAGGGGACGGGCTTTCACATTTTGATTGAGAACACCGCGGGCGCGGAGTTTTCGCTGGGCGGAAGCTTTGAGCAGGTGGCGGAGTTGGTAGAGCGGCTGAAGAACCACGCGCCGGTGGCCGTCTGCCTGGACACGTGCCATGCACACGTGGCCGGCTACGACATGGTGAGCGCCGAGGGTTACGAAGCGACGATGAGACAGGCGGGCGCGACGGTGGGGTTCGATGCGGTGCGGGTGTGGCACTGCAACGACGCTAAGGCAGAGCGCGGATCGAAGCTCGACCGGCACGAGCACATCGGCGAGGGAACGATGGGGTTGGAGCCTTTCCGGCGGCTGTTGAACGATCCACGTTTCGATCATTGCGTATTTATTGCCGAGACTCCCGTGGACGAAGAGGGCGACGAGGAGCGGAATGTGAGGGCGCTGAAGAGGCTGGTGAAGCAGCCGGCGAAATGACGCGCTGCTCCGTTTACACTGAAAAGTGATGGCGGACGAGAAAGAACAATTGCGCTACGATCCGGCGGCGATCGAGCAGAAGTGGCAGGAGCGCTGGGCTGCCGATCCCAAGCTCTACGCCGCTGAACCGACCACAAGCAGCAAACCGAAATACTACGTGCTGGAGATGCTGCCGTATCCTAGCGGCCAACTGCACATGGGACACGTGCGCAACTACGCCATTGGCGACGCGCTGGCGCGGCAGATGTGGATGCGCGGCTATAACGTTCTGCACCCCATGGGTTGGGACGCATTCGGGCTTCCTGCTGAGAACGCAGCGCTCAAAAACAATACGCCGCCGCGGGAATGGACACTGGCCAACATCGCCGCCATGAAGCGGCAGTTTAAGCGCCTGGGCATGGGATTTGACTGGGCCACAGAAGTCACCACGTGTATGCCTGACTACTACCGCTGGAACCAGTGGTTCTTTTTGCGCATGTACGAGCGGGGCCTGGCCTATCGCAAGAAAAGCAAGGTGAACTGGTGTCCCGAGTGCGCCACGGTGCTGGCCAACGAGCAGGTGATCGACGGGTGTTGCTGGAGGCACGAAGACACGAAGGTGGAGCAGCGCGACCTGGTGCAGTGGTTTTTGCGCATCACCGCCTACGCCCAGGAATTGCTGGACGACCTGGACAAGCTGGATGGATGGCCGGAAAAGGTGCGCACCATGCAGCGCAACTGGATTGGGCGCAGCGAGGGGACGGAAGTCGACTTCTTCCTTGCGGAAAAAGCCGACAAGGGATCAGGCACCAGGGAACAGGCAGCAGAAAAAACACGCATTCGGGTATTCACGACGCGGGTGGACACGATTTTCGGAGCGACGAGCGTGCAGTTGGCGCCGGAGCATCCGCTGGTTAAGGCTTTCACGGCAGAAGATGCGGACCTGAAGGCCAAGGTAGACGAGCTGCTCGCGCAGCAGAAGGCGGCCAGGGAAGCGGGCGATCTGGGCGCAATCGACAAGCACGGCGTGGCGACGGGACGCTTCGCTGTTAATCCATATAGCGGCGAGCGCGTTCCGATCTGGGTGGCGAACTACATTCTGATGGACTACGGGACCGGCGCCATTATGAGCGTGCCGGCGCATGACGAGCGCGATTTTGAGTTTGCGACGAAGTACGGGATCGAGATTCGGCGGGTGATCAGGCCGGTGACGGAAGGTGAAGGCTCCGACGCGCTTCCCTTCATTTCCGAAGACGGCGTGCTGGTGAACTCGGGCGAATATAACGGATTGAGCTGCGTCCAGGCGCAGAGGAAGTTGCAGGAAGTGGCGACGCGAGGGCAGTTTGGCGAGGGAAAAGTCATCTTTCGCTTGAAGGATTGGGGAGTGAGCCGGCAGCGCTATTGGGGCACGCCGATTCCCATGATCCATTGCGAGCGCGATGGGCTGGTTCCGGTTCCGGACGATCAGTTGCCGGTGATTTTGCCGGAGAACATCGAGATCACGCAGCAGGGCGGCTCACCGCTGGCGCGTGTGCCGGAGTTTGTGAATACTACCTGCCCGAAGTGCGGCGGACCAGCGCGCCGCGAGACCGACACGATGGACACGTTTGTCGATTCGAGCTGGTACTTCTACCGCTATATCGACGCGAAGAATTCTTCTGCCCCCTTTGGACGAGAGTGTGCGGAATACTGGTTTCCGATCGACCAGTACATTGGCGGCGTAGAGCACGCCATTCTGCACTTGATCTACTCGCGCTTCTGGACCAAGGTGATGCGCGACCTCGACATGATAAAAAACGACGAGCCGGTGGGGAGGCTTTTCACGCAGGGCATGGTGATCAAGGACGGCGCGAAGATGTCGAAGTCGAAGGGCAACGTAGTTTCGCCCGACGATATGGTGTCCCGCTACGGCGCCGACTCCGCGCGTATGTACTCCCTCTTCGCCGCGCCGCCCGACCGCGATCTTGACTGGCAGGAGGACGGCGTGGCTGGAGTGAGCCGTTTCCTGAGCCGCGTTTACAGGTTGACCGTGAGGCATGCTCCGATCGCACGCACGGCTGGCGGGCAGAAAAGCGATGCGCCGACGGGGGTTTCGCTGAAGCTGCTGAGAAAGCTGCACCAGACGATCGCCAAGGTCACGCAGGATTTTGAGGGCCGCTGGCACTTCAATACGGACGTGGCGGCGATCATGGAACTCGTCAACGAGATTCAGATTGCGGATGCGCAACTCAATGCAGGAGAAATTCCCGCGCCGGTGGCGCACGAGCTACTGCGCAACCTTGTGTTGCTGCTCGCGCCGTTCGCGCCATTTCTCGCCGCGGAACTTTGGGAAGAACTAGGTGAGGACGGTGCAATTCTTCGCGCTCCCTGGCCCAAAAGCGATCCGGGACTCGCGAAGGAAGACGAGATCGAGATTCCGGTGCAGATCAACGGCAAGTTGGCAGCAGTGGTGCGCGTGGCAGCAGGAGCCGATGCAAAAACAATCGAGGCTGCAGCGCTGGCCAACGAAAAAGTGCGTGAGCGGACGTCGGGCAAGAACGTCGTGAAGGTGATCGTTGTGCCGGGCAGAGCCGTCAATTTGGTCGTCAAGTGAGGGTCGCTTCCGTGGCGAACGTTCGCGGCAACGCGCCTGTTCGCGGAACGCAGTTGCTGGTCGAGCACATGAGCGGGGTGTTCCGGAATCCTTCACTCATCGCCATTGAGATTGCATGGCGCTGGCTCATCGGAATTCCATTTCTTTTCATCTGCTGGAAGCAGGGCCAACAGATTCTCGCGGCGTTTCCGCTGGAGTCGTCGGGCGCGAGTTCGCTCGACACGCAAAATCCGTGGGTCGCCGCCGTACAGCTTTCGAACATCGCTGCGTTCTATGAGCCGCACGTAATCGCCGTTTTGCGCTGGCTGCTGCCGGCCGCCGCGCTGGCCTGGGCGATCGTTTCGGGCCTGGGCCGCAATCTCCTGCTCGTGCGCATGGAGCCCCGTGCTCCGTTTCGGCCCGGCGCGATGATCGTGCTGCAGGGCGCTTGGTTGGCGCTGCTGGGCGTCACACTGTGGGGCTGGCTTCGGTCGATGCAATGGGCGGCGGCCACGCACATTAGTGCGGGTGCTGAGCCAGACCTAGTTGGCTATTTCATCTGGGCAATTTTTCTGGCGCTTGGCTTCTTCATGGCCTTTGCGTTCACCAGCTGGGTTCTGACGATTACGCCGATTTTGGTTCTGCTGGAAGAACGGCAATCCTTGATCTCAAGTCTTGGGCAAGCTTTGAGGCTGGGAAGGGCCTTCTCCGGCAAGCTCGCCGAGATCAACCTGGTTCTCGGGATCGTCAAACTGGCGCTGCTTGTGGTGGCGATGGTCTTCTCTGCCGCGCCTCTGCCGTTCAGCGACGAATTGGGTCCCGGCGCCATGCACTTGGTTGCGGCCGCATCCGGCGTCTTCTTTCTTGTTGCGAACGACTTTTTTCAGGTGGTGCGTCTCAAGGCGTTTGTGGAGTTTTGGCGCATCTTCAGGAGCGGCGCTGCGGCCTGAACTACTTGGTCGCTGGCTGCTCGGCCTCTTCCTTTAGGAACGCCTCGCTCAGCGTCTTCTTATCGCGCGCAATCGGCAACAACGTTGGATAAAACTGCACAAACGTAGTGTCCACCGCGGCATGAGCGGCGTGGCAACTGTAGCAAGATGCCGTCTGAGGAATGAGCGTTCCATTCGCGCCGGGCGCATCGAAGTCGAAGAATCCCCACTTGTCCGGGAACCGCGATTCATCCTTGACGTGTACCTCGAACCCCATCACACGTGTGCCTTGGTAATGCCCGCTTTGGTTGATGGAGCCTTTGCTTATCGCCTCGCGTACTTCGAGCACCATCACCGTCTTGTCGGGCCACGTGCCCGTAGCCACAAAGCTGCGATATGCCTCGGGATTGACGAACACGTTGTCGAACATGGTCATGTCCGCGGGCTTGGGGCTGTAGCTCATGTCCACGCCGGAGCTCAAATAAATCCACTCGCGGTAATTTGTGGGGGGAAGCATGTCCCCGTTTGCCGCATAGGCGGGCCCGATGCCGGTGGCTGAGGGCGCGGCGAGAACGGGATGGAATACGAGGAACAGGGAAGCGGCAAGGAGGCAGGCGCCTACCATAAGGATTGCCGGGGTACGCATCAGGCCTCCGTAATCGGGCTCTACGCGGCGCGGATCTGGAATGTTCCAACGCTCGCGCCGCACAACGCTGAAAACCCCAATGTGGCTTAGAACATCTTCAACTGGATGACGAGATACTTTTTCGGGTTCTCGCGCATGCTCTTGATCAGTTGCTGCGCCTGATCCGCGGTCTGGTCAAGGTGATCGTAGAGCGCGCGGTTTTTGACCAACTGGCCGGCCGTGCCCTGACCCGAATTGATACCTTTTGAGATTTCGTCGAGGTTGGTCAACGTATCGTCCAGTTTCCTGGCGAAATCCGGATCCTTGACCAGCTTGCCCAGCGAGCCCTTGCCGGAGTTGATCTGTTCCGCCAACTGGTTCAAATTGGCCGCGGCTGAATTCAGGTTGTTATAGAGCGTCTCGTCCTTCAGCAGCTTGCCCGCGGTGCCTTTGCCGGCATTCAGATCGGCAGTAATGGCATTCAGATTGTCGGCCGCCGAATTCAGCTTGGTATAGAGCGTGTTGTCGTTGACCAATTCGCCAATCGATCCTTTGCCCTGGGCGATGGCGTCTGTAACGGTTTGGAGATTGTCGGCGATGGATACAATTTTCCTGGCCAGTCCAGGATCGTTAAGGAACTCGCCCGCCGTGCCGTGTCCCTTATTGAGAGTGTCAACGAGGGTTTCAATCTTGTGCACGAGCACGTTGACTTCCTGAATGGAGACCTGACTGGTGTTGATGACGGACTGAATGGTTGGAGAACCGGACTGCATCAGCTCAGAGCCGTTGGACGGGCGCGGCCCCGTTGCGTGGGTAGAGTCGATGTCGACGTAGCTGTCGCCCAGAACGCCTGCTGCCTGAATGGACGCCAGCGAATCAGTGTGCAGGTCGTAGAGGTAGCGCTCGCCTACCTGCATGGTCACCTCGACAGGATTGGGATTCCGATCAGGCACCACGCGCAAATGCAGGACATTACCAATCGTGACGCCTTCAAGCGTAACGACGGCGCCATCCTTCAGCCCGCCGGCGTTGGGAAAGTAGCAGCGCAGCACGATCCTATGGGCGAAGAGCCCACCCGAAGAGGCGGTCATGAGAAACATGAGCGCGATCAACAGAATGAGGGAGACCAGGACAAGCGCTCCCACCTTCAGTTGCGACCACTGAATCTCTTTGCGGCTTGGCACGTCACTCCTCTAACGGGACCGAGTGGGCGGACGCCTAGAGGATACCAGAATGGGCGGGCTTATTGCGCATCCTCAAGCACCACGCTGGCCACGGCAATCTGTGAGGTATGGGTCAACGAAAGGGCCGAGCCAACAATGCCCAACCGGCCCGCAATTTCCGCGGCGCGGCCGTGAAACCGGAGGCTGGGCTTTCCGCTCAGTTCGCGTACCACCTCAATCTCAAGCCAGTTGACTCCGAAGCTGATGCCAGTACCCAGCGCCTTGGCCGCTGCCTCTTTGGCGGCAAAGCGGGCGGCAAAGCTCTCAGCAGCATTGCGCTTGCGCTTGCAATAAACTTGCTCCGCCTGTAAGAAAACCCGGTTGAGGAAACGCTCACCGTAACGATCCATGGCCTGCTGGATGCGCCCAATCTCGATGACATCAATTCCGGATCCCGCGATCATCTTGTTTATCAAGCTACAACATTCCTGTCCGTCCGTGCGCTTGTTGGCAGCCACTGCGGCGCTGCACAGCGAGACTCAATGACCGCCGCCTGCTTTTACCCATTCCCGGCAGATGAGAGTTGTGTCAAAGGCAGTCAAGCGCCGTTCGACTCCGCAACAGCTTTCATCCACAAGAGCCCGTCTCCGATAAACAGCACGTGAAGCTGAAGATGCCGGAACCGAATCCGAGGCAGACTCTGAGCATCCCCTGGGCGCTGCAGATGAAGGCAGTTTCCATCGAGGAGCCGTCGCGGCTGGTTCAATTGCTGACGGGCGCGATCCTCGGCTGCGGCGGCTGGGTGCTGAGCCGAGGCGCAAACGACAGCGGCCGGGTGAACGTGCTGTTCGAGTTCGAACGCCAGGCGTGCGTCGACATCTATACCGTACTAGTTGCTGCAGGCGTGGAGCTGAGCCAGACGGGACACACCAGACTGACTGAGCTGTGCCAGTGCACACGCAGCCAGCGAAGAGATTGCGGTGCGGAGATCGCGAGCGTTGACCTGGAAATTCAGACGTTTCCGCCGGAGATTGTTGACGTGATGCGGTCCTCGGGGCCGGTCTAGAGCCGATTCTCCCTCTCGCGGTGCCGGGCTTCTCGCGCTTCAGCCCGCCTCAACCAGCCCATATTTGCGCTGCCAGGCTTGCTTGAGTTGCGAGCGCACGCTGGCGCGCTCTGCTTCAGTCACCGCGGGTTCGGGCCCTTCGACAAAGCGCGCCGCCTCGTGTTTGGCAAGTTCCAGCAACGGCCGATCGCGCAGTAGATTGGCCACGCGGAACTCGGGCAAACCCGCCTGCCGCGTGCCGAAGAACTCTCCCGGCCCGCGCTGCCGAAGATCGGTTTCGGCAAGTTCGAAGCCATCCTGCGTGCTCACCATCGCGTTCAAGCGCTCCTCGCCCAGGTCGGAGATCCGCTCGCCGGTCATCAGGATGCAATAGCTCTTGGCCGCGCCGCGGCCCACGCGGCCGCGCAACTGGTGCAACTGCGCCAGGCCGAAGCGCTCGGCGTGCTCGACAACCATTACGGCGGCGTTGGCCACGTCGACCCCGACTTCGATGACCGTCGTCGAGACGAGAACATCGATTTCGCCGCGTTGAAAACGGCGCATGATGACTTCTTTCTCGTCGGCATCGAGCCGTCCGTGGAGCAGGCCGACGCGCAATCCGGCGAACGGTCCCTTGCGGAGCTTTTCGTACATTTCAACCGCGGACTTGAGCCCCGATTTTGCGCTCGGACTCGCTTCCTGTGCCAAACCCGCAAACAACTCCGTTGTCTTAACCTTTGGAGCAGTTCTGCGGCGAACCGTCGGCAGTCCAGCCTTCCCGGTTGGAGCGTCGTCGCGTGAGAAATCAAGCTCAGGCTGGTCGTCCTTCGATCCCTCGATGACGGGGTAGACGATATAGGCCTGCCGCCCCTGCGCCACCTGTTTGCGCACGAAGTCCCACACCTCTTCGGAGCGCTCGCCGGGCACACGCTTGGTGACGATGGGCATGCGGCCGGGCGGCAGTTCGTCGAGAGTGCTCAGGTCAAGGTCGCCGTATAAAGAGAGCGCCAACGTGCGCGGAATGGGCGTGGCCGTCATCACCAGCACGTCGGGCTCAGGCTGGTTGGGCTTCTTCATCAATTTGAAGCGCTGCAGCACGCCGAAGCGATGCTGCTCGTCGACGACGACAAGGCCCAGCCGGTCGAATTCAACTTTTTCCTCGATGAGCGCGTGGGTTCCGATGATCAGGCTGGCGTCGCCGCGGTTGATCAGTCCACGGTTGGTTCGTTTGCGGTCTTCGTCGAGCGAGCCGGTGAGCAGTACGATGCGCGGTTCGCGGCTGGACCGCTCCAACAGCTTGCGCGCCGCCAGAAAATGCTGCGTGGCCAAGATTTCAGTGGGCGCCATCAGCGCCGCCTGATAGCCGTTCTCCATGGCCACGAGCATGGCCTGAAACGCGACAATTGTCTTGCCTGAGCCAACGTCGCCCTGCAGCAGACGCCGCATGGGGCTGGGCGCGCGCATGTCGGCCACAATCTCGCCGAGGGCGCGTTTTTGCGCCGACGTGGGATGAAAGGGAAGCACCTCGCGGATGGCCTCGCGCACCTTGTCGTTGGTCGCGAACGCGATGCCCTTGCGCTCCTTCATCCGCCGGCGCTTCAGCTCCAAACCCAGTTCCAAATAGAAGAATTCTTCAAAGATGAGGCGGCGGTGGGCCGGGGTTGAGAAACTTTGTAATTCTGCGAGGGGCGTGCCTTCCGGCGGAAAGTGGACTTCGCGCAGCGCCGTCTCGCGATTGGGAAGATCGAGCCGTTGCAGCATCGATTGCGGCAGGCACTCCGGCACCGCGCCGCGCATGGATTCGAGCAGGTTGAAGATCACTTTGCGCTGCCACCGCGAGGCCAGACGGCTGCCGCCCAGCGACTCGTAGACCGGCGTGATGCGGCCCACTTCGAGCATTTGCGTCTGGGCATCGTCGCTCGCATCGGGAAGGATCTCAAATTGTGGCTGGATCATCTTGAGATTGCTGGTAGAGCGCGACGGCTCGACTTTGCCATAGACCGCGACGGTTTGCCCGGCCTGAAATTTGTCCTTGAGATAGGGCGCGTTGAACCAGATGCACTTGAGGGCGCGGAGGCCCTGGCCTACCGTGAGCTCGAAAAGCGGCATCCGCCGCGTGCGCAACAGCGCCGATCCGCGGACTTCGCCGATGACGCTGGCCATGTCGCCCGGCTTCAACTCATCAAGGCTGACCGGGTTCTGGCGATCCTCATACCGGAAAGGGAAGTGATAGAGCAGATCTTCGGCAGTCAGGATGCCTTTTTCGGCGAGCATGCCGGCGACAGTGGGACCGACGCCGCGCACATACTGCACTTGATCATTGAGGGCAGGCACATCTGGATGCTAAATCGCAGAGATGGCGCGCAACAAACCGTATAGGATTCGGAGATTCAGGCGAGACTCAGCTGAACCCCAGCACCGGGTGGGGCACGTACGGTTCTTCGAGGGTCTTGATCTCATCCGGCGAGAGCTGGACTGAGAGTGCGGCAACTGCATCCTCAAGATGATTCGTCTTGGTTGCGCCGACAATTGGCGCTGTCACGCCGGGCTTCGAGAGAAGCCATGCCAGCGCCACCTGAGCGCGCGGGATTCCACGTTTCTCAGCGATCTCGCCCAGGCGGTCGACGACCTTGTGGTCGGCGTCTTCGGTTCCGGAGTAGAGGATCTTCTGGAAGGCGTCGGACTCAGAGCGCGTAGTGGTCTCCGTCTTCCAGGCTCGTGTGAGGCGACCGCGAGCCAGCGGGCTCCAGGGAATTACCGCGATGCCCTCAGCGCGGCAGAGACCGATCATCTCGCGCTCCTCCTCGCGATAGAGCAGGTTGTAGTGGTTTTGCATGGAGACGAAGCGTGTCCAGCCGCGGAGGTCGGCAAGGTAGAGCGCCTGCGCGAATTGCCACGCATACATCGAGGATGCGCCGATGTAGCGAACCTTTCCCGCCTTCACCAGGTCGTGCAAGGTCTCAAGCGTTTCCTCGATGGGCGTTTCGTAGTCCCAGCGGTGGATCTGGTAGAGGTCAACGAAATCGGTTCCAAGGCGCTTGAGGCTCTGGTCGAGTTCATAGAGGATAGCTTTCCGTGAGAGGCCTTTTCCGTTCGGCTCCTCGCGCATGACGCCCTGGACTTTGGTGGCGATTACGACGGATTCGCGCCGCGCATTGGTCTTCAGGAACCGGCCCAGTACAACTTCACTTTCCCCGCTTGAGTAGACATTGGCGGTATCGAAGAAATTGATGCCGAGATCGAGCGCCTGGCGCAGGAATGGTTGGCTATCGGCCTCGCTCAGCGTCCAGGCGTGGCGGCCAGGCAGTTGCTTACCGGTAGCGGGGCTGCCGTAGGTCATGCATCCGAGGCAAATGCGGGAAACTTTGAGCCCGGTATGGCCGAGATTGACGTATTCCATAAGCGCTCCTATCTGGATTCTAAGGCCGGTCTGATAAACCTCGATCAACGCGGCCGGAATGGGGCCAATTCGGCGACATAGTACTTTCGTGCATTGCGCGGCGGTGAGTAAAAGTGGTTCGCTTGAACTAGTTCGAACATCGCGAGACAACTTTTCTCTCTGCGTAAGGGTCTAAACTTGGATGATATGCAGGAGAGTTGCCTTCGGGGTTTTCAGTAGGCTCCGGCGCTTACAGGGCAGGGAATGGGCGCGCCGAACAGGGAATGAGTGCGTCTAACGAGCATTGAGCAGGAAGATTTGGCCAGAAAGGCCCGGAAGAAGTGAGTCAAATTGAGGCAGTGACGACGGAGCCGCAACGGCCAGACTGGCGTAATCAGGGCAGGCGAGTTGAAGGCCGTTTGGAGCGGCATGGGCCCAAATTGCTGCGGCTCACACTTGCCGCGGCGGCCGTTCCAGTCCTGGTTCTCCTGGCAGGTTGCGGCGGAACGGCTTCCGGCGGCGGGGGCACATTCTCCGTCTCGCCCGGCACTCTCTCCATCGACACCAACTGCACCGGATGCAATTCCGGCAACAACGCCACGGGCCAACCAGTCGAGCAATTCACAGCCACGCTGAGCAGTGGTGGCGCAGCAAACGTTACTTGGGCAGTGAGCGGCGGCGACGCGTATGCCGGAGCCGGGATCGATCTCAAGCAGCGGCCAATACACTCCGCCACCGTACCTCACCGCCGACAGTGTGCAGGTCAAGGTAACAGCCGCTCTCGCCACAGGCTCATCCTCAAGCGCCACTGTAACGGTAACGCCGGGATTTCTCGAACCGCTCTCGCCCGAAAATGTCGGCCTTGGGCGCCAGCGGGACCGTCACCATCACCGGCTACATTGCGGAAGTTGGCGGCACCACCGGAATCAACTACGCCACCTCGAATACTTCGACCGGTTCGAGCGGCGGGCGGGGACGCTGGGCTCGACGAGCTGTGTGCGCGGTAATCTCACTAATAATCCCGCCTTTACCTTATTGCACGGCCACCTACACTGCGCCCGCATCCGATCAATTCGACCGGTTCCGACTTACGTCGTGGGCACCGTCGGAACTCGTCTTCAAAGACTGCGTCTGTGGTTTTGTTGAATACCGCGGGAATCTAAGCAATCCTTCCAGTCATCAGGCGCAATCCGGCGACACCAATATCCTCTTGGGCAGCTCCGGCGGCAACAACAACGACCTCGACACACAGAACGGCCAGCCAGTCGATTGCTGCGGAGGCACGCTTGGAGCATTGATCCAGAACAGCGGCGGAACGCAGTACCTGCTGAGCTGCAACCATGTGCTGGCGCGAAGTGACCAGGCCACGACCGGCGAAATGATCATTCAACCGGGATTGATCGACAACAGCAGCGGAGCATGTTATCCAGTCGGCAACAAAGGCACGGAAAGCAAGTGGGCACGTTAACGGCGTGGCTTCCGCTCAGTTCCGCCTCGACCAATGCCGATGCGGCTATCGCGCAGGTGAACTCGAGCGCGGTCAGTTCCACCGGGGCCATTCTTGAATTGGGCGCGCGCCAAGAGGACGGCACGCTGGCCGCCGCGCCTCCGGGCGTCTCCTCGACCGGTGGAAAGGGAGAAAGCGGCGCGATCAATATGGCCGTCGCAAAGAGCGGCCGGACCACCGGGCTCACTTGTGCCAATATTTCGACGGTCAGTTTTGATGTACAGGTCTACTACTACAAGAACTGCGACGAAACCACCCCCTACATTTTCTCAAATGGAACCAATCTCAAGACCTTCACCAACCAGGTCGTCGTCGACGCGAATCAGTTCAGCGACGCGGGCGACTCCGGATCGCTGGTAGTGGATGCCAGCAACGCCGAGCCGGTTGGATTGTTCTTTGCCGGCGGCGTCGATACATCGGGTGTCAGCGAGGGCGTGGCCAATCCCGTGTCGACGGTACTCGCGGAGCTCGATGCACAGGAAAATGCCACCTACACTTTTGTTGGCACCACGGATCATCCGGTTAGCTGCCTGAACTACGGCAACGCCACGGCGACCGCAGCACAGGGAAGGGCGCTTTCCGATGCGCAGTCGGCGCTTGGCAAGCAGGCGCTCACGCAGGCGCGCATGTTGGTCAATCCTTCAGCCGGCATTCTGGGTGCAGCCACAGGAAAGAGCAGCGACCATGCCGGCGAGGCGACCGTCATTCTCTATATCGACCAGAGTATAAACGTAACTGTGCCCCAGATGGTCAACGGCGTCCGCACTGAAGTGATTCCCACCACAGCGCAGGCTGTGGCGGCGGGCTCCGTTCCAAAAACCGCGTTGGAGTCCAACGCCGTTTCGACGCTGGCGTCGGGTGTGCTTACACAGGCAATCGCGGGCAAGCAGCAGATCGAGCAGAACCTGATGAAGCAGAATCCCGCATTCTTCGGCGTGGGTGTCGGGCAGAGCTTCGACAATCCAAGGGAAGCGGCGCTGGTGATTTTTGTTGACCGCCGTCAGGTGCCAGCCACGCTTGCGCCCACGATCAACGGCCTGCGGGTCCGTTACATCATCATGGATCGCCTGCACGTCACGCGGTCGTATTTGAACGGGCCCGTCCGGCAGCAGAGCCACTGCATGGCGCATTCGGTCGCGCACCAAAGCAGCGGGTTCGATCCGCTTCACGCCCACACGTTGCCCGGCCTGAAATTGTTCTAACGTGCCGTTGTTCGATGCCGGGCCATCGATCCAACTCTGAACGCTCGCTAGTTGACGGGCTTTGCTTTGCCGTCTTTAAGGCTGTCGTCGATGATGGACCCGATCTTCTGCTGGTTTTCCTGAACAGTGCGGCCCAATTCAGATCCCATGCGGCTCATCTGCTCGTTAAACTTGCCCGCCTCGGCGTTGAGCTTGCTCATGTCGATGTTCACTTCGACCTTGACCTCGGAATCGATCAGCCGGCGCTGAATCGCCTGGACCGCTCGTTGAACTTCTGCCAACTGCTCACGCGACACGGTGGCGCCTTGCTTGGCGGCCAGTGCAGCCACCATTGCATTCAACTCGGCCATTTCCTTGGATAAATCGGGCGTGGGGATGTTGTTGACGACCTCGCGCTGTTTACGCGTTTCTTCGCGTATCTGTTTGCCCTCATCACGGAACTGTTCACCGAGTTTCCGCATCTGGTCGCTTTGTCCTTGCAGGTCCATATTCATGCTTTCGATCTGGCTCACGATTGCGGGATCGTCGACGACATAGAACTTGCCTTCATGACGAAAGAGCAGGAAATGCCCATGGGCGACGGTACGAGCCTTTTCGACCTCGGCTTCCATTTCGCCCTGCGTGTTGCCGCAGAATCGCGTCTGGGTCCCAGGATCGCCGACGATTGCGTAAGCATCGCCATCAGCGAAGCAGGACGCATGGCCTTCATACCCATGCATGTAAGCCATCACCGGCGGCATGGGTGGCACCTCGACGTGAACATCGATGGGCGGAATGGGCGGGACCACCACTTGAAAGGAGTCCTGCGATTCAGCGGGCGGAAGGGGCGGCGCCGGCACAGCCTCCGGCGCCCGGTCCGAGTTTGGCGCAGCAGGCGTGGGCGCTGCTTCCGGCGATGGCGGTGCCGGCGGCGCTTGCCCGGAGTCTGAACCGCTCGCTTGAGCCGGCGCCGGGGTGGGTTCACCCGCCACGGCTGAGTAAGAAGGCAGTTGGTCATGTGAGAGCAATGCCAGTTGGGAAGAGTCCGTTTGCTTTGGTGTTGCGGCAGCCTGCACGCGAACCAACGACGCGGCCAGGACGAGCACCGCGGGTACGATAAGGGCGGCAACGAGCGCGCGGCGGTTGCCGGTGAAGCCCTGCCGGAAGCTGGATTCGTTGAGCAGGCGGTCGATGCGATGCGAAAGATTGTTTGAGCGGGCCATAGCTACTCCTGTAAGGGTTGGGCGCGGCAGTGCCGCGAATTCAAGAAGCAACTGAGCGTAGGCAGAGCTGCTGGCGGATTCTTCAAGACCGGCGCGGTCGCTAATGGCCTCGCTCAATTCAGAAAGCTTGTGCTTGAGCCACCACCCCAGCGGGCTGAACCAGGTAATCGCGGTGTAGAAACCGGCAAGCAGTTGCAAATAAAAATCGCGTTGCCGGACATGAGACCCCTCGTGGGCCAGCACAGCGCGCAGCTTCTCCGCCGGCCATTCTGAGTAATCCGAAGGGAGGATGATCCCGGAACCGATGTTGACCGGCGACGAGATGCGGCTGCTCGAACGCGTGGCGAGGATTCCCAGTTCGCCATACTGTTTGGCTGCGTCTACCGGTTTCGACTGCAGCCACAATCGAATAGAAGCACCGAGACCGATGAGACTTCTGAGCAGGAGCGCAGCGCACACGGCGAGGTAAACGAGCCAGGCGACGGTGAGCAGATCGAGCGGGAACCGATTCGTCTTTTGTGAAGCGGGCGTCGTGGAACCAGCGGGCGGCAGGGCCGAAAAGGGCTTGTTCACGAATGCGGGATCGGGCAAGGCTTCAAATTTCACGCCGGAGGCATCGGGTGGTGCGTTCGTTCCCGCTGCGGCCGGACTCGACTCCGGCGCCAAGACGAATTGTTGAACGAATGGCGCTCCGGAGCCCACGATGTTCACAGGTGTCTCCGATCGAGGAAGGAACCTGGACCACGAAACTGCTGCTGGTAGCCGGACTTCGGCCCAGGCAGGGAGCCAGTGCGAGAGCATGAGCAGCGGCATGGCGAGGCCGGCAAATAGCATCACGCTCCAGGCCCCCTTTTGCGCTTGGACATTCTTCACGCGCAGAAGGCGCAAACCGGCCCCAAGAACGCATGCCACGAAAAACGCACGCAGGGCGGCTTCAAACATGACGGGCAGCGCGAATCGAGTCACGATTTTCCCTCCTTTTTGCGGGCGCCTCGGTTGGCGTCTTTGGCGGCGCCGCCGCTCTCTTGAGCCGCAGCAATGCGCTCTGCCAGACGCTGCAGTTCGTCCCGGTCCAAAACCTCCGAGTCGACCATGCCAACGAGCAGTGCCTCAACCGACCCCGCGCAGAACCAGTCCACAATGCGCTTTACCGCGCGGCCGGCTACGCGCTGCCGCGATTCGGCTGGTCGATAGATAAACGTGCGGTCTTCAATGGTGTGAGCCAGGTAGCCCTTCTCCTCGAGCCGCCGCAACACTGTGCGAATGGTTGAGTCCTTGAGCGGGCGGCCGAGTTCCTCGCGCACCTGTTCCGCGGTTAATGTCCCCTTGCGCCAAATGGTGAGCAGGATGCTTCGTTCGAGTTCTCCCAATTCGCCTGGGTCATGATCGGGGTGAGTGTTACGCGCCATAGTGTTACTGACTGTAACACATAGAATCCATCGATTGTCAACCCTGTGCCGGAAAAAAATTTGCGCAGGCTATGCCTTGCCGGGAAGTGGTTGAAAAGCAAAGCCGCTTTGCACGAGGAGTCTGCCGGGGCAAAGCCGTTCGGTGAGGTAGGGAAGTACATCCCGCAGGTCGCCGCCCTAGCAGGAGGGCTTCTGAGCTTTCTCGATTAAACCGCGGGCGTCGCCCCGTCGGGCAAGAAGATATCGAAGACAGTTCCGTGACCATTCCTGGACGGCGGGTCCGTCGGCACCGCGCTGCGGCTGCGAACGCGCACCAACCCGTGATGCTTGAGGATGATTTCATGGCTCACCCAAAGCCCAAGGCCGGTTCCAGTCACTTCCTTTGTGGTGAAGAAGGCCTCGAAGATGTGCTCCCGCACCTCCGGCTCCATGCCTGCACCGGTGTCGGCAACGGCGAACCGGATGCCGGTTTGGCCAGGATTTTTCCAATCGCGCGAGCGCCTTGCACGAATCACCAGACGGCCTCTGTTGCTGCTGGCGTCAATGGAATTGCCCACCAGGTTGGCGAAGACCTGACGGATCTCTCCGGCAAAGCAGAACAGGGTGAGACTCGCGTCGTAGTCCCGCTCCACGCGAAGATCGAGGGCGTGAATGCGGCTTTGGTAGAGATTCAGCACGGAGTCAAGCAGTTCCTCAAGCGTGACACGCGAAGGCTGCGTCGGCTGCCGGTAGAAGCGCAGTGTCTGCTGCGTGATCTCGCTGATGCGATGAACTTCGTGTTCCGCCATGGTCACATAATTCTTTGCGGCATCGGGAAGCTCATTGGAACTGCGCGCAAGGAAAAGCAGATTCGTGATGGCCTCGAGCGGATTGTTGATCTCATGCGCGATGGAAGCGGCCAGGCGCCCGGTCACAGCAAGCTTTTCGCTGCGGCGCAAGGCTTCTTCGCTGCGCTTGCGGTCGCTTGCGTCAAGCGCGATGATTCCCACCCAGCGCACCTGGTTCGGCGTCGTGCGCACCGGATAGGCGCTGATGAGCCATGTCCACGGCCGCCGCGGCTTGCCGCCTTCGCCATTCAACTCAAGGTTCCGCACCGGCTCTTCGCTCGAAAAGACGCGCTTCACCGCGCCCTCGATCTCCGCGGCAACAGCCTTGGGCAGCAAATCAGAGAGCGTGCGGCCGAGATGGTGGCTGATGGAGACGCCGGTAAGGTCGGCGAAGATCTGATTGACGCGCACAACGCGGCCGCTGTCGTCGACGAAAGCCAGCCCTATGGGCGCGTTGGCCAGCATCGAGTCGAGAAGGGAAAGCGTGTCGTTCAATCCCGCTCGCTGCTCAGCCAGCGAGGCGACCATGCGATTGAAGGCCTCAATCAAGTCGCCAATCTCGTTATGAATGCGGACCGGAAGCGGAAAACGGCTGCCGTCTTCCGGTGATGTCATGAGGGCCGTGGTGCCCTGGTGCAACAGCGCCAATGGCTGCGTAATGGCGCTGCCCATCAAGAGCACCAGCAGCGCCGAAGCCACGACCCAGATGGCGCCGAAGATGGCCGTGTCATCCAAAAGGGAACCCAATTGCTGGCGTGCCGAACTTCGGTCAAATGTCACCAAGGCATAGCCACGGAGATTGTTCCCGGTATAAACAGGCCGAATTGCTTCCCATCCATCGTTTGCTGTTTCAAAAACTCTTGACTCATCGCGCCTAGCGAGAGGAATCTGCGCGCGCTCCGCCGCGCTGAGTTCACCCGGTTCCTGCTTTTCGCTCTTGAAGAAAAGCACGTCGCCCGATGGGCTGATGATTTTCGCCGACTCGACAATCGGTGCGTCAACGATCGTGCGCACAGCCAGATCGACCCAATTCGGCCGCTGCTGCTCAAGCGCCTCTGCGGACTCATTGGCGAGAGCTGTCGATTCGTACTGCAGCCAATACTGCGCGCGTTGATTTGTCCGGCGGATCTGCTGCCGTGCCAGCAGTGCGGCGAACAGGCCAATGGAAAGCACTTCCAACAACAGCAGGCCGGCCAGCATCTGCCCGCGAATGGATCGCGGCCACCAGCGCTTGCGCAAGGATCCACCCCCTTAAGACGGATAAGAAACTCAGTCTATCGAATTGGTTGCTGCAACCGCATTCCGGGACCCGTCTTGCACCTTTGCGTTGGAGACCAGCGACGCCGCGATCAGCTTCCCGTGAAAGCGCCCGTTTTCGATGAAGATCTCGCTGGTGCGCGCGCCGGCAACGATCACGCCAGCCAGATAAATTCCCGGCACGTTGCTTTCCAGCGTCTCGGGATTGCAGACGGGCAACCGGTCCTCGCCCTCGAAACGCACACCCACACGCTCAAGGAATGAAAAATCGGGATGGTAGCCGGTCATGGCGAAGACGAAATCGTTGGGCAGCGTCTCGCGGCCCGTGGGAGTATCTACCACGACCGCGTCGGGCGTGATCTCCACAACTTCGGTCGAAAAGTAGGCCTTGATTTCGCCGTCTTTGATGCGGTTTTCGATGTCCGGCTTGATCCAGTACTTCACGTTTGGCGTAACCTCGGGTCCGCGGTAGACGAGCGTGACGCGCGCGCCACTCCGCCACAGTTCGAGAGCCGCGATGGCAGCTGAGTTCTTGCCGCCAATGACCACAACGTCCATGCCGTAAAACGGGTGCGGATCGTGATAATAGTGGTGAACCTTGCTCAAAGTTTCGCCGGGAATGTCCATCCAATTGGGCAGGTCATAGTAGCCGGTAGAGATGGCCAGTTTGCGTGCCTCGATGGCTCCGGGCCGGCCAAAACGGTCTACGGTGTGCACGTTGAAGGCGCCATCGGCCCCGGTCACGCGTTCCACGCGGTGGTACTGGCGCACGTCGAGCCGGTAATAAGCGGCCACCTGGCGGTAGTACTCAAGCGCCTCGCCGCGCGTGGGCTTCGCATTCGGGCTGGGAAAGGGAATGCCGCCAATCTCGAGGCGCTCCGAGGTGGTGAAAAAGGTCATGTGCGCTGGATAGTGAAAGATCGAGTTGCAGATGCAACCCTTGTCGACGAGCGCAACACGGAAGCCAGCTTTTTGCGCCTCGATAGCACAAGCCAGCCCCGTGGGTCCGGCGCCAACAACAAGGAGATCGAGGACGGATTCCTGCATCGCACTCAACGGCTGGTCGCTCATGGTTCTAGATTACGGCGGTTCTCCAATTCTTGCAGCGCCGATTGGGCTGTGCAAGGTGGCGTTTCCCTGAGGGAAACGCCACTTAATGGTTGCGGCTTCGCAGTAGACCAATTGGAGAACCGCGATCAGGCATTCCGCAGACGGACTGGTAAACGAACCGTCGCTCGACAAAAAAAAGCTCCAGCCGAAGCTGGAGCCTTTTGCGATCGAAATACCGAGTCTATGCGCTCTTAGGCGAGTGCCGGAGCGGGTTCCATCATGGGAACCGCTGGCGCCCCCGCCGCGACAGGCGAAACTGCCGGTTGGGACGGAACATGCGATGGACGCGTGAGCCGGTGAACAAAATGATACGGCGGCCATGGACCCGAAAGTTGCATCTGGCACTCCCGCATCACAGCGCTGGTGGTAATGAACTTGTTCTGGTACCGCTCGACGCACTTGCGGTCGATCAGATGCGCGATATCCAGCATCATCTTACCGTTATCCATCAGCCGGCAGCTCACTTCCTCATCGAGGGGCATAAACAGCCGGTGCATCTGGAAGCTGACCGCGCGAGCCCGCGTCTGCCGTTCCCTCGCCCGTGAGGCATTTTCCCGCAGATTGCTGAGATATTCGCGGCCAACGCTCTCGCCCGGCAGATGCTTTTCGATCTCGCGCCCGCAACAATCGTCAACGAAGATCTTTATGTGCATCTCCGTTCTTCCGCGCAGCTTGTCGATGTTTCCCAGGAACTGGCGCTGATTGGAGCGGATGGACTTGCGCAGCGACTCGTCGTCGGTAAAGACGGTGCCGAAGCGGAAGGGAAGAACGGTAGAGTGCTGAAAACAGTCGGCGATCACACGAGCATGGTCAACGCCCGACTTTTGATTGAGGTTTTCCTGTGGGTTGTGCTCGCTCACGATCACCGCTAGATCGCTCGCTGGATAAAGGAAAACTTGATTGCCACTGACTCCAAAAACCGATTCCATCGCAACTGGCTTGCGATGGCGGGCTAAAGCCGGAAATGCTTGTTTTTCTCCAATGCAGTAGGCATACCACGCCATGACGAGACACTCCGTCCGCGTGCGCCACACCTGTCAGGCGCCGCTGGTTGATGAAGCTCTGTGAACTTGGGAACAACAGCATGCATAGCGGAGGTAAGGCGGGACCGTATTTGCAATCTCCCCCAAACTAACCGGAATACTAGTCTTCTGGAAATACGACTGGCAACACCTGAAAGGGGAAACACGGGTTGAGGATGCAGCTTGTGCAAAAGTCGCGTTGATGAAACTGAAAGCGATGTTGATTTTATAGAAGTTGTGTTCCGGCTCACGAAAAGGGGTTCAAATGGGGCGCTTTGGGCAAGCAATTGCTAGCCGACGCTCGCCCCCAACTCTCGCCTCTGGCCGAGGAGGGCTTTTCCGTCCCTTGTTTTCCACAAGGGCCCGGCACGCCTGGTCCGTCCTTCCAAAGGCGTGGCCTCGACACCGCCGCTCCTTCGATAACCGGTACCAAACTCTAGTAGACTCAACGGCAGAATGCTTCTTCCTTCCCGCTTCCTTCACCGCATCCCTTCCGCACCCGCGCTTCTCGCGCTCCTGGCGACGCCTCTGGCAGGCGCAACCGCAATTGCTTCGCGCGCCGCCGCTCAGGGAACCCACCTGTGGCAGCAATCGCAGATGGAGGAGTTTGAAAAGGGCACGCCTGCGGGCGTTTCGATTGAGAGCGATGGTCACCTGCGTCAGGGGCCGGGAATTACCGAGTTGCTCACCACGCCGTCGACCTTCGTGTGGTCGCTGGCCGCGGACAAGAGCGGTCGTGTCTTCGCCGGCACGGGATCACCCGCGACCGTGCTGCGCCTTGGCGAGAAGCCCGGAGACAAGCCATTCACACTGTTCGAGACGAGAGAACTAAGCATTCAGGCCCTGCGATTTGGGCCCGACGGCTCGCTCTATGCGGCCACAATGCCGAGCGGCAAGGTCTATAAACTCAACCCCGACTCGACTACCAAGCTCGATGAATCGAATGCGGCAGTCGTCTTTGATGCGGCCAAGGCGGACGACACAAGCTCCGGAGCCGGCAAAGCCTCCTCGTCGCCAAGCGGGCAATCGCACTACATCTGGGCTCTGACTTTCGATTCGGCGGGGCGGCTCTACATCGCAACAGGCAATCCCGGGGCGGTCTACCGCGTCGATCCCACAAAACCCAACTTTGCGCCCGAATTGTTCTTCGAGAGCGACGAGGCGCACATCCGCGCGCTGGAATGGGACACGAAGGGCAATCTCATCGCAGGCTCCGACGGTTCCGGTCTGGTTTACCGCATCGATGCGCAGGGCAAGGGCTACGTACTTTTCGAAGCGCCGCGGCGTGAGATTACCTCCATCGCCATCGCGGCCGATGGAACCATCTATGCGGCCTGCGTGGGCGACAAGAGCCGCAACCCCTTGCCTCCGCTGCCAGTGCAGGGGATCGCTACCGTCACCATCACCGTGGTTCAGCCGCAGTCGCTTCAAGCGGCCAACGCCAGCGCGTCTGTTCCAGAAGGGACGGAGATCTTTGCTCTCAGCGAGGGCCAGGCGCCGCGCTCTCTCTGGACCAGCAAGGATGCAATTGTTTATGCCCTTGCGGCCCGGCCCGACGGCCTCCTTGCGCTCAGCGGAAACCGCGGACAAATCTACCGCATTCAAGACGACGGCAGTTACGCCGACGTCGCTCATCTGCAAGCGCAGCAGGGCCTGAGTTTCTCCTCAGTGCGGGATGCAGAAGGCATGGGCGCCATCTTCGTCGGCACGGGCAACACAGGCAAAGTGTTTATGCTGGGCGCGGCGGAAACGCACGAATACGCCAGCGATGTTCTCGATGCCGGAGCTTTCGCCCGCTTTGGCCGAGTCGAAATTGAGCCTGGATCATCCGGCTACGACATCCTCACCCGGAGCGGCAACGTGGAGCAGCCAGTTCGCGGATGGAGCGGCTGGCAGCCGCTTGCGGACAGCTCAGTGGCATCGCCTGCGGGACGCTTTTTTCAATGGAAGGCGGTGCTGCACGCTGGCGGTGTCCTGGGCAGCGTCGGCGTCAACTATCTGCCAGTCAATGCCGCGCCTGTCGTCGACGACCTCGTTGTGGTTCCCGGTGCGCGCTTCAATCCGCAGGCAAGCTTCTCTCAGAATCAAACCATCAACATTACATTCCCTTCGCCGACTCAGAACTCGGGGATCACGTATGACGCGGGCACAAGCCAGCCGCTACAGGCCGTCAAGGATCGCACCGCAGTCACGGTACGTTGGGCCGCGCACGACAACGATGGAGACACGCTGTCTTACGCGATTTTTATGCGCAGCGATGGCGACACCGAATGGTGGCCGCTGAAGAAGAAGATCAAGGAGCAAGCTTATAGTTTTGACGCGACCCTGATTCCCGACGGCGGCTACCGCATCAAAGTGGTCGCCTCGGACGCGATTTCCCACTCGCCGGGTGATGCGCTAACGGGTGAAAAAATCAGCGATCGATTCGTGATCGACACCACGCCACCCGCAGTCACAAACCTGAAAGCCATCGGCCAGCAAATCACCTGCGCCGGCTCGAATTGTCCCAAGCCGTTTCTCGTCAGCTTCGATGCCGAGGATACGACTTCGCCCATCGCCCGCGCCGAATATTCGCTCGATGCCGGGCCGTGGCAATACCTCGATCCCGCGGGCAAGATCTCCGACTCCCGGCGCGAGCACTACGAGTTTCCCATCTCGCTGGATGTGGAGGCGGGCAAGATCGGCGAGCACCTGATTACGGTGCGCGCGTACGACCGCTACGACAACGTGGGCGTTGCCAAGACCATTATTCCCGCTCAGGGACAGTAGACCCGGGGAAAGCAATTATCGATGCGATTCGAGCTTTACGTGGCGGCGCGATACCTGAAGGCCAAGCGGCGGCAGGCCGTGGTCGGCGTCGTCACTGCCATCTCCATCGCTGGAATCACGGCCGGCGTTGCGGCGCTCATCATAGCTCTCGCCATCACCAACGGTATGCGCCGCGATCTGCAAGACAAGTTGATCGGCTCGAGCGCGCATGTGCGGCTGATGCAGATAGACGGGGAGGGTATTCGAGATTGGCGGACGCTCCTCGCGCGCTTGCGCAAGGTGCCGCACGTCGTCGCAGCCTCGCCCGGCTTGTTCGAGCAGGTGCTTGTGGCCCGCGGCGCGCGCGATGGCGGCGCAATGATTGAAGGCATTCTGCCCGACGATGAGCAGACAGTGAGCGATTTGCTCTCCAAGGCGACGCCCGGCGCGGTGCAGGCGCTTGAGCCGCAACCCGAACCTGTTAACTCGCAAAACGCGGAGTTACCGCCGATCGTTCTTGGCGGCGACCTGGCCGATACCATCGGCGCGAGCACTGGCGATTCGGTGCTGATCATCAGTCCCCAGGGCGAGATGACGCCAATGGGCGTGATTCCCAAGTACGTACGCTTCCGGCTTGCCGGCACTTTCCACTCGGGCTTTTATCAATACGACGCCCAGATGGGTTTCCTGCGCCTCGCTGACGCGCAGCGGCTCTTCGATGAGCCGGACCTGCTCTCGGTGATCAGCTTCAAAGTCGACAATCTCGACGACGCACCGCAGATTGCGCAAACCATCGAGCAGGCAGCGGGCAAGGGTTTCATGACTACCAACTGGACCGATGAGAATCGCGAGCTTTTTCGCGCGCTGAAGCTTGAACAGATAGTTACCTTCATTGTCATTGCGCTTATTGTCATCGTGGCCGCGCTCAACATTCTTATTGCGCTCACCATGATGGTGATGGAAAAGACGCGCGACATTGCGGTCATGATGAGCTTCGGCGTCGATCCCGGCCAAGTGCGGCGCATCTTTTTGCTGCAAGGCTTGCTGATCAGTGTTGTCGGCACTGCGCTCGGGCTGATTCTCGGATACCTGGCGTCATGGGCGGGCGGCCATTATCACTTCATCCATTTGTCGGCCGACGTCTACTCCATCGACACGCTGCCGTTTGCGCCGCGGTTGCTCGACGGCGTGATTGTGTCGGTTGTTTCGATTGGAATCTCGATCCTGGCCACGCTCTATCCGTCGTCTTCGGCCGCGCGCGTGCTCCCGGCCGAGGCGTTGCGGTACGAATAAGTCATTTATAATCAGTTGATAATTGACAATGTGACACAAAATGTGCCACATTACTTACATGCAAAGCATAACATTGCGTCAGCTTCGGGATACGAAACAAGTGAAGACCTGGCTACGCGCCGGTGTGCACATTGAAGTCCGCGAGCGAAACGAAGTCATTGCGGATCTGGTGCCGAGAACGCCGCCGAGGCCGCCCGTGGAGTGGCCCGACTTTGAAGTGCGTGCAAAAAAGATTTTCGGCGATCGAATCCTCCCCGGAGCAGACCTCCTCATTGAAGAGCGTGAGCGGAGTCGTTATTGACGATCTACGCGGATAGCAGCTTTTTCGTCTCTCTTCACATCGTCGATAGGCATTCTCATGAAGTGTGGCGCCGTATGCAATCGAATCCTGCGCTTTACCTCACGCCAATTCATCGAGTCGAGTTCGCACATGCAGCATTTCTTCATGTCTTTTGGAAGAAGGCCACCGCATTCGAGGCTGAGAGTGCGGTTTCCGCATTCAATGAAGATTGCTCCAACGGAATCTGGACCCTCGTCGCTCTCCCCGAGAGCGCGTTCATACGAAGCGTCGAGCTCGCGGCGCGCTATGCGCCTTCAATCGGTGTGCGGAGCCTCGATTCGCTCCACGTCGCTTGCGCTTTGGAACTGAGAGCCGACAAGTTCTGGACCTTTGACGAGCGCCAGGCAAAGTTGGCCGAAGCCGTTGGCATCGATACCAATCCCTGATTGCGTCAAGCGAACCGTATTCGCTCACTGCGGAGTAATGATTCCGCCAAGAGCGTGCCGCCGTGGCAGCACGATGCCGCGATGGTCCACTTCGGCTTTTGGGCCGGCTGCGTCCGATTCAGGCAAACTCCGCCGCTCCGCCAGCGCGCCTCCGCAGGCCGGGCACCAGTCCGCATTTGTCTCTTTGGCGAGCACCGCGTGGCATAAGCTACAAATCCGTTCCATATCCACGAGATTAACGGATTGGCACCGACATTGGCATCTGTCTCGGTCGTTCCTTCGACTGCCCGGTAGACTGAATGTATGCACCCTCCCCCGCGGCTCGTTGCGATCGACATGGACGGCACCCTTCTGCCGACGAATTCGCAAACCATCAGCGAACGCAATGCGCGGGCGCTCAAGGGCGCGCAGGAGGCGGGAATCACGGTGGCCATCGCTACCGGACGTCGCCCGGCCTACACCGCGCCTTTGTTGGTGGGCCTTGGGCTGCGAGCGGATACGCCCCTCATCGCGTCGAATGGTGCAGTGCTTTCGACGTTAGGCGGCGACGTCATTGACCGGTGCCACATGTCTGCGCGAGTCGCGCGCGGCCTTTGCGGCGTGCTCCGCCCGTTCGGGACGGTTGTGTTCACCTTCGATCGACCGGGACGCGGTGAGCTGGTCCTCGAAGACCTCGAACAGGCGCATGGCCGCATCGCGATGTGGGTCGAGACCAACCGCAAGGCTATTGAAGTGGTCAAGCCGCTGGAATCTGCGCTGGTCGATGGCGAAGATCCGATTCAAGGTATGGCAGCCGGAAGCATCGGCATGATGAAAGACGCCGAGAAAGCGTTGAAGGCAAGCGAGTGGGGCGCGGAATGTGAGGCCGTGCGCACCGAGTACCCGGCTCGCGATCTGTCGATTCTCGATCTTTTGCCACCGGGCATCTCGAAAGGATGGGCGCTGGAACGGCTCGCCGCGCGCCTAGGCGTGGAGCGCCAGGAGATCATGGCCATCGGCGACAACTGGAACGACGCGACTATGCTGGAGTGGGCGGGGCAGGGAATCGTGATGGCGAACGCCGCCCCGGAGCTGCGCGCGCTGGCGAAAACGCTGGGATGGAAAGAGGCGCCGTCGAACGATGAGGACGGCGTGGCTGTGGTTTTGGAAGCAGCGCTGGCGAGACTGGCGCCGGCAAAAGCATGAACAGAGAATCCCATCGACGGAAAGCGGCGCGCGGAAGAAGTCTTCTTACGCTTGGATTGATGGCCGCACTCGCTTGCCTCTCAACCATGTCTCGTGCCGGCGAGCGCGTGACGCTCAGCAACGGCTTCGTCCAGATGTGCGATCATCACGCGATGGTCGATGGCCGCATCCGCCTGTACCTGGGCGCAGACGAAGACAGCTACATCGAGTTCAAGCCCACGGAGATCGCGACATTCGAGCAAGTACCCGATTCACCTACGCCGGTTCCGGCAGCGTCCGCCCCCAAGCCTCAGACGCTGGCAAAATTAACCGCAGGCGACCTGCGCGAGATGCTCGCGCGAGCCGGAGCGGATCACAACCTGGACGTGGATCTGCTGGCCAGCGTGGTGAAGGCCGAGAGCGACGGCAACGCCCGCGCAGTGAGTCGCGCAGGCGCGCGGGGCCTGATGCAGCTCATGCCGGGGACCGCCGCGGGGCTCGGCGTCAAAGACAGTTTTCAGCCCGACCAGAATGTGCGCGGCGGCTCAACCTACTTCGATACTTTGCTCACCAAATACCACGACAACATTGCGCTGGCGCTGGCTGCGTACAACGCCGGCCCTGAAGCGGTCGACAAATATCACGGCATTCCGCCGTACCGGGAGACACAGGCGTACGTCGCCCGCGTAATTCATGAATTCAATCGCCGTGTACTGGCTCGCGAGGCAGAGGCCCAGCGCAACTCCATCACCGCGCATGATGCCGCCGCGCAGCCAAGCTCGCAACACTAACCTGCGCAGATTTTTTCATTGTCTCTTCACAATGCAAAGAGCCGTTGACTCCGCTTGGACTAGCCTGCACATTCTTCGCTGGCCCTCTCATTGCCGCGTGAGAATATACCCATAGACCTTGACCGCAGATTGCCAAACGGAGAACGCGTGAAGAAGAGCCAATGGATCCTGGGCCTGATTGTGCTGGCGGCATTGGCCGGTCTTTTTGCCTATGAAGAGCACCTCCATCCATTCAACTGGAGCGTGTTTCTTGAGGAGTTTCACAAGGCCAGCTGGACCAGGGTCTGCATTGGCGCGGGATTGATTTACCTGGCCTTCGTTTTTCGTGCCGTCCGCTGGGCATGGCTGCTGCGGCCAACCAAGCGTGTGCCCCTCTTTTCGCTGCTCGGCACGCAGGTCATGGGCTTCACAGCTGTTGCTCTCATCGGCCGGATTGCCGACCTCGTGCGCCCCTACCTCGTGGCAAAGAAGACCGGTTTACCGGTTGCCTCGCAAATTGCTGTCTATATTGTCGAGCGGCTCTTCGATGGCGCTTCGATGGCCCTCCTCTTTTGCACTGCAATTTTGGTTTCGCCGCCGGGCACGCTCCCCCACCAGGAGGTCTTCAACAAATTCGGCAAGGGAGGCCTCATCGTCACATTTGCAGGCGCACTGTTTCTCGTCGCCGTGCGATTGTCAGGAAGTGCAGTGGCGGCCTTTTGCGAGAAGATTTTGTCCCCGCTCTCGCATCAGCTCGCGCACTCGGTCGGTCACAAGATCCGCACCTTTCACGCTGGTTTAGACACCCTGCGCACACCCACGGATTTCGCGGTAACCCTATCTCTGTCGCTCGTCATGTGGGGAATGATCACGATGGCCTATGTCGAAGGCACCAGTGCATTCCTCCCCAACGGTCAGATGGCGTTGGCCAAGTGCTTGGCCCTGATGGCCGGCGGTGGCGTCGCCAGCATTATTCAATTGCCGGTGATTGGGTGGTTTACGCAAATTGCCGCTCTCGAAGTGATGCTGACCCCGCTTTTTGGAATGACCCCGGAGACGGCCACGGCCTGCGCGACAACTTTACTCGCGATGACCTTTTTAGGAATTGCTCCGGTCGGCCTTATCTGGGCCCAGTTCGATCACATCAGTTTGCGCAGGGTCACAGTGGAGAGCGAGCACGCCGAAGAGGAGCTTGTTGCGAAAGCGGAAACCGGCGCGACGCCCTGAAATAAAATTCGCTCCGGGCCGCTTCACCGATTGTGCAACAGTTCACGCCGCGCTGAAATATTCCCGCGCCGGTCGCCGGAAGAGAAGATAGCTGAACAGCACAAGCAGAGCACAGTGGATGATCAATTCGTGCAGCGGATGAAAAGCGCTGATGACGACGTGCGATGCGATCCACACCAGCGCTAACCACCGCGCCCAGCTTCGCCCTTTGAGCATGAAGATTCCGGCAACCACTGCCGCCGCCCCAAGTACTGAAATCCAGACGAATTCATTCACCAGCGGCTTATGCATCCTGAAGTTCTCGTAATGAGCAGCGGTCCCCAGCACACCCACAAGAATATAAAGCCAGCTGAGGATCGTGATTGAGACCGGTTGCTTGTTTGTGCGCTCCGTTGCCACCGATTCATCTCCTGCATTGTTTTTACTTCGATACCGATGGGAGTGGTGACGCTCTCTCTGCCGGCGCCGCACCGCTCGCTGCCTTCGAGTACTGAATCGTCTCGGGTCCTACCGCGCCGCCCGTCATCACCATGCTCATCGCCTGCTCCATAGTCAAGTCTGTTTCAATGACCCGGTCCATCGGAAGTATCTGGAGGAATGCCGACGTAGGATTGATCGCGTTGGGGACAAGCACCGCCGCCAGCGGCCGTCCGCTCTCTCGGTCGCTCATGGTTCGCGTCAGGAAGCCGATGCTCTTCTGGCCCGCGATGGGGAAGTCCACCAGCACGACGCGCTGGCTTGCGTCCTTCTTGGCCATCATCGTATCGAGCAGTTGCCGAACAGAAGTGTAGACCTTGGCCACAAACGGCAGCCGCTCCAGCATCGACTCAAAGAGCCCGAAGGCCTGGCGGCCAATCACGAGCGAAGTCACCCGGCCGACAACATACAGCACAACCAGCGTGAGCAAAATCGCCAGCACGGGCTGAATCCATGCGTAACGGAACCAGGCATCGGGGAGAAATGCGGCCAGGAAACGCACGGCGGGCAATCCAGCCCGGGCCAGCTCGCCCAGCAGAAAGCTGAAGATCAGGTAGGTGACAAAAAGCGGTCCAACGGTGATGATTCCAGCCAGGATACTTCGCTGCACACTGCGCAGCGTTCGGCTCACATGTGCCTTCACGCGATTCTCCTCGTTTCGAGCATACGCTGGCGAATGCGCGCTGCGGAATGACCCCCAACCGCGGAAAAGTGTTCCCAACGGGCTCAAAATGAGCTATATATGAGGATTGCCTCAGGTAGAGGCACTGGGATACCCATGAACGAGCCCGAGAGCATTGATTCCTTTGATCGTGATTCCCTCTACTCCAGATCCGCGCCACAGCCGCGCGCCATGGGATCGCCGTTGCCCGTGGGCTCCGGCCGGCGTTCGATAGGCTCGCCGGCTCCGGGAAACCGGGTCCAGGCGCCCCCTCCGGGTCGCGCTCTCCCCGCATCGACGAGTGGGGAAGAGACCTCCGGCGCGCAGCGCGCCATGAATATATTTCGCAACGTGATGCCGCTGGTGCAACGGCTTCTGCCTCTGCTCGAAGGCAATGTACTCACGGCCATCTCCAATGTGCTCGCACCGCGTCCGCAAGCGCCCCCGCCTCCGCCCAAAGTCGATCTTGCGCCTCTTGAGAGCAATCTGGCCGAACTCCAGACGCAACATCGCGGCCTGCGCGAACAGGTGATGGAGCAGAGCGCCTCGCTCAAGCGCGTCGAAGATCAGTTGGACATGGTTCGCGAAGCCACCGACCGCAACACTCTCGAGCAGCAGGAGCTCCTCGAAGACTTGAAGATCTTCAGCAAGAAGGTGAAGGTCGTCGCCGTGATTGGAATCGGCATGCTGGTGATCGGCTTCCTGCTGAACCTGATTCTCTTCCTGCACATCCAGCGCGTTCTGCCGTAAGACGCAGGCAGCACCTCTCAGAAAGCGAACAGGCATGGTGCCGGCGCGTCGACGCCGCCTCCGGAGCTCTGGTTACCTGGGCCGTCCAAAAAACAACACGTAGCCGTCAGGATCTCGAATTTCGAAGCCGCGCAGGCCGTCGTGAGTGTCCTTGAGCGGCGCGCTGAAGCCCACGCCGCGGCCGGACAATTCGGCGGCAAGCGCATCGGGGTCCTCAACATAGACAAACGCGTCCAGGCGCATATGTGCATGACGGCTGTGGTTGGGCTGTGGCAACACGTTCTTCTCAGACTTAACGAATAGTTGCGCTGTGTCGCGGCCAACAATGGCGAAAAACGGATCCAGGTCCGGCTGCTGGAACCGGTTTTCAAATCCCAACCTGTCGCAGTAGAAGGCAATCGAGCGATTGACGTCGGAGACGATGAAGCAAGGGGAAATCGCTCCCAAGTTTGCTCGGGACATCAGCGTGAGGTCTCCTGCTGCAGGCTCGCCTTACAGCTCCAGGACGTTGTCTTCGATGGCCAGTCTCACGTTGCCGTCGGACTTGGCCAGCCGCCGCACCGCCTCGGGCTTGTCCACTTTGGCTCTCAGCATTACCAGAGCAACCGGCACGCTGCGCCCGGCGCTCTTGATCGTGTCCACGGCCATTGCCCGATCAATATTGCACGCGGACATTAGAATGCGAATGCCGCGCTCCACCAGCTTCGAGTTCTGCATGTGTACGTTCACCATCAGGTTCTCGTACACATAGCCCAGGCGCGTCATGGCGCCTGTGGTGATCATGTTCAGGATCATTTTCTGTGCGGAACCGGCCTTCATTCTCGTGGAACCGGAAACCACTTCGGCGCCCACATCGGCCACGACAGTGATGTCCGCGGCTTCCGACAAGGGAGTTTCGTGATTGCAGGTCACGGCTGCGGTGTGCGCTCCGCGAGCGCGGGCGTAGGCAACCGCGGCGACCACGTAGGGCGTTCGTCCCGAGGCCGAAACGCCTACCACTACATCCTTGCGCGTGGGGCGGCGGCGCGCGATGTCCCGCTGGCCCAGCTCTTCGGAGTCTTCGTTGACCTCGACAGCCGACGCCAGCGCTTTGGGCCCGCCGGCCATGATGTACTGCACTTGTCCTGGCGCGGTGGAGTAAGTGGGAGGACACTCCGACGCATCCAGCGCGGCGATCCGCCCACTGGAACCGGCGCCGATGTAGATCAGCCGCCCGCCATCGCGCAGGCTTCGCGCCACCTGGTCAATGACTGCAGCGATTTCAGGGATGGCTTTCTTCACCGCCGCGGCGATCTTCGCATCTTCGTGGTTGATGATGCGAGCGATCTCGAGCGCAGACTTGGTGTCGAGCCCTTGAGAAGCCTCGTTTTGGCTCTCGGTGGTTAGTTGCTGAAGCAGGGTGGCCTGGTCGTTGTGATTGTCCTTCGATCGGGAGCCGGCCATCTCCTGCAGCGTACTGCTTGGTAGCATCGCGTCAGACCCCAGCATTGATTGTATCTATAAACCCGCGCAAGCCCCTACACAATTTTCGTCAGCCCGCATCTGCTTTCGTAACCGCCAATTCTTACGTTTGGATGGCGTCGCGAATCGCGTCATGGAAAGCCGGCCGCACCTCGCGAATCAACTGACTCTTTCGATCGGGCCACGTGCGATTGGTGAGCAGAACAATCGTTATGGCGGCATCCAAATCGATCCAAAGCGAGCAGCCGCTAAAGCCGAGGTGCCCAACGGAATGGCCCGAAAAATGCGTGCCTGCCGACGAGTTCCCCGAGGGCGTATCCCACCCCAGAGCTCGCGAGCTGCCGGCAGGCCCTTGACGTTGGGTAAATTGTTCCACCGTCGCTGCTTCAAAGAGATTCGGCCCTCCGTTGGGATTGCTTTCTGCTCCCGCGCTGATGACCTCCGCTGCAAAGCGCAAAAGGTCGGCAACATTCGAGAACAGCCCCGCGTGTCCAGCCACACCCCCGAGTACCGACGCATTTTCGTCCTGCACCTCGCCCTTGATCAGGCGATGACGGAACCAGGTGTCCTCTTCCGTCGGTGGAATCGCGTCGCGAATTGCCGGGGCAGGGCAGAAGCCAGTGGCATTCATCCCGAGGGGCCTGAGCACTTCGCGCCCGAGCCACGAATCCAGGGGTTCGCCCGTCCGGACTTCGAGCGCCTTGCCGAGCAGGATGAATCCAGGGTCGGAGTATTCAGCCCTCGCGCCCGGCTCGGTTTCAAGCGGCAGCTCCAGGCACGCGTGCAACAGCGCCTCCGGCGTGGTGGCGGTTCGAAACAACTCCACGTAACCCGGCAAACCCGAATTGTGCGCGAGCAAATGCCGCAGCGTCACCTTGCGCGCCGCGTCTCCCGGGGCGCGGCCCACGACAAATCCCGGCAACAAGTCGCCCAGCAGCGTTTCAACGTCGATCTGCTCCCGCTGGGCCAGGAGCATCATTGCCGCCGTCGTGGCGACAACTTTGGTCAGGCTGGCCACGTCATACGCGGTCTCCGAGCTGACCACAGGCGATTCCGGCTCATAGGTGAAGCGACCCAGCGCGCCAATGTGCGTCGCAGGGAGAACAACCTCGCCGCCCACCCAAACGCCAAATGCGCACCCGGGGAAGGCTCGCGCTGCGATCGCCTCTTCCAGGACGCGATACGCCGCGCCAAACCGGCTGGGCGCCTGTCCGGGACCGACCTCAATTGATTGGGCTCTCGTTGGCATCGCTCTCTCGAATGGTAACCCGCGTCCTGCCTCCTGGCAGCGCCGCCCATGCATTTCACACACCGGCAGGGCGGAGTCGAGCTATCCTTGTGTGCGGGAGTTTCGTCTATCCAATAGGGTAAAGGAGGGCTGCATGTCCTCGGTGCGAAAGCTGTGCTCGACAGCAGTTTTATCCGGCTTGGTGGCCGCAGGCCTGGGCTTGTGCGCCGCTCAATCGCCCGTTCCTTCGTCGCCGGACCAGAGCGCGACCGCGCCGGCAATGCCTCAGCCCGCAACTCCGCCAGCGTCGAGCCCCGTAACTCCTGCCGCACCCGCTCAACCCGCAGCGTCAAACCAACCGGCAGCTCCGGCAGCGCCCTCCGATGATTCGGTTGGCCTTACCGATGCGAGGCCCGCGAAAAAGTCCTACACCGTCCCCGCCGGCACCAAGGTTCTGCTCGAATTGCGCAGCGCGATCAATACCAAGTCGGCCAAGCCGGGAGACGGCGTCTACCTGTCGTCGACCTTTCCGGTCGTGGTCGGCAACCGGGTCATGATTCCCACGGGCGTTTACGTGCAAGGCATTGTCGACCGTGTCCAGCGTGGCGGCATGAAGGCCAAAGCGCAGCTCGACATGCACTTTACTTCGATCATTTTCCCCAACGGCACTGTGGCGGAGATTCCCGGCGTCGTGGACAGTGTGCCCGGCTCAAAAAACCAGACCGTGATGAACGACGGAGAGGGAACGATTCAGCAGAACGGCGACAAGGGCCGCAACGCGGGCCAGGCTGCCGAAATCGCCTTACCCACCGGCGCAGGCGTGGGCACCATTGGCGGCGCCGCCTCCGGTCATCCCATTGAAGGCGGTCTCGCTGGCCTTGGAGCCGGACTTGCCACCGTGGGCATCGTTTCGCTTTTCACGCGCAACGCCGATGTCGATATTCCCCGTGGCACGCAAGTCGAGATGGTCCTGCAGCGCCCCCTGGTGCTGGAGGAAGAGAATCTGGCGGGGCTTTCCGAACCGGGAGCCGCGCCCGAATTGGTCCCCGCTGCCAACCAGCAGAAACCAATTACGAACCGCCGTCCGCGTATCATGTGCCCGCCGGGAAGCCTCGGTTGCGAGTAAGGCATTCTTCTTCAGCGCGCGAGGTCAGCATAGGCGCAAGTGTGCATCCTTGAGCCCTTAAAGCAAAACCTCTCTAAATGAGTCTCGCGTTCGGCGCCACGGCACCCGCACGCATCAGCATGCAGCTTCCGGTCTGGTCACAACGGTAGTGGACGTCGGAACGGTACTCGTCCCACGAGGATGCGCTGCCGGCGGCCACTGTCGTGCCGAGGATGAACGTTCTGCCGTCACTGGTCTGAACCGTCCCAGTTGTCGCGTCGTAGGCCGCAATCGTAAGATCACCTTCGATGTACCGGACCGGCGGCTTGGCCGCATCATCGGGGCTCGATTGCGCAAGGCTCGATAGTGTTGGATCCAGAGCAGTTGGGGCATCCAATGAAGTGTCGGCCATTTCATGAGGTGCGGGTTCGGAAACCGGAACGGATATCGGCCTTGCGACGTGCCATTCCTTGCCAGCGAGTCTGAAGGTTGCAGGTTTAACCGCCTCCGGCGTTTTGCTAAGAGCAATTTGTGTCGCAGACGACGGCTGTGCCTTTACGGCAGGATTTGCTGTTGAGAGGCGCGGTTCGACCGCCTTCGCCGTGGAGTGACCAGGGTCGTCTGCCGGCTGGCTGGAACTTGCAGCCAGGGGAGTGACGACCGCCGTTTGTACGACAGGCGCCGGGGCGGTATTCGCGGCGGTGTTGATCGCGGCTTGGGCGCTGGTTGAATTGGCTTGACCTGAATCGCTGGAGGCTTGGACCACGCCGTTGGGTGCGTTTACCAGCGCCAGCGCGATTCCCGTCGTAGTTCCAACGGAGGCGCCGATTGCGATGCAAAGAACGGGCAGTATAAGCCTTGAGAGTGAAAACGGTGAAGATGCGGGCAGGCTCGATCCGGATACGAATGCAACTCGGGGGGATTCGATGAAGGTAGACATGGTCCTCCGCGTGGTCGGGTTGCTTAAAGATATTTAAGAGGCGTCCCAGTACTACAGTCATTTAACGATTTCAGCGGTAAGTGAACAATCCACCTAAAGGGGCATTACTAAACTGTCATGCGGATGTGTCCGGCTGCAACAAAAGCAGTGCAATTCCAAATCCTCGTCAGTTCACTCGACGGTTCATCTTGCATATTCGGAAACGCCAAATCCAAGGCTCGCAGCTTATTGACTCTTACGATGCCTCGCAAGTGCAGAAAGCCACGGTTCCGAGTAATCTGGATGGAGATGGAAACTGCTTCAAACGGCCCTTCAATTCCTGAGTCCAGCCCAAGCCGTCAGGCAGGTTCGGTGCAGCCGCCTGCCAGCCCGTCACCCGTGCTTCCGGGCCCGTCGGCCGCCTCAGCGGACCGATCCTCGGCCGTGGAGAAGAAGTCCGCGGGCATCCTGCTCTGGGTCCGCGATCTGGCCGTTGCGGGCGTCGCTTCCATCCTCATCATCACGTTTCTCTATCAGCCCGTCCGCGTTGAAGGCACCAGCATGTTGCCGCGCCTCGAGGACCGCGACCGGCTTTTCATCAACAAATTCGTCTACCACTTCACCGCCATCGATCGCGGCGACGTCGTGGTCTTTCACTATCCACGCGATCCCGAAAAGAGTTACATCAAACGCATCATCGCGCTTCCCGGCGACCGCTTTCGCGTTGAACACGGCCGCGTATTCGTGAACGGAAAGCTCGTTCCCGAGCCCTACGTGCCGCCCGAGTACCGCGACAACCGCTCCGTGGACGAGATGGTCCTTCTGCCCGACGAGTATTTTGTCATGGGCGACCACCGCTCCATCTCCTCCGACAGCCGCGATTTCGGCCCCGTTGATCGTTCTCTGATCTACGGCAAGGCCATCTTCGTCTACTGGCCCACCCGCGATGCCGGTGTCGTTCGCTGATCCCCGAGTGACCCCGTGGAAAACCGGACAGAATTCGTCCGAAAAAGCTGCTAAAATCGATTGAATCCACTCCTCGGAGAGGCGATGCAGGCCATTCTAGCGCTCGAAGACGGGCGCATCTTCCGCGGCCACGGCCATGGACACCTGGGCGAATGCCAGGGCGAGGTCGTTTTTAATACTTCTCTTACTGGTTACCAGGAAATCGCCACCGACCCCTCCTACGCCGGCCAGATTGTAGTCCTCACCAACCCTCAAATTGGCAACTATGGCACCAATCGCGCCGACAATGAGGCTGCGCGGCCCTACATCGAGGGCCTGATCGTCCGTGAATTCTCCGCCATCAGCTCCAACTGGCGCTCCGAGCAGGTCACCGACGAGTACATGGAGCGCTATGCCGTCCCGGTCCTCGCCGAAATCGACACCCGCGCCCTGGTGCGCCATCTGCGCGATCGCGGCGTGATGCGCGGCGTCATTTCGACCTCCGAGCTGAATCCCGAGGTGCTGGTTGCGCGGGCGAACTCCATCCGGAAAATGGAGGGGACCGACCTGGCGCGCGTGGTTTCGACCAAGGCCAGTTACGAGTTCGACGCCTCGGACCCGCGGAATCAGAGCGGGGAGCCGCTTTTGGATGATGGTTTCATCAAGCAAGAGAGGCACTTGCAGAAAACTTTGAATGTAATAGCTTATGATTTTGGCATCAAGCAGAATATTCTGCGGATGTTAGCTCGTGACGGATGCCACGTGACCGTAGTCCCGGCCGAAACGACTGCCGAGGACGTGCTCGCCCTCAAGCCCGACGGCGTCTTCCTCTCGAACGGCCCGGGCGACCCAGAGCCGGTCGACTATGCCGTCCGCGCCATTCGCGGCCTGATGGGTCGAGTGCCGGTTTTTGGGATCTGCCTGGGACACCAACTTTGCGGACTGGCTCTCGGCGGCCGCACCTACAAACTCAAGTTCGGCCACCACGGCGGCAATCATCCCGTCCGCAACAACTCGACCGGCAAGGTCGAAATCACCGCCCACAACCACAACTTCGCCGTCGATCCTGACTCCATCAACGCCAACGAGGTCGAGCTGACCCACGTTGACCTGAACGACCAGACGCTCGAAGGCCTGCGCCACAAGACGCTGCCGCTCTTCAGCGTGCAGTACCACCCTGAAGCTGCACCCGGCCCGCACGATTCGCATTATCTGTTCCGCGATTTCCGGCAGATGATGGAGGAGTGGAAGGGATGAAGCCCGCGACGCACAACATTTTCGGAATTTCAAAGCAGCGGGGCATTTGGCTCCGCTGTTTTTTGGATTTGTCATGGAAGGCCACAAGAAACTGAGTCAAGACGGACAAGAATAAGGAAACATGCCACGCAGAAATGACATTCAGAAAATCCTGGTGATCGGCTCCGGCCCCATCGTCATCGGCCAGTCGGCCGAGTTCGACTACTCCGGCACACAAGCCTGCAAGGCCCTCAAGCAGGAGGGCTACGAGGTGGTGCTGGTCAATTCGAACCCGGCCACCATCATGACCGATCCGGAGCTTGCGGATCGCACCTACATTGAGCCGCTGACTCATGAATATGTAGAAGAGATCATTCGCATTGAAACCGAGATGCTTACGGCCAACCCGGGGCATGGCAAGTTCGCATTGCTGCCCACCGTCGGCGGCCAGACAGCTCTGAATCTCGCCGTCGATCTCGCTGACACCGGCGTCCTCGACCGCTATAACGTTGAGCTGATCGGCGCCAAGCTTGAAGCCATCAAGAAGGCCGAAGACCGCCTGCTGTTTAAAGATGCGATGATCCGCATCGGCCTGGAAGTTCCCCGATCGGCGTTGATCAACAACCTGCGCGACGGTCTCGACTTCTCTACCAAGCTCGGCTTCCCGGTGCTCATTCGTCCCAGCTTTACTCTCGGAGGCACCGGCGGCGGCATCGCGTACAACCGCGAAGAGTTGATGGAAATCCTGGCTCGAGGCCTCGATCTCTCGCCGGTCCATGAGTGCCTTCTGGAAGAAAGCGTGCTCGGCTGGAAGGAGTTCGAGCTCGAGGTGATGAGGGACCTCGCCGACAACGTCATCATTATTTGCTCCATTGAGAATTTTGACCCCATGGGTGTGCACACCGGCGACTCCATCACCGTGGCGCCCGCGCAGACGCTCACCGACCGCGAGTACCAGAAGATGCGCGACGCGGCCATCGCCGTGATGCGCGAGATTGGCGTCGAAACCGGCGGGTCAAATGTTCAATTTGCCATCAACCCGCTGGACGGCCGCATGACGATCATCGAGATGAACCCGCGCGTCTCGCGCTCGTCGGCGCTCGCGTCCAAGGCCACCGGGTTCCCGATCGCCAAGATCGCCGCCAAGCTGGCCGTGGGTTATACGCTCGACGAGATTCCCAACGACATCACGCGCAAAACGCCAGCCTGCTTCGAACCGACCATTGACTACGTCGTCGTCAAGATTCCCAAGTGGCAATTCGAAAAGTTTCCCGGCGCTGACGAAACGCTGGGCCCGCAGATGAAATCCGTCGGCGAAGTAATGGCCATCGGCCGCACCTTCAAAGAATCGCTGATGAAAGCCTGGCGCTCGCTTGAAACCGGCAAGAAGACGGGCGCTGAAATCCTGGAGCCGCGCCGCCTGACGCAGATGCTCGTCACGCCACGGCCAGAACGCCTCGGCTACATTCGCTACGCCTTCGAACGCGGCTTGAGCGTGCGCGACGTCGCACGCCTGACGAAGATTGATCCCTGGTTCCTGCACCAGTTGCGCGAGGTCACGCTCGCGCAGCAAGCCATTGCCGGCACGACGCCAAAGGAAATCGACCCGGAGCACATGCGGCAGCTCAAGCGCCTCGGCCTGAGCGACGAACGTATTGCCACCGAGTGGAAGCTCGCAGGCAACGCGGGCGTCCAGCAGGTGAGGGAACTGCGCGAAGGGCAGGGAATTCGTCCAGTCTTCAAGCTCGTGGACACCTGCGCCGCGGAATTCGAGTCGATGACGCCCTACCTCTACTCCACATATGAAGAAGAGGACGAGGCACCGCCGACTTCGACGCCTAAGATCATCATTCTCGGCTCTGGCCCCAATCGCATCGGCCAGGGCATCGAATTCGATTACTGCTGCTGCCACGCGGCCTTTGCGCTCAAGGACGACGGATACGAGACGATCATGGTCAACTGCAATCCTGAGACCGTCTCCACCGACTACGACACGAGCGACCGCCTCTACTTTGAGCCGCTGGTTCTGGAAGACGTGCTGGCGTCTACAAGCACGAGGCGCAGTCCGGCGCGAAGATTGGCATGATCGTGCAATTCGGCGGGCAA
Organism: uncultured Acidobacteriaceae bacterium; assembly: GCA_963835355.1. GTDB lineage: Bacteria > Acidobacteriota > Terriglobia > Terriglobales > Acidobacteriaceae > Telmatobacter. Next base: position 267,961 of record CAWIFE010000018.1, on the reverse strand, counting down.
ACGCCGCTGAACCTGGCGCAGCGCCTGCTTGCGGCCGGCGTGCCGATCATCGGCACCTCGCCGGAATCGATCGACCTCGCCGAAGACCGCAAGCAATTCGGCAAACTGCTGGAAGACTTGAAGATTCCGCAGCCGCGCGGAGGCACCGCAACAAGCGTGGAGCAGGCTCTGGCCGTCGGTGAAAAAATCGGCTATCCCGTGCTTGTTCGCCCCAGCTATGTGCTGGGCGGGCGCGCGATGGTGATTGCCTACGACGCCGACGCGGTCAGCCGCTACATGCGCCAGGCCGTTGAGTATTCACAGGAGCGCCCCGTCCTCATCGATCACTTCCTCGAGAACGCCATCGAAGTCGACGTCGATGCGCTCTGCGATTCGAAGGATGTTCTGATCGCCGGCATCATGCAGCACATCGAGGAGGCCGGAATTCACTCCGGCGACTCATCTTGCGTCTTACCCGCCGTCGGCATCAGCGAATCGACGCTTGAAACCCTCCGCGTTTACACCCGGAAACTAGCCTTGGCGCTTAAGGTCGTCGGCCTCGTCAACATTCAGTTCGCCATCCAGCGCGACGAGCAAGGCAACGACCACGTTTACGTCATCGAAGTCAATCCGCGCGCCTCGCGCACCGTTCCCTACGTCTCCAAGGCCACCGGCGTACCGCTGGCCAAGATCGCCGCGCGCCTCATGACTGGCCGCAAGCTGACGGAGCTTCTGCCCGACGAAGTCGGATCCAGAAAAGATTTGGGAACCGGCGCGCACTTCTACGTGAAATCGCCCGTCTTCCCCTGGTCGAAGTTTGCCGGCGTCGACACCGTTCTCGGCCCGGAGATGAAGTCGACCGGCGAGGTGATGGGCGTGGCGTCCACCTTTGGCGAGGCCTTCGCCAAAGCTCAGCTCTCAGCAGGCCAGTTGCTTCCCACCGGCGGCACGGTCTTCTTCACCGTGAACGATCATGACAAGCAAGCCGTCATCCCGCTGGCGCGCCGCTATGTCGATCTCGGATTCAAGATTGTCGCAACGGAGGGCACGGCCAACGTGCTTGAGGGCGCGGGAATGATTGTCGAACGTGTTTTTAAGGTCGACGAAGGCCGGCCCAACGCCGTGGACCTGATCAAGGAGAAGCGCATTCAGCTTGTCGTGAATACGCCGCGCGGCCAGGATGCGCTCTTTGACGAGAAGGCAATTCGCCGCGCCGCAGTCCTCGCGCGAGTTCCCACCATCACCACGCTGGCAGCCGCGCAGGCTGCGGCGGACGGCATTGCCTCCATGCAGAAACATTCCATCAACGTCTACGCGCTGCAGGCGCTGCATTCAGCCAACGGGCGTTGATTTAGAAAATCGGAGAAGGGAAGTCGCGCGTCTCCTGAACGGAAAATGCCCTAGGATTCCGCGCGCCGCCGCCGCATTGCCAGCCACGCGCCGATCGAGTAGCCCAGCAGCGCAGCTGCCGGCCATGTGCCGATAAATGGGCCATCGTCGTCGATCAGGCCACTTGGATCGGGCAGGCTGAAGAATGTCCGCGACAATCTCTCGGTCGCTGTGCATTGGGAGCAATGATCCGGCGTGGTGGGCAAGTCCAGAACGTAAAGCCCCACGATCATCAGCCAGATGAACCCCACCAACCAGACTGCGGTCGCCATCTCGCTGGGGCGAATCCAAACGGCGGTGAGACCTACGGCAAGCGGCAGGGCCAACGACAAAAGAAGAATGACCCACTGCGGGATGCCCACAGGATTCACGGCGTAGCCGGCGAGCATCAACCCAATCCACGAGACGAGCGCCAGAAGCGAGTGCAGGAAAAACGACGCTGCCTGGCTGGCGAGGGTCGGCGCCTTCTTCTCCTTGGCTTCTTCGGTGAGCATCAATGTGTCCATTGATCGGGCTCCTGCCCCATCCTTGTTCTTTGGCGCTGAGCTTCGTCGCCTACGCCCAAATCGTATCCCGTGTGTTTTCCAACATACACCGCAACGGTCCGAGCGGCCAATCAACCCACGATGCAGCAGGGAATTGCGCGACTTAGCTCCGCGGCGGGTTCTACAATAAACGAATGTTGATGGAAGGCGTTTTCGCCGCGGTTACGACGCCGTTTTACCCGGACGAGCGCATTTATTTCAGGAAAATTGAAGCCAACATGGCGCGCTACTCGCGCAGCTTGCTGGCGGGAATGGTCGTCCTCGGCTCAACCGGCGAGGCCGTCACGTTGAACGATGCGGAAACGCGCGACGTCCTCCGAGCCGCGATTGAGGCCACAGCGCCGGACAAGGTTCTCATCGCCGGCGTGGGCCGCGAGAGCGTCCGCACAACGATTGAGCTGGCAGAATTCGCAGCAACTCTCAATTACGATGCCGTCGTCGTTCGCCCGCCCAGCTATTACGGCGGGCAGATTTCGCCGTCCGCAATCCTTCATTACTTCCGCAGCATCGCCGACCGCTCTCCGCTTCCGGTTGTGCTTTATCACATTCCCAAGTTCGTTCCGATCGAGATGCCGATCGAGCTGGTCGCCGAGCTCGCCCAACACCCGAACATCATCGGCATCAAGGACTCGAGCGGCGACGTGCAGCGGATTCGAGAGACAGTCGTCGCCACGCAAAACGCTCCGCGGCGAACGGTTCAGGTTACGCAGGTTCTCGAAGCAGCCACGGCCCGCATGATGGTTCCCAATCGCGAAGCTGGGCCGGAAGCCGACGCCACGTTCGTCTCCGCGGGCGACCTGGCCGGGGGATCGGCCGTTGCCACCGCCCCGCCGGCCGCCCCGGTGAAAACTCGCAGCAGGGAACTGGGCTTCCAGGTCCTCACCGGCGCCGACCGCTTGATTTTCGACTCGCTCCAGGCAGGAGCCACCGGCGCCATCGTCGCCTTCGCTGCTTTCGCTCCCCAGGCCTGCCAGGAGATTTATATCGCCTGGAAAGACCACGACCTGAAGCTCGCGGAAGAGAAGCAGCAGCGGATTCTCGCCGCCGGCAGCGGAATCGTCGGCGCCATGGGCCTGGCGGGTATCAAGTACGCCTGCGACTTTAACGGCTACTACGGGGGGCTGTCGCGCGCGCCGATCCTGCCCCTCACGGCCGACCAAAAGGCCGAAGTCGAGGAATTGTTGGTGGAAATCCGGAACTAACCTGCGGATATCTCATGTCTGATAACAGATATTCTGTTAACTAAGACTTATCCACAGATCTCTTGTCCCTTTCTCGATCCCTGTCAGCGCGCTAAACACGTGCCTTTATCGACAGTCTTCCCTATTCAGAATGCTCCTCCCGCGGATGGGCTTCTGACGCACGGACTGCGCTTCCGACACGCTCCTACGTACTCCGCCCATCTCTCTTTCCGAAAATCCTGGATGGACTACATCTTGTAGCGGCCCAGGTCTTCGTCGTTCAGCCCTTCGAGCCATCCACGCAATTGCTCTGCCGTGGGGCCCTCAGGCGGGCCGCTGGTATTCAGCTTGGCGCTCTCCATCACTTTATCCGCCACATAGATTGGACAATCGGCGCGCAACGCCAGGGCGATGGCATCGGACGGCCGCGCATCGACTGCCACCTGCTCGCCTCCCTGCCTCAGCCACAAAACCGCATAGAATGTGTCGTCTCTTAAGTTCCGTAATTACAACTCGTTCCAGTTCGCCATTCAAGTGATGGACGAGATTTCGCGTCAGGTCGTGGGTCATGGGGCGCGCGGCGGTCATCTTCTCGATCTCGAGCGCAATCGCGTTGGCCTCAAAGATGCCCACCCAAATCGGCATCACCGCATCCGAACCCACATCCTTCAGCACGACGATCGGCATGTTTGTGGAGGGGTCCATCATCAAGCCCCGAATCCGAACCTCGATATCCATTCGTTCCCTCTTTTCCTGACCCTTGCTTCAGCGCCCGTTCCGCGATCAGGCTTCCCGCCTCCAACGCGTTGTTCCGTTGGCTTCTGCCTTCTTGCTTCCTCGCTCCCCTCGATCCCTGACTTCCTGGCCCCTTGTTCCCTTGGTCCCCGTTTTTAGACCGCTTCGCCAACCAGACTATTCGGATACGCCCCGATGATGCGCACGCGCAAGTAACTTCCTGGCGCTGGCGCAATTGGTTGTGTCCAGTTAACATTCACCGGCTTATTCTGTGTGCTCCGGCCGGCGACCTGTCCCCTTTGCGCGTTCGCCCCTTCGACCATTACCTCAAGAATCTCCCCGATCTGCTTGGAATAATTCGTCCTCTGAATCTCCCGCTGCCTTTCAAGCAATACTTGAAGGCGCTTGGCCTTTTCCTCATCCGGCACCGTGTCGATCATCACCAGGGAGGGTGTATTTGGCCGCGCCGAGTATCTGAAGGCGAAGACGCAGTCGTACTGCACATCGGCGAGCAGATCCATGGTCTGAATAAAGTCGTCCTCGGTTTCGCCGGGAAAGCCAACAATAATGTCGGTCGAGAGCGAGATAGGCCTCCGCGCTGCCCTGATCCACGCGATCCGCTCCAGGTACCACTCCGGCGTATACTCCCGCGCCATCCGCTTGAGTACTCGCGCTGAGCCGGATTGTATCGGCAGGTGTACGTGATCGCAGAGCGTCGGCACGCGGTCGATCGCTTCCACAATGTCCCTGGTAAAGTCCCGAGGATGGCTGGTGGTAAAGCGCACGCGCCGGATGCCCGGAACCTCTCCCACCGCAGCCAGCAGCTCAGCGAAGCTCGACTTCCCTGCCGGATCGCGGTAGCTGTTCACGTTCTGGCCCAGCAACTGAATCTCTGTGTAGCCCAGGTCGGCGATGCGCCGCGCTTCGTCGAGCACCGACGACGAGCTACGGCTGCGCTCCTTACCGCGCGTGTAGGGCACCACGCAATAGGAGCAGAACTTATCGCATCCCTCGATAATGGTGATGTACCCGCGGTAGGGATTCTGCCGCGCAGTGAACTCCGTCTCGAAAGTCTCGTCTGTCTGCCGGTCGTCGAGGCCCGTGATGCGATTCTCGCCAGCTTCAAGCCGCGTGAGCATCTCCGGCAGCTTGCGGTAGCTGGCCGACCCCGAGACGAGCGACACATACGGCGCCCGCTCGAAGATCTTTTCGCCCTCCTGCTGCGCCACGCAGCCCAGAACGCCAAAGCGCTTGCCTTGCTTATGCAGCTTCTTGTAATCGTTCAGGCGATTGAAGACCTTCTGCTCCGCCTTGTCGCGAATGGAACAGGTGTTGTAAAGGATCAGTCCGGCGTCTTCCTCGGTCTCCACCTGCCGGTATCCCTCTTGGCGCAGTGTGCCGATCACCTTTTCGGAGTCATGGGCGTTCATCTGGCAGCCGAATGTCTCCAAATAGAATGTTTTCTCGGTTGCCATAGGCCTCTTCAGTATACGGTGAAACCGATTCTGCAGCCGCGAAGCGCGCAGTTACTGGTGCAGCAACTTGAACGCGTGTGTCCACTCATTCTTGGTGAACCCGAGCACGCACCACAACATGCACAGCGGCTCAATTGCGCGCGCCGATTCAACTTTACCCATGTCAGCCGTCTCCCAGCCGAACTGCTCCAGAATCTGCGTCGTCACCACCTTGGCTCCGTCGTCGTTCCCGCAGATAAACATCGTCGGCCTTCCGGCTTTGTACTGCGGATTCACGAACTGACGATTGCCCACCGAACTAAACGCCTTAACGAAATGCGCCTTGGGAAACGCGCGCTGCAGCCGCTCCATCAGAGAGTCATCGAGCGTCGTGAAGAACTTCAGAACTCCATTCACCGGCGGCGCATCGCCTATGGGGTTGCACGCGTCCATCACCAGCTTGCCGTTCAGGTTGGCGCTTCCCGCCATGCGCAGAACATCGATCGCGATCGAGCCTTTCACAGCTAGCGCCAGCAATTCGCCGAATGCCGCGGTTTCGCTGAAGCTGCCCACTTGCGCCTTGGGGTTGCTCCGTTGCCACTCCGCCAACTTTGCCGCGTCGCGTGTGCCGATCATCGTCTGGTGGCCGTGCTTGATGAACCCTTCCGCGAGCGACTTCGCCACATCGCCTGAGCCAAGAACTCCAACCTTCATCGCCGCTTCTCCTCTCTACTGCTTTTGATGATCGCCTGGCCCGGTGTGCAGATAGGCCAGCACCGCATCCATCTGGTCCTTGGACATCTGATACCTGAACGGGGGCATCATTCCCTTGCCCGACAACAAAACCTGTTCAACTTCTGCATCTGTTGCCGGCTCACCATCGGGCAATGTGTTCCGGCTGAAGAGGCCATGCAAATTCGGCGGAACCTTTTTCAAATGCAGATCATTCTCCTCGTGGCAGTGAGCGCAACCTACGTCGTAGAAGTGCTTGCCCTCAGCTTGCTGCGCCGTCAGCTTCGGCGCCGATCGGCACCCCGCTATACCGGCCGCAACTGCCGTAGCTACAACCGCTGCCCGGGTTTTCCGAAGCCTCACTCTTTCAGCCTTTCACGCAAACTAGCTTTTCGCGCCAAGCCTGCAGCTACCCGGAAAAATGACTCCCCGAAGACAACTGTGCTCCGAATGGCGAAGTTGGGGAGTTCCTCCAGGGACCGCGGGTCTTCTGCCGGAACCCGCACCTTCAGTCTGAGCGGATGCGCTGACCCGGGTCAAGCTGGCCTTCGCGTCAATTGGAAGGATTCTTGCCGCGTCTTGCGAACGGTGCGGTCCGGCGAACAAGTATCCTGATTCCATGAGGCTCCCAACGATCGACCAAATTCGTGGCGCTCAAAACCTGGTTTACAGATACATGCCGCCCACTCCGCAATACAGTTGGCCACTGATCAACCAGCGGCTTGGCGCCGAGGCCTGGATCAAGCACGAGAACCACTCCCCCGTCGGGGCATTCAAACTGCGCGGCGCTTTGGTTTACGGAACCTGGCTCAAGCAAACGCAGCCGGATTTAGCCGGCGTGGTGGCGGCCACGCGTGGCAACTTTGGCCAGGGTGTGGCCATGGCTGCCCGCGTGCTCGAGATGAAAGCCATCATTGTGGTGCCCCACGGCAACAGCGTTGCGCAGAACCGGGCCATACGGGCGCAAGGTGCGGAGCTGATCGAGCACGGGCACGACTTCCAGGAATCGCTTGAGTTTGCGCGCACCCTTGCGGCGGAACGCGGCTACGCAATGGTTGAATCGTTTAATGAACAACTGGTTTGGGGCACAGCCACCTACGCACTGGAGCTGTTTCAGGCAGCTCCCAAACTGGATGTTGTATACGTTCCAATCGGGATGGGCTCGTCGATCTGCGGTATGGTGGCTGCGCGAAATGCCCTCAATCTGCCCACGGAGATTGTCGGCGTCACCGCCGCCGCATGCGCCGCCACCGCAATCAGCTTCAGGGAGCACAAACTGATTGAATCCCCCGCTGCTTCGTTGATCGCCGATGGCCTCGCCTGCCGCAGACCCAATCAGGATGCATTGGAAGTCATGTGGAGTCAGGTCGCACGCATCGTCGAAGTCTCGGACGCGGAAATTGCAGAAGCGATGTCCGTCTATTACCAGGACACCCATAACGTTGCCGAAGGCGCCGGCGCCGCTTCACTCGCGGCCGCGCTGAAGGAGAAATCATCGCTCGGCGGCAAACGCGCCGGCATCATCCTCACGGGAGGCAATGTGGATCGTGAGTTATTGATCGCTGCGCTCAGCGGTGAGTTTCAGTCTGTGAGGCAGGCATGACCGAGAGCCACCAACGCCTGACACCCTTCGCCCATTCGGCCAGCAACCGCTGCTTCGGTTGCGGCCCGGCCAATGAAGGCGGCCTGCGCCTCGAGTTCCTGCTCGCCGGCGACGGTTCCGTCGTGAGCCTTCCTCAAGTCCCCGGCACCTTCGACGGCCATCCCGGCTATCTGCATGGCGGCATTATCGCCACGCTGCTTGATGAGGCCATGAGCAAAGCAGTGCGGGCCAAGGGCAAGACATCGATGACGCGCAAGATCGAGATCGATTATCTCCGCCCGGTTCCCAGTGGAACGCCAATTCGCATCGAGGGCCGCGTCGTTCGCAACGAGCCGCGCAAGCATTGGGCCGAAGCCCGCGTCGTTAACCAGAAAGGGACCGTGCTCGCGGAGGGAAAGGGTTTGTTCATTGAAGTTCGCCCACCCGTCAAGAACTAGGGGCGGCCCGAGAGCCGCCCTTCATCCAATGAATAATTGCCAAGCTCAATGAACCATGTTGATCGTGTCCTGCGTGACCGTGTCGAACGTGGTCACCGACTTGGCATTCGCCTCGAACGCGCGCTGCGCAATAATCAGATCGGAAAACTCCGTCGAAATGTTGACGTTCGATGCCTCCAGCGCGTCATCCTGCAATGTGGCCAGGCCTGAAGTGCCGGAGGTTCCCACCACCGCCGTGCCGCTGGCTTGTGTGGTTAGATAGTCCCCATTCCCCATCAGGTTCAGGCCCTGGTTATTGGCCACATTGGCCAGCGCCACCTGGCCCACATTTTCCTGCTTGCCGTTCGAGTAGGTCGCCGTCACCGTTCCGTCGGATCCGATAGTGAAGCCGTTGTATTGGCCGCTGGTATAGCCGTCCTGCATGGTGCCCGACACTGCGGATTGTGTATCCACCTGGCTGACGTTCGGCGTACCGCCGGCGCTCATGAGGTTCCACTGAATATTGAGCCCCGCTGCTCCATCGACGAGCACGTTGGTCGCAGCTGGATTGAAATTGAGCGCGATGGACGAGAAATCGCCGGGCGCCGTCCCGACCGTCTCCGCGCCTGCGCCGCCCGGATTGATTGAGATCAGATTGCCGTTTGCGTTAAAGGTCATCGTCCCCGTGATCGCTGCAGGCGCCGCATTTCCGCCTGCCGCTGAATAATCCGCAGCCGGCAAGGCAACCGAATATGTCCACGTATTCACAGCTGCGCCCGGCTCATACGTCACCGTCGCCACATGCGACTCGCCGAGCGAATCGAACACCGTCACCTGCGCGGGAAACTGAGTGCCCTGCGCCGTTGTGGAGTCAAGATTGGCCGTCATGCTCATTGTGGTTGTGGCTTTTGGCTCCTGTACCTGGCCCACCGGAATGTTGATCGCGGTCAGCGGTGCGTTGGTGTTCACCACGCCGTTCAGGGCAGGGTAGCCCATCACGTTCAGGCCGTTCGAAGTAACAAGGTCCCCGTTCGAATCCACGGAAAAGTTGCCTGCGCGTGTGTACTCGTATCCGCCGGATCCATTGCCGACGACAAAGAAACCGCTCCCGTCCAGCGCCACATCGGTCGCGTTTCCTGTGGAGTTGATGGAGCCTTGCGTGAATGAAATCTCATTCGACGCCACCTTCACACCCGCGCCCACTTGAATCGGGTCGCCGGAGCCGGTCGAGCCAATCTGCTGGTAGAACAGATCGGAAAAGTTGGTCGTTTGCGCCTTGAAGGCCGTCGTGTTCATGTTGGAGAGATCGTTCGCTACGGTGTTCAAGGCTGTCGAATCGGCCTCCAGGCCAGTCAGCGGAATTGAGAAACTTGCCATGGTCCATCTCCTCTTTGATTCGGATCTGTTTGAGGGCTTCAGTGCCCGGCGCAACTTCGGTTGTGCGGGCCATTCCGCCCGGCAGATGAAGCTGCGTTACTGCAATGGGATTGCGCTGCCTTTCGCCGGCCGCGGGTGCGTTTGGCCAGACAGTGCGTGTCCCACCCGCTGCGCCGCCGGGTTCACGCTCGGCACGCCTACGTTGCCCGCGGTACGCCGGGCGGCCGTTGTTTGCGCTATAGCTGCCGGAACTGCGTGTGCCGAGGCCGGTGTGTGTGCAGCCGCTGTCGTCGCCGGTACACTTGTGCCCGAGACGACTGCACTCGTTCCGGCCGAGTTCGGGGAAGCCCCGCTTTCGGAGCTTGACGGTGTGCCGCCCACTGCCCCGCTCAGAGTCTGGTTGATGTCGATCAACTGTTCCAGGCTGTTCACCTGCACGAGCTGGTTGATGTACTCGTTCGGGTCCGTGTCCGCCGTCGGATCCTGGTTCTGCATCTCCGTCACCAACAGCGTGAGAAAGTCGTTGGCCGAGATCGTCGCAGAACTGCTGCTGGTGTCGTCGGAGTTGTCCGTGCCGCTCGTCCCCGTCGTCCCGTTTGTCCCGCTCGTTCCGCCGGTGCCATTTGTGGAGCCGTCCATCGGTGTTGCAGCCATCCCCTTCAACGCCTGCCCCGCCGTCATCATGTGATTCAGAATTCCTGTTGCCATCGTCCCTCCCGGCTTCACCGCTCCGTGTATTTCTATTCGCTATTGGCTACTCGTTGCATTGTTCTCTTGTTCCCTTGGCTTCTTGTTCCCTGTCTTTATCACGCCATCACGGAGATATGCGTGCCGCGGTTGCCTCCGCCATATGCAGTCACATCGAATTCGCCGTTTGTCGCCGTCGTACTCGTCGCTGCAGCCGAAGCGCTCGCGCCCGGGTCAGATCGGACGCCCGATTGTGGCGCTGCCGCCGGGTTCTGCTCTCCTTGCTGGCCCGCGCTCTGTTGCATATTCTGATCCACTCCCGCTTCCATCCCGCTCGAGCCGGGAGCGGCCATGGTCAGCGTAGCTACGGGCGCATGCTGTTCGGCCAGATACGCGTTCAGTCCCGCGAGATGCCCACTCAGCGCCTGCGCAGCTTCCGTCGAACCCGGAACAAGCGCCGCATGCACGCTGCCGCCGCTCAGATCCGCGCGCACACCAACCCAGCCCAGCGCCGGATCCTCGAAGCCCGCCTCGGCCTGATGTCCGCCGGCATGAATCCAGCTCGGCGTTCCCACCGAAGTTCCCGCATCGAGCGCGGCAAAGGTTTCTTGTGGCGCCGCTGCCTCGATTGAAGCGGACTCATCGCGCGCTGCTGCCGTTCCCTGCGCGCCGCCCGAATCACGCACCCAAGCCGACCCTTCCGGCGCGGAGGCCTGTCCCGCGACGACATGTGTTCCAATTCCCTGCCCCGTTGCTGCGCTTGGGCCGCCCGCGACGGCTTGTTGCGCCGATCTCGCCATCGGATGTTGTTTGGGCAACGTGTCATTGTCTGCGCTCAGCTTGTCCGCACTCGCCGATGCGGCAGGGGGATCGACGGATGTACCATTCGCCTTGCTCGCTCCGCGATGCGCTGCGAAATCTCCAGCCAGCGTTTTATGTTCCCCGACGCCGGAACTCGAGCCCAGTCCACTCTGCCGGCCCGCAATTCCCGCCCGCGATGCGACGGCCATGGCGATCTCCTGCGCCGTCGTCGAAAGCTGCGGTTGCACCGCAGATGCTACCTGCTCGCCGATCGAATCCGTCTCGCCTCCAGCGGAATCTTCATCGCTCACCACACTTTGTGCCGCGCTCGCCGGAACCTGGCTCGCAGCGCGTGCGTTTGCGCTCGAATTCGGCGCGGTCGATGCCGCCGAATTCGATGGAGTGCCTTTGGCCGGGATCGCCGCAATCGCCGCTTCCGGCTCCGTCTCGCTCGCGCCGGTCGAAGATTCATCAATCTGTCTCGCCTGGCGGAAGCCGAGCGGACCCGCCAGATATGCGGGCGTGATTTGCGTTTGTACCGAATCCGCGAGCCCAGCCCCGTCAACTGGAGATGCTGGCAGTCCATTCGCCGACGGAATCGTCTGCGCATGGGCTTCCGCATCCTCCCCGGCGCTTGCCCGCTTTTCACTTTTCACGTTCGCGCCTGCCTGCACGTCTCTGGAACTGCCGTGGCCTGTTGCTGCACGAATCGCGGCGGGGCTTGGCGCGCTCGCCGCTATGGTCGGCGTTAGGGTGAACGCATTCACCAGGCTCCCGAGCCGAGTCGCTCCCGTCGCATTGTTGGCTGGAGTGCCCGCGACCGCCATTGGCCCGCTGTTCCGGTTCGTTGTCAACGCTGATTGGGCCGCCTCGGCGCCAGCGCGCGCGAACGTCGACTGTGCGTTATCGACGTCGGGGAGATCGGTGCTTCCAGTCGCCGCACCAGGCCCGCCGGCTTCATCAGCCACAGGGTCCGTCGCGCCGCTGCTCGCCCTCGCATCCACATCCCACGCGCGCAGCATCGACTGCCAACTCGCTTTGAAATTCTCGTTGCTCCCCGCCCCAGAGGGCCCACTTCCCTTCACCGCATTCGGCCAGCTCGCATCTGTTCCTTTGCCGGGAGCATATGCCGCTGTCTGCCCCTGTTCCGCACTGCCTGCGCGCTCCAGCGAGGCGATCGCTCCGCCAACCCTGGCTCCTGCACCAGCCCCTGTGCTTACTGCAGGCCCCGTGCCTGATCCAGGCCCCGTACCTGCGCTGACGTCCATGCCAACGGCAATCGTCATGGGAAGAGTGAGTGCAGCAAGCGTGCCAAAGTGTTGGGAGAGGGGTTAGGAGATTTTCAAGCCTGGGAGATCGATCCCGTTTACGGAAACTTCCATCGCACACCTTAAGTTTTCGCTCAAGTCTCGACGTTTGCCGCCCTGGGTTCGCCGCCCTCGCGACCAGGCAGGAGCAGCTCAGCCGCTCTCAGCCTTCCTCACTTGCTTTCTCACTCGTCCTGCCGCCATGCCGCGCCCGGCTCAGGAACCAGTCGTCGAGCGCCCTCTGCGCCCGGCGGCCGGCATCGACCGCGTCTTCGGCCTCGGTCTTCCGAATCAGCGTCTCCACCTGACGCCTTTCGATTCTCTTGGCCAGGAACACCTGTCGCCGCCGCGCCACCTCAATCTCCGCCTCCGCGATTCTTGGCTTGAGCGCCGCGCCATGGCGAAGCGCCGCGCGCGTCTCTTCAAGGCCGGCGATCCGGTCCACTAGCTCCCCTGTAGTCGCGCTCGCCGTCACCTGCCGCCGTCCGTTGCGCTCGCGCTGCTCGGCTGCAGCGAGCGCCAACTCCATGCGTCGCAAATCTCCCATTGCCGATTTGAGGGCTGCCTGGCTCAACTCCTCTTCGAGCTCTCGCACCTGCATCAGGCGGCGCAAGGCTTGCGAGACCGCCATCGCTTACACTTCTCCGGCGAGCGCGGCAAGGCTCCGCAGGCCATCGACAAAGCGGACATGCTCGAGAGCGTTCTGCGTGAGAAACGCGCGAATCGCATCGCGCGCGCGCAGCGCGCGGTCCAGCTCCGGATCGGCGCCGGCCTTATACGCCCCGATGCGCACTAGATCCTCGGAGCGCGCGTAGACCGCCATCAGTTTGCGCACCAGCGCGGCCTGCTCACGATGCTCCTCTCCGGCCACCGCCGGCATCAGGCGGCTAATCGAGTCCAGCACTTCGATCGGTGGATACCAACCCTCCGAGGCCAGCGCGCGAGAGAGCACCACGTGCCCGTCAAGCAGCGCGCGCACCGCATCCACCATTGGGTCCTGCTGGTCGTCGCCCTCCATCAACACGGAATAGAATGCCGTGATCGATCCCGTGCGAAAGCGCCCCGCGCGTTCGACCAGCCGCGCCAGCCGCGCGAAAACCGAAGGCGTGTATCCTTTCGCCGTGGGTGGCTCGCCGGCCGCCAGGCCAATCTCGCGCGCGGCCATGGCAAACCTGGTCAGCGAATCGAGCACCAGTAGCACATGCTTTCCCTCAGCGGCGAAGAACTCGGCCACCGTCGTCGCCGCCAATGCGGCACGCATGCGCTTGAGCGGCGACTCGTCGGACGTTGAAACCACTACCACCGCACGCGCCAATCCCGCCGGGCCCAGCGAATCGCGCAAAAACTCGCCAACCTCGCGGCCGCGCTCGCCCACCAGACCCACCACCGTGACTTCGGCCTCGGTGTTGCGCGTCATCATGCCCACCAGCGTGCTCTTGCCCACGCCCGATCCGCCAAAGATTCCCACTCGCTGCCCACGGCCCACGGTCAGCAATGCATCGATGGCGCGAATGCCCGTGCCCAGCGGCTCCTGAATGGGCACGCGGTCGAACGGCGAGCGCACCGCTCCATCGAGTGGCATCGTCTTCGCAATCGAGGGCATGCGACCGCCATCGATTGGAATGCCTTGCGCGTTCAGCACCCGACCCATCAGCGCCGGCCCCACCTCGATCCGCGGCATCACGCCCTCGGACCACACGGGATCGCCAAAGCGAACGCCATCGGCGGCTTCAACCGGCATCGACAACACATTGGACCCGCGAAACCCGATCACTTCAGCCGCATGCGCGCGCCCCGTCTGGTCCTGAATCTGGCAACACTCCCCCACCGAGACCGGCGGCCCAGCAGACTCGATCGTCTGCCCCACAGACTCGAGGACCCGGCCACGCCAGCGCCAGGGCTGCCCGCTCTGCAACCGCGAAAAGTAGCGTTCCAAGAGCGGCGTCATCGGCGCGCGTCTCCGCGGTCCGCAACCTGGTCCGCAACTTGGTCCGCAACTTGGTCCGCATTCCGCGCCGCGACAGGTTGGCTCGCGCCCGTGCCGCCGGCGCGATCAAAGAATCCGCGCTCGATCTCGGCCAACTGGGAACGCACGCCAAGATCGACCGTTCCCACCTTGCTCTCGATCGCACAGTCGCCCAGCCTCATTCCCTCGCCCACTGTCACTGCGGGCTTCATCGCCAGATGGGGCAAATGCGCTATGGCTTCCTTCCACAACTCGAGTTCCGCCGCAGGCACGCGCAGCTCGACCTCCGACGATCCCGCCAGTTGGCCCAGCGCAACGCGTACCGCCCCGGTCAGCAGCAAAGGATCCATCTGCGCTTCGCGGCGCAGGATGCGCGCCGCCACCGCCAGCGCCAGCTTCACCACCTCCTGCTCCACCGCAGCCAGATACCGGTCGCGCTCTTCCGTGAATTTTGCTGCGAGTGCCGTAAGCTGCCGTTGGTAACGCTCCGCCTCGGCCGTCAGCGTTGCGGCCTGCGCCTCTCGCTCGGCCTGGCGGCCCTCCTGGCGGCCACGCTCCCGCCCCGCTTCAAAGGACTGCCGCGCATCGTCATCCGTCAGTTCGTTGGTGGCTCCCGCCAGTTCCCGGCGCGCGCCCCTCGCTCTCGCCTGCGCAGTTCGGCCGAATTCATCAGCCTCCGCCCAACCGTTCCACTCCGTCACCGGCCCCGCACCGGGACAGGCTGGGTACTCGAGCGCTTCGATCTCGCCGCCCGCGGATTTTCCCTGCGCCCCCATCGCCATCCTCAAATTCCTATTCCCCAATTGGCAGCTGCCTGTTCCCCGCCTTCTCGTTCCCTAGTTCCCTGCCGGGGTCGCGAAGCGGGGGGCGAGCGATTCTTGCTCGCTGGCGCGGCGCGGTCCCTTGATCCTTTGCATCTCTCACGCCAGCATCTCGTCGCCGGTTTCGAGCTTCAGGATCACCTTGCCCTCGGCCTCCAATCGCCGAGCCAGATTGAGAATCTCCTGCTGAGCCTGCGCCACCTCGCGCGAGCGCACCGGGCCCAGCACCTCCATGTCTTCCTTCAGCATCTCCACGGCGCGCGAGCTCATGGCCTTGAAGATCTGCGCGCGCAACTCATCGTTGGCGCCGCGCAGGGCCAGCGCAAGTTGCCGCTTGTCGACTCCGGAGACGATCTCGCGAATCGTGGCCGGCGGCACGGTGATCAGATCCTCGAAAGTGAACATCAGGTTGCGAATGCTCAGCGCCAGCTCCGGCTGGTTCTCTTCGATGGTCTCCAAGATCTTCTTCGACTCCTCGGCGTTGAGCCGGTTCAGCAGATCTGCCACCGCCTTGAAGCCGGAGTAGCTGCGGCGCGCCGTTTCGCCCACGCTCTCCAGGCGCCGGTGCAGAATCAGCGCCACCTTCTGCGCCATCTCCGGAGAAAACTGGCGCATCTCCGCCAGGCGCTGGATCGAGACCACTTTGTGCTCTTCGCTCAGGTTGTCCAGCACCATCGACGCGCGCTTGGGATCGAGGTGCGCCAGCACCAGGGCGATGGTCTGCGGGTGCTCCGAGTCGAGCAGCTTTCCCAGCTGCTGCGGATCGGTGCGCTGCAGCTTGGCCAGATTGCCCTGCGCAGCCTCCTGCGAGCGGCGCATCAGCGCCAGCAGGTCGTCGGCGCGCTGCTTGCCGAAGGCCTCGATCAGCACGCGATTGGCGTAATCCAGTCCCCCGTGCACCATGAAGTTCTGCGTGTCCAGCAACTGCCAGAACTCCTCCAGCACCTGGGCCGAGAGCTCCGGCGTGATGCCGCGCAAATCGGCCAGCTCCTCGGTGATCTGCTGGACGTCCAACTCCGGCAACGCGCGCAGAACCTCCTTGGCCAGCTCTTCGCCTACGGCCACAAGCAGGATCGCAGCCTTACGCACGCCGGAGATGTTCGCTCCCGCGTGGTGCCGCGTCGCATCGCTCTCGATTCCCAGTTCCGCCAAGCGAAATTCCTTTCCCGCACCGGCGCTTGCCGCCCCGCCTAATCCGAATGAATCCAGCTCTGCAATAGTCGAGAGCTTTGCGTGGGCTCGCGCTTCAGGTGGCCCCTCACCTGCTCGAAGATCTCCTGATTGCGCAGCCGTTCGGGATCCATCGGCGCGGGCTCGGGAGGATTCAGCGTCGCCTGTGATGCGGCCACCAGCTCCCGCGAAGCCGATTTGCCCGACGGTCGCGTCGCCAGCGCCGTGCCGGCGTGACGAATCGCGGGCCGAACGGCGAATGCCACCACCACCATCAGTCCCACGAGCAGCGCGAGATACTTCACCAGCACCGGCGAGTTTTCCGCCGTGTTGAGAATCTGCTCCGGAACGGCGACGGGAGGCTGTCCCTGGTTGCCGTCGAAGGCCAGATCCTCGACCGTCACCACGTCGCCGCGCGCGGTGTCGAAGCCCACCGCCGCCTGGGCCAGAGTGGTCAGGTTGCGCAGCTCGTCGGCCGAGCGCGGCTGCCAGACGGGAGCATGATTCTTCGTTGCAGGCTGCATCAGCCGGTCGTTTACCACGATGGCCGCGGTCAACCGCCGCACGCGGCCCGGATTTTCGATTGTGTGCCGCACTGTCTTCGAGACGCCGTAGGTGCTGGCCTCGCTTTCGGCGTTCTCGGGCTGCGTCGTCTGTTTGGGATATACCGGCAGTCCGCCCGAGGCGGTCGTGTTGGGCGCATTCGACGCCGCGCCGGGAACTCCCGCGGCCACCGGCTGCGGGCCGGTCGACTGCTGGGTTCGCTGCATTTGCAGGGTCACCGTCTTCGCGGGGTCGTAGGTCTCCGCGGTTTCATCGCTGGCTGTCTCGTCGTAGTCGAGCGTCACCGAGGCGCGCACGTTGCCCGCGCCCGTCACCGGCTCGAGGGTTGAGACGAGTTTGTCCTCGAGAGCCTGTTCGGCACTCAATCGCATTGCGTCGGGATTCTTGGGTCCGAGAGGAAGGTTGCCCGAGGCATCCACCAGCACGACATGATCCGGGGTCAGGCCGTCGACGGCCGAGGCCACCAGGTTGCGAATCGCCTCCGCCTCGCCGTCGGCCAGCGAACTGCGCCGCAGCTTGAGTATCACTGAAGCTTTGGCCGGCCGCTCCTCGCCTTGAAAAAGCGAATCGTGCGGCAGCACCAGATGCACGCGCGCTGACGTCACGTCGGAGAGCGTCGCCACCGTATGCTCGAGCTCGCCCTCGAGCGCTCGCTGGTAATTCACCTGCTCGTCGAACTCCGATCCCACCCAGTTCGGCTTGTCGAAGATCTCAAACCCCAGCCGGCCGCTCTTCACGCCGCCTTTGGCCGCGGTCGCCAGGCGCGCCTTGTCCAGTTGCGCGGCGGGAACCATGATTCCCACGCCATCGGCCGAAGCCTCAAAGGGAATTTGCGCTGTAGCGAGAATCTGGCCGATCTGGCGCGCGTCGTCCGGATCGAGGTTCACGTAGAGCGTGCGCCAGTCGGGACTCAGCGCGTACCACGTTAGTCCGCCGATGAGCGCGACGAGCATCAGCGCGCTCACCGCCACCCAGCCCCGTTGCGCCGCAGCCATCTGCGCCCAGCGCACCTGGATTAACCCTAAAAACCCGCGCCACTGCCCGCCCGCCTGCACCCTTCCCGGCGCTGCCGGCGGGCTCTTTTCCAACTGTGTACCCGTGGCCATGGTTTCCGCTTCTCGTTTTTGCGCCGAGCTTCAATCTCCCGGCTACCCGCTCTATCTAGAACTGCATTCCCATCACGCTCTGGTAGGCCTGCACCGCCTTGTTGCGCACTGCCAGCGCCAATTCAAAGGCCATGTCCGCTTTTTCGGTGGCGATCATTGCCTGATGCACATCCACCCCCGTGCCGGTCATCAGGCCGCTCACTGCTGCATTGGCCTGCTGTTCAAGCTGGCTCACCTCACCCACGGCGCCGGTGATTAGATCGGAAAATGGCGCTCCGGAAACTCTCGCTGTTCCGCCCGCCGAAAAAAGGCTTGCCTGGTCAGTGGCGGCCGGCCCTATGCTCGTCGCCGCCGTTACCGCGCTCATTGCAGTCAGCATCGATTGCGCCTCCCTCTCCATCCACTGGCTCCGAATTCCTCACCGCTTTTTCCCTGCTTCCCGATTCGCGACTTCCTGCTCCCCGTAGCCCTAGGTCTTCGCGATCTCCAATGCCGACGTGATCATGCCCTTCTCCGCCTGAACGGCGGAACCATTCAGGCCATATGCACGCGTCGCCCCCATCAGGTCCACCATTTCTGTAAGAGGATTAATGTCGGGATAGGCGACGTAGCCGTCCGGCCCGGCATCGGGATGCCCGGGATCGTAGCGCTTGAGCGGCGGGGATGGATCCTCGACCACCTGGGCAATGTGGACCCCGGGCGACACATTGGGCGCTCCGGGCAAAGGCAAAAGCGGAGGCAGAGCCGCAGATCCCGTCAGCCCCCCACCCGCTCCCCCTGTTTCGCCGTTAGCGGTCGCCGCCGTCATCTGTGCGGTCATGGAATCGTTCATGGAATCGAGGAAGCCTGCATCGCCACCGTTGGCGGCGAAGACAACTTCCTGGCGGCGATACGGGCCGCCATCTTCGGTGCGCGTCGTCTCCGCATTGGCCATGTTGGCCGCCACCACCTCCGCGCGCATTCGTTCGGCCTCCATCGCCGAGCCCGATGTCTCCATCAATCCGAATAGGTTCATGGATCAACCTCCAGGTCTTGCTCTTGCATTTGCTCTTGCTTTTACTATTCCCTAATCCCTAATCCCTGTTCCCTGTTTTTCACGACTTGTCGGCGTGAATCGCGTCCATCACGCGCTGATATTCCTGGCGCAGCAGAGCCACGCCGGTTCTGAACTTCAGCTGGGCCTCGGCCAGTTGCAAGCTTTCGCGGTCGATGGAGACATTGTTTCCGTCCGGCCGCGAGATCAGTCCATCCACCTCCGTCACTCGAACCTTGCGCGGCCCACGTCCCTGGTTCACGTCGCTCACGGCCTCGCGCATCTCGGTCTCGAAATCCAGGCCCACAGTGCGATAGCCTGGCGTATCCACATTGGCCATGTTGGCCGCGGTCAGTTTGGCCTGGGAGGCGGCCAGATCGAGGTACCGCGCGATCTGGTCGCTCAACTGCGTTTCGATCTCCATGCTCATCCGAACCTCCCGGCTGACGGAGCCATCATTCCAATCCCCACCTTCCAGCTCAATTTCAATTCACCGACAGGCCGAAGTCGATCTCGCGCGAGGTCAGCACCGGGTTGTCGCCGGCGAGAATCACGCCGCGCTCGAGCACATGTTCCAGTTCGCGCACGTTGCCCGGCCAGTTGTGCGCGATCAGTTTCGCCAGCGCACCCTCGTCCACGCGCTTCATGGGCGCGTCCCGGCCCATCTTTTCGAAGAAATGCTCGATCAGCAGCGGCAGATCCTCTTGATGCTCCGAGAGCGCCGGCGTGCGGATCAGGAAGACGGCCAGCCGGTAGTAAAGATCGGAGCGGAAGCCGCCCGTTTGCGCCTGCGATGCCAGCGGCCGATGCGTGGCGGCGATGATGCGCACATCCACCCTGACAGTTTCGTTGTCGCCCACGCGCTGCAGCTCGCCGCACTCCACAAAACGCAGCAGTTTCGATTGCAGCCCCAGCGGCATCTCGCCGATTTCGTCCAGAAACAGCGTTCCTCCGTCGGCAGCTTCGATTCGGCCGGTGCGTCCCTGCACGGCGCCGGTAAACGCGCCCCGCGTGTGCCCGAAGAGTTCGGCTTCAAGCAGCGATTCAGGAATTGCGGCGCAATTAATCGCCACAAAAGCCTTGCGGCTGCGCGACGACAGGCGGTGCAGCGCTTCGGCCACGAGTTCCTTGCCCGAACCTGTCGGGCCTTCGATCAGCACCGGCGTCATGCGCGGGGCCACAAGCCGTACCCGGCGGCTGATTTCGACCATGCAGGCAGCATTCCCCACCATCTCCGGCAGCCGCTCGGCGGAACCCGCTCCAGTTCCGGAAGCAGGCAATCCCTCGCGGATCGAAACGGCCTTCGGCGCGCCGGGCGTCAGACTCGCATCAGTCGGCGTTGCCCGGCGCGCGGAAAAATCCGTCGCGGCTGACTCCGCTCGACGCACCGGCTTCGGCAAGTCCGTTTTCGGAAGTTCCAGTTTCGGCAATTCCAGCACCATCCGCGCCGCATCCATTGCGGGAGGCGCACTCCACGCCGCTGTGTCGTTCTCCTGGCTGCGGCGCAGTGCGTAGAGCAATTCCTGTCTGTAAGGCCCGCGTGGGCTCTCTTCGGCGCTCGTGCCTTCTGCGGTCACCACATCAACTCCGGGAAACTTTTCTCTGAAGTCGCTCAGGAACTCGCTCAAATCCAGATCCGGCAGCCACGAGTCGACAATCACAGCCTCGGGATGCGCGGCCTCGGCTTCGCTCCACGCCCCGGCGCCACCCTCCGCCTCGCGAACCTCCCAGCGCAGGCCGGTAAGGATCTGCGTGAGCCGTTGCCGGAAACTGCGATCGGCGCTTGCCACCAGCGCGGTGCGGGGCCGGATGCGTGGAAGCGCAGGAAGAACAGGAACCGAAAAAGGCTGCATGAAAGTTCTCCTTTGAAGACCTCAATGAATCGATCAATCTGCGAACCAGGCCACGAACCAGGCCATGAACCAGGCCACGAACCAGGCCGCGTCAATGCGTTGCGGCTGCCGGAGGAATGGAAGGCAACTCGGCCGGTGAAACCGGGCCGATCGCCACCATCGGACCCGCAAGCGGTGCCAGCGGAGACAGCTCCGCCTCCGACGGGACCATGTAGCCGCGTCCGCGCACCGTCCGGATCAGGCGGCCCGGCGGCGGATCCTCGAGCTTGCGGCGAAGATAGTTCACATACACGTCGACGATGTTCGTCGTTTGCGCCGGTTCCAGGTTCCACACCGAATCAAGCAGCTCCACCCGCGAGACACATTCGCCGCGGTTGAGCATCAGATGTTCAAGCAGCGCAAATTCCTTGTTGGTCAAAACAATCTGCCGTTCGCCGCGCCGCGCCGTGTGCTCCAGCCGGTCCAGCTCCAGATCGCCTGCGCGCAGCTGCAGCCGCGTCTCCCGCTTGCGCCTCAGCAGCGCTCGGCATCGCGCGCGCAGTTCGTGCAGGCTGAAGGGCTTGGTCATCAGATCGTCCGCTCCGCGGTCCAGACAGCGCACCCGCGTGTCCACTTCCTGCCGCGCGGTCAGCACCAGCACTGGCAGATTTGGATCCAGCGTGCGCACCTCTTCGAGCACCTGCTCGCCATCCTTCACCGGCATGTTCAGGTCGAGAATGGTCAGATCCGGCAACTCCTGTCGAAATGCCTCCACCGCCGCGCCGCCGTCGTAGGCCAGGTGGACGCGATGTCCATCGGCCTCAAGACCGCGGCTCAGGAACTGCCCCAGCGCCTTGTCGTCTTCGGCAATGAGTAATCTCATGAGAGCCTTTCCATCGTTCCGTGCCTTGCATTCGCTGCATCTCTCTCTTCGGTGCATTCTCTTTTTCTCTGCCAGAGAGCGAGGCGGCGAGCAAGGTTCCCTTCCACATTCCCGCGTGGGAGAAGGGAACTCAAGGAAGAATAGGGAAAAAGAGGAGGAGGACTTCAGAAACGGGTTTGCGGGAGATGCGCGTCCATTAATGGGTGCGAAGACGCTGGCCTGTGACGGCAGACACAGAAAAACAGAGAGGCCGCCGAGCAGCGTCGATCCATCACCGCGCGCAAGCCCTGCCAATGACCTTAGCCGCTCGCCTCAGGCCACCTTTTGCCGCCCTGCCGCCTTCTCCTCATACATCGCGGCGTCGGCCCGGGCCAGCAGCTCCTTCATCTCTTCGCCTGCCGCATGCGCGGCCAGCCCGATCGATGCATCCACACGCAGCTTGACCTCGCCTGCCTTGCCCCGAATCGTGTAGTTGCCGCAAATCCATTTCCGGAGCCGGACGGTCTGCCCCTCCGCCTCCGCCAACGCGCAATCGAACAGCAAAATAAACTCGTCGCCACCCCACCGGCCAATCACATCGGTCGCCCGGCAGGCCGACCGCAGCTCCGTGCTGAATTGCTTCAGCAAATCATCCCCGGTCACGTGTCCGTGATCGTCGTTCACCTTCTTGAAGCGGTCGATATCGACGATCGCGAGGCAGAACTGCGTTCCGGCTCCCATCCGCTTCTCGATCTGCCCCTCCACATAAAGCCGGCTGCTTAAACCCGTCAGAGCATCGCGCGACGCGATTTCTTCAGCCTCCTCCAGCTTGGTCTGATAGCTGGTCACCTGTTCCTTGAGTTGATCCAGCACCGCTTTGCCTTCAGCCGTCATTCGGTCAATCGACGTCTTCAGCTCCGTCGCGCTCTTCTCGATCGAAGCGCGAATCTCCGTCAAATCGTCAAGGCTCGCGATCGCCTTTAACCGCTCCGTCACCTCGGTCATCTGACCCGCGCATCGCTGGTCGCGCGTGCCCACCGACTCCGCGGTGCGCGCCATCATCAGCAGCATTTCTTTCACTTCGCAGGCTTTCTGCTGATAGTGCTTTGCGGTCCCCCGGCCCCACCCGCTCAACTGCTCCCGCACGCCAGTGTCGGTCGCCGAAAGCGCCGCCGAGGTCATATCCGCCGAAAGTCCCGACTTGAATTCGCCCAGATGCCGCTTCAGTTCATCTCCCATTCCGGGACACGCATCCAGACTTGCGTGGCCCATTTCAAGCAACGCAGAGCCATAGGCGTCGACGACCGCCGGCAGCAGATCGCCCTCCACAAGCCCTGCGGTTTCTTGCGAATCCTTTTGTTGCGATTCGAGATATTTCTTTAACGAGATCATTGCGCCCTCTGCGGCGGTCGAGTGCTCCGCCCTTGCGCATACACCGCGCATCGAGCTTTATCGGCAGGATGTTGGGTTTTGTTCAGCCAGGGGGCGTTTCGATCTTTCGCCAGTCATGACTTTGACGAGTTTTCCACTGCCAGCCGCGGATTTCGCTCGCTTCGATCGAAATGAAATGAGAGAATCCATCATTGAGCCGCTTCCACCGGCCCCAAATTGCCTCCTACTTTGTGCTTTTTCCACGACGTTTATCGAGAATTAACTCATTGATTAGGTTCAGAATCGAATGGTAAGGTTACCAAAGTGTACACTGGTGCCTGAAGAGTCCAACAAAAGCGCTATCGCCCTTTCCTAAAAAATCACCGATTCTGTCCTTAATCGAGATTAAGAAAAGCGCGGCGCAACGCACGCGCATGACTGGAGTGCCTTGGTTGACTGGAGCAAACTTCCTGATTTGGGAGCCGTCGGGCTCCTCACCATTGCGTTTGCGTCTGTCGCGCGGCACGGCCGGAAATCGGTCTCGGCCATCTGGCTGACCGGCTGGCTCCTGATCGCAATTCATTTTGCTGCCTTCATGTTTCTGAGCGCTCCCGGAAACTGGGCCAGCCTCGCCTATTTCATCGGCCTAGCCGCTCTTGCCTGCGCCGGCGTCCTGTTTACGTGGGCGGCCGTGCCCCATCGCAAGCTGCAGCGCTCCAGCCAATGGATGCTCGCCATTTTTCTGGCGACCTATACGCTCTACTTCGGACTTCTCGTCATCGATCCCGTCGGATCCTGGGCTTTGACGCCCGTAGCCGCGCTCATCGGCGCTCTGCCACTCGCCATTTTGATCCTTAGCTGGCGTCAGTTCAGGCATCCGTTGCGTTGGACGATCGTCGCCCTCAACGTGGGTCTTTCGATCTTCCTGTTGGTTTTTCAACACCGGCCCAGCGTGGGCACAATGCTTGCCTTCGAGGCGGTTCTCTTCACCGTCTATCTCGGATGCGCAATCCATTTCTGGTTCACCTACAGGCGCGCAACTGCGGGAGCCTTCATCACCATCGCCGGTTTCTTTGCATGGGCGAGTGTCTTCGTGGCAGGACCATTCGTTCTCTACTTCTTCCCCAATCTCCAGCTCGAAAACGAGGTCTGGAATTTGCCCAAATATGTGGTGGCAGTGGGCATGATCATGCTTCTCCTCGAGGACCAGCTCGAACACAACAAGTACCTTGCCCTGCATGACGAACTGACCGGCCTGCCCAACCGGCGCCTCTTTCAGGATCGCCTCGATGGCGCTATCGAGCGCGCCCGCCGTACCGGCTCGCATGTCGCCTTGCTTCTCATCGACCTCGATGACTTCAAGCAGGTGAACGATACCGCCGGCCATCACGTGGGCGACGAACTGCTGAAGCACGTGAGCAATCTTTTCACCGGCCGCGTGCGCCGCTCCGACACTGTGGCGCGCACCGGCGGAGACGAGTTCTCCGTGATTCTCGAAGAGCCTATGACCCGCGCCGATGCCGCGCGCGTTGCGCGCACCCTGACCCAGCTTCTCGATGAGCCCTTGACCTTTGGCGAACTCACCGTTCGCGTCGGCGCCAGCGTGGGCATCGCGGTCTTTCCTGACGAAGCTCCGGATGCCGAATCCCTGCGCATCGCGGCCGATCTCCGCATGTATGCCGGCAAGAACGCCGCCAGGGAGAACGGGGCGCAAGAATCAGCCCAACTGCAGAAGAAGAAATCACCCGTCAGCGTCAAGCCACAACAGGGACTTCAAACAGCAGCGAATAATCCACCTCCGCAAACCGTTTGAACGCCTGAGGAGCCACCGCCCGGAACTTCGCCCCAAATACGAAGGCTCATAAAAGAAGACCCGGACATATCGTCCGGGTCTTCTTTTGTCTAATTGAGCAGGTTCTTCATCCCTGTCCGCCGCCGGGTCCGCGTCTGCCACGCCGCCGCCTGCGCCGGTTGTTGGCGCCTGCACCGGCGCTTCCGCCCGGTCGTGCTCCTCCGCTGAACGGCTGGCCACCGGCATGAACTACGGGAGCTCCGTCCACGCGGTTGAAGTTCGGCTCGTTTGTCTCGTCGAGCTCCACGCCATTCTCTTCCTCGAAGTCGTCTCCGCCCTCGATCAGAATCGTGCTCTGATTCGAGCTCGGCTGGCGCTCGTCGAACTCATTGCGCGGCGCGGCGCTTCTGGGGCTCGGAGGCGTCGCCTTTACGACCGGCTGCGTATACTCCACTTCGTCCGCCTCGGCCTCGGCCGGGGCCGATTGCGCCAGCTTCGCCTTTTGTTCTTTGATCAACGCCTTGCGGCTCAGCTTGATGCGATTGCCTTCAATGGCCAGAACCTTCACCATCACCTGGTCACCCTCGCGAAGTTCGTCCTTCACTTCCTTCACGCGATGTTCCGCGATCTCGGAGATGTGCAGGAGTCCGTCCGTGCCGGGGAACAGCTCCACGAACGCGCCGAACTCGGCCAGCCGCACCACCTTGCCCAGGTATGTCTTGCCCACTTCAGGAACAGCAGTCAGATTGCCGATGATGGCCAGCGCCTTCGCCAGGCCCTCGGCGTCGCTCGACGCAACACTCACTTTGCCCGTATCGTCCACGTCGATCTTCGCGCCCGTTTGCTCCACGATGCCGCGAATCGTTGCCCCGCCCTTGCCGATCAGGTCGCGAATCTTGTCCGTCGGAATCATCACGGTCTCGATGCGCGGTGCATACTTCGAGCGCTCCACGCGCGGCCCATCCAGCACCGCGTCCATCTTGTCCAGCAGGAACAGCCGGCCCTGCCGCGCTTGCTCCATCGCCTGCCGCAGAATCTCGCGTGTCAGGCCGCCGATCTTGATGTCCATTTGCAGTGCAGTAATTCCCTTCCGCGTTCCAGCCACCTTGAAGTCCATGTCGCCGTAGTGATCTTCCGCGCCGGCAATGTCGGTCAGGATGGCGTAGTCGTCGCCCTCCTTCACCAGGCCCATCGCCACTCCAGCAACCGCGCCTTTTAGTGCAATGCCGGAATCGAACAGTGCCAGGCTCGCTCCGCACACTGAAGCCATCGAAGAAGATCCGTTCGACTCCAGAATGTCGCTCACGATGCGGATCGAATACGGCGACTCGTCGGCACTCGGCAAAACCGCGCTGATCGCGCGCTCCGCCAAAGCTCCGTGGCCCACTTCGCGACGTCCCACGCCGGTCATGCGGCCCGTCTCGCCCACGCTGAATGGCGGAAAATTGTAGTGCAGCATGAAGTTCTTCCGCTGCTCGCCCTCGTAGCTCTCCAGCCTTTGCCCGTCGTCCGCGGTGCCCAGCGTGGCTGTCACCAGCGCCTGCGTCTCGCCGCGTGTAAACAGCGCCGATCCGTGTGTCCGTGGCAGCACGCCGGTCTCGATCGTGATCGGACGAATCTCGTCGAATGCGCGCCGGTCGGGCCGGATGCGCTCCTTCGTCACCTGCTCGCGGAACAGCCGCTCGCGCAACAGTTCGTAATAGTGCGCCAGCTTCTTCTTCCCGTCCGCGTCGTCGGCAGCCAGCCCCGCGGCCAGCTCCTTCTTGATCTCATCCACCAGCGCGTAGCTCTCGATCTTTCCATGCGTTTTGGTGTCCAACGCATCCTTCAGCCGGTCGCCGACCTTCGCCTTCAGCTCGCCGTAGTAGGCCTCGTCAGTCTCTGGCGCGGTAAATGCCCGCTTCTGCTTGCCGGCCTTCGACACCAGTTCGTCAATGGCGGCGACAATCTTCTTGATCTCCTCGTGGGCGAACTCGATAGCCGCCAGGATCACCTCTTCGGTCTCCTCCTTGGCGCCCGACTCGATCATCACGATGCCGTCCTTGTGACCGACCACCATGATGTTCACTGTTGTTGCTGCGCGCTCAGAGTATGTGGGATTCACCACGAACTCGCCGTTCACGCGTCCCACGCGCACAGCCCCAACGGTCGCGCCGAAGGGAATATCGGACAGCGCAACCGCCGCCGCCGCTCCGTTGATCGCAACCACATCCGGATCGTTTTCCTTGTCCGCGGAAAGAACCAGCGCAATCAACTGTGTTTCATTGCGAAATCCATCGGGAAACAGCGGCCGAAGGGGCCGATCGATCTGACGGCAAGTCAGAATCTCTTTCTCGCTGGGCCGGCCTTCGCGCTTGATGAATCCGCCGGGAATGCGTCCGCCGGCATACGTATATTCACGGTAATCCACCGTGAGCGGAAAGAAATCAATCCCTTCCCTCGGTGTTTGGGAAGCCACTGCAGTGGCCAGAACTACGCTTTCGCCCGTACTCACTAGGGCGGCGCCAGAGGCTTGCTTGGCCATGCGGCCGGTCTCAAAGACCAGTCGCTTGCCGCCGGTTAGCTCGACGGCTACTTCATGTTTCGTAGACATAATGTCCTCGTTTCGATTTTTTCGCTTGGGAAAATTGTGTGGGGAAGGCGCGGCCACGCGCGCAACAAACACCCCTGCGCAAGCTCAGGCGTCCTCTTCAGGCCGCCCCGCGCGCCTTGGTCCGGTATTCCATGTTGTATGGGGACCGTGACCAGTGTCCGGTCTGAATGCATCCGGTTCAATGTCAGCTTTCGTCGGTTACTTGCGGATTCCGAGTTTGCCGATCACGTCGCGATAGCGGTCCGTGTCGTGCGTCTTCAGGTAATCCAGCAAGCGGCGGCGCTTGCTCACCAGCATCAACAGTCCACGCCGGGATGCATGATCCTTCTTGTGGGCCTTGAAATGCTCGGTCAGGTCGTTGATCCGCTCGCTCAGAATCGCGATCTGGACTTCCGGCGATCCGGTGTCCGTTTCGTGGGTTCGGAAGCGTTTGATCAGGTCAGTTTTTTTCTCAATCGCCAGCACGGCGTTAGGTACTCCTCATTCTCTCTCGTGTCCACTCTTCAGTGTCTACTGAAAGATTAACATGAACCCGCCCGCTGGCAAACTTCAACTGGCGTGCGGAAGCTCTATGTGGCTCAACGGAGTTTCCTTCGCGAAAGCCGAATGTCAAGTCGTTCGCGAGATTGTCCCTCAATCCGTACCAACTTTGCGTCGGAGTGCTCGGGACTCAGAAGATAATTCCAGGCTTGGGGAACAACCGCGGAAGGCACGCGCGCAAGAGCAGTTTCACGCGAAGTTAGCCAGTTGTCGCCGATTCCGCGGGTGAATTCAGGCTTTTCGCGCCAGTCTGGATTCTCAGATGGATCGAGAAGAGTAATCTTTAGCGAATCGGGCGCGAAAACCTTTAGCAGCGTGAATTCGTCGGGGAAATCTTCCACATCGTATTCCATGTGGACAAGCGCTTCGAACATCGCCACAGCGGGCGATTCGGCTAGGTAAACGATCCTCTGACCCGCGGAATGCCATCTTGCGCTAGCGACGCGGCCACCATCGCCGCTCAAGTCAATATAGTTGCTGATTCTCCAATAAATCCCCATAGCAATCTCCAAATCAGACTCGTGCCCGCTTGACTGCTTCCTGTCTCTGACTTGGCTGCTACGGATGTCTACTTTTAACGCCTTTGCAGGCAATCACCGCGCAAGCCGGATGGAAGATTCTCTCTTTTTTAAGCCTTTGCAGGCTATCTTCTTCCACCCTCGAAGCGTACTTTTCATAAATAGCAACGGTTCATGACCGACTTCAGGCGAACATCCCTTCATCGATCTGAATCAACCACTCTTCAACCTGTCGCCCACCCAACTCGGTTCGCATCATTGCGAGGGGCGAGCGCTCATCGAATCGCATCTTGGGCTTCGACAACCACTGGCGCACTTTTTCAGGATTCCCAAAGACCTTGACTGCGAGATCGTAGAGCCGCAC
The DNA here is from genome assembly GCA_963835355.1 of uncultured Acidobacteriaceae bacterium. Lineage (GTDB taxonomy): Bacteria > Acidobacteriota > Terriglobia > Terriglobales > Acidobacteriaceae > Telmatobacter. Next base: position 239,223 of record CAWIFE010000018.1, on the reverse strand, counting down.
AACCCGTGCAAGCCGATCCGATTCATCAAGGTTCAACGGCTCTTTGCGTTCCCGGCGATGCTTCAGGGTGCGTGCAGGAATAACAACTTCCAGCAAATCACTCAGTTCGAACCCGGAGTAGGCAGCAAACTTCGGCAATGCGGAAAGTGGCACTCCATTCTCCACCGCCCGCAAGTCGAACTGGAGCATCGGAGGTTGCACCGGAATTGAGGTGCTCTCACCCATACGGACATTATGCCACACTTTCTGCGGCATTTTGTATCAACCGCGTAACTTATTGAAACTACATCGTTACTATCAACCCTCATCCACCGCAGGATGCACCCGAACCTACTGCGTCTGCGCATCCCGCCAGTAATTCGCCCGCGCCACGATCCTCGCCCCATAATCTTCAGCAGTCCGCACCCGAATCGTATGCAGCCCTGGCGTCGGGTCCGATGGGCTGAAGGTAATCAGGTACCGGTTGCGCGCATCTCGCGCCGCCCGCAGGATCTCCGCCTGGAATGCCTTGTCGCGCACAAACGTTGTGTACTCGCCGCCGCTCAAATCCGCGATCTCCTTCGTTACATTCTTCTTCGCCCCGTTTATGGCCATGACCAGCGGGGCCATCAAGTTCCCTCCTGCAGTCTGTTCCGGCAATCCGGGCGTCGGCGTGTGGGCCGGTGTGGTCTGGCCGTAATAGGGTCCCTTCATCCCGCCTGCGAACTCCGCCAGCCCCGGCGAAAAAGACACGCTGAGCACCAGCACATCAGACTCGCCAATCTTTCGGATCAGCTGCACCGGCCTGGTGTGTTTGCTGCCGTGGTCGCGCTCCTCGCTGATCAGCAGCAGCACGCGCCGATATTCCTTGGGCTGCGACTCGAGAAGCGTCACCGCGTAATTCACGGTGTCCAGGATCGCCGCGCCGCATTTGCCCGGCACCAGTTCGGTCAACTCCTTGTTCACCTTATCGCCCGAATGCGTAAAGTCCTCGATCAGGTGCGGTCGGGAGTCGAAACCAACAAGGGCCACCTGGCTCCGCGGATCGAAGAGAAACACATCGAGCAGCGGGCCCAGCCGCGCGAGCTTGTCGAACTCGAGCACACTCGAACCGCCCTCTTCCACCGCCACCACAAGCGCCACGGGTGCTGTGTCCATCTCCGGCTGGACCCTGATCTTCTGTGGCACGCCATTGTCTTCCAAAATAAAATCGCTCGGCTTTAGCCCGTACAGAATGCCGCCGCCCTTTTCCTCCACCAGCGTCGGCACCAGCACCTCCGTCGTCGTCACACGCAGGCTCGGCGATGCGCCTGGCGCGGCGGGCATCGGCGCGGGCGGCTCAATGGGCGGCAATTGCTGCGACCAGGCAGCCAAGCTCGTCACCAGACCCGTGCACGCGAGAAAAGCAGCTGAGTAAAATCGAATGCTCATTCGTGCTTAGACTCGATCCTAAGCGATGCGGCCCTGCGGCAGTGGCTCTCTATTCTTTTCCGTCGATTTCTTATTTACTGCCCCATTTGTTTCTTGTTATTCTCGCTTTCGGAGAGTCCCATGCCGACAGAACGTCGCAATCCCAAAGTCGACGCCTACATCAAAAAGGCACGCCCCTACGCCCAGCCGATCCTCGTCCACCTGCGCAAGCTCATCCACGCAGGATGCCCCCAGGTTGAAGAAACCATGAAGTGGAGCCGTCCCTTCTTTGAATTCCGTGGCGTGATCCTCTGCAACATGTCGGGCTTCAAAGAGCATTGCAGTTTAGGTTTCTGGGGGCTCGAAATTGGCGCTATCCTGCGCAAGGCAGGCGTGGTGCGCGATGGAGCCATGGGCTCGCTTGGCCGCATCACCAGCGTCGAGTCGCTTCCGCCGGAAAAGAAGATGATCGAATGGGTCGCTCAAGCCGCGGCTCTCATCGAAGACGGAAAAGAAAGAAGCCCCATCGCAGCTCGCCCTCGCGTCGTCAAGCCGGCCAGGGAATCCCTCAAAACTCCTCCGGATTTCAATCAGGCTCTCGGCAAGAACAAGAAGGCCGCCGCCGCCTTTGCCGCCTTCAGCCCCAGTTGCCGCCGGGAATATATTGAGTGGATCGTCGACGCCAAACGCGCCGAGACCCGCAAGCAACGCATCGCCACTGCGATCGACTGGATTGCGGAAGGCAAACAGCGGAATTGGAAATATCAAAAGTAGCTGGCGGGTCAAAAAAGCCAATTCCCTATCAGCGACCGTCGATCCTTGTCTTATGCTCGCTGTGCCCCATCGAAAGCTCCGCGCAACGCCCAGAACGCCGGCTTCGCCGCAAAGTCGTCATCGAAGGGCAACGGTCGTTGGCGCATGCCCTCGACAAACTTCGCCCAGGGTCCGCGTTTGTCCTCAGGATTTGGAAGCAGTAGCCACGCAAGCTTCAACCACGTGTGCGCATCCGTAGTCCCGAAGGTCGTTACCAGCGGCACGTTCGGCTCCGCCAGAACCAGGTCGAGATACCTTTGGTAAATGCCCGCCACAATGGCATCGCGTTTTTCCTGCCCACCCTCCATCCGGCGGCAATTCACATCGAGCTCCGTAATATGAGCCTCGAGGCCCATTTTCCCTGCCTCACGGATGAAACCTTGCAAGCCTGCGCCAGATGGCTGTCGCGCCATATATAGATGGCTCTGTATGCCTACCGCGTGAACCGGCGTCCCGCTGGCTTTCAATCGTTGCAGCAACGCAAGGACCTGGTCACGCTTCTTTGCATCTCTCTCGGAGTCAGTCTCTATTCCGTAATCGTTGTAAACCAGCTTCGCATTCGGATCGGCATCAGCTGCGGTGCGAAAAGCCAGTTCAATGTAGCCAGGCCCAATCAGCTCAAGCCACGGCGATTTTCGCAGCCCATCTGTCCGCCCGTCCGTCGGATCGATGGCCTCGTTCACCACGATCCAACTGTGAATCTGCCCGCGATAACGTTCCACAAGTGCCTGAATGTGATTGCTGAGAAGCTGGCGTGCATTCTCGTGCGTCGCTTTGCTCCGAAACCAATCCGGCAACGCCATGTGCCAGCATAGGATTTGCCCTCGCACCAGCTTTCCCGTCAACTTTGCAAAGCGCATCAAACGATCGGGCTGCGTAAAGTCGAAGCGATCGGGAGACGGCCGCACCCATTTCCAGTCGGTCGTATATTCATCCGCCAGCATGGCGGCCTGTGCCGCAACAAGGTGGGTATAGCCATCGCGGCAGCTTCCCGTGGCGATCCCCTCCACATCCATCAATGCCGGCCGCACCGCCGTTCCGTACAGCAGCCCGCGCGCCGCCGCGTGCGACGCAAGCGAGTTCGCTCCCGTCACATTCGGGTCCATTGAATTCATGAATTGCCGCTTGTGCTTCATCGACGACTTTCTACTTCCCTGATGGTTGCCGGCTAGTCCCTATCTTCTAATTCCCGATCCCAGTTTCCACTTCCTGTTCCCTGTCTCGTTCGCGCCTCGCGCTCCAGTTGTCGCGTCCATGCAAGAAACCGCAGCAACTCCCAACGCTCAGTCCACATAAATCCAAGCACCGCACCCGCCGTCAGTGTCTCGGCTTTCTTTCCGGAGTAGGTCTCAACGCGCCAACGCAGAAACTCGCTCCGCCACGGAGTCAGCCGGTGCCCTCGGGTCGCATTCCACAAGAAACGCAGCGCTGCAAACAAGGAGAATCCTCTCGCCTTGAGTATAGAGAAGGCGGGGCAGTCCGCGCCGGGCACGGATTCATCCCTGCAACTTGCTGAACAGGCTGTTCGCTGTCGAATCCAGTTCCGCGATTACGTCTTCCAGAGCCGTCTGCTGTGTCTCTGCCAGCGAAAGCTGCGTGGAGATGGTGGGAAGATCGGCCTGCATCAGATCGGTCTGGGCTGCCGTCAATTGCGTCTTCTCGCTGGTCACCGCGCCCGTCGCCGCGCTCAGTTGCGTGATCGAGCTGTCGATGGTCACGCGCTGTTGGGAGACGAAATTCAACGCCGTGCTCAATGCGGTCGTGTCGCTTGCCGCCTGTTGCGTGTTCACCTGCCCACTCGAGTAGTCGGCCACCAGCGCATTCAGCGCGCCGAAGACGCTGTTTGTGCCGCTGCCCAGGAAGATTTGATCGCCCGGCACATTCAACTGAATCTTCTGCCCGTTGGGCAATTCAAGAAAATTCACGTTCTCGTCGCCGTTGTAGCTCGTTACGGCCGGAGATGTTGCCGCGGAAGTCGAGAACGGCGCCGCGGTTGTATTCCCCCCCGCAAAAATGAATTGGCCCTGATAACTCGTATTCGCCAGCGACTGCACCTCGTCCACAATTCCCGAGATCTGATTGGCGATCGATTTCACGTCGCTCGAGTTCATGGTCCCGTTATTGGCGCTCGTCGCCAGCGAAATTGCCTGCGTCAGCTCCGTCACCACGCTGCCCAGTGCCGAATCCCCCACTTGCAACTGTCCGGTCACCAGGTTCGAGCTCTCGGTAAACGAATCGTCCTGCTGAATCTGGCTCAGTAAAAGCACATTCTCGCCCGCGCCCACCGGGTTCTGGCTCAGCGACGTAATGCTCGCTCCGCTCGAAAGCTCCGAGCTCAACTGCTGTTCGCTGGCCTGCGTCTGGTCCAGCGAGCCCACCAGATTCGTAATGTATGTCGGATCCACCCGCATTTGTTGGCCCCACTCGCATTGATTTGTTCAGCCTCGCCCCGAGCTACTTGTTTCCTCGGTCCCTGCCTTTTCGTTCACTCGCTCCCTTGCTGCCTTGTTCCCTCGGTCCCTTGGTCCCGGTTTCTACGCCACCGCCGTCTCCTGCCCCAGGTTCAGCGCCGAAGCCATGACGGTGTTCAGAATCGTGAACACCTGTGAAGCCGCCTGGTAGCTCTTCTCCAATGTGGCCATCGCCGCCGCCTCATCGTTCAGGTTCACGCTCGACAGCGCGTTGCTCTGCGCTTGCAATTGCGTCACTGACGCGTTCTGCGCCGTGTTCTCTGTCTGCACCTCTGAAACCGTCGAGCCCAACGTGGAAACAAAGTTCGAGTAGTAGTTGATCGGCGTCTGCCCATTCACGATCAGCCCGTTGGCAAGGCCCGCCATCACGACTGCATTCGAATTGTCCCCGGTCCCTTTTCCCGCTCCCGCCGCCGCAACCTGGCTGGGATCGGTCATCGTCACGCTCATCGCCGCCGCGCTTCCTGCCACCTGTCCCCCCTCGTTGAAGATGTAGAGCGGATTGGCCAGCGTGCCCGTCACGCCATTCAGATCGGTGCCCGTATTGTTCTGCGCATTCACCGAAGTCGAAACGTCATACGCCAGCTGATCGAGCGAGTTGACCGCGCCTGGGATGTCGACATCTCTGGCCGTCAAATACCCTCCCAGTTGCCCACCTCCCGATGCCAGCTGCGAAGTGATGTCCGTTCCGCCCAGAAAGAAGTCCGTAACACCATTCACCGTTCCCGTGGTCAGTTGGAAGTTCTGGCCTTCCGAGACCAACAACTGCCCCGAGGTTGTCGTCACCGACAATCCGTTGTTTTCCGTGGTCACCTGGTTGATCCCAACCAATTGCGAAAGTTGGCTCAGGTCCTGCTGGCGCTGATCCTCCAGCGTTCCCGCGTCGGAATTCGGAGAGGTCGACTCGATCGCAAGGTTCAGTTGCGCAATTGCGCCGGTAAGCGAGTTCACCTGGCTCACAACGCCCGTCGTTTCCTGGTCGATGGCCGCGCTCTGGCCGTTCAGGCTGCTCGCCGCACTGGAAAGGTCGCCAGCCAAGGTCGACGCCGACGACAACACCTGCTCGCGCAGCGCATTGTCCGTCGGATCGCTCTCCAGCGACGAGAAGGAGTCGAAGAAGCTCGTGATGTCACTGCCAATGTCTCCGGCTGTCGCGCTTGCCGCGCCCGAATCCGGCGTGAACAACGCCTGCATGTTGTTCAAGGCTGTCAGCCGCGTGCTCGATGACGATGCCATTTGCTGCTGCTGATCCAGACGCGCCTCGAGCACCCGGTCGCGCTCCGACGTTGCCCCCGTCTCCGTCACGCCGTCGCCGACTAGCACCCCGCCCACCGAGATGGGCGCGTTCTCCTTCCAGTCAGGAGTCTCCTCCGTATACCCTTTCGTGTTGGCGTTGGCCACATTGTTCGCTACCACGTTCAGAGCTTCCTGGTCTGCATCCAGAGCTCCCGTCATCACGCTTAACGCGGAGTTAATCGTCCCCATTTCCGGCCTCCGCATCCGTACCGGCCTCCGGGGCGCCACGAATCTGCCGCTCGCTGTACTCCAGACGCCGCACGCGCATCTCCCTGAGCCGCCGCATCACGTTTTGGTTGGCTCGCGTTACTGCCAACACTCTCCCCAGTACCGCCATGTCCGGCGCCGCCTGCCGCGCCTGCCGGGCCAGATCGCTCTTTTCTCCCGCATCCATCGAGTCCAGATCCCGGTTAAGTGCCTCGCAGGAGAGCGCCAGCTCCTCGAGCCGTGGTGCATCCAGCCGCGCCAGCGCGCGCGAGGCCTCCACCACCAGCTCCTTCAATTCCGGACTCGCCGCGGGCGCCTCTAGGTCCTGCATGATTCGCGTTCCTCTCCCGCCTATGTGCCTTTGTGTTTCGTTCGGCCCAGGTTTGCGCCGGTATGTATCGTCAAGCCTGCCGCGGTTTCGTGACGGCCGGAACGGCCTACGCGCCGCTCAACATCGCATCAACCAATTTCGAGGCCACCGCTGCAGCCGGCACATCATAGGTTCCAGCCGCCAGCGCCGACTGAATCGCCGCCACCCTCTCTGGCCTCACGCCTTCGTCCGACAGCGCCTGCGAAACTTCGTTTCCGGCGGCGCTGAATGTCGCCCGGTCAGAGTCGAATCCGCTCGCAGTTGTTGCCGTGTTGCCTTTGGGTTGTGGCGCAGACTGGGGCGTCGGAGTCACTCCCAAAAGTGACCTTAATCCGTCCAGGCTATTGCGAATATCCATACTCTTTGCTCCTTGCTGGGTCTATCGGCCTCTTTGCTAATCACTCTAGTCATTCAGGAGTTCTCATCACGGTATTGCCGTGCAGATTTCTGATTACCTTCCTGTTTCCGTGCTGGTTACCGGATTGGGAGAGCTCCTGAACAATCCGATTTGCAATTCCAAATCCGCCGCGCTCACTCAGCGCCTGCCCCAGCGCCCCGGATGCAAACTCGCCCAACGCGCCGCTTGAACCCGAACCTGACCCGGCACCGAGGTCCGAGTCCCCATCTTCGGCACCCGTCAGCGCATCACCGGCCATCATGGGCTGCAATAGCTCCTTCATCATCTGCCCTTCAAACTCGTGCGCTGCCTTCCCAAGCCGCGGTGAAGGCGTCACTTGCGCGCCAATTACAGCGGCGTTCCCGGCGATCGATCCTCCGTGCATCGTTGTCCTCTGTTTCCTGTGTCCCGCTTTGGCCCCAATTTCCCGGTTTCTCTCTTCTCGGTCCCTTGGCTCCTGCCCTATAGCACTTCCAAATCGGCGTCCAGCGAGCCGGCGGCCTTCATGGCCTGCAGAATCGAGATCACGTCCCGCGCTCCCGCACCCGTCCGTTGCAATTCCTCGACCAAATCCTCCACCGTGGCGCCTTCCTTCAGATCGATGCGGTTTACCGGCTTGTCCTGGGCCTGCACGGTGGTTTGCTCCACCACCTGCGTGGTTCCGGAAGACATTGCGTTAGGCTGCGAGACCTCCACTTGGTTGATCACGTTGATGCTCAACCCGCCATGCAGGATCGACACCGGCTGCAACCGCACCGTTCCCCCAATCACAACAGTTCCCGTGCGCTCGTTCACCACCACGCGCGCCCGAGGAAAAACTTCGATCTCCAACTCCTCCAGCTTGTCGAGCAGTTCCGCCACATCCTCGTCGGGCTTGACCGCAATCTCAACGCGCCGGCTGTCGATTGCCTTTGCACGCGCTGAGCCCATTGCCTGCGGGTCAAGCGCTTTGTTGATCGCCTCCGCCATCTGCTCCGCGGTGTGAAAATCGGCGTCGTTCAAAATCACGCTCACGGTTCGCATCTGCTTCAGGTCGAAAGGCGACGCCCGCTCCACCATTGCGCCGCCCGGAATGCGCGCTGTGGTGGGGTGATTCATCTGCTTCGAGCTGCCGCCCGACGCGGCCGTGTAACCTCCCAGCACCAGCGCACCCTGCGCCTGCGCGTAAATCTGCCCATCGGGCCCATAGAGAGGCGTCATCAGCAGAATTCCACCTTCGATCGACCGCGCATCTCCGGCCGACGAAACAGTCACATCCACCTTGTACCCCGGCCCGCTGAACGGGGGCAGCGTGGCCACGACAAACACTGCCGCCATGTTCTTCACCTGCATGTTGCTGGCGCTGTTCGATCCCGTCTGCGGAACGGTGATGCCCATCTTCTCGAGCGCCGATACCAGCGTCTGCGCGGGAAAGACCGTCTGCGAGCTGTCTCCGGTGCCCTTCAATCCGACCACGAGCCCGTAACCCACCAACTGGTTATCGCGAATGCCTTCGATGGTGGTCACATCCTTGATTCGCGACTTCTGACCGGGCTCTTCGGGCTGAACCAGAGCGATCGACAAGAGCCATACCGCGGCCACCGCCATCCACCACCAGAACATCCGGCTCTGCCGGAGTGGCAAGCGGCGGTGTCGAACTCCCCCAACTGCAAAGGCAGGCCGCTTGACCATCCCCTGCCCCTCGATCGTCCTCTCCGGCACGTGATTCATGTCAGAACACCACCAGCTTTTCCAGCAAACGCACCAGCGGATTCGACCGGTAGGTTGAGTCGTTCACAATTCCCTTGCCTGTCACTTCGAGCTCAAGATCGGTCATGGCCGTCGAAAGCACCTGATTCTGGTTGCTCACATCCTCTGGCCGCACCAGGCCGCGCAGTGTGATCAGTTGTGTCTGCTGCGAGAAGGTGATCTGCCGCGTCGCCTGCACCACCAGCATCCCGTTGGGTAGCACATCCACAACCTCGGCGCCGAAAGTTGTCGCCAGGCTGGAGTCGGTGGTGCTCTGTCCTTGCGCCGTCAGCCCCGAAGCGGCGTTGGCCGTGACCAGGTTTTGCAGAGCATTGGCAGCCTTCAGCGCGCCAAAGAGCGAGGTGATTCCCGAGTTGGCATTCGAAGCGCGTGAGTTCTTCACCTGGCCGCCCGCTGAAGCCGTCAGGCTTTCTCCCACTACAATCATCACGACGTCGTGAATCCGGAAGGCTTTTACGTCCGTGCCCAGGCGCACCAATTGGCCATCGGGACTCCAGAGCGACCCTGGCGTGTGCACCTCTGCCGCCCGCTCGGCGTCAACCCGGGCAATGTAATTGCGCAGTGCCTCCTCCGGCGGAGTCGCCTTGATCGCTGGTGTCGCGGGTGTGTGTTTCTTTCCCCATGTGCCGGCTGGCACAACGAAAAGCACGCCCACTACCGCGGCCGCCACCCAACGCCTCTTCACGGCTGTGCCTCTCCCTCCGGCGTCATTTCCGCCCTTCCCGCCTCGAGTGCCACCACGCGCAACACCTTGCCGCCAATTTTCAAGCGCGCTCTGAACTCAGCTCCAATGATCGCGGAACCGAGCGCCACGGCCTCCAGCCGCGCGTCGACCACGGATGTATGCTCCTCCACGATCACCGCTTCGCCTGCATGAATGACGGGACGAGCTAACGCGGTGGCCGGGCTTTGTGCCCCCTTCCGCGCCGGCGCGCTCTTGGTTCCGCCCGTCGAATCCGCCTTTCCCGTCTCGGTTCGCACCATCCTCGCCGGCCCTGCCGGATTCAACGCATCGCGGACCAGCAGCCATCGGTCTCCCGTCGCGGAATCGTCGATCTCCCGGATCACATTCCCAAGCTGTTGTTCCACCGACGGTGTGCCGGCGGGCGCTGTCTGGCCGCTAACCGGCAGTGGCGACAGAGCCAGAAGCGCCACAAGACCAACCAGGGCCGTCCATCGAAATGTCATGGTGTCCTCACCGAACCAATCCCTCAATTAATACATGCAGATCAGTGCGTCATATTGTTGACTTCTGAATACATGTCGTCTGCAGCCTTGATGACTTTGGAGTTCGATTCGTAGGCGCGCTGCGCCAGGACCATCTGCACAAACTCGGTCACCACATCCACATTCGAGTTCTCCAAATAGCCCTGCTGCAACGTGCCCATGCCTTCGGTTCCGCCGGGGTTTCCCAGCACCGGATCGCCGGAGCTGAGCGTGGCCGTCAGCAGATTGTTGCCCATGCTTTCCAGGCCGCCTGGATTGGGAAACGTGGCCAGTTGAATCTGTCCCAGTTGCGACGGGTTCTGCTGCCCCGCCAGGGTTGCGTTTACCACGCCGTATTCGGTGATCGTTACCGCGGTCGCATTCGACGGAATCGTAATCGTCGGAATCAGCGGGTCGCCGTCCGTAGTCACGATCGTGCCCTGATTATTCAGGTGGAACTGGCCGGCGCGCGTGTAGGCGATCGTGCCATCGGGCCGCTGCACCTGAAAGAACCCCGCGCCCTGGATGGCTGCATCGAGAGGGTTGTCGGTCTCGTTCAATTCGCCCTGGGTGTTAATGACCTCCGTCGCCGCCGACTTGGTTCCGAGACCGATCTGCAATCCCGCCGAGACCGTGTTCTGGCTCTGTGCCGCGCCGGGCGTCACCATGTTCTGGTACACCATGTCCTGGAACTGCAGCCGCAGTTGCCGGAACCCGGTCGTCGACGAGTTGGCCAGGTTGTTGGCAATCGTGTCCAGATTCATCTGCTGTGCGCTCATGCCGCTGGCGGCTGTATACAACGCTCGAATCATTTTTCTCCTCGTCTTGGACAAGATCCTCGGTTGCGTATTTGTTGAACTTCGTTTTTCCTGGTTTTGGTTTAGACCTTCGGCAGGTCCTCTGTCGCAAACTTGTTGAACTCGGTGTGAAAAACCGTCAGCGCTCGCTGCATCATCTCCGCCTGTCGCTGCATCACGATCAGATTCAGCGATCCCTGGACCACATCCTGATTAGCGGCCTCGAGAGCGCCCTCATGCACCGCCGCATCCTTGGCCGCAACCGGCGACACCCCTGCCGGCGCAATGTAGTGGTTCGCGCCCTCCGGCGTGAGCTCGGTTCCGGCGGGAAAAGTGATAACACCCACCGTCGCAACTGCGCCGCCCGCCACCGAGACCGTTCCGTCAGCGCCCACCGACACTTCGCCCGGGGGAATCACGATGGGCTGGCCTGCCGCGGTGAGCACCGGCTCATCGGCTTCGGTTACCATCTGACCGCTTTGCGTGCGATGGAAACTGCCATCCCGCGTATAGCGGATGCCCTGCGGCGTTTGCACCATGAAAAACCCCTGGCCCTCAATGGCCAGATCGAGCGGGTTGCCGGTTTCCTCGAGCGCGCCCTGCGCCAGGCTCAACCGGTCGCCGCCGAGCAGGCCATAGTTGTTCACCGTCTCGCCCAACTGCGAGTCGAATTCGGAGCCGGGCCCATCGGGCCCCAGCAGCACGGAGCGGAAGAACTCGCGCTCGGCACGATACCCCGGCGTCTGCGCATTGGCCAGATTGGCCGCCGCCGTGTCTAGAGCCTCCGTGCGCGCCACCAGACCCGTCATCGCCGCATAGTAGCCGCTGTCCATATATGCGACACGGTGCAGATGGAGGACCGGAAAGGGGGTGGGAAGGATTAGAAGGGGATCATTCTGGGAGAAAGCAAATCTGCTCGAAAATCGGCCTCCTGCTCCCCGCTCATCGAGCCGAATTCGGAAACGCAGCCAATCGGCAAACTCGGTCGCCAGTTCCAAGCCGTCTTCCAGTCCGCGCCGCAGCCGTCCGCTCAGCATGGCCGGCCAGCAGCTAGTAGCCAGTAGCTGGAAGCTGTTGCCTGTTTTTCTATCCCCTACTGGCTAATCTCGACTCCCTGCATTACTGCAGACCGTCGCAGACGATCGTGACCTCGAAGACTTCGTCGTTGAAGCGATAAATGTGGTGAATCTGAAACTCCGGGGCCTGGACATGCAACTTATAGTCATGGCCGGTAATCACAGCGGGAACTGAGAGCCCCGTATTGGCCGCCAGTTCCGGAACCTTGCCCTTCCATGCCCCGGCGAGCATGTTGCAGATCTCGCCGATCCCGTCCTTCACCGTGTCGTCGATCCCGGTGAACTCCATGCCCGTCATTCGCGCGGCGATCTTCACCGCCGTCCCGGCGCCCGATTTGAAAACGCAGGCGCCGCTCAAGATGCCGCCAAATCCCACCACCGCGGTTACCGATTCCTTGTCCAGGATGGCGGGCCGCGCATCGCGCTTGCACTCCAGGCCCAGCATTGTCCGGAAGACCTCTTCCACACTTGCATCCAGATTCCGCGGATCGGAGACCTGTTGCACGGATTCACGCAACGAAACCGCCATCGGACGCTCCCTTGAAATTTCAAAACTCGAACCTGCGCCACCCTCGCGCGTGGCCTCCGCACTTGCGACTCCTCTGTTTCCCCCGCCCCTCTGTCCTCCGGTGACGGATGAACGCACACCATTCAACAGCACGGCAGCCTCCCGTCGTCTTCCCGCGTAAGCGAACTTGCGCAACCAGGTTCCGCTCACCCCACTGCACCGGCCAACCCCGACACGCCCGGCTAAGCCGCACGCACCAGCGGCAACACGCGCTCCTTCACCTGTTCGGCGGTAAATGGCTTGCGAATGTAACCCTGCGCTCCGGCCTCAATCGCCTGCTTCACATGCTCCTCGCTCGACTCGGTCGTGATCATCACCACCGGAACGCCGGGAGCCAGATTCTGTGCGCGAACCTGGCGCAAAAACTCGAGGCCATCCATGGCGGGCATGTTGATGTCGGAAAGGATCAGGTCCACCGGTTTGTCCTTCAACACTTCCAGCCCCTCGGTGCCGCTGCCCGCCTCATGCACGACCAGCGACTCCAGCCCGGCCTGGCGCAGAGCCCGTTCCACAATCTTGCGCATCACCGAGGAGTCGTCGACGATCAGCGCTCGAATCTCGCTCATGCTCAAGCCCCCCACTCTCTGATCTATCGGCGCCCGGGCTTGATCCATGAGAGCGACTTTGGAGTGTGAATTTGCAATCCTCGCCATCGCGCCCTGCTCAGCTCAATGCATGCGCGCGGAACCAATCAGATCGCGGACTGCGCCGATTTCGGGCACCGGCCCGCTCTGCGGGCGCAGCCACATTCGCAGCCACAGGCAGTCGTGCACCCTCACCAGGCGCGACTCGACAGGGCGGCTTCTTTCTACCGCTTTGGTGAAGGCCGCGGCCAACGCAGGCTCGGTTGCGGCCTCGATCAGTTCGGCTCCGGGGAAGGGCGCGTCGAGAAGACGCGTGTGCGCCGGGCGGAACGACGACTCCTCGACCAGCCCGCCCTCAACCTGGAGCCCGCTCATGCGCTCTAGAGCCAGCGCCAATGCGGGATCAAGATGGTCTTCAAAACCTAAATAGAGAATCTTTCCCGCCGCCACGCGCAACGGCAGCGCGCCAAATGCATCGACAAAAAGTCGTGGCACCAGCGCGGTCAGCACCTCGGGATGGTGAAACTCCATCCCCAGCACCGGGCAGCCCCACTGCAGGCCGAGCGCGCGTGTCACCTGCTCCTCGCTGGCGCTTTGGTTCCGTACCAGCCAACTGCCGAGCCGTCCTGCGCCCGCATCTCTCTGCGCCATGAGCGCCGCGCGCAGAGCGGGCTGCGTGATCCAGCCTTGCTCAAGCAGGACCAGGCCCAGCGGAATGCGATGCCGATGGCCTTCGCGCGGGCTGCCTCGCCCGTCCATCTCCCGGCCCAGCGCAGCATCCATCCGGGCCGCCATGCAGCCGGCGGAGCAGCACCATCCCCCTTCGAAGACCGGCGTCTCGCGGCGCCGCCACACGTGCAGCCAGCCCGATCCGCAATCGGGATTGGCGCACGTCGAGAAGATGCCTGCGCGAATGTCCGCCGCAGCGGCTCCGGGAAGCGCCCGCCCAAGAGAGGCGTGAAAGGCCGCCGACCCTTGCCTGTCCGCGCTCTCCTGCGGAGCTCGGTAAAAGGTCTGCCCAGGTCGGCTCAGAAGAGGCATCGAATGCTCTCCAAACGCTTTCTGGGCTCGGCCACTTCGGTTACGCGCAGCGCGAAGTTGCCGTTGACCAGGACAACCTCGCCGCGCGCCACAATTTTATCGCCCACAATCAGGTCCACGGGATCGGCCACATGGCGATCAAGCTCGACCACGTCGCCCGGCCCCAGATCGAGAATCTCTCCGAGAGGCATCTCGCGCGAACCGAAGCGCAACGACGCTTCGAGCTCGACGTCGAGCAGCAACTCGAGGCCCGGCGAGAGCGACGGCGGCGCGGACCTCGGGTCGTCTGAAGGGATCGAATTCGAAAAAGTCGGGGCCGGAGAAGCCTTCGCTGGGGAGGAACGAGCCGGCTCGGCAGCTTGCTCGGCCGCATGTTCAACGACTCCGTCCCGCACCAGAACCGTCCACGCACGTTCACCTGAGCGGAGCTGAAAAGCGTGCGTGATCTGCGCCTCGCCCGTGATCGCTGCGAAGCTCGCCACCTGGCATTTCTTGCCCGTCGAAGCCAACAGGTCTCCCGCCGCGGCGCCGGCCGCCTCGCGCAGCAACTCCTCCCAGCCGGCCTTTTGATCCGCGCCCTCGCCAACGAGCGGCGTCTCCAGAACCTGGCCGTCGAGAACCACCGCGAACCGGCCATGAACGTCGCCGCTTAGCGTGGCTGCCCAGCCGAAGGCGTCCGCGCCGAGCGGCTTGGGCAGCGACTCGCTCAACTCCGGTTCGCCGGCCAGGGCCTGCGAGAACAGCGCCGCGGCCGCCTGAGTCCAGCACTCGAAATAGGTCTTCATCGCTCACCCCCGGCGAGAATGCGCTCGATGCGAGCGGCGCGATGCGCTCCGTGGCGCATCGCCTGGGCCAGCGATAGACGCTGGCCGGCAACCCTCCACTCCGACAGGGCGTTCGAACCTACATTGAGCCTGAGCACGTCGCCCGGCGCAACCTGTTCGAGAGCGCTCGCCGCTAGCCGCGCGGTGGGCAATTGCAGCGAACAGCCAAATCGGATATCCCGCGCCACCTCGCCCATGCGCATCCGGGTCTCGCCGGCATGGCGGCGGCGCCGGCTCCAGTCCGTGGTCAGCCGGCGCAGAATGGTGTTCGCGACCACCGCCGGAAAAGCCAGATTGAGCAGTCCGGAACTGTGCGGCATGCGAATCTCGAAGCTCAAGCAAAGCGTCTTCTCGGCAACCGAAATAATGCGCGCCACCTGGGTCTGCATCTGTCGCCGGTCGAACAGAAAGCTCAGTCCCACCGGCTGCCAGGCCACCGTCAGCTCGCGGCAGACGATCTCCACCACGCTGGCCAGAATCGATTCCTCGATGTCGGTCAGTTCGCGCAGCGGCCCGTCCTTGCCATCGCCGCCCAGCAGGAGATCGATGACTGGTGGCGCCAGCCCCATGTCGAGTTGCAGCACCGCAAGAGCCCCCAGCGGCTCCAGCCGTACCGACGCCACATAGCAGATCTCGGGAATCCTGAGCAGAAACTCATTGAACTGAATCTGCTCGGCCGATACGAGATTGACCTGAAACCGCGTGCGCAGCCACGCGGCCAGGTTGTGCGTCAGATTGCGCGCGAACAGGTCATTGAGCATGCTGATGGCGCGCAACTGCTCGGTCGAAATCTGCCCCGCCGAGGAGAAGTTATAGGGCACGATTTTGGCGCGCGCTTCGGCGTGACCCGCCTCCGGCGCCTGGCTGCGCGCGGCTTCGAACAGCGCATCGATCTCGTCCTGCTTGAGCGTTTTTTCTGCCAAGGGCACCTTCCTTCGAGTTTCCTTCCGCCCGCTTGCTTCCTTCTGCCGCGGTTATTTCTTCCGCGCCAACAGTTTCGGACCCGCCCGCTCGGCTGCGCCTTTACCGGCCAGGTCGCGCAGCGCGGCGCGCAAGTGCACCACCGCAGAGGCGTGCACCTGCGAGACCCGCGACTCGACTACGCCCAGCGCCAGGCCGATCTCGCGCATGGTCATCTCTTCGTAGTAGTAGAGCGTCATCACCAGCCGCTCGCGGTCGGGCAGGTGCGCGATGGCGTTGGCCAAACGCTCTTCGAGCTCGCCTCTGAGGCAACGGAACAGCGGATCTTCCTCCGGCTTGCCGGGCACGTAGGCCAGCTCATCCTCGCCCGAGTTCTCGTTGCGCTCGACATGCAGCGTGCCGATTTCCAGGCCTTTCAGATCTCCCAGCAGCTGCTGGTACTCGTCGAGACTCATCGCCATCTCGGCGGCGATTTCGTTTTCGCCCGGTGCCCGGCCCAGGCGCGCCGTCAGCGATCGAATCGCCTCTTCAACCGCGCGCCCCTTGCGGCGCAGTTCGCGCGGGCTCCAGTCGAGCGTGCGCAGGCTGTCCAGAATCGCTCCCCGGATGCGGAACTGCGCATAGCTGCGAAACTGCACCTTCTTGGCGGGATCGAACTTGGCAAAGGCGTCCATCAACCCCACCACGCCGGCCGAAACCAGATCCTCGATGTCCACGTGCTGGGGCAGACGCTCATGAATGCGGCGAGCAAGAAAGCGCACGATGGGCAGATGCTCGAGCAGCACCCGCTCCTGCTCGGTGGTCAGGGCGCCTGCCGCCGCCTGCGGCGGATAGCCGCTTCCGGCTCCGCGCCGTGCCGGCCTGGGCTCTCTTACTGCGGGCGCTGTTTCCATTCCCATCGCGATTCCCTTCTCAAGATCCGAAGACTTCCTTCTGACCAGCGGCTACCGGCTTGCCGCCGATTTCATCGGACCGTGCCCACGGGGCGCAGCCGGATCTCGGGTGGAACTTCACTGGCCGCAACCACCGCCAGGCGCGGCAAGACCGGCTCCAACCAGCGCTTCACGTAGTAGCGAGCCGGACTGGGACAAAGAAGCACGGGTGGTGCCGAGGAGGAGGCGGAACCGATAAGCGATCTCACAGAATCGGCGAGTCGGCGCACGACCGATGTTGGCGGATGACCGCCTGCCGCCAGCAGCCGCTGTCCGGCGTCCGGGAAAACCGTGGCCAGAATCTCCTCTTCGAGCCCTGCGTCGACGAGAAGCACCGGCAGCTGCCCGTCGCCGTCGACCAGTGCTCGCACCAATCTGCGTCCCAGAGCTGCCCTCGCCGCCTCAACCAGCGCGACCAGGCTCTTCGTCGCCGGCGCGGTCTCAAGCAGCGCCTCCAGAATTGCGCTCATATCGCGGATCGACACTCTCTCGCGAAGCAGCTGCTCCAAAACCCTTGCCACCTCGCCCAACGTCAGCAGCTTCGGCACCAGCTCTTCAAGCAGCTTGGGATGGCTCTCGTTCATGGCGTCCAGCAAGCGCTTGATCTCCGCGCGGCCCAGCAGCTCACCCGCATGCTGGCGGATCAGTTCTCCAAGGTGTGTGGTGATCACGGTGATCGCGTCCACCACCGAGTACCCCGCGGCGATGGCCTGCTCCTCAAGCGCGGGCGCAATCCAGATGGCGGGAACTCCGAAGGCCGGCTCGCGCGTCTCCCTGCCCGTCAACGGGCGCCGGCCAGGTTCTCCACTGACGGCCAGCAGATGCGGCCCCTCGGTCTGCCAGCGGCCGATCTCGATTCCGCGCAGCGAGACCACGTACTCCCTCGGCTTCAGGCGCAGATTGTCCGAGATGTGCACGGGCGGCACCAGAAATCCCATTTCCGATGAGAGGTGCCGACGCAGCGACCGCACGCGACCCAGCAGTTGCCCACCCTGTTTCTCGTCGACCAGCGGAATCAGTTGAAAGCCGATCTCGAGCGTCAAGTCTTCGAGCCGCATCAACGCTGCCAGATCGGATCCCGGCGCGCCTTCGGTTTTTTTCTTGTCCTGGAGTGAGGTCTCAACTGGAAACGCGGCGGGCGCCGCGGCCGCCATGCGCTTTCCGCCCCAGAACAGTCCTGCGGCCACGCTCAGAAAGGCGAATTTCGGCAATCCCGGAATCAGGCACATCAAGGCCGAGACCGCGGCAGCCATATACAAGGTCGCCGGCCGCGCCAAGAGCTGCTGCCTGATTTCGCCGCCCAGCATCCCGGCGGAGTTGGCGCGCGTCAGCGTAATTCCGCCGGCCACCGAAACCAGCAGGGAGGGAATGATCGTCACCAGACCGTCGCCCACGGTGAGCACGGTGTAAGTGCGCGCCGCCTCGCTAAGTTCAATTCCCTGCTGCAAAGTCCCGATCAGCAAGCCGGCCACAATGTTGATCGCCGTGATGAGGATCGTAGCCAGCGCATCGCGCTGGTTGAACCGCGCTGCGCCATCCATGGCGCCGTAAAACTCCGCCTCGCGCGCGATGGCCTGCCGTCGCCGGCGCGCCTCGGCCTCGTCGATCAGCCCCGCGTTCATGTCGGCGTCGATGGCCATCTGCTTACCCGGCAGCGCGTCCAGCGTGAATCGCGCCGTCACTTCAGCGGTGCGCACGGCGCCGTGGGACACAACTAAGAACTGAATGGCGACCAAAGCCAGGAAAAGAACGAAGCCGACTACGTAATTGCCGCCCACCACGAATTGCCCGAAGGCCTCGATCACATGGCCCGCGGCCGCCGTTCCCTCCTGGCCGTGAAGCAGAATCCTGCGCGTCGATGCGATGTTGAGTGACAGCCGGAAAAGAGTCAGCAGCAACAAGAGTGTGGGAAAAACCGAGAGCTCGACGGCGCGCCGAATCTGCACCGCGGAGAGGAAGACAATGATCGAGCAGGCCATCGAAATCGCCAGCAGCAGGTCCAGCACTGAGGCCGGCACCGGAACCAGCATCACGAAGATCACGCTGATCGCGGCCATCGGCAGCAGGTAATCACGCAGGCTGTGCCAGAGCGAAGATCTGGCCGGCAAAGCTCCGGGAGCAAGAGTTGCTGTACTCATCTCGAAACTTCTCCAAAAACCGAATGCGCGGAGCGGCTCATCGCGAATCTCCTCCAAGACCTGCGGGCGCAGAGCGCCCAAAACCTGAAGCCGCGGAGCGGCCTCGCGCGCTAGCCTCGCGCATCTGCCTGTCGCGTAGTTCCGCCTCCACGCGTTGGCGGTAGAGGTAGGCCAGAATTGCGGCGACTGCCGCATAGAGCTCGACGGGAATCGCCTGTCCCACCTCGACGGTCCGGTAGAGCGAGCGAGCCAGCGGCGGATTCTCGACAATGGGCACGCCCGCCCAGCGCGCCTCGGCCTTGATCTCCTCGGCGAGAAGATTCCGCCCCTTGGCCAGCACCTTGGGCGCCTCCATGGTCACGAAGTTGAAGCCCAGGGCCACGGCATAATGCGTGGGATTGGTGAGCACCACCGCGGCTCGCGAGACATCGGCCTTCACGCGGCGGCGGCGCATCTGGCGCTGCAGGCTGCGAATGCGGCTGCGGATCTGCGGGCTGCCTTCGGTCTCCTTATATTCGTCGCGCAGATCTTGCCGGCTCATTCTCAGCCGCGACTCCCGGCTCTGCCACTCCACCAGGTAGTCGATCGCCGACCAGCCGAAGAGCAGCCACGCTGCGGCCAGCAGCAATCCGTAGATGTCTTTGCCCAGAAGTTCCAGCCGCTCGGTCGAGAACGGCGGAATGCTCAACTGATTCGCCATCCGCTCGACGGCGAAGACGGCCAGAAAGCTTGCCGGGATCAGCGACTTTCCCAGACGCGAAGCGGCGCGCAGAGAAAACAGATTTTTGAGATTCGCAATCGGATTGATGCGCTCCGGCTTGAAGGCGATCGCGCTCCCGTTCACTGTGACTCCGCCGGTCTGCGCGATGCCCGCCCCGAGAGCGGCCACCGCCACCGCGGCCATCACGGCGGCCAGGGGCCCGAGAACCGCCAGCATCGACCGCCGCATGGCCACGAGCGTGGGCGAAAGCGCCGCCGGCTCCCAGCGCTCCGGGGCGCCGAGAAGGAGCAACCCCTCAAATGCCTCCCGCCACGCCTCGATCATTCTGCCGCTCAACATGCCCAGCGCAATCACGCCGGCCAGGGTTCCCGCTGCGGCCGTCAACTCGCGGCTGTGCAGGATGTCGCCCTCTTTGCGCGCCTTCTCGCGGCGGTGCTGGGTGGCCTGTTCGGTGCGCTCGCCGGCCATCGTCTAGCCCCCCCATCCATGCGCGACACCGTGCGCCGCGCCCGGCGAAGCAATCAAACGCTCCGCCATGTCGAGCAAACTTCCAAAGCGCGCCTCGATAAACCGCGGCCACAAGGCCAGCGAACTGGCCAGAATCACGAAGCCCGTCAGAGTTTTGAATGGCACAGTCAAGGACATCACGGGCAGTTGCGGGCTCAATTTGCCGACAAGCGCCACGGCGATCTCGACCAGCATGGTGCAGGCCAGAACCGGCGCTGCCAGTTCCAGCGCCGCCAGAAAAATCCCTCCTGCGGCGCGCACGATTGCCAGCGCTGTCAACGGAGCCAGCGCATAAGTTCCCAGCGGCACGATGCGAAAGCTGCGCGCGACGGATGCGAGGAGAATCCGGTCGAGACCCGCTGCGATCAGGACCAGCGTGCCCATCAACTGAAAAAGGTCGCCGAGCAGCGGCGTCTGAATCGCCGACTCCGGGTCCAGCAAATTCACCAGCGAAAAGCTGAATTGCAGCCCTGCGATCTGGCCGGCAAAGATGAGCATCTCGCTCAGCAACGTGAGCGAAAGCCCGTAGACGAGACCCACTGCGAGCTCGCCGATGATCGCCGAAAAGCTGAGCGTTGTCTGCACGTTGGGCAGCGTGGCCACCAGCGGCGCCACAAGCCACGCGACAGCGCCCACAAACACTGCTTTCGCGCGCAGGGGCAGTGCCGTCGACGAGAAGAAGGGAGCGAAGACCACCATGCCGCTCACCCGCATCAGGGCCAGCGTCATTGCACTCAGAAAGTTCGCCCACTCGCTCATTTCCAGCCCTCAGCTTTCAGCTCCACCGGTTGTTTCCTGCTCTCCATTGATTGCCTGCATCGCCGAAACTGAAAGCTGAAGGCTGCGTTTCTTCACCCGAGGTAGCGATGAAAGTCGCCCAGGAGCAGCCGCGTATATGCCGCCATGCGTTCCAGAAACCACGGCATGCCAACGAGAAGAATCAGCGCAATCGCGGCCAGCCGCGGCACCGTGGTCAAGGACTGGTCCTGCAGGCTGGTCAAGGTCTGCACCAGGCTCAGCACAAAGCTCAGTGCTGCCGCCGCAATCAGCAGCGGCGCGGCCAGAACGATCGCCTCCCGCATCAACTGGCGCATCAGCTCGGCAACCAGATCGGGCGTCATCTGTGTCCTTTCAAAAACTCTTCAGCAGCGAGTTAGCCAGAAGATTCCATCCGTCCACCATCACGAAGAGCAGAATCTTCAAAGGCGTCGACACCACGACCGGCGGCAACTGAAACATGCCGATCGAAGTCGTGATCGCCGCCGTCACCATGTCGATCAGCAAGAACGGCAGAAACAGAACCGCACCGATGGCGAAGCCGGCCTTCAGCTCCGACAGAATGTAGGCGGGAGCCACCACGCGCATGGGCAGATCGTCGGGCGCGATGGGCCGCGGAATCTGTCCCGCCGCCGCGAATAGCGCCAGATCTTTCTCGCGCGCATAGCGCAACAAAAAATGTTTCACAGGCGCGGTGCCGCGATCGATCGCTTCCATGCCGGTGATCTCGCCGGCACGATAGGGCTCCACGGCCTGCTGGTCGACTTGATTGAGCACCGGCGTCATCAGGAACCACGTCATCATCAGCGCCAGACCCATCAGCGTGGGGTTCGAGGGCGCGGTCTGCGTGCCCAGCGCCTGGCGCAGGAAATGAAAGACCACCAAGAGGCGCACCAGCGGCGTCATCGACATCAGGATCGCGGGCAACAGCGTGATCAGCGTCAGAACAAAAAGAATCGTCCACGGCGTCGAATCCGAGGGATGCAGCTTGGCGTTCAAATCGGGCAGCAGCGGCACACTGGCCGGAGCAGCCGCGGCCAGCGAATTTGCCCAGGCCAGCCACGCCGTCACCATGAGACCCTCGGCTGGCGCTCGGCGGCCCTGGTCCGCGAACGACGCCGGCCCGCTCGAAACCCAGCTCCTGCGACCACTCCATGTCTCTCGTCCAGCGGATAAAACGCCGGGCCGCCTTCAGCCGATGTCGCCACCAGAATCTTTCTCCCTTCGGCCTCGACCAGCGCCAGCGACTGCCGCGGCGCCAGCGCAATCCGCTCGAGAAGCGCAAGGCGCCGCTCTGCGCGCGGTCTCGAGCGAAGCTTCGCCATCAACCACCCCGCGAGTCCGCCAACTCTCTCCGTCATGTCGCCGGTGCTACTCATGAGTCCTTACTCCCCAGTTCCTGTTCCCTAATTCCTGGTCCCTGATCCCTGGTCCCTGCTTTTCACGCCAGCCGCGTCACGCGCACCGCCAGCTTCGTTTCCACAACCTCGAACTCGCTCCACGCCAGTTGCACGTCTCCGGCGGCCAGCGGCAGGTCGATCCCATGGCTCCACTGCGACTCGATCAGCGCGCCCGGCGCCAACGCCAGAAGGTGGCGCACGCGAAACTCGCGCACCGGCACGGCCACGTCCAGCTCCACCGGCAATTGCGCTACCAGCGGCCCGAATCCTGCCTCGCTCTCGTCTTCTCCCGCTCCCCGTGGCTGCCGCGGCGACGGAACCAGCGCCTGGCCGCGTTCCGTTCCAGGCGCGCCCGGCACAACAGGCTCCCCCGCCGGAGCCGGCCTCGCCGGTCCCGAACCTGGAGGCGCTACCCCCGGACCCGGACGCACGCCAGCCGCAACTGGAGCAGATGAGGCCATCTCACAGAAAACCCTGCAGCATCGGGACCAGGGGTGGGGTGGAGAGATTGGAATGGACTAAGGAATGCGTACCAGGCCCGCTGCCACACGCCTCCGACGCAACCATCAACTCACTTCGCTGCTACACTTGAACTGGGAAAGACTTTGCGGCTTCTCATTTGAATCGGCCGCCTTCCGAGGTCGAAAACCATGCCTGAATCAACAGAAAACAAGAGCTTCACCGGAACCAGCCTGCGCCTCAAAGTCGGCCTCGCCGAAATGCTCAAGGGGGGGGTCATCATGGACGTCATGTCCGTCGAGCAGGCGCGCATCGCCGAAGAATCCGGCGCCGTCTCCGTCATGGCGCTTGAGCGGGTCCCCGCCATGATCCGGGCCGAAGGAGGGGTGGCGCGCATGGCACGCCCCTCGCTCATCAAACAGATCATTCAGGCCGTGTCGATTCCAGTAATGGCGAAGGCCCGCATCGGCCACACCGCCGAAGCGCAAATTCTCCAGCAGCTCGGCGTCGACTACATCGACGAGAGTGAAGTGCTCACGCCTGCCGACGAGGCGCACCACATCGACAAGCATGCCTTCACCACTCCGTTTGTCTGCGGTGCGCGCAACCTGGGCGAGGCTCTCCGTCGCATTGCCGAAGGCGCGGCCATGATCCGCACAAAAGGTGAGGCGGGCACCGGCGACGTCGTCCATGCCGTCCAGCACATGCGCCAGATCACGCGCGAAATGCGCACCCTCACCGTGCTTTCTGAGCAGGAGCTCTACGCCGCCGCAAAAGATCTACAGGCTCCCTACGAGCTGGTCTCGATGGTGGCCCGCGCGGGCAAACTCCCCGTGCCCAACTTCTCAGCGGGTGGGATAGCGACCCCCGCCGACGCCGCGCTCATGATGCAGCTCGGAGCTGAGGCCATCTTCGTCGGCTCGGGAATCTTCATGAAGGAGCGCGCCACCCCGCTCGACGTCGAGAACTCGCCCAAGGAGCGCGAAGAGGCCGTCTCACGCGCCAAGGCCATCGTCGTCGCAACCACACATTGGAACGATCCCAAGATTCTCGCCGAGGTCTCTGAGCAGGTGACGGGAACGATGAAGGGCCTCGCCGCCGCCTCGATCGAAGAGTCGCAGCTTCTACAAACCCGCGGCTGGTAACCATCTGCGATGGGTCAGGCTTGAAGGGTACGGGCTTCAGCCCGTACATCAATCAGCCAAAGGATTTGGGGCTTTAGCCCCTGAGGGAAAGTTCCTTCAGGCAGAACTGCGAATACGATTCCTCTTTCTATGACCCGCTTCGCCTTTGCGGGCCGTGCAAACATCGGAATTCAGGCGGGATGAATCGCTTCAATCATTGAAGCGATCCATATTTCTATTCCCGTCCCTCAGGCACCTCTTCCGATTTTCGGTGCGTCCAATCAAAAGTGAGGTAAATTCATCCTCACAGGGTTCCCCATGCCCCCCATCTTTACTCCCATTCCGTCTGAGGTCGAACGCAAAGCCCCCGGCACCGGGGGCAAGCCGCCCGTCGATCGCCGTCCCACCGGCGGAGGCGGCGGCGGAGGCGACGACGACTGGAGAAGTCCGCGCCGCGGCCCGCGCGAGGCCCTCAACCGCACGCGAGCATTCGTCTTCTGCGCCCTGGCCGGCGACATGATGTTCTTTGTCGGCCTTGTGGCGTTTTTCTATGCGCGCCAGGCCGGCACGCGCATGGATCCGCGAACCCTGCAGCAGATCGGCGATTGGCATCCTGTTTTGCTGCCGCCCATCCTCTTCCTCAATACGGCGGTTCTGCTCCTTAGCACGCTCACCATGGAACGCGCCCGCCAGCACATTTTCCGCGAGTTCGATGTTCTGGAGGAATGGCTTGGCCTTGGCCGCCCCGCCCTTCGCCGCGCCCTGCCCTGGCTCGGCGCCACGCTCGCGCTGGGATTGATGTTTCTCGCCGGCCAAATTGCCGCCTGGCGCCAGCTCACCGCGCAGGGATTTGCCTTCACCCACGGAGCCACTCCGGCCAGCTACTTCTTTTACATCATCACGGGCCTGCACGCCGCCCATCTCGTTGTTGGCGTGCTCGCGCTCATCTTCTGCATCTCCGCGCTCGCCCTCCTCAAGCGCGTCGAATCCCGCCAGATCGCCGTCGATGCGACCGCATGGTTCTGGCACACGATGGGATTCGCCTGGCTGATCCTGTTTGGAGTTCTGCTGCTCGGACAATAGGACAGTTCTCAGTTGTCAGTTGTCGGTGGAAATTAAGGTCCGCGCATCCCTGGTCCGCAAAGGCGAGGGACCGGGGCACCCTCAGGGAGGTGGAAAGCTGACCGTAGCCACCGGCCGGCGATGATGTCACATCCGGGTCGCTACTAACTCACATGCCTCACTCAAAAGCGGTGTGTCGAACGGCGTCAGCCGATAGCCGAGATCGGATAGCAACTCGCAACACCTTTGATGGACTTCGGCTCCATGTGTCGCAAGGAATACTGTCGGTCGGTACTTCGCAAGAATATTGGAAGCACCGGTAAGGGCGTCGAACTCTCCTCCTTCAATGTCGCACTTGATTACATCCGGAGGCGGCAAGATGCCAGACTCGACGAGACCGTCCAAAGCCACCATTCTGATACTTATCGCGCCCGAAGAAGTTCCATCGGTGAGATGCCCCATCTGAGAGTTCGGCCCTAAATCGAAGTTTGCTGTCCCCTCGGAGCGTCCGACCGCAACTTCCCATACGGAGCAATTTGTAATTCCATTTAACTCCAAGTGTTTTCGCAGGATATTCAGATTGTACGGAACGGGCTCGAAGCTGAATACTCTCCCTTTTGCTCCGACGAGTACGCTCGCCAACAACGAGTAGAACCCCACGTTTGCGCCCAGGTCATATACGATACCCCCGGGATGGATGGCTTCAGCGAAGCCCTTTTGTTTAGACGACTCGTAGTGGCCTAACCAATAGGAGTGATTACCCGCTCCCACAATCCACCGTTTGCCTCGTATTGGCCCACGTAGAATCGGCACCGCCATTTTCGTTGGAATTAGCTTAAGAGGAAACCTCAGCGCTCTTTGAAAGAACGACAAACGCGGACTGCAAGAACACTCCGTCCGTTGCATTCACCTGCTCCGATTTCTCAACCATTGATAACCGGAGTTTCCCGGTTTTTGACCTGCCCCGAAAAACTGTGCCGAATGGGGTTGGAGATTCCGACCTGCGCGGCTGGGTTTGTTCCATTTGGCAGGCGCGGCTGCGGTTAATGTAATTCAAGTGATGACCTCAAGCAAAGTGCCTGGGGAGGAAACCCTGGGGAATTGCATTTGGAATTTCCTTGACATCCGAGCGGCAGAAAAAGCTCGATCCTGTCTGAATTCGGCTTCCTATGGTGTTAATTTGCTCGGACATTGCACTGAAAAGCGCGGATTCCCGCGACGAGACCTTCGCTCAGGATGACCCGGAAGATGGGTGGGGTTGGCTGCCCCGTCTCTGGCCTCCGCCGCGGGCGGATTTGCGGTCAGGGACGGGACAGCACAAGTGAATCTCTATGGCCTGCTTTACGCTATCTAATCTAAGCTGAGCCTTCACAGCCGCAGGACCAAACTAAAGGCGAAAAGCAAGGAGCTGCATTTCTACGATCAAGCAGGCTAAGAGCTAGGAGGTGGACGCCGCTTCTCGATGCAGCAGCGCGCGCCACCGCTCGCCCAGGTTCGGAACTTCAGGGCACGCAAAGTAAATTTGCCGGTTGACCCCGATCAGCAGTTGCACCGCTTTCACTTGGGCATTGTGCGCGCTCAACGATCCTCCCGCGTGGACGAACTCGTCGGTCAGGTATTCGATGGCGTGCCCCAGAATTTCGAGAGCGCGACCTGCCTCGGGTGAGATTCGACGGCGGCGTGCGCGGCCCCCTTCTCTGGGAATGTTGGCGAGCGAAACGGAAATCGGAGCCGAAACCGGGAAACTACCGATCGTTGAACGGGAGCCCATGAAGACCATCCTCAACCCGGTTCTTCGGCGCGGCGCATTGGATCGGACAGAGTACGGAAGTGCTGTTCCAACTTGGCGCACTGCTATTTATGGCGGATCATTGCGGGAAAACCAGTGACGCAGCTCACACAGACTTGGAAATCGATCGCTTTGGTAACCCGGCACGTCAATCAAACAAATCCTTCCTCAACTGAGCCAACTTCAGCGCAGCGAGGCACTTCGCCGGAGCGCACCGCGGCTCGCCTTGACGTGAGCGGCGCGAAAACCTAATCTCAAACCAGGGTTTCACCGCGCCGGAGCTGCCTTTTTCTTCGGCGATTCGGGCGTCATGCTTCTTAATTCCTTTAGGCTGGGCCATGAATCCAACCCCGTATGACTGGCAGTATCTCCCTCTGCTGATGCAGATTCTTGCTGCCTTTCTTCTTGGGGTGGTCATGGTTGTGGCCTCGTGGTTCGTGGGCCGCCATCGCAGCACCAAGGTCAAGCTCGCCGCGTACGAATGCGGCATTCAGGCTGTGGGCGATGCGCAGGGCCGCTTCAGCGTGCGCTTCTACCTGGTTGCCGTCCTCTTCATTCTGTTCGATGTGGAAATGGTCTTCATGATGCCCTGGGCCGTCATCTACCGCCAGCTTCCGCACATCACCGGCAACCGCCTCTTCGGCTTTTGGGAGATGCTCGTTTACCTCGGCTTTGTCGCCGTCGGACTCTACTACATTGTGCGCAAAGGGATCCTGAACTGGAGCCACGACAGGGCGGATCTTTAATTCAGTGAATAGTGGGTAGTGGGTAGTGATCAGGGGACGGTTCTTTCCGCGATTCGCAAAGTCACAGTGCAACCGGAAGCAGTTCTTGAGGAGATAAGGCTTAAGGATGACGAGTCAACCCCCTACGCTCTCCGGCAAGCAGGCCGTTCTCGAAGGACTGCCGGGTCATCCCGCGGTCAAGGCTCTCGAAAATTGGAATCCGCAGGCCTTTACTGACGCGAGATTCGACTTCGGCGAGCTGACGCTGACGGTCGCGGCGGCAGAGATTCGCGCCGCCTGCGTCACGGTGCAGGCCGCGGGCTACAACTTCTTTGAGGACATGACCGCAGTTGACTGGTTCCCTGCCTCGCCCCGCTTCCAGTTGAGCTATCACATTCTTTCGCACGCGTTTAAAGAGCGCATTCGCCTGCGCGCGATGCTCGACGAGGCCGATCCCACTGTCGACTCCATTACTCCGGTTTGGCCCGGCGCCAATTATTACGAGCGCGAAGTCTTCGATCTGTTCGGGATTCGTTTCGCCGGCCACCCCGATCTGCGCCGCATCATGATGCCGGACGATTGGCAGGGCCATCCCCTGCGCAAGGACTACCCGGTGGAGGGATATCGCTGATGAGCGAGAATCCCGGCGCGCCTGTTCTCGAGCTTCCCACTGCCGCCGTCACCGGCGAGCGACGCATGGTCCTCAACATGGGCCCGCAGCATCCGGCCACGCATGGCGTGTTGCGCCTCATCGTCGAACTCGACGGCGAAGTCATTGTCAGCGTTCAGCCGGAAATCGGCTATTTGCACACCGGCATTGAAAAAACGTGCGAGGCCAAGTTCTACCAGCAGGTCGTTCCGCTTACCGATCGCGTCAACTACCTCGATCCGCTCTCCAACAATCTTTGCTACTGCCTGGCGGTCGAAAAACTTCTTGGCCTGGAGATTCCCGACCGCGCCCAGTGGATTCGCGTGCTGCTCACGGAGTTGAGCCGGCTCAATTCGCACCTCATCTGGCTCGGCACGCACGCCATGGACATCGGCGCTCTCACCGTTTTTCTCTACACCTTCCGCGAGCGCGAAGAAATTCTCCGCCTCTTTGAAGCCGTGGCCGGCCAGCGCATGATGACCAGCTACTTCCGCATCGGCGGGCTTTCGATGGAACCGCCGCTCGACTGGCTTGACCGCGTGCAGCATTTCATCACCACATTTCCGGAGAAAATCGACGAGTATTCCAACCTGCTCACGGGCAATCCAATCTTCATGAATCGCTTGAAGGGTGTGGGCTATCTCTCTGCAGCCGATGCAATTGCGCTCGGCGTCACCGGCCCTCCGCTGCGCGCCTCCGGCGTCGATATCGACCTCCGCCGCGACATGCCTTACTCGAGCTACGAAAAGTTCCAGTTCGAGGTGCCCACTTCAACCGTCGGCGACACATGGGCGCGATACGTAGTCCGTCTCGTCGAGATGCGCGAGAGCACCAAGATCGTCCAGCAGGCCCTCGACGGCATGCCCGGCGGCCCGGTCAAAGCCAACGCGCCCAAGATCGTACTTCCCGACCGAGAAAAGATGAAGACGGAAATGGAAGCCCTCATTCATCACTTCAAAATCGTCACGGAAGGCTTCAACGTTCCCGCCGGCGAGGTCTATCAAGGGATGGAATGCGGCCACGGCCAGATGGGTTACTACGTTGTGTCTGACGGCACTTCAAAACCCTACCGAGTCCACATGCGCTATCCTTCGTTCGCAACACTGCAAGCTATAGAAACCATGTGCAAGGGCCGCCTGATTGCCGACCTGGTCGCGGTCGTCGGCTCCATCGACATAGTTTTGGGAGAAATTGACCGATAATTTTCGAAATAATCACCGGCAAGCAAGGGGACGCCGTGACCAATTATGGTGTGTTGGCAGACAAGATAAGTGACTTGGTGCAGGCCGGCATTCCGGCCCGTAAGGGACTGGCGAGAAATGGTATTGACCCGGCCGCGTTTTATGAAAGTGTCAAGGCGAATGTCGAAAAGGAAGTTGGAAGGGCCAACGAGGAACTTCGCAAGCGGGGACTGTCCACCATCGAGCGGATCTTCATTCCCAGCTTCCTCGGAAAAATCTCTCTGACTTTTGGAACCGCCTTGCTGTGCAGCGTGGAGTTGAACGAATCGAAGGGACGAGTGAGGGCTGTGATTTTCGGACCGCCAAATCACGACGAGATCTCGAGAAAGGAGTTTTTCATGTTCCCCGAAGCAGCCAATCTGCGAGCTTCCTCGTCTCACGGGACAGAAAAGGCCGCCTTCGGATACAGCACGAACAGGATTGCCGCCGAGATTGTCTGCGGGCTCATGATGGGAAAATTCGCTTGAGATCGACCGGTGACTTGGGAGGGCCGGCGTGACCGATTACGATGCGTTAGCAAGAAAACTGAAAGGAATGAAGAAACCTGGCGAGCCGGCCGCCAAAAGGTTGGCGAACTACGGGTTCGACCCGGTCACTTTTTACCAGTACGTCAAGGCGCAGGTCGAAGAGGAAGTTGACCAGGCTAACGCGGAACTTCGCAAGCAGAAACTGCCTCTCATCGAGCGAGTTTTCATGCCCAGCTTTCAAGGCAAGCTCTCTCTTACCTTTGGAATCGGCTTTCTTTGCACCGTGGAACTGCTGGAAGCAAAAGGGCGAATCAGGGCTGTGATTTTCGGTCCCCCCAATCGCGACGAGATCGCGAGAAAGGACTATTTCTTGAGCTCAGAAGCAGTGGACTTGCAGGACTCACCGATTGAAGAAGTGCAGAAAATAGCTGTCGGATTTAGTCCTCACAGGATCGCTGCGGAGATTGTTTCCGGGCTTCTCATGGGGGAATTCGCTTGACGCAGGAAACTCCTGTGAAATTCTCAAGCTCGGGCGCAGGTGCCCCGGGCGCTCTGGATCCAAGGCTGGTTGCGGAGTTTTGGATTTCGCTCGCTTCCCTGCTCCGCAGCTACACCGCCGCGCATGGCCTACCCTCGAAGCGAGAGGCCACAGTTGAGCTGACCGGAGAAAAAATCACAGTCCGCCATGGGAAAAAATGGCTGCGCCTTGACCGCAATTACGCAATCCTTACCTGGACGCGAGAAAATGGAAGCAGGGGAACCCTGGAACTGACCGAAGCCGGAACCCTGCGCAGCGAAACCCAGGAGGAGGCCATGGACCTGGCCGCCGAACAATGGGCGCGAGACCTGATGAGATGAGCCCAAGAAAGTCAAAATCCGAGCCCGCGTCTGTCTTCTCGCCCGAACTCGCGGCGCGCTTTGACGCACTTGTCCAGAAGTATCCCGTCAGCCGCTCCGCGCTCATTCCCATGCTGCTCTACGCGCAGGACGAGGTTGGCTATCTTTCCGACGCGGTCGTCGCCGAAATTGCCCGCCGCATCGGCATCACCGAGCTTGAAGTGCGCAACGTCGCCACGTACTACTCCATGCTTCGCTTCAAACCCGCCGGCAAATACAACATTCAGGTCTGCACCAACATCAGTTGCATGCTCCGCGGAGCCTACGAAGTCTACGAGCGTTTTCGCGAAGAGCTGGGCGTCGGCGCGGACGGCGTCACCGCAGACGGCCTCTTTTCTCTGGAAGAAGTTGAATGCATCGGCGCTTGCTGCTGGGCCCCAGCCGTTCAGGTCAACTACGACTTCCACGACGAGCTCAAGCCCGATCTCGTGCCCGGCATCCTGGGCGCGTACCGGCAGCGAGTCGAGGATCGGGCCCAGGACCCAGACAAAGATGCCTAGGCTTGTCTCCCATCCCGATGAGGTCAAGATCGTCTCGCGCCGCTTCGGCATGGGCGCCACCGACATTGACCGCTACATCGAGCTTGACGGTTATGAAGCTGCGAAGAAATGTCTTGCGCAGGGCTCCGACTGGATCGTCAATGAGATGAAGTCGAGCGGCCTGCGCGGCCGTGGCGGCGCGGGCTTCTCGGCAGGCATGAAGTGGTCTTTCGTTCCCAAGCAATCCGCCAAGCCCAAGTACGTTCTGGTCAACGGCGACGAAAGCGAGCCCGGCACCTGCAAGGATCACCTGATCTTCCTGCACGATCCGCACGCTGTCATCGAAGGCACCATCATCGCCGGCCTCGCCGTCGGCGCAAAGATGGGCTTCATTTATCTGCGCGGCGAGTACCGCTATCTGCTCGAGATCATGGAGCGCGCTGTTACCGACGCCTACGATCGCGGCTTTCTGGGCAAGAACATCTTCGGCACCGGGACTGAATTCCAAATCATCACGCAAACCGGCGCGGGGGCCTACGAAGTCGGAGAGGAATCGGCGCTCATGGAATCGCTCGAGGGCAAGCGCGGCGTTCCCCGCATCAAGCCGCCTTTTCCTGCCGTCGTCGGCCTCTACGGCGGTCCCACGATCATCAACAACGCCGAGACCATCGCCACCGTGCCCCACGTCGTGAATATGGGAGCGGCGGCCTACGCTGCGGTGGGCACTCCGCGCAACGGCGGCACGCGGCTCTTCTGCATCAGCGGCCACGTCGAGCGGCCCGGCGTCTACGAGCTGCCCATGGGTTACAACCTCAAAAAAATGATTTACGAAGTTGCAGGCGGCATCCGCGGCGGCCGCAATCTCAAGGCCGTCGTTCCCGGAGGATCTTCCACGCCGGTTTTGCTGCCCGAAGAAATCGACATTGGCATGGACTTCGACCAGGTGGGCAAGGCCGGCTCCATGCTCGGGTCCGGTGGAGTGGTTGTGATCGACGACCAGACCTGCATGGTCGAATTTGCTCTGCGCACGATCAGTTTTTACGCGCACGAAAGCTGCGGCTGGTGCATTCCTTGCCGCGAGGGCACCGACTGGCTCAAGAAGTCGCTCACTCGATTCCACGCGGGGTTTGGCTCGGCGGCCGACATCGACAACATTCAGTATTTGGCCGAGAACATGCTGGGCCGCACGTTTTGTCCGCTCGGCGATGCGGCGGCGATGCCGACCATCGCATTCGTCAAGAAGTTTCGCCAGGAGTTTGAAGATCATTTGAACGGCAAGCCGTGCCCGTACGCAATGGAGGGAGTGCCGCAGTTGACGGTCGTGTAAGAGAATGAAGCTTTGAAACGGTAAAGCTTTCAGCGGTGCTTCACGGGACGGAGCAAATGTGAAAGTAAGGGACCTTATTAAGATGCTGGAGAAAGATGGTTGGAGGTTTGTTTACACCAGCGGGAGCCATAGGCATTTCAAGCATCCTATTAAACTCGGAAAGGTGACAGTGCCTGGGCACCCCGGAGATGACATTCATCCAAAAACTCTTCAATCGATCTTGAAACAGGCGGGAATGAAATGAAGCAGCGATTTCTAGTCGTCTACGAACGAGGCAAACGGAACTTCTCGGGATTTGCGCCCGACGTGCCTGGGTGCATTTCTACAGGAAAATCCTTGACCGAAATGCGTCGCATGATGCGCGAAGCGATCGAGTCACACCTGCAGTGGATGGCGGATGACGGCGACCCAATTCCTGCCCCTAAAACGAAGACCGTCAAACTCTCGGAAGAAGATCTCTCGTCGAAAAACGCCGGACATTACCTGATCGTGGAGCTGTTGGATGTTGATATGCCCGCAGCCTCGACGCTGCGCCGGAAAATGACGGCGTAGGATTCGTGCCCGGAAAGATCGAAAAAGATGCCCGACGTAACCTTCACTGTCGACGGAAAGAAGCTGACCGCGCCCGCGGGAACGCTGCTCATTGACGCCTGCCGCAAGGCGGGCATCGAGATCCCGGCGTTCTGCTACTACCCCGGCCTCTCGCTCCAGGCCGCCTGCCGCATGTGCGTCGTGCGCCAGGAAAAAGTTCCCAAGTTGCAAACCGCCTGCACCACGCAGGTGGCCGAGGGCCAGGTGTTCATCACCGAGTCGCCCGAGATCGCGCAGGCGCGCAAGGCTACCATCGAGCTGCTCCTCGGCAATCACCCGCTCGACTGTCCCGTTTGCGACGCAGGCGGCGAGTGCGAGCTGCAGGACATGACCTTTAAATACGGCGCAGGCGAAAGCCAGTTCGTCGAGGTCAAGCACCATCGCGATGAGCAGCAGTGGTCGCCCGCCGTCTTCTACGACCGTCCGCGATGCATCCTCTGCTACCGCTGCATCCGCATGTGCGGCGAAGGCATGGACGTGTGGGCGCTGGGCATCCACAATCGCGCCGCGGACTCGGTGATCGTCCCGAACATACTCGGGAAGAGCGTTGGGGGCAACCAACTCGACTGCGAGCAGTGCGGCATGTGCATCGACGTCTGCCCGGTGGGCGCGCTCACCAGCGGCAGCTATCGCTACAAAACCCGCCCCTGGGAGATGAACCACGTTTCGACGGTTTGCACCCACTGCTCCGACGGCTGCAAAGTCACGCTCGGTGTGCGGCAATCCAGCGACGGCTCGGAGATCGTTCGCGCCGACAATCGCGACAAGAGCGGCGTCAACGGCGATTTCCTTTGCGCCAAGGGCCGCTTCGGATTCGACTTCGTCGAGAGCCCCGACCGGCTTACGCAGCCTCTCGTCAGAAATGCGCAAGGCAAGCTCGGGCCTGCCACATGGGAGCATGCCATTCGCGTTGCCGCTGGAAAGCTGAAGGAGATTCGCGACACGCGCGGCGGTTCGGCGATAGGCGTCATCGGCTCCAACCGCACCACGAACGAAGAGAACTACCTGCTGCAAAAGTTTACGCGGACGGTTCTTGGCACCAACAATATCGACCACGAGCGGACTACGGATTACGCGTCTTTCGCGCGCGCACTCGCAGGCCACCCCGGCAAAACCGCAAGCCTGCGCGACATTGCCCAAGGCTGCGCGGTCCTGCTTGTTGGCGGCAATCCGACGGACGAGCATCCGCTCCTGGCCTGGCTCCTCCGCACCAGCGTGCGCCTCAATCGGCGCCCGGCTTTACATCGCGAATTCGAGGACCATCAAGCTCGCGCGCCAGGCCAAAGCCACGCGCGACCTCCGTCCCGGCGACTACAGCAAGCTCGCCACCTCTCTTGACTCCGGCCGAACCGAATTCAGCAAGGCGATCCTCGCTGAAGAATCGCTCATCGTCATTTTCGGCGAAGAATTTCGCGGCGAGGCGGTCGAAAAACTCATTGCCTGGGGCCTGAAGCGCGATAACGTGCGCTTCGCCTACCTCGGCGACCACTCAAATTCGCGCGGCGCGGCCGACATGGGTCTCTTCCCTGACCTTCTTCCCGGCTACATTCCGGTCACGGCTCCCGGCGCTTTCGCAGAGTACCCTGGCCTCCCTGGCGCGCCCGGCAATTCGTTGCCGCAAATGCTCGATGCCGCCGCCGCCGGCGACCTTGGCGCGCTTCTCGTCGTTGGCGCCAATCCTGTTTCGCATGCCAAACTCGATCCGTCTATTCTTCAGCACACCTTCCTCATCGTGCAGGATCTTTTCCTCACCGAGACTGCGGCGCTGGCTGACGTCGTTTTTCCCGCCGCGAGTCTCTACGAAAAATCCGGCACCGTCACCAACACTTTCGGCGACATCCAGATCGTTCGCAAGGCCGCCGACCGCGCAGGCGTCAAACCCGACTTCGAAATTCTCGTTCGGCTCGCCGGCGGCATGGGCGTCGACGTCAGCACGCTTGTTCCCTTTGGCAAACGCGGCACCACCGGCGATCTTGGCCAGTCGCGCGGCGTGCAGTCGGGTGAGGCCGACCGGCACTCTGTCTGGCTTGAAGCCAACGGCCTTGAGCCAAAGCTCAGTCCCTTCGATCCACTCGCCGTGCTCGACGAAATCGAGCGCCTCGTTCCGGGCTACCAGCTCGATCGCATCAATCTTTTTGCGGGCAACGACGTGCACACCGAGCCGGCGTCGGCCATTCCCGAGTCCGGATTTGTCCCGGCCTCCGCGCTGGCTGCACCGGAACTCGTTGTTCCCGCGCACGACACGCTTTTCACTTCAGGTGCGCTGGGCCGCTACAGCACAGCTTTGAGGCAACTCGAAGAACATCAATCAAAGGAACTCGCAAAATCCGCAGCCGACTGAAGGCCAAGTGACGAGATGACCAACACTCTTGACGATCTCGACTACCTCGTTTTGCAGGCCGTGGCCGACGATTTTGAAGAATTCGAGATGATCGTAAACGAGATCACAAAGTCGACAAGCGACAATCAGACAGCGCCGGGTGTGGACCTGATTCAACACGCGCTCATGAGGGCCACCGCCGAGGGAACCGTCAAGGCCTACGAGCCGCGTGAGGGCCATCGGCAGCTTGTTGCCACAGAAGCTGATCCACAGAGAATCCACAGCCTCTGGTTCTACATCACCGAAGAGGGAAAGTTAAGGATGCAAAAGCTCGAAGAAGAGGCCAAACGCACGTGACGATCGTCGCATTTTTTCTCTGGAGCCTCGCCAAGGTCGCCGTCGTCACGGTGGTGATGCTGATGGGCATCGCCTACACCGTGCTCCTCGAGCGCAAGCTTGTCGGCCGCATCCAGAACCGCTGGGGTCCCAGCCGCGTTGGTCCATTCGGACTCTTGCAGCCGCTGGTCGACGGCGCGAAGTCGTTCCTCAAAGAAGATCTGATTCCAACCGCCGTCTATCGGCCGCTCTATCTCCTCGCGCCCATCATCTCGCTGGGCTGCGCGCTCATCGCCATCGCCGTCATTCCCTTCGGCGCGCCTGGCATGGGCCCGCACGGTTTCGATCTCTTTCAGATCTCCAATATCAACGTCGGATTGCTCGTCATTCTCGGAATCACTTCCATCGGCGTTTACGGCATCGCGCTCGCCGGCTGGTCGTCGAACAACAAATACTCTTTGCTTGGCTCTCTTCGCTCTTCAGCGCAGCTCATCAGCTACGAATTGGCGCTGGGTCTCTCGCTCGTCGGTGTCGTTCTCCACGCCGGATCGCTCAACCTGCGCGTTATCGTCGAGCAGCAGGCCACCCTCGGCGCTGCTACGTGGAATATTGCCGGCGGAGGCCAGATGTTTGCCTTTTTCATTTACCTCATGGCCGCCTTCGCCGAGACCAACCGCTCGCCCTTCGATTTGCCCGAAGCCGAAAGCGAACTCACCGGCGGTTATCACACCGAGTACAGCTCCATGAAATTCGCCATGTTTTTCATGGCCGAGTACGGCAACATGATCAACGTCGGTTGCGTTGCCACGCTGCTTTTTCTTGGCGGCTGGTCCAGCCCTCTTGGCGACCTGATGCCGCCGTTTCAGAGCACTTTCCTCAACGCATTTCTGCCGCTCTTCTGGTTCGTCGCAAAAGTCTTTCTGTTTCTCTGTCTCTACGTCTGGGTGCGCGGCACGCTGCCGCGCTTCCGCTATGACCAGCTGATGAACTTCGGATGGCGCTATCTGCTTCCACTCGCCATCCTCAACATTGTGGGAACAAGCCTCTGGCTTGCCTATCACTGACGGGCGCGCGTCTTCGCGAATCGCGCTCATTTACAATCGGGAGGGATTTTCCTCGAACGACAATGCATCTGATCCTGTTCTTCCTGTTTGCCGGATTCTGCCTCGCTGGAGCCATCAATCTCCTGTTGCAGACCCATCCCATTAACAGCGCGCTCTCGCTCATCGTCGTCATGACTTCGCTCGCCGTTCTCTACCTGCTTCTCGGCGCGGAGTTCCTCGCCATCGCCCAGATCATCGTCTACTCTGGCGCCGTCATGGTGCTCTTCACCTTCGTCGTCATGCTGCTCAATGCCGGCCGCGAAGAGCGCACCCTCGGCAGCCGCGCCGCATCCCGTGTCGGCTTTCCTGCAGTCGTTGCGATCCTTGCCGTCCTTGCCACCATTATTCTTCGCGCCCAGGGACTAGGCTCCGCGCATCTCGGCCAAGGCCTCTCCAACGCGCCCGGCCAATCGAACCTGGAACTTCTCAGCCAGGTGCTCTTCCACGAACTTCTGCTTCCTTTTGAAGTCACCTCGGTGCTCATCCTCATCGCGATCCTTGGCGCGGTCGCGTTGGCCCACGTCGAAGGTTCCAAGATCCCCGATTCGGAAAGTGTGGCCGAAAAGTGAGCTTCCTTCAACACGACGTCCCGCTCTCCTGGTATCTGCTGCTTAGCGCGATCCTTTTCTCGCTCGGCGTCGTCGGCTTTCTCGTCAAACGCAACCTTATTACTGTCTTCTTGTCCATTGAGCTCATGCTCAACGCCGTCAATCTTTCCTTTGTCACCTTTGCCTATCAATGGCACGAGGTGCGGGGCCAGATCTTCGTCTTTTTCGTCATGATGGTCGCCGCCGCTGAAGCCGCCGTCGGCCTGGCCATCATTATTGCTGTCTTCCGCGCGCGTTCCACGTTGGCCGTCGACCGAATCGACCTGATGAAGCTATGAACGAGTCCGCACATCTCTGGCTGATTCCGCTGTTTCCGTTCCTGGGCTTCCTGCTCAACGGAATCCTCGGCTCCCGCATGCCCCGGCGGCTCGTCTCGGCCATTGGCGTCCTCGCGCCTCTCGTATCCCTCGTCCTGGTCCTGAGTGACTTCGGGGCCACCGTCATCACCGCGGCGTCAAGCTGTCGCGGCTGCGGTCCGGTCACCGCGCTCGCCCTCCCCGCTGTCGAATCGCTCTCCTATCCATGGCTCGCCATCGGCGCCCTCCGCGTCGATTTCACATTCGTCCTCGATCAGCTTTCCGCGGTCATGCTCCTGGTGATCATCGGAGTCGGCTTCCTCATCCACGTCTACTCCGTCGGCTACATGCGCGACGAGCCCGGCTACGCGCGCTACTTCAGCTTCCTCAATCTCTTCCTCTTCTTCATGAGCGTGCTGGTCCTTGCCGGCAATTTCCTGCTCATGTTTGTCGGCTGGGAAGGCGTCGGTCTTGCCTCCTATCTGCTTATCGGCTTCTGGTTCCAGAAAAACTCAGCCGCCGACGCAGGCAAGAAAGCATTCATCGTCAACCGCATTGGCGACTTCGGATTTCTCATCGGAATCTTCCTCGTGCTTTCCACCTTCGGCACGCTCAGCTTCGGCGATATCGCCGTTCGGCTCGCGGTCGATCCGGCATGGCACGGGACCGTCCTCACCGTTATCTGTCTCTGCCTGCTCGTCGGCGCCGCCGGCAAAAGCGCGCAGCTCCCTCTCTACATCTGGCTGCCCGACGCCATGGAAGGCCCCACGCCCGTCTCCGCGCTCATCCACGCCGCCACCATGGTCACCGCCGGCGTCTACA
The DNA here is from genome assembly GCA_963835355.1 of uncultured Acidobacteriaceae bacterium. Lineage (GTDB taxonomy): Bacteria > Acidobacteriota > Terriglobia > Terriglobales > Acidobacteriaceae > Telmatobacter. Next base: position 200,744 of record CAWIFE010000018.1, on the reverse strand, counting down.
TGATCGCCCGCACGCATCTGCTCTTCGATCGCGCGCCCGTCGCGCTGTGGACCGTCGCCATCGTCGGCGCGGCCACCGCTCTGTTCGCAGCCACCATCGGCCTTGTCCAAAACGACATCAAGCGCGTGCTCGCCTACTCCACCATCTCGCAGCTCGGCTACATGTTCCTCGCCTGCGGTGTAGCCGCATACTCGGCGGCCATCTTCCATCTTGTCATGCACGCGTTCTTCAAGGCGCTGCTCTTCCTCGCGGCAGGCTCCGTCATCCACGCCATGGGCGGCGAGCAGGATCTACGCAAGATGGGCGGCCTGCGCACCAAACTTCCCGTCACCTTCTGGACCATGACCGCGGCCGTCTTCGCCATCGCAGGATTTCCGCCCTTCGCCGGCTTCTTCTCGAAAGACGCAATCCTCTACGCCGCATTCCTCGATGGAACCGGCGGCAAGCTCCTCTGGTTCGTCGGCCTCGTCACCGCACTCCTCACGTCGTTCTACATGTTTCGTCTCTGGTACCTCACATTCATGGGCGAGCCGCGCAGCGAAACCGGCCGCCATCACGCCACGCCATTGTCGATGCTGGTCCCTCTGGTTATTCTCGCCGTCCTCTCCGTTTGCGGCGGTTGGATCGGTCTCGATCGCTTCAGCGCCTATCTTGCTCCCGCGGCCGCCGCGCATCGGCCGATGCCCGAAGGCAATCCCGGCCTGGAATTTGTCCTTAGCATCGCCGCCGTTCTCGCTGCGCTTGAAGGGTGGCTGATCGCCGACAAATACTACCGCCGCAAGATCGAGCGTCCCGCTGAGCTCGCCGCCGCGCTTCCCACCGGCTACAAGCTGCTCTTGAACAAGTACTACGTCGACGAAATCTACGGCGCGCTGATCGTCAAGCCGTTGCTGGCTTTCTCAAAATACGTTCTGGGCGGAGTCGACGTTCTACTCGCAGGCCTTGCCTGGCTTCTCGCCGGCATCGCCAGCATCAGCGGAATGATTCTCCAGCGCTGGCAGTCCGGCAATCTGCGCTCTTACGCCGCGTGGCTGGCCGCCGGAGCCGCTGCCGTGCTCCTGTTTCTGCTGCTCACTGGCTCGCCCCATGCGTGGAGCCTGCCCTTCTTTCATTCCGAAACCATTTTCAAAGTAAGTCACATCACCGTGATTCAAGCCGGACAGGCGGGGCATTGAGAATATGAGCACATTCGATCCCAATATTCTTACCCTCATCCTGCTGGTTCCTCTCGCAGGTGCGGTCCTCGTCGCGCTCCTGCCCGATCGCGCCAAGCTTCCCAATTGGATCGCGCTCATCACTACGCTTTTCACTTTCCTCCTCGCGCTTCATCTGCCAGCGCACTTCATTTCCGGCCAGTCCGGTTTTCAATTCGAGCGCAACATTCCCTGGATCGAAAGCCCCGCCATTTTCTACCACGTCGGAGTCGACGGCCTCAGCCTCTGGCTCGTGGTTCTTGTCGGCTTGCTCGCGCCCGTCGGCGTCGTCGCCAGTTGGAGCGCCATCCAGACCCGCCGCAAGGTTTACTACGCGCTCTTCCTCGTGCAGCAGACCGCCATGTTCGGCGTCTTTATCTCGCTCGACCTCATGCTCTACTACGGCTTCTGGGAGCTTTCGCTCGTCCCCATGGCCATCCTCATCGCCATGTATGGCCGCAAAGACGGCCCGCGCGCCGCGCTGAAGTTTTTCCTCTTTACCTTCATCCTTCTCAGCGCCGCTGCTCGTCGCGATTCTGTGGCTCTATGCGAAAACTCACACCTTCAACTTCGCCGATCTGCAGTACCAGATAGCCAGCGGCATTCTCCCCGCGGGAGCTCTCTACTGGGTCGCGCTCGCATTTCTTTTCGCGTTCGCGGTCAAGGTTCCTGTCTTCCCGCTCCACGGCTGGCTCGCCGACACTTACAGCGAAGCTCCCGTCGCGCTGGCCATGGTGGTTGCCGGAAAGCTCGGCCTCTACTCCATGATTCGTTTCCACGTGGGACTTTTCCCTGCGCAGTCCCGCGCCATCGCGCCGCTTCTCATCGCGCTCGCCGTCATCGGAATCCTCTACGGCGCTTGCCTCGCTCTTGTGCAGAAAGACTTCTGGCGTCTGATGGCCTTCGCCGCTCTCAGCCACCTGAGCCTTATCGTTCTCGCCATCTACGGCCTCACTTTCCTCGGCTGGGCCGGCGGCGTCTATCAGATTCTTTCTCATGGAGTCGTTGATGCCGCGCTCTTCCTGCTTCTCGGCGCGCTTGAAATCCGATTCGCCTCCACTCTCATCAATTCTTACGGGGGTCTCGCGGCCAAACTGCCCCGCGCAGCTACTTACTTCGTGATTGCGTCGCTGGCCATGATTGGGCTGCCTATGCTCTCGGGCTTCATCGGCGAGTTCATCATCCTCTCCAGCACCTTCGCCGGAGTCAGCCGCCCCTGGGCCGTTGCCGCCACGGTCGGCGTCATTCTCGGCGCGGCCTACATGCTGTCTCTCGTTCAAAGAATCTTCTACGGCCCTGAAAGCGCGCTCACTTCCTCCAAGCCCTCTGTCGATCTCCGCTTTGGCGAACTCGCGATTCTCACGCCGCTCGTAATCCTCATGCTGGTCATGGGACTTGCGCCGTCTCCCTGGCTCAATACAATTCGCACCGGCGTGCATCCGCCGCAGTTGGAACAGCAGTCATCCGCGCCGCCAAGCGCAAATGCGACCCCATCTTCTACGGAGGCCCAGCGGTGACTCCAGTTCCCGATATCGACCGCATCCTCCCCGAGGTCATCCTCACGCTGAGCGGCGTCGTCATTATGCTCATTGACGCTTCGCTCCCTGCTTCGTGGCCGCGCCGCCCGCTCGGCTGGGTCGCCGCCATCGGAACCACGATCGCTCTCTGGGCCAGCGTCTGGCAGCTTTCCTTGCCCGAAGGAGCCGGCTTCTACGCAACCGTCGAGACCAGCGCTTTCACTGTCTTCTTCCACATCCTTATCTGCGGCATCGTCCTGGTCGCACTCCTGCTCTCGCTCGATGCGCTCCCCGAGCGCACCCACCACCAGGGCGAGTTCTACGCGCTCATCGTTTTTGGAGCCGTGGGCATGTGCCTGCTCACCGCAGCCGTCGAACTCCTCGTTGTCTTTATTGCGCTTGAGATCTCCTCCATCTCTACCTACATCCTCGCCGGCTGGCGCAAGCACACCGGCCGCGGACCTGAAGCCGCCATCAAATACTTCCTCCTCGGTTCGTTCGCGACTGCCTTTTTGCTCTACGGCATCGCGCTCATCTTCGGCGCTACCGGAACCACGCAGATCTACCAGATCGCCTTGCTCGCTCCGGCCGCCCAGAATCAAACCCTCGTTCTCGCCGCGCTGGCCCTCATGCTGGTCGGCATTCTCTTCAAAGTCTCTGCCGCGCCCTTCCACGTCTGGACGCCCGACGTCTACGAAGGCGCGCCCTCGCCGGTCGTCGCGCTGCTCTCCACCGCGCCCAAAGCAGCCGCCTTCGCGCTGCTGCTTCGCGTCGTCTACGAAATGTTCCCGCATCTCCGCTCTATTTGGGCGCCGCTGCTCTGGGTCGTCGCCGTGCTCTCCATGACCGTCGGCAACCTCGCGGCCCTCCGCCAGCAAAATGTGAAAAGAATGCTGGCCTACTCTGCCATCGCTCACGCCGGCTACCTGCTCGCCGCCTTCGCCGGCATCGGCGAAATCGGCATCGCTGCCGCCAGCTTCTACATCGCCGCTTATGCCGCCATGAACGTGGGCATCTTCGCCGTCGTCACGCTCGTCGCCGGGTACGACGAGCGGCTTTCCCTCATCGACGACTACCGCGGCCTCGTCTATCGCTCGCCAATCCTCGGCAGCCTGCTCATCTTCTTCCTTATCTCGCTCATCGGGATTCCCTTCACCGGCGGCTTCTTCGGCAAGTTCTACTCCTTCACGGCAGCCGTCGGCGGCGGGGCCGTCTGGCTCGCCATCATCGGCCTGCTCAACTCGGGATTAGCCGCCGCTTATTACCTCCGCCTCGCTGTTGTCGCCGCACAAAAACCCGATCCCGACAAAGAAAAGGAAATCGCTCGCCTCGCTGCTCCCAAGCCTCAGATCGGCGCAGCCGTCCTCGCCGCCCTGTTTCTCGCCGTCGCTGCCACGCTCGTCCTCGGCATCATCCCGGGCGCAACCCTCGACGCCGCACAATCCGCCGCGCACACGCTTCAAGCGCCGCCGCAAACCGCCGTCCCCGCCGTCACAGACCCCGCATCGCTGACGCGTTAGCTCACAGGACGTCTTGGCTGCACGGGAAGCGAGCAGGTTTTCGGAGAATCATCGGCACAGGTCACTATTGCCGGCCACCTGCCGGGGCGCGGATCTTGTCCGGCAGACCGAGCTATAATTCTGACCATGCTTCGCCAAAGAATATTCAATGATCGGAATCTTGGCCGGTCCCAACTCGTCTCGAACCTCTACGGCTCGATCTTCTGCCTCGCCATGTTTTCCCTGCTGTTTGGAATGCAATTCTTCTCCATGGCTCGCGATTTGGGGCGCGGTGATCCGTATCACGTCGTGCATTGGACGGAATTCAGCGTAATCTTTTTGCTCCTTGGGATCATCAGCTCTGCCTTCTGGATTCACCGGCGGATTCAGCGCTTGGCCAAGCTCGATAGTGAACAAAGATCAGACTCTGCATCACGCTGAGGTTCTGCTTGAGCGCGACCGGCGCTGTCCCGGGCGATTGACCGCCATTCCGCAGACGACCCGTCCGGCAACGCACCCAGCACGCCCAACCCTTTACAATTTCCTCAATGAAGCTAGGCGAATTGGCAGCGAAGCTGGGCGCGGAACTCCGCGGCGACCCGGACCTTGAAATTACCGGCGTCAAAGGCATTGAAGAAGCCGGCCCCAGCGAAATCACTTTCGTTGCGAACGTTAAGTACACCGCGCTCGCTCGCACCACGCGCGCCGCAGCCGTCCTCGTCGAGCCTGAGTTTCAGGAAATCACCGCCGCAACCCTGCGCATCAAGAATCCCTATCACGCCTTCTCGCGCGCGCTCGGCCTCTTCTACCAGCCGCCAGCTTATCTGCCCGGAATTCATCCGACTGCGGTCATCGATCCGACTGCCGTCATCGGCGCAGACGCGCACATCGGCGCATACGCCGTCATCGGCCCGCAAGTCCGCATCGGCCCGCACGCGACCATCCTGCCTCACGTCGTAATCTATCCCGGCGTTGAGGTCGGCAGCCACTTCTTCGCGCACGCGCACGCCGTCGTTCGCGAAAACTGCGTTCTCGGCGACCACGTCACGCTCGAAAACGGAGTCGTCATCGGCGCGGACGGTTTTGGCTTCGCCAAAAATGCCGAGGGCCATTGGGAGAAAATCCCGCAATCCGGTCCCGTCCGCATCGGCAGCCGCGTTGACGTGCAGGCCAACGCTACCATCGACCGCGCGACTGTAGGGGCTACGGAAATCGGCGACGGCACCAAGGTCGACAACCTGGTCCAGGTCGGCCACGGGTCGAGAATCGGAAACGACTCGTTGATCTGCGCGCAAACCGGCCTCGCCGGCTCTTCCATCATCGGCAACAACGTGATTCTCGCCGGCCAGGTGGGCATCGCAGGTCATTGCACGGTCGGCGACGGCGTCATTCTCACCGCTCAATCCGCTGTCTCGCACGACGTTCCGCCCGGCAAAATGATCTCCGGCTCACCCGGTTTTGATAATCGCATCTGGCTGCGCGCGGTCACGATCTTTCAACGCCTCCCCGAGCTGCTCAAGCGCCTCGACCGAGTGGAAAAAGACCTAGCGAAGCACGCCGCGCACAATTCTCCCGCCGCTGAGTCTGCGCCGCCGCAAGAGGAGCCAGACAAGTGACCCGCATCGGCTCGGTGCACCGCGCACTCTTCGCCGCTTTTCTCTCCGCCGTCGTCCTCACCGCCGCGGCCTGCCACTCCTACCACATCGACGCCACCATCGAGAACCGCACTGGCGCCGACATTCAGCTCCTCGAAGTTGACTACCCCAGCGCCAGCTTTGGCGTCGACCGCATCGCTTCAGGGGCGGTTTACCACTATCGTTTTCAGGTCAACGGCAGCGGCCCGCTCAAAATCACCTACACCGGCGCAGACGGAAAGCAAATCCAGATCGCCGGCCCCACGCTTGTTGAGCGCCAGCAGGGGCAGCTCAAAATCGTCCTTCTACCCGCAGGCAAAGCGCGGTTCCTGCCCCAGCTCACCCCGCCCGCCTGATTCAAAGCGCCGGTGTCAAATTCGCAGCTCAAAATACGGCGTTGTGAGACGATGTCCTCTTAGGAGCGCTCGTGTGCCGTCATAGCCGGCCCTTCCGAATCAAGCAAGCCTCGCATTGAGCATCCAGGCCGTTCGCTCAGAACTGGAGAAATCTATGGCAAGAGAAATCATTCGAACACCGAACGCACCGTCTCCGCCGCCGACGTACAGCCAGGCAGTACGGGCAGCAGGTCTTGTGTTCGTCTCAGGCACCAGTCCGCACGATCCCGTAACCGGGAAGCTTGTCGGGGATACGATCCAGGAGCAGACCAGACAGTGCCTGCAGAATGTGTCTGCGATCCTCAAGGCTGCGGGCACTTCCCTCGACCGGGTCGTAAGCGCCACCGTCATCCTTCTTGAGGAAGCGGACTTCGCCGGAATGAATGAAGAGTGGATTCAATGGTTCCCGGTGGACCCGCCCGCGCGGCAAGGCGCCAAATTACCCGTTCGCATCCCCGGCATGAGGGTGTCCATCGCGGCTATTGCCGAGGCGTAATTTCTCCGGAAAATGATTCGGGCGGCTGAACGCCGCCCGTGTAACGCATCGTTTTCAGATCAGCGGCAGACTAGCGGGCCGCTTTTCGCCAGCGAACAATGTCCGGTCAATGGTCCGGTCAATGCACCATGGTCTGGAACAGCGGCGACTGCAACAGCGCGCTGAACTCAGTATCCGAGGCCGCAAAATTGACCTCCAGCTTTCCTGAATTCGAGTCAATTGAGGTCTCGTTCAGCGCCTCTTTCTCCGTATCCGAGCCCGTCATCTTGCGCAGCATTACTGCCGCCGACAGAAGCGACGAAATCGTGGCCGCCGCAAACGAATCGCCGGTTGAGATCGTTAATTCAAACCTCACGCCGTGGGCAAAGTCCATCGAATACCACGATGCTTCCAGCCGCTGCTTCACGCTGTCGAAATCGGTCACCGATCCCGCCTCGCCCAGCAACTGCTTCATCATCGTCTGCGTGCCTTTGTCATCCAGAATGCTCCACAACGAACTCGAATCCACGCTCTGCATCGCGCCCATCATCGAATTGTTGGTCAGCATGCTCTGGGTCATTCCGTCGCGCGCATCCAGCGCCTTGGTCACCGAGTCCTTGCTTCCAAAAACCATGGTCGACGGATCGACAAAGCAAAGTACCATCCCCGTTTTGGTCATCGGGTACATGCTGTTGGTCCGGATCATCGTGGGCTTGATTTTCTGCGCCTTAAAGCTCGCCAGAATATCCTCGGTGGGGAACTGGCCCTGTGCGATTCCCACCGACTGCAGCGAATCGCTGGTGGGCGTGGGCCGGAACAACGCAAACGCCAGCTCGTCCACGTAATGATCGATGGGTTCGCCGGGGTTCGCGCTCGGCTTGCCCGAGGCCAGAACCGGCTTCAGCGTGAACTTGCTCAATGCCTCGTCGAACTGCTTCAGCTCGGGCGGCTCCACGCGGTTGCGCAAATTCATTGCCGCCGTCGAATTCTGCATCGCGCGGTAATCGATCACCACCAATTGCTGCACGTCGCGCGGGATCGCCCCGCGCGCATCCGTTGTCAGCTGTGCGGCAGGGGCTGGAACAACTGCCGCCACCATGAACGCTGCTATCGCAAACTTCGCTAACCTCTTCAACTTAACCCTCCGAAATTCGATCGCGCGCAGGCTTCTTGCCGTCCAACTCGCCTGCGTCGGGCGAAAATTCGCGTTTCTCCGCGCCGTTTTGGCCTTGGCGCCTGATCCCATTGTACCGATTTGGTGCTTTGCTGGTCCGCCCTTTCGTTCGCCGGACGTTACCCTTGCGGCCACGCCAAAGGGTGCTCGAGGCGCCGCTCCAGGATCTTGGTCTGTTCGTCGAACTCATCTAATTGACGCATCCAGTCGCTTTCCCGCTCACAGGCCGCCTGAGGAATCAGCCCGATCACCTCTCCCTCGGCGATCTGGGTCTTATGGCGCGCCGCCAGGCTCGTTACCTTCTTGTGCACAACCGACAGCGGCGTCGCCTCAAAATCCGTAATATTCATCGAGAGCTGCGCCCGCCCGTGCGCCAAAACCCCCATCGCCTTTACGCCTTTCAATCCCCCTGAAGCCGCTCGAATCTCCCGGGCGATGGACCGCGCCACGGTGACGTTAGGCGAATCAAAGTAGATGTTGTACGCAACAAGGAACTTGCGCGCTCCCACGGCGCAGGCGCCGCCCGTGGGATGGAGCCCGGGTCCTCCCAGGTCAGGCCGCCGCGACGGGTCTTTCTGCGCCGCGTCTCTCAGCTCTTCGAACTGCCCCCGGCGAATGTCTTCGAGATTCACCCGGTCCGGCCGCGCCGCTGCCGCCTCGTAGAAGTAAACCGGCACTCCAAACCGCCGCCAGATTTCGAGGCCGGCCTGCCGCGCCAGCATCACGCACTGCTCCAGCTTGATCCCGCTTACCGGCACAAACGGAATCACATCCGCCGCGCCGATCCGCGGATGCACTCCCTGCTGCCGGGTCAGGTCGATCAGTTCCACGGCCTTGCCCGCGCCGCGCACCGCCGCCTCGACCACCGCGGCCGGCTCTCCGGCAATCGTCACCACTGAGCGGTTATGGTCCGCGTCCATCGACCAATCCAGCAGGTGCACTCCATCCATCCGCATGGCGGCTACGATCGATTCCACGCGGCCAGCATCCGTGCCTTCTGAAAAATTGGGAACGCACTCGACGATCGCTCCGCTCACCGTTGCCCTGCTCTCTTACGTTCCAGCCGTGATCCCTATCCGCAGTTCATTGTTCGCAATTCTCGGTTCACAGTTTCCTAATCCCTGATCCCCGCCCGCTGTTCTCTCGGTCCCCTGCTCGTATCATTTCCAGAACGTATAACCCGCCTGGATCTGGATACTCGCATTCACTCCGGGGTTGCGGTCGCCCAGCGACGCCGACGAGATGTGCACCGCATTGATGCCCAGATCGATCGACCGCTTCGGCCGCAGAAAGTAATGCACCCCGATTCCGCCCTGGGGACCGAAGTTCCACACGCTGGTCGAGCCATCGATGTTCTCCTCTTTGTTGCTCATGACGTTCGGCGGGAACTCATGCGTGGTATAAATCAGCGCGCCCGCGGCCTGAAACCACGGCTGAATCCGCCGCGACTTGCTCAGGAAGTTCCAGCGAAAGATCACTGGCGTCAGGCTCACGCCGCGAAACGTTCCGCCGCCAAACGGCAAAAGACAGGTGACGAATTGCCCGGTCGTCGTCACGCAGGTATAAGCCTGCTCGTGTGGCGCCGGCGTATACGCCTGCCACAGCGGCATGATGTTGCCTGCGAATTCGAATTGCCCGCTGAAAATCCCCGCGTGCACCACCGGCGTCAAAACCTTACCCAACTCGAACCCACCCCAGAAAAACTTGTAGTTCGACCGGTCGCCGACGCCCGTGCCCCAATTCAGAAACGGGCCAAGCTCCCAGCTGCGGTTGTTCCTAACCTGGCCCACCGGGTCTGGGGCAATCGGCCAGGAACCATCGATCTGCGGCGTCTTGCCTCCGCTGCTACTGCCCGGCGTTTGAGCGGCAACAACCATTGTTCCCGCCAGCAACAAAAGCAAAACAATTCCTTCAGCTCGCCTCAAATTCTTCCCCCACCCTCTGGTTTTCGGTCCCTTCGTCCCGGAGCCCATCCTGGGCAAAGTCGAAAGATCGCTGGTCCCTTAGTCCCTGTTTCTTCCAAAAAAAGACCGCCACGACCGGGCGGCCTTTTCCCTGTCTGCTTCGTACTTCCTTACCTGGCCGCGTGCTCCATCTGCTCGGCGTCCATGTCGAAGTTCGAGTGGACATTCTGCACGTCGTCCAAATCCTCGAGCGTCTCAAGCAGGCGAACCATCTGGTTGGCCGCAGTGCCTTCCAGCTTGCTGTAAGTCGACGCAATCATGCTCACTTCGCTCAACACCGTCGGAATCCCGGCGGCCTTTACCGCGCTAGCCACTGCCTCGAACGATCCCGGCTCGGTCAGAATCTCCCACGTTTCGCCCTCGTCCTTCAGGTCCTCGCCGCCGTGCTCCAGCACAATGTCCATCAATTTCTCTTCGCTGGCTGCCGACTTCTCCACCACGATCACGCCCTTCTTGGCGAACATGAACTTCACCGAGCCCGTTTCGCCCAGGTTCCCGCCATTTTTTGAGAAGGCGTGGCGAATCTCGCTCACCGCGCGGTTGCGGTTATCGGTCATCACTTCGACAATGATCGCTACGCCACCCGGTCCGTACCCCTCAAAGGTGACCTCTTCGTAGGTCAGGCCCTCGAGCTCTCCGGTGCCGCGCTGGATGGCCCGCTTGATGTTGTCCTGGGGCATGTTCTCGGCTTTGGCCGCCAGAACCGCCGTTCGCAGTCGCGCATTGGTGTCTGGGTTGCCGCCGCCCTTGGCCGCGACGGCGATTTCCTTCAGTAACCGCGTGAAAATCTTGCCGCGCTTGGCGTCCAGCGCGCCCTTCTTGTGCTTGATTGTGGCCCATTTCGAGTGGCCTGACATGACTACCTCAACGGTATTGAAGATGGCGGCGCAGACGCGCGCTTAACCTGCTGAGTATACCATTGGCAAGCTTGCACAATCGACCGCGCAGGCGGCCCGGAAACAACACGAATCCCTACCGTTTGAGAGCAGCCGGCCAGCGCCGCAACTCCATGTAATCAAGGCTTAGAGCCAACAAGACTGGCCCCGCCGCCCCGGCCAGCGCGCCCAGATCGAAGTGCCCGGTTCGCTCCATGGTCAAGGCTACGGCAGTCGCCACCATAGCTGCATTCAGGCTCAACCAAAGACATGCTCCGCGGCGGTGCCAGAATGCCATGGCGCACGCCGGCAGAACCGTGAGCCCATTGAATACCGCGGCGAACACGTCGAAACCGGGCTCGTTGGTGCCTCGGAATATAAGAGGAGTGGTAATGAAGGGCATGCCGCCCCACAGCATTCCCAGCACCAGCAGGACGCGGAGCCAGAACTGCCGCAATCGCGATCTTTCGTCGTTCCTGGCGTCGTTGGTCATTTCATTCACACGGCGGCGCGCAGCCTATCTTAATCCGTACGTGTCGAGGAACCTGCCGAGCGTGCGGTCCCATGTCGCGAAGCGATCTTTCAGCGATTCATAGGTGCCGCCGGGCCAGAGATCGATATCCATCCTAAGCCACGGATCGTTGACATCGTCGTAATAAGCCCGGCACCAGCGGTTGTCGTAGTTCCAGGCATTGATCTGCGAAATATCGAATTTGCCGTTGGTGGCGACGCCTGCGGCAAACTCAAGAGAAGCGCAGCGTTCGCCCTTGCAGTCGCCCAAAAAGATGTTGAGCGGAAGACCCTGGGCAATGCTTTCGATGTGGCGCTTCCCGCTTTCGCCGGTAACCAGACTCGCGGAGTAGCCTTCGCCCTGCAGCCAGGCTGCGACTTCTTCAATCGTTAGTCCCCCGTCGGGAATAGGGCTCATCGAAATTGGTGAAGCCTGCGGCGGGGTTGGTGACGGCGGCGGCGCGGCCGGTGGCGGCTCCGGCATGGCTTGCGCCACAGGCGCGGCAGAGACGCCCGCCGCACTCTGCGCGCCTTCCGCCGTTGCTAATGGAGCGCCGCACTTCGAGCAAAATCCTTGATCCGGGCGGGACTCTGTGCCACAACGAGGGCAAGCCATGGCGATTCTCCAGTTCTGAAGGGGATTCGTTCAGTGTCTCCGCAAGATATCACTTCCGCATTGGCCGGGTAAAACCACTCCGATCGATCTGGCGGGTGGCCGGCGAGGCATCTAGCGCAGATTGTATCGGGCGATGAATCTTGCAAGGATGTTGTTCCAGGCGGCGAAGCGATTGTTCAGCGATTCATACGTGCCGCCGGGCCAGAGCGCGATATCCATATCCAGGCAAGGATCGTTCACGGTGTCGTAATAGGCCTTGCACCAGGGGATCTCGCTGTTCCACTTGTTCAGTTGCGAAATATCGAATTTGCCGTTGGTGGAAAAGGCGAACACGAGTTCAAGGGAGGCGCAGCGCCCGCTCTGGCAGCCGGGCGTAAAAATGTTGAACAGGGTGCCCTGTGACCGGGTCTCAATGTGGCGCTTGCCGCTTTCGGCGGTGACCACCTTCGCTTGGTAGCCCCCGCTCTCAAGCCAGGCAAGTACTTCTTCCAACGTGAGTCCGCCGTCGGGGATAGGGTGCAGCGATGCGGCCGGAGGCTGCGGTACGGCGGGCGAGGCGGGCGGGGAAACTGGGACAGCTGCACTCTGCGCGCTCCCCGCGCCTCCTAATGCATTTCCGCAATTCTTGCAGAATCTTTGATCCGGAAGGGCCCCTGCGCCACAACGAGGACAAAACATCGCAATTCTCCATTTCTGAAATGGGGATCCGTAGTGGGTCTCTGCAAGCTATCACTTTCGGATTCGCCAGGTAAAGCCGCTGCGATCTCGAGCGGGCTGGATTCATTCGCCTGCTTGTTTACTCTGCCAGCTTTGCCCCCGGGTGCTGGCCTGCGCGTTGCGGAAACAGCAGAATGCAGATCAACATAAAGCACGCAATCGCGGCCGACGAACTGTACCGGCTCAGATTCAGCCCGCCGCTCGCAGCCGGCTTGGTGAGCAGGTCGCCCAGGGTCGCTCCCAGCGGCCGGGTGAGCACAAATGCCGCCCAGAACAGCACCGCGCGCGAGGCTTTGGTGAAGAAATAAATCAGCGCCACGATCGCGATGCACCCGGCGAAAATGAGCGCGCCGCCTTCGTAGCCTGGGCCCGAATCCGCCACCCAATCGCCCAGCGCGGTGCCCAGCGTGTTCGAAAACAGGATCGTCGCCCAGTAAAACGCCTCGACCTTCGGCGACGTGATGCACTCCACTGAAATCGAGCCCATCTTGAGCCGCCACGTGGTCAGCACCGTAATGACCAGCGCAAACAGGATCAACGACCCGCCGGGATAGCCGATGCCCAGCGAACGGTCGGAAAAGTCCGCCATCGTGGTTCCGGTCAATGTCGTCGCCACGATGACCGCCCAGTACAGAAACGCATGAAATTTCTTTGCTCGAATCTGCGAACCTACCAAAACCGCAAAAAGCACAAAGAAGATCATCGTGCTCGTCGCGTACCCAAGGTTCAGCGACATGGAGAGCGCGTCACCACCGGTTTCGCCCAGCGTGGTCGCGGCTATCTTGATGATCCAGAAGCCGATCGCCACCTCGGGCACTTTGCCGAACGCTCCCTCGGCAACATGCGGCGCCGTCATTTCTCTTGGCGTCTCATCGCCCGAGCGTTTCGTCAAATTACGGCTGAGGTTGCCCAACAGGCCCGGAAAAGCAGTGTCAGCCGCATCCACACGCAGATTTTCAGTCAACGCAGTGTCTCCTGAATTCAAATTTGATCTTAGCTTTCGATCCGATTTCGCCGCGCGTTACGCAAACACTTCGGCGTCGCGCAGCAGCTTTCCCTTCGCGTCCTTCTCCGACACTATCGCATCCCCGGCGGCAATCGGCCACTTGATCGCCAGCTCCGGATCGTTCCACAAAATCGTCCGCTCGCCCCCCGGGGAATAATAATCCGTCACTTTGTAGGCAAACCCGGCCCACTCGCTCAGAACCAGAAAGGCGTGCCCGAATCCCGCGGGAATCCACAGCACCCGGCCGTTTTCCCCGTTCAGCTCGACGGCCACGTGCTTGCCAAATGAAGTCGAGCTGCGCCGCAAATCCACCGCCACGTCCAGCACCGCTCCGTGCGTTACCCGAACAAGCTTTCCCTGCGGCTCCGCGACCTGGTAGTGAATCCCTCTCAGCACATTCTTTTGCGAGACCGAAAAGTTGTCCTGCACCCAGGTCGTCGGCAGTCCCGCCTCCGCCATTCGCCGCAGGTTAAACGTCTCGGAGAAGGCACCGCGGTCGTCGCGGTAGATCTTCGGCGTGAGCACCAGCACGCCGGGCAACGATGTCTGTTCGATCTTCATAGTTACTCGGCCTTCGCCGCAAAGTACGGCTCTCGCAGCAACGCTAAAAGGTACTTCCCGTAGCCGCTCTTCGCGATCGGCGCCGCCAGCTTCTCCAGTTGCTCGGCGTTGATGAATCCCTGCCGGAACGCGATCTCCTCCGGGCACGCGATGTTCAATCCCTGCCGCCGCTCGATCGTGTGCACAAACGTCGCCGCTTCCAGCAGCGAATCGTGCGTCCCGGTGTCCAGCCACGCCATGCCGCGGCTCATGATTTCCACCTTCAGCTTCCCTGCCTCAAGGTAGCGCCGGTTCAAATCCGTGATCTCCAGCTCTCCGCGGGCCGATGGCTTCAGCGTCCCGGCAATCTTGACCACGTCGCGGTCGTAAAAGTAAAGCCCCGTCACCGCGTAGCGCGACTTTGGATGCGCAGGCTTTTCCTCCAGGCTCACCGCTCGTCCTTCTTTGTCGAATTCCACCACGCCATACTGTTGGGGATCCTCCACCGGGTACGCGAAAATCGTCGCCCCATCCTTGAGCTGCGCCGCCGACTGCAACTGCTTCGAGAAGCCCTGCCCGTAAAAAATGTTGTCTCCCAAAACCAGTGCGCTCGGCTGCCCGCCGATAAAATCCCGCCCAATGAGAAACGCCTGCGCCAGGCCATCGGGACTCGGCTGCACAGCATAGCTGATCTCCAGGCCCCATCGCCTTCCGTCGCCCAGCAAATCCGCGAACCGTCCCGTGTCCTGCGGCGTCGAGATGATCAGAATCTCGCGCAGCCCCGCAAGCATCAGCGTGCTCAGCGGGTAATAGATCATCGGCTTGTTGTACACCGGCAGCAGTTGCTTCGACACCACATGGGTCACGGGATACAGCCGCGTCCCCGATCCACCCGCAAGAATCATGCCTTTCATAAAGCCGCCCGCTCCGCGTAGTTCTTCGCGATCCAATCGCGATAGGCCCCGGTCCGCACGTTCTCCACCCACTCGCCGCGCTCAAGGTACCAGCGCACCGTCTTGCGCAGCCCGCTCTCAAATTTCTCCGCCGGTTTCCACCCCAACTCGCGCGCAATCTTTCTCGCGTCGATCGCGTAGCGGCGGTCGTGTCCCGGCCGGTCTTGGACGTAAGTGATCAGCTCTCGCCTCGATGCGGCACCCCGTCCCGGCCGCATCTCGTCCACCAGGTCGCAAATCGCCGTCACCACATCGATATTCGCCCGCTCGCTGCTGCCGCCGATGTTATACGTTTCCCCTGGGATCCCGTTGCGTAAAACCGTGCGAACGGCCGCGCAGTGATCCTCTACATACAGCCAGTCGCGGACGTTCTTCCCGTCGCCGTACACCGGCAGCGGCCTGCCCTCCAGCGCATTCAGAATCATCAGCGGAATCAGCTTTTCCGGAAATTGAAATGGCCCGTAATTATTCGAGCAGTTCGTGGTCAGCACGGGCAGCTTGAAGGTGTGAAAGTACGCCCGCGCCAGATGATCCGACCCCGCCTTCGACGCCGCATACGGACTGTTCGGCGCGTAAGCCGTCTCCTCGCTGAATGCCGCATCGCTGGGCCCCAGCGTTCCGTACACCTCATCCGTCGAGACGTGCAAAAACCGGAACGTAGCGCGGTCTTCCTCGCCAAGCCCGCCCCAGTACAACCGCGCCTGCTCCAGCAGCGTAAAAGTGCCCATCACGTTGGTGCGGACGAATCCCTCCGGCGACACGATCGACCTGTCCACATGGCTTTCGGCCGCGAAGTGCACAATCGCCCTTGGCTGGTATTTGCCGAGCAGCGAACCCACCAGTTCCGCGTCGCAAATGTCCCCGCGCACAAAGGCATAGCGGTCGTCGCCCTCGAGCGGCGCAAGGTTCGCGGCATTGCCGGCATAGGTCAGCAGGTCAAGATTAACCACCGCCGCGGCGCCATTCACCACCGAGCTCGCCGGCGAACTGGCGTCGGCCTTCATCCAGCCCAGAACAAAGTTCGAGCCGATGAACCCTGCCCCGCCAGTGACCAGAATCGTCGAGTTCATGCGCTTCATTGACCCCGAGTATACGGCAGAAAATACACAACATGCGATGACTCCGGAGAGTCATTCCCTCACTTCCCCAGGCCAGGGCCCTCGCCAAATCCCCGCCTGCCCCGGCCCCTTCGTCCCCCATTCTGAAAGGAACTACTGCATGGTCCGGAGATTTTCGTTATAGTTAAAACAGCGCAGCTCCGGGATGCGGCCGGCTCTGCTCATGCAAAACCTCTCGATCTGCTGGCAAGGCGATTTTCGTGCTCAGAATCGCAGAGGGTTTGTGTACTTCGAATTAATCACGTTGTCGCAATCAAAGACTTCTGCTCAAAAAGGCTGCCATGGCATCTCCCAATCGCCGTCTCCGCCAACCGCAAGCGCAGGGCCTCTATCATCCTCGCGATGAACACGATGCCTGCGGCATGGGATTGGTCGCGAACATCAAGGGCGAGAAGAGTCACGAGATCATCCGCAAGGGTCTTGAGGTGCTCATCAACCTCACCCATCGCGGCGCAGCCGGCTGCGACCCGGAAACTGGCGACGGCGCCGGCATTCTCATCCAGATTCCTCATGCCTTCTTCCTGAGCCAGTGTTCCGAGCTGGGAATGAAGTTGCCGGAGCCCGGCGCGTACGGCGTGGCCATGTGCTTCCTGCCCGTCGAGCGCCAGAACCGCCTCCAGTGCGAAGGCGTGTTTGAGCGCATTGCCCAGGAAGAGGGCTGCACTGTCCTAGGCTGGCGCGACACGCCCGTCAACGGCGACGCCATTGGCCGCGAGGCGCGCAGCTCCCAGCCCTATATCGAGCAGCTCTTTATCGGCCGCCCCAAAGACCTCGATGAAGAAGCCTTCGAGCGGCTCCTCTACCGCGTTCGCCGCCGCACTGAAAACGAAATCTTCGCATCGGAGATCGAGGACAAGGACACTTTCTACGTCCCTTCGTGTTCCTGTCGAACCATCATCTACAAAGGGCTGATGCTGGCCCCGCAGATTGAGAAATTTTATTTTGAGCTCGCCAATCCCCTCGTGACCAGTGCGCTCGCCCTCATTCACCAGCGCTTCTCCACCAACACATTCCCCAGTTGGAAGCTTGCCCATCCCTACCGTTACGTCGCGCACAACGGCGAGATCAACACCATCCGCGGCAACGTCAGTTGGATGAATGCACGCCAATCGGTCCTCGAAAGCTCGCTTCACGGCGACAAGATCAAGGAGCTCTATCCTGTCGTCGTCCCCGGCGGCAGCGATTCCGGTTCGCTCGACAACGCCGTCGAGTTCCTCTTCCAGTCCGGTCGCTCCCTACCTCACGTCATGGCCATGCTCATTCCCGAAGCCTGGGCCGGCAACCCTGACATGGACGAAGACAAGCGCGCGTTTTACGAGTACCACGCGTCGCTCATGGAGCCGTGGGACGGTCCCGCCGCGATCGCGTTCACTGACGGCCGCGTCATCGGCGCAACGCTTGATCGCAACGGCCTCAGGCCCGGCCGCTACATCGTGACGAAGGATGATTTGGTCGTCCTCGCCTCCGAAGCCGGCGTCATCGAGGCCCCGCCCGAGGACATCCTGAAGAAAGGCCGCCTGCAGCCCGGCCGCATGTTCCTCGTCGACACGGTTCAGCAGCGCATCATCTCCGACGCCGAGATCAAGAAATCCCTCGCCGCTCGCCAGCCCTACGGAGATTGGCTCAAGCAGCAGCAAGTCACCATCGATTCGCTGCCCGAGCCCGCGCGCATCATCGGGTTCAATGCGGAGACCCTGCTCCGCCGCCAGCGCGCCTGCGGCTACAGCGAAGAAGACCTACGCATTCTGCTCACGCCCATGGGCGCAAACGGCGAGGAGCCGGTCGGCTCCATGGGCACCGATGTGCCTCTGGCCTGTCTCTCCGATCGCCCGCAGCCGCTTTTCAATTACTTCAAGCAGCTTTTCGCGCAGGTCACCAATCCGCCCATCGACCCCATTCGCGAAGAGCTGGTCATGTCGCTCATCAGCTACATCGGCACGGAGCGCAACATTCTCGATGAAGCGCCCGAGAACTGCCACACCCTCAAACTGCCGCATCCGATTCTCACCAATCGCGATCTCGAAAAGCTGCGCCGAGTCTCTTCGGGCGACTTGCTCGCCACCACGCTGCCCGCGCTCTTTCGCGCCGAGGACGGCGAAAAAGGCCTGCGCCACGCGCTCGAAGACTTGAGCAACCGCGCCTCGCACGCAGTCGACTCCGGCTATTCGCTGCTCATCCTCTCTGACCGCGGCGTCGATTCAACGTACGCCCCCGTTCCCAGCCTGCTGGCCATGGCTGCAGTTCACAATCGCCTGGTCCGCGAAGAAAAGCGCACTCAGGTTGCGCTCATCATCGAGAGCGGCGAGCCGCGCGAGGTGATGCACTTCGCCCTGCTCATCGGCTACGGCGCCAGCGCCATCAACCCGTACCTCGCCATCGAGACCATTCACGACCTCAAGCGTCGCGGCCTCTTGCCCGACAAACTCTCTCCCGAATACGCCGAGAAGAATTTCATCAAGGCCATCAACAAGGGCCTGCTCAAAACCTTTTCCAAGATGGGCATCAGCACGCTGCAAAGCTATCGCGGCGCGCAAGTCTTTGAGGCTGTCGGCCTCAACCGCTCTCTCATCGAGGATTATTTCCCCGGCACCGCCTCGCGCATTGAAGGCGTCGGCCTCAGCGTGCTCGCACTGGAAGCGCAGTTGAAACACGAGTATGCCTTCCAACCGCTCACCGAATCCGAAACCGATCTTGCTGTCGGCGGCCAGTATCAATATCGCGAGGGCGGCGAATTTCACCTGCTCAATCCGCTCACTATCAGCAAAGTGCAGCACGCGGTTCGCAACAACAACCCGGCCACTTTCCAGGAATTCACCGACCTTATCGACGGCCAGAACCGCACCCTCTGCACCCTTCGCGGTTTGCTCAAGCTCAAATATCTCGACGAGCCGATTCCGCTCGAAGAAATCGAGCCGGCCAAGGAAATCGTCAAGCGCTTTACGACCGGCGCAATGAGCTTCGGATCAATTTCGAAAGAAGCGCACGAAACCTTGGCCATCGCCATGAACCGCCTCGGCGGCATGTCGAACACCGGCGAAGGCGGCGAGGACGAAGCCCGCTTCAAGCCCGACGCCAACGGCGATTCGCGCCGCTCGGCGGTCAAGCAGGTCGCCAGTGGCCGCTTTGGCGTCACCACCAATTACCTGGTCAACGCCACTGAGCTGCAAATCAAAATGGCGCAGGGAGCAAAGCCCGGCGAGGGCGGCCAGCTCCCCGGCCACAAAGTCGACAGCGAGATTGCGCGCATTCGCCACTCCATCCCTGGCGTCGGCCTCATCTCGCCTCCGCCGCATCACGACATCTACTCGATCGAGGATCTCGCGCAGCTCATCTACGACCTCAAGAACGTCAATCCGCAGGCGCGCATCGCCGTCAAGCTCGTCTCTGAAGTTGGCGTGGGCACCGTCGCGGCCGGCGTCTCCAAAGCCCACGCCGATGTCGTGCTCATCTCCGGCGATACCGGCGGCACCGGCGCTTCGCCGCTCAGCTCCATCAAGCACGCCGGCCTGCCCTGGGAACTTGGCCTCGCAGAGACTCAGCAGGTCTTGCTCTTGAATGATTTGCGCAGCCGCATCCGCGTGCAGACCGACGGCAAGCTCCAGACCGGCCGCGACGTCGTCATTGCCGCGCTGCTCGGCGCGGAGGAATTCGGCTTTGCCACAATGCCACTCATCTCAATGGGTTGCATCATGATGCGCAAGTGTCACTTGAATACCTGCGCCGTCGGCATCGCCACGCAGGACCCCGTGCTCCGCGAGCGCTTCACCGGCACGCCCGAGCACGTCATCAACTTCTTCTTCTTCATCGCCGAGCAGATGCGCCAGCACATGGCCAAACTCGGCTTCCGCACTGTCGACGAAATGGTCGGCCGCGTTGAAAAAATCGAGACACACATCGACGACGCCCACTGGAAAGCCAAAGGCATCGACCTCTCATCGATTCTCCACACACCGCCGCTTCCCTCGCGCGTCGCACGCCGCCGCACCACCTGCCAGGATCACGGCCTCGGCCCGGCGCTCGACCACGCGCTCATCGCCAAGGCCAAGCCTGCGCTCGATTCGCAAACGCCGGTGACCGGCAGCTTCGCCATTCGCAACGTGCACCGCACGGTCGGCGCCATGCTGGGCGGCGAAATCGCGCGCCGCTTCGGGTCGGCAGGATTGCCCGACGGCACCATCCACTACAAATTCCGCGGGTCAGCGGGACAGAGTTTTGGCGCTTTCGTTCCGCAGGGCGTCACGCTCGAGCTTGAAGGCGACGCCAACGACTACCTCGGCAAGGGCCTTTCCGGCGGCCGCATCGTCGCCTATCCGCCCAAGACTTCAAGCTTCCTGCCTGAGGAAAGCATTCTCGTCGGCAACGTCGTCCTTTACGGCGCAACCAGCGGCGAGGTCTTTCTTAACGGCATTGGCGGCGAGCGTTTCGCTGTTCGCAACTCCGGCGCAACCGCCGTCGTTGAAGGCGTTGGCGATCATGGCTGCGAATACATGACCAACGGTCTCGTCATCGTCCTTGGCGCCACAGGCCGCAACTTCGCCGCCGGCATGAGCGGCGGCATCGCTTATGTCTACGACGATCAGGGCGACTTCTCCACACGCCGCTGCAACAAGGCCAGCGTGGATCTGGAGCCGCTGACCAACTCCGAAGATGTTGAGCAAATCCGCGCGCTGCTGGCGCGCCATCGCGACCTCACCGGCAGTCCGCGTGCTGCCTGGGTCCTGGAGCACTGGACCGACGCACAGCCGTTTTTCATCAAAGTCTTCCCGCATGAATACAAGCGCGTCCTCGGTGTCGAGCGCGCGCAAGCCGTCTACACTTCCCCGCACGCCGCGCCGTCACTGGTCGCGGCCGCGGAGGTGCAGCATGGGTAAGGTCACCGGCTTTCTGGAAATCAACCGCGAGCAACCCACGCGCCGCAAGGCCGACGAGCGCATTCGCGACTGGTTTGAAATCTACGAGCCGTTCCCCGAAGAAAAACAGCGCGAGCAGGGCGCTCGCTGCATGGATTGCGGCGTGCCCTTCTGCCACACCGGCTGTCCGGTCTCGAATCTCATCCCCGACTGGAACGATCTCGTCTACAACAATCGATGGCAGGCCGCCGTCC
This sequence comes from uncultured Acidobacteriaceae bacterium, assembly GCA_963835355.1. Classification (GTDB taxonomy): domain Bacteria; phylum Acidobacteriota; class Terriglobia; order Terriglobales; family Acidobacteriaceae; genus Telmatobacter. The sequence continues at coordinate 179,454 of CAWIFE010000018.1, read as the reverse complement.
GCCGCCTCCACTCCACCAACAACTTTCCTGAATTTACCGGCCGCATCTGCCCCGCTCCCTGCGAAGCCTCCTGTGTGCTGGGCATCAATCAGCCGCCAGTTTCCATCAAATTAATTGAGCGGTCGATCGTCGAAAGAGGATGGGACGAGGGCTGGATCCATCCCGAGCCGCCCGAGCAAGCCACCGGCAAGCGCGTCGCCGTCGTTGGCAGCGGACCCGCGGGCCTGGCCGCCGCGCAGCAGCTTCGCCGCGCCGGCCACTCCGTCACCGTCTACGAGAAAAACGACCGCATCGGCGGACTGCTCCGCTACGGCATTCCCAACTTCAAGCTTGAAAAGCACGTCGTCGATCGCCGAATCGCGCAAATGAAGGCCGAGGGCGTCATCTTCCAGACCAACGCGCACGTCGGCGTCAACGTTCCCGTCGACTCTCTTAGAGACCAATTCGACGCCATCCTGCTCTGCGGCGGCGCTGAGCACCCCCGCGACCTGCCCGCTCCCGGCCGCGAACTCAAGGGCATTCATTACGCCATGGAGTTCCTGCCCCAGCAGAATCGCCGCAACGAAGGCGACAAGGAAGAAGCTCTTCTTGCGTCGATGAAAGCTTCCGGCTCCATTCTCGCCACCGGCAAGCGCGTCGTCATCATCGGCGGCGGCGACACAGGTGCGGACTGCCTCGGCACCAGCCATCGCCAGGGCGCAAAGAGCGTCCACCAGTTTGAAATCATGCCGCGCCCGCCCGCCGAGCGCGCCGCGTCCACGCCGTGGCCGCTCTGGCCGCTGCAACTGCGCACCGAAAGCTCGCACGAAGAGGGCGGCAATCGCGACTGGAGCATCAATACTGTAAAGTTCACCGGCGACGACCAAGGCAACGTCAAGCAGCTTCACTGCATTCGCGTTGGCCCGCCGCCCAAGTTCGAACCCCAGGCCGGAACCGAGTTCACGCTCGATGTCGATCTGGTTCTCCTCGCGATGGGCTTTCTGGGTCCTGTTCGCAACGGCATGATCGAGCAGTTGGGCCTCACACTCGACCAGCGCGGCAACATCGCGACCACGGATTACATGTCCTCGGTCGATGGCATCTTCGCCGCCGGCGACATGCGCCGCGGTCAATCGCTGGTTGTCTGGGCCATCTCCGAAGGCCGCAAAGCCGCAGCCGCCGTCAACGAATACCTGGCCACCAAGGAAGAGGCGGCCCCGGCCCGCTCCCGCCACTCCTCCGCAGTTTCCTCGCGATAACCCGCCAACCGAACCGCAACGCTTTCATCCTGAGCAAGGTCGCTCGCTACAGCGAACGGCCGAGTCGAAAGCCTGCCCTGAGCGAGTTCGCCCTCGCGAACGAGTCGAACGGGGACCTGCGGTTGTCTTTTTGCTTCGCACTCGACTTCACGGTTCCCCTAGAAATTTGAAATCGCGCCGGCAAAGGCGTAAGCTCGCCGCAGGATCATCAAGGAGGACACGATCATGAGTCCTCGTTCCTGGAAACGCAGAGAATTCGCCGTGACACAGGCCGGTTTTTTTACCGTCCTGAAGCCTACGCGATCGTTTTCCGCTACGCTCCCGCCGGGCTCCCGATATCTAAACGACCCGTCCAAGGGAGGGGTGCCTTTGCCTGCGCCGGATCAAACGGCTCCAGGTCACGCTGTCGGCCAGGAAATAACCATTCCATTGCAGATCGTAAGCCCGAGCGAGGGTGATCACCATCTGATGCGTCTACTGCTGATCGTTTTGATAGCAGCGGCACTCACGTTGGCCGTGCTGTGGTGGATGACGCCGAATAATCCCTTTATGCATTACGGTAGAAATTTATTTTGACTCATACTGACTCCCTGAGTCGAAGATTCGCCACTGGCTATTGGCGTCCAATAACTCCGCCAATCCCGCTAGCTCGGCTAGCTCCGCCGCCTCACCTCCCTGCGCACACACAATCCCTGAACGCATCCGCCCCGTCGTTCCTGAGCGCGCACGTGTACGGCTGCCAAAACACTCCGAGCTGCCTCATCCCGCCGCCTGCGCTGTAATTCCGAATGTAACTCTGGCTCGCCGCGTTCTTCGCCGTAGGGTCAGCCTTGAATCCCGCAATCAAATCCTCGTCGCTCGCCGCGGTGAATGCATCCTTGTTGTAGGTCTTCGCGAAATCGTACTCTTCGCTCCAAGCCGTATCGACTCCCGTCTGGTTCGACGCGACGATCACCCGATAGTCCTTAAGTTGAGCCGTCGCCGCATCGATCTCCGCAACCGTAAACGACGGATTGTTTCCGTCTATCGGCGAAATCGACCCAACCATCTTGATCGCAACGCCCTGCGGCGGAGCTCCCGCAGCCTCCGGCTTCAGCAACTTCATCTCGTCCATGTGCGTGTGCGCAAAAATTGCCAGCGCGATCACGTCGCCGTAATTCGACATCGCATCCGGCAGCGCCTCCGACTTCAGAAACATCTGCGGTTTGCCTCCGCTGCACAGGTCGAATACCCTCATCGCCGTCGCGTAGGGATTCACGCCCGGCGGAATGTGCGACATCACCCACACCTTCTCATGGCTCCGCCGCGCTGCGTTCAGTTGCTGCTCCATCCATGCAATCTGTGCCGCCGCAGGCGCGGGATCCGCCTTTCCGCCGCACGCCGCGTATTGCCGCGACATGAACAGATCGTCCAGCACCACAATCCGCGTGTGCGCGATCGGCGCTGGAAGTCTCACGTTGTAGTAGCCGCCCTGAGTGAACGTCCGCAACGCCGCAGTCCGTTCACGAGCAGGAAAGTCGGCGGTCAAAGACTTCCCGACCTCTGCCAGAAACACGCTGTCCGGATCGAGCTGATAGTCGCCGCAATCCGTGTCGTTATTTCCCAGCGCCGCATAGACCGGCACACCCGGCAGCGTGCCGCGCAGCTTGCGCATCACGAAGTCGATCGTTTTCACTGCAAATGCCCGGTACTCGCCCGGCTTCGCCTCGGGAAAAGTTGCGGCAAACTTGCACGAAAAATCGTGCGCCATCAAGTCCCCGCTCAACACGACGAACTTCGCGCCGCTCGCATCGTCAGCGCCTGCGGCATTTTTCTTGATCGCACGCAGGCTCGATTCATACACCGGGTACGGCGTGTCCGCGCCGTGCACCTTGCAGGTCTGCAGTAACTCGGCGAACTTCGCCGCCTGGTCTGCCGATGCAGGCCCAGCCAAAATCGCGTTCCACTCGCTCACCGGCGCAGCCTTCAACTTTGCCGCCTTCGCCGGGTCCCAGAACGCCTCAAAGTGAATATCGCTCACAAACAGCGCTTCAACCGCCCGCCCCCTTGCGCTCGCCGCCGCCGGCTTATGCGCCGCCGCTGCGGCCTGCGCCTTCAAGCCCGCCGCCCCTGCAAATACCGCGGCGACACACAGCGCAAAAGCTCCGTACCGCACACCGGCCCAATGGGTCTTTGTCATGAACTCTCCTTATCGACCCTGATGAATTCGTCCGGCGCTCTCTCTGGTCTCTCGGCGGGCTTGGCCTAGAATAACTCTCGTATTCGACCCACTCCCGTGCTCTTCGCCGCGCCGGACGCTAACTTGCCAACTCCGCGATTTGCTTCCTTTGCCCGACCCCGCTGCACTATCCTTTTTTCATGATCAGGCCAGCGCTCTTTCTCTCTTCTCTTTTCACCGCCGTGTGTCTCCTCCCGTCCCTCATTTCCGCGCAATCGCTCGCCGCAACTCCACCCATGGGCTGGAACAGCTGGGATGCCTACGGCCTCACCATTGACGAAGATCAATTCAAGGCCAATGCAACCGTTCTCGCTTCTCTCGAACAATATGGATGGAAATACGCCGTCATCGATGAAGGCTGGTACATGGCCAATCCCGCCGGTCACACGCTTGAAGAGAGAAACTATCTATGGGACGCGAACGGTGTGCTGATTCCCGTTTCTTCCCGTTTCCCTTCCGCAGCAAACGGCGCCGGTTTCAAGCCGCTTGCCGACTGGCTCCACGCGCAGGGCCTCAAATTCGGCATTCACATCGTGCGCGGAATTCCCCGCCAGGTCGTGGCTGCCAATCTACCCATTGCCGGCAGCTCGTTTCTCGCCGCCGACGCCGCCGACACCACGTCCCCTTGTCCGTGGGACGCAGGCAATTGGGGCATCAAGGATAATGCGGCCGGCCAGGCCTACTACGACTCGATGATTCGCCTCTATGCATCCTGGGGCCTCGACTTCCTCAAAGTCGACTGCATCTCCGACCATCCCTATCGCCCCACTGAGATTCGCCAGATCGCCGAAGCCATTCGCAAATCCGGCCGACCCATCGTGCTGTCGCTCTCGCCGGGCCCCACCCAGCTCGACCACGCCGCCGAAGTGGGCAAGTACGCGCAGATGTGGCGCATCGCCGACGATCACTGGGACGGCTGGACCTTTCCGCGCAAGCCCGACACCGAGTTCCCCATGGGCGTCACGCGACATGTTCGATCGCCTCGCGCAGTGGTACGCCTACGCCAACCCCGGCAGCTGGCCTGACGCTGACATGCTCCCCGAAGGCTGGCTCGGCCCCAGCCCTGGCTGGACCCGAAGCGCGCCAATCCCGCCTGACCCATGATGAGCAGCGCACCGAATTCACCCTCTGGGCCGTCACGCGCTCGCCGCTCATCTTCGGCGGCAATCTCACCAGCGCCTCGACGACTTCACGCGCTCGCTTCTCAGCAATCAATCCGTGCTTTTCATCGACCAGAACGCCACCTACAGCCGCCCTGTCGCACCTTCCGCTCTCGGCCCCGGCTTTGAGAATGCCCGCGTCTGGCGCGCCTCAGTCGGCCAGCCCGGCGATCGCGGCTATGCCGAGTACTTCGCTTTCTTCAATCTCGCTGAAGAACCCGTCACCCTGCGCGCAACCTGGCCGCAACTCGGCCTCGACAGCAAAAAGCACACCGCGCGCAACGTGTGGGACGATTCCACCGCAAAAGATTCAAAGGGTATCACTGTGACCTTGCCGCCGCACGGCAGCGCTTTGTACCAAGTTCAATAAATGGGTTCCGTCGTTCTCGCCGGCAACAACCTTTTCGTCGATCCGCCCGCCCCGCCTCACACGAACGTGTTAGCCGCCACACTATTCCCTGTCCCCGTGTGCGAAACTAGTCTGTCTGCCAGGCGCGCTTCAAGGCGCGCTCTCCAGCAGAGGCGCGTGATGCCATTCCTTCGTTCCGCTTTTATTGGACTTTCCCGCAATCGTTCGCTACGCCGTTTCTTTGAACACTCCGCATTGGGCACACGCCTCAATGCGCGCTTCATCGCCGGCATGCAGCCCGAAGACGCGCTCCGCGTCGCTGAAGCCGTCAACCGCCAGGGCATCTCTGTCACTCTCGATTCCCTCGGCGAAAGCGTCACCTCGCCCACCGAGGCGCACCAGGCCGCCGACGTTTACCACCATCTGCTCGATTCCATCGCCGAGCGCGGCCTCGACGCCAACATCAGCGTCAAGCTCACGCAAATGGGTCTCGAACAATCGCCAGATCTGGCCGAGCAAATCGCCGAAAATCTCGTCCAGCACGCCCGCTCCGCGCAGAGCTTCGTTCGCATCGACATGGAAGATTCTCGCCTGACGCAAGACACGCTCGACATCGTGCGCCGCGTTCACTCGCACGCCGGCCTGCGCGGAGCTGTCGGCGTCGTCATCCAGGCTTATCTTTATCGCTCTCAGGCCGACATCGAACAGCTCCTCGCTGACGGCATTCGCGTCCGCCTCTGCAAAGGCGCATACAACGAGCCGCCGGATGTAGCCTTTCCACGCAAGGCAGAAGTCGACGCCAACTTTCTCAGGCTTGCCAAAATGCTTGTCGACAGCCCCATCTATCACGCGCTGGCCACGCACGACGAAGCGCTGATTGACAAAGTGAAGGCGTATGCCGCTGAAGCGGCAATCGCCCCCAGCCACTTTGAATTTCAAATGTTATATGGAGTGCGCCGCGATCTGCAGCGCAAGCTCGTCAGCGAAGGCTACAAGGTACGGGTCTACGTGCCCTTCGGAAGCGAATGGTACCCGTACTTCATGCGCCGTTTAGCGGAACGACCGGCAAACGTTCTCTTCATGGCAAAGAATTTCTTCCGCGCTTGAACTGCGCGCCGGCCGTCGCTAAACGGCGGTGTGCTTCCTGCGTCGACGGTTGCGCTTCCGCAGCATCACTTCGGCTCCGCACCCCTTGCAATGCCAGGGATAAAATCCAAAGAGCGGAAACACCTTTCTCTGAACCAACCCCTTGCGCTCCAAGCGGTGCACGTGGTCGCCCCCACATGTTGGGCAACACACCACGTCCCGATTCCAGCTCATCGCAACAGCATTTCCAGCCGGCGCTTCCCCCGCGCTCGCCTCTGCCAAGTTGCGCCCCCCAAATACCCCGCTCATTCCCCGCCGCCAGTGTAATCATCCTTCCGCGCAAAAGACAAATCATTTTTTTGCGCCCTGGAGGCGCAGCAATCCATCTTTTGCCAAATCCGCAACGGCTCGCGCAAGCGTCGGCGATGCGTTCAAAGACTCCGGACGCTCTAGCCGAATGTGCCTCTTGCTGGCATATTCGCGGAAAAAAATGTCCACGTCAAACAGGATTTCCACATGATCGCAGAGAAATCCGATTGGCTGGAGGATTAAAGCTGTCACTCCCTCGTCCGCGATCCGGTCCAGCGTCTCCTCGACGCTCGGTCCAATCCAGGGTCCTCCGCTCGCGCCCTGGCTCTGAAACGCAAACCACCACCGCGAAATCTCCGGCACTCTCGCCGCGACCAGCTCCGCCGTCCGCCGCGCATCCATCGCATAGGGATCGGCTCCCTGACCCGGCCACAGCCGCGGCCCGGCGCTTTCCGCTCCCGCTGGCGGAGCCTCCACCGTTCGCGTCGGCACGCTATGGGCAGTGAACAGCACCGGCGCGGGTTCACCCACCTCCGCGCTCAACTTCGCCAACGCCGGTCTCAGACGCTCCGCAAACGCATCCGCCAGCAGCGGATGCTCCGCCCACCCCTCGATAAAGTCGATGCGCAATCCGCCCGCCTCAGCCTCTACTGCGCGCCGGTAGAGCCCCACGCTCGTTCGCGAGTTCTGCGGGGCCATGCAGATCACTGCGGCCTCTTCCACGCCATCCGCGCGCATCTGTTTCACCACATCGGGAATATACGGCCGCCAATTCCGCATTCCCACATACACCGGAACACGTTCGCCCGCAGCGGCCATCATTTTTTCAACGAGCCGCGCCTGCTCCTTTGTAATCTCCGTCAGCGGGCTCTTTCCGATCAGCGAATACCGGTGCTGAATTTCTTTCACTACTGCGTCGGGCAGCGGTCGCCCGCTCACCACGTTGCGCAGATACTCTGGAATTTGCTCCACCGTTTCCGGCGTTCCGTGCGCCAGCAGCAGCACCGCTTGCTTACTCATGCGTGCCCTCCAGCCGGAACTCGCGCACGATCTTCACGACCGCCTGCACATTCTCGACAGGCGTCTCGGGCACAATTCCATGCCCCAGATTGAAGATGTGTCCGGGCCTGCCACCCGCGGCGCGCAGAATCTCTTTCACTCGCTGCTCCAGCACATCCGGCGGCGCAAACAACGTAATCGGATCGAGATTTCCCTGTACCGCGTGCGCATCTCCCACAGCGCGCCAGCCCTCGTCGAGCGGTTGCCGCCAGTCCAGCCCGATCACATCCGCTCCAGTCGCCGCCATCTGCTCAAGCAAGCCCGCCGTCTCCACGCCGAAATAAATCACCGGCACGCCCATGGCCTGCACCGCGCGCACCAGGCGCTTCGAGGCTTCGAACGCATACGCGCGATAGTCGCTCAACGAGAGCGAACCCACCCAACTATCGAAAATCTGGATTACATCCGCGCCCGCCTGCACCTGCAACCGGCAGTATTCCGTTAGAACTGCGACCAGCTTGTCCAAAAGACTGATCCACGCAATCGGATCGCTGTACATTAATTTTTTCGTGTGGATGTAATTGCGCGAGCCGCCGCCTTCGATCATGTAACTCGCCAGCGTATAGGGAGCGCCGCAGAATCCAATCACGCCCAGCCGGTCGCGAAAATGCGCGGCCACCTTCTCAATCGCCAGCGCAACGTAGGCCAGGTCGCTGGCGCGATCGATCCGCAGCGCACGAACGTCTTCGGCCGTGCGCACCGGCTTGTGTACCACCGGCCCCTCGCCTGCCTGGAACTCAAAGTCCAGTCCCATTGGCTCCAACGGCAGCAGCAAATCCGCAAAGATGATTGCCGCATCCACGCCAAGTTTTTCCGCCGCGGTAATCGTTACTTCCGCGGCCAGCTCCGGCTTCTTGCAAATCTCCACCAGGGTGTGGTGCTTGCGCACGTCGCGGTACTCCTGCATGTACCGCCCCGCCTGCCGCAAAAACCACACCGGCGTGCGGTCCACCGGCTTGCGCAGGCACGCGCTCACAAACCGGCTGCCGGCCAGGATCGTTTCCGCCACATCAACGCTCTCGCGACCTTGCTTCATAGCAACCATTTTAACGGCCCGGAATCGCTTCCTCATCGGCGTCGACTCAACTGCCAGCCGCATCGCGCGTGATGTATGATGGCCGTCAGCAATCTGCCCGACCCTTTGTCATTCTTCGCTGCACATGAATCGGAGGCTCCCGATGGCTCTTACCAAATTCGCCTGCCCCCTCTTCGTTGCGCTGTTGTCTGCGGCGCTTCCGGTCGGCGCTCAACAATCGCTTCCCGCTATCGCACCGCCGGGGTCATCGTCCTCGTCGCAGCAAATCCATCTCGACGTCGTCGTCGAAACCAAATCCGGCCAACCTGTTATCAACCTCGCCCAACAGAATTTCACCATCTTCGACAACAAATCTCCGCGGCCCATCACGTCTTTCAAGGTCGTCACCGCGAAGCAGGCGCCTGTTGAAGTCATCCTCATCATCGATTCCGTCAACACGCCCTTTTCGTTGGTGGCATATATGCGCGATCAAACGGAAAAGTTCCTCAAGGCGCATGAAGGCGCGTTGGCTCATCCCACCTCAGTTGCCGTGCTCTCAGATAATGGTGTGCAAATCGATAACAGTTTCGCGACGGACGGAAACACGCTTAGCGACTCGCTGGAGCACCACCAGATCGGCTTGCGCCAAGTCACCCGCAGCTCGCAATGGGGTGCAAGCGAGCGCCTTGACATTTGCCTAAAGGCACTTCATCAGGTTGTCGATTACGCTTCAAACCTCCCCGGCCGCAAAATGATCCTGTGGATCTCGCCTGGCTGGCCTCTGCTCTCAGACCCCCGCATCGAAATCAGCCCAAGGCAGCAGCAGCAAATCTTCGGCGACGTCGTTTCCTTGTCCTCGCGTTTGCGGCAAGCCAACATCACTCTCTACGACGTAAATCCCATCGGCGCCACCGAATCCCCGATGGCGGCCGACTATTATCAGAGCTTCCTCAAGGGCCTCGCCAAACCCCAAGCAGCGCAATTCGGCAACCTGGGCCTTCAGGTGCTTGCTATCCAGAGCGGAGGTCAGGTCTTCGTGGGAAACAGCGACGTTGCTACTCTGATCGAAAAGTCTCTCGTCGACGCGCAGTCCTGGTACCAGATCGCCTTCGATCCCCCGCCGCCGGACAAGCCCAACGAGTATCACCACATTGAAATCCGTCTCGACCAACCCGGCCTCATCGCCCGCACCAGTACCGGCTACTACTCCAACCCCGAGGCCGCCGGCGCTGCGCGCTGAGTCATGGGCTTGAGGCTGTGTTTCTGTTCACTTCTTCACTGATTCACTCTTCACTTACTCACTCGTTCCCAGTTCGCCGCCTTCTAATCCCTGTTCCCTAATCCCAGGTCCCTGTTTCTCTCACCGCCAGCGGAAAATCCTCAGCGACACCGCAAACGGAACCGAAAACCACGCCAGCATAATTCCCACCTGCACCGTCAAGTGGCTTAGCTGAACGCCTTGCAGCATGTTCCCGCGCAATGCATCGATCGCCGCCGTCAACGGCAGCGCGCGCACCAGCGGCTGAATCATCGCCGGAAATCGCGATGCCGAGAAAAACACTCCCGACAAAATCCACATGGGAAACATCACAAGGTTCATCAACCCGCTCACCGCCTCCATGGTCTTCGCCCGCGACGCCACCAGCAGTCCGAGGGCTGAAAAGACAAGCGAGACCAAAACACAAAGGAGCGCGAGCTGCCACAACGGCCCGCGAAACGGCACGCCAAACACGAGCTTGGCAAATCCCAAAAAGAACACCACCTCAATCGCCAGCATCACCAGCCGCGAAAGCAAATACCCCGCCAGGAATTGCCACCTCGGCATCGGCGAGGCCACCATCCGCTTCAGCAGCTTTTTCTGCCGCCCATCCACAATCGAGAAACCCAGCCCCCACATCGCCGAGCCCATTAAATTCATGCCCAGCAGTCCCGGCACCACAAAGTCGATGTAGCGCGAGCCCGTCTCGTGCACCAGTTCGTTCTCGGCCGTCACCACATCCTTCCGCCCCGCCGCCACCTCAATCGCACGGTCCGCAATCATTCGCGCCGTCCGTGCATCGGGATTCGTATTGTCGTACCGATACGCCACTCCATCGCCGCGCTGCTCGGCCAGCAGCAAAATTGTTCCCACCGCCAGCGCGTGCACGCCTGCGCTCTCATCCATCTCCGTCGCTTTCAGCCCTGTGTCCGCGGCCAGCGCTTGCGTTAGTTGCGCGGTCGTCGCGCCCACCGGCAGCACGTCAGCGGGGCGATTGCGAAACGCAATGCCCAACCCGATCGCCAGCAAAATGGGAAACACAAAAATCCAGAAGATTGCCTCCGGCTCGCGCAGCGTGAGCTTCAGCCGCGTCGCCGTCAATTGAAAAAGGCTGCTGTGTTCAAGGCTCATCTTTTTCGGGCTACTCATCGCGCAGGTTCCTTCCCGTCAGCCGCACAAACACATCCTCCAGGGTCGCCGAATGCGTTCTGAACTCGCTCAAGTGCAGCCCCTGCGCCTCAAGCGCCGCAAAAATCCGCGGCACCGCCGTATGCAGCTCGCTCACGGAAAGCTGATGCACTCCTTCATCCACTCGATGCGACTGCACTCCGGGAATTCTCTTCAGCGCCTCCACATCGACATCGGGCGCCCCCGATCCCGAATTTGGAGCCGGGGAGCTGCTCACCGCAAACTCCACAATGTCCTCGCTGCACACCGTCGCAATCAGTTCCTTCGGCGTGTCCAGCGCAATCACTTTCCCGTGATCCATAATCGCAACGCGATCGCAAAGCTGTTCCGCCTCATCCATATAATGCGTCGTCAAAATAATCGTGCGCCCCGCTTGCTTCATCTCCTCCACTAAATCCCACAGGTGCCGCCGCGCCTGCGGATCGAGCCCCGTCGTCGGCTCATCCAGAAACAGCAGCTCCGGATCGCCCACCAGCGCCGTCGCCATCGCCAACCGTTGTTTCTGCCCTCCGCTCAGCCCTCCAATGCGCGACCGCCGCTTCTCTTCAAGCTGCGCCAGCTTGATGGACTCGTCCAACGAAATCCCGCGCCGGTAAAAACTCCGGAACAACCGCAGCGTCTCCTCCACCGTCAACTTGTCAGGAAACTGCGTCTCCTGCAATTGAATCCCGATCCGCTGCCGCAGTTCATCGGCGTCCGACTTCCAGTTCAACCCCAGCAGTTCAACCGTTCCCTCATCCGCGTCGGTCAGTCCTTCGCAGATCTCGATCGTCGTCGTCTTTCCCGCGCCGTTCGGCCCCAGCAAACCAAAGCATTCGCCCTTCGCCACCTCCAGGTCGATCCCATCCACCGCTTGCACATCCACAAACGCCTTCTTCAGCCCGCGAATCCGCAACGCCGCGCCCGCGCCTGCAAGCGTGCGCAACGTTCCTATGTCGGCGTGATTTGCCGCGTCGCTCATCGACCTAGAGTAGCGTACATGTCAATACAGATTGTTCAAAGAGAAGTGACGCCATTATTGATTGCCCGCGACCTGCCATTGCACCGCGCAAAACTCCCCCAATTTCGCAAAGTCTCTTGCGTTCGCCGTCAACACCAGAATCCCCGTCCTTGCCGCGCTCACCGCTATCAACGCATCGTTGGTCAGTCGAGCTCTGCCAATCCGCTCGAATCCGTGCCTCTGCCCGAGGCGCGCGAGAATCTTCCCGGCATTCGACCAATCGCTCAGATTCGGGATGAGAATCCTGCCCGTCCTCCCAAAATCGCGCTCCAGTTTTTCCAGGATGCGATGGTCGCCCGGTTTCGCTCCGGCATAAAGCTCTTCCAGCACCACCGCGCTCAACCACAGTGGAGTCTCGCGCGCCCAGCGCTGCAGCATCAGCGCCCCGTCGCCCCGTAACGCACGAATGTACAAGGAGGAATCGAACAGAACGGGCATCGCCTACTCTGCGATCGCGCCAAAAACATCGCGAATCCTTATGCCGCTCTTCAAAAACCGACGGTTTGCCTCGGCAGCGATCCGGCTGCGCTCGTGTTCCAGGATCGCAAGATCGAGGGCGCGCTCCACCGTCTCGGTCTCCGTTGCGGCCTCAAGCACCTTCTGTGCGCGCTTCAGCTTTACGTCGTCAAGCCGGAAATGCTTGTGGATCACGCGACTGCTCACCGTACCCATCGCCTAGCCCCTCTTTGGGAAGTTTAGCACGAATGTGTACAAATGGTGATCCTGTGAACATACGCCGCCCACTCACCACTGTCCACTTTTCAATGACCACTGCGCATCGCTTACCGCCTGTTTCAAAACGGGTGCTGTTCAACAACGGGATTGTGGACAAAAACATCACGAGGATTTGACGCAGTTTTCATTTTCCAGCCTCCCTGCCAGCCCTATCGTTGTTGTCATTGGCCGGTTGGCCTGTCGCAACGATTCCGGATCCCTCTAATTGATCCGGCTCTATGCGCGCAGTCGAGGTGTCTCATGGTCGCTCCTGCTCTCCCCGATCTTGGCTCGGAAGGATCCCTGAAAACCCAAAGAACGGCCGCGGGCTCCGACGCCCTGGCGCACTCCTTTCTCGATAATCTCTTCTTTGTGCAAGGCCGCTCCCGCGACCGCGCCACGGTCAACGACCTTTACATGGCGCTCGCGCACACCGTCCGCGATCGTCTTGTCGAGCGCTGGATTCAGACCGTCCTCAACTATCGCGCGCAGGATGTTCGCGTCGTTTGCTACCTCTCGGCCGAGTTCCTCACCGGCCCGCATCTGGCCAACAACCTTATCAATCTGGGCATCTACGAGGAAGCCGAAGAGGCCATGCGCAAACTGGGCCTCGATCTCGAAATGCTCATCGAGCAGGAAGCCGAGCCCGGCCTCGGCAATGGCGGCCTCGGCCGTCTTGCCTCCTGCTTCATGGATTCCCTGGCTACTCTCGACATTCCCGCCATCGGCTACGGCATCCGCTATGAATACGGCATCTTCGACCAGCAAATTCGCGATGGCTGGCAGGTTGAAGCCACGGACAAATGGCTGCGCCTCGGCAATCCCTGGGCGCTGGAGCGGCCTGAAGACGCATTCGAAGTTCCATTCGGCGGCCACACCGAACGCTATCCCGACGGTCACGGCAGCTTTCGCGTCCGCTGGATTCCTCAAAGGCTCGTTCGCGGCATCCCCAATGACACTCCCATCCTCGGCTACCGCACCAACACGGCCAATACCATGCGTCTCTGGTCCGCGCAGGCCGTCGAATCCTTCAACTTCGAGAGCTTCAACACCGGCGACTTTTTCGGCGCGGTCCGCGACAAAGTCGACTCCGAAAACATTTCGAAGATCCTCTATCCCAACGACGAAGAGATTCAAGGCAAGCAACTACGCCTCGAGCAGCAGTTCTTCTTCGTTTCCTGCTCGCTCCAGCACATCGTCACAATTCAAAAAATCGCCCAGCGCCCGCTCGCCGACCTGCATCGCACCTTCACCATCCAGTTGAACGACACGCATCCGGCCATCGCCGTCGCTGAACTCATGCGCCTGCTGGTCGACGAAAACCTCCTGGACTGGGACGCCGCCTGGCACGTCACCACCCAGACTCTCTCCTATACCAATCACACGCTGATGCCCGAGGCCCTGGAAAAGTGGCCGGTCCCACTCTTCGGCGCTTTGCTTCCGCGCCACCTCGAAATCATCGAGGAGATCAACCGCCGCCATCTCGACGACGTTCGCTCCCGCTTCCCCGGCGACGAAGAGCGCCTGCGCCGCGTCTCCATCATCGACGAATCCGGTGAGCGCTACGTTCGCATGGCTCATCTCGCCACCGTTGGCAGCCATGCGGTCAACGGCGTGGCCGCGCTCCACACCGAATTGCTGAAAGCGAATTTGCTCCGCGATTTCCACGACCTGACGCCGGACAAGTTCAGCAACAAAACCAACGGCGTAACGCCCCGCCGCTGGATGGTCCTGGCCAATCCGCAACTTGCCCGCCTGATCACGTCCCGCCTGGGCCACAGTTGGATTCACGACCTGGAAAAGCTGCGCAAGCTCGAATCTGTCGCCGACGATCCCGAGTTCGCAAGGGAGTGGCGCGCCATCAAGCACCACAACAAGCAACGCCTCGCCGCCTACATCTACCAGACCCTTGGCATCGCGGTCGATCCCGACTCCATGTTCGATGTCCTCGTCAAGCGCCTCCACGAATACAAGCGCCAGCACCTCAAAGTGCTGCACATTCTCACCCTCTACAAGCGCATTCAGCACAATCCCGATATCGCCATGCAGCCGCGGACGTTCCTCTTCGGAGGCAAAGCCGCGCCCGGCTATCGCATGGCCAAGCTCATCATCAAGCTCATCCACTCCGCAGCCGCCGTGATTCATGGCGACCCGCTGGTCCGCGATCGCCTCAAGATCGTTTTCCTGCCCAACTTCAACGTCAAGCTTGGGCACCGCGTCTATCCCGCCGCCGACCTCTCGGAGCAGATCTCTCTCGCCGGCCTTGAAGCTTCCGGCACGGGCAACATGAAATTCGCCATGAACGGCGCGCTCACCATCGGCACTCTCGACGGCGCCAACATCGAAATCCGCGAAGAAGTCGGAGCCGACAACTTCTTCCTTTTCGGCCTCACCGCGCAGGAGGTCGAACAGAAAAAATCGGAAGGCTACAATCCGCGCGCATGGTACGAAGCCAACACCCACCTCCGCGAGGTCGTCGACTCACTGTCCAGCGGCGAGTTCTCGCACGGCGACCGCGCTCTCTTCGAGCCGCTCGTTCAGTCCCTGCTCTCGAGCGACCCCTACATGCTCTTGGCTGATTACCAGTCCTATATCGATTGCCAGGATCGCGTCGATGAGGCCTTTCACGACGCCGATCATTGGACCCGCATGTCCATCCTCAATGTCGCACGCGTCGGCAAATTCTCCTCCGACCGCGCCATCCGCGACTACTGCGCCGACATCTGGAAGACCTGGCCCGTCAAAATCGAAGTCTAACGAGATTTAAATAGATACATTACTTTCCCTCCCCATAGATCGCTGCTCACCCCGCCAGCCCCACGGACGATTTCTAGTCCGTGGGGCGCCCGCCTGGAACTTCCAGGCGCTGCGACCAGGTTGCGCCGTAGCGGCCCAGACTCAGACTGATCCCATCGGAAGTATTTGCCTGAATCGCAATCCACCTGAACTATACTTTCGGCACCCCGGAGGTTGCCATGAGATCCCTGCCCGAATTCCACCCCGCAGTTGATTCAAGCACCCAGAGCACTGCGGTTCCGTCGATGCCCTGCCGTACCGCGCTTATCGCGAGCCGATCCCGAATGATCACCTTTCTCACCGTGTGCTTCGCGTCGCTCATCGCGCTGCCGCCTCCATCTCATGCGCAGATTCCGATCAATGCCCGCACCCCCCTCGGCGTCTATGTTCACGTCGACGTTCCCGACGTGATCAATCTGTATGGCGGGCCATCGCAAGATCAAGGGTGCGCGCAATCATCCCCGGATCTTCATACCTATCTCCGCTGCTTCTACGCGAAACTGCTGGCCAACCCGGCCATCTCCGGTGTCATCGCAGGCTTGCACTGGGACCAGATCGAGCTCGATAACCCGCTGTGCGCCCTCAACCGCTCGTGCACGACCAGCCCTGGTGGCTACGATTGGAGCTATGCCGACGACGTTTTTGCAGAGGCCAACGCCGCGCACAAGGCGGTGGAGCTCAACATTACGCCCGGCACTGACGCTCCGATCTGGCTGTTGAACCTGATCCCCTCCTGCGACGGCTTATTCACTGGCAGCGGCACCGCCCCCCTGGACTGCGGCAAAGCGACCTTCGTCAATTTCCCTGAGGCCAAGCGCGCAGACGGAACCCCCCCGGTTCTGCCCCTTCCCTGGAACCCGCTCTATCTCCTCGCCTGGGATGACTTCCTCATCAACGTCAACGCGCGTTATCACTCCAATCCGGCATTCGTTAGCATCTCCATCGCCGGGCCCATGTGTGCATCGAATGAGATGATCCTTCCCACGACGGCCAATGGCTCAACGCAGGCCTCAGGACTACCCGCGGACCAGGCATGGCAAAAGCTCATCCACCATTCCTTTCCTTTTCGGCCCGGATACGAAAACTCCGATCAGGTCTTCATCGACGCCGGAAAGCAAGCGATCGATGCTTACGAAGCCATCTTTTCCGGCATTACCATCGTCAGCAATCCCGATGCAGCCGATGACTTTCCGGAACAGCCTTATCCCTTCGTTGTGCATCCTGACAACACGCTTTATGCCGTCGACTGCTCTTCCGCCACCCAGAACCCAATGTCCTGCGAAGCCAAGACTGAAATTCTTTCCTACTTTGTCACTGCGCGTGGTCGCAACGAAAAGTCTACTCAGGTGGGAGGAATGACGGCCGGCACCGATACCAATACGGGCGACATTGGAGTCGCCGGTATAAAGGTTCTCACTTCCCTGTCGCCCCCGCCCGACCCTCCGATACTCGGCGGAGCAGAATTCGATTTGGAGGTCTCGAGCAAAAGCACCATTCAGCAGCAGGGGTGTCCTAATTGGTCTCCGATGAATCTGAATCCGTCAGACTGTAAAAATCTCACGCCCGAGCAGGCGGCATACAACACCTTCACGGTCTTCTTTGACGCAACGCCCGATGCCACCGATTTCGGAGGCTTGTCCAACATCCCGCCGGTCCGAAACGCGCCCATCCAATATGTAGCGGTCGACTTTCAGGACTTGCAGTACGCCCAGGATCCGGCCAACACTTGCCAGACGTTTCTCTCGAGCATGATGCAGGGCTCGCCGTCTCTGCAAGACATCTACAACCAGGCGAGCTACGACCTGCTCACCATGGCCGGCAAGCCTGCTACCCTTCCGCCAACAACCTGCAACCTATTGCCGTAAAACACCAACGCCGGCACATCCCGTGCCGGCGTCGCGTCCGCCAATCCTCGCTTTGGCGCAGGCCTACGCTCTCCCGCCGCCCAAGCTGACCCCTGACCCTTGACACCTGACCCCTGTTGTCACTTGATTCCCACCACCATCGAGTCCGGCCCGACCAAATGCTCCACCCGCGTCTCGTTGAACCCGGCCTCCCGCATCCAACCCTGGCAGTCGGCGCCCGTGTAGTCGAACCCGCCGTGGGTTTCAATCATCATGTGCAGGCTCATCATCAGGCCAAAAGCGTTCTTCGAGCGGTCGTCGTCGATCAACGCGTCGTACACCAGCAGCGCGCCGCCCTTGGGAAGTGCGTCGTACGCCTTCTTGATCAGCATCCGCTTTTGCTCAAGATTCCAGTCGTGCAGAATGTGTCCCATCATCACCACGTCTGCTTTCGGCAGGGCATCGGTGAAGAAGCTGCCCGGCTGGAACTTGAGCCGCGAGGACAATCCGTGAGCTTCAACATATTCCTCGAAAATCGGGCCCACCTCCGGCAAATCGAACCCGACGCCGGACAGGTGCTGGTTCTTCAGCAGCACCTGCGTCAGCAGGTCGCCCTGCGCCGGCCCGGCATCAACAACCGTTTTGTACTGCGCCCAGGGAAACTTCGCCGCAATGGTCATGTTCGCGCCATGGCTAACGCCGGTCATCGCCTTCAGAAACTCCTTGAGCCGTGCCGGGTCGGCGTAGAGCGCTTCAAACACGGGCGCGCCTCCGCCCCGCACCTCATTCTGGGGCAGCCCCGTCCGCAGTCCCTCCGTCAAATGGTTCCAATGCCCATACGACCGGTGGTTGCTCATCTCCAGAATTCCGCCGATATACGAGGGCTTGTGCTTGTCCAGGAACAGGTCTGTGTCCGGCGCGTTGGAATACTTTCCCTCGCGCCGCTCCAGAAATCCCAGCGCCACCAGCGCGTCAAGAAAATCGCGCGCCGACCGCGGATGCAGTCCCAACCGCCCCGTCAACTCCTCCAAGCCTTCGGGGCGCTTTGCCAGTTCGGTAAATACCGCCATCTCCACTGCGCTCAGCAGCGTCTTTGAGGCCCAGAATCCAAAGCCAATCTGCATAATTTTTTCCGGTGTCGGCTGCTCGCCCACAAGTACCTCCTCTTTCACTTCGCAATTTGAGTTTTGTTTCGGGGAACCAGCGTTTGCTTCGGGGAAACCAAATTCAGTTTCTGTTTTTGGGGAACTTGCTTTTCTTTCGGGGGAACGGCTTCAGCTGAGGGAACCCGTCCACTATAACCGATTCCCCGCGGCAAGAACCAAGCGAATCGCTAAAAGCTAACCACTGCCAGCAGGTGCCTTTCTAACTACTAGCCACTCATTACTGACCCCTGTCTCTCGTGGCATACTCGCTCCATGCTTCTCCGCCCCGCCCAGCCCCCCGACGCTCTCGCCATCGCTCGCGTCCACGTCCGCGCATGGCAACGCGGCTATCGCGGCCTTCTCCCCGACGACTATCTCGACCAGCTCCGCCCTGAAGATCGCGCCGAAAAATACGATCTCTCCGACGCCGATCCGCTCCACCCCCACACCATCGTCGCCGCCTCCGGCAACATCATCCACGGCTTCGCCACCACCGCTCCCTCGCACGAGCCCGACCTGCCCAATCACGGCGAGCTCACCGCCCTCTATGTCGATCCCCATTCCTGGGGCCTCGGCGTCGGCGTGGCTCTCGTCACAGCCGCCCGCGACCATCTTGCGTCTCTTGGCCTCAGGAACGCCTACCTCTTCACTCTCGTCGACAACCTTCGCGCCCAGCGCTTCTATCAAAACGATCAATGGAGCCCCGACGGCCTCCGCCGAATCGACGTTGTCTGGAACACCCCCGTTGATGTCCTCCGCTACCAGCGCACCCTTTAGCGCCACGCCTTCAAGTAAACCGATGAGCCCTGACTTCCTGAGCCTCGCATCCCAGGCCATCTTCTACACCAAATGGGTCATATCGGCCTCCCCCGTGGGTTATTTCGCACCACGTTACCAACAAGTATCATTCGGACTGAGGGCGTTTCCTCACCGTGCTTTAGCCTGGACAAACCAATGCCGCAGAAACCACGGGTCGCTCTCGCACTGCTTTCCGGGCTCCTCGCGGTCCTGGTGCCGCTCGCCGCCTCCGTTTATCTCGCCTGGATGGAAAGCTACACCACGGAAAAAATACTGAGCCTCACCTATGCTCAGGGTGTCCTGCAGCGCATGGAAGAGGCTTCAAGCCAGTTCGACGAAGCCCGGCAGAAAGTGGCAAACGACGGCTTCCCGGCCTGTTCGCCCGACGACATCAGGCTTTTGCGCGCGGTTGATCTTGGCTCCAGTTACATGAAGGCAGCCGGGCGCGTCTCGCACGATACTCTGATATGCACCTCACTGGGCGCCGCCAATGCGATTCCTCTCGGCAAGCCCGACCTCGTCACAGATCAGGGCGTGTCAGAGTACTTCAACAGGACACTCTCGCCGCAGCAGTCGCACCCCTTGAACATACTTGCCTCCGGCGGATTCGCAATGATTTTTGACCCCAGCATGGCCATCGATGTCTCCACCGAGAGTCGGGACGTCGAACTCGCTGTCTTTGCTCCATCCGCGCCCAATCGAGATCTTGTCGCTGCTCTGGGCCAGAACTTCTCTGACGCCTGGTTCGATCCCACTCCCCAGGGCACAGACTCTACTTTTCTCGACGGCGGATATCTGGTCACCTCGATCCGATCTGCAAAATGGGACATCTCCGTTCTAACGGCGACCCCGCAGTACCACATCAATCAACGCATCGGCCACTACGCCATCTTCTTTGTGCCCATCGGCGCCCTGTGCGGCATGATCCTCGCCTTCATGGTCGGGGTGCTTTCGCGGTTACACTCCTCTTTCCCCACCATGCTCCGCCAGGCAATCCGTGAAAAGAGCTTCTACGTCCTCTATCAGCCGGTCATCGAGCTATCGACGAATCGCGTCATCGGCGCTGAAGCTCTGGTCCGCTGGAGATGCGATTACGCCGACATCCGGCCCGATTACTTCATCCCTCAAGCCGAAGAGTGCGGCCTCATCCAGCTCATCACCAAGCAGGTCGCCTCTCTGGTTGCCCGCGACATAAAGCATTGCCTTAAAATCGATCCCGACTTCCGCGTTGCCATCAACATGTCTGCGGCGGACCTTGGCGACCCGAAGACGATCGATGTCCTCGAGCAGCTTGTTCGCACCTCCGGCGGCCGCCCCAGGAACTTCGAGGTCGAAGCCACCGAGCGCGCCTTCCTCCAGGGGCCCGAAACCGCCCAAATTCTCGACGCCATCCGCGCCAACGGGTTTACCGTCGCCATCGACGATTTCGGAACCGGCTATTCCAGTCTTTCCTGCCTGCAATCTCTCTCGCTCGACACCCTTAAAATCGACAAGACATTCGTCGACACCATCAACACCGACGGCGTTACCAGTCAGGTCGTCCTGCACATCATTGAGATGGCCCGCTCACTCCAACTGGAAATAGTCGCCGAGGGCGTCGAAAACCCGGCCCAGGCCCAATATCTCGCCAAGCGCGGAGTTCGCTTTGCCCAGGGATGGCACTTCGGCCGGCCTATGGACATCGGCCACCTTTGCGCAGAGATCCGCACCCATATGCCCTACCAGCCGCCAGTCCTCGATTCCGTGGCCGCCCCTGGCCTGTCCCACGCCGCACACGCCTACCGGTAATATTCAGCACCCTCACTGCCTTTCTGACCCCTGACACCTGAACCCTGTCTTCTATTCTGATAAGTGCCCTCCGCCCCCAGCCCACACCCCGCGAAACCCCGCCGCAAACATCTTGTCCGAACCATCCTTCTCTGCTTTGCCCTCGCCCTCGTCGCTACCTGGCTCACCGCCGCGCTCACCCTCGTCGCTGCCAAGTGGATCGACCCTCCTACGACCGCTGTCCACATCGAGCGCCGCTTCCAGGCCTTCATCCACGGCAAGCCCTACCACGAGCACTACGAATTCGTTCCCCTCCGCCAAATCTCGCCCGACTTCCAGCACGCCGTGATCGCCGCTGAAGACGCGCGCTTCTACCAGCACCACGGCTTCGATTGGCAGGCCATGGAACTCGCTGCCGATGAAGATATGGAAGGCGGGCGCATCCGCGGCGGCTCCACGATCACGCAGCAACTCGTCAAGAATCTGTTCTTCGGAACCCGCCGCTCCATCCTCCGCAAGGGCGCGGAGGCCACGCTCGTCCCTGTCGCCGAATTCGTCCTCGGCAAGCAGCGCATTCTCGAGCTCTACCTCAACGTGGTCGAATGGGGCCCCGGCATCTATGGCGCGGAGTCGGCTTCCCAGCACTACTACGGAACCTCGGCCCGCCGCGTTGGCCGCCAGCAGGGCGCTGAGCTCGCCGCCATCCTCCCCGCTCCCCTCAAGCGCCGCCCCGAGCGCATGTCCCGCTACAGCGCCATCATCCTCGAACGCATGAGCCAGATGGGTTGGTAGCCCGCCCGTCCCGGCGCTCGCGCCTTGCGGGCTCGCGCCGAACCCCGGGTTGCCGACTCAGATGCGGCCCCGCAGAAACCGCCCAAGCATCCTCAACCGGCGATATACTGTCGCCGCTGGAACTGGTGCCGCTGACCAGCAATCCGGCTTCACGGCTTCCCAAGGACCGGAATCTCAAGGAGGTTTCCCATGCGTACATTTCGTGCAGGACGGTTGTTTGTGCTCGCCACCGTAGTCGCTGTGCTGCTGCCCGCAGTGCCGGCCTACGCCGCGTTCGATACATACATCACCATCACGGGCTCCAGGCAAGGACAGTTCAGGGGCGATGCGATGTCCGGCCAAATCAAAATCCTCAGCGTCGTCCGCGACACCCCAATGGCGGCTGCACATCCCGTCGGCAGACGCGTGCACTCCACCATCACCATCACCAAGGAGATCGACAAAGCGTCGCCCAAATTCGCCCAGGCGTTGGCCTCCAACGAGGTGTTGACCGAAGTTGTCATCAACTTTGTGGGGCCCTCTGGAGGCGCCAGGAGAGCCGAGAAGATCGTGCTCACCAACGCCAGCATCCTGAGCGTTCGCAAGGCGGGCGGCACCGAGATGATCACGCTTGACTACCAGAACATCGAGGTCACCTGGACCGACGGCGGCAAAACCGCGACCGACGACTGGGAAGTTCCGAAGTAGAGGCGCGCGGCAACCCAGCCCCTGCCGGCGCGCCTACCTTGCGCTTGCGCGCCGAATCCCAGCCCCGCCCGGCGCTCGCGCCTTGCGGGCTCGCGCCGAACCCGTCCGCGTAGCGGGCAAAAGATGTTAGCCCCATGGCGCAAGCCTGGAGTAGAAGGTTGAGATCCGAATCCGCAGCCCCGGAGGGGCGTAAGAATCCCGTCAAGCGCGGCTTGGCGGCGAATCCGCAAGATTGGCGTTGGTCCAGCTTTCGCCACCACGCGACAAGGGAAATTAGCACCTTCGAAATTGAGTCCGCATGTCCCGCAGCGCGACGAGAAAACCAATTGCCCGAGATGCTTCGATACCGATCGGCGGAGGGTTAACGCCCGCGGCCTCCCAGGTCTCAAAAGCGAGACATGGGGCACCCAGCCGCAGTGGTCAATTGAGTTGTGGGCCACCGGCCGAATCTACAGAAACGTAGCCGAGAGCCTATGGATTGTCCTCGCCAATTGCGATGTTTGTATCCTTTTGTACCCCGGGACTAGGTTCGGCTCCAGGATCGGCGCGCCAACGGCAGTGGGAACCTGGGAACCTGGGAACCTGGGAACCTGGGAACCTGGGAACCTGGGAACCTGGGAACCTGGGAACCTGGGAACCTGGGAACCTGGGGGAACCTGGGGGAACCTGGGGACAGACGGGACGTTCCCCACAACTCTGACCATTGTTTGTGCCTGTCAAGCCCCCCGCCGCCCCAACAACCCCTCCATCTCCGCCTTAAGTCCTTCCCTTTCTGATCTCTGACCACTGATCCCTGATCTCTGCCAAGTTTGCCGATTATTACCCCCTTTCAGCGCACAATGGTTCCATGATCAAAGTAGGGACCAAGAGACCAGGGGAACAAGCGAACGAGAAACGCCGGTGTCTCAGCACGACGAGATGGAAGCCAGAATCGGAAAGCCTCCTACTCGCTTTTGGCTACGCGCTGTTCCCTGCTCCCTGTCTTCTGACCACTGACCACTGTTCACTTTCCGCTGAACTCGGCGTACCTCGAACCATGAATCACGACCCACGAATCACCGTTTTTCTAACCACTAACCGCTACACACTGACCACTGCTTTTACCCCACCCCCCCATGCAATCGACCCCACCCCCCGGTCGCTCCGCACCCACCCCCCCCATCCATTCGGACCCACCCCCCCATCCAATTGACCCCACCCCCCCATGCCTGTGTGTGAAACTGTGAAACTGTGAAACTGTGGTGCCTTTAGAATCAATAGTTTGCGTCCACAGTTTCACAGTTTCACAGTCTCCAACTCCCGTTTTCGAAAATCAGTCGCAAACTTCGCTTTTTCGTTGACTCGATCTGTTCACAAACCGCAAACCTCGAATCACGAATCACTGCCTTTCGGTAAACTGGATTCATGGCAGAAATCGCCCGCAGAAAAACTCCAACCGTCCGCATCGGCAACGTTCGCGTTGGCTGGGAAGTTCCCGTTGTCGTCCAGTCAATGACCAACACCGATACGGCGGACGCGCAATCGACCATTGAACAAGTTGCAGCGCTCGCTCTCGCCGGCTCCGAGCTGGTTCGCGTCACGGTCAACAATGAAGACGCCGCTGCCGCCGTTCCGGCACATCGTCGAGGGTCTCGAAAAACGCGGCCTGCGCGTGCCGATCATTGGCGATTTTCATTACAACGGCCACATCCTGCTCAAGAAATATCCGGCAACTGCGCGCGCGCTGGCCAAGTACCGCATCAATCCCGGCAATGTCTCGATCGGCCGCAAAGACGACGACAACTTCCGCATCATGGTGGAATGCGCGGTCGAGAATCAGAAGCCTGTTCGCATCGGCGTCAATTGGGGATCGCTTGATCAGTCGCTCTTGACGCGCATGATGGACGCGAACAGCAAACTCGCCGAGCCGCTAGCCGCGCGCGAAGTGATGATCGAGGCCATGATCGCTAGCGCGCTCGAATCCGCCGCCGCCGCCGAGCATTATGGACTCGGCCACGACATGATTATCCTGTCGGCGAAGGTGAGCGGCGTCCGCGATCTGCTCGACGTCTACACGAAGCTCGCTGCGCGCTGCGACTATCCGCTGCATCTCGGGCTGACCGAAGCTGGAATGGGCTCGAAGGGCCTGATCGCATCGACCGCGGGACTTGCGCCGCTGCTGCTCTCGGGGATCGGCGACACGATTCGCGTGAGCCTGACGCCCAAGCCCAACGGCGACCGCACCGAGGAAGTGCAGGCCGCGCAGCAGATTCTGCAGTCGCTCGCGATCCGCAGCTTTATGCCGCAGGTGACGAGTTGCCCCGGTTGCGGCCGCACGACGAGCACGTATTTCCAGGAGCTCGCCGAGCAGATCCAGAGCTACCTGCGCACGTCGATGCCCGAGTGGCGCAAGAAGTATCCCGGCGTTGAGGAGCTCAAGCTCGCCGTCATGGGCTGCGTCGTCAACGGCCCCGGCGAATCGAAGCACGCGAATCTGGGCATCAGTTTGCCGGGAACATTTCGAGGATCCCGGTTGCTCCGGTCTACGTCGACGGCAAGCTGGCAACGACGCTGCGCGGCGACACGATTGTGGCGGAGTTCAAGCAGATTCTCGACCGCTACGTTGAGAGCCACTACGGCCAGACGGCCAAGAGCGGCGAACTCGTCGGCGCGAGATGAAGCAGTGGTTAGTGGTTAGTGATTAGTGGTTAGTATCCGATCCGGCGACTGCTCGCTGCCTCCGGCTCATCCCCTACTCGCCACGATGCTGCGGCCGCCGTCACTCACGCCGCCCCGCGACGGCCGTCACATCGCATCTCGCAGCTTTCGCGTTACGCTGTCTCCAACTCTTTGGAGACGCCTTATGCGGTTCAGCCGTCCCGCATTGATCGCGGTTCTTGCAGTCTGCGCGCCATTGCTCGCATTCGCCGGTAAACCACGGCCCTGCGTGACCGCCGATCAGGCTACGCAAATGCTCAAGAAGGACGTTTGCGTTTCCGCACACGTTTATGAAGTGGTCGAGCTTCCCGACGGCACGCGCTTCCTCGATGTCTGCTCGCCGCAAACCCCGGACGACCAGTGCCGCTTCACTGTCGTGAGCCTACCCGAGGACCGCGAGGAGGTCGGCGAGCTTAAGAAGTATCGCGATGCCGACGTGGAGATTCGCGGGATTGTTCAGCCGATGCACGGCCGCGCGGGAATGGTCTTGAGCCATTCCCGGCAGTTCTACGGCGGCCCGCCCAGGTTCAAACCCAATCCCCTTCTCGCCCGCGGCTTTTCGGCCGATGAGGATCGCGGGCCGATCCGCGATCCCAACCTTCGTCCGCAGGGCGGCCACCGCGCCTTCATGAACACGCGCGATCAGGAAACGCTGCCGCGAAAGTAGCGGAGTTGGCTGAGTCAGCAATCCCCAGGGCAAAAAGTGTTATCCTCCGCGCATTGCAAGAGCAGGGCGCTCTAGTCTAAGAAGGAGATAACCAATGAAACAGAACGTTGCGTTAACCATCGCGTCTCTCCTCTCGGTCCTCTTCATGACGCTTCACACGACGGACGACATCGTCCGCGGAATGGAGCCAGGAACTCTTTTTGACTTGATTGTGCTGCCCATTCTTGCCGTCCAGCTGTACGGAACGCTGGTGCTGGCCGGAAAGCGATCTGGATACTTCATCCTCCTCCTCGTGTCGCTCCTTGAATTGGTCGTCCCCGTCATCCACATGAAGGGGGCGGGAGTCGGCGGAGCGATCGCCAAGTCCAGCGGGGCCTTCTTCTTTATCTGGACACTTCTCGCGCTCGGCGTTACCGGGCTCTTCTCCGTCCTGCTCTCGGCGCGCGGATTGTGGGAGCAACTGACACGGCGGACCGCCGCTCAGCACAAGCAAGGTGCCCCTGCGTGAGGCTCTGATTTGTGCGCCGGAGATTTGCGAAGGGGCCTATTCGCGATTGTGGCGTAAAACGGGCAGCTCGAAAATGTTAATTCGGAGATCGCAACCTCCGGATCGCCGACTATCCACCCACAGATTTGGGGTTGTGTTTAATCGCGACTTATCGGCAACTATGCGCTTTGCTCTCCGCACAGGTCATTCCAGTGACGCAGCAAGCTGAAGCCCAGTGCACCAGCCAAAAGGTCGGTTCTGGCGCGTGCGACGATCGAAGAAACGTACCGGACATTCGCGGTCGGCACGATGGGCTCCGAAGGAATGGATCGTTCGAGTACTTTTTCGCGTCATCTGGTAGCTAAGAAGAAGTGATTCCAACTTCCGGTTGGCGCACGACCCGCTTCGAACTAGCTGCGGATTCACTCCCTGACCAAGTGCACGCCTGCCAGATGATGACCGAGGTGCATACAGTTTCGATCGTCCCGAAGAAAATGTACGATGCAAACATATGTTCGTGCCAGGCACCGCTGGCCAAAGGGTAAACGAATTGCATCGAAAGGACGGCTAACGTTTCAATGGCACCCGCGATGATATTCGCCAGCCGGTTCGCCCTAAAAGGAAGCAGTCGAGACGCCAGAATCATGGCGATGGGTATTTCCATCAAGACCGCTGCCCCTAGCAGAGCCCATTGTGGGAGATGTGGGGATGGATCTTGCGAGCCAACAATATCGAACAGGGCAAGCACGTCGGCATACAGGTAGTTGAGTAACGCGAAGAGCCACAATTGAGACAACCGCTCCTTTGTGTCATGCATGTCAAACCTCCTAGGGAATTCTATACGGCCCCGCGGCGGAGTAAGTTCCAGCAGATTTTTCGCAGAGTTCTCCTGTTCTCCCAAAGGGCGAGAGAGAAAACCCCTGGAGGACAGGTGGTCTTGCGAGTACGCCGGTCAGCCAGTTCGCTGGGCAAATCGACGTGCAAAGATTGTCGTGTCAGTTGGCATGATCTAGCATTTGCCCTCACAACCCGGCAAGGATGCTTGGGCCAGATTCCGGTCGGCTAGCGGGCAAATCGGAGATTGAAGGCCGAAAAACGATCTCAAAACCTCGAACTTGATGTGCTCTTTTCGTAGGCACGTCACTGAGGCGTACCATTCGACTGATTCAGTTCTCGCTTTAATTGCAGCAACTGTCGCAGCTCCTCGGCACTGGTGTTCAGCGATTGCGAGCTTCGATTGTCAGATCGCCCCATGCCTAGCCCCCTTCCAGCACCGGCGCGTGCCTCGCGCCCGTGAAGAGAATCGTGCTGGAGATGACCAGGAACACGAGTGTCGCGCCGAGGCCGATGCTCAGGTTCGAGCGGTCGCTGATGGCGCCGATGACCTGCGGCGAGAACGTGTCGCCGAAGAAGTGAATGCAGAACAGGTTGATGGAAATGGCGGTCGCGCGCACCGGCGCTGAAACCGAATTGACGATGGCCGCGTTCAACGGACCGGTGTTGAGAAAGAGGAAGAACTCCGCCGCAAACAGCGAGGGCACTGCCCATCGGTGCGGGCCGAAGAACAGCATCACCCCGCAGGGCAGCGTCAGCGCCACGCTCCACGCAGAAAGAAGATACAGCGCGCGATGGTTCCTGCGCAGCCAGACGTGCGCGATCCACCCGCCGACGAGCGTGGCAACAATGCCGTCCACTACTGTCGTTGCGCCCACTGTCAGGCTCGCCGTGCTCATCGACATGCCCGCGAACCGCCGCAGAAATTCAGGCATCCACCACGAAATTCCGCCCATGGCAAAGGTCAACATCGCGAGTCCGAAGGTCGCTGTCAAGAACGCGGGGTTGCGAATGATTCCGAAAACGGTGTCGCGCTTCAGATTCGCTTCGACGTGATCGCTTGCACCCCGGACTGGCTCGCGCCCGATCCAGCCATACAACGCGGCAACCAGAAATCCCGGCAGCGCGCAAACCAGGAACGGCGTGCGCCAACCCCAGTGTGAGCCGATCTGGCCGCCGGCCAGGTACCCCAGCGCAGCACCTACCGGGATCGCAATATAGAAAACCGAAAGCACGCGGTTGCGCTCGCGCTCGGGATAGAAGTCCGAGAGCACGGCAGGCGCGAAGATCCCAAACGTCGCTTCCCCTATTCCGACCAGCGCCTGACGCAGGTAGAGCGTCGTGTAGCTGTGAATCCAAAGGGCAGCCAGCGTGGCGAGGCTCCAAAGAATTGCACCGGTGATGATCATTGGCTTGCGGCGATAGCGGTCGCCCAGCCAACCTGTGAGCGGCGCGGCGATCATATAGAAGACGAAGAACGCAGTGCCCAGCGCGCCCATCTGCTGATCGCTCGCGTGAAACTCATGCTGGATGGGCGAGACTTCGCCGGCGAGAATATACCGGTCAATGTAGTTCAGCAGATTGAGCGCGAGAAGCAGCAGGACGGTGCCCATTGCGGGGCTGACGCGAGGGTCTAGATTCCGAGTCGAAATCGGACGCTGGGTAAAGTTCGGCAAGATCCCTCGGAGCGAAACAGAGATACGAGAGGACTCAGGAATATCACACTCGAGCGCGGTCCCCCAACCGGCGATTCTGGATTACTCTGACGGCCGTGGCCAGCGCGCTTCCACGGTGGTTCCGATCCCGCCGCGTGGGCGGAATTCGCCTTTCACCTCCGCCCAAACAGGGTTACACGCTTTCACCACGTCCTGCAGAACCTGGTTGACGATGTTCTCCTGGAAGATGCCGAGATTCCGGTAGCAGAAGAGATACTCTTTGAGCGATTTCAACTCCAGGCAGCGCTCCCGCGGCATGTAGCGGATGGTCAAAACGCCGAAGTCCGGTAGGCCGGTCTTGGGACAAACTGAGGTCAACTCGGGATCGTCGATTTGGATTTCGTATCCGGGAAACTGGTTCTGCCAGGTCTCGATGGCTGGAAAGGCGAAGTCCAGTCCCGCCTTTGCATGTTCGTCGGTGTATCTCGGGTTCACTGACATAACGTTATTCTACGTGCTGAAAGGATTCGGCGCGATCCGGTTCCGCGCCATTTCCCTGCTTCTTATCCGCTGTTAATGAGTCTTATATACTGACTCTGGTTAATTGCATGGCTGAAGCAAGATCGCAAACAAGCCGCCGGTGGCTTTGGGCCGGTGCAGTCGTCGTTCTGCTTGCCGTGTTTTTCACGGCACGCTACTTTCTGCGCGAGCGCCTGCCGGTGCGGGTGGCGGCCGTAGAACACGCGATGCTGATCAACACGGTCAGCACGGATGGCCGCGTCGAGCCTGCAGTGAACTATCAGTTTTACAGTCCGATCGCGACCACCGTAAAAGCCGTGTACGCCCAGGAAGGCGACACCGTGCCTGCGGGCAAGCTGCTCGTCACGTTGGATGATGAGGCGGCGAGGGCGCAGGTGGCCGCGGCTGAAAGCGCGGTGAGCTCGGCCGAGGCAAATCTGGACGCGGTCACTCACAATGGAACTCAGGCGGAGCGTCAGGCTTCCGCTTCAGAAATCGAGCAGGATCGCCTCACCCGCGATCAAGACCAGCATGATCTGGATGCGCTCACCAAATTGGTTGCTGCGGGGGCTGCCGCGCCTGGCGAAGTAATGGCGGCGCGTGCACGCCTTGAAACAGCACAGACAAGCCTGAACGCCGCCGAGGAGAGCGCGCATCATCGATTTTCGCCGGGTGATGTGGCGCGCGCCCAGGCGGCGCTGGCCGATGCGCAAGCGGCTCGGGGCGCCGCGCAACACGTTGAATCGCAGACGGTAATTCGCGCTCCGATCACAGGAACTATCTACAACATGGATGCAACGCCTTCGGAGTTTTCCGCGGCCGGCAACCTGCTTCTTCAGATTGCCGATTTGCGCAATGAGCGCGTCCGCGGCTACTTTGACGAGCCTGACCTGGGACGATTGGCAATTGGACAGCAGGTCGTGATTCGCTGGGGCGCGAGGCCGGGCAGCGAATGGCACGGGCACATAGTGCGCCTTCCTTCCGATGTGGTCACCTACACCACGCGCAATGTGGGTGAGGTGCTTATCGACTTCGATGGATCGTCAGAGGGACTTTTGCCCGACACCAATGTCACTTTAACCGTCACGACTTCAAGCCAGCCCGACACCCTGAGCATGCCGCGCGAGGCCCTCCACGAACAGAACGGGAAATACTTCGCATTCAAGGTCGAGAGCGGCGAATTGGTGCGCGTTCCAATCACGATCGGATCCCCAAACCTGACCCAGGTGCCCATTCTTTCCGGGCTTGCAGACGGCGACGTGGTCGCCATCGGCACAACCAACGGGCAGCCCCTGCAGGAGGGCGTACCGATCAAGGAACAACGTTGATGCGCCCGCCTGTGGTGGCGTGCATGTTCGTGCTGGCGTCCCTGCCGTGGGTTGCCGTGAATCCGGTGCACGCGCAAATCTCTGCTGCGACGCTCTCCCAGGCCAATAAGGATTTGCAGGCCGGCGAGGCCGACCAAGCGATCGCACTGCTGGCGCCGCTGCCCTCCACTGGCGATGGAGCCGCGGAAGCGCAGAACCTCCTTTGCAGGGTTCGATTTGCGCTCCAGCAATGGTCGCAAGCTGCTGCGGAGTGCCAGCAGGCAGTCACTCTTGACGGTCAGAATTCGGACTACCACATGTGGCTGGGGCGCGTTCTGGGCCAACAGGCCAGCCATGCCAGTTTCCTTTCCGCTTACGGGATCGCCAAACATTCGCTCTCTGAAATGCAAACTGCGGTAAAGCTCAATCCCAAGAATGGCCCGGCGTTGTCGGACCTCGGCGATTACTATGCCCAGGCTCCCAGCATCGCGGGTGGCGGAACCGACAAGGCGCAGGCGATTGCGTCGCAACTGGACAAGGTTGATTCGGCGCGAGCGAACAGCTTGCGCGGTGACATTGCATCGGACCAAAAGGATTACACGACGGCTGAGAATGAGTACCGCCAGGCAGCGACGGTCGCAACAGAGCCGGCAGATTATTGGACCGTACTCGCCGACTTTTACCGTAAACGGCAGCGGTGGTCCGATCTGGATGCGGCCATTCAGAATTGCGTCAGTGCTGCGGCAAAGGACAAGAACTCAGGCGTCGGCCTCTATGACGGCGCGGGCGTGCTCATCGCGGCAAATCGGAATCCGGCACTTGCCGCACAGATGCTGGAGAATTATCTGTCAAGTCCGTCCCAGACCGAGGAAGCGCCGGCATTCATCGCTCACATTCGACTTTCGCGGCTCAAACAGCAACTCGGCGATGCCGCGGGCGCCAAGACAGAGTTGGCGATTGCCGCACAGTTGGCGAAAGAGTTTAATCCGGCGCAGGCTTGAAACACTCATGCGAAAAGCGCTTGTGAAAATTCGACCGAAATCGCTGGCCTTCATGGCGCCGGCATTGGCCGCCGTGGCGCTTGCCACCGCGCCTGCTTTTGCGCCGGCGCAGGTCTCGCTCACCACGGTGGTTGAGATGGCTCAGCAAAACTCGAGCGCCGTCAAACTCGCCAGCGCCGACCTTCAAAAGGCGCAAGCTGCACTCGATCAGACCGAAGACGCGTATATCCCCAACTTTGTCATCGGATCCCAGATCGGCTACTCTCACGGTTTCCCAACCGGCCAGCCTTCGGTAGGGAGCGCTACGATGCAGTCCCTCGTTCTCAGCTTCTCGCAGCGCCAGTACACCAAGGCTGCACGGGCCGGTGTGGAGGCCGCCAACCTGAGTCTCAAGGATGCCAAGGAGCAAGTCGCTCTCGATGCCTCGACGGACTACATCGAGATGGACACGGTAAACAGCGAACTTGAAGCTGTGAGCGAACAGGAACAAAATGCGGCCCGTCTTGTCGCCATCGAGGAACAGCGCACAGAGGCAGGGATCGATCCCCTCAGCTCTCTGCTGCAAACAAAGTTGACGGCGGCGCAGCTCAAGCTGAGCCGCCTGCACCTTGAAACTCGATCCGCCACTCTTTCCAAGCAACTTGCGACGCTCACCGGTCTGCCCGTCGGCTCCATCGTCCCCGATCACGCCAGCATTCCCGACATTCCTGCCGTCTCCGCCGACGAAGCGCCACGGCCCCTTGCCGGCATTGAATCCGCGAATGCTCTCGCGCGTTCCAAGCTTCTGGAGGCGAAGGGAGCCGATCTGGCGTGGCGCCGCCCTTCGATCGGATTCGGCGCGGTCTATAACTACGACTCGAATGAGCTGAACAGTTACAGCACCTATTACAAAAACTTCACTCCCAATAACGTCAGCTTCGGACTCCAGATTTCGGTTCCCTTCTTGGACTTTGCGATTCGTGCAAAAGCCAAGGTCTCTGCCGCCGACGCCCTGCGCGCGAAAGTGGAGGCCGAACAGGCGGAGCAGCAGAACGACCTTCAGATCAGCGAACTCACTGCGAGTTTGCGCGAGCTGGATGCCCAGGCTGAAGTTGCCGGCCTCAAACAACAGATCGCCGAGGAGCAGTTGAAGAGCGTTGCCGCACAATTGGAAGCGGGAAATGGCGCCACCGGCACTCCCGGCGCGCCGCCGCAGCTTTCGCCATCCGCCGAGCAACAGGCTCGCATCGATGAGCGCCAGAAGTACCTCGATGCGCTCGACGCCGGGTTCGATTTGAGCAAAGCGCGACTCGACCTTCTGCGCGCCCTGGGCCATATGCAGGACTGGCTCAACGAGTTGCACGCCAAGTAATTGCTGCAGGGTATCACCGCAGCAACCCCTCAAATCTGCAGCCAGCGGTGAAAGTATCCCATGCATTGCACTGATTAAGCGCGACTTATACGATGAACCAGGCCTGCGATTTTCGGTTCTCCATTGCCCCTTGTTTCTGAGCCAATCCGTCTAAGAAATCATCTCGAATGGTAGAATGAGAGAGATGGCCATGCCACTGAAAACACTCTTCCTCAACCCTCCCTCGTTTGAAAACTTCGATGGCGGCGCAAGTTCGCGCTGGCCGGCGACTCGCGAGATCGAGTCCTACTGGTACCCGGTCTGGCTCACGTATCCGGCTGGCCTGCTTGAGGGTTCGCGACTGCTCGATGCACCCCCCCACCACGTCTCCGCCGAGGAAACGATCAAGATCTGCAAGGATTACGAATTCCTGGTGCTCTTTACTTCGACGGTCGGCTGGGAAGGCGACCAGCGGCTGGCTGAAACCATCAAAGCGGCTAACCCGTCGATTCGAATCGCGTTCGTAGGCCCACCGGTGACGACAGACCCGGACCGTGCCCTGAATGAGTGCGCTGCGCTCGACTTCATCTGCCGCCGCGAGTTCGATTACTCTGTTGTGGAGTTTGCGCAAGGCAAGCCGCTCAACGAGATCCTGGGCATCAGCTACAAGAAGGACGGACAGATCATCCACAACCCCGACCGTCCGCAGATCGAAGACCTTGACGCCATGCCGTGGGCCACAAAGATTTACAAGCGCGACATGGACGTGACGCGCTACAACGTGCCTTTCCTGCTCCACCCATACATTGCGCTTTACTCCACTCGTGGCTGCCCGGCGCAGTGCACGTTCTGCCTGTGGCCGCAAACCTTGAGCGGGCACGCCTGGCGCAAGCGCTCCAGCGATGACGTCGCCGCGGAGATGAAGTGGGCGAAGGAAAACTTCCCTGAGGTCAAGGAATTCTTCTTCGACGACGATACCTTCAACATCCAAAAGGTGCGCACGATCGAGCTTTGCGAAAAGCTGAAGCCCCTCGGCCTCACCTGGAGTTGCACATCGCGTGTAACGACCGACTACGACACGCTGAAGGCCATGCGCGAAGCTGGATGCCGTTTGCTCATTGTCGGCTTCGAGTCGGGCGATCCACAGATCCTGAAGAACATCAAGAAGGGCGCAACCGTTGAGCGTGCCCGCGCTTTCGCGAAGGATTGCCACGACCTGGGCCTGACCGTTCACGGCGACTTTATCCTGGGACTTCCGGGCGAAACGAAAGAGTCGATTCGCAATACGATTAATTTCGCCAAGTCGCTCGACGTCGAGACCATTCAGGTCTCCATCGCTCACGCCTATCCGGGCACTGAATTCTACGATTACGCCGCTCAGAACGGCTTCATCACCAACAACAACATGCAGGACGGCGGCGGGCACCAAATGGCGCACATCGAGTATCCCGGGCTGCCGACCGATTACGTGATGGAGATGGTGCACCGCTTCTACGACGAGTACTACTTCCGTCCCAAGGCCGCCTTCCGCGTGGTGTGGAAGGCCATGATGAACCGCGATCTGCCTCGCCTGTACGTCGAGGCCAAGGCATTCCTGAAGCTGCGCGCGCAACGCAACAAGATGGTAAAGGAGACGCGCAGGCAGCAGGCCACGCCGACCGCACCCATTGTTGGCGCAGGCGCGTAGGCAATCTCCGGGCCTTAACATCGAGGGTGGCGTCCGCAGCGGCGAACGTTCACCCTCAACTTCTTTAGGCCTTCTACATCCAAACTGCTACGATACTGGACCGATGGTTCAACACAAATTGTTGCCGCGTCAATACCTGATCCTGGGCCTGGTTGCGGTCTGCGCACCTCTCGGAGACAGTTGTCTTTCGCGCGGCATGACTGCGATGCCCTCAATTTCGCTTGCTCATCCGGGCGCACTGATCGCCGCCGTCTTCACGCCGTGGATCGCGGCAGGCATTGCCCTCCTGATCGGTTTCTTCGCCAGCTATCTGACCGCGCTGTCCTGGGCCGATCTCACATTTGTTTTGCCCGCTACGGCATTCGGGAACGTCATCGTCGCGCTGCTTTCGCGATTCTGGCTGCATGAGGCAATCTCGCTCGAGCGTTGGGCCGGAATCGTTCTCATCACACTCGGCGTGAGCTTTGTCGCGCAGGGGCCTTCCCTCACCGAGCGGCCCGATTCCTCCGCCGGGGAGCCGCTACGAGAAGATGCCGTCGCCTCGGGGGCGCAGCCGCGATGACGATCGCACCTCCATTTGCGCCCCTTGCAATGCTCCCGAGTCCGTGGCTTGCCGCCGCCATGATCGCAGCCGTCGTGCTTACGTCCACCACTGGGGAAGTCCTCACTGCGGCTGCCATGAAGTCCATTGGCGACCTCGACCTAATTCGCGCGCGCTCAGGTCTGATGGGCGCAATTCGCGCCGTTTTGACCAGCCCACTGTTCTTTTCCGGAGTCTTTTTCCTGGCACTGGCGTTCTTTTCGCTGCTCTTCGCTCTCAATCATCTCAACCTGAGTTTCGTCGCTCCCGCCACGGCCTCGCTCACGCTCGCCGCCAACGTCGTGGCCGGCAAAATCTTCCTCAAAGAGAACGTTGATCGACGCCGCTGGGCAGCGGCAGTGCTTGTTTGCATCGGCGTGTATTTGCTGGCGCACTGAGAGACGGCTGCTAGCCTCTAGCCACTAGCTCCGGAATCTGGAGACGCAGAGTTCAGACGCGCGCTGGAAGCTATGAGCTAATGGCTACAAACTTGTGGCTGTTTTCACAAATCGCATGAGGCCGCGGGGCTTTAGGTCGGCATTCAGGAATTTTCGCGGCTCGCTGATCGCAGCGCACACTGCCTCTGCAGCCAAATGACCGCTTCGCGCCGCGCTCTCCATTGTCGAGGGCCATCCCGTGGCAATCCAGTCGCCTGCCAGCACGCAGTTCGGCCACGGCGAGACGGCTGTCGGTCTCGCTGCATCGATTCCCGGCGGCACTATGAATGTTGCGAGCACTTCCTTGACCAATACAGCTTTTTCGAGTTTCGCCGAGACAACTTCCGGAAAAAACTCAGCAAGCTCGCGCACGGCCAGATTGATTGCCTCTTCCCGGCTGAGGGCCGCAAACTTTTGCGACGCGCTCACGACGAGTTCTAAATAGCTACCCTTCGTTTTGCGCCAGGGCTGCAGACGGCCTTTGTTGTACATCCAGTGAATTTCACGATCGAGTAACACCGCGTGATCGAGGTCGGTAATCTCGCGGTCAAACCACAGGTGCACGCTGCAGATGGGTCCATGTTCGTGTTTTCCGATTTGGCCGGCCAGCGCGTCGACGCCATCCGCGGGCGGCATTTGCGGCAGCAGCTTGGCCGCGCCCTCGAATGGCAGCGCAATCACGAGAAAGTCTGCGAGCTGCTGGCCTGCGCGCGTCGTCACCATCCACTGCGACGTCTCCTCGTCCCAAGTTGCTCCCTCCACGCTCGCGTTGAACACGACTTCGCCGCTGCGCTCACGAAGAAACTGTTCCGCCCCGGAGTAGAGCTCGCTCAGCGGCACGGTGCTCATCCCCATGGCGCCTGCTTCGGCTGAGTTCAAAAACAGCTCACGGATCACTTTGGAGGCGTACGGCAACGCGATCACGTCAACATCGGCATTCAGCGCGCTCGCAATCACCAGCCGCCAGAAGCGATCGATGGCGCCGGGAGTTTGCCCGTTGCGCTTGAGCCACACGCCCAGCGTTTCCGTCGAATCGGGTGGCACCGGCCGCATCAGCTTCCGAAACGCATGCGCAAGAGCCATCTTGTCTTCGCGGGTGAGAGCTTTGGCGGAGAATAGACTGGGCAGCCCATGGAGCGGGGCCGGCAACCACCGCGACGATTTCAACACCGTGCGCCGGCCGCCTGGCTCGATCATCGTCATCGACATTGTCCAGTGGATGCGCTCTGCAACGCCGATGCGCCGATAAAAACCAATCAGATTCGTGCAGCAGCCGAAGAGCACATGCTGGCAGTTGTCGATGACCTCGTCCACACCCGGATGCAAGTAGGAGCTGGCTCGCCCGCCAAGGTAGCCGCGGCGCTCGACGAGTTTTACGCGCAGCCCGGCTTCTGCAAGCGCGCACGCCGCGCTCATGCCGGCCACGCCGCCGCCGACTACGATCACTGCCTTTGCCGGGCCTGCCTGGAATTCATTCACGATCTCGCTGCTCTCCTGGTGTTGCTACTTCTATCATCGCCGAAAGCGCGCGCCGTGCCAGCCACAGAAATCAGTCTCATCAATCCATTCTGAGGCCAAGGTGACGGGCGCTCTCAGAATTTAAGACCAATTGACCACTGAATGCGGCGCTCAATTCGTTGACGTTCCCGGGGCATGTGCTTATGATTGTCGAGACTACCGGACCAATATTCATTTGAGGCGTGTTGATGCCAGACTGCACGAAATGCGGCCAGCCGCTTAAAGATGGCGCGACCTTCTGCGGTCAGTGCGGAGCCGCTGTCCTGCGCTGCCCCAAATGCGGCCAACTGCTTCCGGATGGCTCGATGTTTTGTGGCGCGTGCGGCGCCGCCGTCAACCAATCTTCTCCCGATCCTCAGACTCCCGCTTACCAAGCTGCGCCAGGCGCCGGCGGGAATCCGATCCAGGCGCCCGCCACAACCGCCTGGGTCAACTTCACAGTCGTTGACTATGGAGGGTTTTTCGGTCAAATCACGAATACCATCGTTGTCGATGGCTATGACGTGCGAACGATCCAAATTGGTGAAACCGTTGTTTTCGCAATCCCTGCTGGGAGCCATGTGATCCAGCTTGTGCAGGTGTACCACAGCGCTGCAACTCTCAACATTGCCATCACGCGCAAGTCGAACCAATTGGAATTTACCGTCTCAGCTGGAGCGCAGGCCGTTGTGGCTGCCGAGTACGGGTACCTCCTGGGCAAATTCAGTCTCTCGCTGAAATGAGGCACTGCTTTTCGCCCGCGAGAAGGGCGCGTCGTCTCTTCCTGTCATCGCTGATGAGACGGCATGTCTCGTGTGGCTCCCATATCGAAATACTCGGGAGCGCAAGTGCTCCGAAGAATATACACGCATGTCATGAGGACGTTGAAAGTGACGGCCGTTCAAAAGGTCGTTCGGGGCTGGAAAGCCCGCCTTCGCCTTGTTGGCTCCGGCGCGGCAGCCTTTGTTCGCCAAAGCGAACAAAGCTGGTGGATGGCCCGCCTTCGCCCTGTTGACTCCGGCGCGGCAGCCATTGTTCGCCAGGGCGAACAAAGCTGGTGGGCGGTGAGGGACTCGAACCCCCGACTTCCTGCTTGTAAGGCAGGCGCTCTAACCAACTGAGCTAACCGCCCACTCCGCCGCTCGCGGGCTGTGGCCTGACTTCATGATACCAGTGGTCATGATGCGGAAGGCATGGCGCAACCGCTTGATAAACTCACCCCGTGGGCCATCTGATCGTGAACGCCGACGATTTCGGGCTGACATCCGGCGTCAACCGCGCCATCATCGAGCTGCACTCCACTGGCGTTCTCACCAGTACCTCATTGATGGCCCGCGCCAGCGCAACCGAAGAAGCCATTGAACTCGCGCGTTCCGCTCCGGCGCTTGGCGTTGGATCCCATATCGTCCTGGTCGACGGTGAGCCCGTGCTCCCGCCAGATCAAATTCCCACGCTCGTGGATTCGCGCACAGGATGCTTCCCTTCCTCGCTCAACACGTTTCTGGCGCGCCTTTTCACCGGACGCATTCGCGCTGAGGAAATCGAAGCAGAAGCCGGAGCGCAAATCGACTTCCTCCAGCAACGCGGCGTTCGGCTGACTCACATTGACACGCACAAACATACACATGTCTTTCCCGCAGTTTTGCGCCCCGTGCTTCGCGCTGCGCGTGCTCGCGGAATCTGCGCGATCCGCAACCCATTCGAGCCCCAATGGTCCAGCCGTGCCACGCATCGCGCGCGGTGGATGCGCCTGGCACAGGTGGGCGCCTTGCGCTGGCTCGAACCTATTTGCCGCCGCATCCTCGACGACGAGGGATTCGTCACCACCGACGGCACCATCGCCATCGCAGGCACCGGCGTGCTCGACGCTGCCACCCTGCGTTCCCTGATCCGGAGTCTGCCGCCCGGCACATGGGAGCTCGTCACCCATCCCGGCTACAACGACGCCGACCTCGACCGCGTTCGAACCCGACTTCGTGCTTCACGAGACATCGAGCGCGCGGCCCTCATCGCTCTCAAGGAGTTCCCGAACCTTGAACTCATTTCGTTTGCCAAGCTTCAGCCGCACTCGCATTGACCAGCGGGCGTCGTGGATGTTGCTTAAGTCGTTATTTCCGGGCGGACGGTAAACCAGGGGTAACGCAAGAACCAGGCGGATCCCGACGCAGTGAAGGCGACCCAAGGTCACTTTTTCAAAAGGGGCGCTGAAAATCGATCGACTGCGGCAGCCTTTTGAAACGGCCAAGCCCTTTGAGTATCCGCCATTTTCATTCGGGAAGCTCTCGCAAGTTATGCTTTCGATCCCGCTGAAAACGAAAGGTACACTTGCATGAAAAGAGCCGTTCCAAAACCTGTATCTTCTAATACCCAGCGACGCAGAGAAACCGAATCTTCTACCGCCCCCCAAATTCCATTGCAGCAAGATTCTGCGCTGGTGACGAAGAGGAGCGCTCCAGATCGTCGATCTTGCGCGCCAGCGCCCGGTAGCGCGGCTCGTCCTTCAGGGTGCGCAGGTCAGGATGTGAAAGCATCGCCAGGAACTCAATATCGTGGTGGTTGTAGGCATCTTCCAGGATCGTCACTGCCTCCTGCTTTTTGCCCATCAGCACACAGGTAGCAGCGAACATGGCAGCGTGCACTTTGCCTTCCCGAAAGTATTCCCGCTGCTTCGCATACAGCGCATTCAAGAGGCCGCGGTCTCCGCCGTGCGCATAACCAGCCCGTGCAGACGCAATGACATCTTCCATGGCCGGATCGTTCGCCGCCTGCGCCGTGCGCTCTCCCTCGGCTAGAAAACCGGGATAGTCGCGAAGGGTCAGCTTGATCCGCATGAGATAGAAATGAGGCGAGCGAAAGTCGGGAGCCGACTGCTCCACTTCCTTAAGCAGGCCCAGCCCCTCCTGCGTATGGCCAGCGTTGTACAGCATCAAGCCTTTGTCGGCCAGGATCGAGCGCGACGACGGATCGAGCTCCTGGGCCTTGTCCATCTGATCCAGAGCCTCGGGGAAACGGCCCAATTCGCCGAGCGCATTGGCATACCAGAGCCGCGCCTGGGAATCTTTGGGATTCAGCGTGATGGCCCGCCGAAACTCCTTATCCGCATCCCCAAAATCCCATGTGCCGTACATCTCGGCATATGCCAGCGCGCGGTGTGCCTCGGGAAGCGAATCGTCCAGCGCCACGGCCTTGCGCGCTGCAGCAATCGCTCGCGAAAAGGTGGCGTCATCCCTCGCCGTGGTGTATTCGCGCAGGAGGTCGTAGGTATCCGCGAGCCCCGCATAAGCACGCGCATCACTGGGATCGTGCACAATCGCCTGCGTGAAAAGGTCGAGCGCCCGGTTCAGGCTCTCCGGCGTCCGCTGGTTCCACTCGTACCGCCCACGCAGATAGAAGTCGTTGGCCTGGCTTTTATCCAAGTCGGAGACTGGCAGGGTTGGGCTCTCAACGGACCGCGAACGATGCGCCAAGAACCTGCGTGCGACGCCGGCCGCCGACGACCCAACCGTGAGCCGCGCAGTGGCATCGAGCGCCACCGCAAACACCACCACGGCAGCCAGCGCCGCCGCCCACTTCCGCTTCGCACTCCACGGCCCGTGGTACGCTTCCGCAGGCGAATCCGAGGGCACAGCAGAAGCCTCAACGGCTGCAACCCGCGCATCGGCGATCTGAGGCTGTACTTCCAAATCCGGTTCAGAATCGGCCTCAAATGCCCTGGTCGACTCCAGCCACTGGTCCAGCTCCGCCGGATAGGCATAGACCGAAGTCTTGGCCACTCCCGGCACCCGATGAATGGGCAGACCGCGAGTCTTTCCCCAGCGTTTTACGGTTCGGTCGGTTTTCCCGAGGTGAGCGGCAATCTCTTTCCAGCCCACCAGCCGCGGCGCAGGATCCACTTTCGCACTGGAAGCGGGGAAGTCGGGGTCAGAAAACGGCATGGAGTGTACCTGTATCCGGCTCGTGGCCCTATTTGTCACTCATCAGGCACAACGTGTCACTTGGCGCTCCGGCATTTTGCCCTCATGATAGCACCGGTGGGGTGTATTAGAATCACTCTCACTTGTCCCCGCAACCAAAGGATCGCATCCGGGAGCCACGCCTCAAAAGACATACGGCTCAAGGTTGAGTGCGTAAACAGCGGTCAACCGGCATCGTACCGGGCCGCTGGGAGTGACTCACATGTTCCCCTCTTCCCTGAATCTGCGGGCATCACTGGGCATTGCATGCACGGTTCTCGCGGCGTGTTCCGCCGTTCAATCGCCTGCTCAGACCGCAACCAATACTGTCGTCACGTTTGCTTACGGCACGAGCATGCTCCAGGCCGGTGACAAGAATTTCTACGGGATTGCTACGTCCGTTGAATTACCGTGCGTACCAGGCGTAGGTGAGTGCGACCAGATCTACAAGGTCACTCCTGACGGAGTGGCGAGCGTCTTCTACACATTTGCAGGAACCAACAGCAATTCCCCGTCCCTCAATAGTCCCGGCAGTTGCCAATTGACAGATCTGATCGTCGGCACGGACGGAAGCCTCTACGGCACCTGCATTTATGGCGGCAATGGCGGAAATG
Organism: uncultured Acidobacteriaceae bacterium; assembly: GCA_963835355.1. Classification (GTDB taxonomy): domain Bacteria; phylum Acidobacteriota; class Terriglobia; order Terriglobales; family Acidobacteriaceae; genus Telmatobacter. Next base: position 137,766 of record CAWIFE010000018.1, on the reverse strand, counting down.
GCTCGATCTTCAAAATCCCGCTCGACGGCTCGCAGCCGAACCCAATAACGCTGGCCAGCTTCGGAAGTTTGAACGGAGTTCCCAGCTTCGGTTACCAACCGCAGTCGCTCGTTGAGGGCGATGACGGCGATATCTACTTCACCAACGCGGTGGGAGTTTCTAAGCTCGACTCCTCGGGCGGTGTGTTCACCGTCTACACCTTTCCGATTGAAAACCCGGCGAACATCTGTACAAATGGCTGCTACCCGACCTCGATCATGCAGGGAAGCGACGGGAATTTCTACCTGACGCTCGCCGTTTCTCCAGGAGCGGTCGCAGAACCTGGCGGTTTGGGCCTCCAGCCTGGCGCCATCGTCCAGGTAAGTCCTGGCGGGCAGTTCCAGCTGATCCACACCCTGGCCGCCGACGGAAGCGAAGGGGACACTCCCAGTGGCCCGCTGGTCGAGGACAGCAGCGGCGCCTTGTACGGAATGACCGCGTCGAGCAACAACAACTACCTCCAGACCGCCGGCGGAGTGGCTTTCAAAGTGACAACCGCCGGCCAATATACGATTTTGCACTCCTTCACTGGCGGGGCAGACGGCATGGTCGACATTGATAAGTTTATGCCTGCCCTCATTTTGGGAAGCGATGAAAATCTCTACGGCACAACCGTTGCGGGCGGCAACACCACCTCAGCCAATTGCAAACCGTTTGGATGCGGGACGGTGTTCCAACTGACGACGGCAGGAGCGCTGACGACTCTTCATACCTTCACAGGCGGCTACCCGGAGGACAATACTACGACCGTCCAGCAGAACCCGCAGGTCGACGGAGCGGGTCCGCGGGCACTGGTGCAAACTTCGGACGGCTCTTTCTACGGCATCCAGGAGGGCGGGGCTGATTTTCCTGTTGTCTTCCAGATCTCGCTGACAGATCCGCTTCCCGCGCCAATTCAAATCACCTTCGACCCCGCAACGGTGGCGCCCGGCGACACGACGACCCTCGACTGGTCGGTTGTCAATGCCTTTTCGCTGACCGCGCAGCAGTGCTCCGCATCGATCGTCGGCAACCCCGCCGGCGCCGACGCCGCAGATTGGACCGGTGTGCAGCCGGGTTCGTTGTCAGGTCTCGTTTATGAGGGGGGCACCACCATCACCCCGACCGCGCAAGGCAATTTCACCTACGCGCTCACCTGCGGCGGACAGGAAAGCGGCTTCGCCACTCTGGCTGTGAATAACAACTCGTCGTTGCAGATCACCCCGCCCAGCATGGCCGCGCTGCAGGCGACCGTCTCACAGCCTTACAACCTGACTCTGACGGCATTCGGCGGAACAGAACCCTACACGTGGTCCATCCCCGAAGGCACAGTGCTGCCCCCCGGGCTCACGCTCGAACAACAGGAAGACAATTTCGTCTTCAGCGGTACGCCGCAGCAATTCGGCAAATACTCACTCATAGTCGAAGTGGAGGATTCCTCCACGCCGAATCCTTTGCCGCCGCAAACTCTCTCAATCACCTTCAATGTCGTGTCTGGACTCAATCTTCTGAACAGCCTGCCGAATGGTGTCGTCGGGACGAACTATCCGGGCTCTCTTGCGGCCCTCACAACAGGCGGATCGTCTCCCTACACCTGGGCGCTCACCAAGGGGACTCTGCCCGCGGGACTTCAGTTGATCCCAAGCACGGGGGCGTTCACGGGAACTCCCACGACGCCAGGCACCTACTCGTTTACGATTACGGTCTCGGATTCAGAAGACCCGCAAGCCACCTTCCAGCAATCCTTCAACGTCGTCATCGGCGGAACACTTGAGCTTACGACCCCATCTCCGTTGACGCCGAATGCCGCGGTGGGAGAGTATTACTCGGTTCAACTCCAGGCATCCGGAGGGACAACGCCGTACTCCTATAGCTTTGTTACGGACGCAGGCAACGTGCCGCCTGGGTTGACCCTCTCGAGCAGTGGACTCCTCTCCGGAACGCCAACTCAATACACGATTCCTGCCGGCGGTTACAACAATTTCTTCGTGATAGTGTCCGACGCATCCAGTCCCCCATTGTCGTCGACTTTTGGAATGGCACTTCAGGTCCAATCCACATTGCAGATCGTGACTCCTACTGTGGGGGACGGCGACCCGGGTCTGCCGGACGGCACCGTAGGGGTTTTGACGAGCGTTCCACTGATGGCAACCGGAGGTATTCCACCGTATAAGTGGTCTGCCAGCTCCACGCCGAGCGCAAACCTGGATCTCGCGATTGTGGACGGAAATGTGCTCCAGTACTTCCCGACAGCTGCTCTTTACTACATGGTCACACTGACCGTTGCGGATTCGGAGCAATTCCCGCCTACCCCCCAGGTGAATGTGCCGCTGATGACCTTGCCATTGGCGTTGCCGACAACGACAACGCTCACGTCGTCAAACACCACCGCGGGGGCCGGCGAGAGCGTGACACTTGCCGCCAAAGTGACCCAATCCGCTGGCGCAGTCCCAACAGGACAAGTGATCTTCTCGTACGCAACAACCACGCTGGGAACGGTGACGTTGGATGTCAACGGAAATGCCACCCTCCAGACATCGTTTGCCGCAACAGGGGTGTACAACATCACCGCCTCATACGGCGGGAACGGGAGCGATGCGTCCAGCGTCTCGAACACGCTGACCGAGACGGTGGTTACGCCCGGAATCACAGCAGCGGTGAATCCCACAAGCTTGAGCATTCAGCCGGGAAGTTCGGGACAATTGGTCATCACGATAACGCCGACCGGCGGGTACACGGGGACGATTGATTTTTCCTGCGGCACGTTGCCGGCCCACGTATCGTGCACATTCGCCCCGCCGACTTTAACATTGAACGGCGCCGGACCGTTTACCGATACACTGACCGTCAGCACGAACGCTACGGCGACAGCCCAACTCGGCATTCCAGGCGAGAACGGGAAGTTCGAGGGCCTGCTCCTTGCAGCCCTCCTCTGGGTGCCCGGATCAATGGCGGCTATGTTCGGACTTAAACGCCGTAAGACGAAGCAATCAACTTCGCGCCCGGTTCTCTGGATGATTGCGATCCTGCTGTGGATTGGCGCCGGCGCATTGAGTAGCTGCGGAGGAAAGTCGAGTTTCGCAGCGCCAGGTACCTACACGATTCCGATCACGCTCACGGTGAGCGGAGGATCGACGCAGAATATCAATGCCACCGTGGTCGTCGAGTAAAGCCGACTTTTCTTTACAGAGATCACCGAATCAAGAAAGAGTCAAGAAAGAAGGGGAGGAAACTTAACCATGCAAGTTTGCGATGCCATGAAATACCTGAGGATCGCCGCCGTGCCGGTGATCTTGATCGTCATTGGAGTTCCAGCCTATGTCTCTGTTCGAGCGCAGGCGACGCCTTCTGCTGCGCCTGCCGCCCCGGCCGCTCCGCCAGTCCAGTTGCAGACCTACACTGCGCCGGACCAAAGCGCCTCTGTCGGTGTGCCTGCCGGATGGAAAGTCTACGGAGCCGCGCAAACGAACATCGAATTGACAGGGCCACAAGGCGAGGTCGTCAACCTCGGAGAAGGGATTATCGCGCACAACGGTACTTTTCAATTGGGACAGACGGGACCCGACGGCTCGAATATGTCGATGCCGTACTCGGCAAAACTTAGTGACAAGCTCACGATGGTTTTACAGCAGCGTGCCAAGCTCAACGGAAACCCGGTTCCTCAGATCAAGTTCCTTTACGGGGCGCCTCTTCAATCGCTGCCGGCTGGGTTCCAATGCGGCGTGTTTGTTATCGCCGTCTCCGGGACCGCCACGCCGGGTGATGCCATGGGCATATTCTGCTCGCTCCCCGAGGACTCCCAGCAATTTTTCAAGAACTTTTTGACGGTTGGATCGGCCCCGACCGCCATAGCACCCAAGGATGCGCCCACCGTTGCGGCCATCATTAAGAGCTTCAAGATACCTTCTGCCTGGCTCGAGAAAAAGTTCGCTCTCTTCACGGCGCCCGCCTCGGCATCACCGAATCAGGGGCCCGGCAGCCCGGCCGAGACCGAAATGTATCTACGGGCGATGGAGGAGCAACAGCAAGTCATCGATCACGGCGCCAGTTGCGTAGACGCTGGCCTTGTCGGCCCCTCGAGCTTCGGGCAAGCGCTCGGGTGTGGTTATTTGTCGTTCTAGAGTTGATTCCGGTCTTCTCGAGGTGGCCGCATGCAGTTCAGGTTGAGGCCCCGGCCCTGCCAGTTCAGATCGCGGGGCGTGCCCCTACCTGCGGTGAATCGACCATCGGGCAATCCGCCGATATCGGATTTCGATCTTTTGAGGGTGAATGTAGACCAAGACTGGAATCTGGCTAAGTCCGCAACGGTGGACTTAGTGGGGTTGATCACCTAAGGTACCGTCGCGTCAATCAGGTGCCAAGAACCCTGAAAACTATACTTCCGCCATTCATTGGGCGAGTTTTCAAACCCCGCCAGAAAATTGGCCGCTCCATCGCTGAGCTGCCCGCCCGCGACGTGGACCTTCGGGTAATGACCGCGGATGCGCCAATGGGAAAGCAAATAGTACGAGGATCCCGTGATTATATGCGCCCAGTATAGTGCCGTATATCGACGCGAATCATGACCCGCCAATGCCGGTGTTTGGCAAACCGCCACCTGAACTGCCCGTTGTTGGAACTCAATCGGTACCTTGTAGGATTGTTGTGGGCCCTGTAAGGGCCTACAACTTTTGGAATCAGGCAATTGTTTGCCGTTTGGCAAAGTCTTGCCTGTTTTGGCACATATCGAAGCATAAGAAGGCAACATGCGCATCGGGATTACCTGTTATCCGACTTATGGCGGCTCGGGCGTTGTCGCCACCGAGTTGGGCATCGAACTATCCACACTCGGCCACGAAGTTCATTTCATTTCGTATTCGCAGCCTTTCCGCCTGAACGGGCGCGACGACGGCATCTTCTATCACGAGGTTCCGGTCTCCAGCTACCCGTTATTCGAATTTCCCCCTTACGACCTCGCGCTCGCATCGCGCATGGCAGAGGTGGCTGAGTATTACTCCCTCGACTTGCTCCACGTGCACTACGCCATTCCACACTCCGTGTCTGCGCTCCTCGCCCGCCAGATGCTGGCAAAACGCGGCCGCCGGCTGCCCTTCGTCACCACGCTGCACGGGACCGACATTACACTCGTCGGCCTCGATCGCAGCTATTTGCCGATTACGCGGCACGCAATCGAGGAAAGCGACGGCGTCACCAGCATCTCCAATTACCTGCGCGACAAGACGATTGCCGACTTCAACGTCACGCGTCCTATCGAGACCATTACGAACTTTGTCAATTGCGACGTCTACACGCCGATTGCCGATGAAGAGAAGCGCGCGCGATGCCGCGCGCAGTATGCTGCACCCGATGAGCCGCTGCTGGTACACCTTTCGAACTTCAGGCCGGTGAAGCGCGTGACAGACGTGGTGAAGATCTTTGGACGAGTTGCGCGGGAGCGAGCGGCGCAACTGATCCTCGTCGGCGACGGACCGGACCGGTCTGCCGCCGAGTGGCTGGCCCACGACCTCGGCATTCACGAGCGGGTTCACTTTCTGGGCAAGCAGGAGCGCGTGGCGGAGTTGCTGGCGATTGCCGATCTGATGCTGATGCCGAGCGAACTGGAATCCTTTGGTCTCGCCGCACTTGAGGCCATGGCTTGCCGCGTGCCGTCCATCGCCACGCGGGTGGGCGGCGTACCTGAATTGATCGACGAGGGCGTCACCGGGCTGCTCCTCCCTGTGGGGGATGTGGACGCAATGGCCGCAGGAGCGCTGAGCTTGCTCAATGACTCGCCGCGTCTTGAGGCCATGCGCGAAGCTGCGCGCAAGACCGCAAAAAAGCGCTTCTGCGCAAACTTAGTCGTGCCACAGTACGTCCGATATTACGAGCAGGTGCTCGCGCAGCCGGCCCGCTAGGAATTTCCCCAGAATCTTCTTGTCAAGATCCCAGCCCCTGCGCGTATTCTGCATCCATCTGGAGGTCATCCATGAGAATCTGGAAAGCACTGTCTTTTGCCTTGATTTGCGCACCGGCCCTGTTTTGGGCCCAGGCTGCTGGCGGCCCTTTTGACGGCACCTGGACCACGAACATGTCCTGCGATGCGAGCGAACGCATGCCTGCATATACGTGGACTTTCGTGAGCACGATTGCGAACAGCACGTTCCACGGCCAGCACGGCGAAGAGGGCGGGCCGGGCTACATGGTGATGGACGGGACCATCGGAGCAGATGGTTCGGCGAAGCTCCACGCGAAGGGCAAGGTGTCCGCGGGGAAAGCGGGCTTGGTGACTCAGCTCAAGGGCAACAAATACGACTACTACGTGGATGCAACCTTCACAGGTACGTCTGGCACCGGCAAGCGCGAAGAAGGCGCGGGAATTCTGGGCCGGCCGTGCTCGTTCCAATTCACGAAGCAGACGGATACAAATGCACGGCCGGCAGCGCCGGCAACGCCGCCGGCGCAGTAAATTCCGGTGATGCTTTCGATGCGCAGTTCCCCGGTCCCCAAATGCGAGGGACCGGGGGCACCCGACAACAATGTCCGCGCCCAAAGGCGCGTAGAGCAGGAACACGGTATTCAGGGGCCTGAAGGCCCCTGCTCCTTCCACCGGCGATCTCCGAATCCGAGCCAAGGATGGTCGAATCTGTGACTGCGCGTCGGCACAAGGCGGATACAGAGCTTGCCGAGGCGGCAGTCCGGATCTTTGCCGCCAACGATCGCCTGAACCAGATTCTTATCACGAATCTTGATTCCTCCGCCTGGAAGGCTCAGCCGCCGGGCAAGGTCCGCAGCATTGCGGCGATCTTCACGCACATGCACAATGTGCGCACGAAGTGGATCAGGCTAACGGCGCCGCACCTGGGTGTTCCGGCCCAACTCAACCGCTCGCGCTGCACACCGCGGCAGGCTCGTGCAGCATTGGCCAAGAGCGCCGAAAAGTGCGGAAGAATGCTTGCCGAATTGCTGGGCGATGGCGAAGACCACGTGAGGGAGTTTCACAGGGACGCCTGGGCTCGCCCCTGGCCGGCCGGGCAGGAGATGCTCTGCTACATGATTTCGCATGAGGCGCACCATCGCGGACAGGTGTGCATGCTGGCGCATCAGCTCGGATTTCCTCTGCCGGGCAAAGCGACGTCGGAATTATGGAACTGGGAGAGGCTTTTGAAATGGTGAGGCGTGGCGCCGCTGGGCCGGTTACGAGTTCCAAGCGATCGCTACAGCGTGCGCTTGAAGAGCGGCGTGGCAATCAGTAACGTGGCGATGCCGAAAGTTGTCAAAAACAAAAGGTCGGGCCAGATGGCGACCCAGCCACCGTCCTTGAGGAGAACGGCCTTGAAGCCGTGAATCGCGTACGTGAAGGGATCAATCACGCCCATGGCCTGCATCCACTTGGGGAACGACGCAACGGGATACATGGCGCCGGATGGATATAGCAGGAGGATATTGAGAACGCCGAACATGGCTCGGGGAACGAGCGGATCGTTGACGCGCACCATCAGCAGAAACATCATGCCATTGAAGGCAATAGAGCCGGCGATGATGAGGCTCAACATCTGGATCATGATCATCGGATGAAAGACAACGCCCAGGCCTGCTATGAGCGACCCGATGACACCGATTGATATCCCGCTCAGCGTGGCCTTCATCGAGCCGGCGATGTTCATGCCGAAGACCAGCTCGAGTTTCGTAATCGGGGTAACCAGGTAGCCCTCGTGCACGCCGCGCGCCTTGTCGTCGATGTAGAGCATGCCGCCGCCGATCATGACCGAGATGTACATGGCGAGCGCCACAGTCATGGGCAGAAGATACTTGAGATAATTCACGTACGGGTAAAGCTCCACAATTTCCAGCGCGATCGACTTCGAGAGCCGGTCCTGAACCTCAGGCGCATTTATCGCGTCGACCAGCGACTGCATCTCGCCTTCGAGGGTGGACGAGGTGAACAAGTCAGAGTTGTCGACGACAAGGCCGAGCTTGGGCGCGTCCTGGGCGTAGACACGGCGCGAGTACTGCTCGGGAATGATGACCGCGGCGTCGATCTTGCCGGTGCGCACATCTTCGCGCGCCTGCACCTCATTGTTGTACTCAATGGTCGAGAAGGTCTTGATATTGGCGGCGACGGCGGCGAACGCCTCGCGCACCTTGACTGCCTGCGGGCCATGGTCATGATCGACAACCGCGACATGGGTGCCGACGATCTTGCCGCCGAATGCGTTCCCGATGATGATGAGCTGCAGAATCGGCATCATCAGCGACATGATCATCAGCGTGGGCGAACGGAAAAACTTGCGCATCTCGCGCTCAATGATGGCAAACATCCTGTTCATGGGCGCTCTCCCGGCCGAGGCGGCATCAAAAAGCTCACCGGCTTCACCTGTTCATCGCGCAATTGGCGGCCCGTGTAGTGGATAAATACGTCGTCGAGGGTTGTATTCTGCACGCTCAGCGACGTGAGCGTTTCGCCCAAGCTCGCCGCGAGCTCCACGATCTGCATGGTTGTCTTCGATCCCGATGTGGTGAGGACGCGGTAGAACCCGGCGCTTTCCGGCTGCACGCTGGTTACGCCATCAAGCTTCTTCAACCGCTCCGCCCACTCCTCGGTCTCGCGGTCAAAATGCACTTCAACCACGTTGGCGCCGGCTACGCTGTTCTTCAGCTCGACCGGCGTTCCCAGAGCCATCAACGTACCGTGGTCCACAATGGCGATGCGGTCGCACAGCTTGTCGGCTTCTTCCATGTAGTGCGTGGTCAGAAGCATGGTCAGGTTGCGCGTGCTCTTCAGCTTGTTCAGCATTTCCCATACCGCGATGCGCGATACGGGATCGAGGCCGGTGGTGGGTTCGTCGAGAAAGAAGATTTTCGGATTGTGCACCAGGCCGCGCGCGATCTCAAGCCGCCGCCTCATGCCGCCGGAAAGCGTCTTGGTCTGCGCGTCGCGCCACTTGGACAGGTCCACGGCTTCGAGCACCTCGTCGATATTCTTCTCGCGTTGCCCGTGCGGCACGCTGTAGAGCTTGGCGTAGATACTCAGGTTCTCCTCGACCGTGAGGTCCTGGTCGCTGGTGAGCGCTTGCGGGATCACGCCGATCACCCGGCGCACATCGTCCGGATCCTTGGCCACGTCGTGGCCGGCCACGATCGCCTTCCCGGCGGTGACCGGAATCAGCGTGGTCATCATGCGGATCAGCGTGCTCTTTCCGGCTCCGTTTGGCCCCAGCAGGCCGAAAATCTCGCCCTCGGCCACGCTGAAGCTCACGTCTTTCACCGCTTCAAAGTCGCCGTAGCGCTTAACGATGTGCTCCACCGCGATCGCGGTCGGGCGCGGCGCACCGTTGCCTTCCACTGCCGGGCTGTAAATTGACGACGCGCTCACTGCTTCACCAGCTTTGCCTTGGGGATATAAACCTCAGCTGTCATGCCGGGCACATACTTCTCGCCGGGATTGGGGATGAGCAGCTTCAACTGGATGGTTTTGATGTCGCGCTTGATGCCGCTCACGTCGCGCTGCGTGGCAAAGTCGCCCTCGGCGGCTTTGGCAATGACCTTGCCGGAGAAGGTGTCGCCGCTGGGCATGACGACGCGCAGCGAATCGCCCAGTTGCACGCTGTCGGCCTGCGTCTCCGGGAGCGGTGCGTACACCCAGGTCTGGGTGAGGTCCATAATGGTCACGATCGGCTCGCCCATGGTCACCACTTCACCTTGCCGCGCCGCCCACACGTCCACTTTCCCGCTGATGGGCGACACCACCTGCGCGTAGCTCGCCTCGACACTCGCTTCCTGAGCCAGCGCGCGGGCATTTGCCTCTTCGGCGCGCGTCTGGTTCACGGTCTGCTCGGAGACTGCGGCCAGCATCTCGTGAGCGCGCGCCTGGCGCAGATTGGCCTGCGCCGCGGAGAGGTTGTCGCGCGCCGCGTTCACCGCCGCCTGCGCAGCCTGCAGGCTGGTGACGGCCTCATCCTGCGCCTGCTTGCTCATGATTCCCTGCTTGGCCAACGCCACCGTCCGGCTGGTGTCGGCCTGCTGATGCTCGAAGTTTGCCTGCGCCTGCGCCAGAGCGGCCTGCGCGGCGTTCACCTGAGCCTCCGCGCTCACCGTCGCACTCGAGGTTTCACCACGGTTCTGCTGTTCCGTTTCCACCGTGCCGCTCAGCTTCGACTTCTCACTGGCCGCCGTTGCCTCCGCCGCCTTCAGCGCGGCCGCAAGATCGTCGCTCTCGATGACCGCGATCAGCTCTCCGGCCTGCACATCCTGGCCTTCTTCCACCTTCAGAGTCTGGATGCGGCCCGGTATCTTGGAGCTCACGACGACCTCGTTGGCGTCCACGGTTCCGATGAGTTGCAGATCGCTGGTGCGCCGCGTGGTCAACAGATACCAGACCAGCGATCCCACAAGCAGTACTCCTAAAATGAAGAAAACTCGATTTCGCGCGTTCACTCGCTTATCACCTCAAACCTTTGAAATTGGCGCATTCCGGCATCGGCGTATCGGCCAGCACCTTGTTCGCCAGTTCCGTACCGTGCTTCCGATCCTGGAAGATCGCTTTGCCCAAAAACTCGACTAGTGACACTCTTCGCGCCGCAAGCACATCCTGGTCGAATGGATCGAATCCCAGGGCCTGCTGCCAAATCGGCGCGCTCAGGAAATAGAAGACATTCCCCCCCAGCGCGGCCAGCACCATCTGCAACCAATCGACCTCGATCAACTCGCCGGAGGCGATTGCCTCACGCACCAGCGACTGAAACATCGCCTGCAGCGGAGCGAAGACACGCTTGACCAGGATGGGCAGCTCGCCCTGCTCACCCTTGTGCATGCGCATCATCTCCTGCTGCATCAGGCTCTGGAATTCGCGCTGCGTCAGAATGCGATCAAAATGATCCAGCGCTGCGCGTAGCAGCCGCTCGCCTGGGGTGGCATCACGCAGGAAAACCGCCATCGAGCGATCGCGTACACGCCCCGCCACCATCTCCAGCGCCGCGGAATACAACTTTTCCTTGCTCTCGAAGTAGTAATAGAGAAGCGCCTTGTTGACGCCGGCAGCGACGGCGATGTGCTCGGTGCGCGCCCCAGCGAGTCCGTTGGCGGCAAATTCACTCAGCGCGGCGTCCAGAATGCGGCCGCGTGTCTCGGCCGAACGCTCGGCCTGGGCCTCGGTAGTGGAGTGTGGAGTCATAATTAACTAACTGGTTAGTAAATTAACTTAGAAGTCGACTCCTTGGCAAGTAATTTCGCGCTGATTCTTGAGAGAACCGATGCAACCTACTGTTTTTTCTGGCTTTATTGCTTCATTGAACCACCTGGCTGCTGGCACGTCATCTGAGCACTGCATCTTCAAAACCGAGTGTCCATCGCCGTAATTGGCCCTTTCGGGTTCTCAGTCGAAGACCACGGTTTTGTTGCCGTAGCAGAGGATGCGGCGGTCGATGTGCCAGCGGACGGCGCGGGAGAGAACCATCCGCTCGAGGTCGCGGCCTCGAGCCACGAGATCCTCTACCTGGTCGCGGTGACTGATGCGGGCGACATCCTGTTCGATGATCGGTCCATCGTCGAGGAGGTCGGTGACGTAGTGGCTGGTGGCGCCGATCAGTTTGACTCCGCGTGCGTGGGCGGCGTGATAGGGCCGCGCTCCGGTGAATGCCGGCAGGAATGAGTGATGCACATTGATGATGGAGGCGGGGTATTGGGCAACGAATTGTGGCGACAGAATCTGCATGTAGCGCGCCAGCACAACCAGCTCGACTTCGTTCCGCGCCAGAAGCTCGAGTTGCCGCGCCTCGACGTCCGGCCGCGTCTGGGACGTCATCGGCATAAACGCGAACGGCACGCCATAGAATGCCGCCAGGTTTTCTGCTTCGCGATGATTGGAAACGATGACCGGAATTTCGCAGACAAGCTCGCCGGTGCGCCAACGGTGCAGCAGATCGGCCATGCAATGCAGGTATTGCGAGCAGAAGAGCGCAAGACGCGGCGGGCGCGCGCTCGACGTCAGCTTCCAGGTCATGTCGAGTTCGGCTGCGATGGGCGTGAACACTGCCTGGAATCCCGCGAGATCGAAGCCGTTCAGCTCCCACTCCACGCGCATGAAAAAAAGGCCAAGGTCATGGTCGATATGCTGATCGGCGTGGAGGATGTTGGCGCCGCGCTCATAGAGCAGCCCCGAGACGCGGGCGACAAGGCCCTTGCGATCGGGGCAATCGATGAGTAAAACTGCGGAGTCTTTCATCGTGAGTTCAGATTACGACATCGCGGGACGTAAGAGCGGCGGGAGCAGGTCATGGTCAAGTTTGTGCTATCCCAGGTTCCCAAATGCGAGGGACCTGGGGCACCATTTCTTGTGGTGAGTGAAGGTCGCGAAAAGCAACCGCGGATCCTTCGACTCCCTCCGCTGCGCTGCTGTCGCTCATGTTGACCATGCGGGAGGGGGCCGTGCTACCCCACCCAAGCGAAGCTTGGATGGGGCACCCATTCATTGTGGGAAGCCCAGATTTTCCCGAGAACCGTGGCTGCCAAGCCTCAGTCGTAGTACTCGAGGCCAAGGTGCGTGATCAGGTCCGCGCCCATAATGTGGCGCAGCGTGTTCTTCAACTTCATCGACTGGATGAAGAGATCGTGCTCCGGGTACAGGCCCTTGGCAGTCTGCGGCGACTTGAGGTAGAAGCTCAGCCACTCCTGAATTCCGAGGGACCTTAGCTCCGGCGTACGCTTGGCCAGATCGAGGAAGAGCACGAGGTCGAGCGCAATCGGCGCGGCAAGAATCGAGTCGCGGCACAAGAAGTTCACCTTGAGCTGCATGGGATAACCGAGCCAGCCGAAGATGTCGATGTTGTCCCACGCTTCTTTTTCGTCGCCGCGCGGCGGATAGTAGTTGATGCGAATCTTGTGGTAGATGTCGCTGTAGAGATCGGGATAAAGGTCGGGCTGGAAGATGTACTCGAGCGAGCCCAGCTTCGACTCTTCCTTGGTCTTGAAGGAATGCGGCTCGTCGAGCACTTCTCCGTCGCGATTGCCCAGGATGTTGGTGGAGAACCAGCCTTTCACGCCGATCATGCGCGCCTTGAAGGCCGGCGCCAGCACGGTCTTCATAAACGTCTGGCCGGTCTTGAAGTCCTTGCCGCAGATAGGGGCGGCGTTTTGCTTGGAAAGCTCGATCATGGCCGGGACGTCCACGGTCAGATTCGGAGCACCATTGGCGAAGGGCACGCCCTCTTTGAGCGCCGCGTATGCGTATATCTGCGAAGGCGCAATGCCGGGGTCGTTCTTCTCGAGTCCTTTCTCGAATGCCTCGATGGACTGATGGACGGCGGTCGGCTTGAGGAAGATCTCGGTCGAGCCGGCCCAGATCATGACGACGCGGTTGACGGTTTTTTTGAAGGCGCGAATATCGGCGCGCAACTGCTCGGCGAGATCGCGCTTGTTCTTGCCCTTCTTGACGTGAGTGCCATCGAGGCGCTTGACGTAGTAGCGATCGAAGACCGCTGGCATCGGCTTGATCTTCGAGAGATAGGGCTTGAGCTTCTTGAGAGTTTCGGGCTGCAGAACCGCTGCATGCGCGGCCGCCTCGTAGACGTTGTCCTCGAAGATGTCCCATCCGGTGAAGACGATGTCTTTCAAGTCCGCGAGGGGAACAAAGTCCTTGATCAGTGGCGAGTGGTTGTCGGTGCGCTTGCCCAGCCGGATGGTGCCCATTTGTGTGAGCGAACCGACCGGCTTGGCCAGTCCGCGGCGAACTGCTTCAACGCCGGCAATCATTGTGGTGGCCACAGCACCCAGCCCAACTACCATTACGCCCAACTTGCCCTTTGCGGGCTCAATCAACATTGCAGCGGTCTTCCGCCCCATCGACGATGGAGCCACATTCTTCGCGCTGCCTTTTTTCTTGGTCGCCATTGCTTCTCCTAACCTTCCTTCGATGATGAATTCGAAATAATTCTCATGACCCGGTCATGCGCGCAACAAAGTTGCGCCGATTTGCTCACGCGGGATCCGGCTGCCTTCCACGGCGCAGATGCGAACCGACAAACCAGATGAGCGCTGCCACGATCGCAATCTCCACGACGAGATGGAAGCGATGAAACACTTGCTCGAGGCGCGGATCGGTGTGCCACTTCTCTCCAAGCTTCATGCCGGCATAAGCCAGGCAGGTGTACCACGTAATTGAACCCAAAGAGGTGTAGATATGGAAGCGCAGGCGCGGCATCTTTGCAATTCCCGCCGGGATGGAGATGAACGTCTGCACCACGGGCATCATGCGCGCTAGAAGGACCGCGATCGATCCGTACTTTGCGAAGAACCAGCCCATGCGGTCGAGATCGTGATGGCTCATCAGAACCCACTTGCCGTAACGCTCTACGAAAGGACGCCCGCCTCTGGCGCCGATCCAATAGCCGATGGCCGAGCCGATGTTGCAGCCGACCATTCCGACGATCGCCACCATGAAGAGATTGAAGCGGCCGAGATAGACGAGATAGCCGGAGAACGGCATGATGAGCTCGGAGGGAAGCGGAATTCCGGCTGAGTTGATGGCCATCAATGCAGCGATGCCTGCATAGCCCCCGGCACTGATCACACGGGTCACGAACTCCACCAGCAGGGCCAGGATTCTTTCAGTCATGAGCCTCTCCAGTATAAAGGGCGGCACTCGCGCGGCACTCCGTGCTTTCAGGCTTTGGTTTGTATTTTCGGTCATATGTCCGCATGCACACGTCTGCATTTCGTCTTTGTTAGGATGGAAGGTGTTCGAGGGAGACTAAGTGGCCGATCAAATGTCCGATTCGCATCCGCCGGTTCCGTTGACGCTTGAAGGATCGAGCGTGCTGCACCAGTTCTTCCGTTTTGACTGGAAGGCGTGGAAGTCCTTCGCGGACGGGTCCTCTGCGGACGGCGAACGTGGACGCATGATTGCCGATGCTGTCGCGACTCTGAAAAGTCTGGAGCGCAAGGACGCGAGCGCGCCAGTTCGCTCGGCTTTGTATTCGCAGCTCGGGCACAAGGGCGACTTGATGCTCATCCATTTCCGCGACTCGCTGGAGGAGCTGAATCAGATTGAGCTGAATCTCGCGCAGATGCCGCTCCACAACTTTCTCGACCTCCGCCATTCTTACGTTTCAGTTGTCGAGCTGGGGCTGTACGAGTCAAGCCGCAAGACGTACGAAGCCGCGACGGTCAAGGGATTCGCAGCTTTTTCGGCGGAGTGGAACGCCGAGATTGCCGCATCGCTCGAGCGCAGTGCGGAAGCGATGAAGCCGCGGCTGTTTCCGACCGTCCCCGACGCGAAGTATTTGTGCTTTTATCCGATGGATCGCAAGCGCGGCGAGCAAGTGAACTGGTACACGGTGCCTTTCGCAGAAAGACAGCGGATGATGCACGAGCACGGGATGATCGGCAGACGATACGCCGAGCAGGTGAAGCAAATCATTTCCGGTTCAATCGGGATGGACGATTGGGAGTGGGGCGTCGATCTCTTCGCTGAAGATCCGGTGGTCTTCAAAAAGCTGATTTATGAAATGAGATTTGATGAAGTGAGCGCGGTGTACGCGCTGTTCGGGCAGTTCTTTATCGGCGTGCGGTTGCCGGTGGAGAAGCTGGCGGCGTGGGTCGAGGGCCGGATTGGCTCTTAGGCATCGGATTTAGCGGCTCTTCAGGCCACGCTGCCACTGATTCCCAAAGTCGCGCTTCGCTCAGGTCTTGCGGCTGCTTGACGTAGCCTTCGCGGTCGAGGTCTTCCAACGCTCGAATGTCCATATGTCGACTCTATTTCAATAACGAAGAATGCGCCAACCTCGATCGCCAAGATTAAACTCCTAATAATGCCGATTCGCAAACAACCAACTCAACAAAAGGCTGTGACGAAGCCAACAGCGCGCGGGGCGCTGGCGGAGGAACGCGTCGACGCAATCCTGAGAGGACTCGACGAGGCGTATCCGAACGCGGTGTGCGCGCTCAGCCATCGCACGCCGTGGGAGCTTCTGGTGGCGACGATTTTGTCGGCGCAGTGCACGGACGTGCGCGTGAACATGGTGACGCCGGAGCTCTTCCGGCGGTTCCCTACTCCGCAGGCGATGGCCACGGCGAGTTTGGCTGAATTGGAAGAACTCATCCGAACGACGGGCTTCTTCCGCAACAAAGCGAAGTCGATTCAGGGCGCGGCGAAAAAAATCATCGCGGACTTTGGCGGCCAGGTTCCGCAGACGCTCGCAGAGTTGATCACGGTGCCGGGCGCTGCGCGGAAGACGGCGAACGTGGTTCTGGGCGTGTGCTTCGGCAAGGCTGAGGGCGTGGTAGTGGACACGCACGTGTTCCGCATCGCGCGGCGGCTGGAGTTGGCCAAAGGCGACACGCCGGGGAAGGTGGAGCAGGAGCTGATGCAAGTGCTGCCGCGCGACAGGTGGATCGACTTCTCGCACCAGATCATCCAGCACGGGAGGCAGGTGTGCGACGCGCGCAAGCCGAAGTGCGACCGGTGCAACCTGGAGCCGCTGTGCCGGTCGAAGGACAAAACCTGGCGGAGTTAGCGGTGCTAGCGGGGTTGGGTTCGTGCGATCCCAGGTCCCCAAATGCGAGGGACCTGGGGCACCCATCCTGAAATAAGCTGGCGGGGTTAGCGATGCAGCGAGTCGGCGAGCGCGCGGGCCGTGGCCTGGATGAGGCCCGGAACATCGGATGGGTTGGCTTCCGCTGCGGGTTCCCAGCCGAGCGCGCGCAGGGTCTGGCTGGTGATGGGGCCGATTGAAATGGCGGCGACTCCGACGAAAGGAAATGCGATTCCGGCCTGACGCGCGGCGTTAGCGAGATGGGTGACGCTGGATGAGCTGGTGAAGGCGGCGGCAGCGATTCCGTTTCGGAGCGCTTCGGCCAAGAGCGCGGGGGCGGATTCGGGCATCACGTTGCGGTATGCGTCAACGACGTCGACTATGGCGCCGGCGGCACGGAGGGCATCGGGAATGACGTCGCGGGCGACGGCTGCACGGGCGAGCAGAACTTTCTTGCCGCGTGATTGACCGGCAAGGCTCTTCGTAAGACTCTCTGCAACATAGGATTCTGGAACGAGCGCGACCGCGAAGCCTGCCTGGCGCGCTGCTGCTGCCGTGGCTTCTCCGACTGCGGCCACCTGCGCCACCCGCGGTGGGTCAGCACTTAGGATCGGAATTCTCAGCTGGGATAGACGATCGACGAGCGCCTGCACGGTGTTGGCGCTGGTAAGGATAAGCCAATCGTAGGAAGCGAGCGTGCGCAGGGCCCGATCGAGGGGCGCGAGGTCCAGCGGCGGGCGAATCTCGATGACCGGAACCTCGACCGGCTCAGCACCGAGTGCGCGAAGTCCTTCACTGAGCTTGCCGGCCTGGTGCGCGGCGCGCGTTACGAGGACGCGGCGGCCGGCGAGGGGCAATGCGATTTTTTCAGCGCTGTTCATGAGGGCCGTGGATTCAAGATACATCCCTCAGGGGCTAAAGCCGTGCCCTTTCAAAACGGCCGGGCCTAAAGGCCGATCGATTCAGACGTGGCATTCAAGGGCCTAGGGGCCCCTGCTCCCTCCGATGGGGTGGGCAGGAAGGTACCGCGATCCTACGCGGCTCCGCCGGAGGTATCGTTGGCCTCAGCAAGCAACTTTCCCGCGCCTTGTGCGAGGAGCATCTCGGCGGCCTCGTGTCCCAACGAAACGGGATCGGTGTTCTGGAGCGGGGCGTGAAGGTGCACGCGGACGATCTCGCCAGAATCGGGCGAAGCGACGACGCCAAAGATCTCGACCCATGAGCCGCTGGAATCGTTTTGAGCAAATGACGGACGGCAATGAATTCCGATGGGAACCTGGCAGCCGCCGCCGAGAGCGGCGAGGGCCGCGCGCTCGGCCGTGACTGCGAAGCGCGTGTCGGCATGGTCGAGGAAGGCGACAGCGGCAAGCGTCTCCACGTCGCCCAAGCGGATTTCAATGGCCAGCGAGCCCTGGCCTGCTGCGGGGCAAAAATCTTTGGGATCGAGGCGCTCGCGGACCCAATCGGTTTTGCCGAGACGGTCGAGCCCGGCGGCGGCGAGCAGGATCGCGTCAACCTGGCCTTCGGCCAGCTTGCGCAGGCGCGTGTCAACGTTGCCGCGGAACTCGACGGCCTTAATGTCGCTGCGCAGGGCCTTCAACTGCGCGCGGCGGCGCTGGCTGCTGGTGCCGATGCGAGCGCGACGCGGCAGCTCGGCGAGGCCCGCGTACTTGACGGATACGAACACGTCGCGCGGGTCTACTCTGGGCGGCGTTGCCGCAAGAGCAAAGCCTGGAGGAAGCTCGGTGGGCAAATCCTTGAGCGAGTGCACGGCGAGATCGATGCGGCTGGCAGCGAGCGCTTCTTCAATCTCCTTGGTGAACATTCCTTTGGAGCCGACTTCGGCGAAGGTGACTTCCTGAAGACGGTCGCCGGTGGTTTTAATGATTTCGATTTCGACTTCGTGGCCCTGGACGCGCAGCAATCCGGCAATGTGATTGGCCTGCCAGAGGGCAAGCTGCGATCCGCGACTGCCAATGCGGAGCTTCATCGGCGGGCCTCGGCGCCAGTTTCGCTCGTGGTCGCGCTCTCGACATTCTTGCGAGTGTCCGGATGTTGAGAGCTGACGGGGCTCGCGACGGATTTTTCATTCGGGACCGCCGAGCCCCCGGCGCTGGACGGAGCTTCGCTTTGCGCGGCTGACGAGACCGACCACTCCTCGCAGAGCGCGTCGAGCTTGGCCGAATCGCCCTCGCGCGCCGCCTGCTTGAGCGCCTGCATGGGCGGATGGAGGAACTTGTTCACGAGGCCGCGGGTGAGCGCCTCGACGGCTGCAAGTTGCTCCGTGTTGAGGACTCCGAGACGCGAGTGAAGGCGCTCGATTTCGGCAACGCGAATCTCTTCGGCCTTTCTTTGTAGGGCGACAATCGCCGGAGCGACGTTGACGGTGCGCTGGCGTTGATGGAAACGGTCGACGTCCGCCGCGATGAGGGCTTCGGCGTCAATGGCCTGGCGACTGCGTTCTTCCATGTGCGCCACGGCCACCTGCTGCAGGTCGTCGATGTCGTAGACAAAGATGCCGTCGAGCTTGTTCATCTGCGGGTCGACGTCGCGCGGGACGGCAATATCGATGAAGAACATGGGCCGGTTGCGGCGCTTGTGAAGGAACGCCTGGCCGTGCTCAGGGCGGAAGATGGGGTGCGGCGCACCGGTAGAGCTGATGACGATGTCGGCGCGGCTGGCAGCGTCGTAGAGCTGGCTGTAGTCGATGACTTCGGGGACGAGGGCGCCCTGGAACTCTTCGGCCATGCGGCGCGCGCGCTCGGCGGTGCGATTGCAGACGAGAATGGCTCCTGCGCCTTGTTGCACGAGGTGGCGCGCGGCGATCTCGCTCATTTTGCCCGCGCCGACGAGGAACACGGTACGGCCTTCGAGCGAGCCGAAGATCTTGCGGGCCAGATCGACAGCGACGGACGCGATGGAGACGGAATTGGAGCCGATGCCGGTTTCGCTGCGCGCTTTTTTGGCGGCGGCAAAGGCGCTTTGCAGCAGGTGCTCGAGTTGGCCGGAAACGGTTCCGGCCGCGCGCGCGACAGCGAAGGCCTCTTTCACCTGGCCGAGAATCTGCGGCTCGCCGACGACCATGGAATCGAGACTGGCGGCCATGCGGAAGAGATGGCTGACGGCTTCCCTGTCACGGTATTCGTAGAGGTGAGGCGCAAGGATCGATACATCGATTCCAAATTGGCGAGAGAGAAATGCAGCGATGGGGACTTCGTCGCCGTCGACCGCCGCGAGCAGCTCCACGCGATTGCAGGTGGAGACGATCATGCACTCTGTGACCCCGGGCGTGGCGGCGAGAGCGCGCGTGGTTTCGGCCAGCTCGTCGCGACCAATCGCGATCTTCTCCCGCAGCGCGATGGGCGCTGTTTTGTGGTTCACGCCGATGAGTGCAAGAGTCATTGGGGACCGAACCTATGCACCTGGCTGACGAAGTTGGCAGCCCAAACGGCCATCATCACGACCAGCGCCGCACCGGAGACATAGGCGGCCCTGCGTCCACGCAATCCAATACCCCGCCGCACCCAGAGCAGCAGCACATAAACCGCCCACATGGCGAAAGAGGCAAGGATGTTGGGGTCGAGGAAATAGGACGCGCCAAGCGATGTTTCCTGGACCAGAACGAATCCCATTAACAAACCGACAGTCATGCAGGGAAATCCGAACTCAAGAGTGGCGAGAGCCAGACGCTCGAGCGTGTCCAACGGCGGCAGCCAGTTGAAGGGCGCCCAACGCCCCGATTGTCCCGGCTTGACTTTCGCCTTGATGCGCCGCTCCTGAACCAGGTAGAGCATGGAGGAGAGCAAACTAAAGCAAAGCGCAGCGTAAGCCAGCAGCAGAGCGATGATGTGAGCTACGAGCCAGCTCATCCACACTCGCTGCGATGGAAACCGGTAGCTGCCGGGCCCGAGTGCGGGAATGAAGACGAGGAAAAACGTGGCTGGGAGAGCAAACAGGCCCAGCGAAATGGCGTCGTAGAGCCACCAAACCAGGAAGAAAAGGCCGGCAACGAGAAATGCCAGTAGAGACTCGATTTCGCGGACGCCCACGGGCATCCAGCGGTGGGCGAGGACGAGCATTTCGACGACGGAGACGAAATGAAAGAAGAAGGCCAATCCGCCAAGGTGGACGCAGGTCTTTCGCCAGGGGATGGAGTTTGAGAGCACCGCCGGGAAGACGGCGACACATCCACCGGCATAGAGAATGGCCGCAACTCGTAGCCAAAGCAGGTACATGGCAGCTTTTACGGTACAGGCGCTGCCCTCAGTATACTGTGATGCTAATCACTTGTAGCGCGGACGGAGGGGGGCTGACGAGGGATTGCACGCGAAGACAAATCCCATATGCTTCAGATCCAGAGATAGATTGATGGGTGGGCGAGGTTATTGGCCGTGCGAAACCTGACGCAGCGAATGAAGCCTGAGCAGCGCGCCGCCCCAAGAGTCCTTGAAGAGACCTTGCGCATGCTCCTTCTGCAACTGCAACAGGTAATCCTCCACTTCGTACACTTGTTGCCGGAGCTCGGCATTGTTCGCTATGCCGATCGATTTTTCCAAGGCAATGATCTTCTGCAGCAAGGCCGTACTATTCATTAAAGGGCCCCTTGAAGTTAGTCAGTTCAAGATATTCATTCTGCACTGAATACTGGAGCTTAGTTGTGATTCGTGTCACTAGAGTTTCTCCCTCGAAAAAGCGCAGAAAGATGGGCAAAACTCGGGTTCACTGCAGGTCCGCGCATCAGACTCGAGAAAGGCGTAACTTTTTAGGAAAACTGGAATGAAGCGCGCCTGTACCGGCGAGCGAATAGGCGGTTTAAGGAGGGGCTGTCACAGGGGAGGAACCCGTGGACGCAAAGGCCGGGAGCGCTGGGTGAGACTATTGGCCTTGCGAGACTTGGCCCAGCAGCTGAAACCGGGGCATGGCGCCGCGCCAGGAATCCAGGAAGAAACTTTGCGCACGCTCTTTTTGGAGCTGAAGCAGGCAATCTTCGGCTTCGTGGACGAGTTGGCGGAGCGTGCGGTTGTCGGCTGCGCCGATGGACTTTTCGATGGCGATGAGCTTTTGAAGCAAGATGGTGTGGTTCATGAAACGCGGCCCTCGGGGTTCTATGGTTTTCTATCGAGGAAGCCAGTTTGCCCCGAAGACTGCCTGTTGGATGTGATCCCAATCACTCGGTGTGCAAATTAAGGGGGAGGCACCGGGCCAAGGCCCGCCGCGGTGATCGGCGGCGGACCCTAGAGCCGGGTAGGTTGCTGAAGGTGAGGAGGTTGCCGTTACTGCTTGGTTGCGGTAAAGGTGTCAACGCGTCCGGTGAGTTTGTCCGTATCGACCACGGTCAGCGTCTTGCCGTTGGCGGAAATGGTCATGGTGGAGACATCGGTGACGGTGCCGTCGCGCTTGTCGGTCTCTTCAAAGGTGTAGGCGTTGATCTTTTTGAGCGATACGGCGTCGTAGCCGTAGGCGCCATGGACAGGATAGTCGTTTCCATCAAGTTTGGCGGTGTAGCCCTCGCCCGTGGGATCGGACATGGTGACCTGATCGCCGCTGGTTTTGTAGGTGGTGAGAAGCTCAGTGCCACTGCCAGTCTGCTTGACGATGACCCAGTTGCCTGAAGTCGCATGCACCCCGGAAGGCGCGACGCCGCTTCGCTTGGCCACACTCTCATAAGTCGAAGACTGGCCGCCATTCATGGGGTGATCGACGGTTTTGACGGTGAGTGTCTTGCCGTCGGCAGAGACGGTGCGCGTCTGCTCGAAGATCACCGTGCCACCCTTCTTGCCGACGGCAGTGATGGTGTGGTCGTCGACGACGGTGACGCTCAACGTGTCGTAGGAATGCCCGGCGACAGGGTGATCCTGGCCGTCGGCTGCAATGTCGTAGGCCGGGTTGCAACTTCCGGTGCAGTGATACCAGCCCTGGCTGAGGTAAAAGGAGAGAGGCTTGGGGCTGAACTTGGTTTGCGCAAGGTCAACGCGCCAGGTGCCGTCGAGCGGCGACTGCGCTTGAGAAGCCGCGACAGCGCAGAGGGCGGCCATAACGAACAGCGTGGAAAGAACGGAACGCTTGGAGTTGGACATTAGAAAGTTCCTCCTGTGGAGATTTTGAATTCGGTGTTTTGACCGAAGGCCCGATTTGCGGGGAAGAGGCTCGGCCCGAGTGACCGAGTGATTCTACATGCCGGCGGCGGCGACTGAGTAGTTTTGTTTTGCGGGTTGGGTGGGGCGTCAGGGGGGCTCTGGCGAGTGCGAGATTCGGAGCGCGATTCGGAGCGCATGGGGGACGGCCGGGACGCGAACGGTGGAATTTTCGGCCGGAACCTCGCTACCGCGATGGAGCGGCATCGCGATAGTCTTAGAGCCAGCGTGATTCCAGACGACATTCAACCCGGCGCGAGCGGCGCTCCGCGCTCCCCTCTTTTGGAGGAGAGTCCTGCGGCTGATGAGTTTGCTCTGACGGCGGTGGCCGTCGATCGGGAGGCTGCCGACAAAAGTGCTCCAGAGCTCACTCCGTTCATGCGCCAGTGGGCCGCAGCCAAGCACCAGAATCCCGATGCTCTTGTGTTCTTCAGGATGGGCGACTTTTACGAACTGTTCTATGACGATGCAGCTGTGGCCAGCCGCGAGCTGCAACTGACGCTGACGGCGCGGGACAAGGAGCGCAACATTCCGATGTGCGGCGTGCCTTACCACGCGGTGGAGCAGTATGTGGCGCGCCTGTTGCGCAAGGGCTATCGCATTGCTCTCTGCGACCAGATGGAGGACCCCAAGCTCACCAAGAAACTGGTGAAGCGCGAGGTGACGCGGGTTCTGAGCCCCGGGACGGCGCTCGACGCGGGGCTGGGACAGGAGCAGAACAATTTTCTGGCGGCACTGTACGAGGCGGACAGGCACGCAGGCGGCAACGACAAGAATGCCGCGAAGGTGGGGCGCCACGACGGCGTTTGCGCGCTGGCGCTGCTGGACGTTTCGACCGGCGAGTTTCGCACGATGGAGTTTCGCGGGAAGCATGCGCGGGCGCTGGCGATTGATGCGCTTCTGCTGGCTGCTCCAAGCGAGGTACTTTTCGCGGCGAGCGCGGAGACTCCGGCGCAACTGGAGAAAATTCCGGCGCGGACGCGCGTTGAGGATTGGGTGTGGACGCGGGAGTACGCCGTCCCGCTGGTGGAGCGGCAGTTGAATGTGCGGTCGCTCGAAGGATTTGGCTTGGATGGACACGAGCCGGCAGCAATTGCGGCGGGAGCGGTGCTGCACTACGTGCGCTCGACGCAGAAGAACGATGCGCTGCACATTGACAGCCTGAAGTTCGAGGAACATTCGACGGCCCTGGAACTGGACCAGGTGACAGTGCGGAATCTGGAACTGGTCGAGCCGCTTTTTTCAGGACAAGACGATCGGGCGACGCTCTTTCGCACGCTCGATGCGTGCCTGACGCCGATGGGCAAGCGGTTGCTGCGGGCGACAATTCTGCGGCCATTGAACAACGCGCCGGAGATTGAAGCGCGGTACGGAGCCGTGGCCGAAGCACACGTCGATCTGTTGAAGCGCGAAGAGATTCGCAGAGCGTTTGGCGGGATTCTCGATCTGGAGCGGTTGCTGGCGAGGATTTCGCTCGATTCTGCCGGGCCGCGGGATGTGCGTGCGCTGGCGGCAAGTTTGGCGCGGCTGCCGGGAGTGAAGACGGCCCTCGATGCGATGGCTGCGCGGCGGTGGAGTGCGATTGCTGCGCAACTCGATACGCTCGACGACGTGACCGCGCGCATTGTGAAGACGCTGGTGGCCGAGCCGCCGCTCACGCTCGTCGACGGCGGCGCAGTCGCGGCGGGAATCGATTCGGAGTTGGACGAGTTGCGATCGATTTCGTCGTCGGGGCGGCAGGCGATCGCAGCTATCGAGGATCGTGAGCGGCAGCGAACCGGAATCGGCTCACTGAAAGTGCGCTACAACTCGGTCTTCGGGTACTACATCGAGATCACGAAGGCGAACATGGCGCTTGCGCCGGCCGATTACGAACGCAAACAGACGCTGGTGAACGCGGAGCGGTTTACGACGACGGAGTTGAAGGAGTACGAACGCAAAATTCTTTCCGCTCACGACCGGTGCATCGAGATCGAGAAGCGGATTTTTGCCGAACTTCGGAATGGCGTGTTGGAGAGCGCGGGGCGGATTCGGCGGAGTTCCGCGGCAGTGGCCGAAGCGGATTTGCTGGCGTGTTTTGCGCATCTGGCGTCGACGCGGCGATACGTGCGGCCGAAACTCGTGGACGAGCCCGTGCTCGAAGCCGTTGCCGGGCGGCATCCGGTCATCGAGCAGTGGTTGGAGGAGACGCGCGAGGGGCGGTTCATCGCGAACGATGTGTATCTGAACTCCGGTGAGGATGGGCCGAGCCTGCTGCTCGTGACCGGGCCGAACATGGGCGGCAAGAGCACGTACCTGCGGCAGGCGGCGATGCTTGTGTTGATGGCGCAGATGGGGAGTTTCGTTCCGGCAGAGAGCTTGCGACTGGGATTGGTCGATCGGATTTACACGCGGATCGGCGCCAGCGACAACGTGGCTCGTGGACGGTCGACTTTCATGGTGGAGATGACGGAGACGGCGACGATTCTGAACACGGCGACGAAGCGGTCGTTGATTTTGCTGGACGAGATGGGGCGTGGCACGGCAACGTTCGACGGACTGTCGCTGGCGTGGGCGACGGTGGAGTACCTGCACGCGGAGGTGGGCGCGCGCACGTTGTTTGCGACGCACTATCATGAGCTGACGATGCTGGCGGAGAAGTTGCCGCGGGTACAGAATCTTCGAGTGGGCGTGAAAGAGACGGCGAGCGGAATTGTCTTTCTGCATAACATTGAACCGGGCGCGGCAAGCAAGAGCTATGGGATCGAAGTGGCGCGGCTGGCGGGGTTGCCGACGGCGGTGATCGAGCGGGCCAAGCATGTACTCAAGCAGCACGAAAAGCAGGAAAGGCAAAGCGTGCAGGTTGAGACCGAAGCCGACCCGATGCAATTGACGATTTTCACGCCGCTTTCGCAGAAGATTGTGGACAGGATTGAGTCGACCGACGTGAACTCGCTGACGCCGTTGCAGGCGCTGAACCTGCTGGAAGAACTTCAGAGCGAGTTGAAGGAAAAGAAAGACTAGGAATCGAGATGCGAGAAAGACTGGAGATCCGAGAAAGATGACGCGAAGTTTTCGGAATGCGGCGGGAAGTTTGCTCGTGGTGGGGCTGGAAGGAACTGCGCTGACGGCGCTGGAGCGCGCGTGGCTCAGGCTGTTGCGGCCAGCGGGGATCATTCTTTTTCGGCGGAATATTGAGGATGTGAAGCAGACGAGAGCGCTTCTGGCGGATGCGACAGAGTTTTGCACGAAGCCCTACACGGCATTTGTCGATGTGGAAGGCGGAACGGTGGACCGGCTGCGCGATGCGCTCGCACCGATGGCGCCGGTCGAAGCCGTGGCGCAGGCTGCGCGAAAAACAGGGCGCTCTTCACTCGCGCGCGAACATGGCGAATTGATTGCGCGAGCTGTGAAGGCGTTTGGATTTAACTCGCCGTTGACGCCGGTGTTGGACCTTGGGCTGCCCGAGTCACAAAAAGTGTTGGCAACGCGCTGCGCTGGCGCGACAGCGGCGGAAGTCGTGGCGTTCGCTCGCGAGTTTCTGGCTGGGCTTGCGGCGCAGGGCGTGGCGGGATGCGGGAAGCATTTTCCGGGCCTGGGCGGAGGGACGCTCGATTCGCATCTCGAGACGCCAAAGATTCGCCGCACCTGGGAGAAGCTGTGGCGGGAGGATCTGGAGCCCTACCGCGCGATGCGGAACGAGCTGCCGATGGTCATGGTGAGCCATGCGGCGTATCCACTGACGAAGGACAAGAAGCGGCCGGCCAGCGTGTCGAGCTTCTGGGTCGGCGATGTGCTGAGGAAAAGGATTGGCTATCGCGGCATGGTTCTGTCGGACGATCTGGAGATGGGCGGCGTCGCGCATTTCATGCCGATGGGAGACGCGGCGGTCGAAGCTGTCCGTGTGGGCTCGGATCTTCTGTTGATTTGCCACCATCCTGAACCGATTCTGAACGTATATGAGGCGCTGATCGCTGAAGGCGAGCGGTCGGCGACATTCGGCAGGCAGCTCAAGGCGCGGGCGCGTGAGTCGGAGCGGAAGCGGGCGAAGACGTTTCGCACGGGAATGCCGGCGGCGCTGAGCCCGCGGCAGTTTGAGGCGCTGCGCGCGAGGATTCTGCGGTTCGGCGAAGCCGTGGCGCAAGCCGCGCAGAAACGGGAGCCGGCCGCGCCATGAGCCCACACGCAATGACGGTGGCGGGAGTGATGAGCGGCACTTCGGCCGATGGGATCGATGTGGCGATCGTGCGGATATCGCTATCCCACCCTAACCGCAAAAACAAAAGCGCGGTTAGGATGGGGCACCCCCATCTCGCTCAGCCAAAGCTGAAGCTGCTGGCGCATGAGGCGTTTCCCTTCCCTGCTGCGTTGCGGCGGGCGGTGCTGGCGGCGATGGATGCGAAGGCGACTTCAACGGCGGAGCTGGCGCGGCTGAATTGGAGGCTGGGGCTGGCTTATGCCGAGGCAGTGAAGGAGACCGCGCGCAGGCACAATGCGAAGCTTGACCTGGTGGGCTGCCATGGACAGACGCTCTATCATCAGCCGCGCGCGGGAGCTTATGCGGGACGAAAGTTTGCCTGCACGTGGCAGGCGGGCGAGGCGCAGGCGATTGCTGCAGCGCTTCAAGTTCCTGTCGTTTCGAATTTCCGGCCACTCGATATGCTCGCCGGCGGGCAGGGCGCTCCGCTTGTCCCGCTGCTCGACTATGTGCTCTTCTCGGACGCGAAGCGCGGGCGCGTGCTGCAGAACATCGGCGGCATCGCGAATTTGACGGCAATTCCCGCAGGCGCAGGACCAGAAGAGTTGATTGCGTTTGATACGGGGCCGGGAAACATGGTGATCGACTGGCTGGCGCAGAAACTCTTCGGCAAGGCGTTCGACCGTGGCGGCGCGCTGGCGGCAAAGGGATCGGTGCTCGCGCCGGTCTTGTCGGCAGCGCTGCGCCATCCGTATTTCCGGCTGAAGCCGCCGCGGACCGCGGGACGCGAGCAGTTTGGGCGGGCTTACGCGGCGGACTTTTTGGACGAATGCATGGGAAGAACACAGAATCCCGAAGACGCGCTGGCAACCGCGACAGCGCTGACGGCGGAAACGATTGCGCGGAGCTATGAGGGATTCGTGCAGGCGAAGATGAAGGGCCGCGATGTGGACTTCATCGTCTCGGGCGGCGGAGCGCGGAACAAGACGCTGGTGGCAATGCTGGCTGCGCTCCTCACGCCGATGGGATGCGCGGTGACGACGAGCGAAAAGTTTGGAATGCCCGCTGAGGCCAAAGAGGCCGCGGCGTTTGCGCTGCTCGCGTGGCACACGTGGCACCGTCTGCCGGGGAATGTGCCTGCGGCGACGGGGGCGAAGCGAGCGGTTGTGCTGGGGCAAGTGACCTATGCGTAGTGAGGGGCCTTTGCGAACCGCCCGGGGTTTTGCTACTCAGCTCGACCAACATCCGAAAGGCAACCTCAGGTCCTTCGACTCGGTCGCCGCGGCGACCTTCGCTCAGGATGACAGATCGATTCTTGAACAGATCCAGTTGCATTCATTCGTGGCGCAGAATGCGCGCCAAGGGTGGTGCATAATCGCCGGCTAACCAACGTAGTGCCTTCGCCGTCAGGCAGTTATACCTTTTTGGAAATGGCGGCGCCCGCGCCGGACTGATTCGGCACAGCGACGATACGTGGTTTGGGCGCGCTGCGGATTTTTCCACGCAACCCTCTGCTACCATGGAACTGACTGCAGTCCACGCGGCCGGACTGAAAAGCGTGAGCGCGAAGAAATCATTTGCGTAAGTGCGCAAGCGGCCGAAGCCAACACAAAGGAGAATTTATATGCCTCTTGTTTCAATGCGGCAGCTCCTCGATGAAGCTGCGAAGGGCGGATATGGCGTCGGCGCGTTCAACGTCAACGACATGGAACAGATTCAGGCCATCATGATGGCGGCCAAGCAGACCAAGTCGCCGGTGATCGTGCAGGCGAGCCGCGGCGCGCGGGCGTTTGCAGAGGATCTTTACCTATTCAAGCTGATTCAGGCGGCGGCCGAGCTGAATCCCGATATTCCAATCGCCATGCACCAGGATCACGGCAACAGCTTTGAGACCTGCAAGAGCGCCATCGCGCTGGGCTACACGAGCGTGATGATGGACGGCTCGCTGCTCGAGGACGGCAAGACGCCGTCGACATTCGAGCAGAACGTGGACGTGACGCGGCGCGTGGTGGATTATGCGCACGAACGCGGTGTAACGGTTGAGGGAGAGATCGGGGTGCTGGGCGGCATTGAAGACGGACACGGCGCGGGCGGCACAGGCCTGGAGCATGTGACCGATCCCGATCAGGCGGTCGAGTTTGCGGAGCGCACCGGCGTAGACGCGCTGGCCATCGCGATCGGCACCAGCCACGGCGCCTACAAGTTCAGCAAGAAGCCAGACGGCTCGGTGCTGAAGATGGACCTTCTGATCAAGATTCACGGGCGCCTGCCGCACACACACCTGGTGATGCACGGCAGCTCGTCAGTGCCCAAGGACTTGCAGGACATCATCAATGAATACGGCGGCAAGCTAAAGCCGACGTGGGGAGTGCCGGTTGAGGAGATTCAGCTCGGCATCCGCAACGGCGTGCGCAAGGTCAATGTGGATACCGACAATCGGCTGGCCATGACCGGCGCCATCCGCAAAGTGCTGTGGACGCAGCCGGAGAAATTCGATCCGCGCGACTACATGAAGCCGGCCCGCGAGGCGATGGCGAACGTAGTGGCGCAGCGCATGACGCAATTCGGGCAAGCCGGCCACGCTGGCGACTACGCGCCGATTCCGATCACAGAGATGGCAAAGGGTTACGCCAACGGGGCGCTCGATACGCGGCCTTCGCTGGCGGTCAAGTAGTTCGGGCAGTTAAAGATAGAGCGCAAAGCAAATGCGCCACTTCCAGAATTGGGAGCGGCGCATTTTTGTGTGTTTTTTCCGTGGCTAAAGCCGCGCGATCTTGTGAGCCACATTCGTGGGGCTGAAGCCCCACGCTCCCTCCGAAACGGCCCTGGAGTCAAAGACCCAAATCTTCCTCGAAGTATTCCCGGCGTTTGGTGCTCCGACTCGGTGTGGAGACCGGCTTCACCTCGAGAGGCACGACGACGGTCCGCTCGACTTCGTTCTGCGTCTCCATGGCCTGCTGAACGCCGAAGGTCATTGCCATCTCGTCGATTTTGTTCCCGTAGTGCTTGCGAAGTAACTCGAGCTCTTCGCGGAGTTCGGAGCGACGCTCGGGCGATTCGTCGTCCGAGGCAGCCCACCGCGCGGTAAGAATGATGGAGAAGCGCACCGCGGCCAGCTCTTCGGTCTCATAGGCGAGGATCTCGTCGCGCGACTCGAGGATGTACGGCGACGCGGGGCCGATGGTGGCTAAGTCAAGGGGTGCATGAAGAAGTTGTGTGGACACTGCAGTCCTCCCTCCGGGGTTTTCCCACGGGGCCGATCACAACAGATCAGAAGGAAACTAAGTGACATCGAAAGTTCCGATCTTTTGCCGGATGACGCCAGCTCCTCTGCTGGATTGGCCTAGTGTCGGAGTATGGGCTTGGGACTTCAGTGAGCAAAATCACCCAATATGGGGATAGAACCAGATGTTGAACGGGGGGATTCAGAGCGGGAGGGCTCAAGCCCAGATTGGGATGCGGGGATAATTCTTTCTGGTTGTGCTGCTTGCGGAGGATTGAGGAGGGATCGGCTAGTGAGCAAGGCCGCCGACGGGCTGTTTTGTGGCTTCTTTTGCCGGCGCGCCGGCGTTACCGCCCGTGACGAGGAGCCAGTAGTGAAAGCCGTCTACGATGGCCATGAGCGCAGCCTGGTTCAGGTCGCTGCTGACGCCTGCGGTGGTCCATGGCTCGTGACGGGGCTCGCGAGGGGGCTCATGACCGTCGGCGGTGAAGCTGACGGTGACGCGGACGTGGGCGGCGGAATCGTGCGCCCTGACATCGAGCGCGGCGACGGTGAATGTGCCGAGGCGCATCTGGGCCAGCGCCGGGTACGAAGAATCAAGCTCGCGGCGGAGGGCTTTGGTAAGGGAGTCAACTGGCCCGGCGCCTTCGGCACGGGTGGTGGCAACCTTCGAGTTGCCGAGCAGGAGCGTCATGAAGGCGATGGCGAAGTGGTCGCCAACTTCGTCGCACTCGTCGAAGACGCGCCAGCTCTTGACGGTGAACCAATCGGGCAGCGTTCCCAGCGTGCGCATGCAAGCCAGGCGGAAGGAAACCTCGCTGGCGGTGAAGCCGCCGCCCTCGATCATGGCCGAGTTCGCATCCATCAGGGCCTGCGCCTGCTCTGAGTTGAGCGGCAGGCCGAGCGACTCCGAGAGAAGCATGATGTTTGCCTTGCCCGACTGCGCGTTGACGCCGATCGTGGGGCTGGCGCCGACCAGCGCGGGATCGGTCCAAAGATATGCTCCGGGATTCTTGCGCTCGCTTGAACCGTGCATGCCCGCCCATGTGCCGAACGCGCCGGGGCCGACAATGGGCGCTCCATGCGGCGGCTCGAGCCCGAAGGCCGAGTAGGCGGAGTGGGCGAGCGACGTAAGGCCGGGCAGAGCAGCGGGCGGAACGAACTCCGCTTCGCCGCGAAGCTGCATGGCGCCGATGACGGTGGTCAGGTTCACGTTGCCACAGCGCTCGCCGGTTCCAATGAGCGTGCCCTGAATATGGCGAGCGCCGGCCAGAATCGCGGCGCGCGTGTTGGCGATGCCGAGGCCGCGATCGGTGTGGCCGTGAAATCCGAAGTGCGCGCCGGGGAAATCGCGAATGAGCCCGGCAATGACGGCCGAGACTTCTTCGGGGCTTGAGCCGCCGTTGGTGTCGCAGACGACGATGCGGCTGACCTTCTGCTGCACGCACTGCGCGGTCAACTGGCGGAAGTAGTCGAGGCTGCGCTTCGTGAAATCGGCGTCGGTCGGGTTGCCGTTTTCGCGGCGGCCGCAACTGGCGTCCATGGCGTGCTCGAAATCGACGAGAACTTCGAGTCCTTGCGTTGCAGGCAATCGATGGTCTCGCGCGTCATGAGCAGATTTTCTTCAGGCGTTGTTTCGAGCGAGCGCTCCACGTCGAGCAGGCGCGATTTGACGACAATCACCGCGGCGGGGATGCGGTGCTTGTGACGGAGGATGAATTCTACGTCGGGCCAATCTTCGACTTTGGCGCCGCGGCCGCGCGAACGCCCGAAGAGAGCCAGACGCATGGCGCCGGTGTCGACGGATTCGAGCGCAGCGGTCAGGTCTGAGACAAATTGATTGGCGCCGGCGAAACCCGATCTCCGCGTAGCGCACGCCGAAGGCAGCCATGCGCTGCAAGAGCAGCACGGCGTTGGGCACGGAGATCTCGAGGTCCGGCTGCTGCAGGCCGTCGCGCAGGCTGGTGTCAAACAGCTCGACTTTTGGGGTCGTGGTCACGTTGGTTGAATGTGCGAGTCCCGTCCGAAATGCAGTGGGATACGCGGGAGTCGTCTGATTCCATCATATCGTGAGGCGGTGAGAGATCTCTGGGGCTGATGCCTGGGTGTTAATGCGATGGATTCGTGGACCTGAAGGCCCACGCTCCGTTCGTCGTCCCTACTGGACTCTGGAATCAATTCCTCATCGCTTTCCCCACGCTGAAGCGCGGGGCTAAAATCCACTGCGCCTACGGCGCGGTGGAATACGTCATTCTTCGGGGCGACGTACACACAACGCAGACTTGATGTTGCGGAACAACTGTAAGTCGTACGATGGCTGCGACGTTCTGAAGTCGAAAAACCAACCATCGCTATAAGGATGGTGGAAACGATCGAGCGGCCGGTTGCTGCTCCAGGGATCGTCCGTCAGATTCACTCCCCCTCGAACATCACGGCTGCCCGCCACAGCGACGACCAAATAATCGGTATTGTCGACTCGATGAGGATCGTAAGCACCGTTGACAGCGAGAGTTTCCAACTCATCGAGCGTCGCCAATCTCCAGTCGGAGTACCCGGCTAGGCGAAGGTCGTGACAGTACTTCCTCGCGTGGCCCCACGTGACGGATTTGCCGCTATCCTTCGCTGCCCACACGAGCCCTGTGGAGGAGTCGACCCAGTACCCCCTCGATTGATTTTCACTCGCTGGTGGCTCGATCATCCCCGCTGACTTTAGAGGCACAATAACATCGGAGCGGCGCACACATATTGCTCGCTTGTCGGTGGCCGAGGCCAATTCGTCTTGGATTCGAGAGCCTTTGTTGAAGTTGAAGGACCACCCGTAGTTGGACGGATGAGCGTGATCAGTATTGATGTCGCTACTGCTCCACGGATCGCCCGTCACGGAGAGGTTTCCCTTGACATTTAACGCAGCGGCAACCGCCGGCTCCTGGCTGAAGTAGTGCGGCAGTTTCCGTTGAGTCGTTGCACCGGGCTCATAGATTGTCTCCAATTCATCGATGGTCGGGAGTCGCCAGTTCGAGTATCCTTTATAGTCCAGGTCGCGGCAGTAGTCGCTCGCTTGGTACCGATTCACGTTTTCGCCGTTGTCTGTTCTGGTCCAAACGAGACGCGTCGATGGATCAAGCCAGTACCCTAGCAAATGGGTCCTTGCCCGCAGCCCCTGGTCGCCAGAAGAGTCTTGAGCGCTGGCAGTTACGGTGACAATGGAGAGAAGAATCAGAGCAATTTTCGCCTGCCGCTTCATGATGCTTACTACAATACGCGCCGAGCGATCATAAGGGAGGACCAGTTCCCTGCACTGTCAAACCGCCTGCGCGGGCGACGGCTCGGTCGAGGGCGGCGCGAGGAAGCCGGTCTCCTGATCTTTGTACTGCAACTGGTAGAGCTTCCAGTAGAGGCCGCGCTGCGCCAACAGCTCCTGGTGCGAGCCCATCTCGCGCAACACGCCCTTGTGCATGACGAGAATGGTTTCGGCGCGCTGCACGGTGGAAAGCCGATGCGCAATCAGAACGCTCGTCCGGCCCTCGACCATGCGCTCGAGCGCGCCGCGAATGCGCAGCTCGGTGTCGGTGTCGACGCTGGAGGTGGCTTCGTCGAGGATGAGGATGCGCGGATTGTAGGCCAGCGCTCGTGCAAAATTGATGAGCTGCTTTTGGCCGGTGGAGAGCGAACTGCCGCGCTCGCGGACCGGCTCGTCGAAGCCGTGCGGAAGGCTGTCAACAAAATCGAGCACGTTGACGTCGCGCGCGGCGCGGCGCATGGTCTGGTCGTCGATCTGCTCGTTGCCGAGACGGATATTCTCGCCGATGGTGCCGGAGAAGAGGAAAGGGTCCTGCAGAACGACGGAGAAGTGCTTGCGCAATTCGGTGAGATCGTGGTCGCGCAGGTCTACTCCGTCCAATAAAATGCGGCCTGCCGTGACCTCGTAGAAGCGCATCATCAGGCTGGTAAGCGTGGTTTTGCCCGCGCCGGTGTGGCCGACAATCGCAACCGTCTGCCCCGGCTCGATGGTGAAGGAGACGTCTTTCAAAATCCACTCGATGCCCTCGATCGCGGCGAGGCGCGCCGCGATTTCAGCATTTGGAGCGGATGAATTGGCGATTGCGAAAATCAGGGCCTTCTGCTCATCGCTGAGTTTCTGGTAAGTGAACCAGACGTGCTCGAACTCAATGCGATTTGATCCGTCGCCGGGAGTGGGATGCGCGGGACTCACGATTGCCGGCTGCGAGTCCATGAGCTTGAAGATGCGCTCGCATGCTGCCATTGCCGCCTGAAGGATGTTGTACTTGTCGCTTAAATCCTGAATGGGCCGCCAGAAACGAAGAGAAAACTGCGTGAACATGATGAGCACGCCGATAGTGACCGTGGGCGGCAGATGAAGGACTCCGAAACCGCCGCGCCAGACGACGAGCGCGATGGCTACTGACGAGAGAAAGTCGACCGCGGGGTAATAGAGAGCGTAGGCGAAGATGGTGTCCTTGAAGGCGATCATGTGCTGACGGTTGACGTCTTCAAAGTCACGGTAGGCGCGGTCTTCACGGTTAAAGAGCTGCACCACGGCCATTCCCGAAATGTGTTCCTGGGTAAAGCTGTTGATGCGCGCGATGGCGGTGCGGACGCGGCGATAGCTCTCGCGGACGTGGTCGCGGAAGATGCGCGTGACGATGAGAATGAGAGGCAACACGGCGAAGGCGAGCAGCGCCAGCCACCAACTGATGGCGAGCATGACGACCGCCATGATGGCGAGCATGAAAGCGTCATTGACGATGGCCAGCACGCCTTCAGTGAACATGTCGTTGATGGCGTCGACGTCGGAAGTGAGGCGCGTGACGAGGCGGCCGACGGGGTGAACATCGAAGAATCCAACGTCCATTCGCTGCATGTGGCGAAAGATGTCGCGGCGCAGGTCGAACATGATTTTCTGCCCGATCCACTGCATCAGGTAGACCTGAATGAACTGCAGGAGGTACCCCGAGACCAGCATTAAAAGATAGATGGCGGCCAGCCTAGTGACGCCCTGCACCGCGCCCGAGGGAAGCAAATGCGCGAGAGGACTTCTGCTGGCGACCCAGTGAGCGACAAAGTTCGAGGGATCCAGATCGCTGGCTTCCGGAGCAAGGTAGCGATCGACGGCCACCATCACGAGGATGGGCCCGGCAACGTCGCAGAGCGACTTGAGAGAAACGGAGAGCGAGGCGATGCCGGCCTGCAGCCAATAGGGACGAACGAAGTGGCCGAGGCGGCGCATCAGCTGCGCGTCGTAAACTTTGCCGACGACTTCATCGTCAGCCTTGCGCTTCGGCTGGACGGAACCGTTCTGGGGGCCGTTTTGCTCGGTTTGATTGTCTTCTTTATCCGCCATCGGCTGGGTGGTGTGTGCTTCCTTCTTTATTGTACGGGGGCTCGTGCCATGTTGCCGCAGCGGCGCGATGCATCGCGGGAGTCAGTCGCTCTGGCTGCCGCGATCGGGTTTAGGAGTGGGTTTTGCTTCGGGCTTCGGCTTGGGCGGAGGCCGAGAGACGCCCATGCTCAAAAGAACGTAGCCGAAACCCTTGCGAATGAAATCAGACAAGCTCATGAGAGTCCGTGTTCCACTGTTCGTTGTTCGCAGTTTACAGTTCGCAGTTCGTAGTTTGCAGTCTGGCGCTCTGGTTGCGCGCTTCAGCTTCTAAGGTTTCATTGAGAGTGCCGGTCCAGCTGCGGCCGGCGGCTGTTGCTCGTCGCGCACGATTGAAACCGCCGCGGGAGGCAGCGGCTTATCGGCATTGGCGAGGAGCAGGGTCACCTGCCAAATCTGCGTGTCTGTCAGAACGGCGTTGAATGCCGGCATGCCGGTGAGGCGAATGCCATTGGACACCTTCCAGTAGGTCTCGCCCGGAGGGTCGTTGCTGACGCCCACGACGCTGCTGCCTTTGCGCTGCTTCCAGAGCTGAGGAGCGCCCGGGTACATGTGCGCGGCAAAGCTCGAGGGCTTGCCATAGAAACCGTGGCAGGCGGCGCATTGGTCGTGGTAGATGCCTGCGCCAGCAACAAGATTGTTCTCGTCAGCTTGAATGGGCGGGTTGCCGGGCATCTCGCGATCGATGCGCGCGTTGAGCGGAATCCCGACGATCTGGCGTTCCATTGGAAACGGAGGGTCAGCTACGGCGACGGGCGGGTGCCCAAAACGAAACCACGCGAGCACAGCAAGCGGCACCAGGACCAAACACAAGATGAATCCAACGAAAATGCGCCCCATCTTTCTTTGCGCCTCCCATGGGTATCATCGCAGAGCAGCCTCGATCTGAGATTGAAAGTTGCATGCCTGGGCAGTGCCGGTTGGCTCCGAAATTCGTCTAAACTGCGCGAAACCTGACAAGTTTCGGGGCGAGCAAGAGGGCTGGACTCGCCCCGAGGTGATTTAATACCAGATGGGGGAAGCACCGCATCGAGACCGCCGTGAGATCACGAATTTCAGGGAACGAATCCGCCGCGGCGGACGTTCCAAATTCAGATTTGGGCCGGTCAGCACGCATGTTTCTGCAATCGAACCGGTTTCGCCAGCCGGCCGAATCGAATCACCGATATTCTGAGCCCCGCTTTGGTGCGGGTCTCATAGTTGCAGTCAATCAATGTGCCGGTGAAAGGCGAAGCCGGTTGTACCTTGGAGGAAATCCGAACCCGATGGTCTCATTCCGCCGTCTTGCAATTTTGCTGGCGCTCAGTTTGCCGGCGATGACCGCCGTTCAGGCGCAAAGCTCGAGCAGTTCCTCGTCGAATCCAACGCCGTCCAGCGCGACACCGGATCAGAACCAAACCCTGGCGCAGAATCAGCCTTCCGGCGACGCGGCGCAGACGAACGCCGAGACCCAGGGACAGATCAGCGTGCAGGAGCGCATTCGCCAGCGCCGCGCGCAGCGCCGCTCCACGGCCATCCACGACGCCTACGATCACAGATGGGAATCGTACATGGACACGGGCTACCTGCGCTTCCAGCCGGGGCCATCGTTGCAGCGGCTGACCTACTACGCATGGGAGACGGGCCTGACTCGATTTTCGAACGAGCGGCTGGGCTTTACACTCGACGGCCGGGGCTACTACGGAACGGCCTACGTGGGCGTGAATCCCTATAGCCAGGGCCGCTTTACGCGGCCGGCCATCAGCCAGTACGACGTGATCGGCGGCCCTGTGTATCGCTTTTACCTGCAGCCGAAATTCTCAATCGCGGGGCGCGCGATGGGCGGCTGGGCGCACGGAAATTTCTCGGGCGACACGAATGGCATTCCGCCCCCGCTTCTCGGCTTGTATCCCGACGCAAACACTTTTGCCGCGAGCGTAAGCGTGATTGGAGAGCTGAATGTGTCTCCGAACCTCGCATTGAAACTGGCGCCTGAATATTTCTTTACCGGCTTTGGATCGACGCTGCAGGCAAGCCGCGGGTTCACGGGCGGGCTTGTGTACCGGTGGGGAAAGCAGTAAAGGCAGTGGTTAGTGATTAGTGGTTAGTGATTGGTGGTTGGTGGCCGGCCTCGAGATCGGGCACGCGCGGGAACGGCCCCTTATGATTTGCGGCTACTTGAACATCGATCGTGAGTTGAAACCATGAAAAGCAGGTTTTCTCGTCGTGAATTTGTGCAGTCGGGTGCGGTTGCAGCAGGCTTCGCCGCGACAGGAGTTGTTCCCGCGCTGATGGGCGTTGCGCAAGCGAGCGCGGAAGCGATTCCGGCATCGGGCAAGTTTTCGCCGCTCAGCCTCGGCCTGGCCAGCTACACGTTTCGCAGCTTTACACGCGCGGAGTTGATCGGCTTTATGAAGCAGCTGAACCTTGCTGCGCTGAATTGCAAGGACGTGAAGGACCATCTGCCGATGGATCCCACGCTCGAGGCGCAGGCCCTGGCCGACTACGCAGCCGCGGGCATCAAGCTCCATGCCGCCGGAACCATCAGTTTTCCCAAGGACGATGACGACGACATTCGCTCGAAGTTCGAGTACGCGAAGCGCGCGGGCATTCGCGTGATTGTGGCGGGCGACCCCGCACCGGCGACTCTGCCGCGGATCGAGAAGTTTGTGCGCGAGTACGACATTCGCATTGCGATCCACAATCACGGACCCGAGGACAAGCTCTATCCTTCGCCATTCGATGTGCTGAAAGTGGTGAAGGATATGGACCCGCGCATCGGCTGCTGCATTGACGTGGGCCACGCCGCGCGCGCGGGCACGAATCTGGTAGAGGCAATCCACGCCGCGGGGCCGCGGCTCTACGACATGCATGTAAAGGACCTGACCAGTTTCGCAAGTAAAGAAAGCCAGGTTCCCGTTGGCGAAGGCATCCTGCCCTTCCGCGAGATGTTCGAAGCTCTGATCAAGATCGGCTACCAGGGCTTCATCGATCTCGAATACGAGATTCACCCCGACGATCCCATGCCTGGCGTGATTGAGAGCTTCGCATTCATGCGCGGCGTGCTGGACGGGATGGGGTACCTGACGCACGCGTGAAAGGACAGCCTCTAGCTGCCAGCTTCTAGCTCCTAGCTCGTTTCGTTGGAGCAAGTCTGCAAAGCTCTTGCGGCCGTCAAAATCTGGACTGCCGCAAGAACGTGATCTGCTTCATGACCACTGTTCACCGATCACTGCAGGATCGGAATCCCTGCGATGCGCTTCTGCCACTCGGCGGGGCCGGTTTCGTGCACGCTGGTTCCCTTTGAATCGACGGCCACGGTGACCGGCATGTCCTTGACATCGAATTCGTAGATGGCTTCCATGCCGAGGTCCTCAAAGGCCAGCAGGCGCGATCCGCGAATGGCTTTGGAGACCAGATACGCCGCGCCGCCAACAGCCATCAGATACACGGCACCGAATTCGCGGATGGCCGCGATAGCCTCTGGGCCGCGCTCGGCCTTGCCCACCATGCCGAGGAGTCCGGTCTGAGAGAGCATCTGGCGCGTGTACTTGTCCATGCGCGTGGCCGTGGTGGGCCCAGCGGGGCCGACAACTTCGCCGCGCACCGGGTCGACAGGACCAACGTAGTAGATGAAGCGGCCACGGAGGTCGACGGGCAGCTTTTCGCCTCTGTTCAACATGTCGGACATTCTCTTATGCGCGGCATCGCGGCCGGTGAGGAGCTTGCCGGTGAGCAGAAGTACCTCGCCGGGCGTCCACGTGGCAGCCTCCTCGCGCGTGACGGTGTCGAGATTGACGCGCCGCGCACTCGAAACGTCATATGTCAGCTTCGGCCATTCGTCGAGCGACGGCGGGTCAAGGAAAACAGGGCCGGAGCCGTCGAGCACGATGTGCGCGTGACGCGTCGCGGCGCAGTTGGGGATCATTGCTACAGGCAAATTCGCCGCGTGTGCTGGAGTGTCAACCACCTTCACGTCGAGCACTGTCGTCAGGCCGCCGAGTCCCTGCGCGCCGATGCCGAGGCGATTCACCTTGTCATAGAGCTCGACGCGAAGGTTTTCGGCGGTGGTCCTGGGGCCGCGCGCGATGAGGTCCTGAATGTCGATGGGGTCCATGAGGGATTGCTTGGCCAGGAGCATTGCTTTCTCCGCCGTGCCGCCGATGCCGATGCCCAAAATTCCCGGCGGGCACCAGCCGGCCCCCATCGTCGGGACGGTCTTGAGAACCCAATCAACGACCGAATCGTTGGGATTGAGCATGATGAATTTGGATTTGGCTTCGGAGCCTCCGCCTTTGGCCGCGACCGTCACTTCCAAGGTCGAGCCGCGCACGACTTCAACAAAGACCGCGGCCGGCGTGTTGTCTTTGGTGTTGAGGCGCTTGCCGGCGGGGTCGGCCTGGAGGCTGGCGCGGAGCTTGTTGTCGGGATCGAGATAGGCGCGGCGAACGCCGGCATCGATCATTTCCTGCAAATTAAGAGGCTCCTCGCCGGGGCCCGGCTCAAAACGCACATCCATGCCCAGCTTGACGAAGGCGTTCACGATGCCCGTGTCCTGGCAGACGGGGCGATGGCCCTCGGCGCACATGCGGCTGTTGATGAGAATCTGCGCCATGGCGTCGCGCGCGGCGGGCGACTGCTCGCGCTCGTAGGCCTCGGCGAGCGAGCGGATGTAATCCACCGGGTGGTAATAGCTGATGTACTGCAACGCGCCTGCAATGCTCGCGATGAAATCTTCCTGCCGGATGACGGTCATGACGGCTCCCTGCACACTCTAGGGTATTCGATGCCGCAGGAGATGCGGAATGGACAGACAATTTGCAGGGCAGTAAAGGAGCGAGGAAATGAGTGAAGAAGGGAAGGAGTGAACGAGTGAAGAGGCCGCTCGGAATTTCACTGCTTCACCGTTTCACTTTTTCACCTGCTCAGCCGGCAACGGCGGCGCGGGCCGCACCGGCGACGCGGGCGGCGAGCGGAATGCTCAGCTGCTGGCGCAGGCTGCCGGCCAGATCGGCGACCACACGGAGGCGGTCAGCCACCGGCGCCGGGATTTCGCTGCCGCTCAAGGCCAACTGCGAGTGCAGCAGCAGGCCAGCGACCGTGGACTTGAGCTCGGCCTCGATGGCTGCCGAGGCGGCGCGGCGGGCCACGGCTTGTTCGCGCTCGCGGCGATGGAGCGCGGAGCGAATTTCTCGGATGAGGCGGGCCGCGCCCGAAAGGGCAAAGTTGATCTGGAGAGGAATGGCCAGCCCGGCGTTCTCGCAGATTCGGTCCGCGGCGGCCGGGTCGCATTCGGCCAGCGTTTCGTCGATCACCAGGGCCAGGAACTCACGTTTGCGCAGGCAGGCGAGCGCGTCGCGTCGGCCTTCGGCCACTTCAACTTCCATTCCCAGTTGCGTGCCAACGACTGCGGCGCAGTTGCGTGCGCCTTCGATTCCGGTCACTAGCAGGATGCTCATGTTGGTTCTCCGTAAATCGCGGATCGTGATTCGTAAGTCGTGAGTCTTGGATCGGTGATGCGAAAGTGATGAAGTGAAAGAGTGAAGAAGTGAGGGAGTGACAGAGTTAAGACGCGAGGCTTGGCGCCGGGTGGCCCTATTCCCTGTTCCCTGTTTTTTCACTCTTCGTGCAACGGGTCGGCGATACCGTACTCTTTGAGCTTGCGGTAGAGCGTGGTCTTGCCGATACCGAGCAGCTTTGCCGCCTGCAGCTTGTCGCCGTTCAGGGTGCGGATGGCGCCTAAAATGGCTTCGCGCTCGAGGTCGGCCAAGGGCTTGACGCCAGGCGCGGCAGAAACTCCGGCCTCGTCGACGTCGCCGGCGTGCATCGCGTCGTGGTTCTCCTTAAGCCCCTGCTGCTGCAACTGCGTGGGCAAGTCGCCCAGATGCAGAACCGGGCCGGAAGAGAGCGCAGTGGCGCGTTCGAGAGAGTTTTCGAGTTCCCGAACGTTGCCCGGCCAATCGTGGCGCATCATGGTGCGCAGGGCCTCGTCGCTCAACGTGAATTTGCGGTTGTGCTCGCGGCTGATGCGGTCAAGGAAGTGCGCCGCCAGCAGCGGAATATCTTCGCGGCGGTCGCGCAGGGAAGGCAGCCGCAGGTTAACCACGTTTAATCGATAGAAAAGATCCTTGCGGAAAGTGCCCTTCTCGACCATGGCGGCGAGATCCCGATTGGTAGCGGCCACAATGCGAGCCTTGATGGGGATGCGGTGCGTGGCGCCTACCGGGCGGACCTCTTTTTCCTGGAGAGCGCGCAACAGCTTGGCCTGCAGGTCGAGCGAGAGCTCGCCGATCTCGTCGAGAAACACGGTTCCCCCTTCGGCCGAGACCAGCAGTCCGTCCTTCGCGTGATTGGCCCCGGTGAAGGCTCCCTTGACGTAGCC
Organism: uncultured Acidobacteriaceae bacterium; assembly: GCA_963835355.1. Lineage (GTDB taxonomy): Bacteria > Acidobacteriota > Terriglobia > Terriglobales > Acidobacteriaceae > Telmatobacter. The sequence continues at coordinate 95,950 of CAWIFE010000018.1, read as the reverse complement.
GAACAGCTCGCTCTCGATGAGCGTGGGCACCAGCGAGCCGCAATCGACAGGCAGGAAGGGCTTCTGGGAGTTGGGGCCGTAGGCGTGGATGGTGCGTGCCACCAGCTCCTTGCCCGTGCCGCTCTCGCCGAGGATCAGGACGGGGTGCGTGCTCTGCGCGACTTTGGAGAGGATGCGATAGATCTTCTCCATCTCCGGCGAGCGGCCGATCATGGAACCCAAACCTTCAGACAGGCGCAGGCGCTCGCGCAACTGGCGCGTCGCGGTGTCGGTCATGTGCGACTGCGCGGCGCGGTCGAGCACAGTCGAGAGCTCGTCCATGGCGAAGGGCTTGGTGAGGTAATCGGAGGCGCCGCAGCGCATGGCTTCGACGGCCGCATTGACCGAGCCGGTGGCCGTCATGGCGATCACCGAAGTGTCGGGATAGAGCAGCTTGACCTCGGAGACCAGCTCCAGACCCTCATTGGAACCGGAGGGCAGGTTGACCAGCAGAATGTCGGCGATGTGGCCGCGTAGAAGGCCGCGCGCCTGGCCCAGGTCGCCGGTGCTGTCTACCGCATATCCCAAGCTGGCGGCGATCTCCGCGCAGGCCGAGCGCACGGCTGCGTCCGCGTCTACGACCAGCAGGTGCAGACGGATCGCCGGTTCGGCAAGTTGTGGAATGAACTCCATCGCTCGTGTGTTGAAGACTGTATCCAGCATTGTATTCGCCTTTCGCTTGTTGAGGAACAATTCGCTTCGCTGTCAGCATTCAGCGGTCAGCTTGCCTTGCGCAGCGGGAGCTCGATCGAGAAGCGCGCTCCCCCTCGTTCGCGGTTGCCGGCGGTGATCCGCCCTCCCGCGCCTTCGACGATAGAACGCGAGATGGTGAGGCCCAGGCCGCGATGGCTGAGGGACCAATTCCCGTACGATCCTTCGCTTTGGCCGTCGATCATGCCGTGCGAGGTGTAGCCCGAGGTGAAGATGGCCTCCAGCGGCTCGACGGGGATGCCCGGTCCGTTGTCCTCGACCGTGAGGAGAAGACAGTCCGCGGCGCCCTGCGCGGCCGGTTGCTCACGCAAGCCGATGTGGATGCGGCCGCCCGAGGGCATGGCCTCGGTGGAGTTCTTGACCAGATTCACCATGACCCGCGTCAGGTCCTCGCCGGTGAGCCGGACGGGCCGCGCGCCGCCCTCGGCGTGAACGGTCAGGGCAATCGACGGCCCGGCCAGCGCCGCCAGCAGGTTGCGATTGGCGAGGAGTTCGGCGGCCAGGTTCGAGATCGGCAACGCGGGGAGCAGATCCCAACGGCGGTTTGCGTTCTCGGCTGAGCTTGGTCCAGATTCGCGACCGGGTATCTCGGCGCCCAGACGTTCCAGTTCCAGATGCGCCAGTCGCGGTCCTGCGGGCGTCAGGCTAACCGGCAACGCTTCTGCCCTTTCCGGGACCTGCGCGCTGCTTTGCGCGAGATGTTGCGCGACATGTTGCGCATCTTTTTGAACCTCGATCGTGACGATCTTCTCGACCAGTCGACGGCTGGCCGCGGCCACAAGCCGAAGCTCGTGTCCATAGTGCAGGAAGGGAGCAGCCAGAACCCCCGGCTCTTCGAGCAGATCGCAGTAGAGGCCGAGGGCAGTGACCATGTTGCGCGCGTCGTGCGCCACTTCGGCGAGGGTTTCGCCCCGGCTATGCAAGGTGGCGAGAGTCTCAACGACCGTCTCCACGCGCTTACGGTCAGGATTCGTGCGCGTGCTCACGAGAGCGTTTTGCCGGCCGTCCGCGCGATTCGCCTTCAACTCCAGGCTCGGGAGCTTGTCCGGACCCTGGTGCTTGCGTTCCATACTGGCCTCCCTGCGGTCGAGGTCGGCCAGCTTGCGCATTTCGATCTCCCGTTTCCGTGCCGTTCTCCTGAATGCCTGCGTCTCGTGCATATAATCCTCAGCTCTCAGTCGTCAGTTCGAAGTTCTCAACAGCCGACTTCCCGTTTTTGCTTTGGGCGGTGAACTTTGTCCTGTTTTCATACACGTTGCGTGCCAAACGGGGACGGGTTTTCTAAGTTCCTGATCATGGAAGGGATATGTCTCCAAAGGGCCAGTCCGTGTGGAGCATTGCGGCGGTTGTGGGTTCCAAAACGGAACGGGCCGCGTGCGAGCAGCGCGCAGAAGGGCAGCCTTATCAGGCTGTTACAGGTGGATTCCTGATCTGGCACCTGTGTTTCCCGGATTCCCATTGCGGAACCGACATTCGTGCTTTGGGCCGCCCCCGCGGCGCTCCCTTACAATCCGTCTATGTCCGTAAGTACACTTTCCCTTCGTCCCGGCGGCAGAAGCCATGCCCAGCTTCGCCAGCTTTCGCTTACACCGGGCTTTGTGCAGACCGCCGAAGGCTCCACTCTGGTCTCGCTCGGGAACACGCGGGTGCTCACCAATGCCACCATCGAACAGGGCGTTCCGGGCTGGCTGCGCAACTCGGGGCGGGGCTGGGTGACGGCGGAGTATGCGATGCTGCCCCGCTCGACGGTCACACGGACCCCGCGCGAGAGCGAGCGGGGCAAGATCGGCGGCCGCACACACGAGATTCAACGGCTGATCGGGCGGAGCCTGCGCTCTGTCGTGGATATGCACGCTCTCGGCGAACGAACGGTGATCCTGGACTGCGACGTGATCCAGGCCGACGGCGGCACGCGCACGGCGGCGATCACGGGCGCGGCCGTGGCGCTGGCGCTGGCGCTTGAGGCGCTGGTCAAAGCGGGCACGATCAAGAATTCGCCGCTGAAACAACTCGTGGCCGCGACGTCGGTGGGCATTGTCGGCGGCGAGGCGCTGCTGGATCTTTGTTATGAAGAAGACGCGCAGGCCGAGGTGGACATGAACGTGGTGATGACCGCCGATGGGGGACTGGTCGAGACACAGGCCACGGCCGAGAAGGGCAGCTTCTCGCGGGCGCAGTTGAATGGCCTGATTGATCTTGCAGAGGCCGGGCTGAAGGAGATTTTTGCCGCGCAGCGTGCCGTGCTGAAAGATCAGGGAGTCGCCAGCAGGGAGTAGGAGCTTCCAGCTTCAAGGGTTCAGGGCTCAGGGTTCAGGTTTCAGCTTTCAGCGCTCAGCCTTCGGTATTGTTGGCGATTCGCAACTTGGCATGGAAAGCCGATTTCAGTCGCGACGTGCGGAAACATTGTTGCATCCATCGTTCTTCCCATTGCGTCCACTCCATCGAGTTGCAGTTTTTTCATCTCTGTCACGGCAAGGAGAACCACGATGCCCACGAAAAAGCGCTCCGGCGCAGTCGACCGCGACGCGAGTCTGCGGCAACATTTGCTCGAACTCGTCCACGGCGGCCATGCGCATGCGGACTTCGATACCGCCATCCGTAACCTCCCGCTCGCCCTGCGCGGCAGGCGGCCCAAAGGGGCCGAACATTCGCCGTGGGAGATTCTGGAGCATCTGCGCATCGCGCAATGGGACATTCTGGAGTTCTCGCGCGATCCCGGCCATCAATCGCCCGACTGGCCCGGGGGCTACTGGCCGGCCACGCCCGCGCCTCCCGACGACAAGGCCTGGGACAAGAGCGTGCGCGCGTTTCGCCGTGATCTGAAAGCGATAGGCGACCTGGTCAAGAATCCAGCAACAGATTTGTTCGCACCCATCCCGCATGGCAGCGGGCAGACCGTGCTGCGCGAGGTACTGCTTGTGGCCGATCACAACGCCTACCATCTGGGTGAGCTGGTCCTGTTGCGGCGGCTGCTTGGGGCATGGAAATAGGCAGGCGAGGCAGCCCGATCGGGACCTTTTCGCAGATCGTGGTACGGGGTTTCGACCTTTTGACGGGGTGATTCGTCTACGCAATGAGGGTTGGTGCGTTCATCCTCCGCCGGCGCTCGAACGTTGAGGAGCAAGACCTTATGCGATTTGGAACCAAGATGCGCGGAGTCGGCGTTGTAGCGCTCGCGGCACTCTGGGCGGCAGCCGCGCCGATCACGCAGGCGCAAACACAGCCAGCGCAAACACAGCCAACCCAGATTGTCCGCTACCTTGGCACGGTGACGGCCATCAGCGGCGACACGCTGTCCGTGAAGACCGACGCGGGGCAGGTGAACCAGGTTGAGGTTCCGTCGACGGCGCAGTTGAAGCGCATCGCGCCCGGCCAGACGGACTTGACCAAGGCCGAGGCCCTCGACTTCGCGAGCATCGCCACCGGCGATCGCGTGCTGGTGACGCTTGACCCGAACGCGACCGGTGCAACACCGCAGGCCTTGCGCATCATCGCCATCAAGCAGTCCGACGTGGCCCAAAAGCAGAAGACCGAAGCTGAGCAGTGGAACCAGGGAGTGCATGGCCTGGTGAAGAGCGTCGATGCCGCATCCGGCGTCATTTTGGTGAACACGCGCGTGGGCGCCCAAACGAAGGATGTCACCGTGAACACCACGACGGCCACGGTGCTCAAGCGCTACGCGCCCGGCTCGGTGCGCTTCGATCAAGCGCAGCCTGCGCCGATCGCGGCCATCCAGCCCGGCGACCAGTTGTGGGCGCGCGGGACAAGGAACGCCGACGGAACTTCGATTGCGGCCGACGGCATTGTTTCGGGCAGCTTCCTCTCGATCGCCGGAACGATTCTCGCTACCGATACCACCGGCGCAACGCTGACGGTAAAGGACCTGGCCACAAAAAAACCTGTGACCATCCGCATCACGGCCGATGCGCAACTGCGCCGGCTCCCCGACACGATGGCTGCTGTTCTGGCTGCGCGGCTCAAGGGCGGATCGGGAGGCGCAGGCGCAGCGGGCGCTGGTTCCGCAGGGAACGGGGCTCCGGCCGGCGGTAGTGGCGCGCCGCGCAGTTTCAGTCAGGGCGGCGGAGGCGGCGCGTCGAGAATGGACCTCGAAACCGTTCTCGAGCGAGCGCCGGTCATTCAGCTCGCCAGTTTGCAGAAAGGCGATGCCGTAATGATCGTGGCCACCAAAGACTCTTCCGGCGTGAGCGCGGTAAAGCTGCTCGCCGGAGTGGAACCGCTGCTCGAGGCGCCGCAAGCGCAGGACCTGCTCTCAAGCTGGAGCCTTGGCTCGGGCGATGCCTCGACGGGCGTCGACTAACTCCATCGGGTTTTCATTCAATAGCAAGTGAGGATATTTTGCCTTCAAAATCTCGTTTCTTATCGCATTCTCTGATTGCTTTCATGGCTGCCTTGGCGCTGGCATTCACCGGCGCGGTCGCGCGGGCGCAAACGACGCCCGCGAACCCACCTCCGCCCGCGCAAGCGGCTCCCGCAGCGCCACTAGAAGCGCAATCGGAGCAAACTCCGACGGAGCAGGCACCGACGGGCCAGGCAGCGCCGACGCCGTCCGCAGCAGATTCGACCGGGGCACCCGCGCCACAAACGACGACTCCGCCCGCGGCTGCACCAACGGCACCAGCAGCTGCTGCCGCACCCGCAGCTCCGGCACAAAACACTCCGTCTCAAGCCACACCACCTTCAGCCACGCCGCCCTTGCCGGCCTCCGGAGCGCAGACTGCGCCAAATTCCGGCGCACAGACCGCGCCAGCGGCAACGGGAACACTCCACGGCCATATCCTCGACCAAACGGGTGCGCTGATCCCCGGCGCGCAGGTGACGGTGGCAACGGCAGCGGGCAAAAACGTGGGCAGTACGACCGCTGACGCCGCCGGCGGGTACCAGATCCCTGGACTCCCCGCAGGAAGCTACGTGATCGACGCTAGCTATTCGGGGTTCGCGCCCTTCGTCTCCGCGCCGATCCCGCTGAATGCCGGCCAAACCAAGAACATCGACATCAAGATGGCGGTCGAAGCGGCCGAGCAGCAGGTGGTTGTCACCGACGAGGGCGGGCCAACTGTGAGCACGGAAGCAGGCAGCAACGCCAACTCCATGGTGCTGAAAGGCAGCGACCTCGATGCGCTGTCGGACGATCCCGATGAGTTATCGAGCGAATTGACGGCACTTGCCGGGCCCTCAGCAGGCCCGAACGGCGGGCAGATTTACATTGACGGATTCACCGGCGGACAACTGCCGCCCAAGTCAAGCATCCGCGAGATTCGCATCAACCAGAACCCGTTCTCAGCCGAATTCGACAAGATCGGCTACGGGCGCATTGAAATTCTCACTAAGCCGGGTACCGACAAGCTGCACGGGCGGGTTTATAGCCAGGGGAACGACAACGTCTTCAACACCGGCAACCCGTTCACCGCTGAGCTGCCTTCTTACTATAGCTTCCAGTACAACGGCACCGTGAGCGGCCCGCTGGCCAAATGGGCGTCGTATTTCATCAGCGTGGAGCAGCGGAACACGCAAACCGACAATGTGTATTCCATCCCCAACGGTCCGGTCTACGACGCAGCCGCAAACACGTGGTCGATCAGCTCCGGCACGGTTGCGGGCAGCCTCTTCAGCCCGACAAACCACCTGTCGGTCTCACCGCGCGTCGACCTGCAACTGGGCCAGAAGAACACGCTCACGATGCGCTACCAATTCGAGCGCAACAATGTAAGCGGCTCGCTGGGCCAGACGTCGCTGCCATCCACGTCAAGCACAGCCGACTCCTTCGGGCACGACTTTCAATTGGACGATACGCAGATCATCAGCGACCGGATTGTCAATGAGACGCGCTTCGAATACAACCGGGGCAATTCAAGCTCCACACCGGTGAGCACCTACCCCAGCTACGGAGTGCCCGGTGTGTTTTCCGCCGGCGGCAATAGCGGGCAATCGTCGAAATCGCACTCCGATCATTTTGAGCTACAGAATTTCATCACGCTCAGCGCCGGGAAACAGGCGATCAAGATTGGCGCATGGCTGCGCGACGACCGCAATGCAACTTCAAAGGATGGAAACTTCAACGGCACATTCACCTTCCCGTCGGTCACAGCCTTCGTGGATACATGGAACGGAGTTGAGAGCGGACAGACGTTTGCCCAAATAGCAGCAGCGTGCCCGCCGACGCAAACGGGCGGATGCCTGCCCACCCAGTTTGCGTACACGACCGGGCCATTCGCCTTCCAAGGCAACGTGTTCAACGCCGCGCTCTACTACCAGGACGATTGGACGGTGAACAAACTCCTCACGCTCTCCGGCGGTTTGCGCTGGGAAGGGCAAAACCACATTGCCGACCACAGCGACTGGGCCCCGCGCGTGGCGTTCGCATACGCCCTCGACGGCCACAAAAAGGGCGCTGTGACCAAGACCGTTCTGCGCGGCGGCTTCGGCTTCTTCTACGACCGCTACGCCGTTTCAAACCTGATGAATCTGGAGGAGCTGAACGGAACTGCGAAGAGCCAGGTGCAGACCTATATCAACAATCCGACTTGCTTCAACGGGATGAGCCTGAGCTCGATTCCGGGCGGCGTGGCCAGCTGCGGGAGCTTAACAACGAAGACGCCGGTGGTCTTCGCGGTTTCGCCCACGTATCACTCGCCCTATATGGAGCAACTGGGCGTGAGCCTGGAGCGGCAGGTGACCAAAGCGGCGACGGTCACGTTCACTTACATGCACTCATCCGGTTTCCACCAACTCGTAACGCGCGATTCGAACGCGTATCTGCCGGGCACATTTCAGTACGGCAGCGCAACATTGACCGGCACGCGCCCCAACCCGAGTGAGGGCAACGTGCGGCAGTATTTTCCCGAGGCGGTGTTCAACGAGAACCAGCTGATTGTGAATGTGAACGCACGCTTTTCAGCGAAGCTGAGCCTGACGGGATTTTATGCAGGAAGCTGGGCAAACTCCGACGGCGGCGGCGGATCGACGCCTTCAAACTCCTACAACCTGCGGCAGGACTATGGGCGCGCCGGATTTGTGCGCCCGCAGTGGGTTTTCCTGATGGGCAACTACACCGGCCCGTGGGCCATCACGTTTAATCCGTTCCTCATCGCCCAGGCCGGGCAGCCTTACAACGTCACGTCGCCTTACGACCTGACCGGCGACGCTTTCTTCAACGACCGGCCATCGTATGCGGGTTCGACGGCGGCTGCAAACAACATTGTGCAGACTGGATTTGGCGCGCTCGATGTCGTTCCGCAGGCGGGAGAAAGGCTGCTGCCCGAGTCGATCGGTAACAGTCCGTCTTCGGTCGCGGTGAACCTGCGGGTCGGTCGGACATTCGGGATTGGCCCCAAGGTGGAGGCGGCTGGCGGCCCATCTCAGAGCGGTGGTCGCGGAGGTGGGGGCGGGGGAGGCGGTTTCGGCGGCGGCTTTGGTGGCGGACCGTTTGGCGGAGGCGGAGGCGGGACCTCGCGGCCTGGGCGGCGGCAGCGCGAATTCGAACACGAAGAAGTACTCGCTGAACTTCAACGTCCAGGCCCTGAACCTATTCAACGACATCGACCTGGGCAGACCGGTGGGCGGCATTCAGCCCACTTTCAATGCGACCACGGGACTTTATGGTCCGGGCGCTCAGTTTGGCAAATCGAGCGGCCTTGCCGGGGGAATCTTCTCGACGAGCTCCGCGGCACGGCGAATCTTCATCCAGGCGGCGTTTCAGTTTTAAAAGCAGGGACCAAGGGAACAAGGGACCGAGGCAACGGGGATCCGGGGTTGCGAAAAGCAAAGAGTCGCTCTCAACGAATCCCGACTCACGGTTCACGATTCACAATCAACGAAGCGTAAAGCGTCTCCCACGCGTCGGCCGTGGCGTCCATGCTGAAATGATCGACGACGCGCTTGCGAGCGGCACGGCCAAGCATAGCGAGTGCTTCCCTGCTCTCTTGCATCGTGGTGAGCATTGCTTCGGCCAGCGCTCCGGAATCCTTCGCTGGAACAACGAGCCCCGCGTCTCCGACAAGCTCACGGACGCCGCCGACATCGGTGGCGACGACGGGTTTCTCCATTGCCATCGCTTCGCCGACAGCCAGCGGCATTCCCTCCCACGCCGAAGCGGAGACGAATGCATCGGCCGCGTCGAGGAGCGCGGGCATATCGCGGCGCAGGCCAAGCCAGCGAACTGAGCCGTCGATGCGCAGTTCCTTCGCGAGCGATTCGAGCGGTACCCGCTCGTCGCCGCGCGCATCACCAGCGACCCATAGCCGCGCGTCTGGTCTCTTTTCACGCACTGCGGCAAAAGCGCGCAACAGATTTGGATAATCTTTCGCCGGAGCGAGTCGGCCCACGGCGAGCCAGATGAACTTCGCGTTCCCTGCCGCGATTCCCATCTCCGTGCGCACGCGAGCCCGCCGGTCGCAATCGTGAGCGAAACCGGCAACATCGGTTTCATTCAGGTCAATTCCATTCAAAATGACGGAGCACTTATGCGACGGCACAGCCTTGAGCCGCGTGAAACGCTCTGCTGCGGCTTCACTCACTGCGACGGTGCGGCGGCTGAGGCTGTCAGTCAGGCGATAGGCCACCATGCGCCACCAGCCGCCCTCATAAACGTTGTGGACCGTGGAGAGCACGACGAAGAATGGGCCGGCCAGGCGGAGCAAGCGGGCGAAGATGTTGGCGTGAAAGCTGTGGCTGTGAACGAGGTCGGGGCGGAACTCGCGCAGAAAGTCGCGCCCGTGCTTGAACCCGCCGAGCACACTGACCGGTGTTTTGCGCACATCGAGGTGAAGGGTGCGAATCGCGCTGGGCCATTCTTCAGGCAGGCGCGGCATCAGCACCAGGACTGCAACCTCGTGGCCGCGCCTGGCCATTCGCTCCGCGACGGCCAGCGCCTGCTTTTCTGCCCCGCCCACGCCGAGCGACGTGAGCAGGTAGACGATGCGCATGGGACCCGAACCTTACTTTAAAGACAAATGCTATTTAAAGATTGATCTCATCGATGATAGCGCAGATTTCGCTGCCATGGCCGGGCGTGAAAAACGAAGCGCGAGCGGCGTGTCGAGCGCGAACAGGCCGGGACCGAGAATCATGATCAGGAGGGCGGCAAACCAGTAGTTATAGGCGTCGGCGCCCTGAAACTTGTCGGGACTGGAGAGCACGCCGAGGAAGGCGGGTTTCTCCGCGGCCCAAAAGGCGACGGTCATGTTGACAAAAAGGATCAGCGCGGTGAGGCGCGTGGCCAGGCCGACTGCAAGGAGAACGCCACCGACAAACTCCACGACGGAGACGAAGAGAGCGGTCTGGTGAGGCATGGGAAGGTTGAGAGTGGCAAAGTACTGACCGACCCGATCGAGATGGTGCAGCTTCGCCCATCCATCCGTTGCGAACTGCCAGCCCCAGTAGAGCCGGATGGCGAGCAGCAGCGGGCTTTCGAGCTTTTTGAGAAACGCGCGCATGCCGCCGTAAGCGACGGTTGCGGTTCGTACGAGAGCGGACATGACACTCCTCTTTCAATGCAACCAGCGCAGCGCGATGACTCGCGAGTCAAGCCGCACAATTCTCTTCGCAAGAATTAAGCCGCGGAAATTAGCCCTGACAAATCCAGCCCAGCTCGGCCCAGTTGCCAAACCATTCCTGCACGTGCTCGGCGCGCTTGTGCTCGGGGATGCGCGATCCTGCGAATCCGGCCTCGAGCGCATCGGCCAGCGCGGAACCCGAACGAAGCGCCATAAGGGTCTGAAATTCCTCGCGCCCGATGCGCCGATAGTAAACCGACAGATCGACGCGATGCACGGCAAGCCAGATGGGGCGCGGCCGCAACCTGGGGACCGCAGCCTGGACGCCGTCATCATTTTCGTGTGCGACACCGGCTTCGCTGGCCTGGCGTTTTTCGCGGCGGTGCAATTCGATCACCAGATTGTCCGCGGGATAATGGAGCGCGATGAGTTGTAGATAGGGCTGCAAAGCGAGCCGCGAGTCTCCCTGAAGCGCAGCAATCTGGCGCTGCGTGAGCGGAGCGAGTTCCGCCGCGTCGAAGGCTTCGACGAACGCCCATTCCATTTTCGCCATGTCCACTGCCAGGCGATGACGCCGGCCGGTGTGCTCGGGATGAGCCGCGAGCCACGCGGGAAGTTTTGAGCCGAGGTTGCGCAGCGTGAACGAGCGGCTGGGATGCTCGGCGAGATAGGCGATGCTGAGCGCCTCAAATCGAGGGCCACCTATGACAGCGCGCAGCGCGGGAAAATCTTCAGCCAAAGCGCCCAGCACGCGATACCAATACTGCCGGTTGTAGATCTCAAGGCGCTCGAAGGCCGTAAGCCGCGAGTTGGGCGCGATGAAGGACTCCGCGACCTTGGCCATCGGTCGTCCATCGGGCGCGGTCGAGCGCATGTTCTCGTCAGGCGTCAGGGGCTGCATCACGGCGGCGGCCATCTCGCGCTGGAGCTGGGCCAGGTCCATGGGGCTATGGTTCGTCGGGGCGTTCGGGTGAGCACTCATTTCGCTGCTCCCACAAGCTCGGTTGCATGCGGATGCAGGAAGCGCTCGGCCTTCCGAGCTTCGGCGTGGACCTCGTCGAAGCTGGGAATGTGGTCGTCCCACTCGAGCAGCGTGGGCGTGGGCCCGCAGCGCTGGATGGCGCGCGCGTAGAGCTGCCACACCGGATCAATTACCGGATGATCGTGCGTGTCGAGAATGTACTTCTCATATTTTGAATGTCCTGCGATGTGAATCTGTGCGACGCGGTGCGCGGGAACAGCGTTCACGTAATCCATCGGATTGAACTCGTGATTCATGGACGAAACATAGACGTTATTCACATCGAAGAGAATTCCGCAGTCGGCGCGCTCGACAACTTCCGTCAGAAACTCCCACTCCGTCATCTCGGAGCCGGTGAACGCGGCGTAGGAGCTAACGTTTTCGACGGCGACGGGAATCTCGAGATAATCCTGCACCATGCGCACGCGCTCCACCGTGCGTTCGACGGCCTCCCATGTGTACGGCAGGGGCAGCAAGTCGTGGGTGTAAGTGCCGTCGACCGAGCCCCAGCAAAGATGATCGCTGAGCCACGGGGTCCTGGTGCGGCGGACGAGTTGCTTCAGGCGCTTCAAATGCTCGGGATCGGGCGCGGTGACCGAGCCGAAATACATCGACACGCCGTGCTGGACGACTCTGTATTGTTCCAGGATGCGATCGAGCGTGGCCAGCGGGCGGCCGGCATCGCACATGTAGTTTTCCGAGATGATTTCAAACCAGTCGACGACCGGCTTGCGGGCGAAGATGTGCTCGTAGTGCGGAATGCGCAGGCCGATGCCGACGCCGTGGTCCTGAAACGCATTGAAGCGATTGCCGGGCATGAAGAGCAGTTCTCAGTTCACAATTGTCAGTTGTTAGTTCTTGTGAGGACAGCGATCAGTCGTCAGTGAACAGTGGAAAGAGCACATCGACTCCTGAGAAGACCGTGCGGGCCGCGTGCCGACCACTGATCACTGACAACTGATCACGGTTTTCAGGCGAGGTTCGGCATTGGGGAGCCGTCGGTGGCGCAGCCGCCCTTGGCCTTGCAACTGTTCTTGCCGGAGCAGCCGTTATCACCAGATTTGCAACCGCCCTGGCCTTTACAGTCGTTTTTGCCTTTACAGGAATGCTTGGCGGTGTCGTAGTTCGAACCGCTGTAGCGCAAACCGGCCTTCATGACCTTGGCGGAGTTTGCGTTGACTGAGGTTTGCGTGGCCGCGTGGGCGGCAACGGCGCTGCCACCGGCCAGGCCGGCGAGCGCAGCAGAGAGAAGCACTGCGTTGAGCTGGTTCTTCATGGTTTTTTGACCTCATTGGGGAATGGCGCGGATGTTCTCCGCGAGGTTGGGGAAAGCAGGATGGGCCGTTCGTCCACCCCGCAGAATTCGATGATACGCAACCTTGGAGTGCCTGCGCGGGAAAAAGTTACAGGGAAAAACCGCGCGGCATGATGAATTTATCACTTTGGGCCGTAACCTGGTTTGCGAAATTGTCATCTCATTGTCGATTGGCTACGGGCGATTGGCCACTGCACGGCCGGTACGCTACTCTGTTTGAGCCCTTGGGCGGTCTGAGCGTTGCCCGGGGTCCGAGCCTCATTTCAGTTAGAGGTCCGGGCGGTTTGGGCCGTGTTGCGCGCCTGCGTGATCGGAGGTCGATTGCAAAGCACAAAAGGACTTGGAGCGGTGTCGGGCGCCGCTGTGTTGATGGCCCTGCTGCAGAGCTTGTGCACGGCCATCCTGACCATCAACGGCATTCGCGTGGGGATCGGCGTTGCAGCGCTTGCCGCCAGCAGCATTGCCGCGCCGCTGCTTTCGTTTCACCGCGACGCGATTCGCATTCCCATGCTCTCGATCGCGGTGCTGGGCGCGGTGGTTAACCTGCTGGTCCTGGCATGGGCCTGGCATCTGCGCGCGAGGCCTGAGTCGCAGTGGCGAAAGCAAGAGATCACGAAGAAACAGCGCTGGTCAGAGCGGCTGCAGGTGGCGATGGCCATCGCGACCCTCGTCCTGGTGGGGCTGGAAATCTACACGCATCCGATCGTGAATCACGGCGCCTCGGCGTTCTAGGGGCAAGGCTGCGCGGCCGCAAATCCCGCGGGGCGGGCCGGCGTTTACAGACCGGACATTTCCAGTTCATTTTCAAGCCGCTCGTGCAGCCGCTCGCTGAACCCGGCAGGCAACTCGAAGACTCGTCCGTCCGCGTAGAGCACGACGACGTTGCGCGTGGAATCGAGCACCGCGGAACAGATTTCACAGGTTTCCAGGTGCTTGTCGATTTCGGCGCGCAGTTCCGCGTCCACCTCGCCGTCAATGTAGGCGGAGATGTGCTCCCACACGTGTTTGCAGTCGATCCTCATCTTCCTAACCCAAACAGCTTGCCCCGCTTGGGTGCAAACCCTTTCAGCCGTGGCGCCAGGCTGCGTTGCAAGAGTGCCCGCGCCCGGTGAAGGCGGACCTTTACAGCTCCCTCGGCAATGCCGAGCGCGGCGGCGGTCTCACGGACGTCCATTTCTTCGATGTCTCTGAGCAGCACGACGTTACGGTAAATCTCAGGCAGGCCCTCGATTGCCAGCCGCAACAGGGCCCCCAGCTCTTTTTGCTCCAGAGCCTGACTCGGAACCTCTCGCCAGCTGGTCAGAATGGCCGGGGTGAAGTCGCCGGCCTGGTCGTCGCTGAGCGCGTCGAGCGAGTCCTCGCGCCGTGTTTCGGCCTTGCGCAGCCGGCCCAGGCCCTCGTTTCGTGCGATGGAGAGCGCCCAGGTGCGGAATTGCGACTCGCCGCGAAAGAGCTGGAGGTTGCGGTAGATCTTCAGGACCGTTTCCTGCGCCGCGTCTTCGGCCTCCGCTTCGTTGCGCAGGATCGACATCAAGAGAAAGTAAATGGGTCGCTCGCAGGGGCGAATCAAATCGTGAAAAAGCTGTTTTTCCCCGGCTAGAATGCGACGGATACAATCGGCCTCGAACTCCGGATTGGGCGCATTCTTCATCGTGCTCAAGGGCAAATCCGGGATTGGGACGGGCATCGTCCAACGGCTAAAAAGCTACTGGAGAGACTATATCGTGGCCGACCCCCGCACCTCCGATCAACTGGGGCTGGGGCGTTTCCGGCGCTACAAATGGCCCGACTAACAACCGTTTTTGGCGGGTCAAAAAGAATCCTTGCAAAAAAACCATGCTTAGGGCTGTACAATCCCTCACAAGGAGACCTATGGCCGGAGATATGCAAATTACGTGCAGCGACTGCGGGCAGGAATTTACCTTCAGCTCTGCCGATCAGCAGTTTTTTCAGGAACGCGGTTACTCGACCCCAAAGCGATGCAAGCCTTGCCGCCAGGCAAAGAAGGCCGATCAGGGGGGATCCGGCCACCGTTCGGCTCCTTCACAGGGAACACCTGTGATTTGTTCGGGTTGTGGCCAGCCTACTACCGTTCCATTCGAGCCGCGTGGCGATCGTCCGGTCTACTGCCGGGATTGCTACACGGCGCGCAAGGGCACCGGCGGCGGGGGGCGAGGGCGTTAGAGCGCTGGTAGAAACGCCGGCCGGCTCGATGGCCGAGCGATCTACCGCCTGATGACTGACCTATCGCTGTGCACGGCTGCGGCACCACTGCTTGACGTCCGCTAGCGTGGAGTTGTGCCTCCTTCGCTCCCGGAGGAAAGCCTTGCTGCGCCCGGCACCGATTTTTCTCGTCATGACCGCGAACGGGCGTCGCGCGAACGCCCCCTGCGCTCGCCGAATGCGGGTTGACTCCGGTTGTTCGAGTCACGCGTGAGAGTGAACTCCTGTTGGACAGAAGCCTCTGCGCCCGATAAACTAACGCTCACGGACCCCCCGCAACATCCGTGTACATAAGGAAACTTTCCAAGTCCATGGCCTCCCAGCTCTCGTTCACCGGATTCGCCTGGAAGAATCTACGGCGCCGGCGCCTCAGAACGCTGCTCACCCTGTGCGGGATTACGATGGGGATAGGAGCATTTGTGGCTTTGGTGGGTTTCTCGCGCTCGTTTGAACACGAATGGCTGCGGCTCTACCAGAGCTCGGGCACCGATATCGCCGTCCTGCAATCAAGCTTGTTCAATAGCTCGCTGGATGAGTCGCTGGGCGCGAAAATCAAGGCTCTTCCCGAGGTGGCCGCGGTCGCGCCACTGGTCTTCAATCTGATCGATCTCACGCCGGATGTGAATGCGCTGGTCTATGGATGGCCGGCCGATTCCTACGAGCTGGATTCGCTCAAATTCACATCGGGGCGGTCCTTCCGCGCAGGCCAGCCCGACGTCGTACTGGGCGATCTGCTCGCGCAAAATTTGAACAAGAAAACTGGCGATACGATCACCATTCTCGGACAGACTTTCACGATTACGGGAATCTTTCATGGGGGCACGGCCCTTGAAACCGGTGCTGTGATCATGCCGCTTGATCAGATGCAAAACATCTCCAGCAGAGAGGGAAAGGTGACCGCGTTCCATGTGCGGCTTCGTCCCACCCCGGCCGGGGTATCGTACGACGAATACGTCAAGCGCGCCCAGGACGAAATCGATGCCCTGGAGCCCGGAATCCGCGCCGAAGCTGCGGCGGAGCGGGCGGGCAACAACCAGATTGTGGATATGGCGCACGCAATAGCATGGGGTACGTCTTCAATTGCACTGTTCATCGGCATCGTCGGCATTGCCAACACCATGGCCATGTCGGTATTCGAGCGCACGCGCGAGATCGGCATCCTGCGCGCACTGGGCTGGAAGGGCCGGCATGTGATTCTGCTCATCCTTACCGAGGCTGCGGGTTTGGGCTTCGCCGGCGGCTTGCTGGGCATTATTGTGGGATGGGGCGCCTTACGCATTCTTTCCATCATGCCGCAGACCGCAAGCGTGGTCTCGACTTCTGTCTCACCGATTCATCTGCTCGAGTCGCTTCTGATCGCCATTGGCTCCGGGCTCGTGGCTGGAGCATATCCCGCGTGGCGCGGCGCGCGGCTTTCGCCAGTGGAGGCGTTGCGCTATGAGTAACCCCATCCTCGAAGGGCGCGAGCTGGTGAAGAACTATGACGATGGGCGCGTCGCGGCCCTGCGCGGCGTGGACATCACGATTGAGGCTGGCGACTATGTCACCATCAGCGGACCGAGCGGAAGCGGTAAATCCACTTTGCTACATATGCTGGGCGGGCTCGATGTGCCCAACAGCGGCGAGGTTCTGTTTCGCGGATCCATTCTGGGGAAAACGGTCGATCTGGACACCTATCGTTCCTGCCAGGTCGGATTCATCTTCCAGGCCTTTCACTTGCTGCCCACGCTTCGCGCCGTTGAAAACGTGCAGGTGGCGATGCTGGCGATCAATAGCCGCGCCAACCATCGCCTGGAGCGAGCCTCGGCGCTGCTTGAAGAGATGGGCCTCAAGGATCGCATGAAGCATTTTCCGAATGAGCTCTCCGCGGGCGAGCGGCAGCGCGTAGCGATTGCGCGCGCCCTGGCCAACGATCCGGCTATTCTGCTTGCCGACGAGCCGACGGGCAACCTCGACAGCGTGAACGCTGCCAACATTATTGAGCTTTTGCGCGGCATTCGGGAACAGCGCGGCATGACGCTGGTGATCGTGACCCACGAGAACGAGATTGCCTCGAGCGCTCCGCGTCACATTCGCATCCGCGACGGAAGGATCGAGGCATGAGGGCCGCGCGAGCGGCCAAGTATGCGGGACTGATTGCCGCGCTGGTTTCGGCGTTGTATGCACAGACCGCAAACGTCAACGATCTCTTCGCCACGGCTCGAAAGCAGATCGAAACCTCGGACTTTCGCGTCACCGGCCATCTGGTCGCGATTGACGCGACTGGCGCGCGCGTGAACTATCCCGTCACCATCAAAACACACTGGTTTCCCGGCCAGCTGCGGGAGTTTGTCGATCTAGGACAGCCGGCATCGACGCGCACCGACCTGCGCGAGCACATTCTTCTCAACATGGGCGCGAACGGCGACCACACGATTCAAATCGCCCATCCCGGTGAAACATCCGTCCATATCGTGCCCTTTGAAAAGTGGAACGCTCATCCTCTCAGCCCGGGATTCGACTACGAGGACTTCCTCGAGCAGCAGTATTTCTGGCCCGGGCAAACCTCCGAGGGCCAGGCGAAATTCGGCGCGCGCAATTGCGACGTCATCAAGAGCACGCCGGGCACAGCCGACCGAACACACTACGCGCAAGTGAAAACATGGATCGACCCCAGCATTGGATTCCCGGTTTACGCGGAGAAAACTATCAAGGAAACGGGAACGGTGAAGGAGTTCACCTCGTACGGCGTGCGCCAGGAAGAAGGCCACTGGTTCGCGCACCAAATCGAAGTGAAGACACGCGGCCAGGCAGGATCGACGCTGCTCATATTCGACCGAGGCAGCGCCAAAGCAAAACTCACTTCCGCCGATTTCAGCCCGGCCGCACTCACCCACTTCTAGGAGACTCATGCACGCCGCCCTTTGGATCGCCGCCATTGCAGCAGCCTTGCTCGCGGCCGGTGTGCTTTACCAGCGGATCGGTAGTTGGCGCGACCGGCGGCGCTACGCCGGATCGGGGCGCTGGGTGCCCATCGCGAACGGAGCAAAGCTCTACCTGTTTGAACTGGGCGTGGGCGAGCCCACGGTTCTGTTTGAAGCCGGGATCGGCGCGACGCATCTCAACTGGCGAGCCATTCAGGAAGCGATTGCTGAGTCTTCAAGTGCGGTCGCGTACGATCGCTGCGGTTTGGGCTGGAGCAGCCGTTGCCGCACCGCCCGCACCCCGGGCAACATCGCCGCCGAGCTGCACCAGGTGCTCGACCGCGCCGCGCTCAAGCCGCCCTTCATTCTTGTTGGGCACTCGTTTGGCGGGCTCGTCATGCGCCGTTACGCGCTTCTCTATCCCGAAGAGGTCGCGGGCGTCGTGCTCATCGATCCCATGCGCTGCGATCAATGGCCGCCGCTCGACCCCACAAAGCAAGCGCACCTGGACTTGGGCCGCAGGCTGATCCGCTTCGCGATGCCCGTCGCTTACTGTGGATTCGCGCGCCTGATGGTCAGCTTGTTGTTCTGCCGCGCAAGCAACGTTTCAGATCAGATTGTTGGAGCTGCCGGCGCTCACAAACTCCATGTCTTGACGCGGATCAAGACCGAAGTGCGGAAAATGCCGAGGAAGGTGTGGCCGGCGGTCGCGGCCCACTGGTCGCGCCCAGGATTCTACGCTGGAATTCGCAGCCATATTGTTTCGATTCCCGCCACGGTGACGGAGATGGACGCAGTTCCGCCAATCCGTGAGATTCCCGTCACCGTGTTGACTCCCGGCAACTCAGCGCCGCTCTCGCAGCAGCAGCTTGCCCGCATTGGCGACTCCGCGCGCCAGGTCATCGCCCAGAAAAGTGAGCACTGGATTCATCTCGACGAACCCGATCTGGTGATCGATTCCATTCGCGCCATGGTGGCCGCCACCGTGCCGGAAACCACGGCCGCCGACTAAGGCATCTACCTACGTCTCTGTCGAACATACGGGTTCCAGCGGCTCTTGCTTCATCTTGGAACTGCCCTCCGGAAGTGAAAAATCGAATGATCCATGACGGAGTTTCTTCCGAACAGTCTGTATTCTGAGTGGAACGAGCGATGCGAAAAACTGATAGCCCAAGCGCCTTGGAAAAGCTTCTGGCGCGCAAGAGCGTGGGGCGGATCCTGCGCAGGTTTCTTCGCCCGCCTGAGATCGCCACGAATCGATTGGATGTGCGTGAAGCCTATCGTTTATGGGCTCCCACATATGCCGGTGAGAACTTACCGCGTTATTTGGATGACGAATTGGCACGAGCCATGCTCCAGGGCCTGCCCCGGACTCATTTGCTTGATGCGGGTTGCGGGGCAGGGGCAGGAATCCGCGATATTCCCGGGGCTCAGGGAATCGATTTAAGTCCCGAGATGCTAGAGGCTGGAGGCTTGCACAACGTTGTCGCCGGAGACATTCGCGCGATGCCATTCGCGACTGGCCAATTTGAGATGGTGTGGTGCCGGCTTGTTCTAGCCTATCTCCGCGATCCCTTTCCGGCTTATCGGGAATTCTGTCGAGTTTGCATACCGGGTGGATATGTATTTGTAACCGACTTCCATTCTGACGCCTCCCTCGCAGGACATCGCCGAACCTTCAACGACCAGGCTGGTATTGTCCACGAGATAGAAAACTATGAGCACACAAACCACATCGAGCTGGCCTCGCAAGCCGGGCTGGAGCTGGTTGCGACCCGCGATGGCGTTGTAGGGCCTTCCGTTCGCGACTTTTATGTTCATGGAATTGGCCGGAAAGCCTACATAAGAGACTACGGTCTAAGACTTGTAAGAGCCTATCTCTTCCTTCGTCCGCCGGATGTTCGTTTGTGATGCAATCTGCGCAGTCCGCCCAGGGCATCTGCCGGTCATCTGGTGCGTCAGCCGTCACATCGTTCCAACAAAAGCCGCTCTAATCTGTAACAAATCTCCCCTCTCCGTGGCTTTGTCGGGAGGTGAAGCGAGGGCTTCATGCAGGTAACGGTCTGTCAAATTGACGGCGTAAAGTTCGATATTCAGGCAAGGACGCACAAGATCGCTTGCGACCAACCGGTAGAAAATGGCGGCGCGGACTCCGGCATGACCCCGCCCGAGCTATTGTTGGCATCGCTGGGCTCCTGCGCGGCCTTTTATGCCGCGGAGTACTTGAGAACGCGCAACCTCGCAAAGAGCGGAGTCGAAGTCACTGTGACAGCCGAAAAACTGTTAAAGCCGGCCCGGCTGGGCGATTTCCACGTCATCGTTACAAGCCCGGTCCCGCTCACCGCGGAACAAACCGAAAGCATGATGCGTTGCGTGCACAGTTGCCTGGTTCACAACACGCTCTTGTCGCTGCCCGAGATCAGAATCGAAATCGCGGCCGGCGTGCTTCAGTAAGCTCTCGATCACGGCCGCATGATAAACTGCCGTCATGTCGGGATTGTTCGCCGCTTCCCTGTTCCGCCGGCGCACACCGCTTGCCCTCGGCCTTTGTCTGCTGGCGTTTCTCTTTGCAATTGAAGCCAAGACAGCCTGGTACGGGCCAGCCGTGGGTTTTGGCAGCTGTGTTCGCGCTGCGAAAGCACAGCCCGTGGCGACGCCCAAAGTCGTCGAACATGGCGTACCTGCGCCGGATCCAGCGCATCCCCAAGCCTCGATTGCCGCCCTGCCGCCGATTGCCGTCGCGCTGTCGCTGTATTTCTCCGTCCCGGCACGGAACGAGGTCTTCCTCAGTCATCTTTCGCAATTCCCTGCTGCCGGCTTTTCGTTTTCCAGCCTCTTTCGCCCTCCGCCTGCTCTTTAACTTCTCATTCATCGCGTTTTGATTCCGTGGTTCTCCTCCCGTGATGAACCTTGTAGGTTTGGTTTGTCCTGGGTCGCCTCGGTGCGGCATGTTTTCGTGAGATGCCAACCGCGTCACGTGAACATCGCTCTCGCCACGGATATAGGCCAATAGTCAACCAGCTTTTAGCGGTGCGCATCGAACCCAATGCTACCCGCTCTCTTGGTTCAATTCCCAATCGATTCCATGGCCGCGGCGGTAGGCGGCGCGAGGAATCAGGAGCAGGTTCGACATGCATCAACGAATCTTCCTCGTCACAGCAGCCGCGTGTGCGGCAATCGGCATCACCTCGTGCCGTTCAGGCGTCTCCGGCCCCGCAGCAAGCGCCGCCACCATGCCGTCGGCCCGCGTGGCCGCTGCGCAGCGCGGCGACATTTCCCACATGCTCACCCTGGCCGGGCAGTTTCAGTCCTATCAAGTTGTCGACGTCCACCCCAAGGTGAGCGGATACATGAAGCGCATCAACGTCGACATCGGCGACATTGTGCACCAAGGGGAGACGCTCGCTGTTCTCGACGTTCCGGAACTGAAAGCTCAGCTTCAAGAGAGCTCTTTCGAACTCAAGCAAAGTCAGGAAGAGATCTCGCGTGCTGAGCACGAGCTCAAGAGCGCAGAAGCAATGTACTCCGCCGTCCATGCGCAGTTCGTGCGCCTGCAACAGGCAGCCGCAACGCGGCCCGGCCTTATCGCCCAGCAGGAGTTGGACGACGCCGAGGCGAAGGACCTGAGCTCGCAGGCCCAGGTGGATGCCGCGAAGTCCGCAATGGCCGCCGCGCAACAACACGCTGAAGCGGCGCGCAGCGACAATCAGCGCGTGCAGGCGCTCGAAGATTACACCACCGTGACCGCGCCCATCGCCGGCGTTGTCGTCTGGCGCTACGCCGATACCGGCGCGCTCATCCAGGGCGGCACGGGCTCCAATGACCAGTCGCTTCCCATTGTCCGGCTCTCCGAGAGCAGCCTGCTCCGCCTGCGGATTCCTGTGCCCGAAGATGACGTCAAATACGTACACGTGGGCGACCAGTTGCAGGTTCGCGTTGACGCCATCAATCGCTCCCTCACCGGCAAAATCGTCCGTTTCACGCGCGACGTGAACTTCGAAACGCGCACCATGGAAACGGAAGTGGACGTGGACAACAAGGATCTATCCATTGCTCCCGGAATGTATGCCAACACCGCGCTCGAGCTCGCCAGCGTCAGGAATGTGGTCACCATTCCCGTTGAAGCTCTGGTGCTGAATGCGCAGCAGCAGGAGACGGTCTACGTGCTCGGTGCGAACAACCACATTCACATCCGCTCGGTACAGGCAGGCTTGCAGGGATCGAAGCTGGCCGAGATAACCAGCGGGCTTGAGTCCGGCGATCGGGTGGTGATCGGCGGGCAGGACAAGTACCACGAAGACGAAGAGGTGAGCCCGATTGTCGCGTCCACGCCCGCATCTGAAACCGTGCAGGAGTCGGGCGGCATGATCGACCTGAAAGCCGGAGCAAGCGGAGGAGGTCAATAATGCCAAATTTCGCTCTGCGCTATCCGTTTTTCATTCTCATGCTTTGCCTCATCGTGATGCTGGTTGGAACGGTGAGCGTGGCGCGCATGCCGGTCGACCTCTTCCCGCCGATCGACATGCCGGTGGTGGTTGTGGCCACGTTCTACAACGGAATGCCACCGGAACAAATCGAAGCGGACATCACAAACACATTCGAGCGCTTTTTCACACTCGCCGCCAACGTGGACCACAGCGAGTCGCGCTCGCTGACCGGCGTGAGCCTGATCAAGATTTATTTCAAGCCGGGAACCGATCCCAACGCTGCGTTGAGCAACATCGCCAACCTCGCCATGGCCGACCTGCGCCGCCTGCCGCCGGGAACACTGCCTCCCGTTGTGCTGGGGATGACTGCTTCAACGCAGCCGGTCTGCCTGGTCACACTGAAGGGCGAGGGCCTGAACGAGACGCGGCTTAAAGACCTGGCGCAATTCGAGGTACGCAACCAAATCTCCAACGTGCAGGGAGCATCGGTTCCGCAACCTTACGGAGGAACCTATCGCCAGATCCAGATTTACGTCGACCCGCTCAAACTGGAAGCGCGCAACCTGAGCCTGAACGACGTTGTCACCGCGGTGAACAACTCAAACCTGATTCTTCCAGCCGGTGACGTGCGCATCGGCTCCAAGGATTACAACATTTACGCCAATAGCCAATTCCCCGACGCGAACGCGATGAACGACATGCCGCTCAAGTCATCGGGCAACTCATCGGTGCTGGTCGGGGACATTGGCAAGGCAGTCGATTCCGGCGCCTTGCAGTACAACATCGTACGCATCGACGGCCAGCGCTCTGTTTACGTGCCCATCTTCAAGCAGGGCGGCGACAGCAACACCATTGAAATCGTCGACGGCATCAAGGCCGCGGTCAAGAAACTTGTCGATATTCCCGACACTCTCAAGACCGCCGTGGTCTTCGATCAGTCAGTCTTCGTCAAGCTGGCCATCGCCAATGTCACGCGCGAGGCGGTCATCGGGCTGGTAATGACGGGCGTCATGATTCTCGTGTTTCTGGGCAGCCCGCGCGCAACGGTTGCGGTCCTGCTCGCCGTTCCGCTTTCCATGCTGGTCTGCCTGCTGATCGTCAGCTCCATGGGTGGTTCCATCAACACCATGATCCTGGGCGGGCTGGCGCTGGTCTTCTCGAGGCTCATCGATAACGGCGTCATCGTGCTTGAGAACATTTTCCGGCACATGGAGCTGGGCAAATCGCCGCCGGTTGCCGCGGCGGAGGGCGGCACCGAAGTTTCGATGGCCGTGCTGGCCGCCACGTTCACAACGGCGATTGTGTTCTTCCCTGTCACCTCGTTCAGCGGCGTGAGCAAGTACATCTTTACACCCCTCGCGCTGGGGGTGGTGCTCTCGATCTTCGCGTCCTACTTCTTCGCCATGACGGTGGTGCCTCTCTTCTGCGCGAAGTTCATTCGCCAGGACCCGCTGGGCAAAGAGCACGAGGGCGACATCGATGCCGTTGAAGGAAACAAGCCAAACTTCTTCAGACACTTTCTGATCGTTTTTAATCGGCATTTTCAGCGGCTTCTCGATCGCTACGAAGCGCTCGCCTACAAAGTACTGCGCAGGCCTGGAATCGCCACCGCCGCCATGCTCGGCGGACTGGCAGTGATTCTCGCGGTTTGCTTTCCGTTTCTCGGCCGAGCCTACTTTCCGCGGACCGATCCCGGGCAATTCATCATCGACGTGCGCATGCCGAGCGGCACACGGCTTGAAGTGAGCAACGATTACATCGCCAAAGTCGAGAACGTGATTCGCAGCGTAGTGAAGCCGAAGGACCTGGGCATGATCGTGTCGAACATCGGCGTGTATCCGGATCTTTCAGCCATCTACACCACCAATGCCTCTATGGACACGGCCTTTGTGCAGACGAGCCTCAAAGAAGACCACAGCATCGGCAGTTATGAATACATGCGGCGTGTGCAGACCGAACTCTCGCGGCAGATGCCGGAGCTTTCCACCTATTTTCAGGCGGGCGGCCTGGTCGACGGTGTCATCAACCAGGGACTGCCGGCACCGATCGATGTGCAGATCAAATCGAACGACATGGACAGCGCTTACAATCTGGCGCGCCAACTGGCCGCGAAGATTCAGACCATTCCCAATGTGAGCGGCGTCTACATTCCGCAAAGTGTGAACTACCCCGGCCTGGCGCTGAACATCGACCGCGAGCGCGCCAGCCTGATCGGCTTGTCGGCGCGGGACGTGGTTGACGACGTAATCACCGCGCTCACATCCGACGGCATGGTGGCGCCGAGCTACTGGATCGATCCCCACACCGGAAACAACTACATGGTCACCGTGCAATACGCCAACCAGTGGATCGACAACATGTCTCTTGAGGACATGAAGAACATCCCGCTGCGCGGCGTGCGGCCAGTTGGCTACGCGCCGGGGCAGGAGAGCGAGCAGGCCGATCCAGCTTCGTCAGCGCTCCTGACGGGTGATCACGCCGCAGGCTATGTGCCGCTGGGCGAAGTTGCCGACATTTCAGAGATCAATACACCCACCGAGGTCGATCACTTTCAGATTCGCCGCGTGATCGACATTTTTGTGTCCACTAAATCCGAAGCGCTACAGGGCGTGGGAGCGAGGATCGATCGCATCCTGGCCGACACGCAGCACGACCGCAACACGGTGATTGAGATGCGCGGAGCCGTTGTCAGCATGAACGAGGCCTTCCACGACTTCGGATTCGGACTCATCATTGCAGTTCTTCTCGTTTACTTGATTCTGATGGCGCAGTTCACTTCGTTCGTCGATCCATTCATTATTCTGCTGGCCATTCCACCGGGGCTCGCCGGAGTGGTTCTGATTCTGCTTCTTACCGGCAGCACGCTCAACATTATGTCGCTGATGGGCGTCATCATGATGGCCGGCATCGTTGTCTCGAACAGCATTCTGATCGTCGAGTTCGCCGGAATCCTCCATAGAGAAGGTGAGCCACTGCTACAAGCGACGGTGACAGCCTGCCGCGTTCGATTGCGGCCTATTTTGATGACGTCGCTGGCCACGCTGTTGGGCATGATTCCGCTCGCTCTTGGCCTCGAAGCCGGCAGCGAACAATACGCACCGCTGGCCCGAGCCATCATCGGCGGACTCGCGGTTTCCGTCGTTTTCACCGTCTTTCTGGTTCCAGCCGTTTATCTGTTGATCCACGGCCGGCGCGGGGCACAAGCTGCTACGGAGGGAGTCGGCCATGAATAAACAACGCAACAATCCGCGCCTTGCCGCAGCCTGCGTTGCAGTTCTCGCAACGTTGTCAACGGCGATTGCGGCGCAACAGCCATCGCTCCCCGACGCGCCGACGTCACAGCTTATCGCCGCTTTGGCTCAGGATTCAGCCTCGACCGCTTCGTTTGCGGGCCAGCCGATGTCTGCCGCACCAAAAAACACAACGCAACCTGCCGGACCCGAGCTCACCCTCGCGCAAGCCGAGGAGATGGCGATCCGCAACAATCCCAACATCAGCGTGGCGCGGTTGCTGGCGCTGGCGCGGGCTCAAGTGACGCGCGAGGTGCGGTCGGCGGAGATGCCCATGGCAATGGGCGATCTGACCGCCGTCGATGCGCACGACAATAGCCGCATCACCGCTGGATTGCTGAACAATCCCTCCGTATACGACCGTGCGGCAGGCGGACTCACCGTCAGCCAGTTGATTACCGACTTCGGCCGCACGCATAACCTTGTGCTCAGCGCCGAGTCGACGGCGAAAGCGCAGCTTGAAAGCGAGCGCGCCACGGAGCTCGACATTACGCTGACGGTGGATCAAGCCTTCTATCAGGCGCTCACTGCGCAGGCTGTGCTCAAGGTGGCTCAAAGTACCGTCTCTGAGCGTCAGGCCACTGCCGATCAAGTGGGTGCTCTCACCAAGGCGAAGATCCGCTCCGATCTCGATCTTAGCTTTGCCGATGTGCAGCTCTCGCAGTCGCAGTTGCTGTTGCTCGACGCCGAGAACAGCCAGCAAGCCGCCATGGCCGCCTTGAATAACGTGCTCGGCTCAGAGCAGGATACGCAGTACTCGCTGGTCGATGAGACCAACAACAATGAGCCTCCCGCGCCCGACGATCCTGAAACGCTTGTGACCGCCGCTTTCACCGCGCGCCCCGACCTGGCGGCGATGAACGATCAATTCCTCGCGGCTCGCCAGTACTCGACCGCCGAGCACGAACTGTGGCTGCCAACAGTCTCTGCCATCGCCGCCGTGGGCGGCACGCCGGTGCGGGCCGACCAGATCCAGTCTTCGTGGTACGGCGCCGCAGGGGCCAACATCAGCATTCCCGTCTTCAATGGATTTCTCTACAATGCCGAGGCCAGGGATGCGAAGTTGCGCGCACAAGCCGCACAGGAAAACGTGCGCAACCTGCGCGACACGATCGCGCGCGACGTGCGGACCGCGGTGCTGAATGCGCAAACCGCTTATCAGCGAATTGCAGTCACGAAACAGTTGCTCGATCAATCTAACTTCGCGCTCGACCTGGCCTCAGCGCGCTACAAGATCGGACTCAGCGGCATCGTCGAAATCAGCGAGGCGCAGCTTAACCAGACCGAGGCTGAAATCGCCAACACCAATGCGCGCTACGCGTACCAGACGGCGCTGGCTGTGGTCCGATATGAAATTGGCCAGTGAAAATGCAGGAAGTGGAGAATAGGGACGTAGGGACTGTGGGACCAGAGCCGATTCCCCGCCTTTACGAGATGCGTACGCTCTTGCCGCGTGAAAGCACAGAGGCCTTGCGACGATCCTTCGAGGCGTGGTCGATCTTTTTCCAGAAGCCGATGAAATAATCGACCGCTGAGATCGTCGAGACCAGCACGGTGAAGTAGATCGCAGCGATGGCATACCACTTCACCGGGATGGTGAGCACGCCGATCTGCCAATGATCCCAGCGGTGAGCCAGGACAGCCGAAGTGACAGAGACGATCTGCACCACGGTCTTCAGCTTTCCCAGTTCGCTGGCCGTGATGGTGAAGCCTTCAGACGATGCGATGGATCGCAGCCCCGAGATAAGGAACTCCCGGCCGATGATGACCACTACAATCCACACTTTGACAACCTGCGGATTGTAGGCAACAAGAGCGACGAAAGCCGCCGTGACCATGATCTTATCGGCCAGCGGGTCGAGCAACATGCCCATCGTGGTGATCTGTCCGCGCTTGCGGGCAAGATAGCCGTCGAGGCCATCGGTGATCGAGGCCAGCACAAAGAGAATCGACGCCAGAATCTCCTGCGTTCCACTTGGCCCAGCCCAGGGAAAATGCGGCGACAGGATCCACAGGAACAGCGGGATCATGATGATCCGCGTCATGGTGATGGAGTTGGGCAGATTCATCTCGGGCCGCACCACGCTTTCCCGTCTCTGGTGGCGATGACACCATTATTGCACCGGAGACAAATTCGCGCGCCCGGCGGATGGTTACTTTGGGCTGAGGTGCGTTGCTCGAGAGAGTCTCGCGGCTGGCGTCCGCAAAACAATGGCGGAAAAAGCTCCGCGCTCTCGCCGCCACGTTGTTCCCTTGCGCCCGACGCGTTACGCGTAGAAGCCGCGTTGCTTGATGGTGTACGCCACGCGATCAATCGCCAGCATGTAGGCCGCGATGCGATTGTTCACGTCGTGCGCGTCGGCATAGCGCACCACGTCGTCGAAGCTGTCGCGCAGGATGGTCTCCAGTTGCTCGTTCACAACCGCTTCCTTCCAGAAGTACCCCTGGCGATCCTGCACCCACTCGAAGTAGCTGGCGGTGACGCCGCCTGCGTTGGCCAGAATGTCGGGCACAATGAAGATGCGCTTCTCCGACAGGATTTCGTCGGCCACGGCGGTGGTTGGCCCGTTGGCTCCCTCCACAATAATGCGCGCCCTCACCTTGTCGGCATTGCGGCTGGTGATCACGTTCTCGGTCGCCGCGGGGATCAGAATCTCGCAGTCCGCCAGCAGCAGCTCTTCGCTGGGCATGGCTTCTGCGCCGCGGAATCCAAGAATCGTGTTATTGCGATATTTGTACTCGAGCAGTTGATGAATATCGATGCCGGTTGAGTTGTAAAGGCCGCCGTCGCGCTCCGCGACGCCCACAATCTTGTATCCCTGCTCCTGCATCAGGCGCGCGGCATTCGATCCCACGTTGCCGAATCCCTGGATCACGACGCGACAGCCTTCGATGTCCATGCCCAGATGGCGCAGACTCTCGGTACACACCACTGCCACTCCGCGGCCCGTGGCTTCAATCCTTCCATGCGAGCCGCCGATGTTTAGCGGCTTGCCGGTGACCACGCTGGTGACCGTCCGGCGCATGTGCATGGAGTAGGTGTCCATGATCCAAGCCATGGTTTGCTCGTTGGTGTTTACGTCCGGCGCGGGAACATCCTTCTCCGGCCCGATGAACTCGATGATCTCCGACGTGTAGCGACGCGTCATGCGCTCCAACTCGCCACTGCTCATATTTTGGGGCTCACAAATAATGCCGCCCTTGGCGCCGCCGAAGGGAATATTCACCACCGCGCACTTCCACGTCATCCAACTGGCCAGGGCGCGCACCTCGTCCAGCGTTACATCCGGCGCGTAGCGGATTCCGCCCTTGCACGGACCGCGCGCCATCGAGTGCTGCACGCGAAAGCCGGTGAACATGTCGATCATGCCGCTGTCGAGGGCCACGGGAAAGTGAACGATCACTTCACGCGATGGCGAGCGCAGCACCTTCCACAGTCCCTCATCGAGATTCAGCTTGCGTGCGGCAAAATCGAAGCGCGCGCTTTGCGCCTCCCAGGGATTGATCTCCTGATCCAATGTGACGCTGGTATCTCCTGTTGCCATATCTGGTCTCCCCTGTTTCGCCGCTGTTTCCAATTCGGAATCAAGCTCTGCTTCTCAAGAATATAGCCGAGGCAGCGATCTTCCCTTGATTTTTCGTGTCCGGCTCGTCGAATCCGCGCCGTTCTCTGCCTCTCTCGCGACCGCATTCGGCTCGTCTGCAATCGTCCGTTAGCTCAAACCTCAGTGAGTCTAGGCCCACCGGGGCCCGTCGTCAAGCGCACGGCTCACCGCGGCGACTCGGCCCGGATTCCGCTCGCAAAGGCAGGACCAGGAAACCAGCCACACGGGTTCGGTCCCAGCTCGTGCTGTTCTGGATCGCGATGCTTGACATGTGCATCACATGCAACTATGCTCATAGCATGTCAAAGATGATCCAAGTGCGAAACGTCCCCGAGGCCCTTCACCGCACTCTCAAAGTGAGAGCCGCGACGATGGGAATGTCTCTTTCGGATTATTTGCTCGGGGAGTTCCGGGAAATCGCCGAGCGTCCTACTCTCGCTGAGTTCCGCGAGCGTCTCCATTCGCGCAAACCGCTCTCGGCCGGCTTCGACACTCCGGCCCTTTTGCGCGAGGCGCGCGCGGAACGATGATTGTCCTCGACGCCTCGGCGGCAATCGACTGGCTGCTCCAAACTCCGGCCGGAAAGCGCATCGAGCACCGGATTTTTGCCCAGAGGGAAACCTTGCATACCGTGCATCTGCTCGATGTGGAATTTGCGCACGTTCTCCGGGGTCTTGTGCGCGACGGAGCCCTGGCGAGCAGGCGCGCCGAGGAGGCAATCGAGGACTTGGGCGCCCTGAGCATTACTCGCTACCCTCCGGGATTGCTACTCAAGCGCATCTGGCGGCTCAGACAGAACTTGAGCGCATACGATGGAGCATACGTCGCACTCGCGGAAGAGTTGAACGCTTCTTTGATCACACGGGATCGGCGCATTGCCGCGGCGCCCGGCCATCGGGCCCAGGTTGAGGTTTTTTGAGCTGTCGGTTCGCGACCGCGCCGCGGTGACTGCGGCGGTCACCGCGCACGAGCAGTTACACTTAGGCTGTGAAAGCCTCAACGCGATCCGCCCAGCCCAGCCGCAAGGAATTCCTGGGCCTCGCCCGGACGCACACGCTTGTGCCCGTCTGCCGCACCCTGATGGCCGACCTCGAAACGCCGGTCTCGGCCTTTTTGCGCGCGGCGTGGGCTGAGCGCGAGTGCTTTCTGCTGGAATCGGTTGAGGGCGGCGAGCAGGTGGGCCGCTACACTTTCATCGGTCTGACGCCGTTCAAGCGCATCGTAGCACGCGGGCGCGAGATCACCATCACCGAGGGCCGCAAGACTACCCGCGTTGAAGGCGACATCTTTGCCGTGCTTCGCGACGCGCTCAGCGGCCACAAGCCAGCGCGTCTGCAGGGGCTGCCCCCGTTCACTGCCGGCGCTGTCGGCTTCTTTGCCTACGACGCGGTGCGCCAGATTGAGCGGATTCCCGAGCTAGCCAAGGATGAGCTGCGCGTCCCGGACGCGTGCCTGCTCTTCTTCGATGAAGTGCTTGCCTTCGATCACGTACGCAAGGAGATCATGCTCGTGGTCACGGCGGATGTGTCAAAGGGTAGTGCTGCCGCGGCCCATGATCGCGCCGTCAAGCGCCTTGACCGGCTGGAGAAGCGCCTTTCGCAACCACTTCCGGACATTGAACCCAAAAGGGACCGCACAGAGTTGAACCGCAAAAAGTCGCGACCATCGTCGAAACTCAAAGTAAAGCTTCGCACCGCGAAGAAAGACTATCTGGCCGCGGTCGAGCGCACCAAGGAGTACATCCGAGCCGGCGACGCATTTCAGGTCGTCGTCTCGCAGCGCTTCGACGTCGAGCCCGGCGTGGACAGTTTTCAGGTTTACCGCGCACTGCGCACCGTCAATCCCAGCCCCTACATGTTCTTTCTTCGCTTCGCGCCGGAAGGACCGCTGGGCGCGAGGGGGGGTCCCTCGTCGAAACACTCCTCCAAAAGATCAAAAAGTTCGAAGACCCCCCCGCTGGAATTAGCCGGCTCGTCGCCCGAGCTGTTGGTGCGCGTGCATCAAGGCAAAGTGGAGTATCGGCCCATCGCGGGCACGCGGCCGCGCGGCGCCACTGAAGCGGAGGACAACCTGCTCGCCGACGAAATGCTCCGCGACGACAAGGAGCGCGCCGAGCACGTGATGCTCGTTGATCTGGGCCGCAACGATGTGGGCCGCGTGAGCCGCTTTGGCAGCGTGAAGGTCGACAGGCTGATGTTCGTCGAGCGCTACAGCCACGTGATGCATATCGTGAGCACGATTGAAGGCAAGTTGCGGTCGGATCTGACAGCCATCGATGCTCTCCGCGCCTGCTTCCCAGCCGGCACGCTCTCCGGCGCTCCCAAAGTCCGCGCCATGGAGATCATTGAGGAGCTGGAGCCCGCGCGGCGCGGCACGTACGGCGGCGCGGTGCTTTACGCCGACTTCTCCGGCAACCTCGACTCCTGCATCGCCATCCGCTCGATGTTGTCCGTCGCCGGCAAAGGCTCAGTGCAGGCCGGCGCGGGTATCGTCGCCGACTCCGTGCCCGAGCTTGAGTACCAGGAGTCACTCAACAAAGCCAAGGCGGTGATGCGGGCGATTGAGCGGGCGAGGGAGGCGTAAACTGAATAGCCGGGTGAGAAGATGCGAAATTTCATTCTTCTGGTAATGTCGCTGGTATTGATAACTCCCTGCGATGCTGCCGTGCACAGTGTTACAGTCGAGCAGTTGAAACAGATGCTGGCCGCGCAGCAAACTGCCGGCAAGAACGATGGCGATTGCGCTCAGCAGCTCATCTCCCTGGAATTGACCGAACAATTGACTCAGCCTACGCTGGACCGCATTACGGCCGAGTTCAAGCCCGGCCCGAAGACCGTCCTCTCTTTGAAGTTGCTCGCCGATTTCTCAGCATTTCATGAGCCGCCAGCTGGCGAATTACTCCAAAATGCCCCGCCGGAGATTGCCGTGCAGCAGGCCATGTTGAAATCCGCCATCAATTTTGTCGGAGTCACTCTTCACCATATGCCGGACTTCATGGCGACGCGCCTCACCGACAGCTACGATGACATACCCCTGTCGGTGACTCATAGCGGCTGGGCTCCGCCAACGAGTCTGCATCTGGCGGGAACCTTCAGCAACCAGATCACCTATCGCAATGGACAAGAGGTCCTCGATATTCAGCGGGGTTCCTCTGGCGCCAAGCCCAGGAACGATCCCTCGCCTGTGGGGCTGGTCTCGATCGGTGAATTTGGCCCGGCCCTGGGGATCACCCTCAGCGACGCATCCAAGGGCACCCTGAAGTGGAGCCACTGGGAACAGTCTGCTGCAGGCCCGGTCGCCGTCTATCACTACGAGGTTCCGCCTGCCGCTTCCCACTATCGGGTGGATTACTGCTGTGTGAGGGGCTCACAAGATACCAGTGGCGCTCTCGCCTACGGTATTGACGCCAATTCCGCCAGCTTGGAATCCGACTCCTACCACGGAACGCCCCGCTACCACGGGAACCTGTACCTCGATCCAGCCACCGGCGCCGTCTTGCGCGTCACCATCGATCCGGATCTTAAGCGCTCCGACCCGATCATGCGCGCCGCCATCTCGGTGCAATACGGGCCCGTCCAGATCGACGGCAAGAGCTACATCTGCCCCGTGAACAGCATCGCGATCTCCTTGGTCAAATCTCATGCCAGGGGAGATATGAGCGATAGGGAAATTCAGCGCATAAATGAAGTCACGTTCACCAACTATCACCGCTTCGGCTCGACCTCGCGAATCATCCCCGTCGGGCCTGCTAGTAATTGAACCGGTAACTCACTCTGCGCCGAAGATGCGCTTGAAGAATCTTCCGATCTTGCGGAAGAAACCGGGCTTCTTCTCCGATCCTGACGCTGGAGTTGCCGGACCGGTCGCACTCGGCGACGCGGGAGGCTGCGGAATCGCGACAGTCTGCGGCGCAGTTTCGCTTCTCTTGTAGACCAATGTCGTCGCTGCCTGGCCGGATCCAGCGGGTTCGTTGGCCGCAGTCGCCGGTGGAGAGGATGGCGCCAAGCCCTCGCTCTCGGCCAGCGGAAATTCGTTGGCCTGGGATTTGGAAGGCGGCGGGCAACCGCAGGGCTCTTTTTCCTGGTCAACCACCGTTTGCAGGCTGCCGTGCTCGAACATCACTCGCTGCCCCGGCTGCACGCGATAAATGCCGCCCTCGAAGACGCTGGTCACCATCACATAAGGCGCGTTCGCGCCCGTATTGTCTACGCAGGTGTCACCGTTCTCGCCGAGCCGCACCTTGACGTCGACCGGGTTCGGACCGCTGATCATGATGCGGAAATACGGCGTGAGAAGCGTGTCAGCGTTGCGCTCGCGCGCGATGCTCGCCGCAAAACTCAGCTCCACCGCGCCGTGATCGAGCGCGATCAGCAGAGCCGGAACTTCGCCGGACGGAGCGCTTGAGTCTGCCGCGAGTTTCACCGTGCCCGATGAGCAAACGTGGAGCGTGCCGCGGTAGGGCAAAGTCACCTGTGCTGTCGCATCGCCGGCAGTGATCGTCCCGCTGCCCGTGATGTACGCCCTGCCATTCCACGCCTGCAAAGGCCCCGCGACGGAAAGCGCCGCGCCGGGAATCGATTTGTCCAGCGGAACGATGGCTAATGGCGGAGTACTCAACGTGGGAGCCGTGTCGCTTGCTGCGGGCGGCTGGGCCGGAGCGGCATCGGGCGCGCCGGAAGCGAGTGCTGGAGCGGTCGGAGCCGCTGGGGCCGCTGGAGCAGGTTGAGGTGTGGCCGGGGTCTGCTGCTTGGGTGGCTGCGGCGCGGGCGCCTGCGCGCGGGCCGGCAATATCGAAAAGGGGGCCGCGAGAACGGCCGCGAAGAATGCGGCGCAGACGGCCAGCGCGGCGACGGATCTTGGCGAGCTTAGCCCATTCGCGCGGCGAATCGAAGCGGCCAAAGCGGCGTTTAGGGCGGCGCGCATCGATTACATGTCCAGGAAGTTGCGGATCATCTGGTGGCCGCCTTCGGTGAGTACGCTCTCAGGGTGGAACTGCACGCCCTCGACGGGCAAGCTGCGATGCCGAAGGCCCATGATGACCGGTTCCCTGCCGGCGTCCGATTCGCCCGCGCCCGGTCCATTCGCCTCGTGCGTGTGCGCCGTAACAGCAAGCTCGGCCGGCAGCGATTTCTGCTCCACGATGAGCGAGTGGTAGCGCGTGCAGGTGAGCGGCGTCGGCAGACCGGCGAAAATGCCTTTGCCGTCGTGCTCCACCGCGCTGGTTTTGCCGTGCATCAGCGTTGTGCGCACGAATGACTTTGCCGCCGAAGGCTTCGCCAATGGCCTGGTGACCCAGGCAAACGCCCAGGATTGGCGCCTTCCCCGCCATGTGCCGGATCAGCGGCACCAGAATTCCCGCCTCGTGCGGCGTGCACGGGCCCGGCGAAAGCAAAATCCGTTCCGGCTTCATAGCCTCGACTTCTTGCGGCGTCACCTCGTCGTTGCGCCGCACCACGACCTCCGCGCCCAGCTCGCCCAGATATTGGACCAGGTTGTAGGTGAAGGAATCGTAGTTGTCGAGAACGAAGACCATGGTGATTCCCAGTGTAGCGCGCTTCGGGGCGGTATCCGCCGCCGCAATCGATCCCTGCGACGCGCCTCCAGGCGCATTCCGGCCGAGGCTCTCTACCGGTTGCGCGCGCTCCCGCGCATCTGCAACACTGGCCTTGGTCCGTCTCCATGGTTATTCATTTCCTCATTCAAGGCCGCGTGCAGGGGGTCGGCTTCCGCTGGTTTGTGCAGCGTGAGGCCGCCGAACTCGAGTTGCGCGGATGGGTACGCAACACCGAGGACGGCGACGTTGAGGTTGTGGCGGCAGGCGACGCCGGCAATCTCGACGAGCTGCGTGTCAGCCTCCGCCGCGGCCCGCGTGGCGCCCGCGTCGACCGCATCGCGGAACACAGCCTGGCCGAGAGCGAAGCCGAAGAGCTCAACTCCTTCCAGATCGATGGCGCGTGGTGAGGCGCTTCGCGCAGTGGTCAGTTGTCAGTTGTCAGTCCACGGACCGCGGAATCGTACTTCTCATTTGTTCCACCGCGACTTGTGCCCTGCACCAAATTCGTCACCTTCTTCCTCACCGGCCTTTGATGCCTGATTGCTGTCCCCAGGCTTTAAACTGTTAGCTGATCACTGACAACTGATCACTGAGAACTGGAGCGAAGCACTGCAATGCCGGAAACAGTAAAGCCCATCAACGTAGAAGATTTGAAGAAACTGGTTCGCACCGTGCCGGACTTTCCCAAGCCGGGGATTCTCTTTTACGACATCACCACGCTGCTCAAGGACAAAACGGGTTTCGCGCAGCTGATCGATGCGATGGCGGCGCATTACATCGGTCGCAACATCGACTTGATTCTGGGAATCGAGGCGCGCGGATTCATCTTCGGCCCGGCGCTGGCCTATCGTTTGAACGCCGGCTTTGTGCCGGTGAGAAAACCCAGAAAACTGCCCGCGCCGGTGGTTCGCGTCACCTACGACCTCGAGTACGGCTCGGATACGCTCGAGATCCACGCCGACGCCATCGCGCCGGGGCAGAGTGTGGTTCTGGTGGACGATCTGCTCGCCACCGGCGGCACGATGGAAGCGACGGTGCAATTGGTGAAACAGTTGGGCGGCGTGATCGCCGGGCTTGGCTTCGCCGTTGAGCTTGATTTCCTGAAAGGCCGCGAGCGCTTCAAGGAGTACGACGTCTTCAGCCTGCTGCATTACGACGAGTAGAGCGCGCCGATCGAATCGCAGCCGTCGACTGCAGTTGCATCAGAGAGCGTCTTTCGGCTCGTGCTCGTCTTCCGGAACCTGTTCGTCCTCCGTCGCCTCACCCGCCGCTGCTGATCCGTCCTGGAACATTTGCGCATCGGCAAAGCGATAGCCCACATAGACGTCGGTGAGCAAGTACAGCGGATTCGACGGATCGTCCTCAATCTTTTTACGCAGTTGCCGGACGAAGGTGCGCAGGTACTCGACTTCTTCGCGACTTTCCGCGCCCCACACCGCGGTCAACAGCTTGGCGTAGGTCACCACGCGCCCCGCGCGGCTCATCAGGCAGTAGAGGATGTCGAACTCTTTGCGCGTGAGCTTCACTTGCGTGCCACGCTTGGTCACCGTCCGTTTGGCAGGTTCCAAGCGAATCTCGCCGATCTCAATGGGCGCATCTTCAGGCCGGGCCGGAGCGCGCACGCGACGAACGGCCGAGCGAATCCTGGCGATCAATTCGCGGGTGCTGAACGGCTTGGTCACGTAGTCGTCGGCGCCTAACTCCAGCGCTTCAACTTTGTCTTCTTCGTCGTCGCGAACAGTTAGCATCAGGACCGGCAGCCGCGGCGCAAAGCTGCGAATCCGCTTCAGCGTCTCGATGCCGCCAATGCCCGGCATATTGATGTCGAGAAGCACGACGTCGTGCGGAGCGTTTCGCAGCGCCTGCAGCGCCTCTTCGCCGCGTGAAGCCTCGGCCACCTGAAATCCAAGCTCCATCAGCGGCGGCCGCAGCGCGCGGCGAATCGCCGACTCGTCGTCGACCACGAGAATGCGGATCGCTGCCTGCATCATGACGTGCTCTCTTTCTCCGTTGTCAGCGGAATTGCGGCAAAAAACGTTGTGCCTTCCTCTTCATCACTGGTTACCCAAACATAGCCCCCGTGAATCTGCGCTGCCCGCTTGGCCACCGACAGCCCGATTCCCGTGCCGGGAGCGCGGTCGGCATATGTCGAGGAGCGATAGTAGCGGTCGAAGATGCGCTCGCGATCCGACATGGGAATTACCGGTCCGAAGCTGTGCACGGAAAAGATCGCTTCAGCCCCGGCGACCAGCACCCGGATGGTGACTGTGCTGCCAAAGTTGGCGTATTTGCATGCGTTGTCAATGTACTGGGTCAGCAGCATGGTCATCAACTGCTGGTCGCAACTCAGCACTAGACTTTCGTCCTGAATCTCGATGGCGACCTTCATGCTCGCCAGCCTGTCCTTGAGCGCGGCCACGACCTCTTCGATCAGCGTGCCAGCACTCACCCGCGCAACATGAATCGCAACCTCGCCCGCGTCCAATCGCGCCGTGGTCAGCAACCGGCTGGTCAACTCGCCCAGCAACCCGGCCTGCTCGTCGATGAGCCCCACCAGCTCCGCCTGGCCCGCGGAGAGGTGGCCCATCTCGCCCAATCCCGTTGAAGCAGCGCGAATGGCCGTGAGCGGAGTCTTATAGGCGTGAGCCAGACTGTCGAGCACCGTGGCGCGAAGCTGTTCTGTGCGGCGCTCGGTCTCGATGCGGCTCTCATTGGCGAAGGCACGATAGCGATCGAAAGTGATGGCGATGAGTGAAGCAATGGCGTTGTTGGTGAGAGGGCCGGTGTCCCCTCGAACCACGAGGCTGCCGACGGGCACCGATCCCAGCCGTACCACGCGGCGGCCGATCCCAGTCCCCGGATCGTCATCCGATGTTTCGAAGTAATAGACGTTCTGCGCCATCTCCTGGGGATCGACGTTCCAGAATCCCGCCGTGTACACATCGTGCAGATCGGCATCGAACACCGCGACCGCTTCGAGATTGAAAATTTCGTGCACCAGCTCGGCCAGTTGCGGGCCCGGTTCCACGTGCAGGTCCATCTGCAAGGTTCGCCGCGTGAACTCATAGAGATCTTCCATCTGCCCGCCACGAGACTCGGCTTCCCGCGCGTGATTGGTCACTCGCGCCGACAGCCTGCTCACCGTGAGGGCCACCAGCACAAAAACCAGCAGCGTGACGGAAGTGGCCGGGTTGGCCGCCATGGACAATTCCGGATGGTGCGCCGAAAACCAGCTCTGCGCCACCACCGCGGAAAGCGACACAATCACCGCCTGCCAGAATCCGCATAGCAGCGCAGTGGGAACAACGATGAGCAGATAGAGCAGCGCGGCCACGGGAAGCAGCCGGGGAGACCAATGCGTCAGCGCTGCCACCAGAATCACCGCCGCCACTCCCAGCGCACACTCCAGCGTGAAAAGGAGCAGGCGCAAGCCGGAGCCGCGCGACTGGCCAAAGAAGTTGACCGATCTGGCTGGATCGCTCTGTGCCAACCGTGTACTCACCTTCCACTTGCGAAATCACCACGGCAGCCTGGCCGGTACAGGAGCTGGTACAGGAAACGAAATCCAGAAGCTCAGCCTCCTGCGACGCGTCCAGCTGTATCTCAGCGCGCGGTCTCGAATCCAAGTCGAACTACCCGTCAGGTTTCATGCGCTGGGCTGGGAAAAGAGAAGTTTATCAGGTTCTTCGCCTGTTCTTCACGGGCAGGAACCGCGCCGCGGCTTGAACTTCGCTGGTGCGCCACTGCCAAATCCAAAAAGAAAACTGCCCTTTGCCGCTGCAAAACCGGAGTTTAGAAATCTTTTTTGTTTCATCATTTAATCTTTATGCTTCGTTTGCGTTACTGGTGATAGCTCGTTTGACCCAATCTACGGCGCCCATCACCACAACGCGATTGCCGGCCATCGTCGCCGGCAATCCAAACCTCAACTGTGCGTATTGCGCTAACGACTTCTGACGCCGGTTTCCGGCGCTCGAGAGGTTGTGCCGGAATGCGCCTTGAATGTCTCAGCGGCCTTACCCATCATGCACAAATCTTTTCTTGGAGGTATCGTGTCGATGCACTCGAACACAACTGCAATCCTTCGATCCGTTGCTGGAGTCGCGATGGCAATCGCGCTCACGGCCAGTGCGCAAACACCGGCGCCACCACCGGCGCCAGCGGATTCGTCTTCCGCGACACCTGCACAGGCGCCTGCACCGCCTGCTGCTCCGGCAGCTCCTGCGGCACCCACATGGAGCGTTGGCCCGATGGATCTGAGCGGATTCATTGACGGCTACTACAGCTTCAATTTCAACCGCCCCAACACCACCGATTCATACGACCAGATCAACCAGCTTTACAACTTCGACGATAAGACCGATCAGTTCGAGTTGAGCGGGGCCAAGCTCACGCTGAATCACGATCCCGATCCGATCGGCGCGCACGTCGACTTCATCTACGGCCGCACCAACGACCTGATCAACAATGCCGCGCCAGCTAATTCGGATGCGACAACCTTTGTCGCTTCGCAGCTCCCTTACCTTGAGCAAGCATTTCTCAGCATCAAGCCGCCTAAGGCCAAGGGCTTTGAACTCGACTTCGGCAAATGGGTTACCTCGGCCGGAGCTGAAGTCATCGAGGCCAAGGACAACTGGAATTACTCGCGTTCCCTGCTGTTCGTGAATGCCATTCCGTATTGGCACTTCGGCGCCCGGACCTCGATACCCGTTTCCAAGACTGAAACTCTCGGCGTTCAGGTATTCAACGGGTGGAACAACGTCTCCAAGTCGAACGGCGGTGTTTCCGGTGCGATTACGAGCGCCTTGGTGAAAACAAAGTACAGCTGGTTCTTGAACTACCTGGTTGGTCCTGAGAACTACGGTACGGCAAGCGGACAGCGCAACCTGATCGACACCACACTGCTGCTCACGCCTCCCGGAAAGGTGAACGCCTACATCAACTTTGATTACGGTTTGAATCAGGATGCAGTCGTCCACGCGGGAACAACAGGTGAAGGAGCCTACACCTATGGCGACAATCTGCTGCATGACTGGTGGGGCGCGGCGGGCGCAGTTCACATCCAGGCGAGCGCCAAGAATGCCATTTCACTGCGCGGTGAGTACTTCACCGATCCGGACGGCTTCCAGACCGGCTTTAAGCAGAACCTCGTTGAGGGCACCTTCACCTACGAGTACAAGTGGGTGGAAGGCGCGCTTATGCGGGTCGAGTATCGCTGCGACGCATCCACCGATGGAACGTTCTTTAACAAGCTGGCCAATCAATCGACGTGGCAGCAACAGACTCTGACGGTGGCATTTATCGCCTTCTTCGGGCCCCATCGCTAGAAATGTTTTATTTCCTGATTCCGTCCTGATGGGACGGTCGATAGACTCGCTTCACCGCGACCTAAACCGGGACCGGCCAAAGCCTAACCAGGCTCCCTGGCAGGTCCCGCAGCAAGAAGCGCCGTTGCTCGAAAGTTTTCCACCGCCGACGAGCGCGCCGCACCTTTTGAAATTTGATTCAATTCCCGGGGGTCAGCCGCCGGGAGCCGCCAAACGAACCTCAAAATCTCAGGAGAATGCTCATGGCAGATCAGAAAGCACCTCAGATGCAGGCCACGCTGGGCCTTACCCAGCTGACCGCAAATGCAATGGCGCTCATCGCCCCCGGCGCCTTCCTTTGGCTCACGTTTTACATCCAGGCCACCACGGGCGTTGCCGGCCAGCCATCAACCGCTCCATCGATGTGGCTGGGCATCTTCGTCTCTCTGCTGCTCTGCCTGGCTACCGCCGTCTCCTATGCCGAAATCTCCAAGCTCTATCCCGGCACCGGTTCCAGCTACTACTACGCTGAGCAGGCGATGCTTTCCAAGGACAAGGCTTTTAAGTACGCCCGCCTTGCCAAGTTTGTCGTCGGCTGGGGCTCGCACCTCTACTACTGGGTCTATCCCGGCGTGATGGTTGCCGTTACCGGTGTCTTCGTCGGTTACGTCGTGGGTTTCCTGTATCCCACTTTCATGAGCGGCTCCAACCCCGGACTGCTCTTCATGGCGCTGGTCGCGGTGGTTTTCTCCTTCTTCGTCGCCTGGATCGCATCCAAGGGCGCCGGCGCCTCCTCGGCGGTCAACATCGCGATGAATGTGATTCAGATTTCCGCCCTGATTGTCTTCAGCGTTCTGGCCATCGGATATCGCTCCAGCCATCCGGAGGGCACGCCCAGCTTCCAGTACGACACCCAGACGCAGGAGACCTTCACCTTCCAGTTCGCAACTGCCAAGGACGGTTCGATCATGCGCGACTCGAGCGGCACTCCATTGCCGCTGCTCGATTCCGCCGGTAAGCCGGTTCCATTCACCATCAGCTATCAGTCGACTGACTCCAGCGGCAATTTCCTCGCACATCCCAACGCCGCTTCTGTGGTTGGCGTCCACAAATGGAGTTGGGTCTTCATTCAGTCCACGGTCGCCATTCTCATCCTCGTGGGATTTGAATCGGTCACCTCGATGGGAGGCGAGGCAAAAAATCCGACAAAGCATATTCCCATCGCCGTCATTGCGTCGCTGCTCATTCAGGGGTTGTTCTGTTACCTGTTTGAGTACTTTTGCGCCAACTACTTTCTCAACTCGGGGTACACCATGCAAAGTGCGGCTTCTTCGGCCGCGCCCATCGGCGACATGATGATCATCGTCGGCGATCAACTGCTCGGTCAGGGCCACGGCAGGTACTTCATGCTGGCCGAAGCCGTCACGGTCTTCTTCGCCCTCATCGGCACTACGCTGGCTTGCATGAACACCGGCGCTCGCGTCACCTACGCCATGGGCAAGGATGCGGAGGTTCCCGAGCACTTCGGCATGCTGCATGCTGAATCGTTGTCACCGCGCAAGGCCATCTGGACGCTGGCGTGGATCTCCGCGGTCATTGGCGTCATCGCCATCTCGCTGATGTTCGGCGACGCCGGCGCTCCCACCGACGCCACCATCGCAGCCCTGCCGCACGGGATCTTCTCCAGTTGGGGCTA
Organism: uncultured Acidobacteriaceae bacterium; assembly: GCA_963835355.1. Lineage (GTDB taxonomy): Bacteria > Acidobacteriota > Terriglobia > Terriglobales > Acidobacteriaceae > Telmatobacter. The sequence goes on along the minus strand of CAWIFE010000018.1, from coordinate 54,348 downwards.
CTTGCCGCACGATACCCTGGCCAAGCTGCCGAATTCGCTGCTGGCCTTGACGCTCACCTCAAACTTCGGCACCTTCATCCTTTATGGGCTGAGCTGCTTGTTATGCCTCGTGGCGTATCACAAGCGCCCTGACCACAAGCTCCTTCGCCACACACTCATCCCCGCGTTTGGCCTGATCGCCAACCTCACCTGCATGGCGTTCTATGTCGCTGGGCCATTCTTCAACCTTGGCACAAAGATGGAGCCCCTTACGGCACTCGGCATCTCTGGTCTATGGGGCATCTACGGAGCGATTTTCTTCCTGCGATCTTCGAAGGCATCGGGGAAAACGGTCTTGTTGACCTCAAAGGATGCTTCGTAGTTCACCCCTCAACCAAGCTAACAATCAGGGTGGACCCTCTCTTCAGCCTCTTTATGAGAGGCTGGGGAGAGGCAGCCACCCATCGTTGTTTTTGGGGCCTTGCACCGGATTACTCTTAATGAACGGCATCTCCCCCACGCGATGCACGAGATGCTTTACGCGGCGGCGCATATGTTGGACGTACAGTTCGGTCAGGCAAGCGACTTCGGCAAAGTCCGCACCAACAACGAAGACGCCATGGGCTCTTTTATCCCTCCCACTCGCCAGCAGGCGCGTTCCCACGGGTTTCTCTTCGTCGTTGCCGACGGGGTGGGAGGGATGGATCTGGGTGAAGTGGCCTCGTCCACGGCCGTCTCGGTCATCACTGAGCAGTTTGCCAAAGCGCAAGCCGGCTCCATGCTCATCAGCTTGTTGCCGCGGCTCATCCAGAACGCCAACGCCGCGGTGCACGATCGCAGGCTTCAGCAGGAATACCGCGGCAAGAACATGGCCACGACACTCGTCGCCTGCGCACTGCGCTATGACCAGGCAGTGGTCTCGCATGTAGGCGACTCACGCTGCTATCTTGTCCGAAACAGCCAGGCCCGCCAAATCACCCAGGACCACACCTGGGTCAACGAGCAGCGCAAAATGGGTCTGATCTCCTCCGGCGACATTTCTTCTTCCGATTCCCGCCATGTCCTCATCCGTTCGGTCGGACCGGAGATGTTTGTCTCTCCGGATACCAATGCTCTCAGCCTGCAACCGGGCGATGTTCTGGTCCTGTCGACCGACGGCCTGCACGACGAGATGAGCGAAATTGAAATCGCCCGCATTGCCTCGCAAAAGAAAGATGCTTCCCAGATCGCCCACGAACTCGTCAGCCGTGCGGTCGAAATCGACGGCGGCGACAACACCACCGCACAGGTAATTCGTGTGCGCTCGGTGGAACAAGTCGGCATGTATCGCGGCCGCCCTTATCGCCTGCGGGTGTGACTCGGATCTCGACCGAAATCTCTCGAAGCTGCCGTCGAAAACGAGTTCAGTTTCTAGCGTGGCGAGTCAGAGACTCAACGTTCCGATGCGGTTCAAGTGAAAACTCGCCTTTTTTGGCCGGTTGGCTCGATGAAGGAGCGCCGGACCGTCTCCGGCGAGCTTCAGGAGCTGCATTGCTCCGTCGAGATGCGGTCGGGTGTACACTGGCTGCGATTGGGCCGCCAAAAAGGGGGTTCCCGTTTAGTTGATTCCTGAATAAATTCTGCGGTAGATCAACGCAAGGGTTCTCTTCGCGTCTCCAGTCTCCTCCCGGTTGTGGCCGGAGCGCGTTCTGCATTCATTCAGTTTGAAAGGGTCGAATGACGCTGGTGCGGATATTTCTTGCCGTGGCTCTGGTGGCCAATCTTGCCTTCGGGGTGAGGCAATTGGTGCTGCGGGGCGGATATGGGGACTTCTATGTCTATGACACGGCTGCCAGCTTCGTTCGCTCGGGCCAGAGCATGTCGATCTATGACGGGGCCGACACTGGCGTCGATCCTCAGGTACGCTGGGCCGACCCAGATTCGAAGTTCGCCGCCGCGGCGCGTGTTTTGGGAATCTCTCCAGTGCGACTATATGTCTATCCCCCCTTGCTGGCGGACCTTTTGGTCCCGTTTACCCTGTTGCCGGCCATTGCTGCGGCGCACCTTTGGATCGCTTTATGCGCAGCGATGCTCGTCGCGGCAGCAGCCATCGCGGCACGCGCAATGGGCGCGCGCTGGCGATCGTGGGCCATGCTGGCCTGGATCTCCGCCATTTTGGGCCTGGGTTTATATTCCTTATCCTGGGGACAGGTAACTCCATTGCTTTGTCTTCTCTGGTCTGTGGGAATCTTCACTTACAAGAAGGAATCGCCTAATCTCTCCGCTGTGGCGCTGGCGTTGGGCACAGCGATCAAGCTGACGCCTGTGCTGGTGGTCGTCCCATTTCTGATTTGCCGCGAGTGGAAATGGCTTCGCGCCTATCTGCTCTCGCTCCTTGCTTTGATAGCATCGATGGCCATGCTAAACGGTCCCGCCTGCCTTTTGGATTATCCGTTGCGCGTTCTGCCTTCAATGTCGGCCGGTTACCCCGATCCATACAATTTCTCGATCTCTTCGGCCTTCCGGCTTCTCTATCACGTGGTACCTCGCTGGCCGTCTTTCGCTCCCGCCGTGCCGCAAGAAGCCGCTTCCTTCTGCTCGCTGTTGGCGGTGATTGTGACCTGCTGGATGATCCGAAAGCGCCGCGAAACTCTATCGCAGAGAGAATGGTGGGCGATTCTCGCTGCCATATCCATGCTCTCGGTGAGCCTGGCACCGGTTTCCTTCCAGCAGGCCTACATCGTGGTTGTGTTTCCGCTGGGCATTCTATGGCTCGATCTCCTACGAGGCGGCCTGCAGCCCTTTTTCACTCCAATAGTGATCGCGGCAACCGTCGAATACGCCACGTTTGCTACAAAGATTTTTCGACGCGCTTGGTTTGACCCGATCGGCGGGCCGTTGTGCGCCCTTATTCCTCCCGTTTTAGGAATTGTCATTGCGTTGCTCTGCATTGCGCGGACGCCTAACCCGCATTTGCAGCTTGTACGCAAATAGGCAAAAACAGGGCGAACCGCGGACAGAGTCTTAACCGCTTGTCTCAGCCGAGGGGACAACCCCGATTCGTTATCTTTCCGCATTACATTTCGGGTTAAGGCCCAGACTCATAAGCAGCCGTCAGTCCAATTCAATACCCCGGCCAGCCAACGCAGAAGGCCGTATCGAGTTTCTCGGAAAAGATTCCGGGAAGACTTATGGAATCCTTAGTGTTTCCCGGCTCGCAACCCGTAAAGTAAAGAGAGCGTCGATGGAGCGGACCGCACGATGAGTTTCTACGATGTGTTAGAGGCAGGAACACAGCTCGATTCCTACCGCATCGACGCGCCCATTGCGAGGAGCGGCATGGCCACGATCTTCCGCGCCACCGATCTCGCGCGACAACCGCACCGTTGCCCTCAAAATTCCCCATCCCGACATGGAAGCCGATCCCATCCTCTCTGACCGCTTCAAGCGCGAAGCGGAGATCGGCGAACGCCTCCGCCATCCCAACGTCATGCAAGTCTATCGGCGGAGATCGCCGCTCCCGCGTTTACATGGTCATGGAATGGTGCGACGGGCCGTCTCCTGCGCAGCATCCTCGATGAAGGCCGGATGCCTCAGGACCGCGCCATCCGCATCGCCATCGAAGTTCTCAAGGCTCTCGATTACATCCATACAAACGGCGTCGTGCACCGCGATCTCAAGCCCGAGAACATCATGGTCGACGACAACGACCACATCAAGCTCATCGATTTCGGCATTGCCGGCGACACGGCTTCGCGCCGCCTCACCTATGCCAACTTCACCGCCATGCTGGGCACGCCCGATTACATCGCTCCGGAACAGGTGAAGGGCAAGCGCGGCGACGGCCGCACCGACCTCTACTCCATGGGCGTCATCCTCTACGAGATGCTCACCGGCAAGCTCCCTTTTTCCGGTCCATCGCCGCTTGGCCGCCATGAACGACCGCCTGCTGAATCATCCCCTTCCGCCGCGCGTGGCCGACCCCTCCGTCTCCCCTGAATTACAGGAGATCATTTACCGCGCGCTCGAGCGCGACCCAAAGAATCGCTACGCCACTGCAAAGGAGTTCATTCATGACCTCGAGCATCCAGATCAGGTGGGGGTGGAGGAACGCCCCGAGCTACTCAACTGGCAGAAACGCAAATCCCAGCTTTCCCGCAAAATCCTCTATTACGCCGGTTTAGCCCTGATTCCCGTTGTCATTCTGCTCATCATGGTTCTCATCGCCCGCCATCGCTGAACCGGTTTTCCACACCCTGCGTACCCAAAACATCACAGACTCTTTATTCTTGTGACGCCAGGATTTGCGTCAATCCACAACGCCCCTGCGCGTAAGAAAGGAATCTCATGTCTCACGAGTATCGGAATTTTCTCGCCCTCTCCTATGAAGAGCTGGAGACGCTGAATCTGCAAGCCAAGAGCGACCGTCTCAAGCGCGTGCCCGCAGGCGACGTTCGCGAAAAACGGCTGAAATATCTGACCGACGAGAAACGCATCAAGGCCGTCACGGTGCTGTTCTCCGATCTTGAGGGACGTCTGCACCTGCTCGACTACGACAAGAAATTCTTGCTCGGCTCCTACGAGAACCTGACCTTCGACGGCTCGTCGATTCGCGGATTCACGGCGCAGAAGGAAAGCGACCTTCGCCTGGGCATCGACTGGAGTGCCTTCTACTGGGTGCCAGCCGACGTCTTCGGCAACGGCAAGGTCCTGGTTTTTGGCAACGTCATCGACAAGGACGGCACTCCTTACGCGGGCGATCTGCGCGGCGTGCTCAAGAATTACGCCGACAAGCTCTTCAAGGACAAGAACTACACACTGAATGCTTCCGCCGAGATCGAGGGCTTCCTCTTCGCCGGCAAAGACGCGGAGCAGAAATACATCGAGACGGGCAAGTTCGAATTCATCAATACCGGCGGTTACTACCACGTCATGCCGCTCGATCCCCTGCGCCAGTTCATCGATACCGCGGCTGAAGTGCAGCGCGCCATGGGCTTCCAAAACGAGAAGGACCATCCGGAGGTTGCGCCCAGCCAGTTCGAGATCAATTTCAGCTATGCCGAAGTGGTGGCGGCGGCTGACCAGATCCAGCTTTACAAGCTGCTCTGCCGGCAGATCGCAAACAATATGGGCTTCACGGCCTGCTTCCTGCCCAAGCCGATCGTCGGCGTGAACGGCAGCGGCATGCACACCAATGTCTCGGTCTCCAAAGGCAAAACCAATCTGTTCTGGGACGAAAAAGGTGAAGAGCAGCTCTCGAAGTTCGGCTGGGACTTTCTCGACCGCATCCTGACGCACGCGCTCGATCTCTGCCTGGTCTTCAATTCCAGCGTGAACGCGTATCGCCGCCTCGATCCGCACTTTGAAGCGCCAAACCAGATTCGGGCTTCGGCGGTGGACCGCGGCGCAATGGTCCGCGTGCCCATCGGCAACCATCGTTCCATGCGCACCGAGGTGCGCGCGGTGGCGCCCGACGCCAACCCGTACCTGTCGCTCTATGGAATCTTCAAGACCGGCCTAGACGGCGACATCTCCAAGGCAAAGGACCTGCGCGCCGGTGGCCGCTACCTGCCCGACAACATCCAGAAGGCGATCAGCGACTTCAAGTCTTCAAAGTGGATTTCGCAAGTTCTTGGCTCCGATGTGCAAGGGCGCTACGCGGATCTAAAAGAGGCCGCCGCCAACCGCTCACCGCGCGAACTGGGCACCATCGTCAAATCTTCCGAGGTGCAGTTCCACCACTCGGTCTACAATCAATCTCTGTGGAATTTGTTCTAAGCGACTCGAATCGATGCGCAAAAGCTCAATCTCTCGCAAGGGAGATTGGGCTTTTCGCTTTTACGCGACCGGATTCCTGACGGCTGCTTCGATCTCCTCGGTCAGCGCCTCGGCCGCGTCGATGCAATCTTTCCGGCTCACGTCGCGGTGCGTCACCACACGAATCGCGCCCGGCCCAAACGCCCCCACCAGGACTCCGCGCGACTTTGAGCCGCGCCGCCAAATCCCCCGCGCCCTTCCCTGCTGCCAGCCGGAAGACCACGATATTCGTCTCTACGGTTGCGAGATCAATCGTCACACCCTCGGTGTGCGCCAACGCCTCGGCCAGCAGCCGCGCGTTGGCGTGATCTTCGCAGAGCCGCCCCGGCCCCTCTTCGAGCGCAATCAATCCTGCCGCGGCCAGCACGCCCACCTGCCGCATTCCGCCGCCCAGTGCTTTGCGGTAAACCCGCGCGCGGGCGATCAATGCCGCCGAACCCACGAGCATCGATCCCACTGGCGCGCCCAATCCTTTCGACAAGCAAAACATCACCGTGTCGAACCCGCGCGTCAGCGCCTTCAGGTCCACGCCCAGTGCAACAGCCGCGTTGAAAATGCGCGCCCCATCAAGGTGCAGCGGGAGTTTGTGCACCTTCGCCCCAGCCCAAATCTCTTCCAGAACTTCGACGCGCGTGCAGACTCCGCCGGCAAGGTTGGCAGTGTTCTCAATCTCGATCAGGCCCGTCGCCGCGCGGAACCCGCCATATGGGCTGATTGCCGGCTCGATGTGTTTCCAGGTCAGAATTCCGCCTTCGGCCGGCACTGCACGAATCAGGCAGCCGGAGAAAACCGCCGTGGTCGCCATCTCGTAATCGAGAATGTGCGCGCGCGATTCGGCAATCACTTCCTGACCGGGCTGCGTCAGCGTGCGAATCGCAATCTGGTTGCCCATGGTGCCGGTGGGCACAAACAGCGCCGCTTCGCGGCCAAACTTCTCCGCCGCGCGCCGCTCCAGCAAATTGACCGTAGGGTCCTCGCCGTAAACGTCGTCGCCAACCTCGGCCGCCGCCATCGCCGCACGCATTTCGAGCGTCGGCTTCGTTACGGTATCCGAACGTAGATCAATGATCCCTGCCAAGATTACGTGCCCTTTCCGTTCTCTTGTTCCCTTACTCCCTGCCCCGCCTTACGGAATCTCCTTCATCGGCAGCTCCATCACCGGCGTCCGTTTCCCATCCTTCTCCGCGTACGCCCACAACCCATGAAAGTTCGCGCGAATCCCAGGCTGCGCCTTCAGAAACGCGCTCATCACCGCAGTTGCTTCGGTCCGCAGCGCCGCCGGGTCGGTGACACCCGTCGAGTCATACGCCACGCCGAGATCGGGCTCGTGCAGAGAGGCATCGAGTCCCACCGCCTCAATCTTCCATGTGCGGTCGCCGTCCGGAAGCGACATTGGAAGCTGGCTCTGCGGCGATAGTGCGATCAGCGACTGCTCCTTCCTCAGCTTGTCCAGATTCGGCGACGAAAGAAAGTCCACCGGCAGCAAAAGATAGCGCGCCGCATCGTAGCTGAGCCACGCGCTCCAGGGCTCGTTCGCGGCCAGCTCGCGAGCGCGCATCCAGTACCAAACGCCGTCATGTCCGTCGAACTTCCCCGGCCGCACCGTCAGCCCAGCGAGCTTCCACGCGGTTGCGGCGCCGTCCCACGCCAGAACCAGCCCCATCTGGCCTGCCAGCGGCGAGCCCACCGCATCGGCAAGCACCACTGCATATCGCCCCGGCGGGAGCGCCGTCATATTGATGGTCACGGTCAGCGAGCCCGTCGAGTTGGAGCAGAAGAATTGCGTATCGGCCGTTGCCGTCTGTTCGCTCGCATCCAGCAGGTACACATCGCGCAATTGGAAATTGCCGCCTTTGACCAGCGGCGCTGCCTGCTCCACGGCGGCATGAATGCCATCCCATTGCGAGGCCTCCTGCGGCAAAAGGTTGGCCTGCAGCGCATTGAAATCCTGCGCCAGAACTGCCGTTGCCACCCGGCCCGTGGCCGCTGCCAGCGCATCGCGGTCCAGCGAGCCCATCTCGGCCTGTGCGGTACAACTCGCCGCCCGGCTTGCTATCGGTGACAGCACCATGACCGAACCCAAGAAAAACAATCCGATGCGCATTTCCGCCAAAATCCTTCCTGCCCAAAGATTCCTCGTTCAGCAATCTTTCGAGCGTCCATCGGCCACTGCTAGTCTATTACCTAGGGGCAGCCGATACGTGGCCCTGTGGTCGAGCGCCGCGGCCCTGCGTGTTATCGAACCGCAGCGATCGGCTACTCAATAGACTCGAAGGAGGCGATTCCGATGCGTTCACAGCCATCACTGCAAGCGGAATCCCCGAGTGACCTTCGGTTGCGCCTCCAATCCGGGCTCAATGCGCGGAGAGTCGCCGCTCGCGCCATCCTTTGGACGATTCCAGTGTTGGTATCCGGCGCGCTCGTCTCGGCTCAAGCGAATGGGGCGCAAACCAATCCGGCGAAAACGAATTCGTCCTCTGCTCCGCCCGCCGCTCCCACTCACAAATCGGTTCATCCGCACAAGAAACCTTCAGCAGCCGTGCCTGCGCCCCAGCCCCAGCCGGCTCTGCCGCCAGCGCCAGTGCTGCCCCCGCCGCCCAATTGGCCCGCCAACGACCTTCCGGCCGCGGCATCGGTGGTCTTTGACAGCCACGGCCTGCTGATTGTCGCGTCGAATTCCAGCCTGGCGCAGATTCTGAAAGACGTTTCCATCGATACGGGCGCGAAAGTAGAAGGAATGGGCGCGGACCAGCGCATCTTCGGCACTTATGGACCGGGCCCCGCGCGCGACGTCCTCTCGCAGCTCCTGGACGGCTCCGGCTACAACGTCCTGATGGTTGGCGACCGCGGTGCGGGCACACCGCGCAGGATCGTGCTGACCATCCCGCCTGGAAGCACCATGCAGAACACCGCCAACAAAACTCCGCCGTCGCCGAACAACGACGACGCCGACTCAGACCAGCAGGCCCCGGAACCAGAAGCCGAGCAGGAGCAGCCGCCGCCGAACAACACCGCCCCACCCGTTCCAGTGCGCACTCCGCAGCAGATGATCCAGGAGAGGAATCGCCAGCTACAGCAGACGCAAAATGGGCAGGAGAATCCGCAAAACTGACGCGGAACCGGCCGAGCCGCCGTTGGGCTATGGGTGAATTGCTGAGAGCTGGAGGCTGAGAGCTGGTTTCTACGAGATGCGCGCGGCTTCGGTTTGCGCCTTCACTGGCGCAGGCTTCTTCCGCGGCCGCATGAGCACAAATCCCACGCGCAACACAGCATAGGCGGCCAGAATTCCAAAGGCCATCGCGCCCAGTGAGGCGCAGATCAACATTGCCAGGTTCAAAATGTCCGCCATTCAAGCTGCCTCGGGCCACTTCGGAGGAAACCCGTGATCGCCTGCCGCAAAGCGCCCAGCGAGCCTCGGGAGAGTCACTTACAGTGACGTAAGTATCTCTGAGATTGTCGCAGAAGTTGGGCCGCGTTGACCCTTATTTCTATTGGCAAATAGAATACCTCCAGAGTGTTGTTTTCAGTTGAGCCGTAGGGATCACTCGATACTCGAAAGTACCCACCGTCTTCTGAAGAACCCATCCATGCCCATTACTCACATCTCGGTGCGGGGGGCGCGCCAGCACAACCTGCGCGACATCAATGTGCGCATTCCCCGCAACGCCCTCACCGTGGTCACCGGTCTCTCCGGCTCGGGCAAAAGCTCGCTTGCCTTTGACACCATCTACGCCGAGGGCCAGCGCCGTTACGTGGAGACGCTTTCAGCCTACGCGCGGCAGTTTCTTGACCAGATCGAGCGCCCCGACGTCGACTCCATCGAGGGCCTCAGTCCCGCCATCTCCATCGAGCAGAAAACCACCAGCCGCAGCCCCCGCTCCACCGTCGGGACCATCACCGAGATCTACGACTACCTCCGCCTTCTCTACGCCTCGGTAGGCACGCCGCACTGCCCCAATTGCGGCCGACCCATCGCCCGACAGACCGCCGACCAGATCGTGCAGCGCATCCTGGAACTTGGCCGCGGAGAGCGCGCAACTGTGATGGCGCCCATCGTTCGAGGCCGAAAGGGCGAGTTTAAGGATTTGCTGGATCAGATTGACCAGCAAGGGTTTCGCGCGAGAGTCGATGGCGAGGTCACCGACCTTTCCGAGCCGCTCGCACTCGACAAGCGCAAGAACCACACCATCGAAGCCATCGTTGACCGCGTGTTGCTCAGGCCCGACGGCGCGGGTGCGGGTGCCCCGGGTCCCTCGCATTCGGGGACCGGGGACAGGACCAGGTCGGCCACCACCTCCCCGAACAAGCCCACCACCGAAAAGCGTCTTGAGCAAGCCGTTGCCAAAGCGCTCCAGCTCGCCAACGGCCTAGTCCTGGTCGGCTTCAGTGCCGGCAACGAGCAGTTGTTCTCCTCTTCCATGGCGTGCCCAGATTGCGGCCTTGACGTGCCCAAGCTTGAGCCGCGCAGCTTCTCGTTCAACTCCACCTTCGGTGCCTGCCCCAACTGCCATGGCCTCGGCTCGCTCTACGACTTCGACCCCGCCAAGGTCATTACCGACTGGTCCAAGCCGCTGCTCGATGGCGGCCTCGGTCCCGGCTCCTCGTCGCAATACCTCATCAAGCTCATTCAACTCGCCGCCGATCGCTACAAGATCGACCTGAAAACGCCGTTTGAGGACCTGCCGCCAAAACAGCAGCACATTCTCGTCTACGGGCCACCCAAAGGCGAAGCGCCGCGCACCGGCTTCCACGGCATCCTTGCCTACCTGCGCGACAACGCTGAAGAAGCGCGCAGCGACAGCTATCGCGAGTACATGATGAGCTACATGTCGGCCTCGCCCTGCCCTGTCTGCCGCGGGAAGCGCTTGCGCCCAGAGTCGCTCGCCGTCAACGTCGGCGGCCTTTCCATCGCGGACTTCACCGCGCTGCCACTCAACCGCGCGCTCTCGGCGGCCATCAATCTCAAATTCACTGAGCGCGAAGCGCTGGTCGCCGAACGCATCCGCCGCGAGATTGCCGAGCGCCTCGAATTCCTGTGCGCCGTCGGCCTCAACTATCTTTCGCTTGACCGCAGCGCCGCCACGCTCTCCGGCGGCGAAGGCCAGCGCATCCGCCTGGCGACGCAAATCGGCTCGCGCCTGCGCGGCGTCCTCTACGTCCTCGACGAGCCCTCCATCGGCCTGCATCAGCGCGATAACAACCGCCTCATCCAGGCTCTCGAAAGACTTCGCGACCTGGGCAACACGGTTCTTGTCGTCGAGCACGACGAAGAGACCATCCGCCACGCTGATTTTGTTCTTGATCTTGGGCCGGGAGCAGGGCGATTGGGAGGTAACGTCGTCGCCGAAGGCACGCCAGAGCAGATCATGGCCTCGCCGGGTTCGCTCACGGGCCGCTATTTGAGCGGCGCTGAAACGATGTTGCAGCGCGCCAAACCGCGGCCTCTCACCGGCAAATGGCTCTCCATATCCGGCGCGCGCGAGCATAACCTGCACGACCTGAGTCTTCGCATCCCGCTCGGCCTAATGACCGTCGTCACCGGCGTGAGCGGCAGCGGCAAAAGCACCTTGGTCAACGACATCCTCTACCGTTCGCTTGCCAAATCGATCTACGGCTCGCGCGAGGAGCCCGGCGCGCACGACGACCTTACCGGCGTGGAGCAGATCGACAAAGTCATCCGCATCGATCAGTCGCCCATCGGCCGCACGCCGCGCTCCAATCCCGCAACATACACGCAGGTCTTCTCGCCTATCCGCGATTTGTTTGCCATGCTGCCCGAGGCGCGCGAGCGCGGCTACAAGCCCGGCCGCTTCAGCTTCAACGTCCCCGGCGGCCGCTGCGAGGCTTGCCAGGGTGACGGCCAGCGCCGCATCGAAATGAATTTCATGCCAGACGTCTACGTGCAATGTGAAGTCTGCAACGGCCGCCGTTACAACCAGGAGACGCTGGCCGTAAAGTTTCACGGCCACTCCATCGCCGACGTTCTCGACCTCACCATCGAGGATGCGCTACCCCTGCTCACTGACGTGCCGCAGGTGCGCCAGAAGCTGCAAACGCTGGTCGATGTCGGCCTCGGCTACGTGCACCTGGGTCAAAGCGCGACGACACTCAGCGGCGGCGAGGCGCAGCGCATGAAGCTGGCTCGCGAACTCTCCAAGCGGCAGACCGGCAAGACGCTCTATTTACTCGACGAGCCCACTACCGGGCTGCACTTTGACGACGTGCGCAAGCTCCTTGAAGTCCTGCACCGGCTCGTCGATCTCGGCAACTCCGTCATCATCATCGAGCACAATCTCGACGTCATCCGCAACGCCGACTGGGTGATCGACCTCGGTCCCGAGGGCGGCGAAGATGGCGGCCGCATCGTCGGCGAAGGCCGTCCCGCAAAGATCGCCGCCACGCCCGGCTCCTACACTGGCCAGTTCCTCAAGCGCTATTACAGACTCTCGAACGGCCGCCTCGCTCCCGCCGAACCGGAAGATGAAATCTCTCCCCTAGCGGAATCCAGCGGCGACGGCTCCCGCTCTTCCGCATCAGGACCGACCAGCACTGATGACCAACCAGAACCAGGAAAAAACGAGAAGCGTGCGCGGCAGAAGAATCCAGCGGCACCATCCACGCGTCGAGAGAAGAAGCCGGTGCAACCATGACGAACCTCCCCGCAGACGAATTGCCTGGGCACGGGCCTGAACTCGAGATTGGTCCGGCAGCAGATTCCGCGAGCCTCGCGCCAGCACCGGCCTCCACCGGCGCTGAAGAAGAACCTGTCGAGTTTACGCGCGCCGAGCTCTCACCAACCGCTCCAGTCGAGCCCGCTTCACCCAACGAGCCCCTTCAGCCTGCGCATGACCAGGCCTTCATGTCGTATGGGCCGCTCAGTCCGTATGCGGCGCCCGGCCCGCCGCCCACTTTCGAACCGCAGCTCTTCCAGTCTTTCATCCAGCCTCCTGTCCGTCCGCCAGTGCGCATCCCGCACTTTGGGCATCTCAGCCTCCTGATCCCGATCGGCGGAGTCGCTTTCGCCTGCACGATCGCGGTCCTGTTTATTCCCATGCGCTTCCACCTCTTTGGTTGGAGCCTCTCCGCCCAGGCAGCAGCCACAAACGTCCAGCTAATTCTTGCCACTGAAGCAATTCTCTATCTCATCGTTTTTGCCATCAGCTTCGTTATCTTCCCGCTTTTTTGGCACGAGAAATTCTTCGCTGGACTGCAATGGCGCGGCGCGGTGGCGCTGCACAGATTTTGGCCGCTCGCTGCAACGGCCCTGGGCTGCGCCGCACTGGCCGCACTCGACGAAGTGCTCATGCCCGGCCCCTCCAACGCTCCCATCGAAAAAATGATGCGTGCCCCGGGGGCCGCGTGGTTGATGTTCGCCTTCGGCACCACCCTCGCGCCTTTCTTTGAGGAGATGTTTTTCCGCGGCTTTCTTCTGCCCGCGCTGTGCACGGCGTGGGATTGGGCAGCCGAGCAGTTCGCTCAACGCCCCGCGCCCTCGCTCGACGCCAACGGCCACCCGCAATGGTCCTTCCCCGCCATGGTCGCTGGCTCCATCGTCACCAGCCTCCCCTTTGCGCTGCTTCACGTCGACCAGCAGGGCCATTCGCTGGGACCGTTTCTTTTGCTCATTGTCGTCAGCCTGGTTCTCTGCACGGTTCGCCTCAAAACCCGCTCCCTCGCCGCGAGCACGCTCGTCCATGCCACTTACAACTTCATCATTTTTGCTCTGGCTTTGATCGGCACCGGCGGCTTCCGCCATTTCGACAAGATGTGAACAAGGCAGTGAAGCAGTGAAGAAGTGAAAAGGGCTGCCCCTAAGCCTCTCCCTGTTTTCACTCTTTCACTCTCTTCACTCCTTCACTCTTTTACAATCAACTCGATGCCTACACCTACCCACGCCCAACAGCTTCTCTCGCTTCTCGCCCGCACCAGTTTCAAGCTCGGCCAGTTCAAGCTCTCTTCCGGTGGCACCAGCGATTACTACATTGACTGCCGCACCACCACGCTGCACGCCGAAGGAGGCCGCCTGACCGGGCACTCCGTGCTCGAACTTTTGGAACAGAACAACATCGAAGCAGACGCCGTCGGCGGGCTCACCATGGGCGCTGACCCCATCGTTTCTAATGTCGCCACGGCCAGCGCCTGGCGAGCGCAATCTCATGCCGGCGCACCGCTGCTCCACGGCTTCCTGGTGCGCAAAGCTGAAAAGGCTCACGGCACAGGCCGCCGCATCGAGGGTTATTGCCGCCAAGGCGCCCACGTTGTCATCGTCGACGACGTCTGCACCACCGGTGCCTCCACCATCGCCGCGATTGAGGCCGCGCAGGAAGCAGGCATGACCGTCGCCGCAGTCGTTTGCATTGTCGAGCGTGAAGAAGCCGCGGGCCGCCCTGCCGTTGAGGCCGCCGCGAAAACGGCGCCCTTCCTGCGCCTCTTCACCGCCAATGAAGTGCGCGCCGAGCATGTGAAGCAGTTGGCCGCCGCCAGATCCTAGCGTAGGCCTGCAAAGCCGCTGCCTCTTCAAACACAAAGGGCAGACCCTGGGGCCTGCCCTTTGCTTTTCCAAATGAAACAACAATCTGGGAAAGGTTGCGTTATTCCGGAACGACGGACGTCGAAACCTGACCATTCCCGGGGTTCGACTGGCCGGTAGACGCCGTGGGCTGGCTTTGCGCTTCGCCGCTCATGTTCGAGAGTAGTTGCACCTGCACGCGCCGGTTCTCCTTGCGCCCTGCGGACGTGTCATTCGATGCCACATACTGATCCTTGCCGATGCCGATCAGATAGAAGCGGTGCGGCGCAACGCCATACTTCGCCGCCAGGTATTGCACCACTGCATCCGCGCGGCGCTGGCTCAGGTCGTAGTTGTATTGCGCGGAGCCAACCGAATCCGTTCCGCCGGTCACTTCCAGGATGTAGCTTTTCGCCGTACCGAGTTGGCCGGCAAAGCCGTCGAGCTGCGCCTTGTCATCGGTGGTCAGCGCGGCCTTGTCAAAGCCGAAGGTCACCGAGACCGCGGCTACTTGCTTGTAGTTGTCCAACCCCTTCACCACGCTGTCCAGCGAATCGGCGCGGTGCGCCACTTCGTTGGCTGCCGTGTCCGCGGTGTTCGCGGCGTCGCTGGCGGTCTGGGCACTTGTCTGCGCCGTATCTGCCGAGCCTTGCGCATGCGCGATGCCCGTCATCGCACGGTCGTTCACGTCATGAATCTGACGGTTGTTGTCCGCGGTCTTCTGCTCGAGTTGATCGGTGTGATCAATCAGCGGCTGGGTCTGAGTTCGCACGTAATTTTTCGTAGCGCATCCCGCCACGCCAAACGCCATCAACGCCGCTGCCGTCAACGCAAATCCAAATCGCTGCATTTTCATGCTCCTCACCTCGCCGTTCCCTGCCGGCGCGTTTCGCGCTCTTCCGCCGGGAAGGGGTTTCTTGTTTTCACCTCGATAAGTGCACGCCACTATCCAATCCTGAACTTCCGCGCAACATGTTGAAGAATAAAGACATATTAATCCGGCCGCGCGATCTCAACAGACCCGGAAACTGTGTAATTTTTACGCTTCCCGGTAAGGTTTGCCCGACTTTCAATGCGCGAGGCCGAATCTACAGCCGGGCAGTTCTCGGCCAACACTTCCTGTAGATTCCCGATATTCTAAGAATTGAGCCACAGCATTCCGAGAACTGGCACATTGCGGATCGGACCCGGCGCTACGAACTCTCAATGGATCTCTACGAAAAAATCCGCACCCTCCCCACCCAGCCCGGCGTGTATCTCTACAAGAACGCCGAGGGCGAGGTCATCTACGTGGGCAAGGCTAACAACCTCCGCTCGCGCGTGCGTTCCTATCTTCTCGAAGCCTCGCAGGCCAACGCCAAAACCGGCTCGCTCATGCGCGAAGCCGTCGACATCGAAACCATTCTCGTCGCCAACGAGCACGAAGCCCTGGCCCTCGAGAACAATCTCATCAAGCAGCGCAAGCCGCGCTTCAACATCCTGCTGCGCGACGACAAGACATACCCCTACGTCAAGCTCACCCTCGCCGACCGCTTCCCCAAGGTCTTCGTCACGCGCCGCCTGCGCAAAGACGGTTCCGCCTACTACGGCCCTTACTTCCCCGGCAACCTCGCCTATCGCGTGGTCGAGCTCATTCATCGCAGCTTCCTGCTGCCCAGTTGCAAGGTCGACCTATCGCGCTACCATCCTCGCGCCTGCCTGCAGTACTACATTCATCGCTGCCTCGGCCCATGCGTCGAAGGCCTCACCACCCCGGAGGCCTACAAGCAGGCCGTCCGTGACGCGCAGCTTTTTCTCGAGGGCCGCCACGCCGAGCTTGAGCGTACCCTCACCGCGCGCATGATGGCCGCCGCCGAAGCCGAGCAGTTCGAAGCCGCCGCGCGCCTGCGCGACCAGCTCTCCACCGTGCACCAGCTCCAGGAAAAGCAGCGCATCGCCACCGCCGAGCTCGATGATGACGCCGACGTCTTCGGCTACCACTTCGAGGACGGCAGCCTGGCCGTGAATCTCTTCCACATGCGCAACGGCAAAATTGTCGATCGCCGCGAGTTCTTCTGGGAAGACCTGCCAAGTTTGCTGGAAGCGGACGATGAAAGAGATCAGGGATCCGAGGCCAAAGGCCGGGCGCCCGGCACGAAGGATTTCGACGCGGGACACGTCTTCTCAGCTCTCCTCAAGCAGCTCTACATCGACCAGCAATACGTCCCGCGCACCATCCTCGTTCCCGTCGAATTCGATGATCGCGAGACCCTCGCCGCATTGCTCACCGAGCGCACTGGCCACAAGATCGAGATCGCCGTCCCCCAGCGCGGCGACAAAAAGTCCCTCGTCGATCTCTCCGGCCAGAACGCCCACCAGTCCTACACGCAGCGTTTCCGGGTCCTCGAGCCTTCGCGCAAGGCCATTCAAGAGGCGCTTGCAGACGCGCTCATGCTCCCCGAGCTTCCCCGCCGCATCGAGTGCTTCGACATCTCGCACATCCAGGGCGCGGAAACGGTCGCATCGCTCGTCGTCTGGGAAGACGGCAAGATGAACAAGTCCGCCTATCGCAAATTCAAAGTGAAAACCGTCGCCGGCGTCGACGACTTCGCCTCAATGCGCGAGGTGGTCGAACGCCGCTACCGCCGGCTGAAGGATGAAGACCAGCCAATGCCCTCCCTGATCCTCGTCGACGGTGGCCTCGGCCAGCTTCACGCGGCCGCCGAAGCCCTCGAATCCCTCGGCTTCACCTCGCAGCCGCTGGCGTCGATCGCAAAGAGAGAAGAGGTCATCTATCTCTACGGCAACGAAGACGAGCCCATCGTCCTAGACCGCCGCTCGCCCGTGCTTCATCTGGTCCAGCTTATCCGCGACGAGAGCCATCGCTTCGCCGTCGGCTACCACCGCCAACGCCGCGCGATGAGAGATAGGGGTTCCGAGCTACTGGATATTCCCGGCGTCGGCCCGCAAACCCGCCAGCGCCTGCTTACGCACTTCGGCAGCCTGCGCGACGTCGAGCAAGCCACGCCCGATTCGCTCGCCGCCGTCGTCTCCCGCAAAACTGCCGAGACAATCTGGCAGCACTTCCACGCCGAGCTTCCGGCGCAATGATGCGCTCAAAAGGGCGGCGTAGAATTGCCTAAGCCATAACAGAGGATTTCACCGCCTTGCAAGACGACCCTCCTGCCGTCCCCGTGCGTGCTCCCCTCCGCGCCGCACTGATTCTCGCCGCACTCTTTGGCGCGATTACGTTCCTCATCCACTTCGTCAGCTCGCTCTGGGGCAGTCACCTCGGCTACGGCTTTTTTCGCGATGAGCTCTACTACCTCGTTTGCGGGCATCACCTGGCCTGGGGTTATGTGGATCAGCCCCCGCTCGTTGCCGTGCAGGCCCGCATCGCGGAGACGCTTTTTGGCCTCACGCCCACTGGAATTCGTATCCTGAGTTTCGCCGCAGGTGGCGCGCTGGTTGGGCTCACCGGCCTGCTTACCTGGCAACTGGGCGGACTGCGTAGCGCGCAAATTCTGGCCATGACCGCCGCTCTGGCGGCGCCGGTCTTTCTGGGCACCTCGAATTTCCTCTCGATGAATTCCGTCGAGCCATGCTTCTGGATGGGATTGATGCTCGTGCTGCTGCGCATCGCCGATGGCAGCGCCAGCCCGCGCGCGTGGCTCATTTTTGGATTGCTGGCCGGCCTTGGCATCGAGAACAAACATTCCACCGTCTTCTTTCTCCTGGCGCTTCTTGTGGGAGTCTTGTTGAGCTCACAGCGCCGCATTCTGTGGTCGCGCTGGTGTGCAGCCGGTGTCGCGCTTCTGATTCTGCTGGCTCTTCCAAACCTCCTCTGGCAGTGGATCCATCACTTCCCCACCTATGAGCTTCTCGAAAACATTGCCCATTCCGACAAGAACATCAAGCTGCCGCCGCTCGAGTTTCTGCTGGAGCAGGGCAACATGCTGTTTCCGGGAACTGCGCCCCTCTGGATCAGCGGCCTCGCGTGGCTCGCCTTCGCGCGCAAAGCCCGGCCCTGGCGGTTCGCCGCGATCACTTACGTTGTCTTCGTAGTTCTGCTGATGGCGATGCACGCCAAGGATTACTACCTTGCGCCTGTCTATCCAGTGCTCTTCGCCGCCGGGGCGGCTGCCCGCAGCCGTCGCCCCGGCCTCCACTGGGTGATTGTGGGCTACACCGACCGTGCTCGCGCTTGCGCTGTGCTTCATCACGGGCCCCATTGTTCTCACCCTGCTTCCGCCGGCGGATTATCGCGCCTACGTCTCCCACTTTCCCGGCGCTAATGCCAAGCAAGAAAAGTTTTCCAGCCCTTTGCCTCAATACCTTTCCGACCGCTTCGGCTGGCCGCAGATGGTCGAGGGATTTGCCGCTCGCTACAACGCGCTACCACCCGACGTGCGCCCCCAAACTGCGATCTTCTGCTACAACTACGGCGAAGCCAGCGCGGTGAACGTGCTTGGGCCTGCATACGGACTTCCGACTGCCATCAGCGAGCATCAGAATTATTACTACTGGGGCTGGAACGGCTACACGGGCGAATCAGTCCTCACATTGGGAAACAGGCGCGATGATTACACGGACACTTACGCCGAGGTGATTGATCTCGGTCCATTTGATGCGCCGTGGATCATGGACTTCGAGCACCAGCACTACTTCTGGCTGCGCCACCGCAAGCGTTCCTACGCCGCTGACTGGCCTGAATTCAAATTCTGGTATTGATCTGCCGACAATCGACAGGTCAACTGCGCGATGATCGCTCGCGGCATTCGCCCGTCCAGATTCGCCCGTCCAGATTCGCCCATCTAGATTCGCCCGTCCAGGCGATTGTCGAGACTGGCCCGCTCACGCTGCCCTGACCAGCTCGCTCTTGCGCACAACGATCCGCTTGCTGCAAGCCGGACAACTGAAGCGGTCAAACAGCGCCACGCTGCCCACCGAGGAGCCGCACCACGGGCACTTCCCTTTCAGCGCGTTGATTCCCAGCAGCGACCCCAGCAGCGGAGCGCATACTCCCGCGATGATCATCGGCACGCCAAGAAACACACCCAGTCCGGTGAGGCAGATCATTCCGCCAAGGATGATAAGAACCGGGGCAGCCAGCAATCCCAGCAGCATACCGCTGAACGCGCCTTTCACCGGTGGCTTCTCGTGTTCATGGTGTTCGACCGCCGGCAGGTGAGTCTCCTGCGCGTTCGTTGCTCCGCAATGCGGGCAGAACTTCCACTCCGCCTCAAGGTGCGCTGTGCATTTTCGACAGGTCGCGCTCATAGTGCGACCGCTCCCTCACGGTCATTGGCACCCACCGCAGGGTCTGGCGAAAGCCGGACTGCCACTCACTACGGCCACAAGCGATGTGCCGCGGTGAACGGACCTCGGCTTCCGCAGGACGTTCACACTTCCGGGCCCTGAAGCGTCTGCGATGATGAAGTCTAGGCCCGCTCGAATTCCGTTGCCCGTGACTGCCATCACTGCCTTCACTGAAACCGAATGCGCCGGCGGTGGCTACGGTCGCTCATTTATGATGCTTCTTGCAATGCGCACAGGCCACTTTGCCTGTGGTTTTTCCGCCGTAGCACCGCTTGAATGGGAAGCCCGGGTTCTATGCTTTTCTTAGTTATGAGCCATCTCCGCAAGTCCGTTTTTGCCCTGGCAAGTCTGGTTCTCGCTGCTGCGTCCTTATCGAACGCGCAAGCGGTCTCCCCCTCCATCGGCCAGCCAGGCCAGCCCGCCCAGCCATCCTCCAACCCCGCCCTACCTACCGCCGAGTTCGGTTTCATGGGCTCCGGGGCCGCTACCGAGATCACGCCCGAGGGCTACCTGCGCACCGGCTTTGAAGAGCTCGTGTTTTTCTCCGGACCTGATCTTGAGCCCGCGAACGCTCACATTTCCACGCTGGAGCAGGGTCATCTGCCCATCGTGCATTACAAATTTGGGAGCGACGGCATCACGTACCGCTTCACGATCTTCGCGAGCAAAATCGATAAAAGCGCGATCGTTCGCGCGCGCCAGCACGCAAAGTTTCCTTTTATGCCTGGCTTTGACATTACGGCAGATATCTACGAACCCCAGGTAAACTTTGTCCGCGTCGACATAACGAACTCTGCCCGCGAGCCGAAACGCGCTGTCTTCGCCTCCGGCGTCCGCTACGACGGCCCCACCACCAGCGGAGCCACTCAAGGCGCCAAGCGCCAGCCCGGCGAAAGCTTCAGCCCTGGCTGGATGAACTATTTCGACGACGCCAACTTTTACCGCTTCAACCGCGATCTCTACAGTTTCCCCGCCGGCTACACCGACCGTAGCTTCAAGATCCGCAAGAACTGGAGCGAGCCGAATCCCCAGTACGTTCTCGTGGAGACTCAACTCAACGCTGGCCCCACCACGCCCATCGGCATCGTCACCTACGCACGCGATCTCAAGCCCGGCGAGTCCTGGGCCCTCGATTTCAAAATGCCGCTCATTCCCAACGCCGATCCTTTCGTCATCTCGGCCATCGACGATGCGAGTTTCGACGCAATCGAAGCGCAGCTCCACGGCGCCGCCAAGCCGTGACGCAGCCGTCAAGGCCGGCTATAGGCTTACGCCGGTTAGGAACTTGCCTTAGTTTGCGGTTGAGATCGGCTGAGAAGTCACAGTCCGCAGCTTCTCTTTCACCATCGCCAGCAGCCGCTCCGGGGGCACAGGTTTACTGAGCAGGGTGAAGTGATGCCCGGCGTTGCCGGCCGCAGCCAGTAAATCGACTGTCGTCGCTTGCCCGGAGAAAAGCAGGATTTGGCATTCGGGAAACACGCGCTGAATCGTAATAGCGAGTTCAATCCCGTTCATCCCCGGCAAGAACACGTCGGTGATCACAAGATGGGGTGGCGCAGCCAGCGCAGTCTCAAGAGCTTCATCTCCGTCGTACGCGGCCATGGCAGCATAACCGCTCATGGAGAGGATCGTGGTAACGGTGTCTGCGATCGACGGTTCGTCATCGACCACCAAAACCCGCGGGCGAAATTCGACCTCGTGGAAGGAAGGAGCTTCGCTAACAGGCACGATAGGGGTGTTTCGTGTTCCGCTCATATTCATGTCGAAGCCTCGCTCTTTGCATTGCATCCGTCATGCCATTCGCCTCAGAATAATCGAAACCCATTTTGCTGCAAAGCCTTACCTGAGGAAATCCACCGGGCGGACGTGGGTTTCTTCCGGTAGGAAACTTGGGATTTTTTACACGCCTAGGATATTTTTACTCGGGTAATAGCGATTCGATACGATTTTTGTACGGCATCGTTCGCCAACGCTTAAGTTAGGGATACGCCACTCTCGCGGGCCGGGCTAGCCATTCGCGCTCGCCAGGCATACGACGCAAGCGCTCCTGCATCTCACGGATGATGAGGAGCATTCCGTTGGCAAAACGCCACAGAGCGGAATTCGTATCAAAGAAGATCCAGATGGTTCAGCAGGATGCGGTCCCCAAAGGCCGGACTGGCAAGCACCAGCGCATTGTCACTCTCCTGCTGAGTCAGCTCGACCGCCTGCCTTCCGACAGCGCCCTCAAGGTCCCCCTCGCCGCTTTGCCCGATACCAAAGCGAATATTCGCGCCGCTCTCAATCGCGCCACACACCAAAAAGGACTGGCCGTGGCCACATCGAGCGACTCCAGCCATCTTTATCTGTGGAAGATCGCACAAGGATCCTGATACATTTTGTTTTTGCGCTATTCCGGATTTCACCATGGACTCTGTGCGCATCGACAAATGGCTCTGGGCTGCGCGCTTCTTTAAAACGCGCGCCATGGCCTCCCGTGCCTGCGACATTGGCCGCATTCAATCGAACGGCCTCCGCTCCAAGCCCGCTCGCGACGTTCGCGCCGGAGACAAGCTGCGCATCGAGAACGAGCGCGGCATCTTTGAAGTTGAGGTTTTGCTCGTCAGTGCCACGCGCGGCCCTGCGGCAGTTGCGCAGACCCTCTATCGCGAATCCGATGCGAGCCGCGAAGCGCGCCTCCACCTCGCCGAGGAGCGCAAAGCATTCGAGCAATACGTTCGGGTGCCCGAGCGTCGCCCTTCCAAGCGCGACCGCCGGCGCATTATCCAGTTCCGCGGCCGGGCCTAAAGGCGCGTAGACGCACGAAAGCCCGGCACGAGGGCCGGGCTTTCCTTGCTCAATCGATTCCGTTACGCGAGCAGTTTCTTGACCTTCTCTTCAATCACATCCTGCGGAACATAGCCTACAATCTGATCCGCAACCTTGCCGCCCTTGAAGAACAGCAGCGCCGGAATCCCGCGAATCCCGTATCGCGATGGTGTCGCGCCGTTCTGATCCACGTTCACCTTGGCCACCTTCAACTTGCCTGCATACGTCGCGGCCACTCCATCCACAATCGGTGCAATCGCCTTGCACGGCCCGCACCAAACGGCCCAAAAATCCACCAGAACCGGCTGTTCGCTTTTCAGCACTTCCTGGTCAAAATTTGCATCGTTCACTTCCAACACACCCAAGCCAGCCATGATCCTCCTTGCGGACCCGCACCCGTTCATTGTACAGGAAACCGTATACGCATCTGATGCGCCAACGGGACGAAAGTCGCAAGCCGCGGCGCCGTCGAGTAACGTTGCACACAACCAAATCGCTTGATTTGTCATCGATTCAATGAGTCGCGGAGTCGCCTCCATCTCCGCGCCCCACGCGCCGCCCTTTGGAGTCAGCGGAAACGATTTAGCGCACAAAGAAAAGCGCCCGGATCCGATAAGGATCACAGGCGCTAGAGCAGCCCTCCCCCAGAACTGCCCACGGAGCGAATGTAAGGTGTTCAATCGATAAATAGCAAGCAAACTTGAGTAATAGGCGCAGTAATCAAATTTTTGGTGACTATTCACCTAGGCAACCACCGTAACTCATTGATAACGCATACAGTTCGGTGTTGAATCAGTCCACATTTCCACAAAATCACTTATTTTTCAACAGCTTGGCAGGCCCCGACACGCGAAAAACCGCAGATTCGCAGCTCCATTCCCATCCGGTTTTCCGCTGCTTTTTGCACCGCCTTTGTAGCACCCGCCAAGCTCTTTTCCCGCTCGACAATCACGAGAACTGCCGGCCCCGCTCCGCTCAACGCAACGCCAAGAATTCCGTGCGATCCCACCTGCGGCAGCAGAATCGGGAGCAACGGAGTGATCGGCGCGCGATACGGCTGATGAATCCGATCTCGCATCGCCAGCCGCAGCAGATCCGCTCGGCCCTGCGCGAACGCAAGCGTGAGCACGGCTACCGATTGCAAATTCGCAACTACATCTTCAAGCGAATAACTGGCCGGCAATACCGCGCGCGCTTTACTGGTGGAAAGCGGCTCGTCTGGCAGAGCGACGATCGCCCGCCACTCCTCTGGTGGATCGGCTCGCGCCACGCGCACTTTCGTTCCCTCGCAAACCGCCGTCACAAATCCGCCCAGCCAGCACGCCGCCACATTGTCTGGATGCCCTTCGAGCTTGTATGCCTCTTCTAGAACTCGCTCAGTATCCCAGCCGAGTTTCCCAAAATGCACTGCCAGCGCGATCGCCGCCAGTCGCGCTGCCGCAGACGACCCGCATCCCATGCCCAGCGGAATCCCGTTGACCATCCGGATCTTCAGCGGAACGATCGCCCGATGGCTGTCGCTCAGTACTTGCTTGTATGTTTCGAGAATCAGATTGTCTTCGAGCCGTGCGCAGCGGTCGGCGTTTCTTCCGCTCGCTGTGACTGAGAACACCTGCGCCGGCTCAGCCTCAATCTCCAGAAAGAAATCCAGTGCCACGGCCACCGCGTCAAATCCCGGCCCCAGATTCGCCGAAGTCGCAGGTAAGCGGAGCTGAAAAGCGCCGTCGTCGCCATGAACAAGCTTTCGTCCACGGGGTGCGACACCCGGCTTTCCCATATCGATCTTTTGGCCGCTCATCCCACTTCGCCCTCGATCGCCGCCAGCACTGCCTCCGGCGTTGCATCGACGGTGATCGCATCGCGCCGCAGCGCTTCAATCGCCGCCTCCGATCCCAGCTTCTCCTCGTCGGTCAGCAGCGCTCCGCGATGAAAGTCGATCGTATAGTCCGCGTCCTTCAGCGTATGGCCAGTCAGCACCAGCACTACAGTCTCGCCCGAATGGATCACGCCTTGCGCGCGCAGCTTCTTCAGCCCGGCTAACGTCACCGCTGAAGCCGGCTCGCAGCCTAATCCTTCCGCGCCAATCTCCGCCTTGGCAATCGCGATCTCCGCCTCGCTCACGTCGAGGCACCAACCGCCGCTCTCTTGAATCACGCGCGCCGATTTGCGCCACGACGCCGGATTTCCGATGCGGATGGCAGTCGCCCGCGTGTGCGCTTCCATCGGCTCCAGCACTGCCCCGTGGTTCTTGTTCAAACTTCGCACCAGCGGATTGGCCCCCGCAGCTTGAATCACGCTGATCTTCGGCATCCGCGCCACCAATCCCAACTCGCGCATCTCACGGAATCCCTTTCCCAGCGCCGAGCTGTTCCCCAAGTTGCCTCCGGGAACAATCAAGTGGTCGGGCACATTCCAGTCCATTGCTTCCGCAATCTCGATGGCCGGCGTCTTTTGACCCTCAAGCCGATACGGATTCACCGAGTTCAGCAGGTAGATCGGCGCCTTCATCACAATCCGCGTCAGCAGGCGTAGGCAGCCGTCGAAGTCGGCGCGCACCTGGCACGTCACCGCGCCGTAATCCATCGCCTGTGACAGCTTGCCCCACGCAATCTTCCCCTCGGGAATCAAAACCAGGCTGCGCATTCCTGCGCGCGCCGCATAGGCCGCCATCGAAGCCGACGTGTTCCCCGTCGACGCGCATGCGACCCATGTAAATCCCCGCTCGCGCGCCACGCTCAGCGCCGCCGTCATCCCCGTGTCCTTGAACGAGCCTGACGGATTCATCCCCTGGTGCTTGGCAAAGAGCTGATCGACACCCAAAGCCTTCGCCGCGCGCGGCAGGTGATAGAGCGGCGCATTCCCCTCGCGCAGCGACACCGCGTTTCCAAAACTGTCGAGAATCGGCAAGAGCTCCCGGAATCGCCACACGCCTGACTGATCCAGCGCCTCGCCTGAGCAGCGCCGCTCCCGCCAAAGCCACTTCAGCGCTCCCGGATTGGGCCGGTCGTGCCCTCCGCGCTGGTTCCAGCCGGGGTACTCCACCTCAAACAGGTCGCCGCAATTCGCGCAGCGAAAGTCCGGCTGCGCCTCCTTGCCCGCGATCCGGCTTCCGCATCCAAAACAGCGTAACTGATGCAGATTGTCGTTCATATCTAGGTGTTAGCCTAGCAGGTGTACGGCGATTCCCGCTGTGGATGGAAGGCCAATCGCGCCGATGTCGAAGCAGTTTCTCACTGCTCTTTTTGCGCTCCTGACTCTCGCGCCGCTCGGCGCGCAAGCGCCTCTCCGCGTCGCCGCGGCCGCCGATCTCGAACCCGTTCTTCCTCCGATCCTCCTCCAATTCGAGAAAAATACCGGCATTCACGCGGAAGCCACCTTCCAGTCTTCTGCCACGCTCACCACGCAGATCCAGAACGGCGCGCCCTTCGACGTCTTCCTCTCCGCCGACCTCGGTTTTCCCAAACGCCTCATCGACGCCGGCCTGGCTGATGCCGCCGGCTCCGCCGATTCCTCCACTCCCATTACCTACGCGCGAGGAACCCTCGTTCTCTGGGCTCGAAACGATTCACACCTGCCTCCGCCCTCGCTCGATCTGCTCCGCTCGCCTGCCTTGAAGCGCCTCGCCATCGCCAACCCTGACCGCGCGCCGTATGGACGCGCCGCCCTCGCCGCACTTCATAGCCTGAATTTGTATGACGCCCTCAAGCCGCGCCTCGTCACCGCTGAAAACATCGCCCAGGCCGCGCAGTTCGTCGACTCCGCCAACGCCGACGCCGGTCTCATTTCGCTCACCTCGGCGCTGACGCCGCGCCTCTCGGCAGACGGCTCGTACTTCGTGATTCCTCGCGACCTCTATCCGCCCATCGAGCAGGGCGCAGTGATGATCAGCAACACCAAGCAGCGCGCCGCCGCACACAAGCTCCTCGACTTTCTTCTCTCCTCCGCCATTCAAGCCCAACTCGCCAAATCCGGCCTCGCGCCGGTCAAGTGATCGCGATGGACTGGCAAGCATTCGCCCTCTCGCTTCGTCTCGCCACCGTCACCACCGCGATTCTTCTCGCCATCGCCGTACCACTTGCCGCGCTCATCGTGCTCGGCCGTGGCCGCTGGCTCGCCGCCGTCGAAGCGCTCGCCACGCTGCCCATGGTTCTGCCGCCCACAGTCCTCGGCTTCTTTCTGCTTGTCCTGCTTGGCCCGCGAACCGCCTTTGGCCGCGGTATCACCGCAATGCTCGGCCATCCGCTCGCATTCTCCTTCGATGGCCTCGTCGTCGGTTCCGTCATCTACAGCCTTCCCTTTGCGGTGCAGCCTCTCGTTGCCGGCTTCGCTTCGGTCGACTCCGCCCTCGTTGACGCCGCGCGCCTGCTCGGCGCAGGCCCCGTCCGCCTCGTCAGCAGCATCCTCGTTCCGCTTGCTCGCCGTTCACTTGTCGTCGCGATCGTGCTCAGCTTTCTTCACACCATCGGCGAATTCGGCGTCGTACTCATGCTCGGCGGCGACATTCCCGGCGCTACGCGAACGCTGTCTATTGTTCTTTATGACCAGGTGGAAAGCTTCGACTACGCCGCCGCAGGCCACACCGCTCTGTTGCTTCTTGGCTTGAGCGTTATCGCTCTCGTCGCCGTCTACGCCACCAGCCAGAAGCGTGGGAGCGAAAGAGGTGCTTAGCTTCTCACTCGACGCACGCCGCGGAGCGTTCCACCTTCAAGTGGAATGCACATTTGCATCCGGCTGGACCGTCATCTTCGGCCCGTCTGGTGCGGGCAAGAGCACATTGCTTCGCCTGCTCGCTGGTCTCGATCATCCAATAAGCGGCCGCATCGCTCTCGACGGTCGAACGTTCACTGAAACAGACAGTGGACTCTGCGTACCGCCCGGTCATCGCCAAACTTCGCTGGTATCGCAGCAATCCGCCCTCTTCCCTCACCTCACCGCCGCCGCGAATGTGGCCTACGGTCTTCAGAGCCTCAATCGCACCGCACGCGCCCGCCGCGTAGATGAAATGCTGGATCTTGTCGGCGCCACCGACCTCGCCGCCCGCCGCCCGCAGGATCTCTCCGGCGGCCAGGCGCAACGCGTCGCGCTGGCTCGAGCACTCGCGCCAGCGCCGCGCCTGCTTCTCCTCGATGAGCCCTTTTCAGCGCTCGACGGCGTCGCCAGCGATGCGCTGCTCGTTCGCCTGCAAAGTTGGCTGCGCGAAAGCAAAGTGCAAACCGTCGTGGCCACGCACGACGCCACCGACGCGCTCGCCATTTCTGCTGAAGTTTTGCTGTTGCGTGACGGCCGCCTCACCGCCCTCGGCCCGGCAGCCCAGGTCCTTGCCTCAGAGCGGGCGCGTCTCCTCGGCCGCCTGAAAGCCGTTGGGACTAATTCCGGGAACTGATCTCAGGACTTCTTACTTCGCCGCGATCACCAGCAGCGTCGCATCATCCTGAAAATGGGCATCGCAAAACGCCGACACCTGGTTGAGCAGCGTATCGCACATCTCCGCCGATGTGCGTTTGCTGCAGGCCAGCGCTGCTACGGCAAGCTTCTCCTCGCCAAACTCCTGGTCATCCCCGTCGCTGGCTTCAGTAATGCCATCGGTGACAAGCAACAGCCGGTCGCCCTCACGAAACTCAATCTTCGCGTTCTCGTATTCCCACTTCGGAAATACACCCAGCACCGCGCCGCCATGATCCAACGACTTAGTACTGCCTTGCGAAACGAGAATCGGGTAAATTTGGCCGGCATTGCAGTAGTCGAGCGTCCGCGCCTCGCTGTCCAGCACGCCATAGAGAAACGTCACGAACTTTCCCGTCGCCAGATTCTCGCAGAGGAGGCTGTTCACTTTGACGCACAACTGCGCAGGGCTTTCGGCACTGCTTGCATAGGCCCGCACTGCGGCCTGTACATTGGCCATCATCAGCGCGGCCGACACGCCCTTCCCAACCACGTCGGCAATGCAAATTCCCAGCTTACCCTCACCCAGCTTGAATACGTCGTAGTAGTCACCGCTCACCGTACGAGCCGGGCGCCACGCTCCCGCCACTTCGAATCCGGCAAGCTGTGGAATCTCCTTCGGCAGCAGCGACCGCTGGATTTCGCCCGCGCGCTGCATCTCTTCTTCCTGCTTTTCCAGTTGCGCGGCGCCCTGCTTCACTGAGCGCTCGAGTTCCTGGTTCCGCTGTTCCAGCCGATCCTTCGATGTTTGGTACATGAACGAGACAAAACCGAAGACGAAGGTGACCAGAAACGGAAACTTCCATCCCGTCAGAATTAGATGAGAAAGCGTCTGCGGACCAGGCGGAGAAATGAGCCAAACAATTGCGCTCGAGATCAAATAAACCGGGACCGTCAATGCGAGGAGGATCGGCAAAAAGATCAGCCAGTTGAATGGAAATGGCCGGTTCGAAAAGAGAAACTCCACCCGATCGATTCCAAACGAGAGGAGATTCCCGATGCAGAGTGTGTACAACAAAACTGTGAAGGGATTGATCGGCAGGCCAATTGCCCAGAAAATGGCGCCGAGAACAGCGGAAACGACGATATAAACAATCTGCTGCCGAACCAAGCGCGCTAGAGACGGAAAGGCCAATCGCATACCAGCACGCTCTCTCCGACCTCACCCAGGGGACGACTTGGATTCTACGCCAATGGCTTTTCTTGCGCTGTGGCCGTCAGTAGCGGTGTCTTATGCGAATCCCACCATCATCGGCTCCATCTCCAGCCGAATCCCGAACCGCGCTTCAACCGCCGTTCGAATTTTCTCCGCCAGCGCCAGAATATCCCTGGCCGTCGCGCCGCCGCGATTCACCAGCGCCAGCGTGTGCCGCGACGAAATTCCCACCGCGCCCATCTCGTAGCCCTTCGTGAATCCCGCCTGCTCAATCAACCACGCCGCTGGAATCTTCACCAGCCCATCGTCCGCAGGAAAAATCCGAATCGGAACTCCAACCTCCGCAGCGATTTTTCGCACGCGTTCCGCCACTTCTTCGGTGGCCGCGGGGTTCTTGAAGAAACTCCCCGCACTGCGACAATCGGGATCGCCATCAACCAGCAACATTCCCTTGCTTCGCCGGATGCTCCGCACTACCTCCGCCGTTTCGGCCAGTGTGGGCGTCTTCGCCCAGCCTTCAAAATGCGCCTTCAGATCCTGGTACGCGATCAGTGGCGCGCCATCTTGCCGCAGCCTATAGTCGACGCGCGTCACGACGTACCGCCCCCGATCCGCTGTGTTGAACCGGCTGCGCCGATAAGCAAACCCGCACTCGGCGTTCGAGAACTCGACAAACGTGCGCTTATCCAAATCAAACGCACGCACCCGCTCGATAACCGACGCAACCTCCTGCCCGTACGCGCCCACATTCTGCACCGGCGTTCCGCCCACCGTCCCCGGAATCCCCGCCAGGCACTCAATTCCCGCACACTCCAACTCAACGGCCCGACAGACAAGCTCGTCCCAATCTTCGCCCGCTTCCACGCGAAACAGCTCTCTATCCCGCTCGATTCCCTTCAGCCCGACGTGCAGCACCAGACCTGCGAATCCCTCATCGGCGACGAGCAGATTGCTCCCGCCGCCCAGCACAAACAGCGGCTCGCCACGCCCGCGCGCCCACTCGCTGGCCTCGGCAATCTCCTCCTCGCTTGCTGCCTCGGCAAACCACCGCGCCGTCCCGCCAACGCCAAAAGTCGTAAACGGGGCGAGAAGTTGTCTTTCTTTGATCTGCATCGGTTCAAGGCTACACCGCTGAGGGTGAAGAGGGTAGAATGGTCTCAGGCAACTTCCCTGCCGGAGGCGAACATGTATCCAGAATTGATGGTGATTCCCATGCGCGAGGAACTGGTGCGCGCCGGGATCAAGGAAACCCGGACCGCAGAAGAAGTCGATGCGGCACTGGCGGAGCCCGGAACAACTCTCCTCGTCGTCAACTCCATCTGCGGCTGTGCGGCAGGCAAGGCCCGCCCCGGCATCCGCCTCGCTCTCACGAACACGACCAACCAGCCCGATCGCAAGATCACCGTGTTTGCGGGCCAGGACCGCGAGGCCACCGATCGCGCCCGCACCTACTTCGAGGGCTATCCGCCCAGTTCGCCAGCCATTGCCATCTTGCGCGACGGCAAGCTCGTCTACCTCATGCAGCGCTCTGTCATCGAGCAGTCAACCGCTCAGCACATCGCCGCCGAACTCACGCGCGCCTTCGACGAATTCTGCGCCAAGACAACCGCGTAGGCCGCTTCTAACACCAAGACTGCGTGATTTTGTAACTGCAGAGATGTCGCGCCGGTCTTCAGACCGGCTGTGGTGCGGGTGTCCACACCCGCACAGTTTTGTCAGCCATTTGCGAATCCACAATCTAACCGCTTTTCCGCAGCAACTTCTCGATCTTCGCCTCTTTGAGCTTGACCACCTTGACACGCGGCTCACCGTTGACAGCGATCGCAAACGACTCGCCAGGCGCAAGCTCATCAATCAGTTCCTCGAGCTTTTCCTGAGCCTCAAGAATTTCGACAACCCTCACGCTTCCCGCCTCCAGACGATTCGATCATCATCCCATCCATCGGCAAAAGAGAGGGGGTCATCAGACCAAAACGGCCTCCCGCAAGGGAGGCCGTTGCTGCTGCTCGAGAGCTTCTCCCCTCAGTCCGCTGTCTGCGCCTTGGCCAGCTTTTGAACCTTGCTGTGCTTCACCGAATAGCCGAAATAAATGATCAGCCCGAGGATCAGCCAGCCGATCATCACCTCCCACGTGATTGCCGCCAGCCGCGACATGAGATAGAGCGCCGACCCCATTCCCAGAATCGGCACCAGCGGCACCAGCGGCGTCTTGAAGGGCCGATGCAGCTCAGGATGCCGCACGCGCAGCACCCAAACGCCTGCACAGACGATGGTGAACGCCAGCAGCGTCCCGATGTTCACCAGGTCCGCCAGGCGGCCGATGGGCAGGAACGCGGGAAACAGCGCCGCAAAAATTCCGAACACAATCGTCGTGATCCACGGCGTGCGGAACCTCGGATGAATCGCCGAAGCCCACTTCCACAACAGGCCGTCCTTTGACATCGAGTAGAAAACTCGAGTCTGTCCAAGCAACATCACCAGCATCACGGTTGCCAGGCCGAAGACCGCGCCGATCTTCACCAGCAGCGAACCCCAGCTCACGCCCGTCGCGTCGATGCCCAGAGCTACCGGAGCGCCAACATTCAGCCTCGTGTAGCTCACCAGGCCGGTGAGAACCAGCGAAACCAGAATGTACAGAACGGTGCAGATGGCCAGCGACCCGAGAATGCCGATGGGCATATCGCGTTGCGGCTTCTTCGCTTCCTGCGCCGCCGTCGACACCGCATCGAATCCAATGTAGGCGAAGAAGATCCGGGAGGCGCCCTTGGAAATTCCGCCCCACCCAAAGTTACCGTTCGCGTCCTTCGGCGGAACGAATGGATGCCAGTTTGTCCTCGCCAGCCCCGGATGACGGATCAGGAAGTAACCGCCAACCACCAGAAAGATCGCCACCACGCTCAGCTTGATAAACACAATCCCGGAGTTGAAGTTTGCCGACTCCTTGATTCCGATCACGAGGATGACCGTGATCACCATGACAATCGCCATCGCGACCAGGTTGAAGGCCGCGGTCACATGCGGCAGCCCGGCTGCGCTCACTCCCGGCGGCAGCGACATCACCGGCATCCATTGATTTTGGTAAAGCGCCAGTTGTGTTCCCGTCGACGCCGTCAATTGCGGCGGAATTTGAATGCCAAACTGCTGCATCAAACTCGTGAAATATCCTGACCAGCCGGATGCCACCGTGGATGCGCCGAAAGCGTACTCCAACACCAGATCCCAGCCGATGATCCACGCCACAAACTCGCCTAGCGTGGCGTAGCCGTAAGTATAGGCGGAGCCTGCAATCGGAATGATCGACGCGAATTCCGCGTAGCACAACCCGGCAAAAGCGCAAGTGATTCCCGCCAGCACAAAGCTCAGCGCCACGGCCGGGCCCGCATAGAGCGCGGCGGCTTGGCCCGTCAGCACAAAAATTCCCGCGCCGATCACCGCCCCAATGCCCAGCGTCACCAGGTTCACGGCCCCCAGCGAGCGCTTCAACGTATGCTCGCCTTGCTCACCCGCTTCTAGGGTGAGCATCGACATGGGTTTAACGCGCAGCAGATTGGATATCAATGAGCGACTTCCTCCCCGGCGAATGAATAGTGCGAGACAGCGAAGGCGAAACAGAATCTCTCCGCCGGAACTCGTTACGCAATCATACGATACGGCACCGGCGAGTCCGAGCAATAGCTGGCACAAGCCGGCTTTTCAGGAACCCTCGCTCATGAGAATTGTCTCGATTTGAGGCAGCAGATGTCTCGATTTCAGCCAGAGATCGCCTCGTTCGGCCACATTGCGGCGCGAATCCGAACATTCTCTCTGTTTCAGTTCCAGACAGCACTGTCTCGTTTTCGGACACTCGCGACTCGCCGCTACCCGAGTGCAGCTATCCAAGCGCGGCCAACCACCGCCGAAACTCGCCCGCCGGATCCTCAGCGCGAAAAATCGCGGCTGACACTCCGACCACGCTCGCACCTGCGGCCAAAATCTCCGGAGCCGTTTGGAGCGTCACTCCTCCGACCGCAACCAGCACTACAGTCGGACCCGCCTGCTCGCGCAACCGGCGCACACCCGCCGCCCCGATCGGCCCCTTCGCCGTCTGCTTCGTTGTCGTGGGAAAAATCGGCCCGATCGACAGATAATCCGCCGGCTCCTCCAGAATTCCGGGCAGCAGCGCTTCGCTCCCGCCAAACGTGCCCACAATCCTGCCCGGCCCGAGCGCCCGCCGCGCCTCGGCAGTCGTCACGTCGCCCGCATCCACATGCACGCCATCAAAGCCGGCCCGCTCAACCAGATCGACCCGATCATCGAGAATCAGCTTCACCTTCTGTGCAGGCAGCTCCGAGCGAAGGATCGCCGCATCCGCCAGCACCTCGGCGTCGCTCCCTGTCTTGTTCCGGTACTCGAGCAGCGTTACACCAGCCTCGGCCAGCTCACCACCCAATCGCCTCAAAAACTCCGCGCGGCCAATCTGCGGAATTACTTCCGAATCGAGAATCGGGTACACCTTCGGAAAAGAAAACGGCATACATCAAGACTAGCCCCAGAAGATACAGGACCAGAAATCCTGAATCTGCGAGCTCGGTGAAATGTGGACCGAGCCCGCATTTTCATGCTCCCTGCCCCCTGTTCTCGGCTCCTCGCCGATTGCTTACATTCCCGGCATCTCGTCCGCACTGGGCCCGTAGATCCCCGGAACCTTCGCGCCGATCAGCCGCAAATACACGGTCAATTGCCCGCGATGGTGAATCATGTGGTTTAGAACGGTTTCGCGGAACACGTTGTACTTGGTGTCGTCGATCCAGGCCTGCCCGCCAAATACAAACTTCCAGTTCCGATCCCACGCATCGCCGCTCGTGGCAACCAATGCCGCGCGCGTCTCCACGAGCCCCTTGTCGAATTTCTCCAGCACTTCCGCTTTGCTCGTCGGTGAAAATGGCTCCCACTTGTGATCCGCTGCGAACTCCAGCTTGTCCATCGTCAGGGCGTGATTTCCCCAGTCGCCGACAAAATCGGTGAGATGGCCCGCCAGCCGACCAAGGCTCATCGACTTGGGATGGGGTTTGAAGTTCCAATCGGCATCGGCCGGGATGGCTTCCAACATCTTCCTCGTCTTCGCCGCCTCGCGATCAAATTCAGCAATTAGTTCTTTCTGTGCATCCATTTGTGCAACCTCCTGATTGCCCAAACAGCATAGCCCATTTCCGCATGGAAAGGCGAAGAAAAAGCGATACTATTTTCCACAGGTATGCCGGGGCTTCGGCGCTCACGCGCAACCAAACACCATCGCCAAGAATTCTCTAGTTATTTTGAATCAGATATTTGCAAGAGACTTTGAATGCATCCGGCCAACGCGCCCGCCCTAAGCCGGCTGCTTCTCCGCCTCGGCACGGGTCGCTAGGAACCGCTCCATATACCCCGTGTCGAAATCGCCCGCCCGGAACCCCGCATCTTGAAAGATCTTCTCGTGCAGCGAGATCGACGTGTCGATCCCCTGCACGATGAACTGGTTCAGCGCCCGCTCCATCTTTGCCATCGCCTCCGCGCGGTCCACGCCGTGCGCAATCAGCTTCGCGATCAGCGAGTCGTAATACGGCGGAATCACTCCCTCTGCATAAAGCGCCGTGTCCACGCGAATTCCGTTCCCGCCCGGCACGTTGAAGGCCGTAATCTTGCCCGCCGAGGGCGTGAAGCGAACCGGATGCTCCGCATTGATCCGGCACTCAATCGCGTGACCCCGCATCTCCAGCTTGGCCGGAAGAATCGCACCCAGCCGCTCGCCGGATGCAATGCGCAACTGCGCCTTCACCAGGTCCACGCCAGTAATCGCCTCTGTCACCGGATGCTCCACCTGGATCCGTGTGTTCATTTCGATGAAGTAGAGCTGATGACTCGCGTCCATCAGGAACTCCACCGTCCCCGCATTCTGGTAGCCGATCTCGCCCATGCACTTGCACAGCGTTCGGCCCACCTCCTCGCGCATCTTCTGCGTCACCTGCAGGCTCGGCGCTTCCTCGATCAGCTTCTGGTGCCGCCGCTGGATCGAGCACTCGCGCTCAAACAGCGAAGCCACATTGCCATGCTCATCGGCCAGTACCTGAAACTCGATGTGCCGCGGCTGCTCGATGAACTTCTCCATGTAGAGCTCGCCGTTCCCGAACGCATTGGCCGCTTCAGTGAAGGCTGCATGAAAGAGGTTGGGCAAATCCTCGGCGTTGCGCACAATCCTCATCCCGCGCCCGCCGCCGCCCGCCTTGGCCTTCAGGATGACCGGGTAGCCCACCTTTTCAGCCCACTCGCGCGCCTCTTCTGCCGTCGCCAGGATCCCGTCCGATCCCGGCAGAATCGGCACCTTGGCCTTCTTCATTGCCTGCCGCGCCTTTTCTTTTTCGCCCATCAGCCGCGTCACCTCCGGCGGCGGCCCAATGAACTTGATATTCGACGCGCGGCAAACCTCGGCAAAGTTCGCGTTCTCGCTCAGCAGTCCGTATCCCGGATGGATCGCCTCCACGTCGGCGATCTCCGCCGCCGAAATCACGGCCGGCACGTTCAGGTAGCTGTCCGAAGCGCGCGGCGGTCCGATGCAGATCGCCTCGTCGGCAAAGCGCACGTGCAGCGAGTTGCGATCCGCCTCGCTGTACACGGCAACCGTGCGAATGCCCAGCTCTCGGCACGCGTTTAACACGCGTAGCGCGATCTCGCCTCGATTGGCAACCATTACCTTACGAAACATTCAATTCCTTTAGAGCGTGGCGAATAGTTTCAGCTTGGCTCGCAGTGTTCGTTGCATCTCCAGGAAGCTCTCTGCAGTTGAAGCTTGTCATCCTGAGCGGAATCCGCCGTGGCGGACGGAGTCGAAGGACCTGCGGTTGTTTTTCTGCTGCGCTGAATCCACCACTGTTCTTCGCGGCGCTCTGCTCGCCACAATCCCCCGCTAACTCCGCTTTCTTCACTCACGTCGGCCGAACCGAGAAGAGAGGTTGTCCAAACTCGATGGCCTGCCCGTTCGACACCAGGCATTTCACCACCTCGCCAGCCACATCCGATTCGATCTCGTTCATCAGCTTCATGGCCTCAATGATGCCAATCACCTGGCCCTTCTCCACGTGATCGCCCGGCGCAACAAACGCCGCGGCGCCGGGAGACGGCGAGCCATAGAACGTGCCGACAATCGGCGACTTCACCATGTGCAGCCCGGCCTCGGCATTCGCGGCCGGCTCTGCCGCTGCCGCTCCTGTGGCCGCTCCAGCGCCCGGTCCCGAATGAGCCGCCGCGGCAGCCTGCGCAACGCTTTGCGGCGCCGTCTGCAGCAGCCGCGCCAGATCGCTTAAACCGGCCGTCGCGCCCTCTTGCGGATTGAATTTCAGACGGATCTTCAGGTCGCCGCGGTCCACATCGAACTCGGCGACCCCGTGCGACTTCAAAAACTCGATCAGTTGCCGCAGATCCTCAATGTCTTGTTGCTTCATTCGTTCCTTCACTTCCACTTCCCTCAGCCAACTCGGCGAATCGCCGCGTTTCAAAGCTCAATCAGCGCCTTGGGAACCGGCGTCAGCACTTGCCCTCCGCTGCGCGTCACAACCACCATATCCTCAATGCGGATGCCGAACTTGCCCGCCAGATAAATGCCCGGCTCGATGGTGATCAGCATACCCGGCTGCAGCCGCGTCGATTGTCCCGCACCAACCCGCGGCTGCTCGTGAATCTCGAGTCCAACCCCGTGCCCGGTGGAGTGCGTAAATGCCTCAGCTAATCCCTCCCTGCGCAACACGCTGCGAGCGGCCTCGTCCACTTCTGCGCAACTCACGCCCGCGGCCACGGCGTTTACCGCGTTCTCCTGCGCTTCAAACACTGCCTCGTAGGCTCTTCGCTCCTCAGGCTTTGGCTTGCCCAGGAAGACCGTCCGCGTCATATCCGAACAGTAACCCTTGTGGATTATACCGAAGTCGAGCGTCACGAACCCATGTCGCGGCAGCGGCGCAGGCGTCGCGCGCCCGTGCGGCATCGCCGAGCGCGACCCTGACGCCACAATGGTCTCGAAGGACATTCCTTCGGCGCCCATCATCCGCGCCTGGTGCTCCAGCTCCGCCGCCACTTCAATCTCCGCGATCCCCGGGCGCAGCACGGCCAGAATGTGCTCAAACAGCTTGCAACCCATGAGCGCCGCTTGGACCATCAACGCCAGTTCGTCGCCGTCCTTCACCGAGCGCAGCAACTCGACCAACGGCGCAGGCACCGCCTGAAAAAAACCTTTACGCAAACGGCTCGGCAGCTCGCTCTTCCATCGCGCCAGCTCCGCCACAGTGGTTTTTGCCGCGTCGAATCCGGCCATCGCCACGCCCGGCTGCGCTGCCAGCCACTGCGTCGCCGCCACCGCGGGCGAACCCGACACAATCTGCACCTGTGCCGCCTTCACCTCTTCGGCCGCCTGCGTCGTGTACCGCCCATCCGTGAACAGTCGCCCGCCGCGGCGGGTCACAGCCAGCGCGGCGCTCGATCCGGTGAATCCGCAAAGATAGCGAACGTCTGGAGGGTGTGTAACGAGGAGTCCGGGAAGCCCTGCGCGACTCAGCTTGCGGCGCAGCGCGCCCATACGGCGGAAGTGGTCCACGCGCTAGTTTTATCACGGCGGGGCGCGCTAAACAGCCTCTCGCTGCACCGGCTTCTTCTTGCTCGCGTCCACTTCTCCGCCCGCGTGCAGATCGCTTTGCCGGTCCATCCACTCGTCCAGCCGCGAGCGCTTGAACCGCCAGCGATTGCCCAGCTTAAATGCCGGCACGAATCCATCCGAAGCGTACTTGTAGAGTGTGTCTGCGGAGATGCCAAGGTAATTCGAGGCCTGGCGAATGTCCATCACCTCGCGAATCTCAGGAACCAGAAGGTTGGAGCGGGCTGCAGCGTTGCGCATGATTGCCTTCCAAAAAGAGGAGGATGCAAAGCGGTATTCTTGCGGCAAAAGATACTGGTACTTCTGTATTTAACCCGACTTGATTGGTTCATTCAAGGAATTTCCGTAAGTTACAGGAAATTCACGGGTTTCACCCGCCTCTTCCAACTCGACATGCCTGTGGAAAACCCCATCCCCTTGGGCTCGCGAACCCGCCCGCCCCCAACCTGTCGCGCCCGTGAAGCAGATGGTCCGGCCCTTCGTTCCCCGTCCCCACCTGCTCGGTCTCTCGGTCCCTTGTCCCCTTGGTCCCTGCCGGGGCCCCAGCGAAAGGTCTTCGTCGCTGGGGTGGCTTGGTCCCTGCTCTTCTCACATTTCCTTCCGCCACCACGCTGTCTTCTCGTCGCTCAGGAATTTCGTTTTTTCCCCGCGCGACAGATGAAAGTCCAGCACATCGCCTTTCTGGAACGTGGCGCAGCCGGGCCAGCTCAGGTCCTTCACGAGATGCGTCTCTGTCTGGTGGACATCCACCAGCGTGATGTCAGCAGGAGTGCACTCAACCACATGCTGCGCATACATTCAGAAGGTATAGCCGGAAGGCGGCTTGAGCGGAATCCGGTTGGCGATCTTGGTCAACAAACGGATGAGCACGAATACGGCAGCGATCGCTGCAATCTTTTTCATAGCAAGCCCACGCCACGAGTGTCGCCAAGCTCAACCCCGACGGCAGCCCGCATCAGCCCAAAAAGCAGAACGGCTTCCCTTCCCGAGAAGCCGCCCTGCTTTAATGAAACCTGATCCCTGCTCTTCAGTTCTGGTCGTCGCGGCGATGCAGCGTCGGCGGACCGTCAGTCGAGTCCCCGGAGCTGTCGCCGGGCTGAGCGCCCGTTGAATTTCCAGAGCTGCCCGAACCGTTCGAGCCGTCCGTGCTGGTGCTCGCCCTGCGCAACGATGGCTTCGCGCCGCCCTTGGTGTCGATCAGCCGCCGCTTGTCTTCGATGCGCGCCAGTCTCGCCTTCACGTCCTCGAACTCCGAAGTGGTCACCAGGTAATCGTCCTTGGCTGGAAGAATGCGCGCAATCTCTTCCTGCGTGTGCAGAATCCGGTCCGGCGTCTGCGGATGGTCACTGAACGCCTTCGCCACCAGCCCCGGCTTGCGCTTCTCCAGCGCCTGCACCTTCTCAAAGAAGGTGATGAATGCCTGCGGATCGTATCCCGACCGGTACATATACTGCACACCCAGGTAGTCGGCCTGTGCCTCGAAGTCGCGCGAGAATTGCAGGAACGTGATCGGGATCGCCAATTGCGCCGCCTCGTAGATTCCGAGTCCAGTCCAGTCGTACGGAAGCATGATCTCCAGCGGCACCATGCCGATCTGTGCGTAATTCAGCCGCGTCATCTCGCGCGCCGCGTGATGCGCGCACACATGCGCCGTCTCGTGCGCCATCACGCCCGCCAGCTCCGCCTCTTCGTCCGCCGCCAGAATCAGCCCCGAGTTCACATAGAAGAACCCGCCCGGCAGCGCCATGGCGTTGATCTCGTCCGAATCGATCACCTTGATCGTAAACGGCACCTTACAATCGGAGTTCTTCACGATGTTCTGTCCGATGCGATTGATGTACTCGTCCACTACGGGATCGGTGATGAACTTCGTGCTCTTCTCGATCTCATCGGCAAACTGCTTGCCCATCTTGATCTCGCCGTCGGTCGAATACCAGTTGCCCAGCCCGCGCTTGCCGATTTCGCGGTTGCCCACCGCGCTCACGTCCTCTTCGCTGCCCGGCTTCACCTTGATCATCTCGCTGCCGGGATCGACCACCTTGTTCACATCCACTGCTTCTGCTGGTCCGGCGCAGTCGCCGCCCACAGCCGTCGTGCCCGGCGCTGGATCCTCGCCCGCGCCTTTGTCCTTGTCTTTCTTCTTGTCCTTCTTGTCGTCGGCCTTCGCCGTCTCGCACGGAGCCAACTGCGTGTTACTCGCAGTGCTCGCCGTTCCTTGACTCGCGGTTGTCCCCGCTCCGCTCGTACTCGTATTCGGCGCCGTCCCCTGATCCGAACCTTGCCCCGGCTGCTTCGCGGGTGCCGGCGCATCGCCGCCCACCGGCACGGTGCCGGCAGCAGGCTGTGCTGGTTGCGATGTTGTCGGGCTTGCGGCCGGAGTCGTCTGCGCTCCGTTGTCGCCCGCCGGCGCATTCGCCGGAGCCTGTGTCGCGGGCGCGCTCGCCGAAGCAGAGACGCTTGGGGAATTGCCCGCAGCAGGCGCGCTCGATTGCGCCCAAACTCCTGCGTTCACGGCCATGGCCAAACCCGCCAGAACCGCCGTTCTCAACACCACGCGATCCATTGCCCTCATGACCTCACCTCGACTGCAATGCACACCGGGCCCTTGCCCCGCTTGTCTCTATCACTTAGACGCAAGTATGTGCCACTTTGGCAACAAAGGCAAAGCTACTTTTTTCCCTATCCCTTCGCCGCCCGCGTTTCGTCCCTTAGCCCGTCAACCGGCTCTATATACCCCCATCTCCCTGTTCCCTGTCTGCCCCCTTCGAGTACATTGAAGAAAACAGTCCCGGGGAGGCCCTTTGCGGCTGAAGTTTCTGATCGGGGTTTGGTTTGCCATCTGCGGAGCAGCGTTGCCTGCCGCTCAGACAGCGCCCCCGTCTCCAAATTCTGTCCCCGCCGCCTCGCCTAAGCCGCACCCCCACGCCAAATCCGCCAGGTCTTCCGCGCCGGCAGTCGCGCCTGCCATCTTCGACGCCACCGGCCTCGGCTCGCCCATCGCTCTCGACAGAAACTGGCGCATTGGCATCACATCCAATCTCGCTGCATCTTCTCCAACCTTCGATGACTCCAAATGGGCGGTCCGCGACGCCAAACCCTCCATCGGCG
This sequence comes from uncultured Acidobacteriaceae bacterium, assembly GCA_963835355.1. Lineage (GTDB taxonomy): Bacteria > Acidobacteriota > Terriglobia > Terriglobales > Acidobacteriaceae > Telmatobacter. The sequence continues at coordinate 13,599 of CAWIFE010000018.1, read as the reverse complement.
AAGTCCCCGACGAGGATGCAACTGCGCCCGCCGCCAGCACCAAATCCTCTGCCGGATCCCCCACTCCGCCAACGCCGCCAGCCCCCGCCCGCCGCTACGCCTGGTTCCGCCTGCACGTTCAGCTCGCTCCCCATCACGGGCCGCTTGCCCTGCTCATCGAACTGCCCGTCACGCACGGCACCACTCTCGAAGTTGGCTCGCCCGGCCTCAGTCCCGAGGTTTTCGTCAACGGTCAGCAGGTCCAGCCCGAAGGTCCGCACGGCGACGCGCCCGAGGAATTCCAGCCCATCTCTCGCCTCTACAACCTGAACCTCGATCCCTCCCAAAGCTCCCTCACACTGGTGGTGCGCGTCATCTACGCCGCATTCGGCAATGACGCCTACACCGGATTCTTCGCCACGCGCTCCCTCTACCTCGGCAACCCCGCCGATATTCAGCGCGAGTTCAATCTCTGGTCCGATCGCATGCTCTTCGAGCGCCTGCCCGAGCTCATCTACTCCATCCTCCTCGTAGTGCTCGCCATCTTTCTCCTCGCGCTCTACTTCTCTGAAAAAGGCCACCCCGAATACCTCTGGCTGGCCTTGCACGAGCTCTCCGCCGCGCCCATCGGCTTCGTCGAACAGGCCGGCAGCTCCGCGCGCCTCAATGCCTTTTGGTGCGTCACAATCGTTCTCCAGCTTCTGCTCATCTCCGCCTATCTTTTCTTCGAATTTCTCGTTGCCTTTCTCTCTCTCAAGCAGCGCTGGTACATCCGCGGCCTGCGCTACACCGCGCCGATTCTCGCCTGTGTCGGCCCCGCACTTCTCTTCCTCTTTCACCGCGGAGCCATTCCCTATTTCACCGCCATCTTCATCGCGTCGTGTCTTTGGATGGTCGGCTGGTCCATCTTCATCTTCGGCACTCTCATCTCCGCTGCCGCGCGCCGCAACTTCGAGGCCGGCCTCTTCCTCGTTCCCATGGGGTTCAGCCTGGTCGCGATCGTCGATTCCGTCGTAGGCTCCGCCAGAAACGGGGGCAGCGCCACTCCCTATGTTTCTCCGCTCACCTTCCAGGCCGGCCCCATCCCCATTAACATCTCCACCATTGGCGGCTACGCAGGCATCCTCGTCATCGTGCTCATCGTCTTCTTCCGCTATCTGCGCGTCCAGCGCGATCAGGAGCACGCCACCAACGAGATGGCTGCCGCGCGAGGCGTGCAGGAGTTGCTCATCCCCCAGGAAAAACTGGTCACGCCCGGATTCGAGGTCGAATCGGTCTACAACCCCGCCAGCGAGGTCGGCGGCGATTTCTTCCATGTGCAGACCATGGGCCGCGAAGGCATCCTCGTGGTCATCGGCGACGTTGCTGGCCACGGCCTCAAAGCAGCCATGAATGTCTCCCTCCTCATGGGCGCATTGCGCAGAATGCAGGATCGCAGCCCCGCCAGAATTCTCGAAGGACTCAACCGCGTCCTCTCAGGAACCGACAGCTTCACTACTTGCCAAGCCCTCTGGTTCGGCTCCAATGGCGAAATGGTCATCGCCAACGCCGGTCATCTGCCGCCTTATCTCAACAGCCAGGAGATCGCTTTGCCCGGCAGCCTTCCTCTTGGCGTTCTCGTCGAAAACATCTACGAAGAAGCCCGCTTCTTTCTCCATCCGGGCGACCGCATCCTGCTTCTATCCGACGGAGTCGTCGAAGCCCGCCATCCCAACGGCGAACTCTTCGGCTTCGACCGCGTCCGTATGTTCAGCCAGGAGCCAGCCGCCAACCTCGCCGAGGCCGCCAAATCCTTCGGCCAGCAGGACGACATCACCGTCCTCACCGTCCGCCGCGAGGTCGCCCCCGCCTCGCCAAATGCGCCCGCCCCTGTGCTATCTTCGGCTCTGTCGTGAACTCCTCGATAAATCCTTCCTCGCAGGTTCCGTCCGCGAGACCCTCCCACCCGTTCTCCCTCGCCCTGGAGGCCTTCGCCTTCCTCGTCCTCATCGCCGCCCTCATTTACCTTTTCAAAACCAATCCCGCCACGCTCCACTGGGCGCAGGGCTACAACCCCACCGGCAGCTTTGTTCTTTCCACTCTCGTCGCCGCACTGCCCATCGTGGTGCTTCTTGGTGCGATGGCCATCTTCCGCCTCAAAGCTCATCAAGCCGCGCTTATCGGACTTACCACTGCATTGCTCGCCGCCATGCTCGTCTTTCACATGCCTGCGCGACTCGCCTTCACAGCTGCGGCCTACGGCGCGGGCTACGGCGTCTTCCCAATCGTCTGGATCATTCTTCCCGTCATCTTTCTCTACGACCTCACCGTTAAAACCGGCCGCTTCGTCACGCTTCAGCAGAGCCTCACCGGCATCACTGCCGACAGCCGCTTGCAGCTTCTGCTCATCGCTTTTGCGCTCGGCTCGTTCTTTGAGGGCACCTCGGGCTTCGGCACACCCGTCGCCGTCTGCGCGGCCATCCTCATCAGTCTCGGCTTCCGGCCTCTGCAGGCGGCCGGCCTCACGCTTCTCGCGAACACCGCGCCCGTCGCGTTTGGCGGCTTGGGCATTCCACTCATCGCGCTGCACGGCGTCACCGGCATCGGTCTTCTTCCCCTCGCGCGCACCACCGCCACCATTCTCGTTCCTTTCGATGTGCTCGTTCCCTTCTGGCTCATCTGGGCCTTCGCGGGTTTCAGCGCCATGATCGAAATCTGGCCGGCGATCCTCATCTCCGGAGTCACCTTCGCCGCCACTCAATACTTGATGGCCGCTTACTCAAACCCCTCGCTCATCGCCATCGTCGCAGCCGCCGCAACGATCGCCGTGCTCATCACATTTCTTCGTTTCTGGCAGCCACGCCGCACCCTCAGCGTCGACCTCAAGGACATCACCAGCCACGCTCGTCTCCATCGCGGCCACAGCGGCGCCAAAATCTTTCACGCATGGCTGCCCTGGCTCGTCTTGAGCCTCGTCGTCCTCCTCTGGGGCCTGCCCCAAATCTCAAGCTGGATGGACGCGCACACAACGGTAAAACTCGCCGTCGCCGGCCTCAACAAAGCGATCCAGCGCGTCCCGCCCGTCGTCGCCGCGCCCACCGCCGAACCAGCGGTCTTCAATTTCAACTGGCTCACCGCAACCGGCACCGGAATCTTGCTCGCCGCGCTTCTCGCCGGTCTTCTCATGGGACTCGGTCCCCGCTCGCTTGCCGCCGCCTTTTTCCGCACCGTCTTCAACATCCGCTATACCATCGTTACGATCGCCGCCATGATGGCTCTCGGATACGTCACGCGCTACTGCGGCCTCGATGCCACCCTCGGCCTCGCGTTCGCGCGCACCGGCGCGTTCTATCCCTTCTTCGGAACCCTCATCGGCTGGCTCGGCACTGCCTCGACCGGCTCTGACACCTCGGCTAACGTCCTCTTCGGCAGCCTGCAAACCCTCACCGCGCGACAAATCGGCGTCTCTCCCGTGCTTATGGCGTCAGCCAACGCAGCCGGTGGCGTCATGGGCAAGATGATCGCGGCTCCCAGCGTCGTCGTCGCCAGCACCGCCACGCAAAGCTACGGCCAGGAAGGCTCCATCCTCCGCTTTGTCTTCCTCCACTCGCTCGCCCTCGCCGCCCTCGCCGGAATCGCCGTCACCCTCCTTGCCTATGTCCCGCTCTTCGCCAACCTCGTCGCGCACTAGCTCCGCCAACATCGCTAGCCCCGCCGACTCCGCCGGGTGCCCCATCCTTCGCCTATTTTCTGGCGAAGGGTGGGATAGCACAGGCCATCGTCCAGCGCAAATAACTGTTCCCTGTTCCCTGTTCCCTGTTCCCTGCCTCTGTGGCTTCCGTCACATTCGCACGAATCCGGAAATCGTAATATTATCCTTGGAAGCTTTGATGAAGAGCCCCGCCAGCCCGCTTACCACGCCGCCCGTCCGTGCACCCGGGGCCCCCCGTCCCCGCCTGCGCACACTCTTCGACGACGCGGCCGGAAATCTTCGCGGCAAAGTCATTGGAATCTACGGCCTGCTTTTCGTTTTCAATGCCGGGGCCTGGCTCTGGGCCGTCATCGCCTTCCGTCACTACCCCTTGCTGCTCGGCACCGCTCTGCTCGCCTACAGTTTCGGCCTCCGCCATGCCGTTGACGCCGACCACATCGCAGCCATCGACAACGTCACCCGCAAGCTCATGCAGGAGGGCAAGCGCCCCGTCGCCGTCGGCCTCATGTTCTCGCTCGGCCACTCCACCATTGTCGTCATCGGCTCGGTCCTTATCGCCGCCGCCGCTCTCGCCCTGCAGCACCGCATGGACGCCGCCCGCTCCATCGGCGGCCTCATCGGCACTCTCGTGTCGAGTCTCTTCTTGTTCGCTATCGCCATCGTCAACATCGTCGTCCTCGCGTCCATCTATCGCGCCTTCCAGCGCGTCCGCGCCGGCGCGCCCTATGTCGATGAAGATTTCGATCTCCTGCTCGCCAATCGCGGATTCCTCGCCCGCCTCTTCCGGCCCATGTTCGCCATCATCCGCCGCAGTTGGCACATGTACCCGCTCGGCGTCCTCTTCGGCCTTGGATTTGACACTGCCACCGAGATCGGCCTCCTCGGAATCTCAGCCGCCGAAGCCTCTCGCGGACTTCCTCTCGGCTCCATCCTCGTCTTCCCCATCCTCTTCGCCGCCGGCATGTCCCTCATCGACACCACCGACAACATCCTCATGCTCGGCGCTTATGGGTGGGCCTTCATCAAGCCCGTCCGCAAGCTCTACTACAACCTCACCATCACCTTCGTCTCTGTCCTCGTCGCTCTCATCGTCGGCGGCATTGAGGCGCTCTCTCTCCTCGCCGGCCAGCTCCATCTCGGGGGCAGCTTCTTCGGCGCCGTCCTCCGCCTCAACTCCAGCTTCGGAACCCTCGGCTACCTCATCGTTGGCCTCTTCGCCCTCAGTTGGATCGTGTCCATCGCGATCTACAAATGGCGCCGATTCGACGACCTCGAATTCGGCGACTGAGCCCCCCCAAAATTGTCGTCCTGAGCGAGTTGCGGCTGCGATGCGTCGAAGGACCCGCGGTCGCTCTTCGACGCGCCCGTCCCACAAGCTCACCCGGAGAGTCCTCGAATCACTAACCACTAACCACTAACCACTAATCGCTAATCACTAACCACTGTCTTTTTGATATAACAATCTGGCATGTCTTCATCCGCCCGTTCTGTCGCCTCTCCGCGCGTCGTCTGCATCGGAGATTTCCGCGCCATCGCCCAACGGCGCGTGCCCAAATCCGTCTTCGATTACCTCGATGGGGGCGCAGAAGGCGAGGTCACCCTCCGCGAAAGTTGCCGCGTCTATGAGGACCTCACTTTCCGTCCCCGTCACGCGGTCGCCTTCGACCATTGCAATTTGCGCACTCGCGTTCTCGGCTTCGATCTCGCGCTGCCTTTCCTGCTCGCTCCTGTTGGCTACAGCCGCCTGATGCATCCCGTGGGCGAAGTGGGCGCAGCGCGCGCTGCAGGCAAGGCGGGCACCGCCTACATTCTCTCCACCATCTCCGGCCACAAACTCGAAAACGTAAAAGCCGCGTCGACCGGCCCCGTCTTCTACCAGCTCTATCTCATGGGAGGCCGCGGCGCTGCCGAGGCCTCGATTGAGCGCGCCCGCGTCGCCGGCTTTTCCGCGCTCGTAGTCACCATCGACACTCCCGTCTCCGGCATCCGCGAACGCGACTTCCGCAACGGCATGAAGGAGCTCGTCAGCGGCAACCCGTTCCAGAAAATTCCCTATCTTCCGCAAATCCTCTCGCGCCCTGGTTGGCTCATCGGTTTTCTGCGCGACGGAGGAATCCCCGCGCTGCCTAACGTTGTCGTTCCCGGCAAAGGTCCCATGCGGCTCATCGATGTTGCCGCCGCGCTCGCCGAATCCGCCGTCACCTGGCGCGACCTCGCGTGGATTCGCGAAGCCTGGCGCGGTCCTATCGTCGTCAAGGGCGTTTTAACTGGCGACGATGCACGCCGCGCCGTCGATGAAGGCGCAGCGGCCATCTCCGTCTCCAATCACGGCGGCCGCCAGCTCGATTGCGTTCAATCTTCACTGCGTGCCTTGCCCGAAGTCGTCGCAGCCGTTCATGGAAAAACTGAAATCCTTTTGGACGGAGGCATTCGCCGCGGCGCGGACATCGTCAAAGCTCTCTCGCTCGGCGCGCGCGCCGTGCTGTGCGGACGCGCCTACGCCTACGGCCTCGCCGCTGCCGGAGAAGCAGGCGTCAATCGCGCCATCGAAATTCTGCGCGCCGATCTCGACCGCACTTTGCGGCTGCTTGGTTGCGCGTCCGTCGCGGAACTCGATCGCTCGTATGTCAACGTTCCAAAAAGCTGGGACGCGAATTGACAGCTCCAGCGAATTGTCCCGTGAAAAAGTAAGGCAAATTCATGGACATTTTGAGCATTTTTTCACGCGCGCGTTCCTTGCGTTTCGCGGAGAGATTTGTTGTTGATTTCGCGAGAAAAATCGATGGAAATCAAGAAACGTGAATACGAGACTGTGAAACTGTGAAACTGTGGACAGAAGTTATTGATTCTAAAGGCTCCACAGTTTCACAGTTTCACAGTTTCACACACTGGCATGGGGGGGTGGGTCCCTGAGCATGGGGGGGTGGGGTCAGATGGATGGGGGGGTGGGGTAAAAACAGTGGTCAGTGCACAGTGGTCAGTGATCAGAAAAACCGGTACCGGAGAGGCAGCGGTTCGCGAGTAGCGGTTAGCGGTCGGAAAGGCAACAAGCGGAAAGACAGGGAGCGGAAAGGCAGCGGAGTCGGCGGAGCTAGCGAGGTTAGCGGCGCTAGAAAAAAGGCCGACAGTCGGATTCCGGCGGCTACGGGCTGCGGGAGCGAGGGAACGGAAAAGCGGAAAGCAGTCTTCAGATTTCAGTTCGCGGCTTTCAGCTCTTCGTAGTGAGACACCGGCTTTCCCTGCTCCCTCGCTTGCCTGCTTCTGCGTTCCCCTGGCCCCTGTCTTGATCATGGAATGAGCATGCGCCGGAAAGACAGTGGTTAGTGGGTAGTGGTTCGTGGTTAGAAAGAAGGCAGGCCGACGAACGGGCAATGGCGGCAAAGCGGTCGCGGTCTGCGCGTCGATCATGAGACCATTCTGCGCCAAACGAGGGAAATGATCGGCAAACTTGGCAGAGCTCAGGGATCAGAGTTCAGGGATCAGAAAAGGAACAACTTAGGGGCAAGGTTGGTGGCTTTCGAGGCGGCTGGGGGCTTGACAGAAAAAGATAGGGGTCAGGGATCAGGGGTTAGAGGGAGAACGTCCCGTCTGTCCCCGAGTTTCCAGATCGCTATCAAAGAATTTTTGGGCTTGTTTTGAATCTATGGAGTCTCCGAGCTTGAGATTGTCGCCAGCAGTGATTTTGTGACCCCAACCAACCGTGGGATTTCCGGCCTTATCTGGGTAGACAGTGAGAGCCGGATCGCCTTGCTTAATGCGTTTCTTGGGGTCGGCCGAAAGCCCTTCAGTCATCTTGATCTTCTGCTTCATAGCGTCATTGACGTGGAGACTTGAGACGTCCTGACATTTGGTATTCGCCGTTGCGGTGCCTGAACTGTCGCAATGACCATCTGGATCGGTGCGTGAAAGAGGATTGTTCCCAACGTAGGCATACAAGTTCAACGACTGGGGATTGTCGAGCTTCGCGTACGGCACGGGCTCGGCCTTCACAGACCAATCAGGTGACATGAACCGGCCCATCGCACTGCTGTAGTATCTCGCCCCGAAGTAGTCGTTTCCCGATTCGGTATCGCGTTCTTTGCCGGAAAAACGAACTCGGTCTTAAGGGGTCCAGGAACACTTGCATCTGTAAGCCCGCACATCGTTACGATCAATTAGGATTGGTCGCTGAGAGGACAATTCTTTCATCAACCTAGAGATCCTTTGGTGCATTGCGAGCCCTCCCGGAAGCTCATCAGGCACAAGTACGCCATTGACTACGTTAAAAGTAGCACCTTGATCAATCTGAATTGAGAAGTTTTGATCCTTTTCATCAATATCTGTTTCGTAAAGCACCGCAGAGGTTTCTCCTGGTCCCCATACAAGCAGATGAAGCTCGTTCGGACGGTCAATTGTTGAATACTTTCCATAAAGCACTTGGACCTTGTACAGTGCGCCGTCGAAAAGAGGCGGGGCGTGCCCTATCGAGCCCAACTTGACCGACAGACAGTGTAAAGAAGCCTCAGTTCTTATTCTGGTTTGCAGCGCATCATTCTGTTCGCACTGTGCAATACCTACAGACAAGGCGATCCAGATTAGAAACGAAGGTCGAATCATGAGCTACCTACTTCCCATACGTGAAGATCCAGTCATAAACGCTTGGAGAATTATAAGGACCTGCGGAAGTGTGGGGATTAGCACCCCAAAAACTGCCGTCATTTAGGGCTTGAGAATCTGTGCGCATGTTGTATTGGTACGCACCGTTTGTTGGGTCTTGACCAATATTTCGCGCTTCTGCAGCTTCCACCGTTGCATTCAGTGCATCTTCGTAACCTGCGCCTGACATCTTTGGGTCCATCATCCCAGCTCCTTGTTGGACCTTTGCGCCGTAATGCTCTTCAGCATTCATTCTTTGGGCCGCGATTTCCTCTTTGGCATGGTGAAGGGGCGTATTCTCGCCTGGCTTATCCTTCATACCGTTTGTTTCGTTATTTACCCGACCTGCAATTTGCCCTACAGTCTCGCCACCTTTCACAGGCCGATAGTCCTTCATCGACTGAACCCAAGCCTTGCGGTCTACTCCCGGAGGGGCCGGTTTAGGGAGATTAATAGTCTCGGTCTTACCTATCAACACATTCCAACAACTCTTTAAGCTGTCGCAGTGGCCATCTGCATCGACTCGTATAAGCGGATTGTTCCGCACATAGGCGTACAAATTCAAGCTTTGCGGATCATCCAACTTCGCATACGGAAACCTGGGGACATCCATGATAAGTAAAAGTCAAGAGGAGACGGAGGTCTCCTTGCACTTTGAGGAGCAGGGCCTCGAAGCGAGGACGATGGGGTCGAGTTAGCCAACGGCCGGCGATCGTTGAGGGCGGCCAAAGCGGCAGCTTGGCCAGACATCCATTTGCGGGAACCGAGCGCGAGCCCGGTCCACGAAGTATGAGTTAGGGTTGTCCGGCCGGCCTCGATACAGACGGTAAGGAGCATCGGGAGCCGTAGCTCCTCTGCCCAGTCCCTAAGTTGGCGAGGAACGGCCGGTCGATCGCCGGTTGGTGCAAGGTTTTTCCTTCTCAGGCAGCTTTTTGTGTTGGCTCTTCCGTAGGTGCGCGCACCTGGAAGGGCTGACCGCTCTTGTCGACGGCCAGCAGATAGCTGACGAGTTTGCGCGCTACCGCCAGGGTTGCCCGGTTGCGATGTCCGCGCTCCAGTTCGCGCGCGTGCAGCGCAGCCAGTTGCGGGTTCCAGCGCGGCGCCAGCTTGGCCGCCTCGATCAAGGTGGTCTGCAGCCAGTGGTTGCGCTGCTTGGAGATCGGCCCCCGCTGCTGCTTGCCAGCCGACGACTTCAGCGCCGCCGTCAGCCCGCAGTAACTCATCGCCTCCCCAGCCGAACCGAAGCGCTCGGGATCGCCGATCTCCAGCGCCCAGGTCAAGGCCGTAATCTCTCCCACCGCCGGAATGCTCCTCAGCCGTTCCACGCGTCCCCTCAGCTCGGTATCGGCCAACAACTCCTGGACCAGCCTTCGTTGCGTGCTCTCGAACATCTCCAGCGCGCCGCGGCTCAAGCGCAGCAGATCGATCACCGATTCGGGCACCTCTTTGAGTTCCTCCAGCAGCGTGGCGAAGTACTTCTTGCCATGCAGCTTCTCCTTCACATACTCCGCCCCCGTTTCCATCAGCAGCCCCGCCATCTTGTTCTTCATGCGCACCGCTTCGCTCACCACCAGGCTGCGATAGCGCAACAGCCGCCGCAGTTCGCGGATACGCGCCGTCGCCACATAGCAGGCCGGTAGCAGGTTGCAGCGCAACAGGTCGGCGATGGTCCGCGCATCGATCGTGTCGCTCTTCTTCTTCCCCGAGCTGATGGCCTTCATCTTCGCTGGATGCGCCATTTCCAGACCGCCGCTGTAGGCCTTCAGCGTGTCGTAGATCCAGCCGCTGAACAAGGTCGCTTCCAGCGCTCCTCGCCAAGGCTGCCCCCGTGCCGCTGCCCAGGCCCGCAGCACATTCCGCTCGGCCGCGATCGTGCCTTCTTCCACGATCTCGCCCGCCGCCGTTTTCACACAGTAGCTGATGCTTTTCTTGTGGACGTCGAATCCGATAAAGTGAATATTGTTCATGGGGTTCTCCGAGTGCGTTTTCTGAGCCGGCGCTTTCTGCGCCGGTCTCGGCATCGTAACCGCTCTGAGAACCCTTCTTCATTTCACTTATGCATTCATACAGACGGGATGTTCCCCAGACCCAGACCCCAAAGCTAAAACCCGCGATGGCTCGAAAACAATCTTTCCTTGCCGTTCGTCCTTAACCCACTTACACCCCATTCCCTGTTTTATTCGCAGAAGACGCGGACCTTGGCTTTTTCTTCTTTTGCATCGACGTCGACGGTCAGGTCTCCCAGGTGGTCGATCAGTTCTTCGAGATTCTCCGGCTTGATTTGCGACAAAGTCAGCGGAACACCGTGCCTGCTCAGGGTCTCGTCCAACTGATCGTGGGCCTGCTGAGGGATGAGGCTGGCAAGGCGAACACCGGCACGAAGCAGTTGCATGGGCACGCGGACATTGACCGTTGTGGGCCCGCCCTTTTCCGTGGACTCGACCAGGACGCGGAGATACTTGGCGCTGGTCTTGACGGGTGTGTCGGGCCAGACCTTGGAGCCCGAGATATTGCCGGTGAATTCGCCGGCGAATGCGGCGGAGTCTGGTTCGAGCGCGGCGATCAGGCGCTCGGCTTCATCCGCGGTGATCTTGCCCGCGGCCAACATTTCCAGTATCTGACGGCGATTTTCGTTCATGGCGTTTCTCTCCAATGTGGTCGTGAATTCTCTCTCACTGTGCGGGTCTGGAGACCCGCACGATAGCCGGTCAGGAGACCGGCGGTACGATGCATTACAAAATGCGAACCAAAACTTTGCTGTCGTGCGTGCTGACGTGGACGTTGAGGCCGCGCAGGGAGCACAGGATTCCCCAAAATGTGGCGATGGCTCTCCAGAAACTGATGCGGCCGGCGATGCACGCGGCCAAGACGACGAAGAGGATGAGCGGCGAGAGCAGTAGAAGCGGAATCCAGAAAAGGATGAGCGGGATCCAGAGGCGCGGCATGTGGAAGTGCGGGTTCTCAATCTGGAGGACGGCGACGTTGGGAATCATTTAATGGCCTCCAATGCGCGGATGGCGTCGGCGGCGGAAATTTCGCCGCTATTCAACTGCTGAAGCACGTCGGTGCGCGACGACGAGGGATCGATTTCAACGAACTCAAGCTGGCTGGAGATGCGATTAAGGCGCGCTTTGATGGTGGGATAGCTGACGCCGAAGGTCTGCTCCATCTCCTTGATGGTGCCGTGGGAACGAATGAAGGCGATGACGAAGACCTGATCTTCGAGAGTGAGGCGCGCGAGCTCGGGCAATGAAAATTGGCCTTCGATGGCGATCTGCTTCTCGGGGATTCGGACGCGCTCGATGACCAGCGGCGAGCCGTGGGCGGCGCGGAGCAGGTCTTGCCAGTCGGAAGCGGGTTTGGGGTCGTTGGCCATGCAGTTGGATGGTGTTTCTTAACTACTGCGTTAAATGTAGTAAAGAATCTTAATATTGTCAATAGTATTTATCAATTATTTTGATTATAGATCTGTTTTCTGGCGACATGCTTGAGATTCGGAGGCTGGGCCGTATCCGGTATGTCCCCGGTTCAGCCTGTCAGGGATGCGCCCGGTCCGCACCCCGGTCCATCCCCCCGCCCCCTCCCCCGGTATGACCTACCTTTATATTTGATAACAAAGGGTTTACATGACGATCATACCCCGGCCATACCCAGTTCTAAAGGACTTACCCGTAAATATACCGATTCACGGGAGTTAACGGAGCATTTCCGGTGTTTTTGACCATCCTGCTCCATATTTCGGGATCCGCGATCACGATTCGGTGAGAGCCCCAGCACCCATCCGCGCGGAACGAGGCAGCGGCGCGGGTTCCCTGCCCTGTTTTTCGCGCCGATTTTGTGATTGCACTTATAGAGACATTGTGCGCAGAGTTGGGGAATGAATCGGCAAACTTGGCGAAGGATTTTTGAGGAGTGTTTTCAGGGGTTTGCAACGCGGTAGGGCCGACGCGGGGGTTGACACGGGTGACAAAAAAACCTGTTTTCGGGCTAGTTGTCGATCCTGGTCAGGCGTGCTCTGGCCTTCGAACGCAACGATTGGCGCGTCCAGATGGCCAGCAAGAATGCCAGAAGGACGACCACGATCGCAATCAGCCATGGATACTCTGCGGCCCAGAGGCGCAGTTGCGTCCACCACGGCAAGACTCCTACGTAATAGACCTGCGCGCCGACGGGGAGTGATTGGAACTCGGTGCCGCGAAGGACGGAGACGGAGCCGGAGACGTCGCTGGATTGCTGGACGTCGAGGAATGTGCCCATGAAAGGCTCGAAAGTGGACGCGTCTTTGAAATGGATGGCGACGATGCTGCGGCCGCCGGCGATGTCGTAAGGAGATTCGATGCCCTCGATGACGGCATCGGGGGTGCCACCGACCGTGAGGCCACTGGATTCAGTAGGCTTATTCGCGCGGAGCTTCCACCACGCATTGTGGAGGACCGAGATGAAAAAGCCCTGCGCATCGTGAACCTGGACCTGGACCTGACCGCTGCCGAGGGAGACGGGAAGATGCGTGCCGAGTTTTGAGAAGGCCGGCTGGTCGTCGCCCGAGCCGATGATCAGGAAGTCAGTGGCAGCGCCGTCGCGGAGTGCGTCGGGGCCGGCCACCGTGATGCGAATGCCGGGAAACCCGGTCTGGCGGCCGAAGTGGCCCATGAGCGTGATGAAGGTTTCAATCTCCTGCTCAGTGGGCGTGGGCGGCAGAACGACTGTGGTTTCGCTCAGGTCAGCGAGGCGCGTGAAGGGAAAACCGGCATTGGCGAAAATTTCGAGATTGGGCAACGGCGTCCAGTGCGGATAGCCGCGCAGATCGAGATAGGAGTCGGGAAGAATTGCGCCCTGCAAGTTAATGGGCGTGTTGTCGTCACAGTTTTGTTTGCGAGCGAGCTGGAAGGTGAAGTCGAACGAAAGTTTGTTCGAGAACGGGCGCAGATTGACGACAGGAATGGGAGCGTTGGTCTGGGTTGCGCCGGATGTGTCCTGGCCGGGAAAGAGCGGAGCGGAACCGAGGAACGCGTTGTTGATCCGCACCTGCAGGCTGGAGACTGGGCCGATGGGAATGGAGTTGTAGCGATAGGCGAGGTGCAGGCGCGCGTCGGGTCCGCCGGCTTCGTAGTAGAGGTCAGGAGGAATGCGGAAATCAACGTTGAGCGGCGCCGATCCATCCTTTTCGCCCTGCAACTGGTCGGAGGCGGAGAAGTCCGACAGAGGGATGGTTTGATCGGTGCGCGCCCATCGCGGTGCGGCATCGGGTGCCTGCTTGGCGGGCAGCGAGAGGTTGTTGATGGACGTCTGCGCTC
>CAWIFE010000017.1:0-5868 GCA_963835355.1 uncultured Acidobacteriaceae bacterium | reverse complement strand
ACCTGCCCCCGATTTCTCAACCATTGATAACTGGAGTTTCTCGGTTTTGGTTTGGCTCCGAGATTATCTCGCAGCCGCCGTCGAGGCTGTGTAAATGTGGGAAGCGTTCTGTGCTTTCCACATTTGCATAGCCTGCTTTCTGCCTGAACTCCTCCGGCGTTCTGTAGTCGAGCGAGCTGTGCGGACGCTCGCAGTTGTACTCCTGCCGCCAGCTTGCCAGGGTACTCCTTACATCATTCAGCGTGCGGAACCAGTTTGCGTTGAGGCACTCGTCGCGCAGTCTCCCGTGGAAGCTCTCGACGTGGCCATTCTGCATCGGCCTTCCCGGCTGGATGTGCACCAGCCCAACCTTCCAGTCTTCTGCCCAGCCCAGCATGCGCCGCGAGGTGAACTCCGGGCCGTTATCCGAGCGCACGTTCTCCGGCCGGCCACGCTCTCCGATCAGCCGCTCCAGCACACGCGTCACGCGCCCGCGAGCCCAGGCTGGTATCCGCCTCCAGCGCCAGGCACTCGCGTGTGTACGCATCCACCACGCTGAGGATGCGCACCATCCTCCCCGTTGCCAGGCCATCAACGATGAAGTCCATCGCCCACTCCTGGTTGGGCCGGATCAGCCGCGGCGCCAGTGCGCGATCTCGCACCAGACGCTTGCGCTTCCTGCGCCGAACCGACAGCCTCTCCTCCAGATACAGCCGGTAGACACGCTTCACGTTCACCTCGTGACCACGACGGCTCAAACAGCGCATGCAGCCGTCGATAGCCGTAACGCGGCTTCTGCCGAGCCAGCTTTACCAGCGCCTCGCGCAGTTCGATGTTGCGGTCCGGTCGAGGCTCGTACCGGTAGCTCGACCGCTCCACGCCCAGCAGCTTGCAGGCCGTGCGTTCGCTCAACCGGAACTCCGCCGAGACGAACGCCACGTCTCCTCTTAGACCGGCAAGCTCCAGCCGTTTTTTCGGATCACTGCCTTCAGTGCTTCACCGTGCAGGCTCAGCTCCGCCACCAGCAACTTCAACCGGCGGTTCTCATCCTCCATCGCCTTCAGCCGCTGCGCCTCGCTGACCTCCATGCCGCCGAACTTCGACTTCCAGCCATAGAACGTCGCCGCGCTGATCCCGTGCTCCCGGCAAAGGTCCGCCGTCTTCACCCCGGCCTCGTGCTGCTTCAATATCCCGATGATCTGCTCTTCCGTATACCGGCTCTTCTTCATGCTCCGTCCTCCCGTTTAGATTACGAGAGAACTCCAGCTTCAACTGGTAGAGTTTTCCGGGGGCAGGTCAAGGCGACTTATGTCAAGAGGTGAAGGATGGTCGCGGGAGCAGTTGATTATCGCGCTGAAGCTCTATTGCGAGGTGCCATTTGGCAAAATGCATTCTAGGAACCCGGAGATTATCCGTTATGCAAAATTAATCAAACGCACTCCCTCGGCACTCGCGATGAAATTGACGAATTTTGCCAGCCTCGATCCGGAGATTAGGTCGAGCGGGCGCAGCGGCCTGAGAGGTGCTTCTCGGATGGACAGGGAGATTTGGGCAGAGATGACCTCGGATTGGGCTCGGCTTGCGAGGGAGATTGCCAAAGTCGATTCGAGATTTGGAGAAGCGCAGCCGAGTGGGCAGGAACCTGAACCCGGCCCTGCGGGCTATGTCGGAGAGACGAGAAGCGCTCTCGTGATGGCCCGAGTTGGACAAGACTTTTTTCGGAGGGCCGTTCTGAGTGCATACGAGTTCAAGTGCTGCATCACGGGGCTTCCAATTCCCGGGCTCCTTGTGGCAAGTCATATAGTCCCTTGGAGGGAAGATAAGGCCAATCGACTCAATCCAAGAAATGGCCTTTGCCTCTCAGCCATCCATGATCGCGCTTTCGATCTCGGGTTCGTAGCCGTCTCCGAGAAACTATGCGTCCTGCTCTCATCGAGGCTCCGTGGGATGAGGTCTGACCCCTATATAAATGGCACCTTCTGTATTTATGAAGGACTGCCGATAAATCTACCAAAGAAGTTCTCCCCGGACGCCGGGTTTCTAAAGCGCCATCGTGAAAGTATATTTCGTGGGTGAAGTGAGGGGGCATGAACGTCGAGTTCCAGTATCGATACCGCGACTTCGGCAATTTCAAAAGATACAACTCAGTAGTCTTTGGGAATCAAAGCAGTCTGCCAATCGACGACATCAGCCGGGTTCTGCTACGGCTAACCGGCGGCGACGAAACCTTCGTCGCATCTCAGTTCGGAATCCCGGATATGTTCTTCACAGAGTTTCCATACAACCCTAATCTCGATTGGCAAATGCACGAGTATTGCGGCGTATCCAAGACGGAATTGCCAATTAACGACGCGCAAAAGAGAGACATTAAGGATCTGCTCTCGCAGATGAGCGCGGCTATCGAGGGCAAATAGGAGCGACCAACGGTTCGATTTCTTGGAATTCGCTCGTCTTGAAATTGGGAAAGTCCAGCCCGCCACTCGATCCGAGTTCTGGACCGCTAAAAGACAATCAAACGTGGACCGCGACCGCAGGAACAAGAAGGCCCTCAGGAAACTCGGGTGGCGCGTAATGGTGATCTGGGAATGTGAGGTCAAGGCACCGGAAAAAATCGGGGCGCGACTGTCGCGTTTTCTCGGGAAGTAGGCTTCGGGCTACAGCTCCACCCTGCTCCGCCTACAATGGAGCGATGATCTTCGAGTCGATTAGCCATTGAACTCAAAACCGTTTGCTGCCGATGTTGGATGGGAAGGGAAGGGACACGTACAGCGCTGCAGGCGTGACGCTCGAAGCGCAAGCGTGACACTCGAAGCGTACTTGCTAGAATCCGGAAAGGGACAATGAACCCCACAGTGGAAACGCAGGATTTTCTTAAGACCGCGGCGGTTGGCGGCCCGGAGGACAGGCCCAGGTCGATTGCAGAGGCCGGCGTACGGGAGTCGATGCTCGAAGACATCGCGCTAAAGACGCTTTATCTGTCGGGCCCATTCTCGGTTCTCGACCTGAGCCAGAGGATCAGGCTGAGCTACGAGATCGCAGAGGAGCTGGTGCGGCGGCTGCGCGCAAAGATGCTGACGGAAGTGATTGGAATGAGCGCCACCGTGGCCGAGATTGCCATTACGTCACAAGGCAGGGCGCGGGCGCTGGAGCTGCTGCAGCAGAGCCACTATGCGGGAGCTGCGCCGGTGACGCTGGCCAGCTACGTTGTGCAGGTGAGGAAACAGAGCTTGCGCAACCTGAAGGTTCACCGGGAGGATGTGGAGGAGGCCTTCGCGCACCTGGTGATCGACCCCAAAATCCTGGCGCAGTTTGGAGCGGCCATCAACTCCGGGTCGGGAATCTTCCTCTATGGCCCGCCGGGGGTTGGAAAAACCGCGGCTGCGGAGACCTTGTCGCGCGTGCTGGCCAAGGATGGAGTATGGATTCCCTATGCGCTGGAAGTGGATGGCCAGATTATTACGGTGTTCGATCCGGCGATTCATAAGCGCATGGAGGAAAAGGAAACGGAGAATCGGGACGAGCGCTGGGTGCGCTGCCATCGACCTTCGGTGACGGTGGGCGGAGAGCTGACCATCGAGATGCTGGATTTGCAGTTCAATCCCATTTCAAAATGCTATGACGGACCGCCGCAGATGAAAGCAAACAATGGGGTCCTGATTATTGATGATTTCGGGCGGCAGCGAGTGGCTCCTGACGATTTGCTGAATCGCTGGGTTGTTCCGCTGGACCGCGGGATCGAGTTTTTGACGCTGGTGGGCGGAATGAAGATTGAGATCCCGTTTGAAATGCTGGTGGTGTTTGCGTCAAACATCAATCCGGCGAAGGTGATGGATCCGGCGTTTTTGCGAAGGATCCAAACCAAGATCGGGCTGGGCGCGATTTCAGACGAACAGTTCTCAGAGATTTTCCGCCGCGTTGCCGCCGACCATGGCCTGGAAGCCGAAGCTGGGCTGCTGGATGAGCTGATCGTGATTATTCGCAACACCATGCAGCAGGAGCTGCGGGCGTGCCATCCGCGGGATCTTGTGAACCAGGTTTTGTGGGCCGCTCAATACGAAGACCGGCCGCCGGAGATTAATCGCGCTGCGTTGATGCGCGCGGTGGATGCGTATTTCTTGCCGCAGGCGTGAGCGGGCGGGATGGGCGCGGAGTTCGTCGAGGCGGGCGGGCCGGCGCCGATTGTCGCATGGGCTTGCGATCCAGCGGAGTTGATCGAGTGTGGGGGCGGGCGAACGCAGATCGCTGCGGCGGGATGACTGCGCCTAGCTTCGCCAACTCCGCCTAGAATGAAGCCATGATCTTCGAGTCGTTTCCTGTTGGTCCGCTGGCCTGCAACTGCACGATTTTGGGCGATGAGGAAAGCCGCGAGGCGATCGTGATCGATCCCGGCGACGACGTGAGCCGGATCGCGAAACGCCTGACCGAGCAGGGGCTGAAGCTGAAGCAGATTCTGGTGACGCATGGGCATATTGACCACGTGGGCGGAGCGCTGAAGCTGAAGCGGCTGACGGGCGCGCCGGTGTTTTTGAACGAGGCCGACCTGCCGCAGCTGGACATGATGGAGGAGCAGGCGGGGTGGCTCGGGGTGCGCGTTCCGGAGACGGCGCCGCCGGATGAGGGGCTGGCCGAGGGGCAGGTGGTGGGGCTGGAACACTATCCGGCGCAGGTGCTGCACACGCCGGGACACACGCAGGGGTCGGTGTGCCTGCATTTTGCGCCGCTGAAGCTGCTGATTGCCGGGGATACGCTGTTTGCCGGCAGCATTGGGCGGACGGATTTTCCGGGCGGGAATTTTGAGCAGATGATGGCGTCGCTGCGGACGCGGGTGATGGCGCTGCCCGACGAGACGAGGGTTTTGCCGGGGCATGGGCCGCTGACGACGATCGGCGAGGAGCGGGAGGGGAATCCGTTTTTGCAGATTTCGGCGGTTAGGCAGAATCCTGATGGCGAGTAAATGGTTTCAATAAGTTATAGGAATTAGTTCAAGGGATGGTTGCTGTCGTTAGCCTTTAGTGTTACGTCCGTGATTCGTTCCCAAATAGTTAATCAGGATGGCGACTCCGTTACTAAATTCGGGCTCGGGCGGGAGCAGGCTGAGGACCAGCCAACCGCTCTCAGGCAGGCCGAAAAAGTAGCCGGGATGGACCCAGACTCCGCGGTCGAGGAGGGCCAGAACCGTTTGGTCGTCGGGGTTGAGGGCGGGAATGCGGAGGACAGCGTACCAGCCGCCTTCGAGGGCGAGGCGCTGGACGGCGCTGGCGGTTCCGATGGTGCGGTCGGGACGGCTTTCGGGATGGCGGTTCAGGCTGCGGTCGAGGACGGCGAGGTTGGCGGCGACTCGGCGGCGGATTTGCTGCTGGATGGCGGATCGGCCGGCGAGCCAAGCGGGCAGCGCCCACTGAACGGGCGCGTTCATGGAGAGGAAGGTGTCGGCGATGACTTCGAGGCGGGCGAGGGCCTGGGCGGTGTGGCTGTCGGGGGTTTTGCCGGCGTCGAGGCCGCGAGCATGGTGGGGGCCGGGGCCGAGGAGGGCGGCCGTCACGACAATCCAGGCGGCCTTCATCTGCGGGAGGGTGGCAATTTTGCTGAGGCCGCTGACGACGTAGACGGGCACACCTTCAAGGCCGCGGGCGAAGGTGGCGGGCTGCGCAGGGAGGGTGGCGAGTGCGCCGGGGAAGCTCGGATCCGCGAGGCTGTCGGGCTGCGCGCCGAAGCTGTAATCGAGAAAGACTTCATCGACGATGAGGGAGAGGCGGAACTCGCGGCAGAGGCGGGCGAGTTGCTCGGCCTCGAAGGTTTTGGTGAAGTGGCCGGTGGGATTGTTGGGGTGGACGACGACGATGGCGCGCGTGCGCGGCGTGATGGCGCGGCGGATGCTTTCGGGGTCGA
>CAWIFE010000016.1:0-4662 GCA_963835355.1 uncultured Acidobacteriaceae bacterium | reverse complement strand
GCGAAGTCCGCATCTGCGCCGAGCAGAAATGTGATATGCTATACATGTATAGCGGTGATTCATCATGCTTGCCATCCGGCTCCCCGAAAACATCGAAAAACGCCTCGATCGGCTCGCAAAACGCACCGGTCGCACCAAGACCTACTATGCCCGCGAAGCGATTTTGAAACATTTAGAAGACTTGGAAGACATCTACGACGCCGAAAAAGCACTGGCTGAAATCTACGCCGGCCGCAGCAAGACCGTTCCCCTTGAGGTTGCCATGAATCGCGCAGGTATCAAGGTGAACGAAGTTGACTTGGAAGATTGAGCTTAACGCTGCTGCCGAACGCGCGCTCGAACAACTAGACAGGCAGATCGCGAAGCGAATCTATGCCTTTCTTGTTTTATGCCTGGGGAAGCTGGATAATCCGCGTCAAATCGGCGAAGCGCTCCAGGGTTCAAAGCTGGGCGAGTTTTGGAAATACCGTGTCGGAGACTACCGCATCATCTGCAAGATCGAAGACGACATTCTTCGGGTATTGGTAGTGAAGATCGGTCACAGGCGCGAGATCTACCAGCGCTAATGCTCCGGGTTCGTTAGTTCGAATTCCGCTTCAGTACCAGCGGTAGCTTGACATTGCCCTGCGTGAACGAGCCGTCAATTGATCCAAGATCTCCGCTGATCGCGCCCTCGAACGTGGCTCCAAGCCCATTCAGGGTGACGATCAATGTGGTGCCGACCCGAGTCACCGAGGTTGCCGGAAACCACACCGGGCTTTGATCAGGGCTTTGCATCTGCGCCGTCAGTCCATCCTGCGTGTTGACGATTTTGAAGATCACATGGAGCACGGTCGTTCCCGGATTCAGGGTTCCCGTCCAGGTTCCGTCGATATCTGTCGGCGCTGCGGGCTTGGGCGGGGCCGGCGGCGGCAGCAGCGTCGCGGAGCGATGGAAATTGAGATCAATCGGCTGGCCCTGCGACCAAGTGCCGTCAATCTCGCTCGCGTCCTTGTTAATCGTGCCGTCATAAGTTCCATGCACCGCATCCACGACCAGGCTGAACTTGGAATCCTTGAGCGTCACCGTGGTCACCGGAATCCCGTAGGCGCCCTGGTCCACGCTATCGAGTGTCGCCGTCAGGTTTCCGTCCTTGGCCGCAGTCACGTGCAGGACGAGCCGAAGTTGCGCACCCCCAGCGCTCAGGGTTCCCTGCCAATCGCCTGCCAGTTGCGACTGCGCACGGCACATGGGAGCCAGCACCGAAGCCAGACCTGCGAGCAGAGCCAAACTACGAATCATGAGTGCTTTCATCGTTCTTTCCCTCTTGAGCCAAAGATCGTAGCAGAATCGCGGAAACGCGTCTCTGAGCGCCATCACTTGCTCATCCTATAACTTGCTCTCCCTGCGCCTCACCCGCTAAAGTTTCAGCCGAGGCTTCTCCCGCGCCGGAATCCTGGTTGCCTCACCCTTGGTGCGCGTTTTTTCTGCGCCAAGGGTGGGATGACACTCGCAAACCTCCACTAAAGGACCCTGCATGTCTTTGACGCCCGCTTCCGTCGCCAACCGCGATATCGATTCCACGCTGCGTGAAAACCGCGTCTTTCCTCCACCGCCCGAGTTCGCGGCCAAGGCCCATATCAAGAGCCTCGCCGAATATGAAGCCCTCTACAAGCAATCCATCGACGATCCCGAAAAATTCTGGGCTGGCGTGGCGAAAGAACTGCATTGGTTCAAGCCGTGGGACAAGGTTCTTGAGTGGAATCTGCCCTGGGCCAAGTGGTTCGTCGGGGGCAAAACCAACCTCAGCTACAATTGCGTCGACCGGCACGCGCTCGGCGCACGCGCCCAGAAAACCGCGCTCATCTGGGAGGGCGAGCCCGGCGAGATTCGCCGCCTCACTTACGCCGAGCTCCACACCGAAGTCCAGCGCGTCGCCAACGCCCTCAAGTCACTCGGCATCCAGAAAGGCGATCGCGTCGCCATCTACATGGGCATGACGCCCGAGCTCGCCATCGCCCTGCTCGCTTGCGCGCGCATCGGCGCCGTCCATTCCGTTATCTTCGGTGGATTCGCCGCCAATGCCATCGCGGACCGCGTCGCCGACTGCGGCTGCGTCGCCATCATCACCCAGGACACGAGCTACCGCCGCGGCAACGAAATCAAGCTCAAGGCAACCGTGGACGAGGCCATGCCCGCCTGCCCCACCGTCAAGCACGTCGTGGTCTACAAGCGCACCGGCTCGCCCGTCGACATGGTCAAAGGCCGCGATCATTGGTGGCACGATCTTGTCGCCAAAGCCGAGCCCACCTGCCCCGCCGAGCACATGGACTCCGAAGATCCCCTCTACATCCTCTACACCTCAGGGTCAACGGGAAAACCGAAGGGCCTGCTCCACAGCACCGGCGGCTATGCCGTCCAAACCTATCTCACCTCCAAGTACGTCTTCGACCTGCGCGACGACGACATCTACTGGTGCACGGCCGACATCGGCTGGGTCACCGGCCACTCCTATGTCGTGTATGGCCCGCTGCAAAACGGCGCAACCGTCCTCATGTACGAGGGCGCTCCGAACTTTCCCGACTTCTCGCGCTTCTGGAAGATCGTCGACGACCATCGCGTCACCATCTTCTACACCGCGCCCACGGCTATCCGCGCCTTCATCAAGTGGGGCAATGAATTTGTCGACAAATACAAGCTCGACTCGCTCCGCCTCCTCGGTACCGTCGGTGAGCCCATCAATCCTGAAGCATGGATGTGGTACCGCGAGAAGATCGGCCGCAATCGCTGCCCCATTGTCGACACCTGGTGGCAAACTGAGACCGGCGCAATCATGATCGCGCCCATCCCCGGCGCAGTCCCCACCAAGCCTGGTTCGGCTACGCGTCCATTTTTCGGAATCCAGCCTGAAGTCGTCACGCGCCCCGATGCCAACGGCCACTTTGAAACTGTCCCCGCCGGCTCCGGCGGGCTCCTCGTAGTGAGGAAGCCCTGGCCGTCCATGGCTCGAACCATCTACGGCGACAACGAGCGCTACCAGAAGACCTACTGGTCCGATGTTCCCGGCTGCTACTTCACCGGCGACGGCGCGCGTCAGGACGCCGACGGCTACTTCTGGCTCATGGGCCGCGTTGACGACGTCATCAACGTCTCCGGCCATCGCCTCGGCACCATGGAAGTCGAATCTGCGCTCGTCGCGCATCCTAAAGTCGCTGAAGCCGCCGTCGTCGGCCGCCCCGACGATCTCAAAGGTCAGGCCATCGCCGCCTTCGTCACGCTCGAGTCCGGCAACCAACCCACCGACGCGCTCAAGGACGAGCTGCGCAAGTGGGTCTCGAAAGAAATCGGCGCACTCGCTCGCCCAGACGACATCCGCTTTACTGAAGCATTACCGAAAACGCGCAGCGGCAAAATCATGCGCCGCCTGCTTCGCGATCTCGCCACCCACGGCGAAATCAAAGGCGATGTAACCACGCTTGAAGATTTCACCGTCATCGCCAAGCTCCGCGAAGCGGAAGAGGGCTGACGAGAGGCGCCACGAGCATCGGGCGTACAATATGAGCCACGGAGTGTTACGCCATGGCCGCGCAGTCTTCCCTCATCCCGGTCGAGGAGTACCTTAGGACCACCTCGGATCCCGACTGCGAGTATGTAGATGGTGTGATCGAGGAGCGGCCTGTGGGCGAGTACGATCATGCAACGTGGCAAGCAATCCTGGTTACTTTCTTTACGGCTCGTCAGGATCAATTGGGCATCAACGCGCGTCCCGAATTGCGCGTGCAGGTGGCACATCGCCGGTTCCGCGTCCCCGACGTGACTCTTTTGAGCCGCAAAGCTCCGCGAGAGCAGATCATTACTCATGCGCCCCTGGCTGTGTTTGAGATTCTCTCGCCTGAGGACACGATGACGCGCATGCTCGAGAAGCTTGGCGATTACGAACGCATGGGCATCGCCGCAATCTGGCTCATTGAGCCAACCAAGCAGCTTTTTTATCGCTATTCCCAGGGACAGCTCGCATTGGCTGCGATGTTTGAGCTCCCCGGGACATCGTTCACCGTCGCCTTCTCGGAAATTGCCGCATTGGCAAACTAAGAGTTTAGGGGGGCACTCCGGTCGGTTATGTTACGACGACTCACCCTTCTGGTCCTACTCGCCTCGGCGCAGGCACTGGCCAATGAATCCTATCGCCAAGAGCCGTGCAAGACTCCTGAAATCGCCCCAAGCTGTTTACAAATCCATGCCAGACTTACTGCTGGCAACGGCACTCCCTCCACAAGGCTTTGGCCCATAGGGACTCACCACCTTTATGGCATCTACAGCAATCGGTACGGTTTCAGACACGATAGTCCGACTCTCGACAATGAGTCTCCCGATCTTCATTTCGACCTTCCCAAAGGCCTAACTGAACAGGGCGGATGGACTGTCTACGGTGAATTCGAGGTCTGTCCTTTAGAGCCTTTGAAGCAAGGTCACATGCAAGCCGCTTGCATCGCGAGCGCAACCCATATCGTCGTGCCGAAGCAATAGTCAATCCGCATGCAGACGCTCATTTGGGGCGGATGACCGGCCATTCCGAATGAGGTCGCATCTTCAGGCCTGGCGTCGCATGATCGCCCGCCTACTTATACTGAATAAGGGCCGGCCGAGCGATCTGCGCTCATCGCCTGATCCAACCTTCTATCC
>CAWIFE010000015.1:0-4624 GCA_963835355.1 uncultured Acidobacteriaceae bacterium | reverse complement strand
GAACATTACAACAAAAAGCCCTGCTCGCGCGTGCGGGGCTTTTTCATAGCAGCAAGTGCGGATCTCGAATCATAACTCGCCGCGCTGTTCGAGCTGCTTGTAGAAAACGAGCGAATAGATCACCGGAGCCAGCGCGCCGGCCAAAATCACGACGATGGGCCCAATTTGCGCGCCGGCCAGGGCCATCGCCAGTCCCAGCAGTCCCGCAATCACGAAGCACTTCGCTGCAAACCGGTGTGTCGCGTGCCACACCCGCTCGTTGGAGAGTGTCCACGGCGTGCGCACGCCAATGTAAAAGTTGCGGCGCACCTTGCTCAGCACATTGCCGATCGCCGCGATAAGGAGACAGGCGCCCCCGATCACAAAGCGCGCAATGTCGATGTGATGACCGGCTCCGGCCCAGAGGATAATCCCGTAGCAATACGCCATCATGAGAAAGACGGCAAGCATAATGAAGTTATACGTCGAGCGAAAGTTATCGACGCTGAAGCGGCGTGGCGAGAGCCAGGGCAGCACAGCGCCTAGAACCAGGATGAGGGCCAGGAATCCTGGGCCGAAGATCCACAGCGCATCCTTGGACGAAAAGCCATTGGGCTGGCCATTCATGCCCCAATGCGTGGCCACGCGCGTCGGTAGGTGCGGAAAAAGCAGAACCGTCGCGATGATCGCCACCGCAATCATCAGCAATTCGAAGATCAGAAGTTTTCGCGTCATAACCTTTTCCCTTTCGAGTGATTCCCGTCCTTGAGAAGGTCCATTGCCCAGGCCATCAGGTCCTGCACGACTGTCGTATTCAGCCCATACCAGATTTGCTGGCCTTCCCGGCGGCTGGTGACCAGGTCGGCTTCCTTGAGAACGGCAAAATGATGCGACATGGAGGGCTTGGTCATGTCGAACCGTTCCGCCAGGTCCCCGGCTGTCATCTCTCCCCGGCGCAGCAAGGTGAGAATTTCTCTCCGGGTGGGATCGGCAAGAGCCTTGAATGCTTCATTGCTGCTCATAGTGTTATTAGCCCATGTCCTAATTAGACGATTGTCTAAATATAAGGAGATTCGAATTGCTTGTCAAGAAGAAAAATCAAGGCGCGAACGGCAGCCGTCGCTTGCCGTCCCCGCGCCCGTCCGCCAAGGTGTCAGCCGTGGCTTGTCCCGATTAACGCAACCGGTCTGATCTTCCAGGGGCTTTTGGGGCCCTTCGCCTTCAGGCCTCGGCGCGTTCAATTCAATTCTTTTCCCGCTTCAGCAGCAGCGGAAACTTAACGTTGCCCTGCGTGAACGAGCCGTCAATCGATCCCAGATCTCCACTGATCGTGCCCTCGAATGTGATTGCAAGCCCCTGCAGTTTGATGATCACAGTGGCTCCGACGCGGGTCACCGACGACGCGGGAATCCACACCGGGCTTTGATCGGGGCTTTGCATCTGGGCCATCAAACCATCCGCGGTGTTGACGACTTTAAAGATCAAATGCAGTTCCGTCGCACCTGTATTCATCACGCCCGTCCAGCTTCCGTCGATATCTGTTGGTGCTGCGGGCTTGGGCGGGGCAGGCGGCGGCAGCGGCGTCGCGGAGCGGTGGAAATTGAGATCGATCGGCGTGCCCTGCGACCACGTGCCATCGATTTCGCTCGCGTCCTTGTTCACCGTGCCCTCATACGTGCCATGCACCGCATCGCAGAGCAGATCGAATTTGGAATCCTTGAGCGTGATACTTGTGACCGGAATCCCATACGCGCCCTGGTCCACGCTGTCCAACGTCGCCGTCAGGCTCCCGTCCTTGGCCGCGCCCATGTGCAGCACCAGCCGAAGTTCGGCGCCCCCGGCGCTCAGCGTGCCCTGCCAATCTCCCGCCAGCTGCGATTCCGCCACCGCATTCGACGCGTCTTGCAAGGACACGCGCTTCAAATCCAGTTCGAGGGTCTGGCCTTGGACCCAGCTTCCGCGGATCTCCGTCGCATCCGAGTTAATGATTCCTGTAAAACTGCCGTGGATGTTGATGGTGTCTCCGTCAAGGACACGAACAGTGTCGAGGGTCAGGGTCAGCGTATTGTCCTTGACCGTTATTGAACTGACCGGAAGGCCGAAAATGCGCTGGTCGAGGTTGTCAATCGTAGAAGTGATGCCGCCGTCCTTGGCAGCTGTCACGTGCCAGGCGATATGTAATTGCGTGTCCCCGGTTTTCGCCGTACCCAGCCATTCTCCAACGAGCTGCGCTTGCGCGCGGCACAGCGGCGAAAGCGACCCCACGACCAGGGCAATCAACGTGAGTGTTCTTGCAATTCGATTTCGCATGGGTCCCCTTACTCGCGCGGTTCAGCCGCCAGCAGGTTCCCCGCGCCACTCCAGTTATCTGGGATAGACAGGCGACTATACCACCGATGCTGATCGCGCAGCCAGTGCAGCGAGCACGGCTTCGGTATTCGAGCCAACGATCGAGCGCGCCAACCTGCCGCCCTTGCCCTCACCCCGTCCCACCCGCTAAAGTTTCAGCCGAGGCTTCTCCCGCGCCCGAATCCTGGGTGCCCCATTCCTGGCGTGTCTTAGCTCTCGCGCCAGGGGTGGGATAGCACTCCCAACGCTCTCCACCAAAGGAACGTGCATGACTTCCTCGCCTTTATCCGTCGCCAACCGGGATATCGACTCCACGCTGCGCGAAAACCGTGTCTTTCCCCCACCGCCGGAGTTCGCGGCCAAAGCCCACATCAAGAGCCTCGCCGAATATGAAGCCCTCTACAAGCAATCCATCGACGACCCCGAAAAATTTTGGGCCGGCGCGGCCAATGAACTCCACTGGTTCAAGCCCTGGGACAAAGTCCTCGAGTGGAATCTTCCCTGGGCCAAGTGGTTTGTCGGCGGCAAAATGAATCTCAGCTACAACTGTGTCGACCGGCACGCGCTCGGGGCCCGCGCAAGTAAAGCCGCCCTCATCTGGGAGGGTGAGCCCGGCGAGATTCGCCGCCTCACCTACGCCGAGCTCCACGCCGAGGTCCAGCGCTTCGCCAACGCCCTCAAGTCGCTCGGCATCAAGAAAGGCGATCGCGTCGCCGTCTACATGGGCATGACGCCCGAACTCGCCATCGCTCTGCTCGCCTGCGCGCGCATCGGCGCAGTTCACTCCGTCATCTTCGGCGGATTCGCCGCCAACGCCATCGCCGACCGTGTCGCTGACTCCGGCTGCGTCGCCATCCTCACGCAGGACTCAAGCTACCGCCGCGGCAACGAAATCAAACTCAAGGCGACCGTCGACGAAGCCATGCCCGCCTGCCCCACCGTCAAGCACGTCGTCGTCTATCGGCGCACCGGTTCTCCCGTCAACATGGTCAAAGGCCGCGATCATTGGTGGCACGATCTTGTCGCCAAAGCCGAGCCCACCTGCCCCGCCGAGCACATGGACTCCGAAGATCCCCTCTACATCCTCTACACCTCAGGGTCAACGGGAAAACCGAAGGGCCTGCTCCACAGCACCGGCGGCTATGCCGTCCAAACCTATCTCACCTCCAAGTACGTCTTCGACCTGCGCGACGACGACATCTACTGGTGCACGGCCGACATCGGCTGGGTCACCGGCCACTCCTATGTCGTGTATGGCCCGCTGCAAAACGGCGCAACCGTCCTCATGTACGAGGGCGCTCCGAACTTTCCCGACTTCTCGCGCTTCTGGAAGATCGTCGACGACCATCGCGTCACCATCTTCTACACCGCGCCCACGGCTATCCGCGCCTTCATCAAGTGGGGCAATGAATTTGTCGACAAATACAAGCTCGACTCGCTCCGCCTCCTCGGTACCGTCGGTGAGCCCATCAATCCTGAAGCATGGATGTGGTACCGCGAGAAGATCGGCCGCAATCGCTGCCCCATTGTCGACACCTGGTGGCAAACTGAGACCGGCGCAATCATGATCGCGCCCATCCCCGGCGCAGTCCCCACCAAGCCTGGTTCGGCTACGCGTCCATTTTTCGGAATCCAGCCTGAAGTCGTCACGCGCCCCGATGCCAACGGCCACTTTGAAACTGTCCCCGCCGGCTCCGGCGGGCTCCTCGTAGTGAGGAAGCCCTGGCCGTCCATGGCTCGAACCATCTACGGCGACAACGAGCGCTACCAGAAGACCTACTGGTCCGATGTTCCCGGCTGCTACTTCACCGGCGACGGCGCGCGTCAGGACGCCGACGGCTACTTCTGGCTCATGGGCCGCGTTGACGACGTCATCAACGTCTCCGGCCATCGCCTCGGCACCATGGAAGTCGAATCTGCCCTCGTCGCGCATCCCAAAGTCGCGGAAGCCGCCGTCGTTGGCCGTCCCGACGATCTCAAGGGCCAGGCCATCGCCGCCTTTGTCACCCTCGAGTCCGGCAACCAGCCCACAAACGAGCTTAAGGACGAGTTGCGCAAGTGGGTCTCGAAAGAAATCGGCGCACTCGCTCGCCCAGACGACATCCGCTTTACTGAAGCATTACCGAAAACGCGCAGCGGCAAAATCATGCGCCGCCTGCTTCGCGATCTCGCCACCCACGGCGAAATCAAAGGCGATGTAACCACGCTTGAAGATTTCACCGTCATCGCCAAGCTCCGCGAAGCGGAAGAAGGCTAGACTACTCGGCCAAAGTTTTAAGAACACAAGGCCGCAAGC
>CAWIFE010000014.1:0-9663 GCA_963835355.1 uncultured Acidobacteriaceae bacterium | reverse complement strand
GGCCATCGAGGAAGTCTTTTATTCCGTCAATGCCAAGTCTGCATTGAAACTGGGGCAGGTGCGCGGCGTGGCGCTTCTGGCTGCGGCCCGGCAGCGCATTCCGCTGGCCGAATACGCTCCCTTGAAAATCAAATCGAGCGTCGTGGGTTACGGACTGGCGAAGAAGGAGCAAGTGCAATTCATGGTGGCGCGGCTGCTTGGATTGGCGCAACTGCCTCAACCTTCTGACGCAGCCGATGCCCTGGCCATTGCCATCTGTCACATTCACACTGCGCAAACTTTGGCGCTGCAAGGGGCCAGGCGATGAGGGCGGGCTGGCTCATCGCTGCCGCCTTCACGCTCGCGGTCCAGCTTCATGCCGCGCGGGCGGCCGATCCCGTCGTCCAGGTGGACTTCTCCAATCCCGAATTGTCGCCCCCGCAGTGGACGCTCGTCCTGCACGCCGATGGCAGCGGCCATTTTCGCTCGCAGATGGGCAGCACTTCCAGGACAGGCCTGAAGGAGATTGAAGCGCCTAACGTTGATCGCGACATTCAGGTGAGCAAGGAATTTGCCGGAAGCGTCTTTGCAGCAGCGCAGAGCCACAATTGGTTCAATACGCCTTGCGAAAGCCACCTGAAGGTTGCTTTCGAGGGCTGGAAGACATTTACTTATGACGGACCGCAGGGTCAGGGATCGTGCACCTTCAACTACTCACGCGACAAGGAACTCCAGACGCTCGGCGAATCCATGCAGGCGGTATCCGAAACGATTCTGGAGGGTGCCCGCCTTGAGGTATTGTTGCAACACGACCGCCTGGGCCTGGATCAGGAGATGGAATTCCTTACCCAGGCCGCTCAGGACGGCCGGGCACAGCAGCTCTTCGCCATCCGCGACATTTTGGAGCGGCTGGCCCAGGACGATGACGTTCTCGAACGGGTGAGAAAACGGGCGCGAGCCTTGTTGGACCGCGGCCCATCATAAATCTTTGCATTGAGGCGACTTTTTCGCTTGATTGAGTGTCCAATCAATGCAGGGGTACCGATGTTTTCGGATGTGTCGCCACAGAACCATGGAAAGGCAGGGCGTCATGAATGATTTGGGGAATCGCAGTTGGGTAGCGGGACTGGCAGCAGTGGTTCTAGCGGTGGTGTGTTTGGGACCGGCGCTGCGAGCGCAGGAACAGGCTCCGAATCAGGGGCAGGGATCGGGCCAGCCGGCTCGCGCAGTGCGCCTGAGCTATGTGGATGGCCAGGTGACTCTCGCGCAGGGTGGGCAGGTTCTGGCCCAGCAAGCTGTGGCCAATACACCTCTGTTGGAAGGCATGCAACTAACCACCGCCGACAGCGGGAAGGCCGAGATTCAATTTGAAGATGGCAGCGTAGCCCGGGTGTCTCCGGACAGCTCCATAACGCTGCAGGTTTTGAGCGGGTCGGGAACGACGGCCGTCGCTCAACTCCTGCTCACTGGCGGCCTGGCTTACTTCGAATTCCAGGGCGGAGGGCAGGCTGGCCAGATGAGCGTGTTGTTCGGCGACGCTCAACTCACCACCAGCGGCTTCACCGTGCTTCGCGTCAGCATGGACAATCCTCCCGGCGAAGTCGCCGTGTTTTCAGGAAACGCGCACCTCGATGCTGCCAACGGCGCCGTTTCCGTTGACTTGCATGGCGGCGAAAGCATCGCTCTGAACGGCGCCACTCCGGCCAACTATCAGCTCGCGGAGTCGATCGCGCCGGATTCGTGGGACGCGTGGAACTCGGATCGCGATCAGGCGCTGACGACCGAGGCTGCATCCGAGACCGGCGCATCGACGAATTTGGGCCAGAGCCAAAATCCCGCGTGGAACGATTTGGACGCCGATGGGAACTGGTACAACGTGCCCAATCAGGGCTACGTGTGGTCGCCCAACGAGGCTGCGAATGCTGGTTTCGATCCATACGGGAACGGGAACTGGATGTGGACACCGGGGTACGGGTACCTCTGGATCTCCGGCTATCCGTGGGGCTACATGCCGTTCCAGTGCGGGGCGTGGAACTTCTATGACGGATTTGGATGGGGGTGGGCGCCGGGCATGGGCGGCTGCCAGCCGTGGTGGGATGGGGGTTACTACGGAGGCCCGAACATCGGTCATGGACCGGCCGGATATCGACCGATTCCACGCCCGATTTTGCCGCGCCATCCTATCAACCCCAGGCCGGTGGCGATGATTCCTGTTAGACGGACTCCGGTGATCGTCAACTCTACTTTACCGGCGCGAAACAGAAACACGCCGGTGACCATTGGGGGGAGCACGGTCGTGCCGCTTCGCCCGTTGCCATCGCGGCCGGTCTTCGATCGCACGCCGTCGAATGCAGGGGGAAACCAGCCGCAGCCGAGGTACGGGCATGCCGCGCCGGGAGGCGGGACGACAGCGCCGGGAGGCGGGCATGCCGCGCCGGGAGGCGGGCCGACAGCGCCGGGAGGGCCTGCCGCGCCGAATCGGCCCGGTTACAACTTGAACCGCCCCGTGGCGAACCAGCCAGGTGAGCCAAACCGGCCCGTGCAGCCGCAGCCGGGACAGATGAATCACCCCGCGCCGCCGCAGCCAACTCCGGAGAATCGTCCGGCACAGCCGCAGCCGGGACAGATGAATCACCCCGCGCCGACGCAGCCAACTCCGGAGAATCGTCCGGCACAGCCGCAGCCGGGACAGATGAATCACCCCGCGCCGCCGCAGCCAACTCCGGAGAATCGTCCGGCACAGCCGCAGCCGGGACAGATGAATCACCCCGCGCCGCCGCAGCCAACTCCGGAGAATCGTCCGGCACAGCCGCAGCCGGCGCCGGGCCAAACAACTCCCTCCGAGCCGCCTGTGCAGGTTCCGATGTACAGGAGCCAGCCGGCGCCGGCTCCTGCGCCTGCGCCTGCTCCGGCGTATCGCCCTGCGCCGCCTGCACAGCCTCCGGCTTCGCAGAGCCAGCCGCAACCGAGTCACTATTCTCCGCCTCCCCCACCGAGCAATTCTGGCGGCGGGTCAGGGAACCATCCATCGGGCGGTGGTGGTGGCGGTGGCGGCTCGCCGCACCCGAGCGGAGGCTCTTCCGGCGGTGGCGGCGGTGGTGGAGGATCGCACCCGAGCGGAGGCTCTTCGGGCGGCGGTGGTGGCGGTGGTGGATCGCACCCGAGCGGAGGCTCTTCAGGCGGCAGCAGTGCCGGAGGCAGCGGCAAACACTAAGCCGATCTTCGCCAACCGGAACCGAGGTGAATCGCAAGACGCTCCGCGCACGCGCGGAGCGTCTTTCATTCTGGCCGCTTTTCATTCTGGCCAACTTGCATTCTGACCGTTTTGCATTCTGACCGTCTTGCATTCGCAGCGTCCGGCCATTCTGACCGTCTTGCAACCTGGCCGTCCAGGAACCTGACCGCCTTGCATTCTGGCAGTCCGGCCATCGGCCCGTCTTCCATTCGCGCTCCGGC
Source organism: uncultured Acidobacteriaceae bacterium (assembly GCA_963835355.1). Lineage (GTDB taxonomy): Bacteria > Acidobacteriota > Terriglobia > Terriglobales > Acidobacteriaceae > Telmatobacter. The sequence goes on along the minus strand of CAWIFE010000014.1, from coordinate 6,228 downwards.
CTCTCGGAGGACTTTGGCGGGAGAGGTGACGACCCTGCTTACCTTCGTGCGCCTGGGCCGCGAATCCGACCTTGCAAAAGGCTAGTCTAAGAGATGTGAATGTCGAGCGAGACACGCGTTTGCGGGTCGCGGCCATTGGGTTTCTCAATCCCGCTCCGCTCATGTGGGACTTTGAGCATCCGCCGCTGAACGAGGAGCTGGCTCGCCGCTACCGCATCGACCGCATGACGCCCTCAGAGTGCGCGGCGCGGCTGGCCGATGGGCGCGCCGACATCGGACTGATTCCCATCGCCTCGCTCGCCACCACGCCGGGACTGCAGATTCTGCCCGGTTGCACCATCGCTTCAAAGTGCAAGGTGCGATCGCTGATCCTGGTGCATCGCGCCAGCCAGCCGCCCGGCAAGCTGCGCTCGGTGGCAGCAGACACCGCGAGCCGCACCACGCTGGCCTATGCGCGCATGCTCTTTCATAAATGGGGCAACGCGGAGGTTCCGTTCGTGCCCATGGTCGCCAATCTCGACGCCATGCTGGAGCGCGCCGATGCCGCCATTCTCATCGGCGATCCCGCGCTCCTGGCTCTCGAGGAGCGCAATAACCAATTCGAGCGCACCGGCGAAGAGCTTGTCTATCGCGACCTGGCCGAGGAGTGGCGTGCCCTCACCGGCCTCGCATTCGTCTCCGCCGTCTGGGCGATCGCCCCAACAGCGAACCGGCATTGCATGCAGCAGCCCTTTGGACCAGAGCATCGCCGAAGACTTTATCCTTTCGCGCGATCACGGTCTCGCCAATATCGACGCGCTGGTTGAGGAGTGGTCCGCGCGGTTTCCCATTCCCGAGTCGACCATTCGAGCGTATCTCACAACCAATATTCACTACGTGCTCGACGAGGAGTGCGTAAAGGGGATGCGCGGATTCTTCCATATGGCAGCCGAGTTGGGCGTTCTCCCGCCGTACACGGTCGCGGTTCCGGAGCTCGCGGCGCGATAAAGCAGCAGGTCAGCGAGTCAGCGAGTCAGCAAATTAGCAATTCAGCAATTCGGCGAATTTGTCCGCGCAGCGGACAAGTTTCGAGACAAATCTCCGCAGAAAATCAAAATCTCAGGAACGAGACTGTGAAACTGTGAAACTGTGGACAGAAGTTATTGATTCTAAAGGCTCCACAGTTTCACAGTTTCACAGTTTCACAGAACAGGTGGGGGGGGTGGGTCTGCGGAGTAAGGGGGGTGGGGTCTGCGAAGGAGGGGGGTGGGGTAAAAACAGGGAACAGGGATTAGGGAATAGGGAATAGAAAAGCACAGACGAGAAGACAGGGAATAGAGAGTAGGGAATAGAAAAACAGTGGTCGGTGAACAGTGGTCGGTGGGCAGAAAAACATTGATTGATGAGTCGCGAATCGTGATTAGGAAAACGGTGATTGGTGAGTCGTGATTCATGGTGAGAAGGGCAGAGACTTTGCGTAGCCGGTAGCTGGTGGCTGGTGAGTCCGTGGGGTGGGGCGAGGACCCTTCGACTCTGCCCAGGGCAGGCTCCTTCGACTCCGCTCAGGGCGGCCTCCCGCACGACTGCCGGCGGGTGAGGGATGCGCGCGAGTTGGAAAGAGGAGTTCGCCATACTGGTCTGATTGTGCGCCAAGTGGGGTTAATTATCGGCAAACTTGGGCGAGGTTTTTGCGACGTGTTTTCAGCGGTTTACGGGGAAAGTTGGGCGGGAAGGGCCTGCGGGGTCGGCGGGGTCCTTTCTGACGACATCGGCGTATAGCGGGACTGATCCCATAAGGATCTAATCCCTGAGACAAATGCTGGATGAGTGCTTTGGCCTGTTGGCACCAGTCGAGAATTACTTCCGGTTTGACGGTGACTCGGCCGGAGTCGTTATTCAGGAATCAACTGGATAATTTTCGCGTTGCAATCTCGGCGATGGAATCACATCCTGCAAATTCACTTGGTTCGCAATGCGCTCCTAAGCTCGATTGCAGTGAGGAGCAACCACACCACACACGTGCCGACGAAAGCTCGTTGCATTAGGCCCGCATCGCGTGTTCCTTGGAAAATAACAAAAACGACAAAACTGACCACTGCGATCAACGACAACACTAAAAGCAACCGATGAGAGAACTGTTCGCGCGGGTCCTTCTTCAGGCGGCGCGAAATAAGAACCATTGCAGGCATTAGCGCAAGGAACGACAAAAGGCCAGCAGCAATATGGAGAATGCCAACTGTCGTCGGCGCAGCTCCCCTCCGGTCAGTCGTGAAAAATGCAGCAAGAAAGGTTAGGACACCGAATGCCGTTATGAGAATCGAACCGGTTTTCGAGCGCGTGTCTATCGCCGGATATTGGTAAAGCCCCCGCGCAAGACAAATTGCGCCGAGACCAAACCCTACAAAAGCGGTGTCCATGAGCGCCCCATGCCGACCGATAGCGTACTCGCTGAGGAAATGCTGTGCCGGATTAATATCCCCACCAATTAGATGCAATACAAGTACCACGGCAACAAAATACGACAAGCCAAATACACTGGCTGTAGCTACGCGTAAATCGGTTCGAGTTCGACTAACGTTGGAGACACTCTGCGACGAGATCACATGAAAACCCTCCACTTGGTGCCGCTCTCAATAGTACCGTGGGGTCTCGAAGCAGGCTAACATTCTAAGTCGGTGCCTCAAAGCCGACGTTGTCCAAGGCGGCTTCGGGCCGAATCCGGACCGCCGCAGGTTCCGGGAAAAAGAGTTGCGCTCGAATCGCGGGCAGTCCGTCAGTTCCCACTCAGTGACGTCCCGAGTAGCGGTTATCCAACCGGAATGCGGGTGCAGAATACCGTCCCAGAAGGAACACTCATCTTCAGCCCGTTTTGAGAAAGGAATTCAGCGGCGTAGCATCTCGCAAGCCATCGCACTACTCATGCCTCACTCATGTCGTGGCTTTCTTGAAGTCTTCCTCTGTCAATCTCCCGCCAAGATAATCCACGTTGTACTTGGCGTAGAGGGCGACCATTTCTTCGCGGCTGGGAGGCGTGGGACTTGGGTTTCTGCGTCGTCGAGCACCCTCTTCGAAAAACTCCTCCAGATTGCCACCCGGAGCGAGTCCAACGAAAAGGGTACCAGGCGTAGGTCCGTTGATGTACCGGTGCGGAATCTTCTGAGGAGCCACCAGACTGCCCCCTTCGACCACGCGATAGAGCTTGCCTCCAACTTCGTATACGAACTCACCCTTGACGACATAGAACCATTCGTCGCTGCCGCGGTGACTGTGAAGTGGTGGTCCTTCCCATGGATTGTGATCAGCCAGCATAATGCAAAGACGACCTTCCAGGTCCGACGTTCTCACCTTGCATTGCAATTCACCCGGAACAACAAGGGCACGACCGTCAGCATGCCGTGTCTGGCCGGGTCCCACGATGATTGCCTCAGTTCTGGCCATTTGAGCCTCCTGTGCTGCGCCGGGCAGCGGCAGTGAACCTGCAGACGCTGCCATCAGTGTGACAAATGATCTTCGGTTCATTGAACACACTCACTAAACCATTACCGAATTGTAGTTCTCTTGGCCAGCTAGGCCCGTCGCACCGTGTCGATCAACCCCACATAGGTCCTTCGGGCAGAGTAGTTCTTCGGAAGACTCGCAGAGTTGGGGTCGAATTGTCGGCAATCCGGAAGTTGATCCTAGAGCGCCGGTCAATGAGTGCATCATCGCCAAATCACTCACCGAGTCGGATAGGTCCTCATAGGTCCTAGTGCTGTATCTGGAGCGCCCCGCCACGCAACAGTGCGCAATTGCATGCTCTCTGGCGGGGCGCTTCGGATACAGCGACTTGAAGGAAGCCGCCCTCCGCGGAAGCCTATGTACTTTGAATGGGGCTGAGCAGGTGCAGAGGGGTCAGGAACAGATTGAGTGGAGTGGAATTCGCTGCTCTGACCGTAGGATGGTGCGGTGAAACGCCGCGATGAGGTGTGAGTCTAGGGCAGACGAGATAGCCGGCCGAGCAGTCGGGGATAGTTGAGGCAAAGAATCCGCGAGCGCGCCGCAGCACGGGCAGTGGCCGAGGATGTAGATAAGTCTTCATGCTGCGCACCGTCCTGGTTGCGGTGGCGAGCGCAGCAGGAGTTGCGCGGCGGAGAGCCGTTCAATGACGCGCATGGCTGCGCCGCAGACTGGGCAGTTCCAGAGTTCATGAATCTGATCGGCGCACGGTGATGCCGGCGAAGCAGTGATCTTCTCTGAGCCCGTGAGCAGCTGGAAGCATAGCGGCAGGAGTGAAGCGCGGTTGCGGTTGGCGAGGAATCCGAAGTTGCGGATGCGGACGAATCCAGGCGGCAACAGGTGGAGCAGAAAGCGGCGCAGGAACTCATCGACATCCAGAGTCATGAGCCGTTTCCTGTTTCCATGCGCTGAATCGCGCCAGCGGAAGGTGACGTTGCCATCGGAGAGGGCGACGAGCCTGGAGTTCGAGATGGCGACGCGATGGGTGTAGGCGCCGAGATAGCGCAGCACATGTTCCGGGCCGCCAAAGGGCGGCTTGGAGTAAACGACCCAGTCGTGGCGGAACAGTACCCGCACCCATCGAGCGAAAGTGCGCGGCTCGGCGAGTGGCATCAGGCTGCCGTGGAACTGAAGCTCGCCGCGATGGAAGGCGCTGCGGAGTCCAGCGACAAACTTGCCGCGGAAGATACGGCTAAGTACAACGATGGGCAGAAAGAAGGAACGCCGGGCAGAAATCCAGCTTGCGTGATCCGGCGCGAGACCGCCGGCGGCAATGACGCAGTGGACGTGCGGATGAAACTGCAAACGCTGATTCCAGCTGTGGAGCACGCTGAAGAAACCGATTTCGGCTCCGAGATGCCGTGGATCGCGAGCGACTTCAAGCAGGGTCTCGGCGCTGGCATGGAACAGCAGGTTGTAGATCGGCCGCTTGTTCTGTAATGCGAGCGGAGCCAGTTCGCGCGGCAGAGTAAAGACCGCGTGGACATAGCGAATGGGCAGCAGTTCCCGTTCGCGCGCCTGGAGCCAGCGCAGGCGCGCGTTGCCCTGGCATCTTGGGCAATGCCTGTTTCGGCACGAGTTGTAGGAGATCCTGGTCGTATGTCCGCAGCCGGTGCAGCGGTCGCGATGCCCGCCCAGCGCGGCGGTGCGGCAGCGCGCGATGGCCAGCAGCACCTTCCGGTGTTGCCAGTTGATCCACCTGCGACTGTGTTCCACAAATGCCTGTCCGGCACAGCGAACAATGTCGGCCATCTCCAGGAGAGGCCGGTTCTTCAACTGTGCTTGTGTCCTCGCTGGGAAGAAAACGTGAGGGCATCAAGCGGGCTGGCGGTGGCGCTGAGATGCCGTTGGGACAGATGCAGATAGATGGTCGTTACTTCGAGGTCGCGATGGCCGAGCAGGATCTGGATAGTGCGCAGGTCGGCGCCGGCTTCAAGAAGATGGGTCGCGAAACAATGGCGCAAAGTGTGGGGATGAATGCGCCTGTTGTCGAGGCCGGCGCGCTCGGCAGCGATCTGGCAGGCAGACCAGAGGACCTTGGTGGTGACAGGGTAACTTGCCGTGTGCCAGCGGTTGCCGGGGAACAACCACTCCTTCGGCTTGCGCCGGAGACTGCGCCAGTAGATGCGCAGCTCTTCGAGCAGCTTCGGGCTGAGCATGACGTCGCGGTCCTTGCCGCCCTTGCCCTCGTGGATGTGAACCACCATCCGTTGGCTGTCGATGTCGCTGACCTTGAGGCGGGCCGCTTCTGCGCGGCGGGCGCCGGTGGCATAGAGAGTCATCAGCAGGATGCGATGAAAAGGGGAATCGGCCGCGTCGATCAGCCGCGCAACCTCTTCCTGACTGAGCACCCCGGGAAGATGACGCAGCTTCTTCGGATAGGGGGTCTCGGCGATGCTCCAGTTGCGCTTCAACACATGAATGTAGAAGAAGCGCAGCGACGCCAGCCGCAGGATGACCGTGTTCGGGCTGAACTTGAACTGGGTGAACAGAGCTGCCTGATACTTGCGTATGTCCTCCGGGCCAAGCTGATCGGGCCGGCGCCGGAAATATCGGCTGAAGTGCTCAACACCGTGCAGGTAGGTGCGGATGGTTGTGGCGGCGAAGTTGCGGCGATGCAACTCCTCAAGCATGAGCTGACGTAGTTGGTTCACAGAGAATCCTCCTTCTCTGCGAACCAAACTACCCCGGCAGGCGCAAAAGCTGGCTCAGCCGCACGCGAATGCGTCCGCCGCCGCAGCGGCTTCGTTCAAG
>CAWIFE010000013.1:0-40036 GCA_963835355.1 uncultured Acidobacteriaceae bacterium | reverse complement strand
GAAGTAGTCAGTCGAGAACACTCGGCCACGCTGCTCGCATCCGGAGTTGACAATGCACTCCGGTTCTCAGCTAACTTGCTCGGTGCTTTGTCCGCAAAAATAAGTCATCCCAATGGGCCATTAGGCGGCCCATTCATCGAATCGGCGCATGATCTGTATGAGCCAACATCCCAACAGGATGACAGAGCCCCACAATAGGAAGGGGACGCCGTAGAGCATAAGATGCTTGCGCGAACGGGCCGACTCAAACACCCGCACCTTCACGATGGCGTAAACGTTCGCCGCGAGATAAGCAGCCGCCAAACAGCTCACTACCAGGTTGCGCATGTTCATACTCCTCCTTTTACCGGCCTGCATCTCCGCGCCGATACGCTTCGGTTACCGGAGACCTTGACGCCTAAGTTATAAAATGGTGAATTGCCTCGTTGGCGTTGTCTTGAAATGAAGTATTTTTTAAATCATTAAAAAAAGTGCTCTGGTCCACCATGTCACCTGATAACTTACCCTCTTTACTGGCATAGAAAACGCCGCTTTTATACCGCTCATCCGAAATGGCATCTACAAAGCGTTTTGCACCCACATCCAGCGCATGCACCATTTCGCCCATCAATGGGAAGACGATAGGCATCATCACGTTTTTCAACATAAACCGCATTGGCGGCGGAAGACTATCTGGCGCCTGAGTTCCCCTCGTGTTCCCTGGGCTCACAACAATAAACTTGAGCTTGGGGTACTTCCTCGCCATTGATAACGTCCACATGGTTTCTGCATACTTGACATATGCGTATGCTTGCAATGCATTGAACTTATTGCCAAAATAGGATCCATCAAGAACAGCAGCAAACTCATCCACAGAAGAAGTCCTCATTGAAACTCGTTTTACTCCGAGCATCTTTACTCCTGGAACAGCTTCCGCACTGACTGCTAGAACTGTTTTCCTTAACTTGTCCCGTCTAATCAATTCATCCACTAGAATCACATTGCCTAAAATATTCGTAGCGGCTAATTGATTCATACCGGAAGGCGTAGATTTCGCAGCCGTTTTCCCAATTACTCCACCTGCATTTAAAACGATTGCATCAATAGGTTCCTTTATTTCTTCTAGCGCCTTTCTTACTGAATTGGCATCCATAACATCCCCAATAACAATTGCAAAAATCTTTTTCCCCGTTTTCTCCTCAAGGTCTCGTTTTGCTTCCTCTGCTCTCGCACGATTTCTGCAAAAAAGAATTACCTTTCTTGTTTCTTTCTTCAATGCGAACTGTCGGGCAGTCTCTTTCCCAAGCCCAGCATTTGCTCCGGTTATCAAGATACTTTCGATCATTTTGTTCTCCTTCTTAGGTTGTTAGTTACTTTGGGAATGGAGCAATCCGACAGTCAATTGATGATGGCCGCTCAGCGTGGCCTGAGCCGCCTCGACGCCCGCCGCAGTGAGCACGCGCTTCTTACCTGGGACCATCCCGGCATTGAGCAGGAGGAGATCGACGCGCCGACCTCGCTTGACCAGTTCGGCGAGCGCGGATTGAACGCTGGCCGGCGCGTTCAGATCCAGTTCCAGCGGCGTGAACACCTGTCTTTTGGTCTCAGCCGCGAGTTGAGCGGCCGCTTCCTGAATCCGGGGCAGGTGGCGCCCGGTGACGATGACCTCGCGGTAGCCCATGATGGCGAGCATGCTGGATGCCGCATAACCGAGCCCAGATGTGGTGCCAGTGACGAGTGCGATCGAATGTTCCCTGGGTGTCTCTGTGGTGAAGGGTGAAGGATGAAGGTCGAGCTGTTTACCTTTGAACCTATCCATGTTGTGTCCTGTGTTTATTCGTCTTGCGGTATTACAGACGCGAGAGTACGATAATCACAGCGGAAATGCAAGGAGTTTCGTACGCTATGGTAACTAATATTTTGAAGCGCCCCCGCGGGCGTCCAAAAGGCTTTATCCCCGACGAAGCACTTGACCGTGCCGTTGAGATGTTTTGGGAGCATGGGTATGAGGGAGTCGACGTGGATCGGATCGCGCGCGCCGTGAACGTCACCAAACCCGCGCTATACCGAGCCTTCGGAGACAAGTCCACGCTGCTGCTCAGGGCGGTCGAGCGCTATGGGCTGACGTATGGAGCTCCCAGAATGGCAGCATTTCAAACGGAGCCGGACATCCACAAGGCAGTAACTGCGTTTTGCGAGGCTACCGTCGACTCCTGTACTGGTGAGGCTCGCAGCGGCTGCATGATGGCCGCCGCTGCGCTGGGACAGTCGGGGCGGGTAACGGAGATCCGTTCCCGGCTCAAGAAGGGCCTGACCGGATCCGCTGATATTTTCGCGAAACGTTTCGAGCGGGAGATGGAGGCGGGGCGTCTGACTCGCACACCCTCTGCCAAGGTGCGAGGCCGTTTGCTCGTTGACTTGCTGCAGGGTTTGCAACTTCGCGCCAAGGTTGGTATCCCTCGCGAGCAATTGCTGCAAGACGCCCGAAGCTATGTGCCCATGATTCTTGGCAAGCAAATCTAACGCACTTCTCGGGGGATGCGTCTGGACGAGTGCCAAATCGCCGAGGCGCTCGTCGACGGCTATTACTCCTCAAATGTCCTAGTGCTGTATCTGGAGCGCCCCGCCACGCAACAGTGCGCAATTGCATGCTCTCTGGCGGGGCGCTTCGGATACAGCGACTTGAAGGAAGCCGCCCTCCGCGGAAGCCTATGTACTTTGAATGGGGCTGAGCAGGTGCAGAGGGGTCAGGAACAGATTGAGTGGAGTGGAATTCGCTGCTCTGACCGTAGGATGGTGCGGTGAAACGCCGCGATGAGGTGTGAGTCTAGGGCAGACGAGATAGCCGGCCGAGCAGTCGGGGATAGTTGAGGCAAAGAATCCGCGAGCGCGCCGCAGCACGGGCAGTGGCCGAGGATGTAGATAGAGTCTTCATGCTGCGCACCGTCCTGGTTGCGGTGGCGAGCGCAGCAGGAGTTGCGCGGCGGAGAGCCGTTCGACGACGCGCATGGCTGCGCCGCAGACTGGGCAGTTCCAGAGTGCATGAATCTGATCGGCGGACGGTGATGCCGGCGAAGCAGTGATCTTCTCTGAGCCGCTGAGCAGTTGGAAGCATAGCGGCAGGAGTGAAGCGCGGTTGCGGTTGGCGAGGAATCCGAAGTTGCGGATGCGCACGAAGCCAGGCGGCAACAGGTGGAGCAGGAAGCGGCGCAGGAACTCATCGACAGCCAGAGTCATGAGCCGTTTCTTGTTGCCGTGCGCGGAATCGCGCCAGCGGAAGGTGACGTTGCCATCGGAGAGAGCGACGAGCCTGGAGTTCGAGATGGCGACGCGATGGGTGTAGGCGCCGAGATAGCGCAGCACATGTTCCGGTCCGCCGAAGGGCCGCTTGGAGTAGACGACCCAGTCGTGGCGGAACAGTACCCGCAGCCATCGAGCGAAAGCGCGCGGCTGGGCGAGTGGCAGCAGGCTGCCGTGGAACTGAAGCTCGCCGCGATGGAAGGCGTTGCGGAGTCCAGCGACGAACTTGCCGCGGAAGACACGGCTGAGCACGCCGATGGGCAGAAAGAAGGAACGCCGGGCGGAGATCCAGCGGGAGTGATCCGGAGCGAGACCGCCGGCGGCAATGACGCAGTGGACATGCGGATGAAACTGCAGGCGCTGATTCCAGCTGTGGAGCACGCTGAAGAAACCGATCTCGGCACCGAGATGCCGTGGATCGCGAGCGACTTCAAGCAGGGTCTCAGCGCTGGCATGGAACAGCAGGTTGTAGATGAGCCGCTTGTTCTGCAATGCGAGCGGAGCCAGTTCGCGCGGCAGAGTAAAGACCGCGTGGACATAGCGAGTGGGCAGCAGTTCCCGTTCGCGCGCCTGGAGCCAGCGTCGGCGCGCGTTGCCCTGGCATCGTGGGCAATGCCTGTTTCGGCACGAGTTGTAGGAGATCCTGGTCGTATGTCCGCAGCCGGTGCAGCGGTCGCGATGCCCACCCAGCGCGGCGGTGCGGCAGCGCACGATGGCCAGCAGCACCTTCTGGTGTTGCCAGTTGATCCACCTGCGGCTGTGTTCCACAAATGCCTGTCCGGCACAGCGAACAATGTCGGCCATCTCCAGGAGAGGCCGGTTGTTCAACTGTGCTTGTGTCCTCCCTTGGGAAGAGAACGTGAGGGCATCGAGCGGGCTGGCGGTCGCGCTGAGATGCCGTTGGGACAGATGCAGATAGATGGTCGTTACTTCGAGGTCGCGATGGCCGAGCAGGATCTGAATGGTGCGCAGGTCGGCGCCGGCTTCAAGAAGATGGGTCGCGAAACAATGGCGCAAAGTGTGGGGATGAATGCGCCTGTTGTCGAGGCCGGCGCGTTCGGCAGCGATCTGGCAGGCAGACCAGAGGACCTTGGTGGTCACAGGGTGACTTGCCGTGTGCCAGCGGTTGCCGGGAAACAACCACTCCTTCGGCTTGCGCCGGAGACCGCGCCAGTAGATGCGCAGCTCTTCGAGCAGCTTCGGGCTGAGCATGACATCGCGGTCCTTGCCGCCCTTGCCCTCGTGGATGTGAACCACCATCCGCTGGCTGTCGATGTCGCTGACCTTGAGGCGGGCCGCTTCTGCGCGGCGGGCGCCGGTGGCATAGAGCGTCATCAGCAGGATGCGATGAAAGGGTGTATCCGCGGCGTCGATCAGCCGCGCAACCTCTTCCTGACTGAGCACCCCGGGAAGGTGACGCAGCTTCTTCGGATAGGGCGTCTCGGCGATGCTCCAGTTGCGCTTCAACACGTGAATGTAGAAGAAGCGCAGCGACGCCAGCCGCAGGATGACCGTGTTCGGGCTGAACTTGAACTGGGTGAACAGAGCTGCCTGATACTTGCGTATGTCCTCCGGGCCAAGCTGATCGGGCCGGCGCCGGAAGTATCGGCTGAAGTGCTCAACACCGTGCAGGTAGGTGCGGATGGTTGTGGCGGCGAAGTTGCGGCGATGCAACTCCTCAAGCATGAGCTGACGTAGTTGGTTCACAGAGAATCCTCCTTCTCTGCGAACCAAACTACCCCGGCAGCCGCAAAAGCTGGTTCAGCCGCACGCGAATGCGTCCGCCGCCGCAGCGGCTTCGTTCAAGTCGGCTTGTGGGAAGCTCTCTTTAATCGCACCGGCGGAGAAGCTGGGTGGACGATCGACGTGAAAAGCAGGTCTCCATTCGACTGCCGTCACCCGCCACGGCGGACGACATTCGCTCAGGATGACACGGACTTTTTGGGGCCTGACGGATGAGCCGCCTCGGCTACGAGCAGGTCCAGACGACCTGACCGGAGATCGTAACGCTGCCGGGATCCTGCAAGCCGTTGAACTGGAACGAGCCCGATGCGTCGGGCTTGACGATCAGCGTCCCCACGCCGGTTGGAAACGCGAAGATATGAGTGTCCTGAGAACCGGGCGGGGTGTCCACATCCATCTGCGTCGCGGTCAAGCCGGAGCCCGTGTATGTGCCGGGGCCGTGATAGGGCCAGGCCGCAGCATCGGTCGAGAAGTTGTGGCCGCCGCTCACCGAACCGGGATTGCCGCCGGGATCGGGCGGTGGTATCGGCACGTAGAACATGGCGCCGCCCGTGCCGCCGGTCTGGCCTGTTCCGCCCTTCGCGACGTCGGCACACGTGCGGACTGGAAGACGACTGTCATAGGACCCGGTGAATGCCAAGCCTCCCGTGATGGTTACGGTGGCGTGCAAGACTGCCAACTGCGGCGAGTTCGGGTCGGGCGTTCCCTGTGCTGCGACGGTTGCCCACACGAGCAAGACCACGGCCGCGGCCGATGCTCCACCCTTGAATACAGTCGCGAGGTTCACATTCGCCTCCCGTTTGCCCGGACGGGCCGAGCCGTCCCTCTTTGCCGATACCAAAATATAGTCTCAAGCGGGGTTTCGAAAAACAATCGTAATTATGGAGCTTGAATGCGTAGCCGAAGGCGAAAATTGGGCATGAACGCCCCTGGCGAGCGAGTTGACCTAAAAAGTAACCAGCGCGGCAAGCCGTTCGAGCCTAATTCGAATGTGCCGCACAATTCGGGTCGGCAATCTCGACGCGGCGATTCTTCGCTCTGCCCGCGTCGGTTGCGTTATCTGCAATCGGCCTGGTCTTGCCAAAGCCTTTGGCGGTAAGCCGGCTTGCGGCGATTCCATGCTGCGTGAGCCAGGTGACGATCGCCTTGGCGCGCGCTTCAGAGAGGGTCTGGTTGTAGGCATCGCCGCCCACGTTGTCTGTGTGCCCCTGTACCTCGATCTTCTGCGTGGGATTCTTCTTCAATAAATCGAGAATCTGCTGCAAGACCGGATCGCTGGCGGGTTGAAGGGTGGACTTGTTGAAGTCGAAGAGCACGCCGTAGATCGCTACGTGGCAGTTGGTCTTGAGATCGCTGCCCATGTCTTTGTTCGCTGCGCCGGCGTCGGCAACGCGGATGTCATAGGTGTCATTCTTGTGGAGATAGGCCCACAGGTTCCGCCCATTTTTTGTGAAATGCGCCGAGATGGCTACGTCGGAGGCCATGCTCTCATTGACGATTGTCCAGCCAGCCGCGGTCAGCGCGTCGTGATATGCGATGCGGAAGAGCGGATTCGAGAGTCCATCGGGCGGTGCGTAGTATGCCTTGATGATCGAGCCGGGAGCGACCAGTTCCGGCTCACTGGCGCCCTTGATGGGGACATAGAACGGAGCAGCGTCTGGCGCGCTGCTTCTGAACTTCGAACCCGGCAGAGGGCCAAGCCAGGGAAAATCGCCCGCGTTGGGGTCAACCGGTTCGGGAGTTGCGGAGGGCGCCGTGAGCGCGAACGTGAATGGCATCGGCGCAATCTCAATCACGTCCACTGAGGCGCGTTCGTTGCCTTGAGTGTCGGTTTCGGCCCATGCCTCTACCCCGTCTTTCTGGTAGTGAATGAACAGCTCGACTCCTCCCGCAGTCCACTCATGCACCGTTGTCCATCCATTGGCCAGGAAGGCAGGCTTAATGATGGCCCAGACGGCTTCCGGCGTCGTGGCGCCGGCAACGATGACGGGAAACTGCCAATGCTTTCCGCGCACCACCTTGCCAATGCCGTTCATGCCGGAATTTCCCTGAGGGATCTGCAGCTCGGTCCAGGGCTCGTAGGTGATGCGGTACGGCTGGCCCACCTTGTTAAGGAAACTGAGCTCGGCCGGGATCGGCTGTTCCTGCGCCAGGAGCGGAAGGGTCATGAGGGCAAGCAACGCGCTCATGACTGCGAAACGCACGCAGGACGAAGCCGCCCTGAAAGGCGAAGGTGCAAGAGGACGCATGTGAACCTCGAAGTTGCTTGAAGGGTAGCACACGATCTCCGTTCGTCGATTTGTTTCTTGCAGTCGCGCCCAATTCGATTTGCGCCGCCAATGGGCAGGCGTCCTGCGATGTTGTGAGCGAACAGCCGGCAGGCGTTGAAATCGCGCCCGATGCAACACTATCTCGCGCACTTCAGGGCCTGAAAGCAGGATTGTTCCGGCTCAACTTCTCGTGGGCATGAATGCCCGTGCTCCCGCCGGCGAGGGCGGCTATTCGAGGGCCTGAATGCCGCCGCTGCATTCGACGGCCGGCGCATCTTCGATGTTCTCGACGTCGTTCTGCGCCAACTGGGCGCCTTCGGCAACGAAGCGATCGGGCGAGGCTGGCCGATCGGGTGAGGCGGCGCGATCGGACAGCGCTGCAGGGGCGTGTTCCGCGATCAGGATTTCCAGAAGATCGTTTGAAGTGGGGCCGGAGTCGTGTTGCTCGATGCTCATTCCGCGCCCTTCCAGGTGACCCAGTAAAACCTGCGCCAGCAAAACTTGCAGCGAACCGGGCGGAGAAAGAATAAGGCGAAGAGAACATCGTAGGGGCGCAACTCGCCGGGCTTGAATTCAACGGATTTGCAGCGGGGGCACCTGCGCCGAAAGAAAAGAACTTTCGGCAGCCAGTCCGGCCAGGTAAGGGTTGCGACACTCATGGGGAACTTCCTTTCCTGCTGCGTTCATCCCGAACTTCAATTCCGTGCGATCTTCGCCACCTGACTTTCAGGGGAAGGATGGCGTCGATCGTTGCTCGGATCCGTCTCCTGAGCTGGAGTTTGCATCCAGCCATGCGAGAAGACAACGAATGCTTGCCGTGGCCAAAGCGATGCTGGAATCGGCCGCTCCGTAATAGAGGTTGATGGTGTCACCATCGGCGGCGATGGTTTGGCCGCAGGGGAACACGACGTCGTGCACATCGCCGGCGCGCTCGTAGGGGGCTTCGGGACCAAAGATCCACGAGTCTCCGCGCTGCCGGCAGATCTCAGGCTGGTCGAGGTCGAAGAGCGCGAGGCCGAGGCGATAGATGCTTCCCGACGCGGTAACCCGCACGCCGTGGTAGATGATCAGCCAGCCTTTGGGCGTTTCGATGGGCGGAGAGCACAGGCCAATCTTGTTCGCGTCCCACCATCCCCCGCGACGAGCTTCGAGTATGATTTTGTGGCTGCCCCAATGGCGCAGGTCGGGGGAGTAAGAGATCCACATATGCGCGCCGGTCGTAGTCATGGGGCGATGGATCAAGGCCCAGTAGCCGTTGATTCTTCGCGGCAGCAGAGCGGCGTCCTTATCTTCGGGCGGCATGATCACGCCGAATCGCTCAAAACTGCGAAAGTCCCTGGTGAGCGCGAGAGAAACTCCCGGACCGCCGCGGGCAAAGGAAGTGTAGGCCACGGCATATTGCTCAAGCTCCGGGACGTAGGTGATGCGGGGGTCTTCGATGCCCCAGATTTCTTCAGGGTAGTCGCGCGGATTGGCCATCAGCGTTGGCTGAGGATCGATGCGCCATCCGTTGATTCCATTTTGAGACCGTGCCGCGCACAGGTGCGACAAGCCGCTGCGGTCTTCAACGCGGCACAGCAGCAGCGTGTCTCCATCGGGCAGGAGCACGGCCCCCGGGTTGAAAACGCTGTTCACGGCATAGGGCCAATCGTGGCCGCTCAGAATCGGATTGTCGGAGTAGCGCGTGAGAAGCGGGAGGTCAGTGCATGCTGCAGGTGGCGGCTGCACGATATCTGTAGCTTCCGGCAAATCCGGCGGATGAATAAGTGGATTCAAAGGGAGATGCTCATTTCCTGGTACGTGATTTCTGCGTGGGACCCATTCGCTCGCTGCATTTCCAGGAGCGCCATCAGGAACGAGAGCGTCGATTCGGCTCCCTCATTTTCATTGACGCGGTCGGGATGAAGTCCGTCCTTGCATCCGCCCGTGGTTGCGTCGTAGAGGGGCGCCTGCAGATCGTTTTTGCCGAGGAACCAGGCGAAGACGCAATCGGCTTCGTCGGACCAGCGTTTTTGATGCGTGAGCCGGTATGCCTCAAGACAAGCGGAGATGGTGGCGCAGGCTTCGACGGGCTGCTGATCGAAACGCGGCTTCTCGCCGCCCTCGATAAAGCATGCGCTGGAGCCGACGGGCACAAAGATCCCCGGGTCAGTGCAATGCTGAGCGGCGACGAGCCATTCGAGCGCCTCGATTCCCGCCGCGATCATCTTCTTGTTCTTGCTGCGTCCTCCCGCCAGGATGAGCGCCTGCGGCAGCCGCGCATTGGAGTACGCGAGACTCTTCTCGAACCAATGCCACTTATCGGAACGGCTGCGCTCGTAAATATCGAGCAGGCGATTGGCGAGCGCGTTGCGCGCGATCTGGATGGCCCTGTCGCCGGGGAACCAGTCGAGATAGGCTTGCAGCCCAAGAACGCCGAATGCCCACGCGCGCGGGCTGCTGAACTTCAGAATGGCGGGCACGGCGGCTTCGAAAAGCCTTCCTGCGGCTCCGCGCAACCCGGCATTCTGCGAATGGCCGAGCACCGAACCCAGGGCCCACAAGGCGCGCCCGTGGCTGTCTTCCGAGCCGACGTCTTCAAGCCACTGGCGATCGTAGCCGAGAAAATTTCTGAAGCGCCCGGTATCGGAATGAAATGCAAGCCAGAGAAAAGCCAGATAGCGGCGAGAGAGGTTGAGGTGGTCCTCCCCGTGCGGGAACCCGATGCTCTCATTGAGAAGAGTAGAGACAATCAGCGCCCGCGCGTTGTCGTCGGTGGTATAGCCTTCGCGGGTGTTGGGCACAGAGAAAATCGCGTGCTGCAACATGCCGGTGTCGTCGGTCATAGTGAACAGATGATTGGTGTTCAGAGCCGGCAGGTGTTCTGTCGGTTCGATCAGGCCCACGGCGACATCGTCGGGATGGGTGGCGCGGGGCTGCAGCGAACGCTCAAAGCGCGCCCGCTGAAAGGTTGCCATGTAGGCGCGCGCAGTCGTCGGCCACGTGGTTCCGCGGGAGTGCAAATAGGCTCGCTTGCGCATCGCGTGGCGCTCCGCGTCGTTCTCGAGCAGTTCAACCACCGATTTTGCGATGGCATCCGGATTATCGAACGGGACCAGCACGCCTCTTTTGTCTGCAAGCAGTTCCTTGGCGTGCAGGTAGGGCGTGGAGATGATTGCCTTGCCGGCTCCAAGCGCGATGGCCAGCGTGCCGGAGACAATTTGCTCCTCCTGCCGGTAGGGCGTGATGTAGATATCCGCAGCGCCGACGGCCTCAATCAGCTCTTCAGTGCTTACGAAGCGATTATTCAGAATCAAATTGGAAGAAACGCCAAGCTCGGCGGCCAGCGCCTGCAACTCTTCGCGGTAGCGCTCGCCTTCGCGCTTCCGGATGTGAGGATGCGTCACTCCGGAGACGATATACACCACGTTCGGATGCCGGGCGAGAATCGCCGGCAGCGCGCGAATGACGTTTTCAATTCCCTTGTTGGGCGAGAGCAGGCCGAAGGTAAGCAGAACGGACTTGCCTTCGGTGCCGAACTTGTCCTTGAAATAGTTGGGATCCATGAAGGGCATGTCGGGCACGCCGTGCGGGATCACATCGATTTTTCCGGCGGGAACCGCATACACTTCGCGCAACAATTGGGCCGCCAACTCGCTCATCACGATCAGGCGGTCGGAGAGCTGCGCAATTTCTTCGAGCACGATGCGCTGATTCGCGTCCGGCTCGCGCAGAACCGTGTGCAGCGTGGTAACCAGCGGCATATTCAACCTGCGCAGCATGGCCAGAATGTAGCGGCCCGCGGCGCCGCCGTAGATGCCGTATTCATGCTGCAGGCAGACGAGATCGTTGCTATTGAAGTTGAGGAAATCGGCGGCCCGCTCATAGGAGGCGATGTCCTCCTGCGTCAGTTCCAGGCGCACTTGTTCCGGATAATCGTAGCTCGAATCGGGATCGTTGACAGGAATGGCAAACAGGCGCTCCTTGCCGTATTCGCCTGCGAGCGCGTTGCACAGGTCGGTGGTGAAGGTGGCAATGCCGCACTCTCGCGGCAGATAGTTCCCGACAAATGCAATGCGGGTGGGCAATGGCAGGCGGCTGGCCTTCAGCGCGATGGGTGAAGAAGCCGATGCGCCGTTTCTTCCCGCATGGGTTTCGGGATTTTTGATCTCGGGGAAAGTCATCCTAACCTCTTTTCTGTCGTGATTCGATCCTCGCCTGAGGTGCGCTGCACGATATCAGCGCGGGGTGCGCGGAACCCACGGTTCAAACCTCTGTCCTCCTGGGCCCGGCTCTCGGGTCGATCGCCGGCTCGGCCCTCCTTTTTGTGAAACCAGAACCGGTCGTATTGATAAGACCGGCCGCTCGGCTTATCGAACGGGCACCGCCAGTTGATGCCAGTCTCCGGCAATTTCCAGCCACGTGTATTGCTGGATCTGGCGCGGTTGCACGGTGACGCAGGCGACGTAGAAGCCCGGATATTTCGTGGCCTGAACGTCAATGAGCTCGGCGGCGTTGAATCGCCTGCCAACTCCGTTCAGCGCGCGGGCCAGCGCATGCTTGGCCGCACTTTTCTCCGTCCGCCCCAGGCCTCTTCGCTTGCAGGGGCGGTCCACCTGCATGAAGTGCCAGCCCTTCTGGCGGATCATCGTGTCGAAAACCGATGACGTGATCTCTTCTATGCACGCCCAGTTTTCGCCAACTGACTCCGTGAGCGGATCCAGGGGTTCCGGAAGAACGCAATCCTTGCGCAGGAAAATAGAATGTGGTTTCACGCTCGCGCGCTTTTCGCGACTTGGGGCGTCTCGGGGTGGAAAGAACCGGGCAAAGGCCCGCCGGCCGCTGCTCCGGGAGCCGAGTGTTCCGCAACAAAATCGGCGGTAAAACTCGATGGAATCGATGCGATTGTGTCCGGTTCAGCCGCGGAAAAACCGGTGGCATCGGGCTGGCTCTCAGGCTGGCACAGATGAATCTTCGTGCGAAAGCGCGGGGACAGGTGGTTCTTCACATCGCTCTGCCTGATCAGGCTCATGGCGGCTCCGGTCGTCCTGTTGCGTGCCTGAAAGATGCTCGTCTGGAGCGAAGCCTGGAATGCCGAAGGCGAGAAGGGGGGAACGGGCTGCTAACTCAAGCATACGCCTGCAGGAGCCTGCGTGCCTGCGACGCTCATTGGTTTGCTCAAGGGCTCTCCTGAAGGCTATCTGCGCCGCGCGGTCGGTTGGCCTTCTATTCCCGCCCGCGGATGAAGTATCGTTTCTGAAGAAGAGGTTGCGATGCGCGCTGCGGAACTGATTGCTCCCCATACATTCCGGCTGACTGAAATGGAAATCGACGACCCCGGACCCGGCGAAGTGCAGGTCAGGGTGGAAGCCGTAGGCGTGTGCGGGTCAGACATGCATGCCTACACGGAGGGCGCGGTTGGCGGCAGGCCCAATGTGTATCCGATGCTGCTGGGGCACGAGCCGGCGGGAAGGATTGTGAAGGCAGGCGCCGGCGTAACGGGCCTGGCCGCGGGTGACCGCGGTGCGCTTGAGCCCGCGCTCTATTGCTACCACTGCGAGTTCTGCCTGAGCGGCCACCATAATGTGTGCGCGAACATTCGCTTCCTGAGCACGCCGGGTCATCCGGGATTTTTCCGCGAGCTGGTGAACCTGCCGGTGGCCAACTTTCAGCCCATCCCCGGCGCGATGTCGTACGGCGAAGCGGCGCTGGCCGAGCCTCTGGCGATTGCGCTACATTCCCTGCGCCTGGCGTCGATCGGACGCGGCGAAATGGTTGCGGTCATCGGCGCTGGTCCGATCGGGCTGCTGACGATTGCCGCGCTCAAGACCAAGCAGGCAGGGCGCATTTGGGCTGTGGATCCACTGGCGCACCGCCGCGAGCTGGCGCGCGGAATTGGCGCCGACGTCGTGCTCGAGCCCGGCGAAGCGATTGAGGAGATTCTCCGCGCGACGGGGCAGCGCGGCGTGGACTGCACGATTGACTGCGCGGCCGGAGAAGAAACCACCAGCCAGGCCGCTCAAATCACGCGCAACGCAGGCCGCGTGGTGCTGACCGGAATTCATACGACACAGTTCGTGCAGGTGGATGCCTCGGCCATGAGGTGCAAGGAACTGACGCTGTTCAACGTGCGGCGATCGAACCACGAGACGGAAGAGGCGCTGGAGTTGCTGGGCCATCACGCCGCATGGTTTGCGCCGCTGCTGACACATTCGAGAAACATCGACCGCATCGATGATGCGTTCCAGATCGCCAGCCAATATCGCGACGGCGTGGGAAAGATGATCGTCACGCCCTGAGTGTATCTATATACAAAAGGACGGTCAGGGTTGTGTGAGCGGCGTCGACGGCGCCGGCGGCGGGCGTCGCGGCGCAATTTGATGAATTCTCTTGCAGATGGTTTACCAAAGTGTTGCGGCTCCGCACTTCACCGTTGACACTTGCGGAACGGCGGTTTATTGTCCCTCCTACCCTGGCAAATCTCCCCGGGCCTCTCCGCCAGGGAATTTCATGGAGGCAAGCCAATGACCTTCCCCCTTCCCAAGGTCCTCTGGACCTTTTCCTTTGCGCTTCTATTCATCTCATTTTCACTTTCCCGCCCCGCCCTTGCGCAAATCAGGCCGGACCAGGCGCGCGCGATGAATCAGGCACCCAATCCAAACTCGGTGATTCTGCAAGGCGGCAATCACGCGCAGACCATGCAGCGGCTGCACGTGGTGCGGCAATACGCGCTCCCGGACCTGCGCTCGAATCCGCGCGTGATGCTGGGCGAATCGCAGCTCGACTTTACGCCGCTACTGAACAACGCCAAGGCGCTGCCGAATGTTGCAACAAGGTTGCAGGCGCTGCCGCAGCACGTGCAGGTGCAGGTGAACACGTCAGACGTGACCGAGGTCGACCAGGGCCTGGTGATTCACCATCTGCTCACCTACCAGATTCTTCCCGGCAAGTGCGCCGATGCCGGCGCAAAGGAGCAGCTTGCGGCAGCCGGAGTTTCGTGTTTTTCGCGCAGCACCACGGCCCAGCGCGTGTCAGAGTTCAGCGTTCCGGGCAGCCCGCGCTACATTGCCGACCCCGGAAAGCGGCAGGCGGCGATTGCGGCATACCAGCAGAAGAGCGCGGCGGCGGATGCGGATGCGAGCCAGCACATAGCCGCGCTGCGCAAATCGCTGGCCGATCCAACGCAGCGCGCGGCCATCGTGGCCAAAGTGGGCCAGGCCGAAGCGGCGCGCATGAGCTCGCTCAGCGACGACGATCTGAAGGATGAGCTTGTCAACATGAGCGTGCAGACCGTCGAAGAGACCATGTTCGTGCCGAGGCTCGAGTCGTCCATCTACGCGCACCCGAAAGAGAACCTAACGACAACCGCCGGCCCCGCGGAGATCGCCGCAACCCAGCAACTCATGCGCAATGGAGTGTCGGGCGGCAGCCCTGCCGGTTTTCCCAAGCTCCTGAAAGTGATTCCGAGTTCGGATCTTCATCTGAACGGTTCCGGCCCGCCGCGCGGCGATCAAACGGCCGATCTCAACATGGGCCCGTACTACTTTCTCACCGGCTTCACCATCGCCCACGACTACGAATGGCAATGGGGCGTATCGGTCTCGATCAACTGGTGCGTCGTCGGCTGCACGTCCACCTATGGCATCCAGCTCAATGCGGGCTTCAACTACGCGTTCGGCTTGCGCTTTCCCATCCAGGCAACCCTCAAGTATGAAACCGTGGTTCACCCCAACAATACAGCCGATGCGAAGTTGACTCCGCAGTTCGTTCCCATTGAAGGCGACGTCAACGATTTCTTCTCCGCCGGACTTGACGGCAGCGAGATGTACAACGCGCAGGAGATCGTTGCGCAGGTGGGCGCGGACGCCGGTTTCAACGTGAACCTGCCCGGCTTCGGCGCCGGCCAGAATTTTTCAGTCAACCTGGACTTTACGCAATTGCTGCCGGCGCCCTACACCGGCGGGCGTTTCCAGCCGCCTGCTCCGGGCACGCACGGCATCGATTCCAATTTCGTCTTCAACCAAATCGATCTGCTGGGCGACCTGCTCAACTTCGGCGTCGTCGGCGGCTCGGTCTATCCCGCGATTCAGGTGAATCTCCACTCCGACAGCTTGCAGTTCACGCTCAACGACGAGCTGCAGCATCGGTCGTCCACCATCAATTCGGGACAGACAGTTTCGCTGGGCGACGCCACTGCCCAAAATGGCGACTACAGTCACTTCGCGGTTGGGAACCCCGTCTACAATCTGGGATTCACGTTGACGCCGGGCCTTGCCCCCACCGTGTGGGTCGACATCGCGGTCTGGTCCGATCAATGGCAATGGCCGGTCTGGTTCCCGCAGCTTGCCATCAGTCTTCCGCCGGGCGGCATGAACTTCAGTTGCCATGCCGGCACGACTTGCGTCATGGACTTCCAGCCCGTCTACAACGCGTCCACCGGATCGGTCGAGGACATGAGCAAGGAGCGCGATGTTGCGGACCATACGCTGGTTGGCGGCGGATGCCAACGCAACGGCTCGGAAGGGAACTATCTCTGCCCCGTGAACGGCATGCTCGGACTGTGCAACACGATGATGAAGAACAGCGCGGTGCTGAGTTGCGGCGCGCTCATTCCGACTTCGACCGATCAGATTCTGCGGCGCGGCGGCTGCTCGGAGGACGGCCAGACAGGAACCTATGAGTGCCCGTCGAGCATGATGGGCCTCTGCGGGCTCTATGTGAAGAACCAGGTTGTGGTTTCGTGCAAGCAGAAGTGAGAGAGACAGGGAGACAGGGACCGACGGATACGGTCATCCGTGGGTAGTCTGCTTGAATAATATAACAAGAAATGTTATATTGAATTTGGCAGGAACAAGAGATGACCGGGACCGATCTCAAGACGGGCCGAGTGACCGCGGGCTGGACGCAACAGAAAGCCGCGTCCAGGCTTGGCCTGACGCAGGCCTATCTCTCGATGGTTGAGCACGGCCGTCGACGGGTGACTCCAAGAGTGGCTGCGCGGGCGATGAAGGCATTCGATTTGCCCCCAACGGCATTGCCGCTCAAGCCTAATGAATCTCTGTCCTGGAGTGAGCGTGAACTGAAGACGAGTCTTGGAGCGCTGGGATATCCGGGCTTTGCGTATCTCGGCGAGGAGCCTGCTCGCAATCCTGCGCAACTGCTGTTTTATGCGCTCGACCAGCCTGACCTGGATACCCGCGTTGTAGAGGCGCTGCCCTGGCTTGCTTCGGTTTACCTGGACATGGATTGGGAGTGGCTGACGCGCCAGGCCAAACTCACCGACCGGCAGAACCGGCTTGGGTTTGTTGTGGCACTGGCCGGAGAACTGGCAAGCAAAGCGGGCGACCGGGAACGTTCGCAAAGGCTGGCCGAACGACGAGACTCGCTCGACCGCTCGCGACTGGCGGCGGTGGGCACGCTTTGCCATGACTCGATGACGCAGGCCGAGCGTAAGTGGCTGCGGGAGAATCGCTCTGCGCAAGCGCGGCACTGGAATCTGCTCACGGACCTGGAAGTGAAACACTTGACCCATGCCGCCGCGTAAGGCAATTCCCGAGCCGTGGTTCTCTTTTCTCACTGAACTGGACAAGGTTGCCACTTCGACCACGAGGCTGGATTGCATCGGTGGTTTTGTGATCACGATGCTCTATGGCATGGACCGACCCACCGGCGATATCGATGTTCTTGAGATTGCGCCGCTGCCGGCTGCCGATGCGTTTGCCGAAGTGGCACTGCTCGGAGGAGCGCTGTATCGGAAATACGGAGTCTATCTGGACCGCGTGACGGTTGCTCAGCCGCCGTATGAATACGAGGGTCGCCTCCGGGAGATGTTTCCGGGGACATTTCAGCGCCTTCGACTGATGGCGTTGGACGCCTACGACCTTGCGCTCACGAAACTCGAACGAAACATCGAGCGCGACCGTAACGACGTGCGCTTCCTGGCGCGAACGATTCCGTTTGACCTGAAACTTCTGCGCGAGCGTTATGCAACAGAGCTCCGTGCGTACCTCGGCAACCCGAAGCGCGAGGACTTGACCCTGCAACTCTGGATTGAGGCGATCGAGGAAGATCGCGCATCCTCGCAGTTGTAGATCGCCCAGGTGAGCGGCGAAATTTCCTGCGAAGCAGGCCATATAGATTTATGCTCGCGGCGAATCCCGTCACGTGGCGGGATTCAGGGCCGTCCAGGCGGCTAGAGAGTCCATGTAGTCTCTCCAATGGACGATCTTGCGGTTCTCAATGGTGACGATGGAGATGAGCCGGTTGTCGTAGGGCGCCCCCGTTCTGAGAATCGTGCCGTGGACTTCGTATTCGAGGATGACGACACGGCTGTCCTGACTGCGGTGGGCGACTTGCGCGTCACTGCGGTGAACAACCAGCGCGTCACCGGAGTGAACGCGGATGGTTTTGCCGTATCCGGCGAGGCTTGCGACCAGATTGGCGCGCCCGCGAATGATGAGAGGCCAGCCCGGGAAGTGATAACGGGATTCGAAGATTGCATCGTCGGCAAACGTGTCAAAATAATGCTCGCCATCGACAAGTCCGCTCAGGCCCTTCATGACAACTTCAAAGAAGGGATTCAGGGCTTCGTGAGTTGGATATTTTGAGTTTGGCATTGGCGATCCTTGGGTCAAGCGACGCGGACATCGATGCGAGGCCGACGTTCAATCAAAATGCAGGAAAAGAAGAAGCAGATCCTTCGGCTCCCCCCGCGCCAGGGCGCGACCCCATGATCGCACTGCGATCACGGGGCCCCAAGCGCGCTTCGCTCAGGATGACACCCCAGTCACCAATCCCCCAATCGTCCGCATCGGCAATACCAGGCGCATTGACTCTGGCAATCGTATGAACCCATGCGCCCGGTAAAACTGCGCTGCCCGCTCGTCGATCGCATCGACAACGACCATGGACGACCCAACCACGGCGGCATTCCCGTACGCCTTGCGCAGAGCCTCCGCGAGCAGAACGGAGCCGAGCCCGCGCCTCTGTAGCTCCGCCTTCACCGCCAGCCGCCCCAATAGCGTCGCGCTCACCTGCGGATAGCGGGGAAGATGTTTGCGAGCCTCTTCGGGAATCGTTCCCGGCGCGAGGCCGCACGCACACAGCGTGAAGTATCCCGCAATCGTTTCCGGCGCGCGCTCAGGAATCATGACGAACACGGCGTTCGCCTTGCGCCTCAAATCCTGCGTGGCCTGCATCTTTAAATAGTTGTCGAGGCTTTCCACGCCGCACTTGAACGCATCGCGGTCGTGCAGCTTTCCCAGCGGTTCAATCTTGTAGAGGCCCGCTCGCGCCGATTCCATCAGGAGGCGACTCGTTCCTTAGCCAACCGGAACGCGCGGCGCAGGCGCGCATTCGGCTTCGGAGGGTGAACCAGCGCATTGAAGAAAGCCGCCCGGTCGCGCTCAGAGAGCACGAGATTCTCATGCCGCGTGATCGTCTGCTGTGCGGCCTCCGTCAGCGCCATCAGGCAGAAATCCGTCAGGCTCCGTCGCTCCAGCGCCGCAGCGCGCTCCACCAGCACCTTGGTTCCGGAATGCACACGAAATCCGAGCCGCATGCTGCGCCTGCGCTCTGCGTCTTTCCTCGCCAATGACCTGCTCCGAACCATTCCGCCCTCCTGTGCCTCACTCTCCCGTCATTGTACGTCCATTGGGCGTACAAATCAATCCACGCCCACCGCCTTGGTTTCTTGGTCCCTGGCGTTAGATTGGAGTGATGGAGCGAGAGCGGAGAGGGGGCCGGGCAGAGTGGCGGCTGGAGTTGGGCGCGATGGTGACGCTCGCGGTTCCCGTGGTGCTGAGCGAGCTGGGCTGGATGCTGATGGGCGTGGTCGACACCATTATGGTGGGACGGCTGGGCCCGGCGGCGATTGGAGCCGTGGCGCTGGGCAACGCCGTTTGCTATACGCCTTCGATCTTCGGAATGGGGTTGATGCTGGGGCTGGACACGCTGGTGTCGCAGGCCTACGGGCGCAAGGATCACGATGAATGCCACCGATGGCTGGCGCAGGGCGTGTACCTGGCGTCGATTGCGGCCGTGCCGATCATGGTGGGGCTGGCGCTGGTAAGTTTTTGGCTGCCGCGGTTGGGAATTGCCGCGGAGCTGGCCATACCGGCGAGCACGTACACCCGGTGGTTTCTGTGGGGCACGTTGCCGCTGCTGCTCTATGGCGCGTCGCGGCGGTATTTGCAGGGCGTGGGCCAGGTACGCGTGATTACCGTGACCTATGTTGCGGCGAACCTGGTGAACTGGTTCCTGAACTGGGTGCTGATCTACGGCAAGCTGGGGATGCCGGCGCTGGGCGTGAACGGGTCGGCGATTTCGACGGTGTTTGCGCGCGTGACCATGGCGCTGGCGCTGCTCGGGTTTGCGTGGAGATACGAGCGCAAGCGCGGGCATCCGCTGTTTCGGCACTGGGCGGGACCGCAGGCGGCGCGGCTGAATCGGCTTGTGAAATTGGGCGCTCCGGCGGCGGGACAGATTCTGCTGGAGGTGGGCGCGTGGAACCTGGCGACGTTTTCCGCGGGATATTTGACGCCGGTGGCGCTGGCGACACATCAAATCGTCTTGAATTACGCGAGCGTGACGTACATGGTGCCGCTGGGGATTTCAGCAGCCGCGGCGGTGAGCGTGGGCCACGCGGTGGGCGCCGGAGATCGAGCGCGGGCGCGGCGCGCGGGATGGCTCGCGCTTGGATTGGGCACGAGCTTTATGCTGCTGGCGGCGATGGCACTGTTGCTTTGGCCGCGGCCGCTGATTGAGTTGTACACAAATGATGCGCGCGTGCTGGCGGTGGGCCCGGGACTGCTGGCGATTGTGGCGGCGTTCGAGGTATTTGACGGAATTCAGACGGTGTCGACGGGCGCGTTGCGCGGGCTGGGCGAGACGCGCGCGCCGATGTGGGCGAACCTGGTGGGGTATTGGGTGCTGGGATTGCCGCTCGGATTCTTTCTGTGCTTTGGATTGAAGTGGGGGATTTACGGCTTGTGGATCGGACTGACGCTGGCGCTGGTAGTGATTGCGCTGGCGCTGATTGCGCGGTGGAAGAGGGACGCGGAGAGACAGGTGCTAGCCAGTAGCCAGTAGCACAGCGCGTCTTCGGCCAGTGGGTAACATCGTCCACGCCGGGGACGTGCGGGATGTTGATCGACCAGTAATTGATGGTTGGCCGGTAATTCAGGTGTTATGCCCTAAAAACGCACTGTGCTTCAAAGTGTGATTGGAGCGAGGTCATTTTCTGTTCCACTCGGCAGCCTTGTCGGGCTTTCCCCAGGTCTCGTAGAGCTGCACGAGCCATTGGTGCGCCAGCTTCAGGGGATACACGTCGGGAACATCGATGTGAATCTTCCGCGCGAGCATGCCCTGGTAACCTTCGAGCAGCAGCGGTTCGGCTTCGACGTACTTCTTTTGCCCAGCCAGGCTAGCTCCTAGCAAACTTTCGGCGCGGAATTGTTCCCAGCCTTCTGGCTGTATCCTTCGATCCGTCTCCACGGCCTCGTGCGCGAGGGGCACGCTTTCTGCGAACTTCCCCTGCGAAAGATAAGCCAGTGCTAGGTCAGCCGCCGCAGACATCGTCTCCTGTTGCTCAGAGCCAAAGGCGTGCCGTCGCCCTGCGAGAACCTGCGCTGCATAAGTCCCCGCCAGAGAATACTTGCCCTGTCGTTGGTACATGGATGCAACGTCCGAGAGGGTGGAAAGCGTGCTCGAATGCTCGGGACCGAGCACGCGGCGCTGGATCTCTAGAGTCTGTTTACTGAGCGTCTCGGCCTGCGCGTACTCGCCCCGAAGGCAGTAGACTCTGGCCAAACCGTCCATGGACTCTAGCGTGCTGGGATGTTCGGGACCCAGCACATGGCGTTTGGTCTCCACGGTCCGGCTGAAGAGCGCCTCGGCCTGCACGTACTTGCCCCGCGAGTAGTAAAAGTTGGCCAGATAGCCCATGGATGCCAGAGTGTCGGGATGCTCGGGGCCCAAAACGCGGCGCTCGATCTCCAGGGCTTGGCTGAGGAGCGCCTCGGCCCTCGCGTACTTGCCCAGCAATTTGGAGGTTAGTGCCAGATTGTTCATGGATTCCAGAAGGTTGGGATGCTCAGGGCCCAGGACGCGGCGTTCGATTTCCAGGGTCTGGTCGTAAAGCGCCTCGGCCTCAACATACTTGCTCTGCGAGAAGTAAACGTTGGCCAGATTATTCATGCATGCCAGCGTGTTGGGATGCTCGGGGCCCAAAACGCGGCGCTCGATTTCCAGGGTCTTGCTGTAGAGCGCCTCGGCCTGCACATACTTGCTCTGCGAGTAGTAGATACCGGCCAGGCGGCCCATGGACTGGAGCGTGTCGATATGCTCGGGACCGAGCACGCGGCGCTGGATCTCTAGAGTCTGGTCACTGAGCGTCTCGGCCTGCGCGTACTTGCCCTCAAAGTAATAGACACTGGCCAGGCGGCTCATGCACTGGAGCGTGTCGGTATGCTCGGGACCGAGTACGCGGCGGCTGACCTGAAGGGCCTGACTGAGGAGCGTCTCAGCTTCGGTGGTGTTGCCCTGTCTGTCGGCAAGAGCCCCAAGGCGGCTCATGGTTCTGAGGGTCTTGGGATTCTCTGCGCCGAGCACCCGACGCTCCAGGTCGAGCGCTCGTTCCATTTGTTTCCTTGCTTCCGGGTATAGCCCCAAGTCTTGGTACGTCTGCCCCATGGTGTCCCGAATGGCGGCTTCCACCTCCGGCTGTTTCACAAACTTACCCGTGATTCTTTCCGCCGCGCGATCAAGCGCCGTGCGCACTTTCAGGTCAGGATCGGGTTTGGTGCCCGGCCCGGACTGGTTGTAGGCACTGGCCTGTCCGAGGATATCGTTCTGCAAAAAGTCGTTGACGGCCTGCGCAATGGCCGATTGCTCTTGCGCCTTCCTCTCCGCCCGGCGCGCATGGACGGCTTCCCACGTGCTGGCCACGATGCCCAGCACCAGCACCACAAATACCGAGGCCACGCCGGCCACCAGCGCCTTGTTCCTGCGCGCGAACTTCTGCAACTGGTAGCTCGTGCTGGCCGGGCGCGCGATGATCGGCTCGTCGTTCAGGTAGCGGCGAATGTCTCCGGCAAGTCCAGCCGCCGAGGCGTAGCGCCGCTCCTTGTCCTTTTCCAGAGCCTTGGCGACGATGGTTTCGATGTCGCCGCGATAGACGCGGCTCACCGCGCTCAGCGGCGCTGGGTCGGTCACCTGGATCGTCCGCACCGCTTCGTGCAGATGGCGCGAAAGCGTGTAGGGCATCTTGCCCGCCAGTAGTTCGTAGAGAATCACGCCCAGCGCGTAGACATCGCTGCGCGTGTCGAGCGCATAGGGGTCGGCCAGCACCTGCTCGGGGCTCATGTAGGCCAGCGTGCCGAGCAACTGGCCCATGTCGGTCTGACGCGTGGCCTGCGCATCGGAGTCGGTAGCCCGCGCCAGTCCGAAGTCCAGAATCCTCGGCTGCCCGGTTTCGTCCACCAGAATGTTCCCCGGCTTCAGGTCGCGATGGATGATCCCGCGCTGGTGCGCATGATGCACCGCGTCGCATACCTGGATCATCAGTTCCAGCCGCTGCCGCGTGTTCAGCTTGTGCTCATTGGCGTACTCGACCAGCGGCTTGCCATGGATCAGTTCCATTGCGAAGAACGGCTGAACGCCGAATCCAGCATCCGCGCTGCCCGCCTCGTAGATCTGCGCGATGCCGGGATGCTGCAACCGGCCAAGCGCCCGCGACTCCTGTTCGAACCGGCGCAGCATCTCGGGGCTGGCCCAGGCAGCCTTGATCACCTTGAGCGCGACTCTACGCCGCGGTTGGTCCTGCTCGGCCTCGTAGACCGCGCCCATCCCGCCCTCACCCAGCAAGCGCACGATGCGGTAATTCCCGATGCTGGCCGGTAGAGGGTGGGCGGGCGGTTCTGGAACCGGGGACGCGGATGGTGCTGCGGCGAGGGGGAGTGTGGCGTCGATGCTATCTGGCGGGGTCTTAGGATGCGGATCTTCAGGCATGGAGTTGGGTCCGGAACGAGGAAGTGCTGCTAAGTATAGCGGAGCGATGCATCAAATGGGATGGTCCAACTGCAAGCGACGTCAGCTTTCCGGCTGATTCGATTCAGATCTGGCGCCGGCAGGACGATTGACCTATCCAGGCCCAGTGTTGGCCTGCATTGCGCGTTCCGGTCGAATGGTCGCCTACCCGGCAGTTACTTCGCAATAAACAGAATTTCCGCTGACTGAACCCTCAGAATAAGCACAAAAATCCAGGTGTGAGTTTCAGGGCTTTCAACTCATTGAACGTGGAGCGCATTCGAGACGCGGGGCACCCCTTTTGGGTGGCTGGGTAATCGTGGCTTCGGGCGAGCTTGGGCTCGTGCTATCCCAGGTCCCCAAATGCGAGGGACCTGGGGCACCCAGAAGATTGCGGATAGCTTTGAAAACAAGTAATTTACTGGATGGAGTGCTCAGAATTTGGCTTCCGCTGCGGCGGGTGAGCGAGGGGGTTACCATCGTGGCGCGGTGTGGGACGGTGTTAACAAGAAAGTGACTATAATCACATATTGTGGCGCAAGGAGCAGGCACTGTAGAGAGGTTGGCCGGCGCCCGTAAAGCGGTCACAAATTATTGGAAGGGAATCCCGCCAAATGGCGACTGGACACCTTGCCTTGGGTCAGGAACAGGGCGAAAGCAGCGCGCGTCAGCGCATCGTTAACGATTTCAGCATCAACGTAGCCACGGTGAACGGATCGGGGTCGCAGTCCGCCAACAGCGTGCTGTTGAAGAGCATTTTTGGAATGGGCGTTCCCGTGAGCGGGAAGAACCTGTTCCCATCGAATATTGCAGGTCTGCCGACCTGGTACACGATCCGCGCGAGCAAGGACGGCTACGTGGCGCGCAAGCGCGAGTCGGAAGTGCTGGTGGCGCTGAATCCGGATACGGCGCAGGAAGACATGATGGCGCTGCCGCCCGGCGGCGTGGCGATCTACGAAGAGTACCTGAATCTGAGCCGGTATCGCGACGATGTCGTGTGCTATCCGGTTCCCTTCGACAAGCTCACCCAGGCGCTATGTCCCGAGGCCAAGCTGCGCAAGCTGGTCAAGAACATGGTGTACGTAGGCGTGGTGGGGCAACTGCTGAACATCGACGTGGCGGTCGTGGAAGAGTGCGTGCGAAAGCAGTTTTCGAAGAAGCAGAAGGTCTTCGAACTGAACTTCGGGGCCGTGGAGACGGGTTACGAGTACGCCAAGGTGAATTTCACCAAGCACGATCCGTTCTTCATCGAGCGAATGGATCAAACCAAGGGCAAGATCATCATCGACGGCAACGCGGCGTGCGGCATGGGCGCGGTGTTTGCGGGGGTCACGGTGGTGGCGTGGTATCCCATCACGCCGTCGACTTCGCTGGTTGAGGCGACGACCGATTTGCTGAAGAAATTTCGCGTGACGCCGGAGGGCAAGGCGACGTTTGCCGTGGTGCAGGCCGAGGACGAGCTGGCCGCGATCGGCATGGTTCTGGGCGCAGGCTGGGCGGGCGCGCGGGCGATGACGTCCACTTCAGGGCCGGGCATCTCGCTGATGGCGGAATTCAGCGGGCTGGGCTACTACGCCGAAATTCCCGGAGTGATCTTCGATGTGCAGCGCACGGGCCCGTCTACGGGCATGCCCACGCGCACGCAGCAGTCGGATTTGCTTTCGACGGCGTTCCTTTCGCACGGCGACACCAAGCACGTCGTTTTGCTGCCGGGCTCGGTAAAGGAGTGCTTCGAGCTGGCCTATGCGGCGTTTGACCTGGCGGAGCGGTTGCAGACGCCGGTGTTTGTACTGTCGGATTTGGATTTGGGAATGAACAACTGGATGTCGGAGCCGTTTGCGTATCCCGACAAGCCATTGGATCGCGGCAAGGTGCTGACGGCGGAGGATCTGAAGAAGGCGGGCAGCTTTGCGCGCTACCGCGACGTGGATGGCGACGCGATCGGCTGGCGCACGCTGCCCGGAACACTGCACCCGAAGGCGGCGTATTTTACGCGCGGGTCGGGACACGATGACGCGGCCGGATACACCGAGCGGCCTGACGAGTATCAAAAGGTGATGGACCGGTTGGCGCGCAAGTTTGAGAATGCGCGCAAGCTGGTGCCGGCGCCGGTGGTCACGAAGAACGGAACCTCGAAGATCGGGTTCCTGGCGTATGGTTCCACGGACTTCGCGCTGCGCGAGAGCCTGGATCAGATCCAGAAGGAACATGGCATGAGCGTGGACTACATGCGCATCCGCGCTTATCCCTTCGCGCACGAGATTCACGACTTTGTGGCCAGCCATGAACGCGTGTACGTGGTGGAGCAGGATCGCGACGGACAACTGGCAAGCTTGCTGAAGCTGGATCTTCCCGGCGAGCAGGTGGCGAAACTGCGCAGCATTCTGCGCTACAACGGACTGCCGCCCGACGCGCGCAGCATTACGGATGAGTTTGCAACCAAGGAGGGCCTCTAAAATGGCGAACCCAACAGCGAGTGGGGGCGCGGGCCCGAAACTGAATCACATTGGCCTGCCGGTTATTGAGTACCGCGGCGGCAAGTCGACGTTGTGCGCGGGTTGCGGCCACAACGCGATCAGCGAGCGCATTATCGACGCCATGTTCGAGATGGGCGTGGAGCCGGAGCGGGTGATGAAGATGAGCGGCATCGGCTGCTCGTCGAAGAGCCCGGCCTACTTCATGAATCGCTCGTTCAGCTTTAACAGCGTGCACGGGCGGATGCCGAGCGTGACCACCGGCGCCGTGCTGGCCAATCGCACGATGATGGCGCTGGGCGTCTCCGGCGATGGCGATACGGCCTCGATCGGCATTGGGCAGTTTGTCCACCTGATGCGGCGCAACCTGCCGATGATTTACATCATCGAGGACAACGGCGTGTACGGATTGACCAAGGGCCAGTTTTCGGCCACGGCCGACATCGGGTCGAAGCTGAAGACGGGCGTGATCAACGAACTGCCTGCCATCGATACGTGCGCTTTGGCAATCCAGTTAGGCGCGACGTTTGTCGGGCGTTCATTCTCCGGCGACAAAAAGCAGTTGCTTGCGATGCTGAAGGCGGCGATCGCGCACCAGGGGACCG
The DNA here is from genome assembly GCA_963835355.1 of uncultured Acidobacteriaceae bacterium. GTDB lineage: Bacteria > Acidobacteriota > Terriglobia > Terriglobales > Acidobacteriaceae > Telmatobacter. The sequence continues at coordinate 13,660 of CAWIFE010000013.1, read as the reverse complement.
TGATGCTCGACGTGATCAGCCCTTGCGTCACGTTCAACGACCACGAGGGATCGACGAAGAGCTACAAGTTTCTGCAGGAGAACGACGAACCAATCAACGAGATTGGATTTGTGGCCAGCTTCGACGACATCGAAGTGGATTACGATTCGGGCGAAGTGTACGACGTCGAAATGCACGACGGGTCGCAACTGCGCCTGCGCAAATTGCTCGAGGACTACGACCCGACCGACAAGGCCAACGCCGTGCGCACGCTGATGGAGGCGCAGGAGAAGGAAGAGATTCTCACCGGCGTCTTCTACATCAACACGCAGAAGCCGACGTTCATCGATCAGTTGAACGTGGTGGACGAGCCGCTGGGCACGCTGCCGGAGTCGCTCACGCGGCCGCCGAAGTCGGCGCTGGAAAGCCTGATGGCGAATTTACAATAGCGCGGATTTGAAGCTCCGATTCCAGCAGAGAGCGATTCGCCCGCAAGGGAGCATCGCGTCGAACCTCAAAATCTATGAGCCGATCAGGATGCCTTGGAGCGAAGTGCCTGCTCGGCGCGGAACCAATCTTCTTCGTGGTGCCCGTGCGCGTGACCACGCTCGATGAAGAAACGATGCGCAAGATGCGCAACCTGATCGTGGAAAATCGATGTCACGTTTGTGCCGCGCGACATTGATGCTCCATTCGCCTTTGCCGAAACGACGATCTTTTTTGCGGCGGGTTTGCCCGGTTTCGCTTGAGCCTTGGGCGCGGCGCCTGGTTTCTTGACGGACTTAGCCATGTGTGAATTCTCCTTTGCAAGTTCGACAGGTTAGCAAGCGTTCAACTATAGGATACCGAAAACCTGATTTGCGCCGCACGACAGGCGCCGCTTGAAGAACCATGTGCGTAAACCTGTAGCGTTGGGCTCGGGGTCTCTCATACAAGCCGAGCCGGCAAAGTGTATCGTAGTCTCAGTTCATTAAGGACACATGACAACGCTTGCAATCGATACCGCTGCGCTCACTCGCCGCTTCGGCGATTTCACGGCGGTTCAGGATGTGAACCTGCGCGTGGACGCGGGCCAGTTTTTCGGCTTTCTTGGTCCCAATGGTGCAGGCAAATCCACGACCATCAAAATGCTGACCGGCCTGCTGGCGGCGACCTCGGGAAGCATTCGCATCCTCGGGGAGGATCTCAAGCAAAACTCAGCAGAAGTGAAGAGACAGATTGGCGTGGTGCCGGAAGGGATGGCTCTTTTTGGCCGCCTGACGGGCGAAGAATATCTGCGATTCGTAGGGCGCATGTACGGCCTGGATCGCGCCACCACCGTGCAGCGCACGCAGGAGCTGCTGGAGTTTATGCAGCTGGCCGATGAGCGCAAGAAGTTGATCACCGATTTCTCGCACGGCATGCAGAAGAAACTGGCGATGGCTGCCGCGGTGATTCATGGGCCCCGTGTGCTGTTTCTTGACGAGCCGTTCGAAGGCGTGGATGCAGTGGCGGCGGGAACGCTGAAGGCCATGCTGCAGAGAATGATCGCGCGCGGCGCCACCGTCTTCCTCACGTCGCACGTGCTGGAGATTGTGGAGCGGCTGTGTACGCACGTCGCAATTATCCATCGCGGACAATTGGTGGCGCAGGGATCGCTGGAGGAACTGCGCGCGGGCCAGGCGCGCGCGGATGGAACTTCGCCTGCAGGCGGAAAGCAGCGCAGCCTGGAAGAGATTTTCCTCGAGATTGTCGGGACCGACCGCGAAGGAAATCCGGCGGCTACAGCGCCGGAGCAGGAGCTTTCGTGGCTGAGCTAGAGGCCGGGAAGCTGCTTCCAACCGCGACACAGGAGATTCCCGCGCGCGTGCAGCTTGCCGCGGTGGCATGGCTGCGCTGGCGCATCTTCATCAACAGCATGTTTCGCCGCCGGGCAACCGGCGCGCGACAGGCGGCCGGGCTTGCGCTCGCCATTCTGGTGCGCATCATGGTCTGGCCCTTTCTTGCCATGATGGTGATTGGACCGATTGGAGGCAGCGGATTCTTTGCGTGGATGGCGATCGCCGGCAATCATCCGCAGCGCCTGGCTCCACTGCTGGCTGCCATCACGCTGCTGTGGCTGTTCGTAAACGTGAACGGCCAAAACGTGGCTGCGGTTGCTTCTAATTTTGATCCTTCATCGCTGACGCGCTTTCCGCTGCGATTCGGGCGGTACCTGATTTTGCGGACGCTCATCGGCGTGCTGACGCCGAGCACGATCGTGGGCTGCCTCGCGCTGTTGGCCGCAGCCGTGGGAATTAGTGTGGCGAAGCCCGCGCTGGCGTTGCCCGCATTGCTGGTACTCGCGATTTACGCGCTGATGAACATCTTTTTGATGCGCATGATCGGCGCATGGCTGGAGCGCTGGCTGGCGAACCGCCGCTTCCGCGAAATCTTCGGCGCGCTGATGGCGCTGTCGGTCGTTGGATTTCAGTTCCTGAATTTTCAACGCGCACCGTCGCGCGCGATCGGCGGAAGAAGTAGTTGGGTGCTGAATATTCTACACAGCTCTGGATCGCAACTGCATTGGCTGCCGCCGGGATTCGCCGCGAATGCGATTCTCGAGGTGTCGCGCCCAGTTGCGGCTCTGGCGCAATTTACAGGACTGTTGGCGAGCACGGCGCTGTTCGCGGCGGTGTTTGCGATCAGGCTGCACAAGCAGTTTCTCGGCGAGTTCCTGAGCGAAGGCGCGAGCCGGCGCACGAATGAGCGGTCACGCCAGCGAATTGTGGCGCGCACGCAGCAAGCCAATCCTGCTGCGAGAGCCGCGTCGACAGAAAATGCGCGCCCGGCGTTTCCGCCGATTGTGGCCGCGTGCCTGCACAAGGAGTGGCTCACCCTGCGCGGCAACGGAATGCAGCTGATTGGAATGCTGACTCCGCTGTTCTTCGTTGTCATTCTGAACCGCTCGGTGTTCCGCGAGAGTTCCACTTATTTTCTTCCCGGAGCGATTGCCTACGTGCTCTTCGGGGTTCTCGCCGGGCTCTACAACATTTTTGGCGCGGACGGCCTCGGCGTGCAGGTGTATCTGCTCGCGCCGATCCGTCTGCGGGATGTGATCGTGGCCAAGAATCTGATGAGTCTTGCGGTAATCGTCACGGAAGCGGGGCTAGCCTGGGTGCTGGTTTCGATGCTCACGCGCGCGCCGATTTCACTTGCGACCCAAGTCTCCACCGGGCTATGGACAATTTTTGTAATCGGAGTGAATTTGGCTTTGGGGACCATGCGCTCAATTCAAGCGCCTCGCCGATTTGTTCCGGGACAGGCGCAACGGAGGCGATCGACGCCAACCAATCGCACCAGCGGCCTTCTGATTCTGCTGGTTCTATTCGGAAGCATGGCACTGCAATTTCCCGTGACGCTGCTCTGCCGCTACTTCGATGATCCGTGGCTCGGCGCGTGGATCTTCGGTCCTCTCGCCTTCGCCGCTGTCGCAGCGTACGCGCTGTTGTTGCACAACGCCGATCAATTCATCCTTGCGCACCGCGATGTGTTTGCGGAAGAGCTGTGCAAAACATAGTCTGCGCTTGTGTCGAGCCCGCCGTACGTTGATCAGTTCGATCCAACAGGAGCTAGAGCTGCCAATCATCGAAGAGCGCCATGCGCGGATAGTAAAGGCCGGCGCAGAGACGAATTTCAGCGCCACGCAGATTGCGAAGGACAGCCGCGTACGCTTCGATCTGCGGCGCGAATTGGCGGCGCAACTCGGGCAGCGCGGAGGCAGCATCAAGGCCGTCTTCATGCGCAGTCTTGTAGTCGATGATCCACCAGGTTTCTTCTTTTGGTGATGAGGCAGCGATTTGTGGCGCGGGTCCGGCGCGGAACACTCGATCCACCTGCACCGTGCGCAAACTGCCCGCCACGACTCCGGTCCAGCGAACTTCGCTAGCCGCGTCCGCGTGCGGCGCGAGAATCCACTGGGCGAGAGGATCGACGGCTGCCTTAAGCACAATTTGCAGCGCCTGCGCGGCGATGCGGCTGGCAGTGGCTGGCTCGATGCCGGCGGCGCGAATGGTTGCGGCGATGCGTGGCTGCTGCTGGGTGAGTGCCGCGAGAGCCGCTTCGCGAGTCTCTAAAACGAGAAGCCGCGCAAATTGCTGAAGAAGCGCGTGGACAGCGTTGCCGAGCGCGCGTGAAAGCAGCCCGCCCTCGTGGCGTTCGTAGAGGCGGCCTGCGCCGAGAAGATGTTCGTCTCCGCCGGGGAGCGTGGGTTCCTCGGATTTGTGGCGGAAGCCGGGCGGCAAGCGGCGCAAGTGCGTTGGCTTAAGAGAGGAAGCAGGCATTTCGAGCAGATTATCGGCGGCGGCCGCGAGAGACTCAATGGTCGAGGGTTGCGCAGTGGAAGCGGTGCGCGCGGTCCACTCGTCGAAGCTGCGGCGAATCTCCGATTCCCAAGCGGGCCACGCTTTCAGGAGCAGGCTTTCGCGCGGTTCGGCGAGAACGAACGAACCGTCCTTCGCGATTTTCCATGATGGCCGCGCGAAGAGATGAAGTTCTTCGCGAGCGCGCGTAGCGGCGACGTAAAGAAGACGGCGGGCTTCCTGCGATTCGCGGTCGCGGCGGACGCGATCGACCCACTGCTTGGTTTTGCCGCGGTCGGCGCCTTTCCGCTGAAGTGGCGCGACGAGAAATTCCGTGATCTCGCCGGGCGTTTCCGGGTCGGCGGGCTCGGCATCGGGCGGCAATCCGCGCTCCAGCCAGGAAAGCAATTCGCGTTTGCTTCCTCCGGTGCCGGCCTGGAGATCGGGCACGATCACGACCTCGAACTCCAGGCCTTTGGCTTTGTGGATGGTCATCAACTGCACGCCGCAATCGCTGTCGGCCTCGGGATCGGGAAGGGCGGCCAGTTTGTCGAGCGCCGCATCGAGCGCGGAGCCGAGAAGATCGGGCTCGCCATCAGGAAGGCCGTCGAGACTGCGCCACAGTAGATCGAGATTCACGCGCGCCGCGGCGTCGACACATTGAGCGCCACCCAGCCGCAGCCAGACTTGCTCAAGCCGGGTGCCCAACGCGGCATTGAGTTGCTGCGACCGCAGGCGACCAGAGAACTCGGTGGAGCGCAACAGCCGGTCGACGGCCTCGCCGCCTTCGACGCTGAGAAGTTGCGAGCGCTCGGAAAGGAGCTCAGGAACGGGACGCGCGAGGAGTTCGGGCGAGTCGTCGCTGACAAGCGTATGCAGATCGGCGAGCGACAGGCCGCACCAGGGTGCGCGCAGCACGCCCAGCCAGGCGACGCGATCGTGAGGATTGAGGAGCGCGCGGGCCAGTGCGAGCGCATCGATAATTTCAGGGCGATCCCGCAACTTCTCGAGTTCCACTGCACGAAACGGGATGAGAGCCTGGCGAAGCGCTGCTGCAATGGGCTCGAGCGATTTTCGCGCGCGGCCGAGCACGGCGATGCGATATTTTCCCTTTGCAGCGCGGGCTTGCTCAATTTCGGCCATTTTGTCCCTGATCAACGCGACGATTTCCTCAATCTGTTTTTCGAGTGCCGCCTCGCGCTCGGCCGCAAGCTCCGTTTTTCCGTTTGGACCGAGGCCGCCTGAGTTCCCGCGCGGCGTTTGGGGAATGAACTCGAGATGGAGTCGCAACAGCGGAGACGAATCGGCGACGAGATGCGGGCCAGGCTGCGAAGTGCCGCCGCGAGCCGGTGCGGCCGGCGCATAGGTCACGCCACTGCCGTCGTCAACGGCGAAGATCTGAGTGAATGCATCGTTGATGCTGTCGACCAGCAGCGGCGCGGTGCGGAAGTTAGCGCTAAGTTGGACGGAGTCGAAGCGCAGCGGCAGGTCGCCGGGGATCTCAAGCCCAAGCTGCTCGACGCGAGGGAACAGCTCGGCGTCCGCGTCGCGGAAGAAGTAGATGGACTGCATCGGGTCGCCGACGACAAAGCAAGTGCGCGCCTCGCGTTCAGGCCAGGCGGCGATGAGATTCGCGAGCAACTGGTGCTGGCGGCGGCTCGTGTCCTGAAATTCGTCGACGAGCAAATGACGAATTCCATCGGCGACGGCCAGCGCGCCGTCAGTGGGAAGCCCATCGTCGCCTCGAAGTACGTTGAGGGCGATCTGGGCAACCTCGATAAAGTCCGCGGTAGCGGCCTCCGCGAAGACGACCTTCAACTGGGCGACGGCATGGCGCAGAAGCGTGAAGCAGGCGCGCACAATTTGCCACTCCTCTTCCGTGTAGCGCGGATCAGACTCGGCGGCGCGCGCCAAGGGCCGTTCAAGGCGTGCGCGCAACTCGTCCCAGTTCGGGTCGCGATCGAGGACGAAATCCTGCATCCATTGGTCGCGCTTCTCAAGCATCGCGACAAGCTGGTCTTCCAGATCCCGCCAACTGTTGTCGCGCCAAAGAAGCAGAGTTTCGATGGCCTCGCGCAGTGAAGCATCACCGGTTGCGATTTCGTCAAGCGTTCGACGGGCAGCACGACGGTAAAGCCCGGTGGGCTGTTCGGCGATATCGAGACCGCCGCCCAGGCCGGAGAGAAGCGGCTGCTGCAATGCAAGGTCGCGGCAAAAGGAATCGATGGTCGAAATGCGCAACTGCGCGGGGAGATCGAGAAGGTCCCAGCCGAGGGCCTGAGAGCGCGCGAGCGCGCGGTGCGCGAGAGCCTGCGTGGAGAATGGATCGGCGTCCACTTTGTCGGCGCTTGACTCCGTTGCCTTCTCGAGTTCGGAGAGAATGCGGTTGCGCATTTCGGCGGCGGCGGGCCTGGTGAAGGTGATGGCGACGATCTGGCCGGGGTCGTCGACTTCGCCGAGCAGGCGCAAGAAACGGCGCGTGAGCAGATCGGTCTTCCCTGAGCCTGCCGGCGCTCGCACGAGAATCGAGCGAGCCGGGTCAAGCGCACGCTCGCGCTGGGCCTGATCGGGAGGAGGAGTCCTGTGCGGCGCGTCAGGCATCGCCGGCCTCCTCGACGCTGTCGTCACCGGATTGCGGAGGATTTTCCTGGATGCGGCAAAGCGATTGCAGTCCACAGCGCTCGCAAGTTTCGGGATAGTCGCGCGGGTCGACGACGGCGCTGCCAGCAAGAAAGTCTTCTGCGAGTTGCGAAATGTATTGTTGCCAAACGGAAAGCTGCTCTGAATCAAGCGGCTTTTTCACCAGATTGGTGTTTCCTCTGAGGTCGGCGCGCAAAGTCGCCTTGGCATTGCGGATTTTTCCTGCAAATTCCGTGTCGCCAGGGCGCACCTTGGCGAAGACGAGGCCACCGATTGCGCTCGGATCGCATTCGAGAGCGAAGGTGGCGTAGAGAGGCAGCTGCACGTCGTCGGGGCGCGGAAGATCCCAGACGCTGGGCTTGATGTCGCCGGACTTGTAGTCAATCACGAGAAGAGAATTGTCGACCAGGCGGTCGATGCGGTCGAGGCGAAGGTGAAGATTGAGACCGGAGATGGACGCGCTCGTGTCCGCTTCGGTCTTGGCGACGGTGAAGGGAACGCGCATGGACTCGAAGCTCAGCCACTCGGTGACGAGCGAGACGAGGCGCATCTGTTCGAGATCCAGGTATCGTTGCGGCATGCAATCGCGTGCGCGCGCGGGAATCTTTGTCGCGAAGACGTGGCGCACGTGGTCAGCAACGAAAGAGTCAAGATTCGGAACGTCGAAAAGCTCTTTGTGCGAACGAATGCCGCGCGGCGGGCCTGCCCAAACCGAGTGAAGCACTTCGTGAAGAAGCAAGCCACGTTCAAGTGCGGTAAGGCCGGCTTCGGCGGGCTCCCACGTTTGCGCCGCGAGACGAGCTGTAGCAAATGCCTTGAAGGGGCATTGCGATTGCGCGGTCAGAGTGCCCGAGCCGCCCGTGATCGCACCGGCGGGGAAGGGAATCCGGCTTGCGTCATCCAATGAAACCGTAGCCGGCGGCGAAAGCGGAGGCGCAATGAATTCGTTGGAAAAAGGCTGGGGCGAACCGGCAATCTGCGCGGCGAGCCGCGAAGCGCGCGCGGCAGCACCGGCGCTGTCGGGTCCGTCACTCTGGCGCGCATAGCTGAAATGAACTTCAGGTGCGGAGGCGAGCAGACGGCGCGTGATGGAATCGGCCAATTCCCAATCGAGACGCGGCGACGCGTGAGGCATTCCAGTCTCGCGCTGGACTGAAATCGGCAGAAGCGGATGCGTCGCGCCGCGAGCCGGCCACGCGTCTTCGCTGACGCCGAGAAACCACACGGCATCGGCAACGAGCCCCGCAGATTCGGCAGGGCCGGCAATCAGAATTGGCGCATCTTGCGATTCAGGCGCGAAGAGCGCTTCGTCGAGGGCGCGATCGAGAGCCGCGAGGAATTCCTTCCACTCAATGCGCCTGCCATCGAAGCCGAGCGATGCGCATTCGTCGACGGTTTGTTGCCAGCGGCGATGAGCCTGGAATTCGCTGCTCGTAAGCGGGCGATCGCCGGGCCAGCCGGCGAACTCGAGCAACTGCGGCGCCAGCTCAGCCCATGCGATTGGAGATTGCGGGCGGCGCGCGAATTCCTGAAGCCTGCGCTGGGCCTGCGTGATGCGCGCGACCCAGGCGGCGGGCAATTCAGCGCCGGGCTTCTGACGCAGAAACTCTGCAAGCCCCCATTTTGTGCGCTGCAGGCTTCGCCGGCGCAGCGCGCGCATGAAGGCCGTGAGAGCGAGCGACTCGCTGGGCGACGCGGCAATTTGGCCAGTCGAGAAGAGCCAGTCGAGCTCGTGTTCCTCGATCGGCTCGGTGAGCCAGTGCAGCAGCAGTCCGGCCCCGCGCGCGAGCGCAGCTTGGCCGAGCGGAACGCCCAGAGAAAATTCGAAGGTGCTTGGCGGCGCTGGCGCTGTTGCTCCGCGCACAGCAAAACGCAGAAACGCGCGCTCAATCTCTCCACGACGATCGGGCACATCCTGCGTGACCACGAGCAGGCGCGCGTGCGGATTCGCCGCGAGCCGCTGTTTGCACCAGAGCGCGCAAGCTGCGAGTTCGGTGGAGGGATCGCCGGCTTGATGGAATTCGATTTGTGCGGCAGTCTCGCCGAGGGGAGCCTGCGTGCAAGCGCCCCACGCGGCGAAAAGTTCCTGCTGTGTCGGCAAAATGCGATCAAAACCGGCAAGTAAAAGAGGTTCGCGCTCGTGGGAATCCTGCTTGAGCCCCTCAATCAATTCGAGCGGCAGGCGCGCGGGACTGATCGTGTTGCCCGCGCGGCAGATCTCGTCGAAGTCCGCGAGCCAATCGCTGAAAGCTGCAGCGTCCCGGTCCCAGGCGATGCGCGCCCTCCTGTTCAAAAACTGCGGAGCATAGGCACAAAGCAGATTGTGCGCCTTCATTGCGAGAGCCGCGAGGCGATCGCGCGCGCCGGCCAGACGCGCGGCCTCGGGTGCATCGGCGGCAATAATTCCTGCCCAGAGCGACTGCTCCTGCAGCGAGTTCAGAACAGTGCGGCCGTCGAAGTTGCGTTCATCCCAGGCGTTGCGGACGAAGGAATGCCAATCCTGAATGTTGGGAGTTTGCCACGCAGTAAGGCCCTCGGCGCGGCAGGAACGATTGAAGGCGGTTGCGATCGATCGAGCGGTGCGCTCGCTTGCCGTGACCACGAGTCCGCCGCCGCGCAGCCAGGCATCGATCTCCGATTCCGAAATGGCCCCCATACCAGCGTTATACGCCGCGCAGCCTGCCGTGCGTTAAATCGCATATACTTGGGCCAAATTCCGATTCCAAGAGAGGTGAAAACAATGAGGCGGGCGACGAAATTGGCAAGCTGGACCTTGTGCGCAGCATGGATGTTGGGAGCAGCAATCTGCCTGTCAGTTCCGGCGCAGACACCTGCGGTTGCCATTGCGCCCGGCAAAATGCCTCGCGTGGGAACCGTGGACGAGCGGTTCCAGTCCTACAACATCGAAGCGGTCGAGGTGACGGGAGGGCGATTCTGGAAGCCTTATGCCTCGGCTAGCGCACCGAATGCGGGCGTGCAGCCGGAGGCGAACGCTCCACCGGGGATGGATCCATCGCTCTACGAATACCGGGCGCCCATTGATTTGGGCAATCCGCGGCTGCGCAAGCTGGCTGCAGCGCTGGGGCCCGCCTATGTTCGCGTGAGCGGCACATGGATGAACTCGACCTACTTTCAGGATTCAGACGATCCGGCTCCGCCGAAACCGCCGGCAGGTTTCAATAGCGTGTTGACGCGCAAAGAGTGGAAGGGCGTGATTGACTTTGCCCGCGCCGCGAATGCTCGCATCGTGACTTCGTTTGCGATGAGCACAGGAACGCGCGACGCCGCAGGTGCCTGGACGCCAAGGGTGGCGCAGGCCTTTCTGGATTACACGAAATCTGCCGGCGGAGATGTTGCCGCGGCGGAGTTCATGAATGAGCCGACGTTTGCTGAATTGGGGGGCGCGCCCAAGGGATATGACGCGCAGGCGTTTGCGCGCGATTTTGCGGTGTTTCAAGCCTGGGCCAAGGCGAATGCTCCGGAGATGAGGATTGCGGGGCCGGGCGGCGTGGGCGAAGGAACTCCGCTTGCGCCGCCGTTTATGCATTTGCTCACATCCGAGGGCATTCTGAAGGCGACGGGACCTGTGTTTGAGATTTTCAGCTACCACTCGTACGGAGCCGTTTCAAGCCGATGCGCCATGTTGGGCGCGGCGGCAGGCACCACGAGCGATGCCGCGCTGTCAGCGGATTGGCTCTCGCGTGGAGCAAGCGCTGAGGCCTTTTACGCCGCGCTGCGCGACCGCTACGAGCCGGGGCATCCCATCTGGAACAGCGAAACCGGCCAAGCTGCCTGCGGAGGTGACCGCTGGGCCGCAACGTTTCTTGACACGTTTCGCTATCTGAATCAACTGGGCAGCCTGGCGCGACTTGGCGTGCAGGTGCAAATGCACAATACGCTGAACGCGAGCGACTACGGTCTGCTGGACGAGAAGACGCTGGAGCCGCGGCCTGATTATTGGGCCGCACTGCTGTGGCGAAGGTTAATGGGAACTACGGTGCTCGATCCGGGGCCCTCGCCGTCTGTGAATCTGCATCTCTACGCCCATTGCCTCCGCGATCAGCCAGGTGGCGTGTCGGTGTTGGCGATCAACGCAGACAAGGAAGCAGAGCAGACGTTGCAGGTTCCGGCCGGAGCGAATCGCTATACGCTGACCGCGAGCGATCTGATGTCTGCCACGGTCGGACTCAACGGAAAGCAACTGCGGCTGGGCGCGGGAGACACGCTGCCGGCTCTTCAAGGGAGTGCCGTTCATTCCGGCAAGATCAACCTGGAGCCGGAAAGCATCACGTTCCTTGCGTTTCCAAAGGCCGGAAATCTGAGCTGTCGATAGGGAAGCCAGTGGTCAGTCCACTGGTTGTACACTGGTTCGTGATGCGCACTGTTCTCGCAGGCTGTCTGTTCGTGCTCGCTGCTCTAGCCGGTTGCCACTCCAACTCAACATCAGGGTCGCATGGCACAGCAGATTCGTCGCCGACGGTGTATCACCTGCGCGGAAAAGTGGTTTCGACCGACACCGCGCATGGGATTGTGGTCGTGGATCATGAGGCGATACCGGGCTTCATGGATGCGATGACGATGCCTTACCAGCTCAAGGATCCGACCATTGCAAGCGAGCTGCACCCCGGCGACACGATCACCGCGGACGTTTTGGTGACGAAGAGTTCCGAAGAGACTGTGGAGCTGGATCATATTGTTGTGATCGCGCAGGCCAAGCCGGATTACAAGCCGGCCGTGTTCTATCATGTGCCCGCGGCGGGCGACGCGGTTCCGGATTTCAAGCTGCGCAACCAGGATGGGCGCGCGATTCACCTCGGCCAGTTCCGCGGAAAAACTCTGCTGCTGACCTTTATTTACACACGCTGCCCGCTGCCGAATTTTTGCCCGTTGATTACGCACAACTTTGCGGTGATCAATCAGCAGTTGGCCGCGAGCCCGGCGCTTTACGGGAAAACACATCTCCTGTGCATCAGCTTCGATCCGGAGCACGACACGCCAGCGCGGCTGCGCGCTTATGGCACGGAATACATTGGCAGCGACACGAAGGGTGCGTTTGCGCATTGGGATTTTGCGGTGCCGACCAAGGCAGAGCTGCTCGAAATGGCGAAGTACTTCGATGTGGGCATCACGCCCGGCCCCGACGAGACGATAACGCACACGCTTTCGACAACACTCATTGGACCGGACGGCAAGGTGGCGCAGTTTTATCCCGGCAACGAGTGGACGCCGGAGCAGGTGGCGGCGGACGTGAAGAAGCTGCAGGGATGAAGGGAGCTGTTAGCTCCTGGCGATTGGCTTCGACCGTGGTGAGGAGAGTTCTTCGGAATCCCACCCTAGCCACAAAAACAAAGGCGAGGCTGGGACGGGGCACGCAGAGGCGAGTTTTGAACGACGGGAAACCTGTAAAAAGGCAAGGAGAGGACGATGAGTTACGGAGTGAATATTCGCAAGGATGGAGAGCTGGATCTTCTTTCGCTGGGCGCGCTGGTGCACCGGCTCGATCCGGGAATTATTCCCTTTCGCAAGGCGACCGAATGCAAGATTCATGTGAGCGGCGGCGAGTTCAACGTGGCCGCCAACCTGGCCGATTGCTTCGGGATGAAGACGGCGATTGCTTCGGCGATGGTGGATTATCCCATCGGCGACCTGATCGCGGAGCGTGTGCGCGCGATGGGAGTGAGGCCGATCTACAAGCATTTTGAGCACAATGGCGCGACAGGCCCGAACATGGCGACCGTCTACAGCGACCGCGGCGCAGGAGTGCGCCCGCCGGTGGTGTTCTATAACCGCGCCAATGAAGCCGGCGCAATGCTGAAGCCCGGCGATTTCGACTGGAAGGCAATCTGCGCGAAGGGCGTGCGCTGGGCTCACTCGGGCGGAATCTTCGCGGCGCTATCGTCGACTACCGCTCCGCTGGTGGCAGAGATGATGAAGACTGCCAAGGAAGCCGGAGCTGTCACTTCGTTCGACTTGAACTTCCGTGAAAAGCTGTGGAAGATTTCGGGCGGCGCGGACAAAGCCGTGGAGACGATCGCCTCGATTGTCAAGAATGTCGACGTGCTGATCGGCAACGAAGAGGATTTGCAGAAGGGACTCGGCATTCCTGGCCCCGACGTTCATGCGAAGTCGAAGCTCGATCCCAGCGTTTTTTTTGCGATGATCGACAATGTGGTCAAGAAGCATCCACATGTGAAGATCGTGGCGACCACGCTGCGCGAAGTGCACTCCACCAACCGTCACAGTTGGAGCGCGGTGGCGTGGATCGACGGCAAGACCTATGTGGCTCCGACGGCCGAGCTCGATGTCGTGGATCGCGTGGGCGGCGGGGACGGATTTGCAGCGGGATTCATCTATGGCCTGCTGACCGGCGAAAAGCCTGAAGACGCGCTGCGGCTGGGCTGGGCGCACGGGGCGCTGCTCACCACATTCATCGGCGATACGACCATGGCGACGGTCGACCAGGTGCGCGCGCTCGCGAAAGGCGGATCGGCGCGCATCCAGCGGTGAAAAAGCAGTTCATAGTTCGTAGTTCGCAGCTTTTGCGCGCCGGTCGATCGTCTCTGCCTCGACGTGGCAACCTGAGTGTGGACTGCGAACTGTGAACTGAGCCCTGTCCACTGTTATTCTTGCCATGCGCGATTCTTAGGGTGTGGGCTGGAGGTTGGGCATGGCAAGAGTCACTTTTGCATTTGGAATCCTGTTGATTGCTCTGGGGCTGGTTG
>CAWIFE010000012.1:0-9235 GCA_963835355.1 uncultured Acidobacteriaceae bacterium | reverse complement strand
GAATTGCTGTTTTTCTTCAATATCGGCGGGTTGATAGTGGCGGGCGGATTGTTCGTAGCGGCTCCATTGGCTGTGGCCCGGCTGGCCGGCCGCATGGCGAATCTGCCTCCCGAGACGCGCAATGCGCTTTTTCAGGAGGTGTGTCGCGAGTGATGGATCCTTCGTTGATGGAGTCTGCCTGGAACTGGCGTGCCCTGGGCCCGTTCGCTCGAAAAGTGTAGCCAGAGTAACTATATCGAGCAGATAGGGGCTCAGCCGTCGCCAGCGCGGAAGGGCATCGTAGATCTGGCGGGGCTCGTAGCCGTCGCGCTCAAAGAGAGTTGCGCGGAGTGGCCAGTTCAAATGCCCGGCGGCTACAAGCGGTAGAAGGAATGTGCGGACGAATTGGCCGTAGGCCAGCCAGACGGTCGAGTGCGGGTCGCGGCGCTCGAAGGATAGAACATCCACAAGGATGGGTTGTGGACCTGCGAAAAGGATGTTCAGCGGCGTCGCGTCCTTCAGGGTCCACCCAGCGTCGATAGCCTGGCTGGCGGCCCGGAGCGTGAGTTCGGCGGCGGCGCGCCACTGTGCAGTGGTCCACTCCCATGGATAGCTGATGGGATCGACGCGTGGGTGTTCGAGCCACAATTCGCCGGCTGCGATCGACGGATGGGAGCCGGGCTCAGCAATTCGGCTGGGAATCAGGTCACCGCTTAGCTCGAGAGACCTGCGCAACGGAGACGCGAGAAATGCTTGCGTTTCATCCGCCGCAGAGGGGCGAATCCGCCGCAAGGCGCAGCCAGCGACAAGCCGAAGTTCTCCGGCTGGATCGCGGAAGGTTAATTCCAGTTCATTGTCTCGGGAGGGGGAACCCGAATCCTGGCGGGATAAGTCCGGGGTCCCATTCACGAATTTGGCGAGTCCTCGGTGTGCGCAATGGCAGACCGTTCTTTCCTGTCGGGCCCAGTTACATCGTCGGAATGGAAAAGGGAATAAATCTTCCGGCGCAGATACCATCCGGTGGCCACCAGCGCAGATCCAGCGGCCTGAACGGCAAGCAGGCCGGTGCCCGGATCGGCGTAGGCGTAAGCAGGGCGCTCAAAGAGTAATGCCGCCCCTACAACAATCATGACAACCGGAAAGACGTGAAGCAGTTTCATGGGTCTCATGGGCAACTCCAGAATCTGATGGAATCCTCGGCCGGAGATTAAACGAGCTGGGATCCGGAACCGAACTCGAACAAACCCCCAATACCAACTAGACGCCAAACATGCCGTCGGTGTTTACAGAATCGTCTGAATTGCGCTCCGAAAGAAATGTAACTTTCGGATCAGGGTATCTTGCAAAGCAATAACACCTTCGGATTAGGGCAATTTCATGTTTCCGCGACCGTAAGAATGGACCTCTTCGTTCAGGTCACGCAAAGATTCTGTGAGCCTTCGCTGGCAGGGCCTTCTCCCGCGATCTGAAATCCCGTGGATGGAGTGCGCCGAGTACACACAGCTACCCATCGTTGGGATGCAGGAATCTTAATTTGGGTTGCCTTAAGCCGATGGCTAAACTTGCACGGCTGGGGCGGCGGAATCTCCCTTGGATTTGGGCACTTCCTTGCGCCCCGGGGCGAGGATGGCGTGGAGGATGGTGCCCTCCATGCGCGGCATGAATTCAACCACGCCAGCGCCGCCGATGTCCTGGATCAGGCGGTTAATGATCTTGTAGCCGAGCTCGCGATGGGCCATCTGGCGGCCGCGGAAGCGAAGACTTGCTTTGACCTTGTCGCCCTCAGTGAGGAAGCGGACGGCCTGATTCTTCTTGGTCTGGTAGTCGTGCTCGTCGACGGTGACGGAGAACTTGACTTCCTTGACGGTGATGACCTTCTGGCGCTTCCGCGCGGCGCGCTCGCTCTTTTCCTTCTCGTAGAGAAAACGGCCGTAGTCCTGAATTCGGCAAACGGGCGGGACGGCAGTGGGCGAAACTTCGACCAGGTCAAGGCCACGTTCGCGGGCGATGCGGAGAGCCTCGAAGGGCTGCAGGATGCCAAGTTGTTCGCCGTTTTCGTCGATGACGCGGACTTCGCGCGCACGAATTCTGTCGTTGATGCGGATAAAGGACTTGGCAGCGCGTTTATCGAATGCGATGGTACTCCTCCGAATGCGTGCCGAGCGGGCCGGAACAGGGCGCTCCATGGGCCGCCGCAAAGCGAACGCAAACTGAGTATAGCATTGGCTTGGCTTCTCTGTAGAAAGAGGTTAGTCGCCTTGAAGGGCGGTTAACTGGCCGTCGGAACCAAGAGCAGTGATGCGGACCTGAAGGAGCCGATTCGATGGGAACTGGCCGCCGAGGCTGATGGGAATGAAGTTCTCGGTGAGGGCCGCGGTGATGCCTTGGGAAGAGAGCGAGGGGGGTGTATGGAGCGTGATGGCGTCGAGCTCGCGGCCGATGAAGCGGCTGCGATGGATGCGCGTCTTCTCGGCGGCGAGGGCGCGGAGCGCGGCCAAGCGTTCTTCAACGGCGGCCGGGGGTACGGGCGATGCGGCATGAAGCGCCCAGCCCGGCGTGCCCGGCCGCGGCGAGAAGGGAAAGAGGTGAAGGTAGCCGAAAGGCAGCATTCGCACGAAAGACAGCGTCTCCTCAAACTCGCGATCGGTCTCGCCAGGGAAGCCGGCCATGACATCTGCGCCGAGGGTGAGATCGGGGCCGGCGGCACCGAGAAGCGCGGAGACTTTGTCCGCATAGTGCCAGGGCCGGTAACGGCGGTGCATGCGGCGCAGCACTGCGTCAGAGCCAGACTGCAGGGGAAGGTGGGCGTGGCGAGCGAGACGGCCGCGCGCTTTGTGCCGGCCTCCGAATTCGCGCAGGAGCCCGATCAGCTCGTCGTTCCAGTCCATTGGCTCGATGGAGCTAAGGCGCAGGCGAGGTAGAGCGGTTCCCGTGAGGATGTCGCGGATCAACCCCGCCAGCGAATCTCCTCTGGGGCCGGTAGCCGACTCTTCTCCGGGGTCTGACAGCGACTCTCGTTCGAGGCCGAAGAAAAATCGCGACCCCAGCGGCCAAGGTTGATGCCCGAGAGCACCAGCTCCTTGCCGCCGGCAGCGACGAATTCCTCTACCCGGCGAAGCACCACTGCGTGAGGCAGGCTCCTGGATGGGCCACGCGTCTGTGGGATCACGAAAAAGTGCAGCGATTGCCGCACCCTTCCTGAATTTTCAGATTGGGACGAGTCTGCACGCCCGGCCCGAGCTGTGCTTCCTCAAGAAACGAGTGGGCGAAGCGGTCGTCAGCCCAGATGGGGGCAGCTTGCGCCGCGCTCGTCGAGATGAGCGTGGCAACGGGGACAAACGAGGACGGCGGGGCTGGGGTCGGAGATTGCGCCAAGGCAAAGACAATCTCCGGCGCAAAAGCCTTGTGGCTGTTGCCGACGACGGCAGCCACGCCTGGCATAGCTGCCAACTCCTGCGGCGCGCGCTGCGCATAGCAGCCGGTTACGACGATCCTGGCCGCGGGATTCCTGCGATGCGTGCGGCGGATGAAGGCGCGAGCAGCGCGATCGGCTTCGGCGGTCACGCTGCATGTATTCACCACCACCACATCGGAGGCGAACGGCTGGCGTTCAGCAAATGCACGTAGGTGGCTGGCGATCGCCTCGCCGTCGGCGCGCGCCGCCCTGCAACCGAAGTTCTCGATGGAGAAACCCGCCATCGTCCCAGTCTAGTGAAATCCTCGCTCTGGAGCGACTCGCCGGGGGCAGGGCTGACGATTTAGGCTTGGAACGGATTTTTCTGAGGAGAACCAATGTGCCTTTCGCTCCAGTTCTCGCGAATCGCCAGTCTCGTTGTCTGCCTCTCCGGGACATCGTGTCTGCTCTCGTCCCAAGCGGCGCAGACCGCGCCGCAGCCCCGCATTCTGGTCTACACGCGCAACTACACGCCGGACGGCAAAGGCTATGTGCACGACAATATCGCCGCCAGCGTGGCCGCCATCCGCAAGATGGGCGAGGAGGCCGGATTCATGGTTGACGCCTCAGACGACCCGGGCGTCTTCACCGACGGCAACTTGCGCCAGTACGCCGCGCTGGTGTTTTCGAACAGCAACAACCAGGCATTCAGCGACGATGCTCAGCGCGACGCCTTCAAGCATTACGTCGAAGCCGGCGGCGGATTTGTCGGCCTCCACTCGGCCTCGGGCTCGGAGCGGGATTGGCCTTACTTCTGGTCGGTGCTGGGCGGCAAATTCGCGGCCCATCCGCACCAGCAGCCGTTCACCGTTCGGGTCACCGATCCAGACTTCGCCGCCGTCAAGGGATTGCCCGCGCAGTTTACCTGGACCGACGAATGCTACTTCCTCGACCACCTGAGCCCAGGTATCCATCCGGTGTTGGTGACCGACCGGACAAAACTCGCCACGCTTGAACCGATGACGATCGACGCGACCAAGTTTCCCGTCGACCTGCCGCTGGCGTGGTACCAGAACTTCGACGGCGGCCGCGAGTTCTACCTGGCGCTCGGCCACAACAAGGAAGACTACGCGAATCCAATCCTCTACGGGATCATCAAGAACGGGATTCTGTGGGCGATGAAACCCGGTCATTAGCGGCTGTGCCGGGAGCGGCAAACTGAATGTTTCGCATCTGTACAACAGTCTTTCTGCTCACAGGCTCCCGCTTGCGCCTTTCGCGGGTGACCGCGGCTTGAGGCGCAGTCAAGCGATTCTCCGGTATACTGGAGCAGAACAAATACTCAGCGCATCCGTTCGATCCTATGTCGTATTCCTCGACTGCCTTCGCTCCGGTTTCTGTCCGGCCTGCCGCGCGGGGCCGGACGTGGCGTCTTGCCGGATACGTTTACTTCACCTTTATCTGTTATGTTTCCATAGGCTTGCCGCTGGCGGTCCTTCCGCCATTCGTGCATCTGCGCATGGGCTACAGCGCGGTGCTGGCGGGGCTGGCCATCAGCATCCAGTACATTGCCACGCTGCTCAGCCGTCCGTGGGCGGGGCGCATCTCCGATCATATGGGCGCCAAGGTCTCGGTGCTGTGGGGCATGGCAGGCTGCACGGCGAGCGGCGCGTTGCTGGTGGGCGCGGCTGCGTTGCACCAGGTGCACTGGCTGAGCTTTGCCGTGCTGATCCTGAGCCGGCTGGCGCTGGGAGTGGGCGAGAGCCTGGGCTCGACCGGAGCAACGCTGTGGGGCATTACCAGCGCGGGCCAGGAGCACACCGCAAAGGTCATCGGGCTGAACGGCATCAGCACGTATGGCGGAATGGCGCTGGCCGCGCCGCTCGGCGTGATCCTGGATCAGCAGTGGGGCCTCAAGTCGATCGGCTTGCTCATCATCCTGATTGGCGCGGTGAGCTTCGTGATTGCCTGGCGCAAGGCTCCCGTTCCGGTGGAACCGGGCGAGCACATGCCATTCACGGCTGTGCTTGGCCGCGTGGCGCCGCACGGAATGGGGCTGGCTTTGGCTGGCGTGAGCTACAGCGTGCTGGCCACGTTCGTCACG
Source organism: uncultured Acidobacteriaceae bacterium (assembly GCA_963835355.1). Taxonomy (GTDB): domain Bacteria; phylum Acidobacteriota; class Terriglobia; order Terriglobales; family Acidobacteriaceae; genus Telmatobacter. The sequence continues at coordinate 3,758 of CAWIFE010000012.1, read as the reverse complement.
CTCTTCTATGCCAATCGGCACTGGACCGGAGCGGCGCTTTGCCTGTCGATGTTCGGCATCGGGTTCATCGCCGTGCGCCTGCTGTTCATCAAAACCATCAGCCGTTTTGGAGGATTTCCAGTGGCGATCGCCTCGCTTCTGGTTGTTTGTGTTGGCATGGTTCTGCTGTGGCAGGCCTCGTCGGCGTGGATGGCGCTGGCCGGAGCTGGATTCGGCGGTTTGGGTCTCTCGCTCATCTTTCCCGCCATCGGCGTGGAGGCGGTGAAACGCGTTCCCGAATTCAGCCGCGGAACCGCGCTCGGGGTTTACACGGCGTTCTCCGATGTGTCGTTCTTCCTCGTCGGCCCTGTCGCCGGCGCGATCATTGGATTCTACGGCTACGCGAGCGTGTTCCTGTTTGCGCTGATCAGCGTGGTCATGGCGCTGGGAATCGTGATCGTGCTGAAAGAAATGCAGCGGAAATAAGAGCAAGTTAGCGAGTGAGCAAGTGAGCGAGCCAGAGACCAGCCAGCTCTCAGCGGTCCATTTTCAGCGATCTTCAGAAATAGGCTGTTTTTGGCGATTTTCAGCGATCGGTTTCCAGGCCATCGGTTTGCCGCTATCTATCTTATTTTTAGAGATTTAGTCATCCATTTTTGGCGTTTTTCTGTCAATCTCACAGTTTCACAGTTTCTGTGAAACTGTGTGACTTGTGGCTGTAAGACATTCATTCTAAAGGCTCCACAGTTTCACAGTTTCACAGTTTCACACACTGGCATGGGGGGGTGGGTAGAGGCAGTGATTAGTGGGTAGTGGTTAGTGGTTAGAAAGGCAGAGAAGCCGGTGGTCAGAAAAAGGGCGGGCCGGGAAAACGATAGGGGCGAGGGAGGGGTCCTGGTCTGGTCAGTTTTTGGGTAGAAGCGGATCATGGAACGATTATGCGCCAAACGGGGTTAATGATCGGCAAATGGAAGATGCGGAGAATCAGGCATTTAGAGATTTTATGGCTTGACGAGGGATGGGGTGGGGCGTTCTCGGCGATGTCTTCGGATGGGGATGGGGTTGATGGCTGGGACGGCGTTTTCGTGGAGTAATCCTGATGATTGGCTGCAACCGATGCTCGATGAGGGCTTTGCCCTGTTGCATGAAATGACGGCCATATCTCTGAACCCCAAGCGAATTGTTGCCCATGCCGATCTGCTGTCCTGTTTGGTCAGCGAAGCCTCTTAGTTACCAACGCTTCGATATCAAGGGGGGCTGCCATCCGGTCGAGCAAATCCGGAATACTTCACGGCACCTGTCAGCCTGGCAACAATCAGCGCGCGCTGATCCTCCGTGCGCTCGCCGCCGCAACCTCAGTTATTCTTGCCGGGCCGGGGTTCGCGATGATCGAACTTGGCTCGGCAGTCCTGAAAGCGCTGGACCCTCTTTGCCACCCAGAGCCAGAGGGGCGCGACGTTGTCGAGCATCTCGGATCCGAGAGGTGTGATAGTGTATTCAACCCGGGGTGGAACCTCGGCAAAGACCTCGCGGGTTGTGAGTCCGTCGCGCTCCAGCCCGCGGAGGGTTTTGGTCAGGGACTTCTGGCTGATGCCTTCGACCTGATCCATGATGCGGGAGAACCGCATGGGCTGACCAAATTCCGCAATTACGCTCATGGTCCAGAGCGACCATTTGTCTGAGATGCGGGAGACCATCTCGCGGGTGAGTGCATCTTCGGCCTCGGTCAATGTCTCACAGAAAGCTTTGATGTGCTCCCAGCCGAGTCTCGATTCCTTCGCGGATTTCTCCATTGGTTACCTCAAGGTCTGTACAGGAATAAAAGGTGCCTTATTGCCAAAATATACTATTGGTCTAATACTAGACCCATGAAGACGAATTGGACTACCGCAAATATTCCCTCGCAGGTTGGGCGCAGGGCTGTGATAACGGGTTCCAACAGTGGTATCGGGTTTGAGACAGCGCTGGCGCTGGCGCGCGTGGGCGCCGAACTCATTCTGCCCGCAAGGACGCAGGCCAAGGCCGACGATGCAGCCGCGCGCATCCTGGAGCAGGTCCCGAACGCGCAGCTTCACCCAGAGATCCTCGACCTCGCCGTGCTGGCTTCCATCCACGCTTTCGCGAACCGCGTGATTGAACGATTTCCCGGACAATCGCTCGACCTGCTGATCAACAACGCGGGCGTAATGGCGCTACCGACGCGTGAAGTGACTGGGGATGGGTTTGAGCGTCAGTTTGCGACGAACTATCTTGGGCCGTTTGCCCTGACCGGGCTGCTGCTTCCATCCATCAAACAAATAGCGGGCTCGCGCGTGGTGACGGTGTCGAGTTCAGCAAGTAAGCAAGGCAAGATAGAGTTCGATAATCTGCAGAGCGAGCGCGTTTATAAACCGATGAACCAGGCGTATGCGCAATCCAAGCTGGCCGACCTTATCTTTTCGCTGGAATTGCAACGGCGGCTGATGGCCGTCGGGTCGCCCATTCTCAGCACAGCCGCGCATCCTGGATATGCGGTAACCAATCTGCAGGCGGATCATCTAAGGCTGGGATTGAAGATACTAATCACAACGATGAAGCCTTTTCTTTCGCAAGACGCGGCGCACGGGGCTCTGCCGACGCTGTATGCGGCGGTTGCTGCGGAGGTCGTAGCCGGCGGCTATTACGGCCCGGATGGCTTCGCGGAGTTGAAGGGCTATCCGACTGCAGCGGCGGTTCCGAAAAGCGCGCTGGACGGATCGGTTGCGAAGCGGCTTTGGGCAGAATCTGAGCGCCTGACACGTGTGAAATTCGGCGCGTTGTCCGATGTTGCGGATCTCAGTGAGAGCTGTATCGCAGATTATCAAATCCGCCACCAATCTGGCTGTCGGATCCTTGCCTAAGCAGAGGTCCTATTTGTGAAGCTGAGTTTCGCAGTAATCATCCTTGGTGGTACCGGACAGGTGGGTGGTGCAACCGTCGCGGAGTTGCTGGCAACTTCGGAATGCCGGGAAGTGGTGATGGTCACCAGAAAGCCCATTGCGCCGCGAGCGCGGGTGCGCAACGTCGTTCTCGATACCGGCGCCGCGGACTTTGCCCAGCACACTGCAGCAATTGCCCGCGAAGTTTTGAACCAAGGTCCCGTCAGCGCCGTGAGCTGTGTTGGCGTCGGTTCTGGATCGATGCACTGGAGCGAAGGAGAATTGCAACGACTTGAGGTCGGCGTCGTCGGCGCCTTTGCGCGTGGCTGTCATAACGCCGAAATCGCCCAGTTTTGCCTGCTCTCTGCTGCGGGAAGCACAGCTCGGAGCCGGTTTCGCTATGCGCGAGTAATGGGCATGAAGGAAGACGCCGTGCGCAATATCGGTTTCGCCCGCCTCGCCATATTTCGCCCTGGCATCATTGTCGGCAACGCTCATACCCCGGCTTGGGTCGGTTGGTTGGGAAGCCTCGTGCCTGGGTCGTTTGGCAATATCGATCAGCGAATTCTCGGTCGCTCAATTGCCGCAGAGATAGCTTTGCACAGTGGAGAGGCTGGTGAAGTTACCCGCGAAAATGCAGCAATGAAGAAACTTGCTGCGCAGTTCGATAATCGTGCATAGGGATTTTTACGTGGGTCCAGGCGAAATTTAATCACGAGAGAAAGACCGGCGAGCCGCATTGTTTCGAGCTGATCGCCGGAATTCAGCCGACGGTCTGTCTCCTCACGTTCCGACTGATTTGGGTGGCCATCCCCTCCGGAACAATTCTCCGTTGCCGCGAAATCGCCAATGCACTCACGGACGGCTATTACTCCTCAAATG
>CAWIFE010000011.1:0-331131 GCA_963835355.1 uncultured Acidobacteriaceae bacterium | reverse complement strand
AGGCCAAATCGCTCATTGAGCATCGGTTGCGGCCAATCATCAGGATTGCTCCCCGAAAACGCCGATGCCGCCTGTAAAGGCCACGACCGACCCATCTCGCCGACCCCCGCAAGCCCCTCCCAACTCACTTTCCCCGTAAACCGCTGAAAACACGCCGCAGAATCTTTCCTCAAGTTTGCCGATCATTTCACCCATTTGGCGCACAATCGTTCCATGATCCGCCTCTACTCAAAAACTGAGCAAACCAGAATCTCTCCCTCTCTCCCTCGTTCCCTTGTTCCCTCGCCCCCAAAGACCGTCCTGAGCGAACCTGAACGAATCACCGGCTACTGCCTACCCGCTGCTGACTCCCGAATGTCCGCGATTTCCCGTCTTGTCGTTCCCGACTCACGATGCGCTGCTGTTCTGACCTCCGACCTCTGTTCCCCGGACCTCTGTTCCCACCACCGGATTCCCCGCTTTTCTAACCACTAACCACTACCCACTAACCACTGTTTTTCCCCACCCCCCCTACCATTCAGACCCACCCCCCCCATACAATCGACCCCACCCCCCGGTATGCGCAGACCCACCCCCCCATGCCAGTGTGTGAAACTGTGAAACTGTGGAGCCTTTAGAATCAGCAACTTCTGTCCACAGTTTCACAGTTTCACAGTCGTACTTCCACAGTTTTCGTTTCCTTGTCGTTTTTTGGATTTGAGCACACGCATCGCGCGGCATTTTTCGCCGACTCAGCAAGCCCCGCAAACATCTGTCTCGCCGGCTTGCTGACCTGCTGACTTGCTGACTCGCTGGCTTTACACCGCTGCTCTTAATTCCACTTGCTTCGTCGCGATTTCGATCTTCGCCGGAGCAACCGTGCTGTTGCGCACGACGGTGCTCGCTTCAATCGCAATCGTGCCCGCGGTTTTGGTCGATTGCACAATCACTTGCGCCAGCCCGTTGAAGAGCGACCGTCGCGGCTCCTTGTCGCTCTCGTGGCAGTTGGGATCGCCGTTGCCCACGCCGATGAGCGCGCCTTCGCCTGTGACTTTGAAGTTGACCAGGTCCTGCGCCGTGGGCAGCGCGCGGCCTGCGCTGTCGAGCGCGTCCACGGTGAGCACGACAACATCTTGGCCATCGGCATCAATCGCCGTCCGGTCAGCCGTGAGACGCAGCGATGCAATCGGTCCCGTCGTCTCGCGCTTCTCGGTCAGCACGAGTTTTCCGTCCTTCCATCCCCGCGCTTCGATCGCGCCCGCCTCGTAGCGAACTTTCCATTCAAGATGCCCGAGCCGCGCAACCTTCTTTCGGCCCTGGCTCTTGTCATTCAGGAACAGCTCAACCTCGTCGAGATTCGAGTGAACCCAAACAGGAATCTCCTCGCCATCTCTGCCGTCCCAGGTCCAGTGCGGAAACAGGTGCAGCACGGGCTCTTTGGTCCACCACGATTTGTAGTAGAAGAAATTGTCCTTGGGAAATCCGCACATGTCCACGATGCCGAAATTCGAGTTGATCGACGGCCATAGGTAAGGCGTCGGCTCGCCGCGATAGTCGAATCCGGTCCACGCAAAGCCGCCCGCTTCCCACTCGCGCGTGGCGTAGAACGTCCACCACTCTTCGGCGAGCTGGCTCCAGGCAGTGTGGTTCAGATCGTAGGCGCTCAGCGTGTTGCGCAGCGGGTCAGTCTGGTAGCAGCCGCGCTGGGAGATGGTGCTGGCCGTCTCCGATCCATAGATGGGCCGCGTGGGATGCTCCTTGTGATAGGGGTCCGGGCGATTGAGGCCGTAGTTGAATCCGACGATGTCGAGCGGATTGGAAACACCCTTCTCGTTGTCTCCATTCACCGCTGCGCCTACCACGCGCGTGGGGTCCAGTTCGTGGCAGCGCCGCACCATGGTCGCGGCGATCTTCGCGCCCTCCTCGGCTTCATCGTTCTGCAATTGCCATTCTTCGTTGCCGATGGACCAGATGATGATGGACGGCGAGTTGCGATAGCGCTTGACCATGCCTTCGAGTTGCGCCATGCCCTCGGGGCTGGAGCTCATCTGCCGCGTCTCGCACATCATCATCATGCCCATGCGGTCGCAGGCCTCAACCAGCTCCGGCGTGGGCATGTTGTGCGAGGTGCGCACGGCGTTGCACCCCATCTGCTGCAGCACTCCGACGCGAAAAGCCTGCAGCCGGTCCGGCACCGCCGCGCCCACTCCGGCGTGATCCTGGTGGTTGCAGGTCCCCTGAATCTTGAGCGGCTGCCCGTTAAGGAAGAAGCCGTGGTCGGCGTCGAAGCGGACCGTGCGCACGCCAAAGGTGATGCGCTCGGCGTCGCGGACCTTGTCGCCCGATTTGACCGTCGCGATGGCCGTGTAGAGATTGGGAGTGTCCACGGACCAGAGCATCGGATGGTCGATGTGCGCCGACGCAATGAATCCGTCTTCGCTGAACCGGGTGTCGCAGCAAGGGGCCACCGGCTGCTCGTGCGTATCCGCTGTGGCCACGGTTTTCCCCGCAGGGTCCAGAATCTCCCACGATACCGTTGCCGGCGCGACTTCGCCGGTATGATTCTCGACACGAGTCGCCATTTCAACCGCAGCGAATTGTCCCTCCAGCGTAACGCGGACGACGCTTTCCCACGGCGCCAGGTGGAGCGAATCGGTCTTCGTCAGCCACACGTGCCGGTAGATTCCTGCGCCCTCGTAGAACCACCCGTCGCCAAAGGTCGCGTCCACGCGCGCCACGATGCAGTTTTTGGCTCCGACGGCGAGGAAGTCGGTGATGTCGAAGCGGAATGGCGCGTAGCCGTTGTCGTTGCGGCCGATGAAGCACCCGTTCACAAAGACGAGCACGTCGCGGAACGCTCCATCGAACTCGATGGCGATGCGGCGGCCTGCGTCGCTCGAGGGAACGTCGAATTCGTGCCGGTACCACCCCACGCTGGTCTCCGGATAGCGCCGCCCCAGCGGCTTGTATCCGTGCGGCATCAACGTGTCGTCCCAAGTAAACGGCAGCTCGACCGCCCAGTCGTGGGGCAGGTTCAGCGCGCGCCACTTCGAGTCGTCGTAACCCACGCGGGCAAATTTGAAATCGCCGGTCTTGGCGAAGTCCCCCTGACTATTTCCGAAACCGAGATCCCTGGCTGGGTCGGTGCCGTTGCCGAACTGGAACTTCCAGCCGAAGTCGAAGAGCAGTTGTTCGCGTGGAGCAATGGCGGCGGAACCGGTCTCGGGGCCACCCCCCAGTAGAGCGGCGGTGCGCGCCCACACCGACCGCGCCAGAAGAGACGAAGTTGAAAGCGCTAATCCGGATGAGAGCAGGGTGCGGCGAGAGATAGGAGACATAGAAGGCCTCATTCCGATGAAGTTGCGCCGTGGATGCGGTGAGCACCGTAAGCGGCGGGCAACATGGCACTATAAATCAACATGCACAGGGCTGTATACGGTTACAGGAAATCGGGGAATTGGCGCTGGCCGCGGAGGCGGATCGGGCTCGGCGGCGTGGAGCAAGCCGGTTTTGAAGATGGTAAACTCAAACAGTCAACCAGGTCGATCGGAGAGATGGCCGAGTGGCTGAAGGCGCACGCTTGGAAAGCGTGTTTAGGGGAAACTCTAACCTGGGTTCGAATCCCAGTCTCTCCGCCAGGATCGCAGGTCCTTCGACTCCGCTCAGGATTTCGCCTGCGGGCTCCCGCTTCGCTGACGCCCGCAAAACGGCTCAAGTTCGAATCCCAGTCTCTCCGCCAGGATCGCAGGTCCTTCGACTCCGCTCAGGATTTCGCCTGCGGGCTCCCGCTTCGCTGACGCCCGCAAAACGGCTCAAGTTCGAATCCTAGTCTCTCCGCCATACCTTAACTTATCTTCTTGACTTCAATCATAATATAAAGAAAAAAATAGACTTGTATTAAGGGCGTTCTGTTCCTTTAGTCGCCATTATCGTGACAATTCCGTCCTTTCTCCCTCATTTCTCCGCTGCCTCCGCAGCACCGCGAGTGCTCGAATGCCGATCTCGTACTCCTCGTCACCGATCCTGGCAGGCCGGTGAACTTTCCGGACGATGTTCTCCACGCTCTTTGTAGCCTCGCTCCCGTCGAAACAGAAATTTCTCATGGCCTCCTCATCGGCTACACGCTCGAAGAGATTTCAACCTTGCAGCGCGTTTCTCTGGGACCGGTCCACTCATAGGTCAAAAGCATCTTGAACAAGACGGGGAACAAACCGTCAAAGTCACCTGATCAGACTGCTCACGCTCCTACCAGATGCCGTCGACGCAAAACAATTCTAATGCAGGTCTCATTTGGCAGTTGACACAGCATTTTGGGGATGCTACAAAAAGACACTAATTCTGTTTGCTCCCCAACTGTATCTGTACATGGGCGCCTTCAAGTCCGGTTGACCGGGTCCTTCCCCGCCTGTTTCTTTCAGGATCGTGAGTGAGTCATTCCAGGGTTAAGTGTCGCAAGGTGGAGGCAGGAATCGCCCAACTACCTGCGCTCAACTCCCTACAACGAAGTTTCTGCCCAAAACTGCATCGAGTCTTGTGGTCAAGGCGTTGTGGCTGATGAATGCTCTGATCATTTCGGGCCGCGTTAGAGCCCTGCTCTCCAGGTTGGACAGGGCAGGTAAGTTCCTGGAGGTCTCTTACAATGAGGTCCCTGTCGCCGAACCGTAGTTTCTCTTCGGTTTCCTGCGCTCCTGTAAACGCCCTTCGGGCTTGGATTGCTGTGAGAGGGCGTCTCGCTTACGCCCCAGTCGTCTCGATCTCAGCTCCCGGTGCCTGAAGGCCGCGGGGCACTTCAACTCTTTCCAAATCGCAAATGACCGGACGTGACGGTTGACAACGACAATAGCTGAATGCGGGCCCAACGCCTGGAACAAGGCTACGGAATCCAGATCGGCGGAGATAGGTATAACAATGCAAACTTCGTTTTCGAAATTACTTGGTGTTGCCGATTACGCGCCGTCGCCTTCCGGGCTGCCCGGCTGGTCAAGCATCGTTCTTTTTACGTTCCTTGCCGTCCTGTCCACATCCGCTCTGGGGATGGCTCAGACCCCCAACCAGATCACTCAGGAGGTCGATGCCACGCAGGTGCGAGCGCTGCCCAATCACCATCCCCAGTGGGCCAACCCCGCCAACGATCTGGGCGCAGTGCCGCCACAACAGATGCTCGATCGCATGACCATGGTTTTGTTGCGGTCGCCTCAACAGGAAGCTGCGTTGGAGAAGTTGATCGCTGACCAGCAGAACCCGGCCTCTCCGGATTACCACCACTGGCTCACGCCGGAGGAGGTCGGTGCGCAGTTTGGACTCTCCGACCAGGACATAGCAAGCATCTCGGGCTGGCTGCAATCGCAAGGCTTGCATGTCAACTGGATCTCCCCCAGTCGGATTTTCATTGGATTCGGCGGCACCGCGGCGGACATGGGCCATGCCTTCCAGACCGAGATGCATTACTACAACTCAAATGGCAAGCAGCGCCTTTCCGTCTCTTCCGATCCCATGATTCCGAAAGCGCTGTCCGCTGCCATCAAATCCATCCGCGGACTCTACACGATTGAAGAAGATCCGGCTCACATCGCCAGCTCGGCGCAACAGTTCTCGCCTGGAATGACATACAGCCTCGGAAACTATTACATTGCACCCGCTGATTTTGCCACCATTTACGATGTCCCCGCCAATCTGACAGGGGCCGGGGTAACCATTGGTATCGTCGGAGAAGCGTTCACCGATTTTGACGATTTTGCAAACTTCCGCTCCTTGACGGGGACCACTTTCCCCGATCCTGTCGAGGTTGTTCCTACCGCCTATGGAGGTGTTGCTCCGCCTGCCGCATTTACAACCACGCAGAGCAGTTATCCCGCGTTGCAGGGAGAGGCAACTCTCGATGTGACCCGCGCAGGCAGCGTGGCTCCTGGCGCCAGTACATTGCTGGTGGTCAACGCGCCCCCGCCCACGAGCGATGGAATCGAGGCCGATGCGTTTTATCTGGTGAACACCTCACCCGTTCCCGTGCAGGTGATGACCATTAGCTTCGCCGGTTGCGAGTCGGAGGGCGGCTCGAGCGGTGTTCAAATGTGGGACAACCTGTTTCAGCAAGCCGCCTCAGAGGGAATTTCTGTGTTTGTGGCTTCAGGCGATGCCGGTGCATCCGGATGCGATGCCTTCAATGCTCCTCCTCCGGCCAGCCCGTCACCGAACAGCCCCAACTACCTTTGTTCCTCGAGCTACGCTACCTGCGTCGGCGGGACTGAGTTCAACGATGCGAGCGACTACTCTCAGTATTGGAATTCGTTTAACTACAGCACCCTGGGTTCGGCAATCAGCTACATCCCTGAAGGCGCCTGGAACGAACCGGTAAATACAGGCACTGGAGCTACGCAGGCATCCGCAACCGGCGGTGGAGTAAGTACTGTAATACCGACCCAATGCTGGCAGACAGGAACTGGAGTGCCCGCTGCCAGGGCCGGGCGCTACACACCCGATATCTCCTTCTCGGCTTCAGCGCAGCACGATGGCTATTTCGGTTGCCTGGCTGCCTGGGGAGGCGCTTGCGCCACTTCAGGTTCCGGCTATTATTTCTTGGGCTTCGGGGGCACTTCCGCGGCATCGCCAGATATGGCCGGCATTGCGGCACTGCTCGATCAGAAATTGGGATCCCCGCAGGGGAACCTCAATCCCTCACTTTACTCAATGGTTGCCACCGTTCCTTCGGCATTTCATGATGTGACAGTCGCATCCAGCGGCGTTGCTTCGTGCAGCGTAAATACTCCCAGCATGTGCAACAACAGCATTCCCTCGCCAACGTCGCTGACCGGCGGTCAGGCGGGATTTCTGGTCACGACTGGATATGACCAGGTAACCGGCCTCGGGTCATTGGACACGCAGCAGTTCATCAACAACTTCGGGCCGGCAATTGCACTCAGCAGTCTTACGGTCAGCCCCGCAGTGGTTGCCACTGGAGGAACTGCAACACTTAAGATCGTCCTCAACGCTCCCGCTCCGCCGGGCGGGGCAACGATTTCCCTGTCACAAGGCCCGGTGTCTCTCTTTGCGCTGCCAAGCACGGTCACCATTTCTGCGGGACAAACCTCCGCCAGCTTTGGCTACGAAGCCGGGATTGTCACAACCTCGACCATCATAGGGTTCTCTGTGGGCTATGTCTGCTCGACAGCGCAGTCAGAGCAGGTCACGGTTGTCCCCACCAAGATCACCCCCGTGATTGTGTGGAGCACACCTGCGCCCATCACATATGGCACTGCGCTGAGCGCAACACAACTGGACGCCACTGCCAACACTGGGAATGGGGCTGGTGGGCAGATCAACGTGGCCGGGACTTTTAACTATTCGCCGGCGCTGGGCACAATCCTGACCGCAGGCTCGAAAACACTGAACGTGACCTTCACGCCAGCAGACACGTCGAATTACACCACAACAACAGGATCTGTAACGCTGACGGTGAACAAGGCGATGCCGGCCATCACCTGGGCCACTCCGGCGGCCGTCAACGTTGGAACCGCGCTCAGTGCCACGCAGTTGAATGCTACCGCAAACACCCCAGGCACCTTTGTCTATAGCCCCGTGGCCGGAACTGTGATGTCCACCACCGGAAACGTCACACTTTCCACCACCTTTACTCCCACAGACACGACGGACTATACCAGCGCCACCGCTTCGGTTACTCTCACTGTGAACCCTGGCCCCGCAACCATGGCCAGCCCATCGCCGGGCAGCACGTTGACCTCGGCATCGACCACCTTCACCTGGAATGCGGCGTCTGGTAGCGTCACAGGCTACGGCCTCAACGTCGGCACATCGCTCGGCGGCGCCGATCTGTTCAACACCTATCCTCTGTCCGGCACCAGCGCGACCCTGAGTCTGCCGACCAAGGGAGCCACCATCTACGTGCGGCTCTGGACCGTGTTCAACGGCACGACCTTCCTCTACAACGACTACACCTACACCGAGTTCACGCAATCTGCATCCGCAATCACCAGCCCAGCGTCGGGCAGCACGTTGACCTCGGCATCGACCACCTTCACCTGGAATGCGGCCTCTGGTAGCGTCACAGGCTACGGCCTCAACGTCGGCACATCGCTCGGCGGCGCCGATCTGTTCAACACCTATCCTCTGTCCGGCACCAGCGCGACCCTGAGTCTGCCCGCCAAGGGAGCCACCATCTACGTGCGGCTCTGGACCGTGTTCAACGGCACGACCTTCCTCTACAACGACTACACCTACACCGAGTTCACGCAATCTGCATCCGCAATCACCAGCCCAGCGTCGGGCAGCACGTTGACCTCGGCTTCAACCACCTTCACCTGGAACGCAGGCCCTGCCGGTACGACGGGATACGGCCTCAACGTTGGTACATCGCTCGGCGGCGCCGATCTGTTCAACGGCTATCCTCTGTCCGGCACCAGCGCGACCCTGAATCTGCCCACCAACGGAACAAAGATCTACGTGCGGCTCTGGACAGTCCTCAACGGCACGACCTTCCTCTACAACGACTACACCTACACCGAGGCGGCGCAATCTGCATCCGCAATCACCAGCCCAGCGCCGGGCAGCACGTTGACCTCGGCTTCAACCACCTTCACCTGGAACGCAGGCCCTGCCGGTACGACGGGATACGGCCTCAACGTTGGTACATCGCTCGGCGGCGCCAATCTGGTCAACATCTATCCTCTGTCAGGCACCAGCACGACCGTGACTCTGCCCACCAACGGAACAAAGATCTACGTGCGGCTCTGGACAGTGCTGAACGGCACGACCTTCCTCTACAACGACTACACCTACACCGAGGCGGCGCCATAGCGGATACACCATCTCTCAATTGTCGGCGGCGAGACCGGCTCGAGCCAGATTGGGCACACCGCCAGGATCGCCGCAGAAGTTCCCAGATATATCTCCTGCATGACCCGATTCCCCGTTCAGATCCGGGGATACGGCTTGGCCGGCTGGCAGCCTTTCGGTCGAAATCTCAAACTCTCTTGTGCGTTCCGTCGGGCTTACACTATGATTACGTGAGTCGCAATTACTACGACAGTCGAATAAAATCTTAGGTGATAAGAAAGATTGCACTTAGGTTTGTGCGGGCTGTGGGATCTGAGCTGCTTGAGCGTGCGATCGGAGCTGGATCCAACGCGAGGAATTGGGTTTTCCCCCAGGGCAAGACGGATGGCGAGGAGGTCGCTCATTCGGGTGTAGAGCTGGTCAGGGATATGGATCACGAAAGGTGATCGGGAGGAAAAGTATGCGGCCGGAACAGTGGGAAACATTCAAGAAAGCAGTACGGCGCGAAAAAATCGACAAGATCCCGATGGCGCTGATCATCGATAGCCCATGGATTCCCGGGTACCTTGGAATCAAGCACCTGGACTATTTTCTGGATCCCGAGCTTTGGTTCCAGTCGAATTTAAAGATCATGCGGGAATTCCCTGACATCATCTTCATCCCCTCGTGGTGGATGGAATACGGGATGGCGGCGGAGCCGTCGGTATTGGGCGCCAAGATCAAGTTCTGGCAGGACAATACCCCCAGCGAATACCACACTCTTTACCGGCTGGAGGATATCGACAGCTTCCCCGAATACGAAGTCGAGGCCGACGGATTTGCGGGCCTGACCCTGCACCGCATCGCGATGGCTCGCCAGCGGATTCTGGATGCGGGGTACATTCTGCCCATGGTGACCTCGCGCGGACCAATGTGCACGGCAGGATTCGTGCGCGGGACGACGGAATTCATGATCGATCTGGTCGAAGACCCCAAGGGCGCGCATAAGCTGCTCGACCTGTGCACGCGCGTGATCATCGACTGGCTGAGGGCGCAGCAAAAGGTGATGGGCGATACGGTCGAGAGCATCTTCATCCTCGACGACATTGTCGGGTTTGTGAACGAGGAGCACTACCTGGAGTTCGCGCATCCCTATTTGAAGCGTATCTGCGATGCGTTTCCCAAGGATTGGGTGAAGCTGTATCACAACGACGCTGAAGTGGACGCCTGCCTTGACCACCTGCCCGACACTGGATTCAACGTTTTGAACTGGGGCAAGCAGCGGCACATCACCGAAGTGAAACGGCGCGTGGGCGACCGGATGTGCCTGATGGGCAATGTGAATCCATTGGAAGTAGCCGTTCGCGGAACGCCTGAGGAAGTGAAGGACGAGACCCTCGAAGTGCTGGAGGGTTCTGGGGGCGAGGGCATCATTCTTTCCGTCGGCGGAGGCACCAGCCCGGGAATGCCGCGCGAAAATATTCTCGCCATGCTTGAAGCACTTGAAGAATTCAACTCCAAACGCGCCGCGGGAGCGGTGGCGAGCACTCGCTGAGGATACGATTCGATGCCCGATTATGCCTTGATGAACCAGCACCTGTACGAAGGAAACGCCGGCGAGGTGGAGCGCCTGACCAAAGAGGCCCTGGCCGAGGGCCGTTCCGCGCAGGAGGTGCTGACCGATGGACTGATCGCCGGCATGAGCGTTGTGGGCGAGGACTTCAAGCACAACGTGCTGTATGTGCCGGAGGTTCTGATTTCGGCGCGGGCGATGAAGGCGGGAATGGCCGTGCTGAAGCCTCTGCTGACATCGAAGGACGGCGGGACGAAGCCGAAGGGCGTCCTGCTGATGGGCACAGTCCGCGGCGATTTGCACGATATCGGCAAGAATCTCGTTGGCATGATGGCCGAGGGCGCGGGATTTGAGGTACATGACATCGGCGTCGATCAGAGTGTCGATAAGTTCATGGCCGCCGCCGAGAAGTGCAAGCCGAACATCATTGGCATGAGCGCGCTGCTGACGACGACCATGATGTATATGAAGACCGTAATCGAAGGCTTCCATGCGGCGGGCCACTCGGAGATCAAGATGGCGGTGGGCGGCGCTCCCATCAGCCAGATGTTTGCCGACGAGATCGGCGCCGATGGATATGGAGCCAATGCTTCCGCTGCTGTAGATTTGTTCCTGCGGCTGTCGGGACACGCGTGACCCAAATGGCTACTTACAAGATCCTCTACTGGCAGGAAGTCCCGACCCAGGTCAAAGCTGACGACGGGATCGACGATGTAACCGTGATGCTGGATGGGCGATTCATGGAGCACATCGATCGCCTGGCTGCTATGCGCGGGCTGCAGGACGCGGATGACTACCTGGCGCAGTGGAAGTGGAGCGATGAGCAGGAGCGCGAGGGAACCGCGGAGGAAGTTGCACAAGCACTGAAAGCGGAGCTCGAGGCGAAGGGATGGTAGACGCTTCCCAAAAATGGCCGTCACTCTAACCATCAACGGGCAATCGACCGAGGCCCAAGCGGGCCTCTCTCTGTTCGATCAAGCCGAAGCCATGGGCATCGATGTTCCCACCTCGTGCCGCAAGCAAGGCAAATGCAAGGAATGCATGGTCGAGGTGGTCGAGGGCATGGAGGCGCTGTCTCCGATGACGGAGGCGGAGTGTCATCTGAAGGGAAACTTTCGCCTCTCCTGCCAGACATTTGTCACAGGCTCGAGCGGCCCGATCTCGGGCGGACTTGTTCGCTGCCACACCATGCGGCGCGGGCACATGCGGATCGAGCGCCAAGCGTATGGACTGCCTGCAAGTGGTGAGGCGCTCAAGCTCGATCCTGCCGTTACACGCGATGGTGACCGCATCCTGATTGATGGAACCGAGGTGGAACGATCGACCGGCCCGATTCACGGCATCGCCATGGACCTGGGAACGACGACCGTAGTAGTGCGCCTGATGGATCTGGAAAGTGGAGAGCTGATTGCGGACACGTCGTTTGAGAATCCGCAGCGCTTCGGCGGCTCCGAGATCATGTCGCGCATTGCTTACGACACCAGCCATCCGGGTAGATTGCTGATGCGGACGCTGGCGGGATACCTGAGCCACGCGATCGAGAAATTCCCCATTGATCCGAAGACGATTTACGAGATGGTGGTGGTCGGCAACTCTACGATGCGCGATCTTTTCTTCCGGCAGAACGTGTATTCGATCGGCCAGACGCCGTACCGGTCGATTACGGAAATCGAAAGGTCTGAGGGCAAGCGCGCCACGACGAGCCTCGTCGAGAGTGGCTTGCGCAGCCTTTTGCCGATTCATCCCAAAGCTCGCGTGTATGGCGCTCCCATCATCAGCGGTCATGTTGGTGCCGATGCCGCCGCTTGCATGCTGGCCGCGGACCTGGCGCACGAGGAGCGGCTGATCGCGATCATGGACATCGGCACCAACACCGAGTTGGTGGTCGGGAACAAGGATCGGATTCTCGCGGCATCGTGCCCGGCGGGGCCGGCCTTTGAAGGCGGAGCCATTGCCTGCGGTATGCCTGCTTTGGACGGCGCCATCGAAGAAGTCGCCATCGGCGAGAATGGGAAATTCCAGATTCGCGTCATCGGCGACGTTGCGCCGGAGGGGATTTGCGGATCGGGCCTGGTCGATCTGCTGAGCGAGCTGCTTCGCACCGGCCGCATGAACGAGCGAGGGCGTTTCGAGGACGACGTCCATCGTATCGACCTCTGCCACGGCGAAAACGGCGACGTCTATCTGTTGGAAAGCGACGTGAATGAACTGGCTCAAGCCAAGGGCGCCAATGTCGCGGGGATTCAAGTCGTCTTCAACACTTACGGCATCGACTTCGACAATGTCGACATGTTTTACCTTGCCGGCGGCTTTGGACGGCACATCAACGTTGAAGCCTCGAAGCGAATCGGACTTGTGCCGAGCCTCCCTCTGGAAAAGTTCGTCAGGGCAGGCAATCTGGCGATTGAAGGCGCGACGATCGCCCTACTCTCGAAATCAAAACGCCAGGAACTCGAAGAGCTGGTAAAAAAAGTGCAACACTGCCGCCTGGAGACGCACCCGAACTTTTTCGATTTCTTTGTGGAGGGCTGTCAGTTCAAAGCCGTGGAGCCGATTTCATGCGCCAGGTAGCCGAAGCCATCGAGATTGCGGACACGCTGCCGGGCGTGGACGTGCAGCCGCAGGAGTATACGCGGCTACTCGGATACCCTCGCGGCTGGGTGCTGGAAGGGCGCGCCGCAGAATTGGCAGACTGGGCGCGGGACTGGTATGCGAAGAATGGCAGGCCGTGGTTTTATGCGCGGCAGGCGGAGTGCCTGGAATTCGACGCCGATGCCGATGCGATCCGAATTGACGGCGCAGTCTTCAATAGCAAGCGCCTGCACAGCGCGCTCGAGCAGGCCGGGGCACACACCGCAATTTTGGTTGCCGTGGGTGCGGGCCCTGAGGCTGAGGAAGAGGCGCGGCGGCGCTGGAGCGACGAGAAACCCGATGAATACTTCTTCCTCGAGGTGTTTGCCTCGGCGGTTGTTGAGCATCTGACCACGATTGCCGGAGCCCGCCTTTGCGATTGGGCGGAACAGCGAGGAATGGCTGTGTTGCCTCACTCCAGCCCCGGCTATCCCGATTGGGACGTCGCAGAACAACCGCGACTGCTGAAATTGATCAAGCAGACGCGAAGCGAGCAGTTCCCTTCCCGCCTGGATGTATTCGATTCCGGCATGTTGCGCCCCAAGAAAGCCCAGCTGGCGGTTTTCGGCGTAACGCGTCACACGGAACGTCTGCAGCGCCTGACCACCCTCATTCCGTGCGAAAGCTGCTCATTTGGGCCGTGCCAGTATCGGCGCGCTCCCTACAAGCGAGCTCCGCGGCCAAGCGGCGAGCCACTGCCGGTACGAATGAAGGTGCTCGATTCCGACGCGCAGTACACCGTGAATCAAAGGGCGCTGCAACGCTGGTCCGAGGAGCGGCTTGCGATGCGGCCCAGCCCCGATGGATCGATCAACGTTGAGTTCCGCTATGACGGAACCACTTGCACGAACATGGGCCGTCCGCTGGCTTTCATTTACAACGTGACGCTGGGGCCGCGCGCCGAAGGTTATCCGATTCTCGAACAAAGTTGCGGCCCAGCCCCGGGCGATACTGGCTATACCGCGATGTGCAAGTACGTTGCGGATTCAGAGAGCCTGATGGCCGATATCGAGAGTGAGAAGCCTCTGATTGGACAGCGACTGAATTCGATTCTCAAGTGGCGGCGCGAACCGAACGGCGCCGGCTGCTATTGCGAAGCATCGAGCCGCAATCACAAATGGGGCCTGGTTCTCGAAACCATCCACTTCGCTCTGGTACAAAAAGAATTGAGCGAGGAAACGGTGAACTCATGAAGAAGCTATTGCACGAGGCGGCCCTGGAGCGGCCTTTGCTCGGCGACGGAGCGATGGGCACGCAGTTGATGATCGCCGGCCTGGAACAGGGCAACTGCGGCGAGGCCTGGAATTTGACGCACCCGGAGCGCGTGCTCGCCATCCAGCGCCGCTATGCCGAAGCCGGCTCCGACTGCATCATTACCAACACTTTTGGCGGATCGCGCATCATGCTCAACCGGCATGGCGAATCGGAGCACGTGACCGAGGTCAACAAGGCAGCCGTAGAAATCGCCCGGCAGGCATTCGGAAGCAAAGAAGGATACGTGCTCGGCGACATGGGTCCCTTCGGAGGGCTGCTTGAGCCATTTGGCGATTTCACCGAAGCGCAGGTTCGCAGCGCTTTCGAAGAGCAGGCCGCGGCGCTGGTCGCAGGCGGTGCCGACGCGATTATCGTGGAAACGCAAACATCGCTCGAGGAGCTGCTGATCGGCATCGAGGCAGCGCAGAAAGCGGGCGCGAAGTGCATCATCGGATCGATGGCCTACGACGTAACGCTCGACGGCTCGACTTTCCGCACCATGATGGGCATTGAGCCGGAACGCGCTGCCGAATTCATGGAGGAGCACGGCGCGAATATCGTCGCGCTGAATTGCGGCACGGGAATGGATATGCCGCATGCACTGCTGGCCGTGGAACGATACAAGAGCGCAACCAGTCTGCCGGTGATGGTGCAGCCAAACGGCGGCAAGCCCCGCCTGGTGAATATGAAGATTGTGTACGACGAGACGCCGGAGCAGATGGTGAAGGGTGTGTTGCCGTTGCTTGAGGCGGGCACGAATATCATCGGCGCCTGCTGTGGCAGCACGCCCGATCACATTCGTGCATTCAGAAAAGTGATGGACGAGTTTCTCGAAGCAAAAGGAATCGAACCTCCCAAAGCGACCTCCTGGAGCGCAACGTGAAAGTCAAACTTTGTGATGTGAATTCGGATGCTGCAAGCAAGCTTCCCCCGGCGACCGAAGATAAATCCGGCGTGGGCGTGCACTACATTGACGCCTACATCAAGCCCATGAACACCAAACTCGAGGATGGCACCGCAGTGCGATGCAAGCGCCGCGGCTTGAAGATCACGCTCTCCGCCGGCCCGAAGAAAGGCGAAGGGCTGATGCGCCGGCTTGATGTCAGCCCGGATCCGGTGGTGATGCTGGATGCGGCACTGAATGAAGCGGCCAAGGCTGCCGGCGTCGAACTCGCTGTGGAAGGTGGCGCGATTTTCCTCACGCTTTGAGCCTGCCCAGAATGGAAGATTTATCCCGCACCTTGACCCTTCGTGCAACTTTTCGCCGGCCTGATTCGTCCGTGCAATAACGTGCCTGTGTGCGCGGCATGTTGATTTGCGCCTCGCCATACGCCGATTGCCGCTGCCTGCCCCGAATGAAGCGGCGATGATGCATGCGCGAACGCTTTCTACCATTCCGGAATGTGCGGCGAGTTCGATGGCTTCTGCAGTCCGGCCATGAGTTCAAATATGAGAAAATGTCCTTATCAAACTGAATGTTTGTAAACCGGACACAAGAGAAGAAGGCGATGGACCAACCTTTGTCTGTTTCAAATTCTGATTCTGGGCGACTGCCCGCAGAACCAACAAAAAAACGCCGCCACCGCTGGATTTGGGTGATCATTCTTGTGCTTTTCGCGCTCCTGTTTGTGTGGGTGTGGAAGCAGCACCGCGCAAGCTCAACCCCTGCTGCAGGGGGCGGACGCGGCGCCGCCGCGGGCGGGACAGTGCCGGTTACCGTCGCCACCGCAACCAAGGGCAGCATCGGGGTTTATCTCGATGCCATCGGCACGGTGACGCCGACGTACACCGACAACATCACTGCGCAGGTGACGGGTGTGATTACCGCGGTTCACTACCGCGAGGGGCAGGATGTTCGCAAAGGCGATCCACTGATCGATATCGATTCCCGGCCCTACGAGGCACAGCTTGCCCAGGCGCAGGGCACCTTGAATCGCGACCAGAATCTGCTGGCCGAAGCGCAGATGGACCTGACGCGCTATCAGGATGCGTGGGCCAAGAATGCCATTCCCCGCCAGACGCTGGAGGACCAGGAAAAAATCGTGCTCCAGGATCAGGGCACGGTGCAAAACGATCAGGGCACCGTCCAATACGACCAGGTTCAGGTGGGCTTCTGCCACATTCTGTCGCCCATCAACGGGCGGGTGGGCTTACGCCAGGTTGATCCCGGCAATCTTGTGACAGCCAATTCCAGTACCCCGCTTGCCGTGGTTGCGCAGATTCATCCCATCACCGTGATCTTCACGCTGGCTGAGGATAGTTTGCCCGATGTCCTGAAACAGATGCGGGGCGGCAAAGCGCTCGAGGTGGATGCCTATGACCGCACACAGCAATCGTTGCTTGAAAAAGGGAAATTGATCACCGTCGACAACCTGATCGACACGGTGACCGGAACCGTAAAGCTGCGCGCGCAATTCGACAACTCGAACGGCCTGCTGTTCCCCAACCAGTTTGTCAACACACGCCTGCTGGTGAAGACGCTCGATAACCAGACTCTGATTCCTTCCTCGGCAATTCAGCACAATGGCGCTTCGGACTTTGTTTATCTCATCCAAAACAACAAAGCGATCCAGAGGACCGTGAAGTCGGGAATCTCGGATCAAGGGAACACCGCGGTGACGGGCATCAAACCGGGAGACGTGGTGGCCAACAGCAGCTTTCAAAAGTTGACCAACGGATCGCCCATCGTCCTATCGAAGGTTACGATTCCATCCACAACTTCCGACACCACCGAGGCCGCTCCATGAGCCCATCTCGGCCATTCATCCTGCGGCCGGTCGCTACCTCGCTGCTGATGGCCGCAATTCTGCTGGCAGGCCTGGTTTCTTTTACGCAGTTGCCCGTGTCGGCGCTGCCGCAGGTCGACTACCCGACGATTCAGGTGGTCACCTTCTATCCCGGAGCCAGCCCGGACGTGGTGGCGATGACCATCACTGCGCCTCTGGAACGCCAGTTTGGCCAGATGCAGGGTTTGAGCCAGATGACTTCGACCAGCGCGGGCGGCGTGTCGGTCATCGTTTTGCAATTCAGCCTTTCGCTCTCGCTCGATGTGGCCGAGGAAGAAGTGCAATCGTCGATCAACGGAGGCCAGACATTCCTGCCTTCCGACTTGCCGGTCCCGCCCGTATATACCAAGACCAATCCCGCTGACGCTCCGGTACTGACGCTGGCCATCACCTCCGACAACCTGCCGCTCTCGCAAGTTGAGGACATGGTCGACACGCGCCTGGCGCCCAAGCTCTCGCAGTTGACTGGAGTGGGGCTGGTCTCGATCAGCGGCGGCCAGAAGCCCGCGGTCCGTATTCAGGTGAATCCGGTTGCGTTGTCGTCCCACGGCTTGAACATGGAGGATATGCGAACGGCCTTGACGCAAGCCAGCGTCAACTCCGCCAAGGGCAACTTCGACGGCCCGCGCCAGGATTACCAGATCGACGCCAACGACCAGATCACCAGCGCCAGCGACTACGGCAACGTTGTGGTGGCGTACAGCAATGGCGCGCCGGTCTTCGTCAAAGACGTCGCCAACGTGGTCAATGGCGTGGAGAACTCCAAGCAGGCCGCCTGGATGAATCTGACGCCGGCGGTCATTCTGAATATCCAGCGCCAACCGGGCGCCAACACCATCACGGTTGTCAACGAAATCCAGAAGGTTCTGCCTCAACTGGAGGCAAACCTGCCCGCCGGCGTCCAGGTCACGACGCTGACCGACATGACCACCAGCATTCAAGCTTCAGTGCACGACGTAGAGTTTGAGCTGTTGCTGACGGTCGCTCTGGTGGTGATGGTCATCTTCCTGTTTTTGCGCAGCCTGCGCGCCACGATTATTCCCAGCATCGCCGTCCCGGTTTCGCTCATCGGCACGTTTGCCGTGATGTACCTGCTCGGCTACTCGCTGGATAATCTTTCGCTGATGGCCCTCACCATCTCCACCGGTTTTGTGGTCGACGACGCCATCGTGATGATCGAGAACATCACGCGCTTTCTTGAAGAAGGCATGGATCCGATGGAAGCCGCGCTGACCGGCGCGGGCCAGATCGGTTTCACCATCGTATCGCTGACTGTTTCGCTCATCGCCGTGCTCATCCCGCTGCTGTTTATGGGTGATGTGGTGGGCCGCCTCTTCCGCGAATTCGCAGTCACGCTGGCCGTCACCATCGTCATCTCGGCGGTCGTTTCCCTCACCCTGACTCCGATGATGTGCTCGCGCATTCTGCGCCACAATCCCAAGGAACAGGAGGGCCGCTTCTACCAGGCCTCGGAACGCGCGGTGAACGGGCTGATTGCTTTTTATGGGCGCACGCTGCGCGTGGTGCTGCGCTACCAGACCATCACCCTTTTGGTTGCGGTGGCCACGCTCATCTTGACCATCGTTCTCTACATCGAGATTCCCAAGGGATTCTTCCCGGTGCAGGACACCGGCGTCATTCAGGGTATCTCGCAGGCATCGCAATCCATCTCTTTCGACGCCATGAGCGAGAAGCAGCAGGAATTGGCCAAGATTATCCTGAAGGACCCAGCCGTCGAGAGCCTGTCTTCGTTCATCGGCGCGGACGGCATCAATACGACACTGAACAGCGGCCGCATCTCGATCAACCTCAAGCCGATCAATCAACGCGTCGGCGCCTCCGACGTCATCCGCCGTTTGCAGACCAGTTTGAGCCAGGTGCACGGCATGCATCTTTATATGCAGCCGGTGCAGGACATTACGGTGGACGACCGCGTCAGCCGCACGCAGTACCAGTACACGCTTGAGGATCCCGACACGGACGAGTTGAATGAGTGGAGCAACAAATTCGTGGCGCAGTTGAAGAAACTGCCCGAGCTTGAAGATGTCGCCACGGACCAGCAGACCGGCGCGCGCGCAATCCAGTTGGCGATCGACCGCGTGACAGCTTCGCGGCTCGGCATTGCGCCCACCACCATCGACAATACGCTCTACGACGCGTACGGACAGCGCGAGATCAGCACTCTATACACGCAGCTGAATCAATATCATGTGATTCTGGAAGCCCAGCCCGAGTGGCAACTGGATCCAAAGAACCTCAGCGACCTCTACATTCAGTCGAACGCATCGTCGGGGGCCACCGGCGCGGGCGCCGCCACATCGTTTTCCTCTTCCGCTTCGTCATCTGCCGGGTCAAACGCACTCACTACTTCAGTGCGCTATACGCCATCCTCGCAGGCGATCAACGCACCGGCCACGGTTCTCGCCGGAGGCACGGCGCCGGGAGTCGCGCTGAGTTCCAACTCCTCATCGGCGGGCGCGAACGCAATTCCGCTTAGCGCATTCACGCAGGTGACGGACACTACCGAGGCGCTTTCGATCAATCACCAGGGGCAGTTCCCTTCGGTCACGGTTTCATTCAATCTCGCGCCCAACGCTTCATTGGGAACGGCGATCAGCGACATTGAAAAGACGGCGAAGAGCCTCAAGTTTCCCGCCAGCCTGCAGTCCGATTTCCAGGGTACGGCAGCGTCGTTCCACAACTCCCTCTCCAACGAACCGCTGCTGATTCTTGCCGCTCTCGTCGCTGTCTACATCGTGCTTGGCATCCTTTATGAGAGCTTCATCCATCCAATCACCATTATTTCCACGCTGCCATCGGCCGGTGTGGGTGCGTTGCTGGCGCTCATGCTCTTCCGCCAGGATCTTAACGTCGTGGGAATTATCGGCATCATCCTGCTCATCGGCATCGTGAAGAAAAACGGCATTCTGATTGTGGACTTCGCGCTGGAGGCCGAGCGCAAGCACGGCAAGGATTCGACGGAAGCAGTTTACGAAGCCAGCCTGATGCGTTTCCGTCCCATCATGATGACCACCATGGCCGCGCTGCTGGCCGGCATTCCGCTGGCGGTCGGAGGCGGCCTGGGCTCGGAACTGCGCCGGCCGCTGGGCATTGCTATGGTGGGCGGGCTGTTGCTGAGCCAATTGCTCACGTTCTACACCACGCCGGTGATTTACATCTTCTTCGACCGGCTCGCTGAACGCGTCAAGGGCCGGCATCTTGCAAAGAAACACAGGGCCGCTGTCCTGGGGCCAGGCGCGGAGAGCGCATGAACCTTTCGGCGCCATTCATCCGCCGGCCCGTGGGCACAACGTTGCTCACCATCGCGGTATGCATCACCGGGGCGATCGCTTTCATCGTGCTGCCGGTGGCTCCGTTGCCGCAGGTGGATTTTCCGACCATCAGCGTTTCCGCGGGCCTGCCCGGCGCCAGCGCGCAGATTATGGCGGCCTCGGTGGCCACGCCGCTGGAGCGCCAGTTCAGCCACATCGCCGGCATCACCGAGATGACCTCGTCGAGCTCGCTCGGGTCGACGAACGTAACCATGCAATTCGATCTGAGCCGCAATATCGACGGCGCAGCCAGAGACGTACAGGCGGCCATCAATGCGGCGCGCACCTATCTGCCGGTGAATCTCCCTTCCAACCCTTCCTACCGCAAGATCAATCCGGCCGATTCGCCCATCATGATCATCAGCCTCACCTCAAACAAATACGAGGTGACCAAGCTCTACGATCTTGCCTCCACGATCCTGGAGCAAAAGCTCTCGCAGATTCAGGGTGTCGGGCAGGTGGGTGTGCAGGGCGGCGGCACGCCTTCGGTGCGCGTCGAGGTCAACCCCACCAAGCTGGAGAGTTTCGGCCTTACTCTCGGCAAGGTGCAATCGGTGCTGAGCCTGCAAAACTCGCATTCGCCGAGGGGCCAGTTCTCCAATGCCGGAATCAGCGAAGACATCATTACCAACGACCAGATCTCCGATGCTGCCGATTATCGGCCGTTGATCATCGGCTATCACAACGGTGAGGCGGTGCGCCTATCCGACGTGGCCGACGTCGTGGACTCCACGCAAAACATCCGCACTGCGGGATACATCGACGGTACCAAGGGGGTGGTGCTCACCGTTTTCCGCCAGCCCGGCGCGAACATTATTGAAACCGTCGACCGCGTAAAGGCGCAATTGCCGTTCCTTGAGGCGGTCCTGCCGGCGGGAATCAAAACAACTGTGGATGTCGACAGGACCGTGACCATCCGCGCTTCGGTAAACACGGTTTATCGAGCGCTGGTCGGATCGGTCTGCCTCGTCATCCTGGTCGTCTTCGTGTTTCTCCGCAGTCCCCGCGCCACGCTCATTCCCTTGGTCGCGGTACCGACCTCGCTCATCGGCACGTTCGCCGTGATGTACTTGCTCGGCTACACGCTCGACAACCTGTCGCTGATGGCAATCGTTATCGCCACGGGATTCGTAGTCGACGACGCAATCGTGGTCATGGAGAATGTCACCCGCCATATCGAAGCCGGCATGGAGCCGCTGGCCGCGGCATTGCAGGGCGCGAAGGAGATCGGGTTCACGGTCTTTTCCATCAGCATGTCCCTGATCGCGGTTTTCATTCCCATCCTGATGATGGGCGGCATCATCGGCCGGCTCTTCCGCGAATTCGCAATCACGCTTTCCACGGCCGTCATCATCTCAATGATCATTTCCTTAACCACCACGCCCACCATGTGCGCGCACCTGCTCAAAGCTCGCAAGCCGGGCGAGAAGCACAACTGGCTTTACCTGACCAGTGAAAAAGGCTTCAACGGAATGATCTGGATCTACCGGCGATCTTTGTCCTGGGTCCTGGACAACCCGGGGCTGACGCTCGTCGTGCTCGTCCTCACTATTGCACTGAACGGCCTGGTCATTTACAGGATCCCCACCGGCTACTTTCCGCAACAGGACACGGGCATCATCATGGGCCAGGTGCAGGGACCGCAGGACGCTTCCTTTCCCTTCATGAATTTCTCCGTGGTGTCGCTGGTCAACGTGGTCAAAGCCGATCCTGCCGTGGCCCACGTTCTGGCCTACACGGGCGGCGGCAATGCCGGCTTCATGTTCATGGCTCTCAAGCCGTTGAGCACTTCGTTGAGCACTCAATGCAAAGAGGGCCCCAATTGCGACGTGCGCCAGACCTCGGCGGCGGATGTGATCAACCGTCTGCGCCCAAAAATGAACCGCCTGCCGGTTGCTTCGGCATTTCTCCAGCCCGCTCAGGATTTGCGCATTGGCGGACGCGGTGGCGGCGCGCTCTATCAATACACGATTCAATCCGACAACATTGACGACTGGGCGCATTGGGGCCCGATTCTTTACCAGAACATGCAAAAGCTTCCCGACCTGCAGGACGTGAACACCGACCAGCAAAACGGAGGCTTGCAGGAAATGCTCAGCTATGACCGCGTGACCGCGGCGCGCCTGGGGCAAACCCCGCAGTCGCTCGACAGTTCCCTCTGCAGCGCGTTCTGCCAATCTGAGGTCTCGGTGATTTACACGCAGCTCAACCAGTACTACGTGGTGATGGAAGTGGCGCCGCAATACTGGCAGAATCCTTCGGGACTTAACAACATTTACTTCTCTCCCCCCGGCTCCTCGTCGCGCGCCGGGCTGAACGCCGTTTCTCCGTTGCTCACACTGGCGAAACCAAGCACTAACACGACGCCGCTGCAGGTCGCTCACACCGGGCTCTTTCCATCAACCACCGTCTCCTTCAACTTGAAAAACGGCGCCGCGCTCAGCGATGCCACGCGGGAAGTGTCGCAGATGGAAGAAAGCCTGGGGATGCCCGGCACGGTTCGCGGCTTTTTTGCCGGGACGGCCCAGGCCTACCAGGACTCGATTTCGAGCTTGTGGTACCTGGCAGTAACCGCCATACTGGCAGTCTTTATTGTCCTGGGCATTCTCTACGAGAGCCTGATTCACCCTCTCACAATCATTTCCACGCTGCCCTCGGCGAGCGTAGGCGCAATGCTTGCCCTGATGTTGTTCCACATCGATCTCAACATGATCTCGATTATCGGAATCATTCTGCTGATCGGAATTGTGAAGAAGAATGCCATTATGATGATCGACTTCGCGCTGCAGGCCGAGCGGACCGAAGGCAAGACAACGCGAGAAGCAATTTTTGAAGCGTGCATGCTGCGCTTTCGCCCCATCATGATGACCACCATGTGCGCGATCTGCGGTGCATTGCCGCTGGCCTTCGGAACCGGCACTGGCTCTGAACTGCGCCGTCCGCTGGGCATCACCATCGTGGGCGGATTGCTGCTGAGCCAGGCACTCACGCTTTACACCACCCCGGTGGTTTACCTGATGATGGACCGTCTTCGCCTGCGCGCGCTCGGCCGCACCCGCGACACACTACCGGCAACGGCAGAAGGAACGGCGTCGTAATGAAGGATATTGACCATGTTTGAACCAGGAAACCGAATTCCGATCTTATTCACCGCCAGCGCGCTGGGCTTTTTGGCGCTGCTTGGCGGTTGCCGCGTCGGCCCACCGTATCACGCACCCGCGCCGCCGGCAGTCACCGCGCCGAATTACAAGGAGTCCACCGTCAACTTCCAGGATACCGATGGATGGAAAGTGGCGAGCCCGCAAGACGCGATGATCCGCGGCAACTGGTGGGAGGTTTTTGGAGATCCGGAATTGAACGCACTGGAAGAACAGCTCAATATCAACAACCAGAACCTGAAGGAGTACTTCGAGAATTACATGGCGGCCCGCGCCGTGATTGACGAGGCCCGCTCGCAGTACTGGCCGACGATCACTGCGAACCCCTCGTGGAACCGGTCGAAGAGTTCCGGAACTCTGAACAACTCCACCCAGGCCAACGTCGGCAAGCAGTCAACGCTTTGGAATGCGCCGATTGACGTTTCGTGGACGCCGGATTTCTGGGGCAAGATCCGCAACGAGGTCCACGAAGCACAGTATGCATCGCAGGTGAGCGCCGCCGATCTTCAAACCGAGAAGCTCACTGAACAGGCCAGCCTGGCGGAGTATTTCTTCGAGATTCGCGGCCAGGATATGTTGCAGCAGATTCTGAATCAAGCCGTCGCGGACGAAAAGAAATCGCTGGACTACACTCAGGCGCAATACGACACCGGCGTCGGCGATTACATTTCGGTTGCCGAGGCCAAGACGACCGTGGAGGCGGCGGAGTCGGCGGCGACGAACGTGGGCCTTTTGCGCGCGCAATACGAAAACGCCATCGCAGTGCTGCTGGGCAAACCGCCGAGCGATTTTTCCGTTCCTGTAAAACCGATGCTCTACAAGCCACCGTCCATTCCCACCGGGGTGCCCTCCCAGCTTGCGGAGCGACGGCCCGACATCGCGGCGGCCGAGCGCACGCTCGCCCAGGAGAACGCCGTTATCGGAATCGGCTACGGCGCATTTTTCCCGCAAGTGACCATCAGCGCAACCGGCGGATTTCAGAGCTCCGCGTTGACCAGCTTGTTTAATTGGCCCAGCCGGGTCTGGTCCATTGGCCCGTCGGTCGCCGAAACCATCTTCGACGGATGGCTTTATCGCGCGGAATTGCATCAGTATGTCGCTCAATACAACGCAGACCTGGCCACCTACCGGCAAACCGTGCTCACTGCCTTCCAGCAGGTGGAAGACTCCATGGTTGCCACACGAACCTATTCGCAGCAGATTCTTCGCCAGCAAGATGCGGTGAAGGACGGGCAGGACTATCTCAATCTGGAATTGGTTCGCTACAACACCGGTGTCGATCCGTATGTCGATGTGGTGATTGCGCAAACCACATTGCTGAACAACGAGGAAACCCTCAACGCGCTCCAGGTCGAGGAGATGACGTCGGCAGTGCAGCTGGTACAGGCTCTGGGCGGAGGATGGGACCGGTCGCAGCTCCCCACGCCGGCGCAAACCGGGGCCAAGACGACCAAGGCGGACTACACGCTGCAGCAGTAGAGAGACAAGAACGGAGGAGCGAGCCTCTCACAGGCTACGAAAAAATTTCATCGGGAAGGCACGAAGTGTCAGGGCACGACTTCAGTCGCGCCGCAAAAGCAGCAAATTGAGTGCGGCTTTAGCCGCCGAGGGACGGTCTTCTTCCCTTCCACGACTCTTTCCGGAGCCTTTTCAGGCCCGGAGCGCGTCGGCGATTATTGCATGGATCGATAGCAGATGCTTTCGCCCTCAAGCCTGTATTCAGCCGAGCATTCGTCGCCGCCGCAGATCATCGGCTCGCCTCCGCAAAGTTGGCGTCGAGTGATCAGCCCCAGCGTCCCGCAGCGCGGGCACGACATTACGGCAACGTAGGGATTTTGGGCCTGGCCGAGCTTCGCCTGATTCTCCAGGACAAAAATCGTTCCCGGGTCCATTCGTTCGGGGATCCATTCTTCCAGAAAGCTCAAGTCGCCTGACATCGTTCCCTCCGGGGTGGATGGTTCCGAGCCATGACCCTGTTTCCGCCAGGCTCTGTTCTTCTCAAAAAAAAGCAGGCTGCGAAACACTTACCAGAATTTGATGCGTCCGGTTTAGGACAGTTTTGCCGCGCGGGGCGGCGAAGTCAATTTGAATCGAAGCCCGGGAGTAGCAAATGGGATTCCCCCAGGCTCGGAGGGCGTGCAAATCAATCTAGCGAGAAGCAGACGTAGCCGTGGCGCCGTGGGTGCGGGCAAAATCGTCGATCGCCCTGTAGGTCTCCTCGTTGCGCAGAATGGCCTCGACGTATTCCCGCGTTTCGGTGAAGGGGATGGACTCGATAAACTCGTCGATGCCCGAATAGGGGCCGGCGGCCTGCCAATCAGCCACGCGACTGTCTCCGGCGTTGTAAGCGGCCAGCGCATACTCCTGCACGCCGCCGAAACGATCGAGCATCTGGCGAAGATAGCGCGTTCCCAGGCGAATGTTCATGGCCGGGTCAAGAAGTTGAAATGTCTGGAAGGAAGTGATGCCCTCTTCGTGAGCCATCTTCTTGCCCACCGAGGGCAGCAATTGCATCAGGCCGTACGCGTTGGCGTGGGAGATCGCAGTGGGATCGAACTCCGACTCCTGGCGGATGAGCGACGCCACCAGGTAGGGATCGAGATTATTCTTTGCCGACTCCGCCTGGATGGTGTCCCACCATGGTTCGGGAAACAGGATCCGCCAATAGACAAGAGGAATGGACTCAATCGACGCCGATGCCGAGCCGGGCAACGCCCGCTTGAGCGAGCGAACGGCGCGGAACGTTTCTCCATACGACGAGTAAATCTGCGCTTCGGCCAGCGCGCTCCAGTTCGTGGAGTCGGGATCGGCCTTGATCTCCTGCGCGATGTATTCGTTCAAGCCCGCGTTGGCCAGCAGCCGTGCTTTGGCCAAATGGGGGCTGTCCTCCGGGAACGTATCCACCAGGTGCGGCAACGGCACAGGCTGGAAGCGATCCAGTTGCGGGTCGGATACGGGCTCAGTGCCGCCCAGCGTCGGCAGCCGCTTCCGCGCCATCTGCGCGTAAAAGAAGTGCTGGTAAGCGCGGACGATGGTGCGGTAATTCGCCGCTGCCAATGCGGAATTGTGGTCGAGCGTTTCGTAGAGACGCCCCCGCCAGTAAAGCGCGGAGACCGTTTCCACAGCGCCGGGATAAAGGTGGATCTGTTCATCGAACATCCGCTCAGCGTTCTCGTAAAGGCCCAGCCGATAGCTCAGCCAGCCTGAGCGCCAGTGCGCGGCCGCTGCGTTTTTGTCGCCGGGAAATTGGGCGGCGAGCTCGCTGTAGTATTTGATCGCGGTGGGGTAGTCGCGCTTCAGCAGGTACATGTTGCCGCTGGAGAAGAGTGCGTCGGCCAGCCACGGGCTGTGGGGAAACCTCGTTTCCATCTCCGCGACAATTCGTTGCTCATCCGCTTGATCGTCGCGGCCGCGAGCCAGCTCCATCAGCAGGTCGAGGCGGTGCGCGCCGTTTTCGTCGTCGCTATCGGGCAGGCCTTGTACCTGGGCCGGAGTCAGGCGCTTCAACTTCAATTCGCAGGCAGCTTCTGAGACGGCAAAAACCTGCCGGGTAGCGGCGTCGAGGCCCGGCTCGCGCGCCAGCACTCTGAATTGCTCAGACGCCTCGTCGTACCGGCCGGCGTTGTAGTAGGCATCCGCCAGGCTGCGCAAATCGGCCACCGTCAATGTGGCCTCGGCTCCGGACTCAGTGAGCTTGGCGCGCGCGGTCTGCGCCTCCGGGCTCAAAGGATGCGACAACAACAAGCGTTTGAAGGTGGCCTCGGCAGCCTGTTGCTGGCCGAGCGCCTGCTCCACTTCGCCCTCCACCAGCTGGAATGCCGGACGGTCCGCGGCAGGCAAACCCGCAGCGCTGGCCAGAACCTGGCGCGCGGCAGTCAACTTGCTCATCGCCAGCAGCACGCTGGCCTCAAGCTCGGGCGCCTGGTCGTCAAAGATGCTCTCCGGGTATCGCGCGGTGAATCCGTGCAGGATGTTCTCGGCTGCGGGGTTGTCGCCTGCGCCCTGGCTGGCCTGTGCATCGAGAAAATCGACGTAGTCTGAGAGTTCTCCGTCGGCGCTGCGGGCCTGGGCAAGGGCCGATTCGGCCTCGGCGTAGCGCTTGTCGAGCAGATAAGCGTGCCCAAGCGCGAGGTAAGCGGCAGCGGCGGCTTCGCCGGTGTGGCTGTGCGCGTAGGCCGAAACTCCGGCGTAAGCTGCGGGCGTGCGCAGAGTGGCCAGTTGCTGAGCCATGGGCTGCAGCTCTTTTGAGGCGACAAAAGCCAGCTTGAGGCGCGCCGTCCGAGCCAGGCGTGCTGCGCGGCTTGAACGACTGCTCGACGAATGAACCGGCTTGTGCTTCGCGGCGAGTCTTCTTTGCTGCCGGCCCGCCACTCGCGGTTTCGGCCTTGCCGCTTCCAGAGTCGGCCTTGGCGCTTCCCGTATCTGCTTTTGCATTTGTTGCCGCGTGCGCATTCGACGGCGGCGTTGCGGAATCGGGCGTGCTGGCTGCTGGAGCGGGAGCAGATTGCGCCGGCGACGGCGACGCGACCGCGAATTGCAGCAGCAGAACCGCCAGGGCCGCAAGCGCAGGCCGGAGAATCGGCGGCGTGACACGCGATGGGGAAGGCAAGCAGGGCATAGTTCCACTGTATGCCGAATTGGACGCAAGCGAACGGCGCGGGGAATCACTTGCGTAACCACCGCCCCGGCGCGAGACGGTTTGCGCGCGGCCCGGAGCAATTTCCGTCCGGCGTCGCCCCGGTTTTGCTCCCTGCCCCTGCGTCCGTTACACTCTACTTTTGCCGGGCCTTTCCGGATGCGTCAGCCCGGCAAGAGCGATTCCCTGCGGCGAGCCGCCATGCGGCCAACCCGCCTGCAACTTTCGCGGCATCTTTCTGGAACCAAGTCCAATGTCAACCATCCAACCAATAGCGGGTCAAGACGAGCAGCACCCCGACGTGGCCCTTGTAGCACAGGTCCGCGCCGGCGATGTGGCCGCGTACGACACGCTTGTCCGCAAATACGAGCGGCAGATCTTCAGGATTGCGCAGCACATTACGCAAAACCGCGAAGACGCTGAAGACGTGATGCAGGACGCGTTTTTGAAGGCGTACGAAAAGCTCGATCAATTTCAAGGGAATTCGAAGTTCTACACATGGCTGGTACGAATCGCGGTAAACGAGAGCCTGATGCGGCTGCGCAAGCGGCGCACCGGCAAACTGGTCTCGATGGACGAGGACGTGCTGACCGACGAGGGAAGCGTGCCCCGCGACTTCGCCGACTGGGCTCCCAATCCGGAGCAGAATTACACCCAGGCCGAGCTGGCCGAGATCCTCAAGAAAACCATTCAGGGCCTGCCGCAGGGCTTTCGCGTGGTTTTTGTGCTGCGCGACGTGGAAGGCCTCTCGACCGAGGAGACCGCGGAGACACTGGGATTGAGCGTTCCCGCCGTCAAGTCGCGCCTGCTGCGGGCGCGGCTGCAACTGCGCGAGCGGCTCACGCGTTATTTTGGAAGAAGAGCTCCGGCGATTCCGCAAGCAGCCGCGGCGCCAGGCGGAGACGGAGCTGAAGCATGACCTGCACTGAGTTCCTCGCAATCCTCGACGACGTGCTCGACGAATCGATCGCCGTGGAGACGCGCACCGAGATTGAAGCTCACCTGCGCAAGTGCGGCCATTGCGAAGTGGTGCTGAACACCACGCGCAAGACCATCGAAATCTTCCGCTGCCACGAGATTTACGAAGTCCCCACCGAAGTGAGCGAGCGGCTGCACGTAAAAATTATGGAGCGGTGCAAGAAAGTGAAGTAGCAGGTTTCGGCCATCAGCTTTCAGCTCTCAGTTCCGCTCGCAAAGAGCGAATCGAAGCGATCTCGATAAAATAATCGAACCCAAAACTCAGGTTCTAGCTGTCAGCAATAAGCTTTCAGCTCTCCGCCTCTAGTTTTCAATTTCCGCTCGATTCGTTGCGGGCGAAACAAAAAAACTCCGCCAAAAACAAAAACCCGAAAACGAGACTGTGAAACTGTGAAACTGTGGACAGAAGTTGTTGATTCTAAAGGCTCCACAGTTTCACAGTTTCACAGTTTCACACACTGGCATGGGGGGGTGGGGTCTGGAGGATGGGGGGGTGGGGTCTGGAGGATGGGGGGGTGGGGTCTGGAGGATGGGGGGGTGGGGTGCAAAAGGAGGGGGGGTGGGGTAAGAACATGGATCGGGGAACAGAAAAACGAGGAGTAACGGAGCGAGGGAGAGAGGGAACAAGCCTGGCGAATGATTGGCGCGAGAATTCTTGCCATGGCTTGCATTCGCATTGCCGTCGTGGTCATTTCCCTCTTCCTTTCCTTTGAACTTTCCGCGCAGCCTGCGCCGCAAGGGAACGTGACGGTCCAAGTCACGGATCGTTCAGGAGCGCTTGTTCCGGGTGCGCGCATTGAAATCGATCTTTCAGCCTCCTCGCCGAACTGCATTTCGAAAACTGACAGCCAGGGACGCGCTCGGTTTGATCTTCCGACGGGGGCTCATACGCTCTCGATCGCGGCTCGAGGATTTAAGACATGGACCCGTCAGATCGATGTTCAGAGTGGAACGAGTCAGCCGATCATGGCCACGATGGAGGTTGCCGGCTCCGATGATCCCATTTTGGTTGTCAACTGGGCTCCATACGAACTCTCCGTCAGTTCGCCTGAGCCCATTTGCCTTCCGGTCCAGCCCTTGCTCAACCTCGACCCTCTTCCAACGCACAAAGCCAAGCGTCACTGGTAGGGGCCAGGCTTCTCAATTTGCATTGATTATGCGCCAAAGGCGGGAAATGATCGGCAAACTTGGCTAGAAATGTTTTCCAATGGTTTTGATTGATTCCACGTAAGTTAGCGGCCAATGTGGCTGCCTTGTGACGGTGGAAGGGGCTTGACAGGCACGGGCTAATTGACGCGAGTGAACGATCTCGCGCCCGCTCAAGCGGACTGGTGCGCGAGCTACTGCACGGTGAGAGAGACGAGTCCCGTTTGCGTAATGTTCCCGGAAGTGCCGGTAACGGTGATGACATACGTGCCCGGAGTGGTGCCACGACTCTCTCCGCCTCCACCGCCGCCGCCGCCGCCCGCGCCATTTCCACCGCCGCAACTGAGTGCTCCTCCAGCAATAAAGAAAAGCAGGAGGAGGGTTGCGAAAATACTCCAACCTCTGCGGCGACGGGCAGGGATGAAAAAGAACAACATGCACGCGAGAGCCGTGCCGCCCGCCAACGGCCCAAAGAATCTCTTCGGTCGATCGACAGCAGAGATGTCCGATGTTGTGTTCACAATCATTCCGACTGCCTCGTCTCCAAAAATGCTGAGGGTCGCAGTGGCGGGAATATTGCAGGTCGCGGGATCGTTTGCGGCAGCCGGAGTAATCGTGCAACTCAGATTGATCGTCCCGGCGAATCCTCCTGACGGAGTCAAGGTAACGATGGACGTGTTTCCCGAGTTCGCGCCGGCAACCACGTTAACTGCTGTGCCCGAGATCGAGAAACTCGGGGGCGGCAGGTTGAGGATGTAAGCGGCGCTGGTAACGGCGCTGATGGCATCTCCGTTTGCCATCGCGATCGCCTGCAGCGTTTCAGACGACGCAATGGTAATGGGGCTGGGGTAATACGTTGAGTTCGTTCCCGGAGCTGACCCGTCCGTGGTGTAGTAAATGAAAGCCCCTTGTGTCGAATCGGAGATGGTCACCGTCTGTGGTGTCGTGTATGTTCCCGCGGGCACGCTGAAGGTTGGAGCGGCAGTTTGCGGCGCGAGCGGATTGATGGTGTAGGTGGCGCCTGTTGCGCCGCTGGGAAAGTGATTGTTGGCCGTCGCCATCGCCCATATCGATTCCGTCGATGACACGGTCATCGGGCCGCTATAGACCGGAGAACTTGTGGTTGGATACCCGGTGCCGATCTGGTAGTAAATGGTGGCTCCGGGGGTGGTGTCGGAGATGGTCACCGTTTGTGGCGTGTTGTAGGTTCCGCTGCCAACGCTGAAAGTTGGCGCGGCCGCGTAAGGCAGATTGAGCGTGTACGTCGCGCCGGAGACACTGCTGATGGAATAGTCAGGGGCGATTGCGACGGCCTGCAATGGCGTATAGGCATTGGCAATGTTGAGCGGCCCTGCGTACACGTTCGAGTTTGTTGTCGGAGTGCTTCCATCGATGGTGTAGTAAATGGCCGCGCCCGGCGTCGCATCGGAGATGGTCACCGTCTCAAACGATGTGTAGGTTCCGGTAGGCAAACTGATCACCGGCGTGGCTGCCCGCGGCGGCAGCGTATACACCGCGGTTGCGACCGCGCTAGGGTCGCATCCCGCAGCCACCGCGATTGCCTTGAGCGTCTCGCTGTATTGAACATTGACCGGCACCGGGTTGGAGGCGATGAAGACCGCCGAGCTGGGCGTGGGAGTGGGAGTGGTTCCGTCCGTTGTGTAATAGACGTATGCGCCGTTCGTAGTGTCGGCAATGGTCACGCTCTGCGCCGAGCTGTATGACCCCGCTGGAACGCTGAAGGTCGGCGTCGCGGCCGTGGGCACAGGGCCCGTCGAGGGCTGAAACTCCCAAAGATCGTTTTGAAAAATGGACGACTCGCCTGAAAACAGGGAGGGCTCTCCCCCAAACAACCAGAGATTACCGTTATTGTCGGTCCATCCCGCAGATGAGAATCGAATTCCCGGTTGGTTTCCAGCAGCAGGCACCTGGAACGTGCCATACTCCGCATACGGGCTTGAACTGCAATAGATACCGCATAGCGCCTGGAAGCTTCCGCCCATAAGCGACCACTGGTTGATCGCGGGATTGAACTCCCAAAAGTCGTTCAACGAAACATCCGCGTTGGCGATATCGTTAGGCTGCACCTCGACACCGCCCCCGTAGAACCAGAAATTGCCGTTGCTGTCGGACCACCCGACCGCGTGATCGCGGCCCGTGGGAATGTTCCCTGCGGCCGGAACTCCCAACGCTCCGTAGACTGACGGACCACTACATCCACCGCCATAGGACGCGGTGTCACATGCGGTCGAAAGAGAGTTACTCCCGCTCATCCATGTCCACTGGTTTGTGGAAGGGCTGTACTTCCAAAGATCCTGGGTATCTCCGATATAACCGACGGAGTCGAAACCGAAGCCGCTGAAGAGCCAAAAATCGCCGCTACTGTCGGTCCAGGCTACGGCCTCGGATCGGCCTCCCGGAATGTTTGCGGAAGCGGGTGTCCCGAGAGTTCCGTAAACACCCGGTTCGCCGCACGAGTAGTACCAGAGATTCACGTTCCATGCGCAGGCGCTCCCATTCCTCGTGCTGCTTCCGCCCATCCACGCCCATAGATTGGTCGTTGTGTTGTACTCCCAAAGCTCGTTGAAGTAGTACTGGACCTGGTTGGGAACATCGAATGACCATCCGCCAAAAAGCCAGAGATTTCCCTTGCTGTCGGTCCAGGTGAGTGCGCCCTGGCGGCTTCCGGGTGTATTTCCGGAAGCCGGCGATCCCAAGTCGCCATACGTGCCGGCCTGGGCACAATGGATCGCCCCAATCAGATTCCCCGACCCGTCGTTGAAGCAACTGCTCACCGTGCTGCTTCCACTCATCCAGGTCCATTCGCGATTGGAAGGATTGAACTTCCACAGGTCGTTGAGGTAAACGTCGTCGCCGTTGGTGCCAGCGGCATCCGCGCCGTGTCCCCCAAACAGCCACAGGTTGCCCTTGTTGTCGGTCCAACCGGCTGCGCCTTCGCGGACCCCTGGGGAGTTCCAGAAAGAGGGGGTTCCCATTGTGCCGTAAACGGTGGCGCCGGTTCCCCCCATCCAGGTCCACTCGGTGGTTGAGGGGTTGAACTCCCAAAGGTCGTTGAGCGAAGTGCCTCCGAAAAGCCAGAAATTTCCGTTCTTGTCCGTCCAAGTCACGGCCTGGTAACGCGCGAAGGGAATGTTTCCGGGTGCGGGTACGCCCAATGTGCCAGTCACCTGGGGCTCTGCGCCGGTATTGGAGCCCCCGACCCATGTCCATTCATTGGGTGCGGTTGACTGTGCTGCGGCAGGGATGGAATTGCATGCTAAAGCAAGGACATAGGAAGACAACAATATGGACAGAAGAAGACGATCGCACTTAACTTGCATGACAAGATCCCGTGAACGATTTCCTGACACAACATATTACGCTTGATTCCGACCCCATACGCGAAAGCTCAGGCCGGTGTGCCGCCAATCGGCAACTTGCCCACTTCTGGACGCCACAACGCCGCGCCCCACCCCGGTTCGGCCGCTTTTCCGGGCCGATCTAGCATCCGGGATGGGGGTTTTTGAAGACGAGGCTGATCGGCAGCCAGGGTGTCATGAGCTTGGAGTCGATTTCCCCGTCTCCGGCGGTGCTGGAGAGCGACGACCGGGTAAGCGCCACGTTGATCTTCACATTTCCCTTGACGCAGTACTCCTCAAGAAGCGTGGCCACGCTCTGGTCGGTCGCATCCATGTAGTCGGCGGGGAGAGCGCCGTCGGTGCCGGGGATATCGACCGCGCCCATGATGACCTGGTCCATCGTCATCGTGCCTTTACTCTTGAGGCTCGAAGTGTCGATGCGCACGACCAGGACGGCTCTTTTGTCGAGCGAGTCAGAGGGCGCATTGGGGTCGGCCGTGTACTTGATGGCCGGAATGGTGAGGCCCGACTTGCTGGGCTTGGCGGGCGACGCTCCCAGGGCGAGATGGTAGGGAGGCCCCGTGAATTTGGGCCTAACCGGAATGCCGGGGTTCTCAGGTCCGCACCCCGCCAGAAGAGCCATTGCCGCGATCGCAAAAAGAATGGATCTGTTCAATTCATCCTCCGAGCCGTTCAAATAGACGCGCCATGATAGCACTGGCGCGGGTAAGCGGAATGTGACGGGGGAGCGAAGGGACTACGGGGCTACGGGACTACGGGACTACGGGACTGAGGGACTGGGGGACTAAGGGACTAAGGGACTGAGGGACTAAGTGAGTGAGGGGCCGAGACGGCGGGAGCGATTGAGCCGGAATGTGCGGGTCTGGAGACTGGCGTTACGTCGGGGCTGGCGGGGCCACAACTTTCGGCGCAGGATGGAGTCTGACCTAATAGCAAGCTCGTGCCGCGCAGCAATGTGCCCGGCCATCCCCCCGCGAGGAGCACATTCGATGGAGTTGTTGCGCGAGTCGATCCGCAGACTTGGTGCCCTCGTTCTCTGCTGGAGCCTTTGCTTCCCTGCCCCGCTGGCGATGGCCCAGGATGCGGTGCCGGGCCAAAGTCAGCCGTCGGGCCAAAATTCTGCGTCGGGCCAAAACGCGGCGTCGAATGAGCAGTCGGCCCCGCCCCAAAAACATCGAGCGAGCTACGCGGCGAGGCCCGAACCGGGACAACTCGAGGGCGACGCGCGGATTCTTCATGCTCTGAACCGATTGACCTTTGGGCCGAAGGCCGGGGATCTGGAAGCGGTGCGGTCGATGGGCCCCGACAAAATCGGTCTCGACAAATGGTTCGACGGGCAACTGCACCCGGGGAGCATGGACGAAACTGACCTGAATGCGCGGCTCGCCGATTATCCCGCAATGCAGTGGAGCACGCAGGACCTGATGTTCCGCATGCCGAGCCCGGCAATGATTCGCCAGGCGGCGGACGGAAAGATTGAGATTCCGCAGGGCGGAACGCTGCACGCGGTGTATGAAAACCAAATCTACCGCTACCAGTTGAGGAAGGCGGCGCAGCAGCAGCAAGCGAGCAAGTCAGCGAGTCAGCAAGGGAGCGGGCCGGCGGATACAGGGAATCCGGCGATGAGCGCGACTGCGCCGGCGGGGAGCGCGACGGCGCCGATCTCAGAAGCGGGACCGGGGGCACCCGCCGGAGCGCAGCAGCCCGATATGAGCGCAGCGGCGGGGAAATCGGCGGGGGACAATTCGGCGGCTGGAAATTCAATGGATGCGAATTCGGCCGATGGAAATTCGATGACGCCGGCTGCCGGGCAAGAGGCGGATCAGGGCGGCGGGCGGCGAGCTCGCGCAGGCCTGGCGCGGGCGGATCGGGCCAATGCGGATGAGGCGCTGATCGCAAACGTTCTGGCATTACAGCCGGTGGATCGGGTGCGGCGGTTGCAGGCGATGCAGCCGGAGGAGTTCGAGAGCTTTATCAAATCGCTGAAGCCAGTGCAGCGCGCGGCGCTGGTGACGGGCATGAGCCCGGATTTGAAAGAGTCTGTCGAGGATCTGGCGGCCCCGGAGCAGACGGTGGTGCGGGAGTTGATGGCCGAGCGGCTGACGCGCGACATTTATTCGAATGCGCAGTTGCAGGAAGTGATGACGGACTTCTGGCTGAATCACTTTAACGTGTACCTGCGCAAGAACGAGCAGATGCCCTACTACCTGGTGAGTTACGAGCGCGACACGATCCGTCCGCACGCGCTGGGCAAGTTTGAGGACCTGCTGGAAGCTGTGGCGCATAGCCCGGCGATGCTCATTTATCTCGACAACGCGCAGAGCATGGGACCGGATTCGCTGGGCGCGGAACGCGCGAAGAGGTTGAACGCGAGGCGACCGAACGCCAAGAGGCAGGCACCGGAGGGATTGAACGAGAATTATGCGCGCGAGTTGATGGAGCTGCACACGGTGGGCGTGAACGGTGGATACACGCAGGCGGATGTAACGCAGGTGGCGCGCGTGCTGACGGGGTGGACGGTGGACCGGCCGCAATTGGGCGGCGAGTTTCAGTTCAACGAGAACCGGCATGAGCCGGGCACGAAGAAAGTGATGGGCGCGAAGATCAAAGAAAAAGGCGAGACGGAAGGACGCGAGCTGCTGCACATGCTGGCGATGCGGCCGGCGACGGCCGAGTTCATCTCGCGAAAGCTGGCGATCCGTTTTGTGAGCGACGATCCGCCGCAGGCGCTGGTGGAGCGGATGGCGAAATCGTATCTCGCGAGCGATGGCGATATTCCGGCGGTTCTGAAGACGCTGTTCCATTCGCCGGAGTTCTGGGCGGCGGGCGACGATAGCGCGAAGGTGAAGACGCCGCTGGAGTACGTGGTGAGCGCGGTGCGGGCGAGTAATGCGAACGTGGCGAATTTTGAGCCGCTGGTGAATGCGCTGAAACAAATGGGAATGCCGCTGTACGGATGCGTCCCGCCGGTGGGGTACAAGTGGGACGAGGGCGACTGGGTGAGCACGGGCGCGCTGGTGGATCGGATGAACTTTGCGCTGTCGCTGGCGGCGAACCGGCTGCCGGGAATTACGGTGGGATGGGCGCCGGAGTTGGACATGAGCGCGCTGGACGGCGATGCGCCGGGGCAGCAAGTGGTGCCGACACCGGAGACGGAAGAGGCGCGACTGGAGCAGGTGCTGCTGCCCGGCGGAGTGAGCGACGCGACGCGGGCGGCGGCGCTGAAGGAGTTTGCGGCGCAGAGCGCGGCTGGGGCGACGACGGATCCGCCGATGATGATGGCGCGGAATTCACCGGTCTCAGAATTGAGACCCTTCGACGGGATCAGGGCTGGTTCTGGCGCGGGGGCGGGCTCTGGAGCACAACAGGCGCGGCGGCAGAATCGAGCGCCGGCGGCGGATGCGTACGAGCGGGAAGATCAGTTGCTTGCCGGATTGCTGCTGGGGTCGCCGGAGTTTCAGAGAAGATAGGGAGCAAGGGAGCGAGGGAGCGGGGCTAGCGGAGCTGGCGGAGCTAGACAGCTACTAAGTGGTGAGCGGACCGGAAGTCGAGTCAGAGTTGGAATCAGGAGATTCAAGATGCGGATGAACCGGCGATTTTTTCTGCACAGGGGCGCGTTGGCCGTGGCGGGCACGACGGCCATGCCGAATTTTCTTGTGCGCAGCGTGTTGGCGCAAGCGGCGGCTGGCGGGCAGTTCGTGCGGGGGCAGCGGCTGGTGGTGATCTTCCAGCGCGGCGCGGCGGATGGGCTGAACGTGGTGGTTCCCTATCGCGAAAAGAATTACTACAAGATGCGGCCGAGCATTGCGATTCCGGAGAATCAGGTTCTGGATCTGGACGGATTTTTTGGGCTGCATCCGTCGCTGAGCGCGTTCAAGCCGCTTTACGATCAGGGACAACTGGCGATTGTGCACGCGTGCGGATCGCCGGATATGAGCCGGTCGCATTTTGACGCGCAGGACTACATGGAGTCGGGCACGCCGGGATTGAAGAACACCGATGACGGCTGGCTGAATCGCGCGCTGCAGGCGGAAGACGCGTATGCCGCGGCGTGCAATTGCGGGCGGCACAACCAGGAGCACACGGCGTTTCGCGCGCTGGCACTTGGAGCCGAAGTGCCGCGCACGCTGGCCGGTGCGGTTCCGGCGATTGCGATCGGCAACGTGAACAATTTTACGGTGGCCGGGCGTGGCCCGACGCCGTCCGCGGCGGCAAACGCGTTTGAGGCGATGTATGCCGACTCGGGCGATCGGATTTTTCACGCGGCGGGCGATGAGACCTTTGAAGCGGTGAAGATGCTGAAGGCGGCGAATCCCGCACAGTACGCACCGGCAGCGGGCGTGAATTATCCGAATTCGGATTTCGGCAACAACATGCGGCAGATTGCGCAGTTGCTGAAGGCGAATCTTGGCGTGGAGGCGGCGTTTACGGATGTGACCGGATGGGATACGCACCAGAACCAGGGCGGCGTCAATGGGCAGCTCGCCAATCGGCTGAGCGATTTTTCCGCAAGCATTGCGGCGTTTTGGCGCGACATGGGCGACGGCGCAGAAAACGTGACGCTGGTGACGATGTCGGAGTTTGGGCGCACGGCGCGCGAGAATGGAACGGGCGGAACGGATCATGGACACGCCAACGCGATGTTTGTGCTGGGCGGGCAGGTGAAGGGCGGCAAGGTGTACGGAAAGTGGCCGGGGCTCGACGACGGGCAACTGAACGAAGGCCGTGACCTGGCGCTGACCACCGATTACCGGCAGGTGCTGGGCGAAGTGGTAACGCGCACGCTGGGCGCGGAGAATCTGGAGACGGTGTTTCCCGGGGCACGGTTGAGCAAAGCGGGATTTTTGCGGCTGGTGTAAACAGGGACCAAGGGAACAAGGGACCAAGGGACCGAGAAAGCTGGCCGGCTCGGAAGGCGGGCTAACGTGCGCCGGGTGCAGGCGAGTACGCCCGCACTAAAGCCGGTCTGGAGACCGGCGCTACAGCCGAATGCAAGTGCGAGGACGCCGGCGCTACAAAGCCAGCGCGTTGCAGGTGGCACGGTTGACGCCGCATGATTTACCCTCAAGAGCGGAATGAACATTCGGAATACGCTTCTCTTCTCTTCCCTGGCCGTAGCTGGTGTTGCCGGCGCGGCCTTCGCTTTGTTTGGGCAACAGGCTGCACCGCCCGCGAGCCCGTCGACCAACGCGCCTGGGAGCCAGGAAGTTCCCGATGCGCCGCAGGCGACTCCCGAGGCAACGACGGTTCCCAACGGGCCGTTTGTCGTGATGGACACTTCGATGGGCCCGATTACGTGCCAGTTCTACGAGAAGCAGGCACCGAAAGCAGTGGCTAACTTTATCGCACTGGCCGAGGGCACGAGGGACTGGACCGATCCCGCGACGGGGAAGGTGCAACATCATAAGCGGTACTACGATGGGACGACCTTTCATCGCG
The DNA here is from genome assembly GCA_963835355.1 of uncultured Acidobacteriaceae bacterium. GTDB lineage: Bacteria > Acidobacteriota > Terriglobia > Terriglobales > Acidobacteriaceae > Telmatobacter. The sequence goes on along the minus strand of CAWIFE010000011.1, from coordinate 292,073 downwards.
TGATTCCGGAGTTCATGATTCAGGGCGGCGATCCGACGGGGACCGGGACGGGCAATCCCGGATACATGTTCGACGATGAATTCGATCCGGGGCTGAACTTCGACCGGCCGGGACGGCTGGCGATGGCGAACAGCGGACCGAATACCAATGCGAGCCAATTCTTTGTTACCGAGCAGGCGACGGACTTTCTCGATCAGCATTACACGCTTTTTGGACAGTGCGACGATGCGAGCGTCTCAGTTGTGAAGGCGATTGCACGCGTGGAACGCGACTCGAACGACAAGCCGCTGACACCGGTGGTGCTGAAGAAAGTGTGGATTGTGCGCGAAGGGCAGCCGATGCCACCCGCGGCGCCGTAAACGTGAAACAGGGATCAGTTTTCAGTTGTCAGTGATCAGAAACAGAAAATCACAGGAGAATTCATGCCACTTGCAGCAGGAACGTACGCGGTCTTTACGACCAGCGAAGGCAAGATCACTGTTCGGCTCTTCGAGGCCGACGCGCCCATCACCGTGAAGAACTTTATCGAGCTGGCCGAAGGCGCGAAGGAGTGGTCGCATCCGGTTACGCGCGCGAAGTCAAAGGACAAGCTTTACCACGGCACGATTTTTCACCGCGTGATTCCCGATTTCATGATTCAGGGCGGGGACCCGGCGGGGACTGGAATGGGCGGGCCAGGCTATCGCTTCCAAGATGAGACGAGGGGCTCGGCACACAAGTTCGACAAGGCGTTCAAACTGGCCATGGCGAATTCTGGCCCGAATACAAACGGCAGCCAATTTTTTATTACGGTGGCGGCGACTCCCTGGCTCACCGGCAACCATACGATCTTCGGCGAGGTGGTGGAGGGCGACGACATTGTGACCAGGATTTCGAAGGTTCCGCGCAATGCGCAGGACAAGCCGCACAAGCCCGTGGTGCTGGAGTCGGTGACGATCGAGCGCGTGAGCTAAACGCGGCGCTTGAAGGACAAGGCCTCTCGCTGCGGCGAGGGGCCTTTCATTTTGCCGTCGAGAAAAATGCCATGGGCTCACGTATGATTTTGGACATGAGCGCCAATGGAATTGTCGACATCCCCAGCCAACACCCGGTCGATGAGACTGTTGAGAAAGTGCGGAATATTCTTGCAGCCAAGGGCGTCACCCTTTTCGCGCTTGTGGATCATAGCGGCGAAGCGGAGAAGGCGGGGATGAAGATGCGCCCCACCAAGCTGTTGATCTTTGGGAGCCCCAAGGCGGGGACGCCGGTGATGCTGGCAGCGCCGAGCATTGCGATTGACTTGCCGCTCAAGATCCTGGTCTGGGAAGACGAGGCCGGAAAAGTCTGGATTTCCTATAACTCCGCGGATTATCTGCGCGGCCGCCACAATGTTCCCGCGGAATTGATGAAGAACCTTGCCGCGGCGGAGGGAATCGCAGCGAAGGCAGCCGAAGCGTGAGCGATGCGGAATCAGGAGAAGCGCGGCGAGGTGCTGAAACCAGCGCGCCGACGGAAGGCCCGGACGCGCAGGGCCAGGATGCGGAAAGAAGATCGCGCGCATTGAGCGGCACATCGCACGCATGGCGCGCGCTGCGGCACCGCAACTTCAGGCTGTTCTTCGGCGGGCAGACGATCTCGCTGATCGGCACGTGGATGACGCGCATTGCGACGTCGTGGCTGGTGTACCGGCTGACGGGATCGGCGCTCCTCTTGGGCACCGTAAGCTTCGCCGGGCAAATTCCCACGTTTCTTGTCGCGCCTTTCGCCGGTGTCTGGGTGGACCGGCTCGACCGCCGGCAAGTGCTGGTGTGGACGCAGACACTGGCGATGATTCAGTCGTTTCTGCTGGCGGCGCTGACGTTCTCCGGACACATCACCATTGGATTGATTCTGATTTTGAGCGTGATGCAGGGCATCATCAATGCCTTCGACATGCCGGGACGGCAGGCATTCATGGTAGAAATGGTCGGCGACCGCGCCGACCTGGGCAACGCGATTGCGATCAATTCGTCGATGGTGAACATGGCGCGGTTGATCGGGCCGTCGCTGGCCGGAATGCTGATAGCAGCGACCAGCGAGGGATGGTGCTTCCTCATCGATGGCATCAGCTACATTGCGGTGATTGCGTCGCTGCTAATGATGCGGATAGAGGCAGCGGCAGCGCGACGGGCGGCAACATCGATGCTGACGGAGTTGGGTGAGGGCTGGAGTTACGTCGCCGGTTTCCTGCCGATTCGCACAATTCTGGCATTGTTTGCCTTAGTGAGCCTGATGGGCATGCCGTTTGTGGTGTTGATGCCGATTTTTGCAGCCAAGGTGCTGAAGGGAGGACCGCACACACTTGGGTTCCTGATGGGGGCGATGGGAGTAGGCGCGCTGATCTCCGCGTTGTCGCTGGCGGCGCGCCGGAACGTGCGCGGGTTGATCCGGATGATTCCGCTTGCCGCGGGCGTTTTTGGGTTGGGGCTGATCGGGTTCGGGCTGTCGCACGTTTTCTGGCTGTCGATGCTGATGGTGCTTGTGGCGGGCATGGGCATGATGCAGGGAATGGCGGCGAGCAATACGATCATCCAGACGCTGACAGACGAAGGCAAGCGCGGGCGCGTGATGAGCTACTACACGATGGCCTTCATGGGGATGGCGACGTTTGGCAGCCTGCTGGCCGGAACGCTGGCCCACTCGATTCCGCCGACGCCGATGTGGCTCGTGGGGAAAGTGCCGCTGGCCGGCGCGCAATGGACGGTGATTCTGAATGGAGTGGCCGTGGTGCTTGGGGCGGCTTGGTTTATGACGCGACTGCCGGCGCTGCGGCGCGTGGTCCGGCCTATTTACGAAGAGATGGGGATCATTCCGTCGGCGCGGGAGATGGCGGAGGCGGTGACCGCGGAAGAGATGAGGCAGTGAGAAGCAGCTTCTAGCTTTCAGCTTCCAGCTTTCAGCTTTCAGCTATCAGCGCTCAGCCTTGAGCTTGGCGCTGAGCGCGTTCCCGGTGTTGCGGGGTCGCCGCGTGGCGCCGCGGCGACACGAGGCGACCCGCAGGGATCAAGCAAACCCTCCAGACCGGCGGCCACTTCCTGCTGCGTCTTCTCAGTCACACACTTCAAATTCGCCAAGGGGCGTGCGCTGGGCCGTGGCTATTCCAGTCACGAAAAATTTGCAAACTAGTGACAAATACATGACAAGTCCGAGTCGCGACTCGACCTAGGATCACAGGGCTAGTGTTTCAGAGAAAGTTCTGTGCCCAGTTGCACAGATAGACGGTTCGGCCTCCCCCAGTTCCAGACTTCCCCAAAAGGAGAAATTACGATGAAGGAAATCAGTATGCAGGTTCGCAAGACCGCAGTCGCCGTTTGCCTCGGCCTGGTCGTTCTCATGGTTTCGGCCCCGGCACAGGCTCAGTACCAACTAACCAACCTGGTTTCGAACCAACTCGATGGGCATGCCGCGACCACCGACCCACTGCTGTCAAACCCCTGGGGATTAGCCCGGAGCGCGACATCCCCCTGGTGGATCAGCGATAACCTCTCGGGATGGTCGACTCTCTACAATGCAGCCGGAACACCAATAGCGCTCAAGGTTTTGATTCCCACCGCCGGAAACGGACCGGTGGAGGCGACAGGCGCAAACGGCATTGGCACACCGACGGGAATTGTTTTCAACGGATCGAAGACGGATTTCCAGGTTTCGGGCGTAGCCTCGTCTTTCATTTTTGCCACTCTGGATGGCACGATCTGCGCATGGCCGGGGCTGAACAAGAACCTGGCGACGCTGAAAGTGGACAACTCGGCCAACAAGGCGAGTTACACGGGCCTGGCTATCACCAGCAACGCGTCGGGGAATTTCCTCTACGCCGCGGACAACACCAATAATCACATCGACATGTTCGACGGCAACTTCAACCTGGTGAAGTCGTTTGGAGACCCGTCGGTTCCGTCGACCCAGTCGGTATTTGGCGTCCAGGACATCAATGGACTGGTTTACGTGGTTTATGCCGTACCGAACGTGGGCGCCGGTGGTTATGTCGACGTCTTCAAAGAGGATGGCACTTTCGTGAAGACGCTGATCAAGGGACCGGTGCTCAATCAGGCGTGGGGAGTTGCCCTCGCTCCGAGCAATTTTGGGCCGCTGAGTAATACGCTGCTGGTTTCAAACAACGCCGTTGACGGCACGATCAACGGATTCGATCTCAAGACCGGCAGGTTTGTGGGCACGATAAGAGACGAGCGCGGGAGAAAGATTATCCTCAACAACCTGTGGGGAATCGCCTTCGGCGGCGGAGCCGCAAACAACGGGACAACAGACGAACTGTTCGCCACGGTAGCCCCCGGCAATGACGCACAAAGCGAAATGGGCGGCACCTTTGTATCCATCGTCTTCGATCCAGCCTCTGGCCGTGGTTTTGGGTTTGGTGATGGTGATGGAGACGGTGATGGTGACGATGGCGGCTCGAGGTAGGCGTTTCGTCCAAGGGCAGGGCACAAATATTCCAGCCGTCAGCTGAGAGGCGAAAGCTCGCAGCTGTTTTCTACTGCGTGACGCCGCAGAGATGGACGTGCACGCCGAGCTCGGCGAGCATGGCGGCTTTTGTGGCGAGGGCTTTGTCAGCGAACTCGGCCGAAGGAGCGTAGGCGATATTGACGTGGTTGGCGCGGTGGCGGGCCATCATCTGATTTTGGCTGACGCCGTGCAGAATGGCATGGACGATGGGCCATTGCGTCGTGGTTTCGCGCCAGCGACGCTCGGTTTCTGCGGCTGGCAAACTGACGACCGTGCCGCGGCCGAGATCGGCGTGGAGGCTGCCGCTTTCGACAAAGACCCGGCTCCAGACGATTTCGCCGGGCTTGCCAATGCCTTTGAGCGATCCGCCGCCGAGGGGGAAGTACATGGCGGGCTGGCGCTCGCTGACTGCGCCCGCGTAGCCGCCGACGAAATGATTGGCGGGGGCTGCGCCGGAAATTTGCAGCAGCCAGACGAAGGCGTCGATGTTGCCAGACCCGTTGGAGCCCTCGCCCTTGTAGTGCTCGCCCCAGCGCACATCGTGGAGGGTGGTTGAGGGATCGAGGTTGAGCGCCTTCCAGCAGAGATTGGTGACCAGCGCATCGACGCCGGCGCACTCGTCGACTTCGTTGAAGTGCGGGAGCGGCTGTCCGGCATAAAGCTCGGCTTTGTTCCCGTCAGTTTTGCCTTCAGCGTGGACGGGAGGGCGATCAGAATTGTTGAGCAAGCCTTCGGCGAGATCGGATGCGGGCACCATGTCCTTGAGGCCCTGCTGATACTGAATGCCGACGGCGTCGCAGCCGAATTCGTGAGCGATGCGGATGGCCGCGATGTACATCCTGCACTGGTCGAGGACCTGATCGTGCGTCAGCTCCGTTGCTGAATCTTTGCCGAAAGCGAATTTGACGCCTTTGGCGACGAGCCAGCGATAGACGGCTTGCGCTTCGGCGTCGCTGACGGTGCGCATTTTGGCTACGAGAGCCGACTGGCTGAGCCGCTCCTTGAAGATTCCCGCTGGATTGAGCAACTCGTCATCGATGATGGCGTTGTACATGCCCATGCAGCCTTCATCGAAGACGCCCATGATGGCATTGCGATGCTTGAGTGCGGCGGCGAGCTCGGCGCCCAGCCTGGCGCTGGCGGCGGGCAGCTTGCTCTGGTCGAGCGGATGAACGTGCGAAAGATCGTGCGTGATTTTGCCGTCGCGAAGCCATTCGGCAAGTGCGTTCTGAAAGAAAGCGTCGGTGAAGTCCTTGCTCCAGATGGAAGAGAACGGCTTGCCTGCTTTGACGAGGGAGCCGTTCAGATTGAGCAGGCCGACGAGACCGGGCCACTGGCCCGACCAATTGGCGGCGGTGAGGATCGGCCCCTGGTGCGAGCGCAAGCCGGGAAGAACATGATGGCTGTACTGCCAGGCCGCGGTGGCAAAGACGACGCGCGCCTGGGGATGGATCTTCATGAAGACGTCCATGCCCTGGCGCTGCGAAGAGATGAAGCCGTGCTTCAGTTTCTCGTCGTACGAGTGGGCGCGGACGAGCTTGATTCCCTTTTGCGCAAAGGCAGCGGTGAGTTTTTCTTCCATGTCGCGCTGCGCGGGCCAGCACACCTGGTTGGCTGAAAGGCGGAGATCGCCGCTGGCGATGAGGAGGATTTCATTCGCTGCCGGCTTTGGAACTTCGCGATGTACGGTCGTCATTGGGATCGCTTTCAGTGAACGGATTGGTTCGCACCAAGAAGAAATATACACCGGCGCGCGCGGCGAGGTTTTGGGTAGGCGGCGGTTAGGATGGAAGTGATTCCACAAGTTGAAGTGGAGAGAGCGGCGGACCGCAATCATGTCGCGCGAGAAAACACAGTTGCACGTTGTGTCGCGAAAGCCGGGGGCTGGCGGGAAAGCAGACGCCGGCGGCAGACGCGACGCGAGCGGCAGGCAAGACGCGCATGGAAAAGAGGGCCGCGAGAAACCGCAGCTCGTCTCGGGGCGATGGCTGCTGGTGGCGGTGTGCGGGACGATCGCGGCGGCAATTGTCTGCGGCTGGCTGGGGTTGTGTTTGCTTTTCTGGCAGGGGAGCTGGCAACTGATCTACCATCCGACGGCTGACGCGCATCCGACGGATGACGCGCATCCGACGGCTGATGCGCACCCGGCGGCGGCGGTGATGAGAACGCCCGGCAGCGTTGGGTTGGCGTTCGATCCGGTTGCCTTCGCGACAACGGATACAGGCGAGCCGCGACTCAAGGGCTGGTGGATCCCAGCGATGCAGGGAGCGCGACTGGCGCGATTCACCGTAGTTTATCTGCACGGGCAGGACGGCAATTTGGGAGACACCGTGGATGCGCTGGTGCGACTGCATGGCGTGGGCGTGAATGTGCTGGCGTTTGACTATCGCGGCTACGGAGCGAGCCAGTTTGCGCGTCCGAGCGAAGCGCACTGGCGGCAGGATGCAGATTGGGCGCTGGATTATCTAACGGGGACGCGGCAGATCGATTCTCGGACAATTGTGCTGGATGGAACGGGGCTGGGCGCGAATCTTGCCCTCGAGGTTGCGGCCGAGCATCCGGAGCTGGCCGGCGTCGTTGTCGATTCACCGATGGCCGATCCGATGGAAGCGATTTTCAACGATGCGCGGGCGCGGCTGGTTCCGGCGCGGCTGCTGGTGCGCGACCGATACGACCTGGACGCAGCGGCGAGGGCGGATCGAGTCCCGGTGCTTTGGTTTGAGCCGGCGGATACAGCGAGCGCGACGCAAGAGCAGGAGGCATACAGGAAGGTCGCGGCGCACAAGATGCTGGTCTGGCTGAATCCTGCAGTGGACGTGAACAAGGAAGCGGCAGATGCGATGGGGCGGTGGCTGGACGGGTTGGCGGCGCGCTAGCGCGCATCGCAAAAGCAACCGCAGGCCCTTCGACGCCCTTCCCCTTCATCCACTCAGGCAAATAATCGATGCGTCGCTCATGATGACATCCCGAGATTGTTGAAGAGCAATCGAGTGCGGGCGAGGACGCCCGCACGACAGCCGGTCTGGAGACCGGCGCTACTTCCTGGCCTGCGAGATTTGCTCTGCGGTCAGCGCACGATGTCGCGATGCAGGGCCTTGACCTGGTAGCCGGCTTTGCGGAGGCGCTTGCCAAGCTCCTCGGCCATCATCACGCTGCGGTGTTGGCCACCGGTGCAGCCGAAGGCAACGGTGAGGTAGCTCTTGCCTTCTTCAACGTAATGCGGGAGCAGGTAGAGCATGAGCTTGGATACTCGATTGAGGAACTCATTCGTTTGCGGGAATCCGCGGATGTAGGCAGCGACTTTGGGATCGAGGCCGGTCTTCTTGCGGAATTCGGGCACGAAGTGCGGGTTGGGCAGGAAGCGCACATCGAAGACCATATCGGCGTCGAGGGGCACGCCATTCTTGAAGCCAAAACTGAGGCAGGAGACGAGGAGGCGCTTGGATTGCTTCTCGTGGCCGAAGCGGGCGTGGATGTCGGCGCGCAGCTGGTGGACGTTGAAGTTGGAGGTGTCAATGAGCGTGTCGGCGACGTTGCGGATGGGATCGAGGAGCTGACGCTCTTCGACGATCGAGCGCCAGACAGTTTCAGACTGGCCGAGGGGGTGCGGGCGGCGCGTTTCGGAGAAGCGGCGGACGAGCACGGCGTCCTGAGCGTCGAGGAAGACGACGCGGGTTTGCAAAAGCTTCTTGATGCTCTTGAGGATTTCGGGCAGGCGGTCGAGACTGCCGCCTTCGCGAACGTCCATGACGATGGCGGCGCGTTCGACCTCAACGGATTTGCCGACGATAGCGGCGAATTGGGGCAGCAATTCGAGGGGCAAATTATCGACGCAATGGTATCCCAGATCCTCAAAGGCCTTGAGCGCCGACGCTTTGCCCGCGCCGGAGATCCCGGTGACGATGACCAGTTGCTTCGTCGGCTTGCTTGCCGCCTTCGGCTTGCGGGTTGCCGTTTTCTGCTTGCGAATCGCCGGCCGCGATTCGGGCGATCGGCGGGAGGGCTTCTGGGGCGTCATAGGTCTCAATGCTACACCGGAATTCGAAACCAACTCAAAATGGCGTAGCGGGACGCCGGTACGACTCGAGGGAGTCAGATTCCCGGCGCGAATGCCCCGTAGCCGGACTCGGCCAGCGCGAGTGCGCGCTCCTCGTCGAGAGGCGGAGACAGCAGCGGGCCCTGGCCCAAAGCGCATCCCATGCGAGAGAGCGCCGCAAGCTGTTGCGGAGTTTCGATTCCCAAAGCAACCATTTGCAATCCCAGAGTGTTGCCCATGCGAATGAGCAGCTCGAGCAAGGCAAGTTGGCGGCCCGACGAAAGCGCGGCGGCGGTCAGCCGAGGGGCGAGTTTGACCATGCCGACAGGAAGGTGGACCAGATGATTCAGCGGCGCGAGGCTCGAGCCGAAGTCGTCGATGGCCACGCGCACCTGCCAGTCGGCCAGGCGCTGGAGAATGGCGACCGCGGCATCGGGGTTCTCATTGAACGCGATCTCCGGCGCCTCGAACAGCAGGCGCGAAGGGTTTGCGCCGCTGGCTGCGAGAGCTTTCATAAGATGCGTGATCAGGTCGGGGTGGTAAAACTGGCGGCGCGTCAAGTTGACGGTGACGATCAACTCCTGCTCAGGCAAGCGATCGGTCAAAAGGCGCAATTGCGCGCAGGCGGCGTCGAGCGCCTCGCGCTCAAGCAGAATGGAGAGAGCGGTGTCTTCAGCGACAGCCATCAGATCGAAAAGGCTGTCCGCAGTTCCGTCATCACGGCGCAGGGTGAGAGAGGACTCGAAACCTTCCAGCAAGCCGCCGACGAGGCGGTAGATGGGCTGATACTGGAATACGAATTGGCGCTTGTTGACGGCGGTACGAATTTCGCGCTCCCGCTCCTGATGGCTGGTCACGGAGATCTCGAGGTGCTTGTCGAAAACTTCGTAACGGCCTCCGCCGGCTTGCTTGGCGCGGTACATGGCCAGGTCCGCGTCGCGAACGAGAAGATCGGCGGTGGTGTGGTCGGGACCGGCAATGGCAGCGCCGATGCTGGCGCCGGCGTGGAGGTCGCGGCCAAAGATTTCGAACGACCGCTCAAGTTCCCGCAAGATGCGGCCCGCGACAATCTCGAGATCGTATGTGGAAACGATGTTTTCCACCAGAATTGCAAACTCGTCGCCGCCCAGGCGCGCAGCCGAATCCTGGGGACGCAATGAGCCGCGAAGGCGGCCGGCAACGGCGATGAGCAGAGCGTCGCCCGCGGCGTGGCCGAGGCTGTCATTCACTTGCTTGAACTCATCGAGGTCAAGATAAAGAATGCCGCAGTTCTGGTTGGGATCGCGCAGGCGCCGGTTGAGCGTGAGGTTGACGTGGTCAAGAAACAGCGCCCGATTGGGCAAACCTGTGAGGACGTCGTGCATGGCGTCGTGCGTTAACTTCTCTTCAGTCTCCCTGTGCTCGCCGATATCGCGGAAGGTGAAGACGTAGCCGACTCTGCCGCCATCGACGAGCAGCGGAGCGACCTGCAGGCTCACGTCCACGAGCTCGCCGGCTTTGTTGCTGCGCACGGTTTCCGCAGTCGAGAAGCCGTGGTCGTCGACGGCTTTGAGCAGCGCCGCATTCTCGTTGAGGCGGGTCTCCGGGACAATGAGCTCGCGCAGACTGCCGCCTTCGGCCTCCTCCGCGGTGTAGCCAAACATACGGACAAAGGCCGGATTGGCGTAGAGCACATGATTCTGGTATTCGATGGCCACGCCTTCAGGGAGGCTGGCCAGCACGTCCTCCATCAGCCGCGATCTGGGAACACGCTCACGGTCGCTGGGATGGGCCACAATGACGGCCTCGTGCTGCTCGGGGTGAAGAATGCTGTAGGTGCCTTCAACCGGGATCAGGTGGCCGCTCTGGTCAGGAAGCGTGGCGTGAAACGGGCTGCCATGCTGTGTGCCAGTCAAAAAAGTCTGCGGCTCGGCCGTGCCGGTGAAAAGTCCCCATAGAATCTCTTCGACCGGGCGTGGAGCCCACTCGCCTTCGGTGAGGCCCAGGGTCCGGCGCGCTTCGGCATTGGCAAAGACGATTTTCGCGTCGCGTTCCAGGAACACGAGGACCGGCAGTCGATCGAGGACCTCGCGCTGCGCATCGGGATTCGCGTTCTGGTAGAGATTCAAGCCGATGGCCTTCAGGGGATTGGCCGGGCCCAGTTGCAAGGGCTTGCCTTCCGGCGTGGAGCCGTCGCCTGATGGAAACTTTGCCATGGCTTAAATCCTATTGAGTCAAAAACTTGATCGCCATCCCCAAAAGCGGTCAAGGGGTGCAACCAAAGTCCAGCCGGGAACCAGGTTTCGGGGCTCAGGGATACGGGATCGGTGACCAGCGGCACCGCCCCAGCGAAATGTATCTGCGAGGGAGCGCTCGGCGGATTTCCGCAGACCCTAGGGAATCTCGACCAACTCCATCTGGCCGTCGCGGCGGCGATGGAGGACGAACGTGTCGCCCGAAACGGTATGAAAGATGAGCAGATCGCGGTCGCGGAACTCAGCGTCCTTAACGGCCTCCTCAATGGTCATGGGGCTGAGCGCGATGGCCTCGGCGCTATTGACGATGTGCGGCTCAACGATCGTGGCATTGGCGGGAAAGGAGTGAACCGCGATGGAGGCGCGGGCCCTGCCTTTGAGGCGATGCGATCCCGTTTCCCGGGCATCGGCATCCGGTTCAACGCGAGCTTTGGACCGCGTGACGGGCGGCGCGGTGAGCAGCTTATCGCCTTTGGGCAGGCGTTTGCTGACCAGGCGCCGGTCGCGGAAGCGGCTGGCCTGATGCTCGGCGTGCTCGATGGCTTCGCGGAGCGCGGCGAGCGGTGTATCGGCCTTGCCCGTGGCGGCAAATCTCTGCAGACGCGCCTGGACGGTGAGCTCGACGATGTGGACGTGGCGCTCGGTGCTAAAGGTGACGCTGGCGCGCGCGGTGCGGCCGAGAATGCGGGCCATGCGCTCCATCCCTTCCTCGGCCTGCTCGCGCAGCGCCTTGGATATTCTCCCTTTTCTGGCGGTCATTGCCACATCCATGGTCGCCCTCCGCTTGGAATCGTCCGGCCGGCACTGGAATCCGGCGTTTGTGGAGCACAGTATATGCTCAAGCAGCCTCCAGCTTCTAGCTGCTAGCTTCTAGCTCCTGGTTTTTTCGTGCTCGTCGCTGCATTTTGGGCGGGATCTGGGGATGACCGTGCAACTCAATCCGAACGGGAGAACCGCTTTCGAGCGTCGGGCTCGGCGCAAGCCAGAGGCTAGAAGCTGCATTCTAGATTTCCCAACGCAGGAGAACGGTGCCCACCGTAAAGCCTGCGCCCACGGCGGCCAGCAGGACCAGATCGCCCTTTTTGAGCTTGCCTTCCTCGATGGCAGTCTCCATGGCGAGCGGAATTGTTCCGGACGAGGTATTGCCATATTTCTCGATATTGATGATTACGCGTTCCGGATCCATTCCCAGGCGGTCGGCGGTGGCGGTGATGATTCGCTTGTTGGCCTGGTGAGGAATGAAGCATCCCAGGTCAGCGCCGGTGACGCCGTTGCGCTCGAGCAACTTTAAAGTGGCCTCGGCCATTTTGCGCACGGCAAATTTATACACCGCAGGGCCGTCCTGGTGGATGTAGTGCATTTTCTTGTCTACGGTCTCATGTGTGGATGGATTCAGGCTTCCACCGCCCGGCATGTTCAGGCTGACGCCGCCCGATCCGTCGATTTCGTTCAGGTAGTCGATGAATCCTATTTCGCCGTCTTCGGCCGGCTCAACCAGCACGGCTCCGCCGCCGTCGCCGAAGAGAACGCAGGTGGTGCGATCGGTGTAGTCGGTCATGCGCGTGTTAGCGTCCGCTCCGCATACCAGAACCTTACTGTGCGCGCCGCTCTCGACCATCTTGACACCCGCCTGCAGCGCATAAGTAAATCCCGAGCAGCCGCCGGAAACGTCAAAGCCCCATGCGCCCTTGGCGCCGATTTTGTTTTGAACCAGGCAAGCTGTTGAGGGATACATCATGTCGGGCGTCACCGTGCCCACCAGGATGACTTCCACCTCGCTCGGCAGGATGCCGCGGGCCGCGAGACATTTCTTTGCGGCCTCAGTGCACATGTCGCTCAGGCCGAGACCCTTGGCCAGCACATGACGCTCGCGGATGCCGGTGCGCTCCATGATCCACTGGTCGCTGGTTTCCACCATTTTTTCGAGGTCTTTGTTGGTGATCACATCGGGAGGAACGTAGGTTCCGAGCGCCGTAATTTTGGCGCGCCGGCCCACGATGGGGCGAACGGTAAGGCTCAATGAACTTCTCCTTGCGCGGGGTATACGAGTGCGATGATTAACTCCCGAGCCTTGGTCCCCGGTTCCCTTGTTCCCTGGTCCCTTGGTCCCTGCATCTCGCAAAAATGTACCGGGTGACCTACTGCACACGTACGAGCCCGTTACCGTTGCTTCCTTCCGGACCTGGCGGGGTTGGCGGGATTACGTCGCGTAGGACCCGGCACTGATCGATTTTATCACTCGGGCCGATCGCGACGCAGAAACGAAAGCCCATCCAAAACGAATGGGCCTTCGACGCGGAAATGCGGACGAAATCAGGCGAGATCGAAGCGGTCGAGGTTCATGACCTTGGTCCAGGCGCCGACAAAGTCCTCGACGAACGCCTGCTCCGAATCGGCGGAAGCATGGAATTCCGCGAGAGCGCGGAGCTGGGAATTCGATCCGAAGACGAGATCGACAACGGTGCCGGTCCATTTGATTTCGCCGGTTTTGCGATCGCGCCCTTCCAGCACGCCTTCCGATTTGGCGGATTTTTGCCACTTCGTCTTCATGTCGAGAAGATTGACGAAGAAATCGTTCGTCAATGCGCCGGGCCGCTTGGTGAACACGCCGAGCTGAGACTGGTCGAAGTTAGCGCCCAGAACTCTCATGCCGCCGATGAGAACGGTCATCTCGGGAGCGGTGAGGGTGAGCAGTTGGGCACGATCGAGGAGCAGCTCGGCGGCCGATCCTTCCAGTCCCTTGCCAAGGTAATTGCGGAAGCCGTCCGCGGTGGGCTCGAGCACGGCAAACGCGTTCACATCGGTCTGCTCTTGCGAAGCGTCAGTGCGCCCTGGCGCAAATCCAACCTTCACGTTGTGGCCAGCCTTCTTTGCAGCTGCGTCGACGGCTGCGCATCCGCCAAGAACAATGAGGTCGGCGAGCGAGATCTTCTTGCCGCCTTTTTGCGCAGCGTTGAACTCCTTCTGGATGCCTTCGAGTTTCGAAAGCACTTTCGCGAGCTCAGCCGGCTGGTTGACTTCCCAGTCTCTTTGCGGGGCGAGACGAATGCGCGCGCCGTTGGCGCCGCCACGCTTGTCGCTGCCGCGGAAGGTTGAAGCCGAGGCCCAGGCGGTTGTGACGAGTTGAGAGATGGAGAGGCCGGAAGCGAGAATTTTGGCCGAGAGAGCCTCGATGTCTTTGGCGTCGATAAGCGGATGGTTGACCGCTGGAACCGGGTCCTGCCAGATGAGCTCTTCCTTCGGCACCAGAGGGCCAAGATAGCGCGAGAGAGGACCCATGTCGCGGTGCGTTAGCTTGAACCAGGCGCGGGCAAAGGCATCGGCGAACTCCTGAGGGTGCTCAAGGAAGCGGCGAGAGATTTTTTCGTAGGCCGGATCGAATCTCAAAGACAAATCGGTGGTGAGCATTGTGGGCGGGTGGGTTTTGGAGGATACGTGCGCGTCAGGCACGGTGCCTGCGCCAGCGTTGTCCTTGGGCGTCCACTGGTGAGCGCCGGCCGGGCTCTTGGTGAGCTCCCATTCGTACCCGAACAGGTTGATAAGAAAGTTATTGCTCCAGCGGGTCGGCGTTGTGGTCCAGGTGACTTCAAGGCCGCTGCTGATGGTATCGGCGCCATGGCCCGTGCCAAAGCTGTTCTTCCAGCCCAGGCCCTGCTCTTCGATGCCGGCTCCCTCCGGTTCGCGACCGACATACTGAAGCGGGTCGGCAGCGCCATGAGTCTTGCCGAAGGTGTGACCGCCGGCGATGAGGGCAACTGTCTCCTCGTCGTTCATCGCCATGCGCAAGAAGGTTTCGCGGATGTCACGCGCGGCGGCGATGGGGTCGGGATTGCCGTTGGGGCCTTCCGGATTGACATAGATCAGGCCCATTTGCACAGCGCCGAGAGGATTATCTAGCTGACGGTCGCCCTTGTAGCGTTCGTCTCCCAGCCACTTGGTCTCCGATCCCCAGTAAGTGTCTTCATCCGGCTCCCAGATATCCACGCGGCCGCCGCCGAATCCGAAGGTCTTGAAGCCCATGGACTCGAGAGCCACGTTGCCAGCGAGGATGATGAGGTCGGCCCAGGAGAGCTTGCGGCCGTATTTCTGCTTGATGGGCCAGATCAGGCGGCGCGCCTTGTCGAGGCTCACGTTGTCGGGCCAACTGTTGAGGGGAGCAAAGCGCTGCGCTCCGGAACCTGCGCCGCCACGGCCATCGTGAATGCGGTAGGTGCCTGCGGAGTGCCAGGCCATGCGGATGAAGAAAGGCCCGTAGTGACCGAAGTCCGCCGGCCACCATTCCTGCGAGTCGGTCATCAAAGCGCGCAGGTCCTTGATTACCGCGTCGAGGTCGAGGGTCTTGAATTCCTTAGCGTAATTGAACTCCTGGCCCATGGGACTGGACAGTTGCGAATGCTGGTGCAGGATTTTCAGGTTCAGTTGATCGGGCCACCAACTTGCGTTCGACGGGGTTCCCGCCAGAGTGTGCTTGAGCGAACCATGCGGAAAAGGGCACTGGACTTCGCCCGGCTTTGATTCGGTTAACATGGCGTTCTGATCGTCGACGATTGGCGGTCCGGGGTTCTTTGTCTCGCGTTCAGACATGGAAAATCTCCTTGGGGTTTATGGCCTGTTCTCGAAGTCTATGGCGTCGGCGTTGCGGGAAAAATGCCGACTCAACGAAGCCGCGCCGCAGGCAATGGTGGGTCCAGTTTAGCTCTGCCGGGATGGCCGGGACAAATGTGAAGAGATTGGCTGTCGCGTCGATTCCGGGCAACAGGCGCGCGGCGCGATCTCTTAGCGCAAGCCGACCAAGCCTGAAACCGACTGAATGAGCTTGGCGGGATCGTAGCCGACGCCGTCCTTGAAGACGGCTTCGACTTTCTCGATGTTCGCGATATTCTCAGCAGGATTTGCGCCGAGCACAACGAGGTCGGCCGTCTTGCCGGGAGCAACGGATCCGATCGTCGCGTCCTTGCCCATGTACTTCGCGCCATTGAGCGTGGCAATCTGGATCGCCTGGACAGGCGGGAAGCCCGCTTCAACGAGCAACTCGATATTGCGCTGGTCGCCGAAACCGGGGACGACGCCACCGTAGCCGGTGGGATCGCAACCGGCCATCAGCAGTCCGCCGCCCGCCACGAATTCACGCTCAAATTGCATTTCGACTTGCAGGATTTTGGGATTGCCTCCGCGTTCGGCCACACGCGCGCGCGTCGCCAGATAGCTCGTTCGCGCTTCTGGTGAGAGCGTCTTCAGCTCCGCGTTCTCAAATGCCAAGGGCGGGCGATTGGGAATGGAGGGCTCGAAAATGGCCAGCGTGGATGTAACTGCGACATGATGCGTGACCAAATCGCGGATCATGTCCTGAACCGCAGGTCCGGCAACATCGACATTCGTTTCCAGGTCTTTTTCGGCGGCTCTGAAATCGGGGCAAACGTCGTGCTGCTTGGCGGGAAAGAACTCGGTGTCGACAACGATTCCGTGCTCGAGGTTGTCGATGCCCATGTCGGCGGCTTCCTTGAATCCGATGGAGCAGAGATGGCCGGTGATTTTGAGGCCGCGGAAATGCGCGTGGCGGATGGCCATTTTGAGCTCATCCGATGTGATGTAGTTGTAGGCCTTGAAGGAGGTGACGCCTTCTTGAGCCCAGTAGTCGACGGTGCGCCCGGCGTCGTCCGCATCGATGAGTTGATGCATTTGCAGAGCGAAGGTGCCCTTGCCTTCGAGGTAGGGACCGGTCACATCGAGCTTGGGACCGGGGGCGAGTCCCGCGTCGATCTGCTTCTTGAGCTCGAGGTCGGTGTAGGGCTCCACGCTTCCAGCGGTGCGCGCCGTGGTGACGCCGCCGGCCAAATAGAGGCGCGGCGCGCTGTCGGCCATCTCACCGTAGATCGCGTTGCCGGCGTCGGGCCGGTCGGGCAAGGGGTAAAACAGGTGTTCGTGCATGCCGACGATGCCCGGGATGACTGTCTTGCCTGTCAGATCGAGGACTTTCGCATCGGGTGGCAAGGGAGAAGACGGATTGGCAGGCTGAACGGCGATGATTTTGCTGCCTGCGATCACGATGCGCATGTCCGGTTGCGGCGCGGAGCCTGTGCCGTCGATCAGAGTGACGTGCTCAAGCACCAGCACGGTTGCGTCTTCCTTGATGTAGGGAGCAAGGGGGTTGGGTTGCTGCTGGGCCGCCAACGAAAATGCGAGCGGGAAAAAGGCGGCGAGCGATGCGATGTGAAGCGGTCGATACATGGCGCGTCCGTTCGAGGAAAAGATTCGGGCTGGTTTCTTGAGTTTCAATGGGCGGAAAGGGGCTGTCAACCGGAGAGCTTGAGCGGGCGCGAGTTCCGGCCCTCTTATCCACATTGGCACCTTTGATCGGCGTTGACCCTGCGGTTCCGCGTCCGTAGAGTCTTATTAAATGAAGCGGCCGAATCGCCGCGTGGGCGGCGTTGTGCGAGGCTGCGGGCGTGCGCATAGAAAAGCTTGCAAGTGGGCCCGTCGATTTTGAATCGGGTCTGGAATGAGTTTGGAGCGGGTCTGAAGCGGGCCGGAGTAAACATGCTGAAACTAAAGAAGATTCACATCCTCGGGTTCAAGAGCTTTTGCGACCGCACGGAAGTGACGGTTGCAGGCACGGGGATCGCGGTGGTGGTGGGGCCGAATGGGTGCGGGAAGTCGAACATTCTGGACGGGGTGAGCTGGGTGCTGGGCGAGCAGAGCGCGAAGAGCCTGCGCGGCTCGCACATGCAGGACCTGATTTTTGCCGGGACGCGCGAACGCAAGCCGCTGGGCATGGCGGAAGTGACGCTGACGATGATCGATCCCGAAGCCTACGAGGGACCGGTGCCGGTCGCGCCGGAGATCGAGATCGATCACGAGGGGCAGGCGGACTGGGATGAGAATGAGGTACGGCGGCAGCGCGCGAGCGAGGCTGACGAGATCATTGCCGACGAGCAGCCGGGACAGACGATTGAAGAGGAGGCCAGCGAGAGAGCCGACGGCGAGGAGGCGGGTCAGGCCACAGATTCGGTCCAAAACGCTGCCCCACCGCAGGGGTCGCAAGGGGTGGTGCTGAAGATTCGGCGGCGGAGGTTCCGCAGCACACCGCAAAAGGGCGAAGTGGTGATCACGCGGCGGCTGTTCCGGACAGGCGAGAGCGAATACCTGCTGAACGGCAAGCTGTGCCGGCTGCGCGACATTCAGGACATCTTCATGGGCACCGGCCTGGGGCCGGAGAGCTACGCGATCATCGGGCAGGAGCGCATTGGGCAACTGCTGAGCTCAAAGCCGTACGAACGGCGGGCGATTGTCGAGGAAGCCGCGGGGGTGACGCGCTTCAAGACGAAGAAGCGGCTGGCGGAGCTGCGGCTGGAGAGCGCGAAGCAAAACCTGGCGCGGGTCGACGACATTTTTGAAGAAGTGACGCGGCAGATGAACAGCCTGAAGCGGCAGGCGGCCAAGGCGGAGCGATACGCCGCGGTGCGCGAGGAGCTGCGCGGACGTTTGCGCGTGGTGCTGGCGAGCCGGATGGCCACGATGGATGCCGATCAAACGC
This sequence comes from uncultured Acidobacteriaceae bacterium, assembly GCA_963835355.1. Lineage (GTDB taxonomy): Bacteria > Acidobacteriota > Terriglobia > Terriglobales > Acidobacteriaceae > Telmatobacter. The sequence continues at coordinate 273,793 of CAWIFE010000011.1, read as the reverse complement.
GACTCGAACAGGAGATTGCGGCGCTTAGTGAGCGGATTAACGGTTCGGCAGAGGAAATTGCGCAGCAGGAAGCGAGCCAACACGCGCTGACCGAGCGCGGATACGCGCTGGACGGTGAGGGCGAGGCCGCTCGAACGAAGGCGAACGACGCGGCCGTGGAGCTGGAACGAGCGACAGCGCGCGAGCGCAGCAATACGGAACGCGTGAGCGAGCTGGATACCCGGATTGCGGCGGCGGGCACGGAACTGGAACAGTTGCGGACGCAAACGGCCGGCATCGAAGAAGAGCGCGCGCAGCAGCGGAGCTTTCTGGAGACTGCAGCCGGGGAAGCACATGCGTTCCACGAGAAAGTGGAGGCGCGGCAGCATGAAGCACGTGCCGCGGCGGAGGAGGTCTACACAGCGGAGCGCGATCTGGAAGGCGCGCGACGTCATGCGATGCATTTGCTGACGCTGGCAGGAAATGCGCGGAATTCCATGGTGCAGGGCGAAGAAAGCCTGGCGGCATTGGAGCGCGAGGCGGAGCGGCTTGAAGGCGAGATGGGGCAGGCGCACATCGAGCAGGAAAACCTGGGCGTGCAGACGAGCGAGTCGCGGCAACGATTCGATGCGGCGGACGCGACCCTGAAGCGGCTGGAAGAAGAAATTGCGAAGCTGCGCGAGAGCGCGCAGAGCAAGAGGGCGGACGAAGGCGCGCGGCGGGCGCTGGCAAACCAACTGCGCGGCGACCAGGCAGCGGCGGCGGGGCGGCGCGACTCGCTCAACGCACTGATCCGGAATCATGGGTACGCGACAGACACGGTGCGGCGGCTGCTGAAGCCGGGAGCGCTGGGACCATCAGTAGCGCCGGTGGGCACGCTGGCAGACTTTGTTGAAGTGAGCGGCGAGCACGAAGCCGTCGTAGACGAGTTCCTGCGCGAAGAACTCAATTACGTTGTAGTCGAAAGCTGGGGCGCTGCAGAAGAGGGCGTGCGCGTTCTGAAGACCAGCGATGGTCGGGCCACCTTCCTTGTGCATTCCGATGCGCAGGGCGTGCTGTTTGAAACGGGCGAGGGGCCGGTGAACGAGCCGGGCCTGACGCCGCTGCGCGATGCGATCAAAGTGCTGAACGGATTTGGACGGTCGCTGGAGTCGCTGCTTCCCAAGCTGCGGCACGGCTATCTGGCGGAGAATGCGATCGAGGCGCAACGGCTGGCGTTGCGCTATACGCAAGCCTACTTTCTGACGCCGGAGGGCGAGTGCTTTCATCGCTCGACGGTGACGGGCGGCAAGCCGGCGAGCGAGGGTCCGCTGGCGCTGAAGCGCGAGCTGCGCGAGATCGAAGGCCGGCTGACGAAACTGGAGCAGGACCTGGCGGGCGCGGAGAAGGAAGCCGAAGCGCTGACGCGCGCGATCGAGGAGCTGACGGCAGAGCTGGAAATACGCGGCGAAGAGCGACGTCATGCGGAGAGCGAGGCCGCCAACCTGGGCGCGGCTCTGAAACAGATGGAGGCCGAAGCGCAGCGCATCGAGCGGCGCATGCAGGAGTGGGAGGCGCAGGCGGCGCGCAACAAGGATGCGCGCGAGGCGAGAAGGCAGTCGATTGCGGAAAAGCGCGAGGAGGCCGCGCGGCTTGAGGCCGAACATGCGCAGACCGAGAGCAGCCTGAACACGCAACTTGCGCAGTTGGAGATTTTGCGGCAGAAGCGCGAGGTGCTGCAACAGGAAGCGGCGCGGATGACCGCGGAGCTGGCAGGCCTGGAAGAGCGGCGGCGCGGCGCGGAAGCGGCGTTCCAGCGCATCGACCGGCTCTTTGGCGATTTGGACCGGCGGGTGCAGTCGATCGAACAACAGCGAACCGCGGCGACGGCGGAGCGCGAGCAGCGGGTGAACGAGAACGCCGAGCTGGTGAAGCGCCGTGCAGAGCTGACCGCGGCGCGGACGGAAGCGCTGGCCGCGGCGCAACAGATTGCAGAGCAGGCACAAGCGCTGCGCCTGCAATTGGCAGAGCTTGAAACGCAGTTGAAGAACGAAAGGTCAGCGGTGGATCAATTGCGCGAGGATCGCGCAGGACATTCGGCCGAGCTGGCCAAGTTGCGCTCCGATCTGGAGCACCTGGAGGCGAGCTGCCTTGCCGAGGTCAACGTCGAGGCGCAAGTGCTGCGCGCGGACGCGGAGATTGCGCGGTTGGCAGGCGAGGAACTGGCCGCTGAAGAGGAGACTTGCCGTGGACTGCGCCAGCGTCTTGAACAGATGGGCCCGGTGAATATGATGGCGCTGGACGAATACAAGGAAACGGCGGAGCGCCACAGCTTCCTGACGACTCAGCGGCAGGACCTGATCGAGTCGATCGAAAACACGCAGGAGACGATCAAGGAGATCGATCAGATTTCGCGGACGAAATTCGACGAGGCGCTAACGGCGATCAACGAGAATTTCGAGAAAGTATTTGCGCGTCTGTTCCAGGGCGGGCAGGCGTTTTTGCGCGTGAGCGACGAAGGAAATCTCGAAGAGAGCGGGCTGGACATTGTGGTATCGCCGCCGGGCAAGAAACTGCAGAATGTGCTGCTGCTCTCGGGCGGCGAAAAGTCGTTGACCGCGCTGGCGCTGCTGGTGGGAATCTTCCAGTTCCGGCCGAGCCCCTTCTGCGTGCTGGACGAGGTGGACGCGGCGCTGGACGAGACCAACGTGGGCCGTTTTGCGGACCTGCTCGAGTCGCTGAGCCGCGACACGCAGTTCCTGATCGTGACGCACTCCAAGCGCATGATGCAGGCCGCCGATATGATTTACGGCGTGACCATGCAGGAGCCGGGCGTTTCAAAGGTCGTGAGCGTGCGGCTGGGGCAGCATCGCGAGGCGCAGCGGGCGACGGCGTGATAAAGCAGCCACTAGCTTGTAGCCAGTAGCTTGTAGCCAGTAGCCAGTAGCGAATCGCGGCTGGCCATCCAATGCAAGCTTTGAACTACTGGCTATTGGCTATTGGCTGCGAGCTTTGCTGCCGGAGAATCGAAGACCTTCCGAGGACGACGTGCCAGGCAAGCTGGAAATGATTGTTGGGCCGATGCGAAGCAACAAGACGGCGGAGTTGCTGCGCAGGATCGAGACGCGCCGCGAGTACGCCAAGCAGCACGTAATGCTGCTGAAACCGAGCGCCGACACCAAGGCGGCGGCGGGGCTGGTGGAAAGCCGCAATGGCAACGGCTGCCGAAAGATGGAGGCGGTCGAGTTCCCTTCCTCCGATCCGTGGACCGTGATGCCGGTGATTCGAGCGACGGAGCAGCGCATCGGCAAGCGGATTGAATGCATCGCCCTCGACGAGGGCCAGTTCGTTCAGGATTTATTTCAATTCACAAAGCGGCTGCTCGACCTGGGCTACGATGTGATGGTTTCGGGGCTGGAGCTGGATTTTCGCGGGATGCCGTTCGGCGAGATGCTCGACCTTTCGTGGCTGGTGCGGACGTACGCGGGCAACGTGACCGAGCTGGTGGCCTATTGCAGTTGCGGAGCGAAGGCCTTGTATCCGCAGCGGCTGTTGGAAGGAAAGCCGGCGGACTACACCAGCCCGATCATCATGGCGGGCGACAACTATGAGCCGCGTTGCGAGGAGCATTTCGTGCTGCCGGGAAGGCCGCATTAAGGGCAGTTCGTAGTTCATCGTTCGTAGTTCACGGTGCGGTTCGGGCACATGCAAGCCTGTGTGATGGAGATTACGGGCGCAAAAATTCGCCCCCGAAGGAAAACTTCGCCTCGGAGGCGCTTGTAGAGCTAATAACACAAGATAAAGACGGGGACCAGTAGCCGGCACTGGAGGTCGGTAGTACGCGGCTACTGGCGATCCCTGTATTAAACGAAGCTAGCCGCGGCTTCCCCTTTCCACAACTGCCTCGTGTCGCCCGGCTCAAAGAGGGCTTTCTTACACGCCCTCCGAACCATGTTGACAGATGCAGTGTCTCCCATGCGGAGCGGGGGGTCCGTGACGGCGGTCACAGGGGTTTGTGCTAAGGCAAAAGTGCCGATCTTCGTTGCCTTTACGAGCCTGAAACAGGGCCAGGGGGCCGCGAAGAACACAAAAGTTGCAGGCAGATCATCCATCACCGCGGGCTCCGCATGGGGCACAAAAGCAGGGGCGATTGACAAAGCGCGCCTGCCGCTGGAAAATCGGACATTCAGCCCTCCCGAGGAAGAATCTCCATGGCAGCATTGCTGACGACCGATCTCGGCGACGTGCCCTTGCTGGGCCGCGGCAAGGTCCGCGACCTGTATGCGGTGGACGGCGCGCTGCTGCTGGTGGCGACGGACCGCATCTCAGCCTTCGACCACGTGCTGGGCTCGGGAATTCCGGATAAAGGCAAGATCCTGACGCAGATTTCGCTGTTCTGGTTCGATCTTCTCAAGAACCTGGTTCCCAACCACGTCATCACAGCAAACGTTGCTGAGTTCCCGGCTGCACTGCGGCCCTATGCCGGTCAGTTGGAAGGGCGCTCGATGCTGGTGAAGAGGGCGCAGATGTTTCCGGTGGAGTGCGTAGCGCGGGGATACCTGGCGGGATCGGGGTGGAAGGAGTATCGGGCGTCGCGAGCGGTGTGCGGGATTCAGCTTCCGGCCGGCCTCGAGGATGGGTCGCGGCTGCCGGAGCCGATCTTTACGCCGGCGACGAAGAGCCAGGATGGGCAGCACGACGAGAATATTCCCTATGCGGCTGTGGAAGAGCTGCTGGGCGCCGATGAGGCGGCAGAATTGCGGCGCTTGACACTCGCGATTTACCGCAAGGCCGCCGAACACGCCGAATCGCGCGGGCTGATCCTGGCCGACACAAAATTTGAGTTTGGCAAAACCGCCGAAGGAGTTATCCTTGCCGATGAGGTCCTGACACCGGATTCCTCGCGTTTCTGGGACGGAAAGTTATGGAAGCCAGGGGGCGCGCAGCCATCCTTTGACAAGCAGTTTGTGCGTGACTACCTAGAAGAGATCCGCTGGAATAAACAGGCTCCAGCTCCGAGTTTGCCCGGGGAAGTTGTGCAGCGCACACGTGCCAAGTATCTTGAAGCCTTCCGGCGCTTGACCGGACGGGAGATGGCGTCGTAGGTTTTTGTGGACGGGTCCTGAAGCGGACGCGGAGCGAATTATGAACTGGGCAGATTGGATCATCCTGGCAGTGCTTGCCGGAGCGACGCTGGGCGGACTTGCGCAGGGGTTCTTCCGCACGGCCGCCTCACTCGCGGGGTTGATCCTGGGACTGACGCTGGCGGCGTGGAACTACCATCGGGTGGGCGTTTTGTTCATGCCGATCTTCAGGATCGAGTCGGTGGCCAATACGGTCGCGTTCCTGCTGATCGCGCTTCTTGTGATGGGGATCGCAAACCTGGTTGGGGGCGCGATTGCGAAGATGGTGCAGAAGTTGGGCCTGGGATGCCTGGATGGCCTGGCGGGAGCAATCCTGGGGTTTATTCAGGGGTTGGTGCTGGTGACGATCGGCATCATGGTGACAATAGCCTTTTTTCCCAGCCAGGATTGGTTGGAAGAGGCCAGGCTGCCGAAGCTATTCTTCGGGACGCTCCACGTGAGCGAGAATGTGACTCCGGGGGAGTTGGGCGATCGACTGCGCAAAGGTCTGTTGCTACTGGAACACGAATCGCCGGGGTGGTTGAAGCCCCACGGGACGACATAATAAGAAAAAATTGGCTGAGAAATTGTGCTGCACGATCGCCGTGGGACGGGTTAGACTGATTGTTCATCATTGGCAAGAGGGACGCGTGAAACGAGAACTGGAAAGCCTGGTGACGCAAATGCACTCGAGCGGAATCCGCTACGAAGAGGCGGTGCGCGAGTTCAAGAAGCAGTATTTGCGGGAAGTGCTGGTGGCGCACCGGGGGAACCAGTGCAAGGCCGCGGAAGAGCTGGGCATGCATCGCAACACGCTGAGCCGCGCGATGGCAGAGCTGGGGCTGGACCTGGCGGAAGTGCGCGCGGAGCTCAAGCGTCCGCCGCGGAGCGAACGTCCTGTATACAGCGCGTATCGGCAGGGCTACCGCCAGGGCTAAGAGCGGTTCCGCGGTTGTTGTAGCCGTTTTCGGCTTCAACGCAAGGTGGATTTTTCTTAAAGGAAAAATCCACTTGGCTCCAATGGCTTCGGAACACCTTAACCGCGGAACCGCTGTATCGCGCTGCCCAAATCATGCAGAAAATGCAACTGAAGAGCGAAGCCCGCGTTGAGATCGAGCCCGATTTCGTGTGGGATGCGCAGGATGCGTATCTGTTCGACATAGACGGGACGCTGATGCGCAGCCGGGACCGGGTGCATTACGACTCTGTGGCGGCGAGCGTGCACCGGATCACGGGATTCGAGATCACGCTGGCCGGGGTTTTGATCCACGGAAGCACGGACACGGCGATTCTGCGCGAGGCGTGCCGGCAGGCAGGGATTCCCGACAAGGTACTGGAAGAGCATTACGACGCCATTCTTGAGGCGATGCGGAATAGCGTTGCCGAGCGGCGGCAGGAGTTGGACCCGGAGCTGATGCCGGGGGTCGAGGAAGTTTTGGGACACCTGGCGCGCCGCGGCGCGCTTCTGGGCGTGGCGTCGGGAAACCTGGAGGCTATCGGCTGGATCAAGATTGAGAAGGCAGGGCTGCGCGAGTGGTTCCGCTTTGGCGGATTCAGCGATCACTTCCCCGTGCGGCCTGAGCTGATCGGGCAGGCGGCGCAGAAGGCGCGGGAGCTGGCTTCGCCAGGAGGCCCAAACGGAATTCAGATCTGCGTAGTGGGCGATACGCCGCGCGATATTGAGGCGGCGCGGGCCAATTTTCTATCCGTGATTGCGGTGGCCACGGGGAAGTACAGCTTCGATGAATTGCGACAGTGCCAGCCCGAGGCTTGCGTGTCGTCGCTCAAGGATTTGATGGCCATGGCGCCGAGCACACGATGAGAATGCCTGCGGCAAAGATCGCGGTGTGGAAGCGGGCGCGCCTGGAGACGTGGCGCGGGTCTGTGAGCGCGCTGGCGAAGCTGTTCGGAGCGGCGCTGATTCTGGCGGCTGTCGCAGCCACGCTTGCGGCGCAAGCGGTGAGTCCGGCTCCGTCCTCAGGCCAAAGCGCGGCGGCGGGGCAGGCAACGCCGGCGGCAAACGAGATCCCGGCGCCCGGCAAACCGGCGAAGGGGCCGCGCACGAGCGATCAACGACGCGCGGCGAAGCTTTATCTGGAATCGAGCAAGCTGTTCCTGAACAGCCAGTTTGAAGAGGCGATGCAGGGATTTGAGCGCGCTGCCGCGCTCGATACCACGAATACGAATTACCGGCTGGCGGCACAGGTGGCACGCAGCCACGCAGTGACGGTGCTGATCCAGGAGGCGGCGAAGGATCGGATGCTGGGCGAAGAAGCGGCCGCACGCGCAGCCCTCGCGCGCGCGCTTGCGCTCGATCCCACGAATCTTGAGGCCAGCCAGCATCTGGACGAGTTGGCGGATGAATCGGTGCGCGCGCAGCCCAGGCCACTGTACGGGCAGGCTTCGAGCGAGATTGCCAACCCAGAGACGCTTTTGGTTGGGTCGGCGCCGCAGAGCTTCCACCTGCACACCGATCAGCGCCAGGCGCTCAACCAGGTCTTCAATGCCTACGGAGTGAAGGCGATGCTCGACGACAGCGTGCGCCCGACTCAGGTAAGGCTCGATCTGGATGACGTGAGGTTCGCGGATGCGGTGCGCGTCCTGGAATTGGCGACGCACACTTTTTACGTGCCCCTGGATGCGCATCATGCATTGGTAGCCAACGATACGCGCGAAAACCGGGTGCGGTTGACGCCGGAGCAGACGGAGACGGTTTACCTGGCCGGACTGAGCGCCGACGACATGAGTGCGGTTGAGTCGCTGGCGAAGAACATATTTGAGACGCAACAGGCTCAAGTTTCGCAGTCGGAGCACACGATCTTGCTTCGCGCGCCGGCATCGACGCTGGACGCATTCAACGCCACGATGAGGAGCCTGCTTGACGGAAAGAGCCAGGTGCTGGTGGATGTCCGGCTGATCCAGGTGGCGCACACGGGCGAACGCAATACCGGAGCGCAGTTGCCGCCGAGCATCTCGGCGTTCAACGTGTTTGCCGAGGAGCAGTCGCTGTTAAGCCAGAATGCGAGCCTGGTGCAGCAGATCATCTCGTCGGGGCTGGCCGCGAGCAACGACCCGCTGGCCATCCTCGGCATTCTCATCGCATCCGGCCAGGTTTCAAGCCCGCTGCTCTCCAGCGGATTTGCCCTGTTCGGCGGCGGGTTGACGGAATCGGCGCTAGTACCCGGCTCAGCGAAGTTCAACCTGAGCCTGAACACGTCGGATTCGCGGCAACTGGACCAAATCGTGCTGCGCATGGAGGACGGCCAGGATGAAACGATCAAGGAGGGCGAGAAGTATCCCATTCAGACCTCTTCCTACTCCAGCCTGTCGCCCAACATTCCGAACATTCCAGGGTTGACGGGCGCGGGGAGTTCGAGCAGCCTGTCGTCGCTGCTGTCTTCGCTCAGTTCTGCAGTGCCGAATGTGCCCATGGTGCAGTACGAAGATTTGGGACTGAATTTGAAGGTGACGCCGAAGGTGTTGCGCAACGGCGACGTTGCCCTCAGCGTCGACCTGAAGCTGGATGCGCTGTCGGGGACGTTGATCGACGGGAATCCGGTGCTGAACAACCGCGCGTATTCCGGCATCGTGACGTTGAAGGAAGGCGAGGCAGCGGTGGTGGCGACGGAAATGGACAAGTCGCAGAGCCAGGCGATCAGCGGAACGCCGGGAATCAGCGAGATTCCCGGATTGAACGACGTGACCAGCAAGGATTCGCAGCAAAACTACGCAACGCTGGTGATCGTGATGACGCCGCACGTGATCCGCGGGCCGCAGGCGGCGGGGCACACGCCGATGATACGAGTGGAAAAAGGCACGGGAACGCAGTAGAAGACGAACTTCACGCGATGGTGCGGCTCGATGATGTCCAGGATTCAAGAGCGGGCCGTCGACATCGAGACACTGAAGGCAGCGAGTTCGCTATTTTACTGCGTTTTTCGAGGCTCTTCGCGGGGCACGATTGTTTGCCTTCACCAGGAGCACCCAATCTCCGTCTCCGGAGTGGTTCTTACCGGGTGGGGTGAAGTCCTGGATCCCCGAATTCAGAAATGTCTTGCCGCTGATTGCTTGGTAGGCTCCGTTCGACGGGTCGAACCACGCGGCCCGCGCTGCGTTGTTGAGGACTGCCAGATTGACCTTGATGGTACGAAGCGTTGGAAGGTAAATGACAACAACCGACCCATCGGCGGACTTTGCCGCCTGGGCATGATCGCATTGGCTGACAGCGGTCCCCAAATCGCAGATGGAACCGCTGCCGGAGATGAGAATTGCGCCATCCTGATCCGGAACAAGATTTTCCCACGGCAGCAAACGAAAGAAGTCTTTCCAGTATGCAATCTGCTGCACTCCGACAGTGTCGAACTTTTCGCGCCAACCATCTTTGAATGGCCAAACATAAGCATTCCCATAGAACTGGCCGGCCCCTCCGCTGAGAATTGCCCAGTATTCCTGTTTGCGCAGTATGTACGGAACCCCATTGTCGGGCGGAATGTCACCATGGTCAAACTCGTAGCGCGACTCCATCAGCCACGTTGGGGCGATGGGCTGCTGGTCGTAGCTGTGAAGTGTCTGCAGGTACGCGGGGAAATAGGTGTACGTACCGTTGAGATCGATGAGGGATCTCCAGGCCGGATCATCGAAAGAAGAACTTGTAGAAGGTTCCAGCTCCACGGTCTGTAGTTGTTGAGGGGCAGCCGCCTTGATTCCCATTGCAACCGCTTGCACTAAGGCATCGTCGTTGCGCGCTCGCCACGTGTGCAAGAAAGGCCGAATGCCTTCTTTTGCCGCCGCCAAGAGTGCGCCCTGCTGGCTGGCGTGCCAGTTTCGAAAATCGTTTCCGCTTATCCAGACCAGATTGGGATAGTTTCCATAGCGATGGCCAAGAAACTGTCCATATCGATAAGCGGCGTTCAGACCATTCCTGCGAAGAGTTGGCAACCAACCGATGGTTTCTATCGGATCCACGAAAATTGCGAAATGATGCTTCGTGGCGAGCTGCAGCATACGATCAAGCCGGACAAAATAGGCTTCATTGGGTTTGGTCAAGTCATAAAAGGTGTAGTCTGACCCGCCAGGAAGAAAAGCCGTGAATGGCCGGATTCCGTCCGGCGTGGCGGCGTAGGTGTTGGTTGGATAGTCGGGACCTGCGCAGGCAACGTCAATCCATCCCAGAGTGTTGAACCCGTGGGCTTCACGGTCGGCGAAGTAGAATTCAGCCTCATTTTCCGTGAGCCTGCCCATGAGGCCCTGTGGCGAGTCAGCCACGATGAAGAACGGCACGCCAGTCTGATCGACAAGGTACCTTTTGTTCGCGCTGACCTTGAGCGGAAAGACGACTGGCTTTGGCGCTAGCGTGGCCGCAGTCCTCGGTGCGACAGGGGCCAAGCCAACGACAGCAATGATCAGGATGAGAACTGCGGCCCTCGAAGGGTTCATTCTCCTTCTATGCCTCGTTTGAGTTGATGTGCCTCCCCGACGTAGAGATGGGGCCGAAGTTGTTCCCGCATCGGCGCAGCGCCCAGAGGGAGGTGTTCTCGCTCAACCTGTTACTGGCCGACGACGCCGTCGGTCTTGGCCTGGTAGTCGATGATCTTCTTTAGCAGGTCATAGGGAACGGCGCCAACAGGGACAGCGCGGCCGTTAATCAAGAGTGTCGGCACTTCGGCGACGCCCAGGTCCTTGGCCAACTCAATGGAGGCATCGATGTCGGCCTTGACCTCAGGCGTGGCGGCACAGGCCGCAACCTTGGCAGGATCGAGGCCAGCTTTGGTGGCGGCGCTGTTGAGGGTGAGCGTTGCTCCGTCCGAAGTGGCGAGCCCATCCTGACCGTCAAAGACGGCAGCGGCAAACTGGAAGAAAGCCGAGCTGCCGCCCAACTTTGTCACGCAGACGCCGTACTCCGCCGCGTTCATGGCTTGCGGATGGATGGACGCTATAGGAAGGTTCTGAAAGACGATGCGCGCGTTGGGATAATCGGCGACGAGCTTGTCCATGTTCGCTTGTGCCTCTTTGCAGTGCGGGCATTGGAAATCGGCAAACTCGACCATCTCCAGATCTTTCGCTGCAACTCCTCGATAGGGGCCATTGGCGCGCTGCTGCAACTGCCGGCGGGCGTCGGCAAAGGGCGTGGCGCTAAAGACGATGATGTCGTCACCGGTGACGATGTGCTTGCCGTCAGGAAGAGCAAAGAAGGAGAAAACCTGCGGTTTCTGCTTGCCGGTTTTATCGCCGACCAGAACGATGACCTTGCTGACGCCGTCAGCGGGCGTCTTGAGAATGGCCTGCACCTGCCACATGCGGTCCTCGTCGAAGCCCCAATTGGCCTGAAGAAAACCGTTGACGACTTCCTTTGTGGGGGCGGCGGCGGTGAAGTTGGCCGGATCGGGCTTGGGAAAGACCGGCGGACCCGACGGAACCGGGGCAGTGGGTGTTGCTCCGGGCTGCTGGACAGAATTCGCGCCAGCTGGGGGCGTGGCGGCATCCGGCTGCTGCGTGGGCGCAGAGGGCTCGGAGCTTGTGGTGTCAGGCGCTGGCGGCACATGTTGCTGGGCGGCGGCTTGAAGTGCGGGAACGAATAAAGCAATCAGCGCGGCGGCGCCGATGAAACGGCAGGACAGACGGATCAAGCTATTCTCCTTCGTTGCACGGGAAAACTCCCTTTCCTTAGCTTATAACGGGGAGCTGGCCGGCCCACTCGACCTACGACGGCGCGTCGATCAGCTTTGGACTTTGACGGCGATGGGAAACCTGCGGCCCATGCCAAAAGACTTGGAGGTTACCTTCAGGACCGGAGCGGCCTGCTGGCGCTTGTACTCGGAGCGCTCAATCAGGCGCACCACCTGTTGGACGAGATCGAGGGGAAAACCGCGCTCCTCGGCGATCGATTCCGGCGTCTCATAGCGCTCGACGTAGGCTTCGACGATGGGATCGAGCACCTCGTAGGGGGGCAGTGAGTCGGTGTCCATCTGTCCGGGGCGCAGCTCGGCGGAGGGAGGCTTGGAGAGGATCGCAACGGGGATTTTTTCCTGGTCCCGGTTGAGCCAGTAGCAGATTGCGTACACGCGTGTCTTGACCAGGTCGCCGATGACGGCGAGAGCTCCCACCATGTCGCCGTAGAGAGTGCAGTAGCCGACGGCCATCTCGGATTTATTGCCCGTCGAGAGCACGAGTGCGCCGAGCTTATTGGAGATCGCCATGAGAATGGTGCCGCGAATGCGAGGCTGGATGTTTTCTTCGGTGATGTCGGGCGGCAATCCGGTGAATAGCGGGGCCAATGCACGATTGAAATCGGCAAAGAGCTCGCTGATGGAGATCGCCTCGAAGCGAATGCCGAGATTTGCTGCCAGCTTGAGGCTGTCGTCAACCGAGCCTGAAGAGGAATATGGGCTGGGCATGCCGATGCCGATCACGTTTTCCGCGCCGAGAGCTTCCGTAGCGATGGCCGCGACCAGGGCTGAGTCGATGCCGCCGCTGAGGGCGACGATGACTTTGCGAAAGCCGCACTTGCGCACGTAGTCACGAGTGCCGAGCACGAGGGCGCGGTAGGCGGCCTCAGTCTCGTCGTCTTCGGGAAGCGGAACTGGCGAAGCATTGAAGGGGTCGACGATGACCAGGTCCTCCCGAAACGAGGCGGCCTGCGCGATCAGCTCTCCGCGCGCATTGAGAGCCAGCGAGGAACCGTCGAAGATGAGGCTGTCGTCGCCGCCGACCTGGTTGCACATCAGCACCGGGATGCGGTCGCGGCGAGCGATGGCGGCGAGCATTTCGCGGCGAACGGCGCGCTTGTTGTGCCAGAACGGCGAGGAAGAGAGGTTAATGTGCAGCGAAGGGCCCTGGCACATGAGCTCTTCCATGGGATCGATGCTATAGAGGCGGCGGCGCCAGAAATTCTTGTCGTTCCAGGCGTCCTCGCAGATGGAGACGGCGAGGCGAAGGCCTTCGAAGTCGATGACCTTCTGAGGCCCCGATGGAGAGAAGTAGCGCTGCTCATCGAACACATCGTAGAAGGGCAGGAGACGCTTGTGTTGTTCGAGGAGCAGTTGGCCGCGGTCCAGAAGGACGGCGGCGTTGAAGGCGGGTTTGACGTCCTCTTGTCCAGCCGGCAGAGCGACGCCGGCAAGAACGGCGGTGGGCAGATCGCGCGTGGCGGCGGCAAGATCTTCGACTGCGGTGCGGCAGCGAGCGAGGAAGCTGGGTTTTTCAACGAAATCGGCGGGCGGATAGCCGCAGATGGCGAGCTCGGAGAAGACGGTGAGCCGCGCGCCTGATTCGGCGGCGCGACGGCTTGCGGCCAGAATTTTCTCGAGATTGCCGGTAAAATCCCCGACCGTAGGATCGATCTGGGCGAGAGCGATCTTCACAGAACCAGTTTAAATGGCGGGAGCTCTGGACGGAGCCGACTGAAACAGCGGAGGTTATCGGAACAGTGGGGACATTGCTTTGGGCCTGAAGGCTTGAAATCTGGAAAGCTAAGTTATTCATTCATTAAAGGCTTATGAAACAGGCCCCCAAACGGGGGATTTATCTGCACGAAAGTCACTGCCTAGAATCAAATTCGTAACCAAATGAGCCATCCCTAATGATCGGCATGGGGCGGTCGACGAAATCTGCAGAGCTCGGATTCATTAAGCAATTCCATCACTGCGGAATCGTTGTATTCGGGGGAACGCCATCGAACCGCAAATGAGATTGGGCGAGTTGCTTGTCCGTGCCGGGATTGTCACGGAAAAGGACGTCACCGCGGCTCTTGAGCGCAAGCTGTTGCAGGGCGGCAACCTTGGCGACAACCTGGTTGCGATTGGCGCGACCGACGCGCGAACGATCAAGCGATTCATCCATCGCGTTCCGCAGGAACCTGCCGACATTGAAGCTACGGGCATCGACGACACCGATTTGCTGGCGCTGTTCATGAAGCTGGTTTTTTCCGGGCGGCTGGAGAAGATCGGGCAGATAGCGGACGCCATTAAACTTCCCCAGCACATCGTGATGGACCTGGCGAAGATCGCGATTGAGCGGCAACTGCTTTATACGATGGGGGCAATGAGCTCGGACAGCGTGCTGGACATGCGCTATGCGATGACCGATGAGGGCAAGCGGTGGACCCTCGAGGCGCTGCAGAGATCGGGATACATTGGGCCCGCGCCGGTGACGCTTGAGGAGTTCATCGAACGGGTGAACATGCAGAAGCCGACGAACGAGCGCGTGACTTTGGCTCAGGTACACGAAGCCATCAAGGAACTGACAATCGACGAAACGATTGTGGAGCAGGCGGGACCAGCGCTGAACTCCGGGCGAGCGATTCTCATGTACGGACCGCCGGGAAACGGCAAGACTTCGGTCGCATTGTGTTTCGCAAGCGTCTTTCAGGATGTGATTCATGTCCCTTACGCGATTACCATTCAGGGCCAGATCATCCGCTACTACGATCCCAGGATTCACATCGAGGCTAGTTCCGAAGCGGGTAAGGAGGACGGCCCCGAGCTTGCGAGCTTCTTGCGCGAGACGCACGACAGGCGCTGGGTATCTTGCCGGAGGCCGTTCGTCGTGGCCGGCGGCGAACTGACCCTGGACATGCTGGACCTGCGCTACGACGAGAAGGGGCATTACTACGAAGCGCCGCTGCACATGAAGGCGCTGGGCGGTTGCTTCCTCATCGACGACTTCGGGCGGCAGTTCGTGAGCCCGAGAGACCTCCTGAACCGGTGGATTGTGCCCATGGAGAGCCGGGTCGATTACATGAAGTTGCGCTCCGGAGCGAGCTTCTCCATTCCGTTTGAAGAAATCGTGATCTTTGCCACCAACCTGAATCCGGAAGACCTGATGGATCCGGCGTTTCTTCGCCGTCTACCTTACAAGATCGAAGTGGGTCCGCCGGGCCTGGACCAATTTCGCCGCATCTTCGAAATGGAGTGCGCGCGGCATAAACTGACCCTCAGCGATGAAGTTTTCAATTTCATCGTGTACTTGATCACGAAGGAAAAAGAACTGGACCTTGCCGGATTCCAGCCAACATTCATTGTTGAACAGGTGACGGCGACTTGCCGTTTCCTGGACAAAGCTCCGGAGCTGAAATCGCCTTACGTGGAGTATGCGGTGAACAACCTGAGGGTGAGGAGAAACACCGAACCACGAACCGAACGCTCGCAACCAACTGGCTCAACATCAGTGCCAGCCGAATTGATGAAGCCGGCAGAGTCAATTCATGAATACCAGGACGTTGAGATCAAGCGGAGCACCGGCCTGGTCTAGGAAGCATCGACGTTCACGCCACGCTATGTGCCGGTGCCGGCAAAAACTACGGCGATGGTGCGCATGATGATCTTGAAATCGAGCCAGATGCTCCAGCTGTCGATGTAGGTGACGTCCAACGAGACATAGCTGTCAAATGAGGGATCCTGGCGGCCCTGGACCTGCCACAAGCCAGTGATGCCAGGGGTGACGTCAAGGCGGCGCAAGTGGTCGAGATCGTACTTGCGCACTTCGCCGGCCAGCGGCGGGCGCGGGCCGACAATGCTCATCTCGCCGCGCAAAACATTGATGAACTGGGGCAACTCATCCAACGAATATTTGCGCA
The DNA here is from genome assembly GCA_963835355.1 of uncultured Acidobacteriaceae bacterium. Taxonomy (GTDB): domain Bacteria; phylum Acidobacteriota; class Terriglobia; order Terriglobales; family Acidobacteriaceae; genus Telmatobacter. The sequence goes on along the minus strand of CAWIFE010000011.1, from coordinate 258,139 downwards.
GGAAGCGGCCCAGCCGGGTGATGCGGGGGTCGTTTGAGACCTTGAAGAGCACGTCATCGCGCTCATTCATGTGCATGATCTCCGCGCGGCGCGTGTCGGCATCGCGAACCATGGTGCGGAACTTCATGCAGCGGAACACGACGCCCTTCTTGCCGATGCGCTCCGAGGTATAGAAGATCGGGCCGGGGGAATCGAACTTGACGGCGATGGCGATGGCCAGCAGGACGGGCGAGAAGAGAACAAGGACCAATGTGGAAAAGACGGTGTCAAAGACGCGCTTGAAGATCAGTCCGATTTCGGGCACCGCGCCGCGGTGCAGGGGGATAGTGGGGAATTGGCCGACGTATTCGATGGGACTGTTCCAGGCCAGGCCGTCATAGAGGTCGGGGATGACGCGAAGATCGACTCCATATGCGCGGGCCTGCTCCAGCACGTTCTGGACGATGCCGCGCTCGCATGGGGTGGTGAAGAAGATCTCGTCGATGAACTGCTTGCGGGTGTGGGTAAAGAGAGTCTCGAGGTTTCCGACGATGTCTGAAGTCACCGATTCGTGGGACGTGCAACCAGGCAGCTCGATAAAGCCCTTGAACGTGTAGCCGAGATGACGGATTTTCTCGAGGTGCTTACGGAGCGCTTGTGCCTCAAGGCCGGTGCCAACGATGAGCACGTTGCGCGTGTCGAGCCCGCGATCGAACCGGCGATAAAGCAGAATGCGATAGATGAAGCGGCGGAGGGCCAGTCCGATGGTGACGAGGCCGATGGTTTCAATCACAACGCCGCGGGGAATAACGATGGCTCTCACCAGGTAGAGCGCGCCGGTGAGCAAAAGGCCGGAGGTAAGGCAAGCCTGGGCGCTCATCCTCTGCTCGTGGAGGAAGTTCGTCATGTGCATGGGCGCGTAGAGATGCAGGCGCCTGCTGGTGACAATGAGCGCGCCGGCGAATCCGCATAAGAGGGCCAGCAGAATCCAAATCGACAGGCCGTGGAACAAGGTGCCGTGGAAGAAGTCCCGCGCGCCCTCCACGGGATTGGTGTGGAACTTGTAGAGTGTAGCCCCCATGGCTGCCAGGAAGACGGTGAGCGCATCCATCACCATCCACATCTTGGCCGTACCCCGTGAACCTCTCGAAGAGTTCCCTACGACACCGGCGTCCCACTCTGCCAGGGACGATGACAGCCTTTGCCAGAAATCTGAACTCGCCATAAGTTCTACGCAGACCTCAAACTTCCTGAACGGCCTGAACTGCGGGCTGCTGGGGTTGATAAGCAAAGCAAGAGAAACAAGGCACAAGTGGAACTCGATCTTCTGCGAGCGGTCTCCTGCTCCGAGTCTGGCGGCTGTGTCCTGGATCTTCTGGCACGACGGAACAGATGGGGTTCCGGCTGGAGATCAAGACGGTGAACCCGCCATGCTTGCCGGCGGCAAGCCGACTCAGAGAAAAGATGGCCCGAGAAAACATTGGCTCGAATATCAGGCCCGGATCGTGCGCGCGAGCGCTTTTTATGGAATAGAGTGCAGTGAAACCAGGAGACGTTCTGCGATCTGCTTTATTTAGAGGCGCGTAAGAGTCTGCGCGTTGCTTCTTGCGCCGAATTCGATTCGACTCGAGGTACAATCGCTTGCCTCCAGCTTGGCCCAGTGGGGGAACGGTTAGCAAGACAAATCATACTGCCGACAGATTACGGGCGGATGCAACAAACGGGTACCCTGGGGTCATACCGACCGGTAAGCTCATTTTACAGGGGCAGGGCTTGAGAGCATAACTCTTTTAGTCTGACGGCAATACGTACGCGTCCAGGGAGAGAAACTGGCGGATGAAAGGATCGGCCGAATCAAGAAAGCCACTAAGGGGACCGAAGAAAAGCGCCCGTCCCTGGTGCAAAAAGAGCACAGTGTCGGCGAGTTCCTGGGCGAAGCGCGTATCGTGCGTAACCACGATACTGGTGAATCCGAGCTGGTGCTTGAGGCGCTGGATCAGGCCGCCCAGGCGACGGGCAGTGATGGGATCGACCATGGTGGTGGGCTCGTCGTAAAGGACGATCTCCGGTTGAGCAGCGAGCGCGCGAGCCATGGCCACGGCGCGTTTGCGCCCCGTTGAAAGGCTGGCCGGCAACGATTCAGCCACATCGTCCGCACCGGCGAGGCCAATGAGGCGGTCGACGATCAGGTTCACCTGGTCTTCGGCCAGGCCGCCTTTCTCGCGCAAGGGGAAGGCGACGTTCTCGCGCACGCTCATCGAATCGAATAAGGCGCCGTTCTGAAAGACCATGGTGATGCGTTTGCGAATGGCGCGCAGGCCCTCTTCGTTGAGTCCGGTGATCTCCTGTCCTTCGACGCGGATCGATCCGGAATCCGGCTTGAGAAAGCCCATGAGCATGCGCAGCGAAACGGATTTGCCAACGCCGCTGCGGCCAAGGATGCACAGCGTCTCGCCGCGGCCCACGGAAAAGCTGACATTCTCCAACACGGAACGGCCATCGAAAGAGATGGAGACGTCGTCGAAGACGATGATGGGTTGCGCGGAGTCGGCGGCGATCGCCGGGAGCGGTTGAGCCGCAGTTTCCCCGGGGCCGGCGAGCGCTTCGAGCTCTGCTTCGAGAGGCTGGAACGAGTCGGGCTCAGCGTGGGGTTCGAACAACGCCATACATCAAGCTTACGCGACGGCGTGCGACCAAAGCGCCTCGGCGCGGTGAAGATCCTGAAGGGTATTCACGTTGAGAAACCAGCGAACCGGAGGAAGGCCAAGAGGGTGCGAGGCCTGTCCGGATTGAGCGAGCAACTCAACGTCGAGGCCGGCGATGGATTGGCCCAGGCGATCCGCCGCGGCCTGGAACGCGGAAAAACAGCCGCGTTGCCCGGAATGCAATTCGTTCTGGAGTTGGGGAAGAGCGGATCGCTCCAAAACAGCGGGGAAGGTCTGGATAAAGCCGTTCATCGAAGGGATGGTGACGGCGTGGCCGGTTATGCGCGCGTGTTGGAGCAGGTACTCGATCAGCGAGGGCGGAAGCAGCGGGAGATCGACGGGCACAAAGACGGCAAAGCGAGCGGAAGCAGCGGCCATGGCGGTGCAGATTCCAGACAGCGGGCCCAGGCCGGGCCGGGAATCTTCGACAACCGGCGCATGCGCAACGAAGGAGGCGCGAGCGGACGAAGCTGCGCCTGCGATTGAGACTGGAATTCTGGCTTCGCGCAAGGTTGAAACAGCGCGCGCGATCAACGGCTCGCCGTCAAAGGGCAAGAGGGCTTTATCGCTACCCATCCGGCTGGACTGGCCGCCGGCAAGAACAAAGCCGGCGGCATCGGAGATTGCAGCGGAATCGCGCAGCCCATCCCGCATACTCAGTGGCCCACTTCCTCCAGGAAGCGAATCAGCGATTCAATGCCCAGAGAAAAGTTCTTCAGGTTGAACTTTTCATTGGGGGCGTGGATATTGTCGTCGGGCAGGCCGAAGCCCATCATGACGCTGGGCAGGCCAAGGTGACGATCGAAGTCTCCAACAATGGGAATCGACCCGCCGGAGCGAATGAAGACCGTGTCCTTACCCCAGACTTCATGCAGGGCATGCGTCGCGGCCTGAATGTAGGGGTTGTCCACGGGGATCAGGCAAGCGTCGCCGGAGTGAATAAGCCGGACATCGACATCGACGCCGGCGGGAGCGATCTTTTCGACGTAGCTTTTGTAGAGCGCGAAGGCCTTGGCGGGGGTCATGTTGGGAACCAGGCGCATGGAGACTTTGGCGAGAGCTTTGGCGGGGATGACGGTCTTGGCGCCGGCGCCGATGAAACCGCCGGGCATGCCGTGCACTTCGACCGTGGGACGGGCCCAGGTGCGCTCGAGGACGCTCAAGCCGGGTTCGCCAACGAGCTGCTTGGAGCCGACTTCGGCCTTGCGGTACTCCTCTTCGTCGAAGGGCAGGCTGCGCCAGGCGGCAAGCTCCTCGGCGCTGGGCGGAACAACGTCGTCGTAGAAGCCGGGAATGAGGATGTGGCCGTTCTCGTCCTTGAGCTTGGCAATGATCCAGGCGAGGGCGAAGAAGGGATTGGGCGCCGCTCCGCCGTACATGCCGGAATGGAGATCGGTCTTGGCGCCGCGGACCTCGAGCTCGGTGTAGATCATGCCGCGCAGGCCGACGCAGAGCGTGGGCAAGCCGGGCGCGAAGAGCTCGGTGTCGGAGACCAGCGCGAAATCGGCCTTGAGGTCGGCGGGCTTTGAGGCGACGTAGTTCGCAATCGCTTCCCCGCCCACTTCTTCGTCGCCTTCCAGCAGGACACGAACATTGAGGGGGAGCTTTCCGCTGGCGAGCAGCGACTCGAGGGCCTTGACCTGCGCCCAAACCTGGCCCTTGTCGTCGGCCGAGCCGCGGGCGTAGAGGTTGCCGTTGCGCTCGACCGGCTCAAAGGGCGGAGAGAGCCACTCGTCGAGCGGATCGGTGGGCTGGACATCGTAGTGGCCGTAAATGAGCACGGTCGGCTTGCCGGTGGCGTGCAGCCAGTCGGCGTAGACGAGCGGATGGCCTTCGCCTTCGATGAGGCGTCCATGCTCCATACCGATGCGCTTCAGCTCAGCAAGCAGCGTCTCGGCGGCTTTCCGGCAGTCACCCTTGTGCTCGGGCAAAGTGGAGATGGAGGGAATGCGCAGGAGGGCCTTCAGTTCATCGAGAAAACGGGGGTGGTTCTGGCGGGCAAAAGCAACTGCGGAAGAAGACATGGAATTGCTCCCTTCAAAGAAAACGGACAGATGAGAGTATAGACCGGCAAGGCCCACGGCGCATGGATTGCTCAGATTCCGCCTCTCACTTGCCCGTGAATTCCCGCGCAATCTCCCCCAAAGCGTCCCAGTCGTCGGTGCGAAACGGCGCAGCGGGTAGGCCGGCGGCATTGAAAAGGTTGCATCCGAACGGGTAGTTGTCCCAGGCGTAGCGCACAGCGACGGGCGCGGGCACGGCGGAGCTCTTAACGACGATCGAGTCGCCGTCTATGACGGCTTCAGCGGTGACGAATTGTTGATCGGCGCCCGCGATCTGGAACCACTCCAGCGGACCACCTTTGGCCACAAGACCGCCATCGGCGTGTGTGAATCGAATGCGAATGGAACCGCCCTCAATCTGCATGGAGCTGTAACGTGGGCCGGAGTACTCCAGCTTCTGTTTGTAAGTGTTGGCCAGGGCGATAAGCGCCAGGCGCTCGCCGACGGGCTCCTTGTCCTTGGGATGCACATTATCAGGATCGCCGTCGTCGATGGTGACGGCGAGGCCAGTGTCAGGAAGCGACAGGATTTGCGCCTGAGCTTCGCGCACCATGGGATTGTTGCTGACGTTTTTGAGCGCCGGCAGTTGCACGGCATTGAAGGGAAAGTTTCCTTCACCCCACAGCTGACGCCACTGAGTAACCAGTGTCTCCATCACGTGGGGATAGAGGGCAATTCCGGCTTTTCCGCCCACGATGGACTCGCCCTGATACCAAATGGCGCCGCGAATGGCGAAAGGAATGACTGAATGCAACATACCGTTAAAGAGCACCGTGGGCTCGTGTTGATCCTGGACGGGATCGCGCAGCGGGCCGGGCTTGCCGGGACGCGAATTAATGGTCTGCGGGGCGGGTGGCGCGTCGGCCACCATCGCACCGGGATGGGACTTGTAAAAGCTCTCCAGAGCATCGAAGCGATCGAGCAGTGGCTTGAGCTCCGGATCGGCCGCCAGAGCCTCACGCGGCAGCCAGGCTTCGGCGGTGCTGGCGCCATAGGCGACGGTGAGAATACCAACCGGGACATGAAGGCGCTGCTGAAGATCGCGCGCGAAAAGGTAGCCCACAGCGGAGAATCCAGGAACCGTTTCGGGGCTGCAGATCTGCCACTCGCCGGCGGGATCGTCCTGCGGCTCCAGGGCCTTGGCGGTCTTTACCGTGAACATGCGTATCTCCGGGTAGTTGGCCGCGGCGATTTCCTTTTCTTCGTCGAGCATTCCAGCCCAGGGATTGACTTTTTTGGAAACAGTAAACACCATGTTCGACTGGCCCGTTGCAAGCCACACTTCGCCAACGAGAACATCGTGAATGGTGATCGAGTTGGCGCCGTCGATGCGCATGTCATAGGGTCCGCCGGCTTTGAGTTTGCGCAAATGCACCATCCACTTGCCGTCCCCAGCGGCGCGAGTGGAGCGGGTTTCACCGTTCATGGTCACCCGCACGGTTTCGCCGGGACTTGCCGTGCCCCACACGGGTACGGACATGCCGCGTTGCAAAACCATGTGGTCGCTGAAAAGCGGCGAGGGCTTGACCTCGGCGGAAAGAAACGCACAGCAAAACAAAGCTAAGCAGAAGACTGAAATAACCCAGAGTCTTTTCATAACCTTTCCATTATGCAGGAAGCCCGTATCGGCAGTGGGCGGCCGCGGAATCGACCGGCGTGGCCCTGGCCTCGTCGCCACCGCGCAGGGAGCGGCCTCTTGGAATCCCCGATCGCGCAGCCAGACGGCTCGCCAGCCACGAAAAGCTTTCGCCGGCAACTGAAGTAATGCGCGTAGAAACCGGCTTCGTGGCCGGATGGGACTGCGAAAAGGTAAGCTAATGAGATGATCGGTAAGCCCCTATGCAGAACGTCGTAAAGGTGTTGATCGCCGAGGATGAACCGAACGCACTGGCCGGCCTCGCGGAGCTGATCTCCGGGTGGGGATACCGCACGGAAACAGCGCGCGACGGCCAAGAGGCGTGGGAGAAGGCGCAGACGTGGGATCCGGCCATTGTGGTAACCGACCTGAAGATGCCGCGGATGGACGGCATGGGGCTGCTTTCCAAGCTGGCTGAGGGCGCCGAGGGCCTGAGCGCCAACATGGCGGTGGTGGTGTTGACTGCCATGGGCTCGATCCAATTGGCCGTGGACGCGATGAAACTGGGCGCGTACGACTTTCTGCAAAAGCCGGTGGACGCCACACGGCTGAAGACGATTCTGGCCAACGCTGCGAGACAGCGAGAGACGGCAATCGAGCTGGAGGTTGCGCGGCGCAGGCTGCGGGAGTCGGGCGTGCTGGGCCACATGGTGGGCAGCTCGCGGGCGATGCGCGAGATTTTCACGCTGATCGAGCAGGTTGCCCCGTCGAATGTTCCGGTATTGATCACGGGAGAGAGCGGGACGGGCAAGGAACTGGTGGCGCGCACGCTGCACGATCTGAGCCCGCGCAAGGCGCGGCCATTTGTGGCGGTCAACTGCGCGGCGATTCCGGAGACGCTGATCGAAAGTGAAATCTTCGGCCACGAGAAGGGCTCGTTTACGGGCGCGATCGAGCGCAGGGCCGGCTGCTTCGAATTGGCCGCAGGCGGAACGCTGCTGCTGGACGAAATCGGCGAAATGCCGTCGGGGACGCAAGCCAAGCTGCTGCGCGTGCTGGAAGAGCGGAAGTTCCGGAGGCTGGGCGCTCGCACCGAGATGGATACCGACGTGCGCGTGCTGGCGGCGATGAATCGGGATCCGCAGCGAGCCGTGGCGGAGGGTCATTTGCGCGCCGATCTTTATTACCGGCTCAACGTGTTCAACATCGTCATGCCGCCGTTGCGCGAACATCTGGAAGATTTGCCGCCCATGGTGGAGACAATGGTGGGCGAGATGAACCAGAAGCACGGCCGCAAAGTGTCGGGCGTGGCTTCGTCCATGCTGGACAGGCTGATGGCCTACAGCTGGCCGGGAAACGCGCGGGAACTGCGCAACACGATCGAGCGGGCGGTCATTCTCTGTCCCGATGGCGCGCCGCTCGATGCGGGACACTTGCCGTCGGGATTCGGCAAGGATCAGGCGGCGGCGTCGCCCGCCGACGGCAGCGCGATTACCGTGCGCGTGGGAGCGACGGTGGACGAGGCGGAGCGGCTGCTGATCCTGCGCACCCTTGAGGCCACCGGACAAAACAAGACGCGCGCGGCGGAGATTCTGGGCGTGAGCCTGAAGACGCTGCACAACAAGCTCAAGGAATACGGGCGGGAACATCAGGAAGTGAAAAGCTGAAAAGGCTGCGATTCCATTGTGGGAAGTGCAGATTTTTATCCCCAGGGCGCTCAAAACAACGTCGAACAAAGTGATTGCGGGAGGCCGCGCGTGAATGGCCTTGAAAGGTGCGCCGAGCCGGTCTGCTGCTGAGTGATGGTATCCATGGGCCTGAAGACCAAACTCGTGCTGGCCATTACTGCTCTGGTGTTTCTGATCGCCGGGGTGGTCTCGCTGGTGTATGTCCACCAACTGGTGAAAGCGGCGGTGCTGGAGACCTATGACACCAACCAGATGGTGGCCGACCAGGTGCGGTATGCGCTGCAGAATGCGCTGGAGGCCGGCCTCAAGGGCCTCACGGTCGATCCGAATAATCCCGGCGAATTACGCGGTCTCGTCGCCGAGACGGTGCAAAACGATCCGACGCTGCAGGCGGCGCTGGTGTCGGTGATCCGCTATTCGTCCACGGTGTACGACGTGAATATCAGCGACAGCCAGGGATTGGTGTTGCTGAGCACGAATCCCGACAACGAAGGCAAGCCGCTGCCCGCGCGGCCTAACTATGACGAGTTGCGCAAGGCCGGGCCGGTGCCGACGATGATGCAGGTCTTCGGACAGCCCAAGGTTTTGGATATCGTTGCGCCGCTCGAGAATAACGGCAAGCTCTTCGCATCGGTCCATGTAGGAGTTCACACGTCGCTGCTGCGGGCCGTTTACGAGCCGCTGCTGCGCAAGGCGTTCTGGCTGATGGGATTTGCCCTGATTGCGGCGCTGCTGGCGGCTTTTTCGCTGAGCAACCTGGCGCTGCGCCCGTTGACGGAGATCAGCCGGCAGCTCGACCGCCTGACTGCTGCCGGAGAAGCGCCCATTGAAGAGCAGGCGCCGAAGAAGCAGGACGTGGCGGCGCAGGTGTCCACCAAGATCGAGAAGATCGGGCAGCGCATGCGCAATGTGGAGGAGATCTATTCCGCCTTGCGGGAAAATCTCGACCAGATTCTGGGCAATTTGCAGGACGGAATCATGCTCTTTACCGAGGACAGGCGCGCGGTGCTGGTTTCAGAGGCGGCTCGGCGATTCCTGCAGATCGATCGCGATAACATTTTGGGTCTGCAAGCGCGCGAAATCCTCAACGACTCGAACGAGCTGGGACGGACACTGCGCGAGGCGATCGAATCCGGCAGGAATCTGGACAAGGAAGAGATTCGCACCGAAAGCGGGCGGCGCATCCAGGCCTCGGTGAACTTTATCAACGACGACGAAACGCAAAAGGGACTGGGCGCTCTGGTGACGCTGCACGATCTGGAATCGGCGGCGGAAATCGAGTCGGAACTGGAGCTTTCGCGGCGCATGGCGGCGATCGGCCGGCTCACCTCGGGCGTGGGCCACGAAGTGAAGAACCCGATCAACGCGATCGTGGTGCACCTGGAGCTTCTGAAGTCGAAGCTGGGCGAATCGAACGGACCGGCCACCAGGCACCTGGATGTGATCGACGCGGAGATACGGCGGCTGGACCGCGTGGTGCAAACGCTGGTGGATTTCGCGCGGCCGGTCGAAGTCCAACTGCGGGAGCAGGACCTTCGCCCGGTGATCGGCGACGTGCTGGCATTGGCCGCGGACGAGCTGACGATGCGCCGGGTGACGTTGATCAGCCACATACCGGCAGAGCCGCTGATCGCCAATGTGGATGCCGACCTGCTGAAGCAGGCGGCGCTGAACGTGATCCAGAATGGCGCACAGGCCATGCCGGATGGCGGGCGGCTGGAAATTACCCTCGAGGAAGACAGGGATTACGGCGAGAATCAGGCGCACGCAGGGAAGCCGAACGGAATGGTCGGCGGGGCGGGGTATCCGGCAGCGTACTCGGCGGTGCTGCGCGTTGCCGACGAGGGCATCGGAGTTCCTGACGAAATCCGCGACAAGATCTTCGATCTGTACTTTACAACCAAGATCGGGGGCAGCGGCATTGGGCTGGCAATGACCTACCGGATCCTGCAGTTACACCACGGGAGCGTCGAAGTACAATCGAGGCAAGGCCGCGGCACGGAATTCAGGCTGCGAATTCCACTCGCCGCCGCGGAACGGGGACGCCGGAATCTGCAACCGGCGGCGGTTGAAGACGAAAAGGGGATGGGGGAATGAAGTCACCCGCCAAGTGCGCTGCGTGGCTGCTGCCGCTCTTGCTGGCTGGCTGCTTCCACACGCCCTTTCACAAGGGCCAGCCGGCAGAGCCGATGCTGGCGCCGCTGATTGAGCCTTCAGTGCCCCTGGAGCTTGCCTTCGTAGAGCTGCCGCCTACGATGAGATTGATCTCCGGCAAGCCTCTCTACAACATGAGAGTTCACGACGAATCGGTGAAGCCGCTCATCAGGCACTGGAGGCCGGCGACTCCAACGGAAATCGTCAACACTCCGGAGGCGACCACAAACACCAGCCCCGAGGTCAGCGCGATCGGTCAACTTTCTTCCGGCAACCCTGTGAGCGATCGACAGCAAACAGAGCAGTCGATCGCGAACCTTGAGCGTGGGCTCAGCGGCATCAACCGCACGTTGAACGACACCGACCAAAAGACCGCCGACCAGATTCGGGAGTTTCTGAAAGAGGCCAGGACGGCTTTGGCGTCTGGCGACGCGGACGGCGCGCGCACTCTGGTGGCCAAGGCGCAAGTGCTGCTGGCCGCGCTGACACACTAGAGCGCGCTGCCGCGGCGTCTTTACAATTCACCCCAACTCAGCTTGCTGCGCAACACATCGAAGAACCCGCCGTCGCCAAGGCGGACAAGTTTGACGGCGTAGCTGGAGCGGCGGCACCGCACTTCGTCGCCGCGGAGAAGCTCCACACCCTGCTGGCCGTCGATGGTGAGCAGCGCGACGTTGGGAACGCCCTCGACGCGAACGATGAGCGACGCGCTGCCCGGCACGACGATCGGCCTGAGCGTGAGCAGGTGGGGACAGATGGGCGTGACCACCATAGCGTCGACATCGGGCGTGAGGATGGGGCCGTTCGCCGCCAGCGTATAAGCGGTTGAGCCCGTGGGAGTGGAGACGATGACGCCGTCAGCGCGGAAGCGCGCCACGCTTCGCCCGTCAAGCTCCACGGCGAACTCGCCCATGCGGGCAATGTCACCTTTGGAGACGACAATTTCGTTCAGCGCCTCGAAACTCGAGTGCTCTGCCCCGTCACGCCATAGAACCGCGTGGAGCATGGCGCGCTCGTCGAGACTGTGACAGCCCGTGCACCAGTTTTCCAGAGTGGCGTAGAGGTCGGCGAGGCGCACTTCAGTAAGAAAGCCGAGAAATCCGAGGTTGACGCTGAGGATGGGCGTACCCACGGTGGCGAAGATGCGCGCCGCGGCAAGCAAAGTGCCGTCGCCGCCAAGAACAATGACCAGACCCGGCAAATGCGAGGGAAGCTCGGCTCGATTCACGCCCGGCGCAGCGTCGGTATAGGCGGCTCCTTCGCCATCCAGCACGACTTCGTAGTTGTGCTTGCGCAGCCACGCGATCAGGTCCGGCAAGAGCCGCTTGAGCTCATCCCTGTTCGGCTTGCAAACAATTGCAACCGTGGTCATGCGTCCAAGTGTAATGGACTCGCTCGACTGGGGCCAATCTCGGCGCGCGCCTACACGCCGGGACAAGAACGGGAAAGGGCCGAGGATGATCGCGCAGAATAATTGCTGACTTTATTGGGCTTGTGTTTGTATAGTGGCTCAACTCCAAAAAGTGGCGGCTATTCGACGGCTGTGCCTTTGGACTGGCGCTGCCACCGCCAAGCTTGAACCATTGTGTTCGGTACGCAATAAGAATGAGAGGGTGCGATGGATTGGTACTTGATGGTATGGAAGAAATATGCTCAGTTCGACGGCCGCTCGCGGCGCACGGAATATTGGATGTTTATCTTATTCAATCTTCTGGCCATCGTGGTGCTGGCGGCGATAGGCGCCGCGGGAATCGCAATGTCGGAGGACAACGGACCGTTCCTGTTCATTCCGATTGGCGTCTATGCGTTGGCCGCCATCATTCCCAGTTTGGCAGTCGCGACGCGCCGTTTTCACGACATCGGCAAGAGCGGCTGGATGCTCGTGTTGCTCATTGTGCTTGGCATGATTCCCTTCGTAGGCATCATCTGCGCTGTGATTCAGATTGTCTTTTTGTGCCAGGACAGCCAGCCGGGGCCGAATCAATACGGGCCCAATCCGAAGTTTCCCGAGCAGGCAATGGGGCTATTTCCTGGGAGCATGGGCTTGTCCCCGGTCGCGTTTGGCGCACCGCCGCAACCGTATGCGGCCGGCGTGCAGCCGCAACCAGTCACGGCCGCGAGCAGCCTTGTCTTTTGCAAGAACTGCGGCACGAAGTTGACGGATGGATCTCCTTTTTGCACGAACTGCGGCACACGCGTCTGAGTGGGTGTGGCGACCCGGCCCTCTGACCGCTTGCCACGAATTGCAAAGATCGTTGTTCATGAGGAGCGCAATCTCATGACCGCCGCGCGTAGAGCAGAAACTCCTTGTTGCCCTCGGCGCCGGTGATCGGCGACGGGATGGTTTCGGCGACGGTCCAGCCAAGAGCGCGAACACAGCCAGCGACCTTGTCGATGGCCAACTGGTGCGCCTCGGGATCGCGCACAATACCGCCTTTGCCGACGTGCTCACGTCCGGCCTCGAACTGGGGCTTTACCAGAATCACCGCCTCGACGAGCGAAGGAGCAGCGGCAAGCACGGCCGGCAGCACAAGCGTGGCGGAGATGAACGAGACGTCGACGACGAGAAGCGTTTTTTCCTGGTCTCGGTCGAATGCCGCCAACGACCGAAGCTCGAGCGACTTGGGCTCGAGCGACTTGGGCTCGAGCAGGCGAGCGTTGGTGCGCTCGAGCAAGCGGACGCGCGGATCGTTGCGCAGCTTCATGTGGATTTGGCCGAAGCCTGTGTCGATGGCCGTGACGTGCGCCGCGCCGTGCTGTAAAAGGCAGTCGGTGAATCCTCCGGTCGATGCGCCAACATCGAGACAGGCGCGGCCGGTGACGGCGATTTGCCAGTGCTCGAGAGCCGCGGCCAGCTTTAATCCACCCCGGCTGACGTAGGGAAGGTCCCCGCCCAGCAGCCGGATCGGGGATTCAATCGCGATGGGTGTGCCGGGCTTGTCGATCTTTTGCTCGCGTACCAGAACCCGCCCGGCAAGGATCAGCGATCGCGCGCGCTCGCGGCTGGCGGCGAGGCCACGCTCAACGAGCGCCTGGTCGAGACGCATCTTGGCCGTGCTTGTCTTTTCTGGTCGCGTCTTGGCCGGGTGCTGATTCGCAACGCTCGCTTTTGCATCTTTCGCCATCAATGAATCAGTCCCCCAATGCGCCAAAGGGCCGTTCCCACATGGGGAATGGCCCTTCAGATGGTAGCGCCGCCCGTTTGACCGTTCGCGCTACGGAGTGGCCTGACACGCGGCGAGCGAGGCCAGCGACGCGCTGCCTGGCAGGTTGCAAGGCTGCCCGTAGCCAGGAACACGGCTGCTGTAGTTGTTATTCGCGCCTCCGGTGCCGTTCTGTGAGGTGGTGCGCACGTCCACCGGCCTGCCTTCCAGAAGAACCGTGGTGTCGATCAGGTCAGTGACGGTCGGACTCGACTCGATGATCGTGATAAAGGGGCTGTCGGGTGAAGCCACGTAGATCTTGGAGTATTCGGAGTTCTGCGTGTTGACAACAGTGCGCGGATGGCCGACCACGGTAATGGTTTTTTCCACCGTATATGTGTAAAGGTTCACCACGGTCACCGTGCCGTTGCCTGTACCGCTGTCGTCGTTCTGATTCGCCGTGTAGGCCTTGCTTCCGTCGGCGAGCACGGTGACGCTGGCCGGGTTGGGAGTAGCAGTGTTGCCCACCTTGATCGTGGTCACTGCGCCGAAGCCGCCCGTGATGGCGCCGCAGTTGGCGTAGCTCGTAACACCGCCTACCGTGCAGCTGGGATTTGCATAGGTATTCGAGTCGTTGCCGTATTCATCCAGGGGGACATTGACGACGCTGATCGATCCACCGTTGTAGTTGGCCGCGACAAGCTGTTGGGTTGCCTGGTTGTATTCGGCGTAAATGGGTCCGGAGCCGGCGGGGAGCTGAATGGTGGGATGGCAGGTGATCCATTGCCCACTCTGGTTCTGAAACGGCGTGCACGCGTCTGGGGTGTTGTTCCTGGTATCGAGGACGGAGATCGTATCGTCTCCGCGGTTGAGAATGAAAAGGCGCTGCAGGTTGGTACTTTCCACCGCGTAGACGGGACACTTGCCGACCGGGATGGCAGGATCGGCGGTATTACTGGAGAGCTCAATCGGCGTAGCGACGCCCGTCGGGGCCGTTGTGGGCGAGAGATTGCAGGCCAGTGGCGCAGTGTCCGGGACATTCTGGCTCAGGACATATTCCCGCTGACCTGAATTATTTGGCGATCCGGCAACGAAGACGGGCATGGTGGCCGCACTCACCGACGTGGCCACGGGAATCTGGAGTTTGAATGCCTGAGGCGATCCGGAAAAGAGATCGACGAAGTCTCCATTAAGGTCGGTGACCCAGAGTCCGCTGGTCGGCGAAAACAAGTTAACGGGTTGCGCCGGTAACCCTTGAAATTGAGGCAGCGTGGACTCGGCGACGTTTTTGGCCTGCAGGTTGGGAGAAATGCCGAAATTCGACAGCGTGCCGTCGCTGTTGACGGTGTAGCCCGTGGAACCAGTTCCGTCCAACGTGAACACGAGAGGGCCGGGACCAATGGGCGTTTCGTTCAGGATCGAGTCACCCGCATAATCGATGATCGTGACCACCCCAGGCGTCTGGGAGCCCGTGGTCGAAGCCACAATCGTGTATGAAGTTGGTTGTGCCGGCGGGCCATTGGTTCCGATCGGCGTAACCACCGGCCGGTAATTATCGCCGCAGCCGGCAATGAGAACCGCAATTGCCAGAGCAGCAAGCGCGCGTGCCGCTCCCGCCTGCGCGAACGGCACACGCGCCGGGCATGACTTCATGGGAAAAAGCCTCATTCGAGATGTTTCCTGCTTTCTTCCGGCGTTTTAGGAAATAAAATCTCCCCCGCCGTGCGTGCGAGGTCGCCGCTCCCTGATGGTCGCGTCGACTTTGCGCCTGTGCTTCTGCAATACTGCATTTCCTAAAACGCTATACGTGATTGTAAATCAAAGGGGCTAGCCCTCGGGCGCAAACGGCCTACTCTGAATTCCGACGCAATCGGCGAAGGTTTGTCATCTCTAACCGGCCGGCGACAGGCCTTGCCGGAGTCTGCCCCGCTGCGCGACCCCAGTTAAGGAAAAAGCCACTTGGCTGTCGCGCCTTCGCCTTAAGGCGGGTGCAGAACCGCTGTACGATGAGGCGTGGCTCAGGAAAAGCTGTCGTGGCAATCGAAGATGGTGTTGCTGGCAGTGCTCCCTTTCGCGGGCACGGGTGTGCTGCTTTCGTGCTTCGAGTGGGCAACGGAGTCCTCTGCCGTTGTGGTTTGGGTCATCGGGTTGAGCGCGTTGCTTGGGCTGATCATGTGGAAGGTGCGGGCGGCCACGCCGGCAGCTGCTGCGACCGGGGCAGTGATCACGGCAAGCCTGATGTTCTCGACCGGAGAGTTTCCGTATGAGCCTTGGCATACTGCGCTGATCCCAACGATGGCGGTTTCACTGCTGGCCTTCGCTGCCACCCGGATTGGACGGGTGAGGAAGGAGAGACTCGGCACGGCGGAGGCACGGCTGGGACGATCCGCCTCGCAGGTTGCGGCGAACCTGGGCATGGCGGCGCTGGTTGCCAGCGAGCCAGTGAATGTGTGGTTGCTGGACAGCCGATGGCTTCCTCTTCGAGTCCATGCAGGAACGATGCTGATGGCAATGTCCCTCGCCGCGCTGGCTGAGGCCGCGGCAGACACGGTTTCGTCGGAGATCGGGCAGGTGCTGGGCGGACGGCCGCGAATGATTACGAACTTGCGAGCTGTGGAACCGGGGACGGATGGCGCAGTGAGCGTGGCCGGGACCCTGGCTGGGTTGGTTGCAGCGGCCATTGTGGCGGGCGCAGGAAGCTGGGCGCTGCGCGGCGATTGGACTCTCTTCAAGCTGAGCTCGGCCGGCGCGGTGTTCGGACTTCTCTTCGACAGCCTTCTGGGAGCCACGTTCGAGAGGGTAGGCTGGCTCAACAACGATGCGGTGAACTTTCTATCGACGGCGAGCGCCTCGGCGTTTGCGCTTCTTTTGCTCGCGCTCGTGCCTCTTCCGGGAGGCGGATAGAAAACCCCTCTGGCTCCGGGCGGCCGGTTCTTTGATTTGCTGGCTCGCTAACTTGCTGACTTGCTGATTCGCTGACTTTCTAACTCCGCTCGCTCCGCTAACCCCGCCAACTCCGCTGCCTCAATGCAGATGCAGCCGCCAGAAGGTGTAGCTGAGAATCTCGTGGGCAATCCGCTCGGCCTCAAGCGTACGGTCTTCAACAGCCGGACGCGGACGCGGCGAAGTGAGCACGTCAAGACCCTCGGCGGCGCAGATGGCGTGAATACGAAACATGTGAGTGTCGTCGCTGACGACAACCAGGCGATGCAGTCCGTTGGCGCGGGCGATGACGGCAATGCGGCGGGCCGACTCCTCAGTGTTGCGGCTTTCGGTTTCAGCAATGATTGCCTGCTCGGGAACGCTTTTGCTGATCAGATATTCCTCGCCCACCGAACCCTCGGTAAACTGATCGCCGCCAGGACCGCCGAGGGTGATGATGAGCGGGGCAATGCCGCGATGGTAGAGCTCGAGCGCGTGATCGAGCCGCGCGCGGTAGACGGGCGAAGGTCGGCCATCGTACTCGGCCGCGCCAAGGACCCCGATGGCGTCGGCGGGTGCAGCCTGATCCTGATTCGCGTAGATCTCAATCTGCACGTAGACCCAGCGGCACCACCCCAAAGCTGCGGCCAGCAGGCAAAGGACAAGAAAGAGTGCGACGCGGAGGACCCAGTTACGGCGCTTCGTCTTGGATACGCGCCTCATGTTCTTCATCTTACCCAGTCCCAAGAGCCCCTTCGTCTCTCGCTTTCTTGGTCCCTCGTTCCCTTGGTCCCTTGGTCCCTGTTTCTCTATCGCTGCAGGGTCATCACGATTTCGTGCGTTGGGATGGCGCCTTCGCGCAGGATTTCCCAGCGCCCGGCGCCGAGCGTGAGATCGACGATGGTAGTAGGCTGCGCGCGGCCGGTCGGCCCGCCGTCGACGATGAGCGGAATGCGCTCCCCGATCTGGTCACGGACACAGCCGGCGTTGGTGCACTCTGAAGCGCCCTGCAGGTTGGCCGATGTTGCAGTAATCGGCAGGCCGAAACGCTCCACCACGGCGCGCGGAATGGCGGCATCGGGCACGCGCAGAGCGACGTTGCCCGTGTTTGCCGTGGAGCGCAGCGGCAGCTTGGTTCCGGCGCGAACGATGATGGTCAGCGGGCCGGGCCAGAAACGGTCCGCGAGCTTGTCGAGCTGAGGATCGGTGTCGCGCGCCAATTCATAGGCCTGGGACAAGCCGGAGATGAGCAGCGAGAGCGGCTTGTGCTTCTGGCGGGTCTTGATCTGGTAGATCTGCTCGACCGCGTAGAGGTTCACCGGGTCTACGGCCAGCCCGTAGAAAGTGTCGGTTGGCAGAGCGATGACACCCCCTTTGCGCAGGCAGGAGACGATGTAATCGATCCGGTCCGGTTGGGGTTCATCGGGATTGACGCGCAATATCTCCGCGGACAAGAAAAGCCTACCTTGGTTCCCGAAAAGAAGGAGAGTCTACAGATTCGGAAGCTATCACAGCACCAGCCGTGGTGCAAGTTGAAGCGCAAGATTCCAGCTGCCAGTGTGTGACTCTGAAACCCGTTTTCCCTCCATTTGTCATCCTGAGCGAAGCCCGTCGCAGCGGGCGAAGTCGAAGGACTTGTGGTTGCCTTTCCGCCTGCGACAGCCCATTTACCTCGGCAACCAACAAAGCCGAGTAGCTGAAACTCGGGAGCTGCTCTTAGAATCTCCTTGAGCGATGCCAGTTCATATAGTCACGAGCAAAGACAACGCGCGCCTGAAGGAGCTGCGCAGGGCGCTCAACGCGCCGGGCCGCGGGGCCCCGGCTCTCGCGGGTATCGAGGGTCCAAAGTTGCTCGAGGAAGCGCTGCGCGCGGGCTTGCGTGTGAAGACAATTTTTGTCGCGCAAGGCCCCGATCGAAGTTCGGCTCGGCTGCTGGATCGGCTCCATGTGAAGCGAGACGTCGAGGTTCTCGAACTGCCCAAGAAGCTGCTCGACCAGGCGCTGGCGACCGAAACGCCGCAGCCGATTGCGGCCCTGGTTGAGCCGCCGAATTGGTCGTGGTCGCATGTTCTCAACCAAGGCCAAAAGAAAACGCTGATTTTGGTGCTGGCGGGAATTCAGGATCCGGGAAATCTGGGGACGATTCTGCGCTCGGCGGAGGCATTCGGCGCGACGGGCGTGGTGAGTTTGCCGGGAACCGTGAACGCCTGGAATCCAAAGGCGGTGCGCGCGTCGGCGGGAAGCGTGTTTCGCGTGCCTGTTCTGGCGGCGAGCGTCGAGGAGTGTTTTGAACGGTTGCGTGCGGAGGGAGTGAACGTGCTTGCGACGACTGCGCGGGGAACGAAGCCGGCCGATCTCGCAGAGTTGAATGGCCCGGTTGCTCTGGTGATCGGTAACGAGGGCAGCGGTGTGCCGGCAGACTTGATTGCGAAGGCGGACGCTACGATTGCAATTCCCTGCCCCGGCCCGGTGGAGAGCCTGAACGCCGCCGTCGCAGCGAGCGTGCTGTTGTATGAAGCATCGCGGCAGCGAGCAACTCGCGTGAGCAAGCCTGCCGCCGGCCCACAGCTCTCCTCCAAAGAGCCAAACCGCGGAGCGGGAGCGCGGCGATGAGCTTGTTCGACATCGAGCCGGAAATTCCACAACACTCATCCAAAGGGCTGCTCCATGCAATGGCTCCATTGGCTGAACGCATGCGGCCGCGCGGCCTGGATGGTTTGCTGGGGCAGGAGCATCTGGTCGGGCCGGGAAAACCGCTGCGCGTGCAAATCGAGCACGACGACGCCAGCTCAATGATCTTTTGGGGTCCGCCGGGCGTTGGCAAGACGACGCTGGCCAAGATCATTGCCGAGACGACGAAGGCCAGCTTCATTGAATTCTCCGCCGTGACCAGCGGCATCAAGGAGATCAAGCAGGTGATGGTGACGGCGGCGAAGGCCTCGCAGCTGCATTCGCGGACGATTCTTTTTGTCGACGAGATTCACCGCTTCAACAAAGCGCAGCAGGACGCGTTTTTACCTTACGTGGAGCGAGGCACGATCCGGCTGATCGGCGCGACGACGGAGAATCCATCGTTCGAGATTATTTCTGCGCTGCTCTCGCGTTGCCGCGTGTACGTGCTCGAACCGCTCAAGGACGAGCAAGTCGAGACTCTACTGCGAAGGGCGCTGGCCGACAAAGTGCGCGGGCTGGGCGCAATGGAGCTGAAAGCGGACGACGATGCGCTCGAATTAATCGCCGGCTACTCAAGCGGCGACGTCCGCAACGCATACAACACGCTGGAAGTTGCGGCGCAGTTGGCTACCGCGGACGGAAGCAAGCACATTACTAAATCTGTTGCCACTGAGGCCGCGCAGCGCCGCGTGCTGATTTACGACAAAGCCGGAGAAGAGCACTACAACCTGATCTCCGCGCTGCACAAGAGCGTGAGGAACTCCGATCCCGACGCTGCGCTCTATTGGCTGGGCAGGATGTTTGCCGGGGGCGAGGATCCGCTCTATCTCGCGCGGCGGATTGTGCGCATGGCCGTCGAAGACATTGGGCTGGCTGCGCCGGAAGCGCTGCATCTGTGCCTCTCAGCGAAAGAAACGTACGACTTTCTCGGCTCGCCAGAAGGTGACTTGGCGCTGGCCGAGGCCGTGGTCTATCTGGCGCTCGCGCCGAAATCGAATGCGGTGTACACGGCTTTTGGAGCGGTGCAGGACGACATTGAGCACACCCGTCAGGAGCCGGTGCCGCTGCACCTGCGCAACGCGCCGACGAAGTTGATGAAGGATCTTGGCTACGCAGAAGGCTACCGCTACGCCCACGAAGAGGAAGGCAAAGTCGCCGACATGGACTGCCTGCCGGAATCGCTGAAGGGCCGCAGCTACTACCACCCAACGCAGGAGGGACGCGAAAAGCAGCTCGCGACGCGAATGGAGGAGATTAGGAGGATCAGGGCGAGCAAGCGCGGATCGGACCAGTGATCGTCACGCTTCCCACGGATTCACAACCGACTTGGCAATGTCCTCGAAGTGCTTCACGTTCCGCGTGGCGAGGGTGGCGCGCGAGGCGAGCACGATGCCGGCAATCATGGTGTCGCGCAGCTCCACTGGGCGGCCTCGTTTCTCGCGCTGCGCTGCCAGGGTTGCCGCCGTGCGGGCCGACACGTCGTCGTAGATTGCGATCCGCTGCTCGGCGACTTCGACTAACCAGCGCTCGAACAAGGCCGCAAGGCTGGCCTGACGCTTCCCTATGGGCATCGTCTCCAGGCCGAAGCGAATCTCAAAAACAGTGACGGAGGTTGTCCAGATCGAGATACGAGGCTGCTGATCGAGCCATCGCGTAACGCGCGCGTCCGGTCTGGGAACCATGAATTCAGAAACCACGTTCGTGTCGAGAATGATCATTCGTCAAAGTTGATCGGCTTGAGAGGAAAACCGCGCCACTCGCGAATCGGTTTATCAAGAAAGACGCCACTGCCGCTAAAGAGCGCCACCGACGCGGTACCGAACCCAACTTCAGGGGTTTTCTCCTCTGGCTTGAGTGCGTTAGTGACGATCTCGCGCGCCTCGGCCTCCATGCTGCGGCCATTGCGCTTGGCGCGGCGCTGCAGGCGGGCTTTGACCCGTTCGTCGACTTTGCGGATGAGAATCTGGGCCATCTTCGCCTCCACTGCTATCATGATAGCATAAAGTGGAAAACTCCGCGATTCCCGGCCGCCGCGCCCGATTGTCCGGCTGCACTCTTCGGCAGCTTTGAAAGCGCGTCTGTCACAATCCCCGGCGTCAGCACCTGCGGCAGAAGCTGCGGAGCGCTCTGGCCCGGCGTGTACAGCGCATAAACCGGCACGCCGCTGCGGCCAAGATCCGTGAGAGCCTGCGTGATCGCGGGGTCCTCGCGGGTCCAGTCGGCGCGCAGAAGTACGACGTTGGCGGCGGCAAAAGCCTGCATCACTTCCGGCCGGCCGAGAGCGACGCGCTCGTTGACCTGACAGCTTAGGCACCAGCTCGCGGTGAAGTCGACAAAGACAGGCTGGCCCGATGCAAGCGCCTTCTGTACGGCGTCGGCGGACCAGGGCTGCCATGTGTTGGCGGCTGCGGCGCCTCCGGAAGAGGGTTGAGCCGGCTCGGAAGACGGTGCGACCGCGAACTCCTTCGGCGCAGTGATGCACGCAACGGCCGCCGTAAGCAGAATGAGGCTCGCGACGATGGTGGCCCACCGCTTTGCTGGCCAGCGGCCAAGAAACCACCCGGCAACGGCAAGAAGCAGAAAGATTGCCAGCAGCGCAAGAAGCAGGTTGGCTCCGTAGGCTTGCGCAACGACCCAGGTGAGCCAAATGACAGTGCCAAAGATTGGAACCGAGATGGCTTGCTTGAGAATGTCCATCCACACGCCGGGCTTGGGCAGCAGGCGTGTCCACGCGGGCTGAAGCGTGAGCGCGACGTAGGGCGCGGCAAGGCCCAGAGCGAGCGCGGTGAAGACGGCGAAGGTGACGGCGGCCGGTTGAGCGAGCGCGTAGCCGATTGCCGCTCCCATAAACGGCGCGGTGCAGGGCGTGGCGACGACGACGGCGAGCACTCCGGTAAAGAAACTTCCGGCATATCCCTGCTTCGCCGCGAGTGATCCGCCTGCGCTGGTAAGTGTAAGGCCGATTTCGAATTGGCCGGCGAGCGACAGCCCGAGAAAAAACAGCAG
Organism: uncultured Acidobacteriaceae bacterium; assembly: GCA_963835355.1. Classification (GTDB taxonomy): domain Bacteria; phylum Acidobacteriota; class Terriglobia; order Terriglobales; family Acidobacteriaceae; genus Telmatobacter. The sequence continues at coordinate 236,230 of CAWIFE010000011.1, read as the reverse complement.
TCCCGCCATCAGCGAGAGAAAAACCGGGGACTGGAACTGGAATCCCCAGCCGAGCGTTGCTCCGGCCGCGCGCAATCCGAGCAGCAAGGCGACGAGCGCCCAGAATGAGACGAGAATTCCAAAGGCGTAGACAAAACCGTGAGCGCAAAGCGTTCGACGATCCTCGGTCCCTGAGCGGCAAAGCGACAAGCCTTTCAGGAACAGCACCGGAAAAACGCAGGGCATCAAGTTCAGCAGCAGTCCGCCGAGAAACGCCAGGCCGACAATGCGCGCGAGCGTCCCGGCGATACGCGCCAGCGCCATCGGCGAGAATCCAATCGTCTGAGTCGGCGCGTTCACGGTTCCCGGCGTCGCGGAAATCTCGTAGTTGCGCCCGCCCGCAAGCTCCAAAACGCCATTGAGCTGCGCAGGGCTTGCCGTGAGGTTTGCATCTTTCTTCAAATCAAGAACAAACCCCGTTGCGGTCGCAGTCACTGTCTGCGGCGCGGGGTTGTCGACAACATTCTGGTCCTCGGGGAAAAACTGCGCCTGCGTCTCGCGCTGGCCGGTCGAAACCGTGAGCCGGAAACCGGTTGCGGTGGACGCGAAGACGGCCGAGTCACCGTAAGGCAGCGGCCGCGGCACCTGGTTCGCGAGCCGCAGCCACAAATCCTGATCGGGACCAAAATACAAGCTGGCATCGCCTCCCGCGCGCGACAAAACATCCAGCGTCTCCTCCAATTGCGCCTTTTCCGGGATACAAACCTCCCGGCAGACCAGCCAGTTGACGTTGGCATCGAGCGTGATCGTGCTGCCCGAAGTCAGTCCACTCGCCATGTCAATTTGAAACGGAAACAGAACCTCATTCTCATATCCGTAGTCCATCAGCGGCCCGAGTGGCAGCCGCTCGGGCGCAGGAAACTCGAGTGGCCCGAAGCGGAAGCCGTTGGGCACGGTCCAACTGATGCGCGGTGGTTCGCCGGAGTCACCCGGATTCAGCCAATAAACGTGCCAGCCGGGCTCGAGCTTGAAGTAGAGGCCGGCATTGTTCGTGCCGCCGCCCGGGAACACGTGGGGTATAGGAAAGACGAGCTGCACGTGCGCATGCGGCACGTCAGCCGAGTTCGACACCGCGAGCGCTGGCGTGCCGAAAACGAGCGCGCAGCCCAACGTCAAGATGGAAGAGAAAAAGCGCACAGCAGGTTGAACCCCAATCTCTGAAACCTGATCCCTGTCTTTCGACTCAGTGTATCGGACGAAGGTTACAGAAATGTCGGCGCATCACTCGGGACTCAGTGGGCCATCGCCGCGTGGCGCCGATAAATGCAGTCGTTCTGCACGCATTTGACGCCGGCAGCGCGGGCGCGGGCAATGGCTTCGTCGTGGACGATTTCATCCTGAAGCCAGAGGTAGGGAATGCCGAGGCGGATGACGTCGTCGACGATGGGCGGTAAGTTTTCGGAGGCGCGGAAAACGTCAACGAGATCAATTCCCTTCCCTGTCTGTTCGCGCGCCGCGGAGTTCGCGGCGTCGAGGTCCGCGTAGCACGGCCCGCCCAGCACTTCAACATCAGTGAGCCTGGGATTGACCGGGTAGACCCGAAAGCCAGATTCGGCAAGGTAGCGGCCAATGTTGTGGCTCGCGCGCCAGGGCTTGTCGCTCATGCCGACAACGGCGATGGTCTTCGCGCTGCGGAGCATTTCGTTGATGATTGCGGGGTCGTTGCTCATAGGGTTTAGTGATTAGTGGTTAGTAATTAGTGATTAGTTGTCAGTTTTCAGTGATCAGTTGCCTGCTCTTCGCAGAATGTGCTACTCGTCCAGGTCGTCGTCGGGGCCGGTCGCGACCGCGGTGCCGCGACGCTTGGCCAGCAGGTAGCCGCGCAGAAATGGCTCGAGGTAGCCGTCGAGGACTTTGTCGACGTCGCCCACTTCGACCTTGGTGCGGTGATCCTTTGCGATGCGGTAGGGCTGCAGCACGTAGGAGCGGATTTGCGATCCGAAGTTGATGTCGAGCTTGGAGTCTTCGAGTTTTTTGCTTACAGCCCGCTTCTTTTCAAGCTCGTGTTCGTAGAGGCGCGATCGCAGCATCTTCATCGCCTTGTCGCGATTCTTGTGTTGCGAACGCTCGTTCTGGCACTGGACGACTATTCCGGTCGGGATGTGCGTCATCCGCACGGCGGAGTCGGTCGTGTTCACGTGCTGTCCGCCCTTGCCGCCGGAACGATACGTGTCAATGCGCAGGTCTTCGAGCTTCAGATCCACATGAATTGTTTCGTCGATCTCCGGCGAAACATAGACCGAGGCAAACGAAGTGTGGCGGCGCTTGGCAGAATCAAACGGCGAAATCCGCACCAGCCGATGCACGCCGCTTTCGCCGGCGAGTTGGCCGAATGCGTATTCTCCGATGATGGTGAAAGTCGCGGACTTGATCCCTGCTTCTTCACCGGCCTGGTAGTCGTTCATCTCGGTTTTGAAGCCTTGCTGCTCGGCCCAGCGCAGATACATGCGGAGCAGCATCTCGGCCCAGTCCTGGCTTTCGGTGCCGCCGGCGCCGGGATGCACGGTGACGATGGCGTTGAGCGCGTCGGCCTCGCCGGAGAGCATTGTCCGTGCCTCGAGGTCTTCGGCAAATCCGCCGAGCGCTTTGATATCGCGCTCCAAATCGGCGAGAACGTCTTCGCCCTCGCGTGCCAGCTCGAAGTAGGCCTCGATGTCGCCGGTGCGGCGGACGAGTTCATCGTCGTCGCGGACCAGCGATTCAAGCCGCTTGCGGTCGCGCATCAGCGGCTTCGACGCCGCGGGATCGGACCAGAGGGCCGGATCGGACAGTTTTTTTTCTAGGTCGGAGAGTTCCCTGCGGATGCGGGCAGGGTCAAAGATACTCCCGCAGGTCGCGCACTTGATTGCGCACGGGAGCGTATGCGAATTCGAGATCGTTCAGCGACATTGTGCTCTTAGGACCTGGCTTTGGATTCGGACTGTGAAGCAGCTTGTTCTCTACGGCTCTAGAATATCACCGTACCCGCGATCAACTCAGCCGCGCCGCAAACCGGACATTTCATTCACTTCGCCCACGTGCATCGTCAGTTCTGGCATTGGATAGTGCTTTTCGTTGCGTGTCCAGAGAGCTGCGTTGATTCTGCATGGCTGAAGCCGCAATCAGCGCATCGCCAATCTCTACGTTATGGCTCCTGGCGTATCGGAGCAGATACTCACCCGCACGATGGCCGATGAGCGCATCGATGGGCACGCAGATGAGCGGGGCGAACAGCCTGGCGATGACATCCTTCTCCCGGGGACGTGCTCCCGCACCCACCTCGGCAATCGTGATTGGTGAAATAAGGATCGCCACCTGAGAAGCAGCGAGACGTTGCCAATTTTCGGTGAACGCACGATTTCGGCCGCGCAAGACTTCGATCACCACATCGGTATCGATGAAAACAGTCATTTGGCGCGCAGTCCTGCTTGCGCGCGCTTTAGCCGAGTGCCGCCGCGCAATCTCCTGACCATGGTTTCTGTGTCTTCAAGATCGTCTCGGTCCTTCCACAAACCGATGATCCCCAGCATCGCTTGCTTGCGCTCTTCGAGGTTTCCCATGTAACGTTCGCGCAAAGCTACGCGCACCAGCTCTGAGACAGTGGCTCCTTCGAGCGACGCCTTGGTATGAAGCGTCGTCCAGAGGTCGTCTTCAAGATAGAGTTGAGTCCTTCTCATGATGTATAGCATACATCATGATTGCATAGCCGTGTATCTCTTTTATTTTCATGATTATGAAGCGCGGTCTCGCCAGTGCGGCGGTATGACCCCAGCCCAGCCAATCACCCCCAGGCTTAACAAAACACACACCCACGCAAACACGTCGCCGTGAGCCGTATAGAACGTGATGCCGTCGCGGAAACCGAACTCTGCGGGCAGCGCGTCAACCTGGTGTCGGGGAATGCTCTGGCGCACGCGGCCGTATGGATCGATGGCTGCTGTGACCCCAGTGTTGGTGTCGCGCAGCAGCCAGCGGCGATTTTCGACAGCGCGCATGCGAGCCATGTTCAGGTGCTGCCACGGTGCGCTGGTGTCGCCGTACCATCCGTCGTCGCTGACGTTGACGAGGACTTCGGCGCCGTTGCGCGCGAGTTGGCGCACTTCGTCGGCGAAAACGGCTTCATAGCAGATGAAAACGCCGTAGCGATGACGCCCGCCGTTTTGCGTGTCGAGGAGAAAAACTCTGTGGTCGCTTCCACGCGTAAAGGACGAGACGCGGCCGGTCAACTTATGGGCGAACGTGAGCAGGTTCTGGAAGGGAATGTACTCGCCGAAGGGGACGAGGTGGATTTTGTCGTAGCGGCCGACCATCTGGCCGCTGGCGTCGACGATGAACGCCGAGTTGTAGTCGCGCCAGACATTCTCAGCTCGCGAGAAATCCATGCCGATGCCGCCGACCACGAGCGGCGCCTGCGTAGTGAGAGCGACGGAGCGCATGGCCTGTGTGAAACTGAGGTCGCCTTCGATGAATGGCGCGGGCGATTCAGGCCAGACGACGAGATCGGGATGGGTGGGGTACGGCGGGCAAATGATTTCGCCTGTGGGCGCGCCGGTTTGCGGGATGCCGGCGATGTAGGTCTTGCACTGCTCGCCGGCGAGGCGCGTGAATTCGGCAATATGGCTGTCCCACTCCGGGCCCTGCCAGTTGTTGCCTGCGCCCACATCGAGATTGGGTTGAATGAGAACAGCGGTGGCCGTTGGATCGGTGTTTGGAGCAGGAACAAAGACGCCGGCAAACCCAGAGACGAGCAGAACCGCGCCGCAAACCGCCCATGCCCAGCGGCCCGCGATGCGACTCCCTTCTATTCCACTTTTGGTGCCGCCCGCACTCAACAGGCCGCCGGCCAGGAGCGCATTCACAGCGACGAGAATGAAGGTGATGCCATAAACGCCGGTCAACGGCGCGAGTTGGTTGATGAGGATGTTGTCGATTTGCGAGTAGCCGAGCTGGTCCCAGGGAACGCTGGTGATGCGCGCGGCGGCAAGGTCAAGGCCGGCCCAGAGAAACGGCGCAAAGACCAGAGCCATGCGGACAGAGCCGGTAGCGCGGTGGACGAGCACAACGCCCCACCCGAAAATGCCGAAGTAAAGTCCGAGGACCAGGCTGAATCCAAGCGTGAGCAGCTCCGGCGCAAGGGGTGGCATGTCGCCATAGCGCATCATGGTGTCGCGAATCCAGTAGCAATTGCCCACGTACCAAAGGACGCCGCAAACGTAGGAGACGAAGAAAGCACGGCGAAGAGAATGAGTGCGGGAAGAATTCGCGGCAGAGAGAAGGGCCCAAAGCAGCGGCACCAGGGCAAACCACGCAAAGACGGAGCGCCACGGAGGCATGGGCCCGGCGAAGGGAAAGGGCAACTCGAGCAAGCCCGCGGAAAGCCCCGCCGCGGCCCACGGCTTCCAGCCCCAGGATGAAGAAGACGATTGCATACTGGGGCGAGTGTAAAACATTCAGGTTGCGGTAGAATTGACGCATGATCCTGGCCGTGGCCGCAATCCGGGTGCTGGAAGCGATGTTCTTTCTCGGGATGATTGGGTCGGCGGTAGTGGTGCTGATCAGCTTCGTTGAGGACGGGAAAGAGCTTTTCGGCAAGGACTAGTTTGACGCCGAAAGGGCCGTTCGCGCGGCCATCCCTCCGGTGAATGAATCCCCTTCGCGCCCAACCTGCATTACTCCTCATTCCGGCCCCTCGGGATGAGCTATCAGTCTGAAATCATAGATTTAGTTCCCAGCTGGCGATTGCCGAGGCGGACGGAATTGCGCGCAGAGGAATTGCGCGAATGAATGAATCTTTATTTCTCGTTGACACTGCCTTGATTGAAAATTAGACTCATCGCAGAGCGGTGGTTTCGCTCAAACGGTTTTAACCACCGGCTGCGCCTCGCCGGACCCTTCGCGATGGCCTCAACCCGAACGACCGTAGCTCCCCCAAACGACCGCGTGCGGCTGATCGTCGCCTCCTCGGTGATGCTCACCTTCATCTCCTTCTGGCGCGCGGCGGCCATCGTCCTCAATGATCTGGGTTCCTCGGCTTTCTATGCCGGCGGCATTGCCGAGCAGGCGGTGGGAGCGGCCGCGCCGTGGTTCATCCTCGGCATTATGCTGTTCAGCTTCGCGGTGCGCGCGGTGTACGTCGAGAGCTGTTCGATGTTTACCCGCGGCGGCGTTTACCGCGTGGTGAAAGAGGCACTCGGAGGCGGATTCGCCAAGCTCAGCGTTTCTGCCCTGATGTTCGACTACATTCTTACCGGACCGATCTCCGGCGTGTCCGCCGGCCAATACATCACCGGCATGATCAACGAGCTGTTGACGGTGGCCAACCAGGCGCACTGGCTGCCGCCGGCCATGATGAGCGCTTCTGGCCAACCCATTCAGTTCAATATGAATTACACCTCGGCGCTGCTCGGCGCGCTGGTCACCATCTATTACTGGTGGCAGAACATCAAGGGAATCGAGGAGTCGAGCGACAAGGCGCTGCGCGTCATGCAGATCACCACGGTCATGGTGGTGATTCTGTTCATCTGGGGCACTTACACGGTGTGGCTGCGCGGCGCGCAATTGCCTCCGTCGCCCATTCCGTCTCACCTCCATTTCAGCGACGATGCGCTTGGTTTCCTGCGCGGAAGAGGATTGCCCATCTTCGGCTTCTTCGGCGTCCTGATGGCCTTTGGCCACTCCATTCTGGCGATGAGCGGCGAAGAGAGCCTGGCGCAGGTCAACCGCGAAATCGCGCATCCCAAGCTCAAGAACCTGAAGCGGGCGGCGATCGTCATCGCCATCTATAGCCTGATCTTCACCGGCGGCGGCACGCTGCTGGCTTCAATGCTGATCCCCAACGGCCCACGGACGCACATCTACCAGGACAACCTGATCGCCGGCCTGGCGATGTTTATGGCAGGGCCGCTGGTGTGGCGCATCGCCTTCCGCATCTTCGTCGTGGTGGTGGGATTCCTGATTCTCTCCGGCGCCATCAATACGTCGATCATCGGCTCCACCGGCGTGCTGATGCGGGTGGCCGAAGACGGCGTGCTCACCGACTGGTTCCGCAAGCCGCACCCGCGTTTCGGCACCAGTTACCGCATTGTCAACCTGGTCTTCGTCCTGCAGATGTTCACCATCGTCGCCAGCCGGGGCAACATCATCATGCTGGGTGAGGCATACGCCTTCGGCGTCATCTGGTCGTTCACGTTCAACGGCCTGTCGATGCTGGTGCTGCGCTGGAAATATCACGGTGAGCGCGGCTGGAAGGTTCCGCCCAATATCCGTATCGGCAAGACCGAGATACCGCTGGGCCTGCTGTCGGTTTTTATGGTGCTGCTGTCGGTGGCCACCGTGAACCTGTTTACCAAATCGATCGCCACCATGAGCGGCGTGGCGTTTTCCATCGCGTTCTTCATCGTGTTCACCATTTCGGAGCGGGTGAACCTGCGCAGGCATGAAGCGACCGCGCGGCAGATGAAGGATCACTTCCAGCTCGAGCACCAGGAGACGATCAGCCGCGAGTCCACGGCCATCCGGCCCAGCGGCGTCATCGTGACCATGCGCGACGCGGCTAACCCACTGGCATTGAAGTGGACGCTGGGGCGGACAAGCACGGTGGATCGGGACGTGGTGGTGGTGAGCGTGCGCCTGATGGGCGCGGGCGGCCCGGAGTATTTGAGCGCCGACCAGCAGAGTTTCAGCGAGCACGAGCAGATGCTCTTCACCAAGGCGGTCTCGGTGGCGGAGAGCTTCGGCAAGAGAGTTTCCCTGCTGGTGGTGCCGGCAGGCGACGTGTTTTCCGCGCTGGTGCAAACGGCAAATTCGCTCGAGGTGGAGTCGGTGGTTGCCGGGCAGTCGAGTTCGATGACCGCCGAGGACCAGGCGTTCCACATGGGACAAGCATGGGAGGCGCTGCCCGAGCCGAAGCGGCAATTCAACTTCTACGTGATCGGCGCCGACGGCCAAACCAAGGTGTTCTACATCGGCCCGCACGCGCCTGCGCTTGGCCCCGAAGATGTGGAGCTGGTTCACCGGCTGTGGCTCAACATGCGTCGCGATCCATTGGCGGGCGATCTGCATCACAGTGACATCATTACGTACGCATTGACGCGGCTGGCCGGCCATTATGCGCGGGAGAAGCAGGAGATCCTGCGCGATTTGCGTAATTACCGCGCCGGCAATTCGCGCACCCCCATGAAGCTCGGCACGCAGGACTCGCACGGTCCAGATGAGATAGTGCAATCGCCGCGCGCGATCAAGCAGACGCGGGATCAGTAAAGGCCCAGAGATAAGAGAAAAGAGATTTCCGTTCTCTGTTCTCTGCTCTCTCTTCTCTGTTCTCTCTTCCCTGTTCTCTGTTCTCCCAATGAGGTGTCATCCTGAGCGAAGCGCTTTTCAGCGGAGTCGAAGGACCTGCTTTTGCTCTTCTCACAAGTCGGAGTGACCTGTTCTCTGTTCTCAGCCCGCCGAGCAATGTAGCGCCGGTCTCCAGACCGGCTGTACGGAGGGTCTCCAGACCCTCTGACAAGGGCGCTAGCTACACGGAGATTTCGTCTCCCGGCTTCCAATCCACAACTTTAACGCCGGGCGCGACGAGCGCCGCCAGCTCTGCCGGCGTCCCCTTGAGCGGTGGAAACGTTCCAAAATGAATGGGAAGAACTGTCTCCGGTGCGAGCAGCCTGCAGGCCAGCGCTGCCTCCTTGGGGTCCATCGTGTAGTAGCCGCCGATTGGCAGCATTGCAATGCGCGGCTGGTAGAGCTCACGAATCAGTTGCATGTCGCCGAAGACGGAAGTGTCTCCCGCGTGGTACAGCACCGGGCCCCCGGCAACGGCGAGCACGAATCCGGCGGCGACGCCCACGTAGTGCGTGCCTTTTTCGTCGGCCGCGGCTGCGGAGTGCTTGGCGTCGACCATGGTGACGGTCACGTCGTTTAGAGTCACTGACCCGCCCAGGTTCATGCCCATCGTCTGGCTCACGCCCTGGCTGGCAATGTAGTCGGCCAGCTCATAAATCGCCACCACGGTGGACCCATGCTTCTTGGCGACGGGCGCGGCGTCCGAAATGTGGTCGCCGTGGCCATGAGTGAGCAGGATGTAGTCAATCTTCTCGGGCAGCACGAAATCCTTCGGGTACTTGGGATTGTGCGCGATGAAGGGATCGATCATAATGTTGGTTCCCTGGGCGGTTTGAATCAGCACGGTGGCGTGGCCAAGCCAGGTGATGCGCGTTGCTTGCGATTTGCTCATGGGAACCTCCGCAAAATTCAGTTCACAGCCCCACCGCCCAGCCGCCAATCAGGCGATGGCGTCGATTCCGTGAATGGATGCTAATGTGAGCAGCTTTGCTGCGGGTCCACTCGGAGTTTTCTCGCCGCGTTCCCACTTACTGACAACACCAACCGTGACGTTCAAATGAGCGGCAAGAACGGCCTGGCTTACGTCGGCTTTGGAGCGGATACGCCGGATAGCGGCCGGAGTCAGCATCTTGACCGGAGTAAGACAGCTACGGTCAAAAGTCTGCATCGTCTTTTTGTCGATCAGTCCGAGACGGTAAAGGTCGCTGGCGTTCTCGTGCGCTTCTGCGAGGGCTCTGCTTTTGTAGGTCTTTGCCATATTGTCCTCCTATCGGGGTGGGCGGAATTCTAGCAAGGTTCCGTCATTTACAGCTATGCTCATTTCGCCGTCAGCGAATTCCAAATAACGCTTTGCAAGAAGCCGGTAGACCTTGAGTTCCTTGGAAGTGATATTTTCCATATCCTTCTTTTCCCATCCGAACATCATGACTGCGCGGCGTCCGACCTTCAGCGCAACCAGCGCACGATCGCCGCCGCGTGCGCTTTCCCCGGCCTCGCGATTCGAAACTTGTAGAGCCCTCCGCCGAGATCGGCGTCTGGTGGAGAAAGTACGGCTTCCCAAAGAGCCTCATCCGAAACGCGCATCCGACGGGCAAACCGGGCAAAGCCTTTAAGCGCGAAAACCCGGAGCTGCGGCGGTGGCGTCTTTGGCATTGCGTGTAGTGTAGCACTAGGAACCATAGCTGCAAAGCCTCCTGAATATTGGGTACTGCCTTAATTCCGTGTTGCATCGGTCCGTCAGCCGGGCCGCGGCTCTCGGCGTAAGATTCTCTGACTTTGGCTCTGAATACGAACCGCCCAAGCGTGCATCAGACGCCTGGGCGGAATTGCCGCAGACGATTCTGCACAGAACTAACACAGGAATCTGAGGTGGGATTTTCAGGGTATAAAACCTATTGAATCTGGCGCGCATTCGAGAAATGGGTGCCCCAGATCTCGATTCTGAGACCTGGGATCGCACGAACCCCGGTCCGTCTCTTTCAACTCACCACAAAATTGGGTGCCCCATCCTTGCCGCGCCTTTGTTTTTGCGGCAAGGGTGGGATAGCACAAACCAAAACCGGATCCACCACACCGGCGCGCCGTAGCCGTTTGCGCCGGCGGTGGTTCGCTACCAGATGATCGGAATCATGCCCGACTTCTTAATCTGCTTGTCGTGGGTGACGAGTTCGATCCCTTCAACCAGCGCCGTCGCTCCAATCAACCGGTCCTGAGGATCTTTCGGATACGCATCGGGGAAGCTGACCGCGCGTGCTGCGATCTCCGGCGTAATGGGAAGCACCGTCATTTTGGAAGCACACTGGCGGACGAAGGATTCGGCGCTAAGCGTGGTTTCTACCCGCCCCTTTTCAACAAGCCAGGCCAACTCCAGCAGGGTGATTCCTGCAATCGCAAGTCCACCTTGATTGCGAGCCGCGCGGATGGCTTCTTTCGCGCGTTTCGACAATTTGTCTGGTTCAAGAGCCAGCCAGATGACGACATGAGTGTCGAGGAGAATCATTCAGGCAGGTCCCAGTCCGCCTCGGGAATCGTATCCTCGATGTCGCCAACAATGCGGCCCTTTCCTCTAAGGAATCCGAAGATCTCATCTTCATCGGATTCAACCGGGATGATTTGAACAACCGGTTTGCCGTGCTTTGTTACCACCACCGGGCGGCCGCTTCCGGCCACCCGCTCCATCACCGCGAGGCACTTCGATTTGAATTGTGCAGCCGGAATCTTCTGCATGAGGAAACTCCTGTCGATATGACCATAATATTATGACCACTTTATAAAAGCAAGGCTCTGGACGGAATCGACGACCTGTAGACTCCAATTCGCCTGCGGTCTCGCACTGCCTGTTCTCCGGGCGGGAGCAAATCAGATTTCGGGGAAATAGCTGGAACCATCTTCCCCGCCTTGCCCTGAGTCTCTACCGACCTTGCAGGCTGCGGCGGGGTCTGCATCGACTACCCGAGCAGGGCATCGAATTTGTCCTTATCGACTTGCATTCTTAGATTGCAATCTCTTAGCTTCTCGCGCCTTCGCAGCAGCCAAGTTCTTGATAGATGGCTCTGGCCGCAGATTTTCAGGGAGAGTAGTTTTCATTTCTATCATCGTTTGCCTGACTTTTTTCCCGACCGCGCGATGAGTATCGATGGCCCTCTGTTCTCCCTTGATTGCCTCAATGCGGAGCTTCTCTTCGGTTTGAGTTATCCGGAATTCATTCGCTGCCAATTCCGCTCGACCCATGCAATCCAAGAGTTCATCGCCTTCTGAAATTCTCTTCTTTTTCTTGATCTCCGCAACACCCAGGCCACCATACAGCCCTTGATACCCTGCATCATGAAAAACGCCGAACATTCTGTTAGTCACTCCTGCCTGCTTCGCAGCGCCCCCTAGTTTCTTGTTGGCATCTTTCACGCGATTGCGGACCAGCAAGCGCCTTTCAGCCTCACTGAGCAATTCCTCTGTTTCCTGCCGATAGGTTTGCTCAACGAAATAAGCTTGCGCTGCGGCGATCTCCGGTTTTGAAGTCTCCCCATTCATCGCGACAAGATAGCAGGCGAATTTACTGAGCGCGAAATTCTCTACTTCACGCCTTGCACCCTTACCGATTTCCATCATTTCGGGCATTAGCACAAAATGATTGGCTATGAAGTTTCCTGAGTTCTCGCAAGAGGCCTTTGCCCTCTCGATTACCTGCTTGAAATCTCTCCATTCACGGTAATCGAGAACGTTCATGATCTCTTTTGCCATCCAAAACGGGTAGCCATTCCGTGAGGTTTTTTGGAGAGACTTTAGGCGCTCAATGACGATATTGGCGGGATCTGGCATGGATTGGCTCCCTTACGAGAACAAGAATACTCCAATGTTCTCGTTTTCCATGTGCTATTTTTCTCTTGAGTTTTCCATTTTCCTTCTTTATTCTCCTTTCAGGGTGAAGACTATGGGTGCGCGTGAAAACCTTCAACGGCTGGCCGACAGGAAAACTCAGGAGATAGTTGATTTGGAAAGACAAATTGACAGGGCAAGGGCCTATCTCCAAGCGATTCAGGACTCTATCAAGGCTCTACCTAAGGACCAGCAGACTCAGGGAAGCCCAGACGAGCGTCCGGCAGGCTTGCGCCCGGGCAGCGTGTTGGCACGCACAAAGGAAGCGATTCAGAAACATGGACAGCCGATGCACATTAACTCAATATTTGAGGCTGTAGGACTGGAAAATACAAAGAAGGCTCGCGTATCTCTAATAGGATCATTGGGAAACTATGTACGCAAAGGTGCGGTGTTTACGCGTACAGCCCCAAATACATTTGGCCTGGTGGGAATGAGTGTTGCCAGCGGTGGCACAGCTGAAAGAACCTTGCCTGAGATGTTTGGAAAGCTTACGGAGGGCGTCTAGCGGGCGAAAGATCTCCGAAGAATCTTACTGCTCGGCCCCGCTCCCTGTTCCTTGCTTTTCTGTCAAGTCTCTCCAACCACCAATCCCTCTCTATCTCCTTCAATCCAAAGAAACTATTTCTTTCCAGAAGTCTGCCGATTATATCCGTCTCCCGGCGCATACTCGTTCCATGATCACGAACAAACCCCCTCTTGACGGCGGGTACAGACAGGGGTAGATTAAATAAGAGGCGAACATATGGCGAAACTAGTCGCGAGTCTCGAATCGCTCTTCCCCGTCTTCCCCATTCTGCAGCCCTCCCCTCAGCCCTCCCCCACCTCTGGTCCGGTCCTGACCGGCCTGGCTCGAACCGCAGCCGAGGCGCCCCTCGATTCAACCGGCTGCCTCACCGAGTATCGGCCGCTGACGAGCCGGTCGATTCTCAACAAAGTCACCTCAAACCGCGGCCTACCCTTCAGTCACGCGATCAACCCTTACCGCGGTTGCGAGTTCGGCTGCCGCTACTGTTATGCGCGGTATACGCATGAGTTCATGGAAATGACGCCGGACGATTTCGAGCGGAAGATCTACTTCAAGCAGAACGCCGCCTGGCTGCTGGAGCAGGAGTTGAAGCGGCTGAAGCCGGGAACCGAGATTGCGATTGGGACGGCTACCGATCCTTATCAGCCGCTCGAGAAAAAGCTCAAGATCACGCGGTCGATGCTCGAAGTCTTCGCGCGGCACAGCGGATTCCGGTTAGGAATCGTGACCAAGTCGGCGCTGATTGCGCGGGACATCGACTTGCTGAAAGCGATTGCGCTGAACAACCAACTGACCGTACACATCACCGTGACCACGATGAATGCCAAACTGGCGCGGCAACTGGAGCCTCGAGCGCCGCGGCCCGACCTGCGCATGAGGACAGTTTCCGAAATGCGCGAGGCGGGGTTGCGCGCGGGCGTGATGTGCTTGCCGCTGATGCCGGGAATTACCGACAGCGCAAGCTCGATTCGCGCAGTGGCACGTGCCGCGGCGGCTGCGGGCGCGAGTTTCCTGGCGGCCGGAGCGCTGTTTCTCAAGCCGTGTTCGCTGCCGACGTTTCTCGGGTTTGTCGCCGAGCATTTTCCGGAGCAACTGGAGGCCTACAAACGGCGCTATGCGGGGAGCGCATTTGTCTCAAGCGCGTACCGGGAAAGAATGGCCGCGCTGGTGGACCAGATTTGCCGGGAGTTCAAGCTGGGGAAGCGGCACTCCTACTACGAAGAAGCAGCCAAAGAGGCAGCTGGGTTGGCAGGAGCAGGGTTGGCCCGGCAGTTGGACGGCGCGGTGGTGGAGATGCAGCCGTGGCTGCCGTTTGCAGGGGAAGTTCGATGCGCATGACCCGGAGTGTTCGACCCAACCGCTACGTCACGAATGGGACTCGACAACCGCTTCGTGTCGCTTCGCGCCGGCATCGAAGCGGCTCGCTCGCACCTCTATTGGTGAATGGCTATTGCCTACGGGCTGTTGGTCGTCGGCAATTGGCTACTGGCTATTGGCTGTCTTTCTATTCCCTATTTCCTATTCCCTTTTACCCCACCCCCCCATGCTCCAGACCCCACCCCCCCATGCTCCAGACCCCACCCCCCCATGCTCCAGACCCCACCCCCCCATACTTCAGACCCCACCCCCCCATGCCTGTGTGTGAAACTGTGAAACTGTGAAACTGTGGAGCCTTTAGAATCAACAACTTCTGTCCACAGTTTCACAGTTTCACAGTCTTCGTTTTCGTTTTCGCGATCGTCTACGATTCTCGCGGATGTTTTCTTGAGATTCGCTCGCCAGACGACAGCAGTTTCGGAATTGGTGTAGACCGAATGCACTTCAGCAAAGTGGCATCTTCATCTAGAAGAAGCCACCTTTCAATGCTCTCAAAATGTCCACGTTAATTCCGAAACTGCTCCCTAGCGCGTCATGATGACTTCAGACACGCTGTCTTTCGCCAGGAACTGGCGGTGGCCGCTCCATCCCGCAAAGAGGCGCTCGATGCTGCGGTTGGTAAAGCAGCGCTGGATGGGGAATTGCTGGGTCAACTGCATCTCCACGTCGTCACCCTCGGTGAGATGGAAGCGGCAGCGCACTGCCTCCTCGTCGTGCATTTTGGTGTGGAAGAAGGCCAACACCTGGCCGCCGGGATTCATAGAGGCATACAGGTGCGCGACGACCGGGGCGACCAGCGGCTCGGGCAGGTAATCGAGCGCCGACCATAAGAGCACCAGGTCAAAGGTGCGGCCGGAGAAGTTGAGGGTGTGCTCGAGGTAGCCTTGGGCGTTCCAGATGGGGTTGCCGTCTTCGTCTGCGCCGGTAATCCAGTTTTCTCCGTAGGCATCGACTTCAAGGTCAGCCAGGAAGACGCTATGGCCGAGGTTGGTGAGGAAGTTGATGTTGGTGGGCGAGGTGTAGCCGGTGTCGATGACGCGCAGGCCGGGCTCGGCCTGCAGGCGCTTGCGCAGCGCGCTCCAGGCGCCGGAGTGGCGCGGAACGCGAGGGCCGGTTACGCCCGGAAGCGACTGGGCGGTCGCGCTGTGCTGTTTTCTATCGAACCACTCGCGCAGCACCCTGACTCCCTTTTGAGCGTTTTCAATTCACGTGTTCAGATCGCCGGCTTCGACCCTCGACATTCCATAATGCGTCAAGAGCAAAATCGAAAACGCGGCAACGCCCGGGCAGTTGAATGCGCACTGCCCGGCGAAGGTTGATTAACTTGCATGCGGGCTCAGGAGCCGCTGCCGGGCGATCCGTTGCCGGTTTGCGCAACGGCGGCGGCGTCAGGCGGCTTGGAGACACCCTGCGTCAGGTCCACCTTGCCGTGGAAGACGGCATTGTCTTCGATGGCCAGGCGAAGGGCGCGGATATCGCCCTGGAGGTTGCACCCTGAGCGCAGTTCCACGCGGCCGCTGGCCACGATATTGCCCTGCACCCGGCCCTGAATCAGCACATCCTTGGCGGTAAGATCGGCGGCAATACTCGCGTTGGGGCCGATGGTGAGCCGGTTCTCGGCCAGGTTGACAGTGCCTTCGACCCGTCCATCCAGGATGAGGTCCTCACTGCCTTTGACTTCGCCACAAATGACGATGGTTTTGCCGATGTGCGCGGGAGAATTTTCTTGAGGCATGGTCACGATCCTTGTCGAATTCCGAAGTGTCCCTGCCCGAACTATATCAACCCTGCCAGTCTGCTTCAATTCTCGGGTGTAAAAAGACGGAAATCGAATCGCCTGGACGCGGCCGGCCCCGGCGAAGGCAGGGCCAGCGGGCGCTCCAGCTAAAATCAACGTGTGCACCGGCTCTTTTTCGTCCTCCTCCTGCTCGCTGGAACGGCTTGCTGCCAAGGGCAGCCCGGTTCCGGCGCCGCGAACACTGCGCCTGCCGCGCAGGGGCGAGCCATGCTGGACCGCGCACTCGCGAACGAATACAGCGCGACACAGGATGCGAGCCACCCCATGTGCTACGAATTGGCGAAGACCAGCCCGCGCTGGAGCAGCACCAAGAGAATCTGCGAGACCAGGGACGGGGACGTGGCGCGGCTGATGGTGCAGAACGGCAAGCCGTTGAGCCCGGCCGACGAGCAGAAGGAAGAGGCTCGGCTGGACGGACTGCTGAGCGACCCCGGGAAACAGCGGCGGCGGAAGCAGGCTGAGAGCGAGGACACGGGACGCGTGCTGAAGGTGCTGCGGGCGCTGCCTACCGCGTTTGTGTACCAGGACGCGGGCGCCGGCACCGGCCCGACAGGGAAGGTGGAGAAGTTCACCTTCAAACCGAATCCGGGGTTCTCGCCGCCGGACCTGGAGACGCAGGTTTTGACACAGATGGCGGGAGAAATCTGGGTCGATCCCGTGCATCTGCGGGTGGTGAGGCTGGAGGGTCACCTGCAGCAGGACGTGGATTTCGGCTGGGGGATTCTGGGGCGGCTGAACAAGGGCGGGTGGATCGTGATCGAACAAGCGGACGTAGGCGGAGGCCAGTGGCGGACTGCCCATTTTCAGATGGTGATGAGCGGCCGGGTGGTGTGGAAGATGCGGGTGTTCGACACCACAGAGGATGAGACGGGGTACGAAGCGGTGCCGGCGGGGCTGGGGTACCAGAAGGCGATTGAGCTGCTGCGCGCGGACAAGTGAGTGCCGGCAGGCGAAGTGGCGGGGACGAAAAAAGCGGCGACACCCGTTTGGGATGCGCCGCTTTTTCTGTTGTGCGATGCGAAAGCCTACTTCACCTTGAGGATGATCATGGCGAAGGTGAACAGGGTGAGCGACTCGATAAACGCCAGGCCGATGATCATGAAAGTCATCAGGGCTGGACGGGTCCCCGGATTGCGCGCCAGGGCTTCAGTGGTGGAGCCGACAGCTCTTCCCTGACCGAGGCCGCAGAGGCCGGCGGCCAGGCCCATGCCAAGGCCGACGCCGATGGGTACCATGTCGATGGCAGCCGAGCCGCCATCCGCAAAGGCCGGAATGGCAAAGCACAGAGCCGCCAGGGTCATAAACAGGTATTGAAGTTTCCGCATAATTCTCCTGCTCCCTAAGATTGACCGCCAGTGGGTGGTTGAGGCTCACCGTGCTGGCCCCCTCACGCTTGCGGCCGTCCGTTTATCCGGAGCGGAAGCGGCTCCGGCGGAATCTTGATGCAGTTCACAGTTCGCGGTTCTCAGTTCACGGGAAAAACCCGATCGAACGAAGACATCAATTACGAACGAAGAACTGCGAATTATGAACTGCCTTTAGTGCTCGTGCGAAACCGCCATGCCGAGATAGATCATCGACAGCAGCATGAAAACGTAAGCCTGAATGACCGCGACGAGGGCGTGCAGGCCGAGGAACGCGGTCGGCGCAATCACCGGGACCATGGAAAAGCAAATCAACATCAGCAGGTCGCTGGCCAGCATGTTGGCGTAGAGACGGATGGTGAGGGACATCATGCGGGCGAGATGCGAGATGATTTCAACCGGAAAGAGCAGCCATGCCATCCACCAAACCGGCCCTGCAAAGTGCTTCAAATAGCCGACCGGCCCCTGCGCGCGAATGCCATTGTAGTTGTAATAGAGAAAAGTGAGGACGGCGATTCCCAAAGGCACCTGTGGCTGGCTGGTGGGCGTGGTGATGCCGGGAAAGCCGCCCAGCAGACCGATGAGATTGTTGATGAGAATGAATAGAAGCACGCAGGTGACGAAAGGCTGGAAGCGCTCGTAACCGTGGCCGATGACCTGTTCCGCCTGGCCGCCGACAAACTCGTGGATCATCTCGGCGAGCTGTTGCACGGGGTTGGGATTCTCGACGGAGAGCGTGAGGCGCACAACAAGGAAGAAAACGATGAGGCCGAAGACGACAAGGAACTCGAGCGAGAAGGTATTGCCGATGGGCGCGGTGCTGGACGGATGCAGGCCCAGGCGCTGCATGACGGCAGCCACCATGGGTCCGAAGAGATTGTTCAACAGGCGCGTGATTGCGAG
The DNA here is from genome assembly GCA_963835355.1 of uncultured Acidobacteriaceae bacterium. Taxonomy (GTDB): domain Bacteria; phylum Acidobacteriota; class Terriglobia; order Terriglobales; family Acidobacteriaceae; genus Telmatobacter. The sequence goes on along the minus strand of CAWIFE010000011.1, from coordinate 218,031 downwards.
GCTGTCCGGCATCGGAGATGCATCTTTCCGTTTCCCTCGGAATGGGCCCGGGCCGGATCGCTTCGGCGGTCAGTCCCTGAGGAGGCGCAGCACTTCCCAAACCAGTGACAAGACCGCTAGGGCCAAGCCAAAAAGAAGGGGCACCACAGAACCCTGGAAACATTTCAGGCTACCATAAATAACCGCCGCAAAGACGATGAGACGAAGCATAAACAGGACGACGGCGAGCCCGGCGCCGCGCGGGGTCTGCTGTTTGTCCATTTTGGCACCGATAAGGCGGGCGAGGCGTCGCCATTCATAGATGCTGGCAGCCGAGACCGCAGTGCCCGCGGCCATCATGCCTGCGTTGCGCCAGCCGGAGGCTTTCCAGAGGATGAGCGAGGCCAGGGCGCCGACAATCAAGGTGATGCGGATGGCCCGAATCAGCAGGGCCTGCAGACCCTCATCGGTGAGATTGGCGAAGGAGTGGCTCTCTTCGTTCATGCCTGGGGTCATGATGGGGTGCCGGAACTTTTATGATCGGTCCCTTCACCATTCTGGCCTTCCCCTTTTGAACCTGCAGCGGATAGAACGGCCATCTCGATTGCGCCGACGAGGCCGGCGATGATGCCGAGGACGATGCCGGCCGTGGCAATCCAAGTCTGGTGAAGCCAGCGGTCAAGACCGACGCCAATGATCCAACCGATGAAGGCGGCGCAAGGCATGACGAGGACGATCTGGATCATTTTCTCGGCCTGAATCCAGGCGCCCATGAGGCCGGAGGTTACGACAAGTCCGGCGCCGGATTCGTCGGAGCCGGGCTTGCCGGATTGGTTTTTGCCGGGCATGGGGCTAGTGGGCATACCTCGTGGTTATACACGAGTGACGCTGTCGGGCGCGCGGGACCAGGCCAGACGCGGAACAGATTACTGGCTTCTTGGTGTCGACATAGCAAGAGCGGAGGTCTTCATCCGAGACCAGCCTTTGTCGTCACTGAGCTGTTTCAAATCGAGAACCCATTCCGTTCTTACAGTGGGAGGGTCCGAGGGCGCTTCAGTTGCGGCCGTGATCTTGACCTGGAAGAAATAGGTTTGGCCCGGCTCGGTGGTAAGGGTAGCGACGCCAACGTTCCTTCCATGCGCCGCAGAGAGAGACTTCCAATCGGCGCAAACGCGATGGACTCCGGGATCAACATCAAAGACGAAGTAGGAATCACCCTTGGTGGCTCCTACCCATGAGCCATCGACGCCGATGCGGGGGGAGAAGACGCTGCACCCGAGGCATCCCGGCGCGTCAATGCGGCCGATAAAAACGATTCGCGCTTTTCCGGTTTGAAGCATTGCCGGAGCGGGGGCGTCCTTCTCGGTTTTCACGTCGAAGCGAGCATGATCGTCACCGCAGCCATCGGGAAGGGTGGCGGCGCGGAGGTTGTTGCCCAGGAAAAACAACATGCAGAAGAGGAATACTGCCATCGCTTGTTTCATGTGGGAATCTCCTGAGTCGGTTTGATTCGGGTTGTGCCGGTTTGGTTGGGCTGGCGCAAAGATTGATGCCGGCGGCCAGGCGGAAAAGTGCGGATGGGGGTGCATTCTCAAGCCGGTATACTGGCGGTTGGACCCCGAAAACGATTGATGGAACGATGGATGAAATGATTCGGGAAGAAGGAAGCACAAGTGTTCGACTCGGAGTTTGAACAGAATCTTTTTGAACTGCGCAAGGAAAAGCTGAAAGAGATCGAGAAGCTGGGGCAAGCGGCGTATCCCAACCGGTTTCCGGCGCGGCAAGACGAATCAGCGACGCACGCTGGCCGAGGTGCGCGCGAATTGGGACACGGCGACGGGCGAGGAGCTTGAAGCCAAGCACGAGACGGTGGCCGTGGCGGGGCGGATTATGGCCATTCGCCAGCAGGGGAAGGCGGGTTTTGCGACGCTGCAACAAGAGGGCGCGCGGCTGCAGATTTACGTGCGGCTGGACGCGGTCGGCGAGCAGGGTTTCGCGCTGTACAAGCTGCTCGACCTGGGCGACCACATCGGCGTGACGGGATATCTGTTCCGGACGCGAACGGGCGAGCTAACTGTTCACGCTGAGACGCTGACGTTTCTTGCGAAGGCCATGCTGACGCTTCCGGAGAAGTATCACGGGCTTGGCCGATGTGGAGTTGCGCTACCGGCAGCGGTACGTCGACCTGTTTGCGAATCTCGATGCGCGCGAAGTGTTTGTGAAGCGGGCGAAGGTGCTGAAGGCGCTGCGAACGTTTTTCGATGCTCGTGGATTTTTGGAAGTGGAGACGCCGATGATGCAGCCGATTGCCGGCGGGGCTGCGGCGCGGCCGTTCAAGACGCACCACAATGCGCTGGACATGGATTTGTATTTGCGGATTGCGCCGGAGCTTTATTTGAAGCGGCTGGTGGTGGGCGGATTGGATCGGGTTTACGAGATCAACCGCAACTTTCGCAACGAGGGCGTGAGCACGCAGCACAATCCTGAGTTCACGATGCTGGAGTTCTACCAGGCGTACGCGGATTATCACGACCTGATGGATTTGACGGAGGAGCTGATTGCGTTTGTGGCGCGGGAAGTCAATGGGACGACGGTGACGACGTTCAATGACGTCGAGATCGATCTAGGCAAGTGGGAACGGCTGACGATGCGGGAGGCGATTGTCAAGTCCATACCAAAGGAATTTGGCGCTGCGCCTGTTTTGACTGATTTTGAGGAGCGTGGTCGATTATTGCGCTGGCTCGATGCGGCACTCCAGATGCCGGAGGTCGCTGAGACAAGAAGGAATCTCCTCCCAGAGCCACTGACAGGAGATGACCTGAAGAGATTTTCGGAGCTTTCAGATACCGAAAAATTATTGCAGTCGTTTCAGCGCAATAGGCAGTACTTGGCTGACAATCCAGAATTGGTCGAATTCGAGGTGGCCGCGCGCAGTCTGGAGTCCGCCGCCGCGCAGGCTCGGAAGGGCGAGTCACTCGGCAAAGTCGTCTATCACCTTTTTGAGGGTCTGGTCGAGCCAAACCTCATCCGACCCACGATTATCTATGACTACCCAACTGCCGTGTCTCCGCTGTCGAAGCAGAAGCCAGACGACCCGGATCACGTAGAGCGGTTTGAGATTTTTGCTGGGGGGTTTGAGCTGGGCAATGCGTTCAGTGAGCTGAACGATCCTGTGGAACAGAAAAAGCGCTTCGACGACCAGCTCGCCCAGCGCGCGGCAGGCGACGATGAAGCGCACCAGATGGACGAGGACTACGTGCGGGCTCTGATGTATGGGTTGCCGCCGACGGGCGGCGAAGGGATCGGCATCGACCGGCTGGTGATGCTGCTGACGGGATCGAAGTCTATTCGGGATGTGATTCTGTTTCCGCTGATGAGAAGCACAGGGAACAGGGATCAGGGAACAGGGAACGGTGAGCCCGACACTGGCAGTCCGCACATCGACAAAAACACCAAAGCAGAGGAGCCAAGAGGTCGGAGGTTCAATTTTGATGAGTAACCAGACCTTCAATGCTTCAGGGTTGCACAGGGTGCGGTGCCGAACCGAATCTTTTTGGTTTTCTGTTCCCTGTTCCCTGTTCCCTGTACCCTCTTACAGGAGCATTGGACGACCTTGAATATCTTATTTGTCGGCGATATTTTCGGGAGCGCGGGGCGCAGGATTGTGCGCGAACACATTGGCCATGTGCGGGAGGTGCACAAGGTCGACCTGACAATTGTGAACGTGGAGAATGCCGCGGGAGGGTTCGGGGTGACGCCGGGGCTGGCCGAAGAGATTTTCGACCTCGGCGCGGACGTGCTGACGACCGGCAACCACGTGTGGGACAAGAAAGAACTGATGGACTATCTGAACTCGGCTGCGCCTTATACGCACGATCGCGCGCGGCGGGTGCTGCGGCCGGCGAATTTTCCGCCGGCCGTTCCGGGTTACGGCTTCTATGAAGGAAAGACCGCCGGAGGCGTGGCCTACGGGGTTTTGCAATTGCAAGGGCGCGTGTTCATGACGGCGATCGACGATCCGTTCCGCACCGCCGACTCTTTGCTGTCCTCTGTCCGGGCCAAGGTGATCGTGGTGGATTTTCACGCCGAGGCCACCAGCGAAAAGAATGCGATGGGGTGGTACCTCGATGGGCGCGTGACGGCGGTGCTGGGAACGCACACGCATGTGCCGACAGCCGACGAGCGCATTTTGCCGCATGGAACCGCCTACCAAACTGACGTGGGAATGAGCGGGCCTTATGACAGCATCATCGGCGTGGAAAAAGAGCTGGTGCTGCACAAATTTCTGACCGCAATGCCGGGCAAGTTCGAGGCGGCGAAGGGAAATCCCAAGATGTGCGGGGTGGTGGTGACTTGCGATCCCGCGACGGGAAAAGCGTCGGCGATCCAGAGGATCATGCTTGGGGAATAGTGGTTAGTGGTTAGTGGTTACTGAGCGGTCGATGTGCGGGCTGAAACCGGTGTCCTTCAAGCCGAACCCCAAAACAAAAAGGGCAGCCGCCGAAGCGGACTGCCCTTTAATTTCCAGAAACATTCTTTTGCGCGGACTGTGATCGCCGATACGAAACGGCGACGGAGTCGTCGCGGTTATTGCGCGTGGTGCGCGGGTGAAGGCTTTGGCGCCGGATGATGCACCGGAGCTGCCTTCTTGGCTTGCTGGATGAATCCCTGGGTCAGCACGATTTGCGCGGATGCGGCAGTGGTTCCCGCAGCGGCGCTATGCGTGTAGGTATCGTAGGTGCCGTCGAGCTCAGTGGCGGCCGGCTGGAATCCGAGCGCAGTGCCCGATGCCGGAGCCTCCTTGCAGGAGAGCGGGTCCTTGAGATTGACGGTAAAGTCGGCGGTGTGGGCGTCCTTGGCGTCCTGCGTGACGGCCACATTCACGGTCGTGACGGAAGGATCGATGGAGATCTTGTGGATGTGCGCCGGCGTATCGGTGAGGACGTCGCCCATCGCTTCGGTATCTGCCTTAACGCCGTTGGCCAGAATGTAGGCCTGAGCGTCCGCGACCTTGAGCTCGCTAGGTGGCGGCGGAACCGCGCCGCAATCGACGGGATTCGTGAGCTTGACGACGAATTCCTTGGGTTTGACCGAAGCAGTCGTGGTGACGGTGATCTTCAGCGCGGATGCGGGATCAGCGATGATAATGCCGGGCACCGGAGTGGCCTGGCCCTTCAGGAGAGCCCAGAGGCTGGTGGCATCTGCGTCAGAGCCGTTGGCCAGAATGTATTCCTTGTCTTCGAGGCCCAGCTTAAGTGGGTCGCCGCCGATAAGGGCCTGATGGGCAAGCTTGTCGGGGGTTGGAGCGGGGGCGATGGTGAAGCTGGCCGGCGGGAAGAGCGTTTGCTGGGCCTGCGATTCGACGTCGGCGATCTGCTGCTTGATGGCGGAATCACCGTCGAGCGTGCCGTGATAGCGCTTGTACCAGTAATCAAGCTGCGGCTCGATCTGGGTTTTGTAAGGACCTGGCGCGAAGTCCAATGCGCGGGCGTAGAACCAGATGGCCTTGACTTCGTCTCTTGAGTCTCCGGGCTTGGCGTAGACCTGCGCCAATTGCAGGGTGTCTGCCAATCCGAGGCCCGGCCTTGTCGTCGCCTCGGGTGGATAGAGCATCAATTCCGCGGTGTACTCCTTGATGGCGCCGGCGAAGTCTTTCTTCGAGACCGCGTCATCAAACGCGATGGCTGAGTGGAAAACCGGATAGGCATTCACGGTGAGAGTCTTCCAGTCAGCATCGGACATAGCGGCCGGCTTGGGGGCGGTGAGGCCCTTCTGGGCGAGGGCCGCGGCATCGTCGCAGGTTTGCGAATCGGTAGCGACACCGGAGGCATCGAGGGTCGCACCGCATTGCTGTTTCTTGACGAGCACCGAATAGTAAATGGCCTTCATGTTGTTGGGATCAACCTGAAGCAGGCGCGCGGCCGCACCGACAACCTTGTCGGGCTGGTTAAGAGCCTGGTAGGAATCGATCAGTTGATCGAGGACAGCCTTCTTCACGACGCTCTGCGGATAGGCTTGAAGGAAACCCTCGAGGGCTGCGGCCTTCTGGCCAGGGTCGGTCTGAGTGATCGCGTTCTGATAGGAATTGAACTCAGCGGGATCCTGGATGGTGATCTGGCTGGAGTCCTGTGCTCGCAGTGCTGGCGTGGAAACAAGGCTCAAGCTTGCCACCGCCATCGCAGATGCAAAGACTAACTTCTTCATGCAATGCTCCTGGGAAAAGCCGAAATGGAGATCAAGATTCACTCATTCGCCAGCTGAATGGCAACGATACTGGGTGGCGGTTGAGCGCTGGGGCAACGGTTATTAAGATACCACGGCCAGCAGTGCTGCGTAGCAGGATTATAGAAAGCCAACGAGCCGGTGACAAGCAAAGCAAGATGTGGATTGCAGGGCGCGGAGCACGCTGGTAACCGGGCGGAGGCCTGACGCGGAACGGGCGGAGAGCCGCGGGCGAGGCTTGCAATTCAAGACAGGTCGATGGACAGGCCTACTGCAGCAGGCGGACCAGCTCGGCCTGCTCGGCAAGGAAAGCGTCGTGGCCGTGGGCGCTGGTCATTTCGCGGTAGTCGGCCCGGGCACCGGCGGCGCGGATGGATTCGGCAAAGCGGCGCACATCTTCGGCGGGAAAGAGCCAGTCGGAGCTGATGCCGATGAAGCTGAGGCGCGCCTGGATGCGGCCGAAGGCTTCTTCAGGCGAAGCGTAACCGCGGAGCGGATCCCAGGTATCCATAGCGCGCAGGATGGCGAGGTAGGCATTGGCATCGAAGCGCTCGACGAAGCGGTTGCCCTGAAGATCGAGGTAGCCCGCGATATCGAAGCGCTCGCCGATGAGACCGGCGCCATGGCCATCGGCCGCCCAGGGATCTTCGCCGCTGCGGTTGGGATTGCGGCCGAAGCGCTCGTCGAAGAGCGGGGCGGATTTGTAGCTGATCATGGCGATTTTGCGGGCCAGAGCAAGGCCGTTGCGTGGCGGGCGCTGCGGCAAATAGCGGCCGGCGGCCCATTCGGGATCGTGCTGAATGGCCTGGCGCTGAAGGTGGTTGAGGGCCAGCCCCATGGCGGATAGCGGCGTGACTCCAATGATGAGCGCGCGCTGAATGCGTTCGGGCTGGAGGATGGTCCAATCCAGCGCCTGCATGCCGCCGATGGAACCGCCGAGGACGAGGCGGAGACGGCGGATGCCGAGCGAGTCGAGCAGTCGCGCCTGAGCGCGAATGTTGTCGCGGACACCGACGAGAGGAAAGTCCGGCCCGTAGATTTCGCCTGTTTCGGGATTGACGGAACCGGGCCCCGTGGAGCCGTAACAGGAACCCAGCATGTTGATGCAGATGACGAAGTCGTGCTCCAGCGAGAGGACCGCGCCGGGAGCGAAGATTTCAGGCCACCAGGAGCCGACGAGAGCCGAGCCCGAGAGTGCGTGGCAAACAAGAACGGCATTGTCGCGCGCTGCATTCAACCGGCCGTAGACGGCGTAATGCAGCGTGGGACAGATGAGGGAACGGCCGCACTCGAGCGGCAGGGAGCCGTCGAGAACGAAGTCGCCTTCATAGGTGGGCTCCACGGTTTTGGACCCCGCGGACGTGGATCTGTCCGTGGGGGCCCCGGTTTTCGATGCGGGCGGCGAAGCGCCGCTGCGGCTGTAGCTATCGGTCATAAAAACAGGTTTCAGGTTCCAGGTTTCAGGTTTCAGGTTCCAGGTTTCAGGATGAAGCTCTGAGTTCTTGGTTGCCTTTCCTATTTTGCCGCAACGGCCTTGGTTGGGCCGGCGAAAGTTTGGCCATTGGCTGCCTCGATCGCCTGATCGAGGTCGGCGAGGATGTCGCGAATGTCTTCAATGCCGACGGAAAGCCGCACCATTTCCGGCGTGACGCCCGTGGCTGCCTGCTCCTCGACCGAAAGCTGCTGATGCGTAGTGGAGGCGGGGTGAATCACGAGCGACTTGGCATCGCCGATGTTGGCCAATAGGGAAAAAAGCTCGAGAGAGTTGATCAGCTTTTTTCCCGCATCGTAGGCGCTGCCTGCGGGTCCAGGTTTGATCCCGAAGGTGACGAGCGATCCGGCGCCGGCGGGCAAGTATTTTTGGGTACGCGCGTAGTAGGGGCTGGACGAGAGACCGGGATAGTTGACCCAATCGACGCCGGGGTGCTCAGCAAGGTGCTTGGCGACGGCCAGTGCGTTCTGCGAATGGCGCTCCATGCGAAGATGCAGCGTTTCAATGCCCTGAAGAAGCAGGAACGCGTTGAAGGGCGAGAGCGCCGCGCCGGTGTCGCGCAGGCCCTGGATTCGCGCCTTGAGAATGAACGAGAGGGGGCCGAAGGTCTCAGTGTAGCGGAGGCCGTGATAGGAAGGATCCGGCTCGGTAAAGTCCTTGAAGCGGCCCGAGGCAGCCCAGTCGAACTTGCCGGCGTCGACAATGACGCCGCCGATGGCTGTGCCATGGCCGCCGAGGAATTTGGTGGCCGAGTTGACGACGATGTCGGCGCCCCACTCGATGGGCCGGACGAGAGCGGGCGAGGCCGAAGTGTTGTCGATGACGAGCGGCAGCTTGTGCTCGTGGGCGATGGAGGCGAGCCGCTCGATGTCAGCAATGTCAAGCTTGGGGTTGCCGAGGGTCTCGGTGTAGACGGCGCGGGTTTTGTCATTGATGAGAGCGCGCAAGCCGTCAAAATCGTCAGCATCGACAAATCTAACCTTGATTCCAAGGCGCGGCAGCGTGTAGTGGAAGAGATTGTAGGTGCCGCCATAGAGCGAGGTCGTGGAGACGATTTCGTCCCCAGCCGCGGCCAGTGTGAGGATGGTGAGCGTCTCCGCGGCCTGACCCGAGGCAGTGGCCAGCGCTGCCGCTCCGCCTTCGAGAGCGGCTACGCGCTTCTCAAAGACGTCGGTGGTGGGGTTCATGATGCGGGTGTAGATGTTGCCGAACTCCTGGAGCGCGAAGAGACGGCCGGCGTGGTCCGCGTCCTGGAAAACATAGGAGGTGGTTTGATAGATGGGCACGGCGCGGGCGCCGGTGGCGGGGTCTGGGGACTGGCCGGCGTGAACGGCCTGCGTGGCCAACTGCTGCGGTTTTGGTTCCGACATAAAGATCTCCTTCAAATTCGAATGTTCAATGCATTGGGGACTGCGGGGATCGATTGCGGGCCTTTTGACCCGGGGCAACCAAGCGACGAGTGTTTTGCCGCTGGGATGCGAGAAACAATGAAAACGGCCCGCATCCGTTTTCAGGACCCGGGCCGCTTGACTTCAAGATCGGTTGCGCTTAACGCATGCGCCGCTCAAGAGCCGCACGGAGGGGCCGGGATGGCATACACATAGCCATGACCGCAATTCCGTGTTCCCGTGAGAACGGCATGAGGGCAGTATCAAGGGGACAAGGGGCGGGTGTCAAGGAAAGAACGAGCCCAATGCGGCCGAGCTTTGACGCTGAAGTGTTATCAGGATCGGACCCGCACTTCCCTATTCTTCGGGCTTCCAGATGTAGGCTCCGGGCTGGGGAAGGCCGATATGAGCCAGAACGCGGCAAACGAATTGGCGGGCCATGGCATTGGGGTCGGCGTCGGGCTGATAAAACGCCGGGATGCAAGGGAAGATTGTTGCGCCGGCTTCGGCGGCCAGCGTCATGTTGCGCAGGTGGATGCGATTGAAAGGCGTTTCGCGGACGCAGAGCAGAAGGGGGCGGCGTTCCTTGAGCGTGACGTCGGCGGCGCGGGCGATGAGGGAGTTAGCGAGGCCGAGCGCGATGGCCGCCAAAGTGCCCATGGAACAGGGTAGGACGATCATTCCGTCGGAGGGATGGCTGCCGCTGGCGATGGATGCGCCTATATCTGAGTCGGAGAGCTGGATGATTTTCTTTGGCGCGGCGCCGAGGAGCTTTTTGAGCAGATTGGTGCGACCGGAGACACCGAGTTCTTCGGCGAGCACGCGGAGCGAGTTTTCCGAGGCGACAAAGTGAACGCGAGCGATGCGCTTGTCGGCTTCGAGGGCGCGGAGTGCCTCGCGGGCGAGGACTGCGCCGGATGCGCCGGTGATGGCGAAGGTGAGATGCGCGCCCTTCATATCAGCTTCCCAGCACGCGCTTGAAGATGGCGTCGACGTTGGTGAGCTGACGCGAATAGTCGAAGGTATGCGTCAGCTTTTTAGGGCTGAGCAGTTTTGCAATCTTGGGGTCGCGCGCCACTTCTTCACGGAAGGTCAGGTCATCTTTCCAGGCGTGCATGGCGTGGCGCTGGACGAGCTCGTAGGCGTCTTCGCGCAACATGCCTGCCTCGGCGAGATCGAGGAGCAGTTGCCCCGAAAAAATGAGGCCGCCGGTGGATTCGAGATTCTTTTTCATCCTTGCCGGGTAGACGAGTAACCGGTCAATGAGGTCGGTGGTTTTAGCCAGCAGATAGTCGACGAGGATGGTGGAGTCAGGGAAGATGACGCGCTCGACGGAGGAATGAGAGATGTCGCGCTCGTGCCAGAGGGGAATGTTTTCCATGGCGGCCTGGGCGTTACCGCGGAGGACGCGCGCGAGGCCGCTAATTTGTTCCGAAATAATCGGATTCTTTTTGTGCGGCATGGCCGAGGAGCCCTTTTGCTTTTCGCTGAAGTACTCCTGCGCCTCGCGAACCTCGGTGCGCTGCAGGTGGCGGATCTCGACGGCAATTTTATCGAGGGTGCTGCCGATGATGGCGAGCGTGGCGATATAGGCAGCGTGGCGATCGCGCTGGATGACCTGCGTGGCGACGAGCGCGGGCTTGAGGCCGAGGCGCGCACAGACTTTTTCTTCTTGCTTTGGACCGAGATGTCCGAATGTGCCAACAGCGCCGGAGAGCTTGCCGACGCGCATGTCCTCGGCTGCGGCGGCGAAACGGGTGGCGTTGCGCTCCATTTCGGCATACCAGTTGAGCAACTTGAGGCCGAAGGTGGTGGGCTCGGCGTGGATGCCATGGGTGCGGCCGATGGTGGGCGTGTGCTTGAACTCAATGGCGCGGCGCTTGAGGACGGCGAGCAGAGCGGCGATGCCGTCGCGGAGGAGCACAGATGCTTCCTTGACCTGGAGGGCCTGGGCGGTGTCGACAATGTCATTCGAAGTGAGGCCGTAGTGGAGCCAGCGCGAGGGCTGGCCGTCCAGGCTTTGGTCCTGGAGGGACTCAGCCACTGCGGTCGTAAAGGCGATAACGTCGTGCTTGACCTCGGATTCGATCTCGGCGACGCGGGCGGCGGAGACAGTGGCTTTGGTGGCGATGGCCTTAGCGGCGGCCGCGGGAATCACGCCGTCTTCGGCAAGCACGGTGCTGGCCGCCACTTCCACCTGAAGCCAGCAGCGGTATTTGTTCTCGTCCGTCCAAATTGCGCCCATTGCGGGGCGCGTATAGCGATCGATCAAAGCAAGCTCCTAGCTACCAGCTTCCAGCTGCTAGCTCCATGACGGTGATGCGAGACAGATTTGCACACGCGAAGAGAGGCGCAAAATGCCAAGGCCACGCGACCGCCTTCAGCACTCATGCCAACCTTCAATTGTACGAGGGAAGCGAGACTATCCGCGAGGAATTCCGAGGCGGATGAAGAGTTCGTCGATGAGCAGGCCGCGGCCGGGCTTGTAGGGCTGGAACCATTCGCCATCGATGACGAGTTGCGGGACGGCGCGCTTGCCCACACGGCTGACGAGCTCGGCCGAGGCGGCGGGGTTGGCGTCGACATTGACCTCGGTATAGGCGACGCCGTGCTGATCGAGAAACTGCTTCGCGGAGCGGCAGTCGCGGCACCATGAAGTCGTATAAACCTGCACGTTCATGAAGGAATCTTACTCAAATTGCGATGCTACGATCTGTGATCAGAAGCACCTGGGAGATTAGATGACCGCGGATCAAATTAAGTCGCTGCTAAAGCTGGAGCCGCACCCGGTAGAAGGCGGCTGGTTCCGCCGGACTTATACGTCGGCGGGCAGCGTGGAACTGCCGCATGGCGTGCGGGCGCAGGGCACGGCTATTTACTACCTGCTCGAAGCCGGATCGTTCTCGGAGATGCATGTGCTGGCTTCGGATGAGATTTTCCACTTTTATCTTGGCGATCCGGTGGAGATGCTTTTTTTGCTCCCCGACGGGCGTTCCGCGCTTCTGACCCTAGGACCAGATCTGTGGGAAGGACAGAGGCCGCAAATCGCCGTCCCGGCGGGAGTGTGGCAAGGGGCTCGGCTGGTTGACGGAGGCGAAGTGGCGCTGCTGGGATGCACGGTGACCCCGGGGTTCGATTTTGCGGATTACCGCGGCGGAAGTTACGCGGAGCTGGCAGCAAAGTGGCCGGCGGAGGCAGAGCGGATCAGGAAGTTGACGAGGAAGTAGCGGTGGGACCGAGAATTATTCCTCGGCGGGAATGCCAGCCTCGGAGATTTCTTCCGATGAGAGTTCGCGCCCATGCAATAGGGAGTCGGTGAATTGGCCGCCGGGACGCCAAACCTTTAAGCGCGAATCCCAAGTCTCCCGGATGCATTTATCGCCGTCAACGCGAACGCGCTCGATGACGCCTGGATCGGTTATACAAGGAGGCACCAGCAGTCTTGGTCGCCTCTGTTCCTGCAGCGCGGCGTTGAAAGCTTGCACTCTTGGGTTCTCCGAGCTGTCCAGCGTCACGTGGAGTTCGTCTCGGCCCATGGGCCCCAATTGGCGCGCAAATTCTCCTGCGGCTTGATCGAATTCCGCATCTTGTCGCTTTATCTCGATCGCCTTGAGCCGGTCAAGCTCCGAATTCATCGCGTCAATCCTATCCGTGACCTGCTTGACGATCTCCGGCGCATACAGTCCATTCGCGCCCTGCGAACGTGCATATTCCGGGAACTTCCTCACAGCCTCAATCGCCTTGCCCGACTCCTCGAACTTGCCAGCTAAGGCGAGCAACTCGGCGGTATCCAAAAGAACCATCGGATTCAGGCCGCAAATCCAAGCCTTTAGATAGGCCGATATATTTATCTGCCAATTCTCTGGGACTTTTCCAGCAATTTTCCACCCAGAATCCCCGAACTGTCTCAGCCCTTGTTCATAAAGCATTCGTTCCAGCTCTTCGGCGCGATCCGGATGGACAGCCAGTGCGTCGCCGCCCATTTCCTCCGCGACCTGGCGGGACGTGTGTTGAAATTGGCGGATTGACCAGCCGATTGCTTCAGACTCTTCTTCCGTGTATCCAGGAGGCCCGTCCTGCCAATCAACTAGAGGCAGCCTCTCAACAAGGAGACGAATCATCTGATCGCCAGCGACGGTGTACGATCCAGGCGCCGATCTCTGCCGGCGGAAGAGACGTCCGAGGAATGCCATTTCCTGCTCCTTGGCTTCAGGAGGAATCTGGGTGCGAGTCTAGCACTGCTTACCGCCGCTCCCTAAAAAATCCGCGCAGCAGTTCGGCGGATTCCTCGGCTCCAATTCCCTGCTCCACCTTCATCTGATGATTGAGTTGTGGATGGTTGAGCACCGAGAGCACCGATCCGCATGCGCCTGCTTTGGGATCGGCAGCGGCAAAGACGAGGCGGTCGATGCGGGCGTGGATCACGGCTCCTGCGCACATGGCGCACGGCTCAAGCGTGACATAGAGCGTGCAGCCGGAGAGGCGGTAGTTGCCTAGAACTGCCGCCGCAGCGCGCAGGGCGACGATTTCCGCATGGGCCGTCGGATCCACGTCACGCAGGACACGATTCTGGCCGCGGGCGATGATCGCGCCATTCTGGACGACGACCGCGCCGATAGGAACTTCGCCGGCTTCTGCGGCCAGACGGGCTTCGGCCAACGCGGCCTGCATGGCTTGGGGATCGTCGATCATGCTTTCGATGGTACGGCTGCGGGTTGCTGCTGAGTCATGCAATGGAGCGCGCCGAGGCCCCAGATCAGGTCAACGCTGTGGATACCGATGATCTCGCGGCCGGGGAAGAGTTCGGCGAGAGTGTTGAGCGCGACACGGTCGTTGGGGTCGTGGAAGGTGGGGACGAGCACGAGGCCATTGGCGACGTAGAAATTGGCGTAGCTGGCCGGGAGGCGCTGGCCGCGAAAGACGATGGGGCGCGGCATGGGCAGCTCGATGACGGTGAACTGCTTGCCTTGCAGAGTGCGCGCGGATTTGAGGCGCGAGAGGTTTTCGGCAAGCGGAGCGTGGTTGGGGTCGCGGGTGTCCGGCTCGACGGCGGCGACGATGGCGGCGGGCGCAACGAAGCGGGCGATGTCGTCGATGTGGCCGTGAGTATCGTCGCCGACGATGCCGCGATTGAGCCAGATGGCTTGATCGATGCCGAGATAGTCGTGAAAGACGCGCTCGAGCTGGGCGCGGCTGACGCCGGGGTTGCGCTGCTGCACCTCGCTGAGCTGACATTCTTCGGTGGTGAGCAAAGATCCAGCGCCGTTGACGTCGATGGAGCCACCTTCGAGTACGACGTGGTGGTCCTTCGCACCGTTCTGGTTTTGGACGAGAGGCTGCCATGAGGGGACGCCGAGCAACTTGGTGACGCGGCCGGGAAGTTTGTCGTCGAGATGCCAGTCAGAGTATTTGGCCCAACCATTGAAGCGCCAATTGGTCAGTCCGACGCGGCCTTCGGCGTTGCGCACAAAGATCGGGCCGGAATCACGCGTCCAGCCGCGGTCGGTGGGCCAGGCGTGAAAGGTGACTTGATCGAGAATCGCGCCGGCGCGGGCGAGCATGGAGGTGACGCGCCGCCTTGCCGATGCGTTTTCGACAATCAGATGCACGCGCTCATGGGCGGCCAGCAGGCGAACGATTTCCGCGTAGAGCCAGGGGATGGATTGGAATTTGCCGGGCCAATCCTCGGGATTGTGCGGCCAGGCGAGCCATGTTGCCTGGTGAGGCTCCCACTCGGCGGGCATGCGATAGCCGAGGGCGCGAGGCGTTCTTGCAGGCGATCCAACAGTCATGACTACTTGCGCTCTTTGTGCGCTGCATGTAAGTGCACGGAATCGAGAAAGCGCTGTGTGATGGGCGCGTAGGCGTCGATGCGGCGGTCGCGCAGAAAAGGCCAATTGCGGCGCGTTTCTTCAATCACGGAGCGATCGACTTCGCCGAGGACGATTTCTTCAGCATCGTGGCCGGCCTTGGCAACGATGCGGCCGAAGGGGTCGGCGAGAAAGCTGCCGCCCCAGAATTCGAGGCCCGGCCCGGAGGCGCGATTGCCTGAAATGTCACCGTGCTCGAGACCGACGCGGTTGACGGCGGCGACATAGACGCCGTTGGCGATGGCGTGAGAGCGCTGAATGGTGCGCCACGCGTCGAGCTGCGCTGCGCCGAATTGGTCTTTCTCTGCCGGGTGCCAGCCGATGGCTGTCGGATAAAACAGCAACTCGGCACCCTGAAGAGCTGTGAGCCGCGCGCCCTCGGGATACCACTGGTCCCAGCAAACGAGCGTGCCGATGCGGCCTGCGGCAGTGTCGACAGCCTGAAAGCCGAGATCACCGGGCGCGAAGTAATATTTCTCGTAATAAAGCGGATCGTCGGGGATGTGCATCTTGCGATAGACGCCGGCGATCTGGCCGTCAGCGTTCAACGTGACGGCGGTGTTGTGGTAGAGGCCAGGTGCGCGGCGCTCGAAAAGCGAAGCGACGACGGAGATGTTCGATTCGCGGGCAACTTCGGCGAGCTTAGCGGTGGAGGGGCCGGGGATGGGCTCGGCAAGATCGAAGAGGCGCAGATCTTCGCGCTGGCAAAAATATTGCGTGCGGAAGAGCTCGGGCAGACAGACGATTTGCGCACCGAGCTTCGCGGCCTCGCGGATGTGTCGAATGGCGGCCGAGAAGTTCGCCTCGGAATCCGGGCCCATCCGCATTTGCACGAGGGCAACCGTGAATTTGTGCGCCGCGGTCATTGCTGGTCTTGCTGTCCTCCGTTAAGGATGATTGGGGCCGATACAAGAAGGCCAACCCCGGCATGCGGAATTGGCCTCTCGAAAGGAGCCGGGGACTAGCCGCTACTCTTCCAGGATCAGAACGGCGGCGGCGATGGTGGTGGTCCACTTGCCACGCTTATCGCCAACGGCCGACTGGGTAATGTTGCTGGTGCGGACGATCTTGTTGGAGATGCGGTAGATTTCTTTTTTCTCGTCCCAGCTTTTGTCGGGGTCGAATTCGACATCCAGCGTGGTGGCGAGCATTTCGGCAGCCAGTTCCTCAGCGTACTCGCCGGCTTGATCGTCGGTCTCGCCGAAACTGTGGTGCTCGCTGAGGTAGCCATAGGTATTGCGATCGGCCGGGATTGCCACGCCGATGCTGCAAGCGACCAGGCGGTGCGGCTCACGGGTGGAATTCTCCGCGATGACTGCGAATACGACCTCGCCGTCGTCCAGGTACTTGAGGCCTTCCTTGCGCGGAATCATTTTGCATTGCGGCGGAAAGATGGAGGAGACGCGCACCAGATTCTGCGAGGCGATGCCCGCATCGCGCAGGGCCAACTCAAAGGATGTGAGCCGCTCCTTGTGTTTGCCGACGCCCTTGGTGAAGAAAAGCTTCTTTGGGACCATTCTTTTTCCCAATTTCTATGTGCCCTCCGTGAGTGAAAGAAGTGTGGCCGCTTTTTAACGTTCCCGCATGAGTCTATCGCATCCTGAGGGGTGCGAACAGGGTTTCGAGTATTTTCATTTGAGGTTCATCGGGAGGAGAATCGCGCTGGCTGAGCGGCTGCCTCCGGCTGGGTTGACTACGGGGCTCAAATCGGGGCAAAAGGGTGTTGTAGGCCGCGAAGGAGGAAGCAACTTTCCCGCACGCGGTGGATTGTCCACTGTCTAGCCGGGAACTCCCCAAAATGGAAATGCTATAGTCGTGCGTAGCACTCCTCCCGGATCGATAGATCAATGCAAATGCGCAAGTGGACGACGCCTTTCCTCATCCTGGCTGCCCTGGGAGCCGCGATGCTGGCCCACGCGAAGGTGGTCGAGGATAGCAGCGGTTCTCTCAGGACCCTGACCAGCATTGCAGATGCGCTCGACTCTTCTGACCGGCATCCGGTGCACGTTCTTTACGTTCACGGGATCGATCAGGTGGGAGCGGGCGATTCAGGGAAACTTCGCGATTCGATTTGCACCGAACTCAAGCTGTGCGACGTCGCCGACTGGAAGAGTGCGGGCGTCGAGTTTGCCGACAAAGGCGAATTCTCGAGCAGCGTTGAGCCTCCCGCGCTCGCGTATCTGGGCAGCCCGGTGTGGAACAGCCCCGAGGAGTGGCACGCAGCAGCGCCATTTGTTGTGCACTGGGTCATTCACCTGAAGGGACATTCCGCGGCACTGGTGCTGGATGAGATCAACTGGTGGCCGCTGGTGCTGTCGCTCAAATGCCGCCGAGTGATCGCCGCTGAGGCGCACCTTTCAGGTCCCGACCAGCATTTGCTCGAGGTTTGCTCGGAGCAATCCGCTCAGGATCCGGGCGGAGTGGGGCGGTTCTACCCATGGATTCCGGCCGACCAAGCGGCGAAGCTGGCGAAGATAAGGCCGCGTGGCGTTCTGGTGAACCGAGAGCTGAAGGCAGGGCTAGTTGACTGGGGGCTTTCGGACGTGCTGATGGCGGTGGGACCGCTGGGCGGAATTCTGCGCGATGGGTTGCGGCAATTGATGGCCAAATCTGCTGCGTTCGATCCCAGCAAGGCGGAGTCCGATTCGAGCGGAAGCGGTGGAATCGGGAAGTACGATTGGAAGGCGCAACTGAGCCGGGACAACGCGCTGGACCAGGAGTTTATTGGAGTAACGCACAGCCTGGGCAGCTATCTTCTCTTCAATACTCTCAACCCCGAGTTTGCCAATGTGGCGGGAGAGGAACTGTCCGCATCGGATGCCGCGAGGAAGACGGCCGAAGAAAACGCGATGCGCTACATCTTTGAGCGAACGTCGCTGGTATATTTCTTCGCCAACCAGCTTGAGATGCTGGAGATCACGAATCTCGAAAGTGCGCCGGATCATTCGACGACTGCAATGAAATCGCGCGGGCTGGCTCCGGCGCCGATGTTTCCCACTACGCCGGCGGCCAACTTTAGAACGCTCGTGAACCGGTGGAAGGATTATCAAACGAGCTTTCAGGGGGGTCTGCATCCAAGCGACGTGGCGAGCCGGGAGAAGGTTCAGGTAGTGGCCTGGAGCGACCCGAGCGACGTGATCACCTACCGCGTGCCGAAGATCGGCGACGTGGAAGTTGTGAATCTCTATGTGAAGAACTCCACACGCTGGTTCGGGCTTTTCGAATCGCCTACCAAGGCGCACGGCGATTATGCGAAGAACATCGATGTGCTGCGGGTGATGTTTGGCGAAACAAAGCTTCAAGGCCCGGTTCATTGAAGCGGCTCGTTAAGGGAGATCTGGGTGAGAACTTCTGCCGCCCGCCATTGCCACCGCTAAATTCCAGATGGTAGCCTCAACCTTGGAACTAGAAGCTTTCGAATTCTCGAGATTCGACTGATTCCGGAAGGGAATTCCCTCAAAATCATGCAAAGCACCTACAACGGGCTGGAATTGCCCAAGGCGGGCCAGCCGATCGAGTACTCGGACGGGCAATTCGTAGTGCCTGACCACCCCATCATTCCCTTTATCGAGGGCGATGGCACGGGACGCGACATCTGGAAGGCGTCGCAGCGGGTTTTTGATGCGGCCGTCGAGAAAGCATACGGCGGCAAGCGGGGCATTCGCTGGTTTGAGATTTTTGCCGGCGAAAAGGCTTTCAGGCAGTTCAACAACTGGCTGCCCGACGATTCAGTGGCAGCAGCGCGCGACTTGCGCGTTTCGATCAAGGGGCCGCTGACGACGCCTGTGGGCGGCGGCATTCGCTCGCTTAACGTTGCGCTGCGGCAGATTCTCGATCTGTACGCATGCGTGCGGCCAGTGAAGTACTACCAGGGCGTGCCCAGCCCGGTGAAGCACCCGGAGAAGCTCGACATCGTGATCTTCCGGGAGAACACCGAGGATGTGTACGCGGGCATCGAGTTCAAGCAAGGCTCGGAGGATGCGGCGCGGCTGATCTCTTTTCTCAATGACGATCTGCTCAAAGGCGGCAAGAAAAAGGTGCGCGCGGACTCGGGCGTGGGCATCAAGCCGATTTCGATTTTCGGGACCAAGAGGCTGGTGCGTTATGCGATCCGCCACGCGCTCGAGTCAGGCCGCAAGACGGTCACCCTCGTCCACAAAGGCAACATTCAAAAGTTCACGGAGGGCGCGTTCCGCGAGTGGGGCTATGAGGTAGCGACGCAGGAGTTCCGCGAGCAGACGGTGACGGAGCGCGAGAGCTGGATTCTGGGCAATGTGGAAACGAAGCCTGGCATTTCGATTGAAGAAAATGCCGCGCTGATTGAGCCGGGAGTGGAATTCGGGTCTCCCGCCTTCCGAGAATCGCTTTACGCCGAAGTGAAGGGCGTGCTGGACTCGATTGGCAAGAGCCACGGCAATGGCGCATGGAAGAAGAAGGTGCTGGTGAACGATCGAATTGCGGATTCCATTTTCCAGCAGATCATCATTCGACCGGAGGACTACAGCATTCTGGCCACATCGAATCTGAATGGGGATTACATCTCTGACGCGGCAGCTGCGCAGGTGGGAGGTCTCGGGATCGCGCCGGGTGCGAACATCGGCGACGGCTACGCGGTGTTCGAGGCTACGCACGGCACGGCGCCAAAGTATGCCGACAAGGATGTGATCAATCCCGGATCGGTGATTTTGTCGGGCGTGATGCTGCTCGACTTCATCGGCTGGAAGGAAGCGGCGAAGATGATCGAGAGCGCCATGGAAAAGACGATTCAGCAGAAATCGGTGACGTACGACTTTGAACGCCAGCTTGCCGGCGCGACGAAGGTGGGCACAAGCGAGTTCGCCACCCGGATTATTGGGAATATGTAAGAAATTCACAGGAGACGAAATGCGGAAGAAGGTTTCAATTGTGGGCGCGGGGAATGTGGGCGCGACGACCGCGCACTGGATTGCGGCCAAGGAACTGGCCGATGTGGCACTGATTGACGTGGTGGAAGGCGTTCCGCAGGGAAAAGCGCTGGACCTGCTGGAGGCGATGCCCATCGAGAAACGCGACGTGGCCATCGTGGGCGCCAACGACTATGCAGCAACTGCCAACTCCGACATTGTCGTGATCACGGCGGGGATTCCGCGCAAGCCGGGCATGAGCCGCGACGATCTGCTCAATACGAATTTCAAAATCATGTCGGACGTGGTGCAGAAGGTGGTGGCGCAATCGCCAGAGTGCATTCTGATCATTGTGTCGAATCCGCTGGACGCGATGGCCCAGGCCGCGTATCGGCAGGCAGGCTTCAACCGAGAGCGAGTGATCGGGATGGCGGGCGTGCTGGACTCGGCGCGCTTCCGCAGTTTTATCGCGGCCGAACTGAATGTGAGCGTGGAGAACGTGACGGCTTTTGTGCTGGGCGGGCACGGCGACACGATGGTTCCGCTGGCGCGCTACTCGACGGTGGCGGGCATTCCCATCACGGAGCTGATCGCGCCGGATCGCCTGGAGCAGATTGTGCAGCGCACGCGCGACGGCGGAGCGGAGATAGTGAAGTACCTGAAGACGGGCAGCGCCTACTATGCGCCATCAGCGGCCGTAACCGAGATGGTGGAGGCGATTCTCAAGGACAAGAAGAAGATTCTGCCCTGCGCTGCGTACCTCGAAGGCGAATACGGAATCCAGGGCTATTACATTGGCGTGCCATGCAAGTTAGGCGCGGCCGGCCTGGAACAGATCATCGAGATCAAGCTGACAGCGGAGGAAGACGCCGCGCTCAAGAAGAGCGCCGAAGCGGTGAAGGAGCTCTGCGCGGTGATTGGGGTTTAGGTTCAGCTTCTAGCTTCTAGCTGCTAGCTCCTAGCGTGGTGAGTCAGAAGTTCGTTGAAGAACAACCGCAGGTCCTTCGACTCCATTTGGCGCTAAAAACGCGCCAAACTTCGCTCAGGGTGACAGATCATTATGATGCAAACTTCTGACTCAGAACACTAGCTGCCAGCTCCTAGCTCGTCAATACGCATGCGTTCAATGGATGACTTCGCCACACATCCCTTTAGACGGAAAAGAGAGAGAGCGCGCTCAAGCAAAGGAGAGTTAGAGGCTGGAAGCTAGTAGCTAAAAGCTGATTTTCTCAATCCATCGCCATGCTTAGTTGGTGGCGCACGTCGGCGCCGCGAACCCAGAAGATTACGTCGGTGGCAATGTTCGAGGAGTGGTCGGCGATCCGTTCGAGATTCTTGGCCACAAGGATGCCGTTCATGGCCTGCTGCGTGAACTGCGGCTTCTCTTCGATCAATTTGAGCAGGTCGCTGTGGGCGCGGCGGTTCATGCGGTCGATCTCGTCGTCCATCTCGCGAACCGAATCGGCAAGGCGTGCGTCGCCGTCGAGCAGCGCCTGCAGAGCATTGCGGATCATTTGCGTGGCAAAGTCGCCCATGGCGGAGAAATCTACCGGCAACTCCACGGCATCCGCAGTGAGGGTCTCTTTGGTGCGGCGCGCGATGCTCATCGATTGGTCGCCGATCCGCTCCAGGTCGCCGTTGATCTTGATGACGGCGAGGATGAAGCGCAGATCGATGGCCATGGGCTGCTGCTTGGCGAGCAGGTCATAAGCCATCTCGTCGAGCTCGCGCTGCGCCGTATCGATGGCCCGCTCGTTCTGCTTGACGAACTTGCAGAGGCCCTTGTCGCGCCGAGTGTAAGCCTCGACGGCCGTCTCAACCGCCAACTGCGCCAGCGCAGCCATGGCGAGAAGCTTGTCTTTGAGTTCGGCGAGTTGCTGATGAAAGTGGATACGCGGCACTAGGTTCGATCTCCCATCCGACTATTCTGCACCAAGCGACGTTACAGGAGAACAAATTTCCGCGAGTGCACCAAAACTATTACACACATTGGTAATGTTCCCGAAGTGGGGTCTATGGCTGGAGTGTTTGACGACCAGCGGGCGAAAAGGCTGCAAGACGGGACCGAATGGGGGCGGACGCGAACGAGGCCATGGCGGCGACTCACGCAGCGTCGGGCGCAAGTGGCGGCGGCTCGATCCGGCCCAGCAGAAAGAGATAGCCGGCGATTCCGACGGCCAGGTAGGCGGCGGCCACGGCAAACGCGGATGCGTAGGAGTGGTGCGCCGAGACCAGGTAGCCAGTGAGGATGGAGGCCGCAATCCCCGAGACCTGGCCGGAGAAATTGATGATCCCGCCGACTTTGCCCACGTCGGGCCGGCGAGCAATGAAGGAGGGTAGCGACCAGGCCACGGGCGCCGCAGCGGCAAGACCACTGAGCGAGACGGTGATCCAAATCAGGGCCTGCGATGCGCTGTGCGCGTGAGCTGCGCCCAGAATGCCCAGACCGAAGGCCGTGCCCCCGATGAGGACGGTGCGGCGAACAGCGCTTTGGCCAAAACCGCGCTGGACGAGGAAGTCGACAAGGAATCCTCCGATCACAAGGTCCGTCGCGGTGGCAACGAACCACGGCACGCTGGTGTAAAGGAACGAGTGCAGGAGATCGACATGCAGGGCTGAAGACAGGTACGCCGGCAGCCAATAGAGGAGAAGGAAGAAGACGTAGTTGTACGCGCCGAAGCCGAGTGCGAGGCCGAGGACCTTGCGCTGGGCAAGCAGCTGGCCGAGCGACGATGAGGGCGGGTCGGCGTGGTAACCCCGGTCCCCGAAAGCGAGGGACCGGGGGCACCCGGCGGGGCTGGCGGGGCTAGAGGGGTCTTCGATATACAGGCGCTCGATTTCGGTCAGCTCGGGATCCTCATCTGGATCGCGATAGACACGCCAGAAGAGAAGGAAGTAGGCGAGACTAATGACGCCGGTGAAGGCGAAGCTCCAGCGCCATCCGGAGTGGATGAGAACAATGCCGATGACGGGGACTCCGATGGCCGAGGCGAACTTGGCGGCGGAGTCATTGAGCGAGGTGGCGAAGCTGCGCTCTCGCTGGGGGAACCAGAGGCCGATGGCCTTGGCATTGGCGGGGAAAGTTGGCGCTTCGCCTACGCCGAGCAGGAACCGCGCACCAAAAAATGCGCTCAGATTGGGCGCTGCAGCCGCGGCAAAGGAGGCGGCGCTCCAGATAATCGTGCCGATGCGCCCTACGCGACGGACGCCGAGCTTGTCGAGGACCACGCCGATGGGCAACTGGCAAAGGGCGTAGGTCCAGTTGTAGGAGCTGGAAAGATAGCCGAAGACGACATCGGAGATGCCGAAGGCGGCGATGAGAGAATCGTGCGAGACGGATAGATTGACGCGGTCGAAAAAGTTGACGAGGACGCCGATGCCGAGGAGCCACGCGATGCGCCAGCGGCGGCGCGGAAGGTGCGCGTGACGCGGCGGATTTTGGGATGAAGAGGAACCCTGGGCGTTCAATCGACTCCTTATTGCGATTACTTGGGCCGCAATCTGTTGGGTCGCGATCTGCTGGGGATCAGACGGCCGGGGCGAGTTTTCCCTGCACCACGTGATTTTCGAGCGTACCGATGGGGTCGATGGTGATGCGAACTCTGTCGCCGGGCACGAGGGTGAATTCGTCCGGCGGAACGATGCCGGTTCCGGTCATCAGGAAAGCGCCGAAGGGGAATGTGTTTTCGCGGAAAAGGTAGGCGGCCAGGTCGACGGGTTTGCGCTTCAGCTCCGCAAGCGTGGTGGCTCCGGAGAATGCTGCACTGCCGCTGCGCAGAATTTCGATGCGAATCGGCGTTGTGGGACGGAAGCGGATCGCTGCTAACGAGAATGCAGGGGCCCAGATGCGCAACTGCGTTCGTAGACCTTGGCCTGGGGGAGATAGAGCGGATTCTCGCCCTCGATGTCGCGCGAGCTCATGTCGTTGCCCGCGGTGTAGCCGATGATCTGGCCGCGTGGGTTGATGAGCAGCGTGAGCTCCGGCTCGGGAACCGACCACTTGGCGTCACTGCGGATGCGTACAGCGCTGCCGGGAGCGGCAACGCGGCTCGGCGTGGCTTTGAAGAACAGCTCGGGACGCTCCGCGGTGTAGACGCGGTCGTAGAAGTCGCCCCCGCCTGCGTCTTTCGACTCGGCCATGCGCGCACTGCGGCTGCGAAAGTAGGTGACGCCGGCGGCCCAGACTTCCTGGCTGCCGATGGGGGCCTCAAGACGGGCTGTCGCAAAGTCGGATGCGGGTTTTCCGGCGTCGACGATAGAGCGCAGGTAAGCGCCGAGATTGTCGTGCGCGACAAGCGCGTCCCAGTTGGACTCGGGGACGCGAAAGTATTTGCCGCCGTTTTCCGCGAAATTTCCGTCGCTGGTCCGGTAGAGCTTCACGCTTTTTTCTCCAATCGAGAGACAATTTGATCGACATCGTAGACACAGCCACCCCAAACGCCGCCACTGGCCGTGACGAGCGCGGCCCACAGGCGCGTGTCGGCGGGCATTTCAGGATGCGGAGCGAGGTCCGGCCGCGGGTTGCGAAAGCTGAGCCGCCGCGTGCCTTCTTCGCCGGAAAAGATTTCGCCGGCTTCGCCGACCAGGTGCACCGATCCCTCCAGCCGCGTGCGATCGACGACGATTTCAATCTGGTCGCCGTCGAGGACCTTGCCGATGGGACCGCCTGCGAGCGCTTCGGGAGAGATGTGGCCGATGCAGGCTCCCGTAGAAACGCCGCTAAAGCGCGCGTCGGTCAACACGGCGACGTGCTTACAGTGGGGAGTTGCTTCAGCGCCGAGGTGATCTGGTAGATCTCCTGCATGCCAGCGCCCGCGGGCCCGCTGCAGATGAGGACGATGACATCGCCCTGCGAAACCCGGCCGGCCTTGATGGCCTGGATGGCGGCGGCCTCGGTGACGAAGACTCGCGCAGGGCCGATGTGGCGGTAGACGTTGTCTTCGCCGACCAGACGACGGAGTCGATCGCGGTGCTCTTGATGACCGAGCCCTCGGGGGCGAGATTGCCGAGCGGAAAACAAACGGTGGAAGTGAGGCCGCGCGACCGGGCGCGATCGGGCGACATGATCACATCGTCGGGATCGATGCCGTCCCGCTCCTGGAGGAGACTGGCGCAGCTCAGCGCGGCGCGGGCTGTCACGCCACCAGTCGAGGCACGCGCCGAGCGTTTCGCCGGAGACGGTCTTCACGGTTGTCGTCGAGAAGCCCGGCTCGCGCAGTTCCAGCATGACTTCAGGAACGCCGCCGGCAAGGAATACCTGCACGGTGGCAAAATTGTCGGGACCGTTGGGCAGCGCGTCGACGAGGCGCGGCACCTGGCGATTGACCTCGACCCAATCGGAGACCGTGGGACGCGTGCAGGCCTGCCGCATGCGCAATGGCGGGAACATGAAGGAGAAGATTTGTCGAGCCGCCGAATGCGGCATGCAGCACCATGGCGTTGCGGATGGCCGCGGGCGTAAGGATGTCGCGCGCGCCGAGGCCGAGCTGGTGCAGGCGCAAGATCGCGCGGGCCGAGCGGCGCGCGGCGTCAAGCCAGACGGGCTGGCCCGAGGGCGCGAGCGCGGTGTGCGGCAGCGAGAGGCCGAGCGCTTCGCCGACGACCTGCGAGGTGGCAGCGGTGCCCAGGAACTGGCAGCCTCCGCCGGGCGACGCGCAGGCGCGGCAGCCCACCTCGGCAGCGTATTCGAGCGTGATCTGGTTCTGGGCGAAACGCGCGCCGATGGTCTGCACTTTGCCCGCGTCCTCGCCTGATTCCGGCAGCAGCGTGACGCCGCCGGGAACCAGCACGGCGGGCTTCTTTCCGGACAGATGCCAGCGCCATCATCATTGCGGGCAAGCCCTTGTCGCAGGTGGCCACGCCGATCACACCCTTGCCGGTGGGCAGCGAGCGCATCAGGCGGCGCAGAACGATCGCGGCATCGTTGCGATAGGGCAAGCGAGTCCATCATCCCGGCTGTGCCTTGCGTGCGGCCGTCGCAGGGATCGGTGCACGCTCCCGCGAACGGAGTGGCGCGCAGAGATTTCAGCTCGCGCGCAGCCTCGGCCACCAGCAGGCCGACTTCCCAGTGGCCGGTGTGAAAGCCGAGCGCGATGGCCTCGCCATTCTCCGCGCGCAGGCCGCCATGCGTGCTCAGGATCAGAAACTCGGGATCGAGGAGGCGATTCGGCTCCCAGCCCATTCCTGCGTTTTGCGTCAGGCCGAAGAGATTGCCGGAGGGCTCAGTGAGCAGCATCTCGGGCGAGAGCGGAAGCGCTCCCGCGGGGCCGGGCGCGCGCGTGTTCACGCGAAGGAGGCTTTTGTCGTCTGTGCCGAAGCCCGTTTCAAGGACGGAGCTGAGTGAAATGGTCGCGATGGGAAGCCTCTTTCCGCAGATCAGTATAGTTTGCGCGGGCCTAGTTCCGGATTGAGTATGGGCTTGCTTCCGGATGGAGGAACCGTCGCAAGGGGTGCTATAAAGTGATGTGCCCGAACCCGATCCGCACAAAGCAGCGCAAATCCAGACAGGCCTGCGCCGGCGCTGGCTGTACCTGATGCCGGTAGTCTTCGTGACCTATAGTCTCGCCTATCTGGGACGGTCGAATTTTGGATTCGGCGCAGCGGCCGGCCTCGCGAAATCGCTCAACATCACGGAGTCGCGCGCGGCCTTTCTTGGCTCGGTTTTCTTTCTCGGCTATTTTCTGTTCCAGGTGCCAGCGGCGGCCTACGCCGTGCGCAGAAGCGCGACGAGGCTCGTCTTTTTCGCGCTGATAAGCTGGGGAATCTTCTCCGGACTAACCGGGATCATCCACAATTTTTGGCTGCTTGTTGTCGATCGGCTGTTGCTGGGCGTTGCGGAGAGCCTGATTTTTCCGTCGATGATCATTCTGCTGACCAACTGGTTCACGCGCTCGGAGCGATCGCGGGCCAATGCGATTCTGATTCTGGGAAATCCGGTGACGGTGACGTGGATGGCCGCAGCAACCGGATACCTGATTCGCGCAGTCGGCTGGCAAATGACGTTTATCCTTGAAGGCATTCCTTCGGTGGTTTGGGCGTTCGTCTGGATTCTGGTGGCGCGCGACAAGCCGAAGCTGGCTCATTGGCTACCGGAGGAAAGCAGCGATCATCTGGCCGAGGCGCTCGCGAGAGAGCAGGCTTCCCTGCCCCAGACCGCAAGTTTGCGCCATGCGCTGCGCGTGCCGGGCGTTGTCGCTTTGTGCTTGCAGTATTTCTGCTGGAGTTTTGGAGTGTACGGGCTCGTGCTCTGGATCCCGGCAATGATTCGCTCCGGTTCGTCACGCGGCATCGAACAGATTGGCCTTCTCAGCGCGGCGCCTTTCCTTTTGGCCGTGGTGCTGATGCTCGTAGTGGCGACTTTTTCCGATCGCGTGCAGAATCGCAAACTGTTCGTGTGGCCGTGCCTCATGCTCTCGGGCGTGGCGCTGTTTTGCAGTTTCGCAACCGCAGGACATCATTTCTGGCTTGCATATTTCTTTCTGATCGTTGCCGGCGGCACGATGTACGCGCCCTACGGACCGTTTTTTGCCATCATGCCGGAGATGCTGCCGGCTAATGTGGCCGGCGAAGTGGTGGCTCTGGTCAATAGTTGCGGCGCGCTGGGAGGGTTTGCGGGCACATGGCTGGTGGGAGCGATGCAGGCGCTGACCGGGAGCGCGCGAGCGGGTTACTTCTCGATGGCCGTGGCGCTGATGCTGTCCGGGGCGATCACGCTAACGTTGCGAACGCCGGGGACGCGCCTCAAAGCGCATCCCGCGTGAGTTGGCCGTCGATGAGCCGCATGATTCCGAGGGGATTGCCGTTCTTCAATTCTTCGGGCAGCGACGCTTGCGGAAAATCCTGGTAACAGACGGGGCGCACAAAGCGATAGATCGAGTAGGTGCCGACAGAAGTGGCGCGGCTGTCGCTGGTGGCCGGGTACGGGCCGCCGTGTACCATGGCGTGGCAGACTTCGACGCCGGTCGGAAAGCCGTTGACGATGAGCCTGCCGGCTTTGCGCTCGAGGATTGCGATGAGGTCAGCGAAGGCGGCTAAATCGGAGTCCGAGCCGTGCAGCGTTGCGGTGAGTTGGCCTTCGATTGAGGCGGCCAGCTCCATCAACTGCTCGCGGCTGTCGTAGCGAATCACGAGAGCGCTGGGTCCGAAGACTTCAGTGGCCAATTCTGGATTGGCAAGCAACTCGGCGGCGTCGATTTGCATGAGGACCGGCGCAGCGTAGGTGCTGGCCGCGCCATTGGACAACGCTTGCGCGACAGTGTTCACGTGGCTTTGCGACTGGCGGCCCGCAATGCCCGATCGATAGCTCTTTGAAATCCCCTCCGTGAGCATCGGCGACGGGGAGGCTTTTTCGACGAGCGCCTTCACTTCGGCGACGAGGGCATCGGCATCTGCGTTTCGCGGCAGATAGACGAGGCCCGGCTTGGTGCAGAACTGGCCGACGCCGAGAGTGAACGAGCCGAAGAGGCCGGCGGCGATTTGCGCAGTGCGCGTGTGCAGGGCTTCGGGCAGCACGAAGAGAGGATTTACGCTGCTCATCTCCATAAAGCACGGGATGGGCTCCGGGCGCGCTGCCGCGCGTTGCATGAGCGCTTTGCCGGCGGAAAGCGAGCCGGTGAATCCAACGGCTTTCACCTTGGGATGGTCGACGAGCGCTGCGCCAATCTCAGAACCCGCGCCGAAGAGGAGCGCGAAAACGCCGGTCGGAAGGCCACACTCGCGAACGCTGCGGGCGATGACCTGGCCGACCATTTCGCTGGTGCCGGGATGAGCGTGGTGCGCCTTCACGATTACGGGATTGCCGGCAGCGAATGCGGCGGCGGTGTCGCCACCGGCGACTGAGAACGCCAGTGGAAAATTGCTGGCGCCGAAGACAGCGACGGGACCCAGCGGCTTCATCATGGAGCGAATGTCGGAGCGGGGCAAGGGCTTGCGCTCGGGCTGCGCCGGATCGATGCGCGCGTTAACCCACGAGCCCTCTTCGACAACTTGCGCAAAGAGGCGAAGCTGGTTGATGGTGCGCGCGGACTCGCCCTTGAGGCGCGCTTCAGGAAGGGCCGTCTCGCGATTGGCGCGATCGACCAGTTCCGGCACGATGCCTTCGATGCCGTCGGCAATGTGGCGCAGGAAGCGGCCCCGCTCGCGACCCGAGAGCTTGCGATAGGCGACAAACGCTTCCTCAGCCAGATCGGCGGCATGATTCAAATCGGCAATCGAGGCGAAATGGTAGACAGGCTCGAGTTGCGCGCCCATGGCAGGATCGAGTCCGTAAAAAGTAGCGCCGCCGGATTCGCGGCTTTGGCCGTCAATGATCGAGTAGCCACGCAGGATCAGCTTTGTTTCTTGGTCCAACATGATTCACCTTCTTTTTTAGCTTCCAGCCGCTAGCTTCTAGCTGCTAGCTCCATCGTGCCGAGGGAGAGCTCCCCCTATTAGAGCGAAGGCACGTGTAAAAGTTGCCACCCTCATTCTTCGCCTTGTTCGCCGATGTCTTCGTTCCAAATGTCAGGGTGCTGGGAGATAAATGTTTCCATCAACTGGCGGCACTCGCGGTTGTCGAGGTCGATCACTTCGACGCCGTTCTCGCGCAGCCAGTCGAGGCCACCCGCAAAGGTGCGGCTATCGCCGACCACCAGCGTGCCGATGCGAAACTGGCGCACAAGGCCGCTGCAGTACCAGCAAGGGGCAAGCGTGGTAACCATTACCAGGTTGCGGTAGCTGCGCTGGCGTCCGGCGCGGCGAAAGGCGTCGGTCTCGCCGTGAATGCTGGGGTCGTTCTGCTGGACCCGGCGGTTGCGGCCGCGGCTGAGCAATTCACCCTCGCGCGTAAACAGCGCCGCGCCAACAGGAACGCCACCTTCGGCGAGGCCGAGTCGCGCCTCTTCGATGGCCACGGCCAACATCTTTTCGTGCAAGGTCACAAGTCCAATCTACCGCAACGGCAGCGCTGCCTGCGCGGTTTTAGCGCCCGCCAGCGCGAGCCCCAGACAAAGCGCAATCAGCGCCTCGAACACAATTGGCAGCGCGAAGAAGTACACCAGCGAATCCAACGCGAACGCGAGATACCCCAGCATGAACACCGCCAGGATCGGCCGGAGAGCGGCCGCATCGCGTTCGGCCAGCGAACCCAACATCCAGAAGACCAGCCCCTCGGCGGTAAGGAGGATGGTGATGGCCAAGCCCATCCCGCGATGGAACTCCCAGAACGTCCGCGTGGCTCCCATGAATTGAAAATGATTTGCCTTCATGGCCGCCTCGGCCACGCTCGCCGGGCCTGGGGACACCGCGCCGAATACGCCGCCAATGGTGTGCATCGCCGAATGCACCAGCGTGAGCACAGAAGCAATTCGCAAGTAAACTCGAGGCTTCATTTCTCCTCCTTGCATTCAGAAACCTTCCAGCAAATCCCAAATCCAACAGCGCGCGACCAGAAAGTGGTCGAACTTCAAGAAAATCCGGCCTGGGCCGCGCCTCAGCTCACGGTGAGCACCAGCTTGCCGAAATGGCTGGCTTCTTCCATGCGCTCCAGTGCCTCGCGCGCCTGACGCCAATCGAACTCCTCACCGACAGGGCGCAACTCGGCCAGCGCGACGGCCCGGTTCATCTCAACAAAATCCCTTCGCGAGCCCACATAGATGCCGTGAATGCGCGCTACCTTATGGAGGATGAGCGGAATCGGGAACGGGTCCGCCGACTGAGCGAGGACGCCCACCTGGGCCACGGTTCCGCCGGGCCGAATGGCCCTGAGCGAGCGCGGCAACGTGCCAGCGCCACCTACGTCCACAACGAGATCGACGCCTACGCCACCGGTCTGGTCGAGCGCCCAGCGGTCCCAATCCGGGTTGTCGCGATAGTTCAGTCCCGCATCCAGGCCCATGGCGCTGGCCCGGTCCAGCTTTTCATAGCTGGAGCTGATGCCAAGCACGCGCGCACCCCTCAACCGCGCAAATTGCAAGGCAAAGATCGACACGCCGCCCGTGCCCTGGATAAGGACCGTCGAGCCCGGCTTGAGCTCACCGGTGGCCAGCGCATTCCATGCAGTGACGGCGGCGCAGGGCAGAGTGGCGGCTTCCTGAAAACTGAGGTGATCGGGAATTGCGACCAGTCCTGGCTCTTTGAGCACGATGAAGTCGGTCAACATGCCGTCCACGTCGCCGCCGAGAGCGCCGCGAGCTTTGTTCGCTGTCAGCTGCCCGTCGAACCAGTTCTGCATGAAGATGCCGGCCACGCGGTCGCCGGGCTTCCACAGTGAGACGTCGGCGCCCACAGCCACGACTTCGCCCGCGCCGTCGGAGCAGGGGATGCGCGGGAGCTTCATTTTGGGGTTGTAGAAGCCCTTCACGACCATCAGATCGCGATAGTTAAGAGAAACCGCCCGCACCCCGACCAGGACCTCGCCGGGGCCAGGCGCGGGCGTAGGCCGCTCGACAAACTCCAAAGAATCAATGCCAAACGCGGAAACTTGCCAAGCGCGCATGCGAGGCCTCTCTCTCTTTCGGGTTCAACCCTCGTCATTCTGCGGGACGGGATGACGCGAAGCCCCCGTAGAATGAAGATATGGCCCGTGGATGGGAAAGTAAATCGGTGGAGGAGCAGATGGCAAACGCTTTGAAGAGCCCCAGAACGAAACCCGTCGAGGGCCACGTAAGCGAAGAAGCCCGGCGTGCGGCCGAAGTGATCCGCGCCGCGCGCGAACGGCAACGCCAGGTGCTGAGTTTGCAGCGCGAGAACATTCTCTCGCAAAGGACGTCAAATCCGGGACGCCGCACCGCGCTTGAGGCGGCATTGGCTCATATCGAGGCGCAGCTTCAGTCGCTCGGATAGTCGGCCCTGTATCACGAATCATTGGCGCCGGACCCCCTCCGCTACTGATCGCGATGGATGAGCAGCGTGTTGGCCTGATGCACTGAAGTGAGCGAGACGCGCGCGATGTTGACGTGCGCGGGCCGCGTGACGGCCCACAAAATAACGTCAGCGACATCATCACCCGTGAGCGGCGTGATGCCTTTATAGACCTTGGCGGCGCGCCCTGTGTCGCCGTGGAAGCGGACCAGGCTGAAATCGGTTTCGACCAGGCCGGGATCGACGCTAGTGACGCGGACGGGCGTGCCGAGCAGGTCCTCGCGCAAACCGTCGTTGATGGCGCGCGCGGCGGCTTTGGTTCCGCAATAGACGGCACCGTTGGGATACACGATTTCTCCAGCCATGGAGCCAAGG
Source organism: uncultured Acidobacteriaceae bacterium (assembly GCA_963835355.1). GTDB lineage: Bacteria > Acidobacteriota > Terriglobia > Terriglobales > Acidobacteriaceae > Telmatobacter. The sequence continues at coordinate 185,984 of CAWIFE010000011.1, read as the reverse complement.
TTGACCACGTGGCCACGGCCGCGCACCACCATTCCGGGGACCACCGCGCGAGCCACATAGAGCATCCCCTTGATGTTGGTGTCGATCATCTCTTCCCAGTCTTCGACCTTGCCGGTGTAGAGCTTTTCCATGCCGCGGCTGAGACCTGCATTGTTGACCAGGACTTCGATCTCCGCCCACTCTGGCGGAAGATCGTCAATGGCCCGCTGCACGGCGTGACGGCTACGCACGTCGAGGTCAATGGAGTGAACGGCTTCGGCGCCGCGGGCAAGGGCCTTCGACGCAACCTCTGCCATCTTGCCGGCACGGCGGGCGGCGAGAAGTAATCGCGCGCCCTCGGCGGCAAATGCCATCGCAGTTGCTGCGCCAATGCCGGCGCTGGCCCCGGTGATGAAGACGATTTTGCCGTTCAGCTTCATTTGCCTCACATCTTACGAGCGTGTTTGACTGTCCAGCTGTGACATGCGGTACATTCCCCCAGCCCAATCTTCGCGGCTAAGTCCGGCTGCTTTGGCTCGGGCAAAGAAGCCAGCGAGCGAATCGGCCAGGCCGAGTCGCGTACCGCCGGCTGCGGCGGCCTCGCGGAACAGGCGGAGGTCCTTCTCGCCCAGGTCAATGGTCGCGCCCGGATGCTCCGGCGGGTGCAACATCACCTTGGCGTAAGCCGCGTAAAACGGCGACTGGAAGAGAGCGCTGTTGATGGTCTCGAAGAAAATTGCGGGGTCGATTCCCTGCCCTGCCGCGTAGACAAAGGACTCGGAGAGGGAGTAGATCATCGCGCTGATGAGGAAGTTGCCGCCGATTTTGACGGCGTGCGCCTGGCGCGGTTCCGCGCCAACCATTGAAATGCCTCGCGAGAAAGCTTCCAGCAGCGGGCGCGCTTTGGCGACTGCGTGCTCCGCGCCTGCAGCCACGACCCATAGGCGGCCTTCTTCGGCTACATTGGGTCGGCCGAAGACCGGCGCGGCGACGAACTGGTGACCGCGTCGGGCGTGCTCTGCGGTTAATCGTTCGCTCAATGCCACGCTGATGGTGCTGCACGAGATGTGGAGCGCGCCCGGAGAAAGCGCGTCCATGAGCCCGTTGGCGCCAAAGACCACTTCTTCATTGGCGGTATCGTCAAAGAGCATGGTGATGACGGCGTCAGCGCCCAGCTCGGCTTCAGCCGGAGTGGCTGCGGCGATTGCGCCTTCGCGGAGAAGGGGTTCGGTACGCCCCTCAGTGCGGTTCCACACAGCAAGCTCGTGGCCGGCAGCGAGCAGGTGGCGGGCCATTGGTGTGCCCATGTTGCCCAAGCCAAGAAAGCCAATTCTCATATGGATTGCCCCCTCGCAGCAAATGCGCAGCGATCAGTTCTTAATCTCCAGATGATAGAGGTGCACCGTCAAACGTTTTGGGACTGTGGTGTCGCAGTTAGTTTGGTGTGCCGGTGGTTTCGGCGTCGGTAAACGTGCATTCCTGGCACTGGCAGACGCGGCGCAAGTACTCCCATGAGTAGATTCCGCCGGAGTGACCGTCGAGCCAATTGAACTGGATGGCATAGCGGCCTACAGCATGCGCGCTCGCGGGCTTTGGCGGAGGCGCGTACATGGGCAGCAGAGCCGCGGGCTTGGGCTTCGGCTGGCCAGCCTTTCGGCCCTGCTGCGCGCGCTCGTCCACGCAAGTGGCACAGGGGCAGGCGTCGCGCAGCCAGGCAAATCCCCACGCGCTCTTGTGGCCGTCGGCCCAGTCGATTTCAAGGCCCTTGCCCTCGGTCATGAGCACACGCACTTTTTCCGGCGTGATGGCGATGCGCGGAAGCGGGCGGCTGGCTTGATTGTCGCGCGCCTGCTCTTCTTTTGAGGCGAAGCGTATGCCCTCGTGGCTCATAGAACCAGTTTACAGGGGTCGGGTTTCCGGGATCATGACCAAATGTCAGCGGCCGTTAGTGGCGAGCCGAGCCGGGGCGGTCATAGTGCAGCGCCAGGGTGAGGATGGCGACAACGAGCACGAGGCTCAGGCCATTGGCGGCGATCACAGAAGGCGAATGAATGCCAATTCCATAAAGCAGCCAAAGACAAATCCCCAGGCCGAAGACCGTGAACATGGCGAGCGAAAGATCGTGGGCGCTTTTCGAGCGCCAGATTCTATGAAGCTGGGGGACAAGCGAGAGAGTTGTGCAGAAACCCGCCAGCGAGCCAATGAGTTCCGTCATCCATCGAGCGGACATTTGCTATGAATCTTTCCGGCGCGGTGTTCAGCCCGTGCGCCATCCTCAAAATACGCGTGAAGCATGGACCCGTATGTGCTGGCGCTCACCTCGGATGTCTGGCAGGGGGTGGAGTGTGGCAACTTTTGACGGCTACCGCAGCGCCCGGTTTACTTATGCCAGAAAAACCAGGCCGCCATGCCGAGGCCAATGACCACGACGAGCCCGCGCAGCGCCGGTTGGGGTACACGCTTCGCCAGGCTGGCCGAAACGTAGCCGCCGATGGCGGCCGCGATCATGGCTGCCAGGCAATAGCGCCAAACGACCTGGCCGTCGACGATAAAGATGATGAAGGCGATGCCGTTGGCCAGCACGTTTGCCACAACCTTGAGCGCGTTGATGGCGTGGATGTCCTCGTAGCCGAAGAGCGCCAGCAGAGTCATGAAGAGAAAACCGGCGCCGGCGCCGAAATAGCCGACATAAAAACTGACTGCGATGGCGGCAAGAAACAGTGGCATGCGGCGAGGCGAGAGAGATTGGCCGGCTGTCGCGTGATCGCGGCGGACACGCTTCAATCGCTCGAGCGAGCGCGAGACCGGGCCGCTGACGGCGAAGATCGATGCGGCGCCGAGGAGCAGCCACGGAACAAGATGCAGAAACGTCGTCTGCGGCGTGTTCAACAGGACGACTGCCCCGGCCGTGCCTCCGATCAATCCCGCCAGTCCCATCAGGACTGCGGCGCGCACGTTTTTGCGCACGTCGGGCCAGTACGCTGCAACCGAGGTCAACTGGCCCGGCCAGATGGCCACCGTGTTTGTGGCATTGGCCTGCACGGGCAGAATCTTCATGCTCAGCAGGGCCGGAAACGACAGAAACGAGCCGCCGCCGGCGACGGCGTTCAGGACTCCGGCAAGAAAAGTGGCAACGACCAGCCACACCCATCGCCAATTGATCTCCGCTGCCAATCCGGAAAAGTGCATCAAGCGGATTGTATTGCAGTCGTTTGCAGGAACTGATGGAAAGGCTTTCCTGCGTCTGGCACTTTGACATCTGAGCCAGAATCTCAGGCGGGTTTTGCGTCGGAACTTAGGGAGATTTGAGACAAATCGGAAGACGGGGAAGCCAAACGGGTTGTGCCGGCCGACGGCTCTTAGTTTAAGCCATTTATTTTTAGCAACATAGTCGACCTTAGTCGCTATTTATCGCTATTAGTGTTATACACTCATATTTTATGAATCATCTGTGCTATAGATCCATCAAACACATTGTGCGGCCGGGCTCCAAAGCCCTGACCCGCCTACAAATTTCCGATTCATCTGGAGGAATTCATCATGGCAATCACTCGTTGGGATGTTGTTGCTCTGCAGAATCGCTTCAACACTCTGTTCCGCGATCTGAACGAAGGGGAGGGCACGCTGACCACGGCCAGCTTCATTCCCGCGGTTGACGTCTACGAGGACGAAAAAAAGGTCGTCCTGAAGCTGGAAGTGCCGGGCATCGAGGAGAAGGACCTGGACGTGAGCGTGGAAAACAACACGCTGACGGTCAAGGGCGAGCGCAAGTTCGAGAAAGAGGAGAAGGAAGAGAACTTCCATCGCATCGAGCGGCGCTATGGCAGCTTCTATCGCGCGTTCACGCTGCCCACAACCGTGGACTCTGAGAGCGTAGCAGCCAGCTATAACGCCGGCGTACTGAAGCTCGAGCTGACCAAGAAGCCCGAAGCGCAGCCGAAACAGATCAAGGTGAACGTGGGCCAGTCATTGGCGGCGTAAAAGCCAGGGGTCGGTTCTCACGTTTCTGGGCTCAGGTTTCAGGGATCAGTCGTCCCACCCGTTGCGCGACGCACCATGCTTGCCAGAGAATGAGTTTGGTGCCGCGGCGCTCGTCAAGGGACATCGGCTGATCCCCTTTTTCTGAGCCCTGACACTTCAAGCCCGATCCCTGGCACCGCAAAATCATTCACTGAGGCATCAAGCCATGGCAATTCGTTGGGAAAAATTGACGGTCAAAACACAGCAGGCGATCCAGGAAGCGCAGTCGCGCGCTGCCGAGCTCGGCAACCCTGAGTTGCAGCCCGTGCACTTGTTGCTTGCGCTCATTGAGGACCGCGAGGGGGTGGTGCCGGCGGTGCTCGAGAAGATTGGAGTGCCCACGGAACATTTGGAGAGCGACCTGCGCGGCATCGAGCAGAAACTGCCACGGGTGGCCGGCGTGGCGGCACAGCCCAGCCTGAGCCAGGCAATGAACAAGGTGCTTGAGCAGGCTTTTCGCGAGGCGGCGAACTTCAAGGACGAGTATGTTTCAACGGAACACTTGCTGCTTGGCGTGGCGCATTTGAAAGGCGATGCGGCGCGAGACGCCCTGGTGGCCAGCGGCGCCACGCACGAGGCTATTCTGCAGGCGCTGACCGCAGTTCGCGGCTCGCAGCGCGTAACCGACCAGAATCCGGAAGAGAAATTCCAGGCACTGGAAAAATACGCCAAGGACCTTACGGAACTTGCGCGCCGCGGCAAGCTCGATCCAGTGATCGGCCGCGACGAGGAGATTCGCCGCGTCATTCAAGTGCTGAGTCGCCGCACGAAAAACAATCCAGTCCTGATTGGTGAGCCCGGCGTTGGCAAGACTGCGATCGTCGAGGGCCTCGCGCGCCGGATCATCTCGGGCGACGTGCCCGAGGGCCTGCGGGACAAGCGTGTCATCGCGCTCGATCTGGGATCCATGCTTGCCGGCGCCAAGTATCGTGGCGAGTTCGAGGACCGGCTAAAGGCTGTACTGAAGGAAATCGAAGAATCGAACGGCCAAATTGTGCTCTTCATCGACGAGTTGCACACGCTGGTGGGCGCGGGCGCGGCCGAGGGGGCCATTGACGCAAGCAATATGCTAAAGCCGGCTTTGGCGCGCGGCGAACTGCGGGCGATCGGCGCAACCACGCTGAACGAGTACCGCAAGTACATCGAGAAGGACAAGGCGCTGGAGCGCCGGTTCCAGATCGTCTATGTGGGCGAGCCAAACGTCGAGGACACGATTGCGATTTTGCGCGGCCTGAAGGAGCGCTACGAGTCGCACCACAACGTGACGCATCAAGGACTGCGGCGATTGTAGCCGCGGCGACGCTTTCGCACCGCTACATCAGCGACCGCTTTTTGCCGGATAAGGCGATCGATCTGGTCGATGAGGCTGCCGCGTCGCTGGCCATCCAGATCGGCTCGGTGCCGACCGAGATCGACCAGTTGGAGCGCGCAGACACGTCGCTCGAGATCGAGCGTGCCGCGCTGAAGCACGAGACCGACGCTGCAAGCAGAGCGTCTGAACGCCGCGGTGGTCAAGCGCGAAGTCGCGCAACTGCGCGAGAAGATCACGGCGCAACGGGCACGTTGGACAAAGGAACGCGAAGCCGATCAACCGCATTAGCGATTTGAAGAAGAAGATTAAAGCGCTGCGCTTCGAGGCCGAGGAGCAGACCCGCAAAGGGCCAGCTCGATCGCGCCGCGCAGATTCAGTATGGCGAGTTGCCGAAGCTTGAAGCGGAGCTGAAGAAGCTTGACGCCGCGCAGAACGGAAAATCCGGCGTCGCGCGCATGCTGAAGGAAGAAGTCGACGAGGAAGACATCGCGAAGATCGTGAGCAAATGGACAGGCATTCCCGTCTCGCGCATGCTGGAGGGCGAAGTGAAGAAGCTCGTCCAGATGGAAGATCGGCTGCGCGAGCGCGTGGTCGGGCCAGGACGATGCGCTGAGCGTCGTGGCCAACGCGATTCGCCGTTCACGCGCGGGGCTGAGCGATCCCAAGCGGCCCATCGGTTCGTTTATTTTTCTTGGGCCCACGGGCGTGGGCAAGACGGAGACGGCGCGCGCGCTGGCGGAGTTCCTGTTCGACGACGAGCAGGCGCTGGTGCGGATCGACATGAGCGAGTATATGGAGAAGCACGCCGTGGCTCGCCTGATTGGCGCGCCACCGGGTTACGTGGGCTACGACGAAGGCGGCCAGTTGACCGAGGCGATTCATCGGCGCCCCTACGCAGTAATTTTGTTCGACGAAATCGAAAAGGCGCACCCGGATGTCTTCAACATTTTGCTGCAGGTGATGGACGACGGGCGGCTGACCGACGCCAAGGGCCGGACCGTGGACTTCAAGAACACGGTACTCATCATGACTTCGAACCTGGGCGCTGCGATGCTCGCCGGCGAAAAGCTGAAGACCGAGCACGACTTCGACATGGCGCGCGAGAGCGTGATGCGCGTGCTGCGCGAGCATTTCAGGCCGGAGTTTTTGAATCGCGTGGACGACATTGTGATTTACAGGCTGCTGGGCAACGCGCAGTTGAGCAAGATCCTTGACTTGCGGCTGAACGAGGTGCGCAAGCTGCTCGAGGACCGGGCGATTTCGTTTGAATTGACCGAGCCTGCGCGGCAGTTGATTCTAACTTCCGGCTCCGACGCGGCGTATGGAGCGCGTCCTTTGAAGCGCGCCCTGCAGCGCATGGTGCAGGATCCGCTGGCGATCAAGATTCTCGACGGCGAAGTGCAGCACGGAGCGCACGTGCGCATCGACGTGGACCGCAAGTCGAATCAGTTGGTCTTCGAGCCGATGGGACGAGAGGCGATGGCGTAGCCAACTGCGGCGGGGCAGATGGCGCTCACGCGCCACTGTCCCGAATGAGAACAGGCTCCACTTCCGCGGAGCCTGCTTCGTTTCTGTCGGCTTCTCCCCAGCGGCCAGACTTCTACGGCTGGAGAGCTATCGGCGTGTAGACTCCGCCCTTCACCAATAGATCGAGAATGTCCTTCGTTCTGGAATGGCACGGCTCCATCTTCAGGTATGTGTAGTTATCGTGTTCGGAGTCGATGACGGGCACCGGCTCTTTCGGGCCGGGTAACTGGTCGAGCATCGTCCACACGCCTGCCGGCGGCGAAACGGTATCGATGAACCCGAAGCCCGCCATCACAGGCGCCTCAATGCGCGAGGCAAAGTTAACGGTGTCGAAGTAGAGAGCTGTGTTCATCGCTTCGGCGTTGTCTGAAGGCCAAAAGGGATAGCCGGCTTTGCGACCGTGCAAGTCGCCATTCGTATCGGCGCCGGCCGGGACGCAAACCAGCACCGCGGTTACCTTGTCCGGCCGCAGTCCTGCGAGCGCGATGCTTTGCTGGCCGCCCATGCTGCCTCCGGTGAGCACTACCGTCTTGCCGTTCCAGTCGGGCCGCGTCGCCAAATAATCGAGCACGCGCGAATCGCGAAGGTACATATCGAGAAAGTAGGACTTTTCACGATCGGTGTTTCCGATGGCGTTGTAGTTCGTCGGAATGTTGCCCGATGGGTCTGAAGGCAGCTTGTCGTGCGAGTCGACGTTGAGAACCAGCCAGCCGTCGGCGGCCTGTTCAGCGTCGGCGTGCGCGTTGAGAGCGTAAACACCGGCATATTGCAGCAGGATCAGCGCGGGGTACTTGCCATCAACGGCTGGCCGCGCCACGTAGCCGTGAGCTTTTGAACCGAGCGCATCGAGCGTGAACATGCTCATCTCCACGCCCGGCACATCGGTCTGGACCGGAGCGAGCAAAGCGTCGATGGGGACCTTGGCCTGCAGAGCCAGCTTGCCATCCCAGAATGAATCGAAGTCGGCCGGACGCGGAGTCGAGAGCGGAATCTCAGTCGGCGCCACCGCAGCGCCAACTGCGTAAAGTCCGTTGTTCCGGCCGGTGTTGCCGCCGATCCAGTGAGGCGGCTGAGGCGAGCCGCCGGAGTTCGCTGCTGCGGAGCCGGACTGGGCCGCGGCCGTGGAAGCGGCGTCCGGGCCCGGACTGTTTTGGTTTGGCGTTGCGGAACCGGATTGACCCGCAGTTGTGGCCGAAGCGGTCGGCGCAACGGCAAGAACGGCATACGGCTCAATCGCAACATAAATCATCTCGGGCTGGTCGCCGAGGATCTCGATCTTGTCCTTACCCGAGGAAAGATCGAGCTTGCCTTCCTTGAGTACCACAGCGTTGTTTCTGCGAATCGTCCACCTGTAAGCATAGGTAGGAGATTCGGGGCCAGACGTCACCGTCCAGCCAACCGTTTCGCCGATCTTGTAGATGCCGTTCGCGTGATAGGGCGTGAAGGTCAGTTGTTGCGGAATCAGAGCCCGCTGGGCAATCGCCGACGAACCGACGAACAGGGCCGAGCAAATTAAGAGAATTCGGGCGCGCGTCATTGGAATCACCGGTTGATGATACAGGACGTCAGCCAACCTACTGCCGCAGTTCGACCAGCGTTGCACCCTGGCCGCCTTCGTTTTGCGGAGCTTCCTCGATTCCCGCGACGTGAGGGTGAGATTTGAGGAACTCGCGGACGCCGCGGCGAAGAATTCCAGCACCGTGGCCGTGGATGACGCGCACGCGGGGCAGCCCGGCGAGAAAGGCGTGGTCGAGGTACTTTTCGAGTTCGCCCGTCGCTTCATCGACCGTGCGGCCGATGAGATTGATCTCCGCGCGCATGTCGTCGGTGTTCGAGCTCGTCACAGTGACGTGCACGCCCTTCTGCTTCCTCGCGGCGGCAAGCGGATCGGCCTTGCCCTGTTTCGAGTTCCCACCAGAACCTTGAGGCTCGGAGCACTCGTCGCGCTTGACGCGCATTTTGATGGGGCCGAGCGCAACCTCGAAGAGGTCCTTCTCGACCTCCCGCTGCACGACAGCGACTTTGCCCATTGATTTCAGAAATACGCTGTCGCCCGGCGCGATGTGGCGCAGCAAGTGCGGCTGCGCATTTGCGTCACCCTGGTCGGCCCCGGTGCGATGCGCAACCACAGCCTGATTGAAACTCTCCTGAAACTCGCGGCGCAGGCGGGTGATGCGACGCTCGGCCTCTTTCGAGAGCTTTTGTTGCGCGGCACGGTCCTCGACTGCGCGGACGTTCTCGCGCATCTGGAACTCGAAGTCCTTGAGCAGCGAGGCCAGTTTGGCTTCAAGTTCGCGCACGCGGTTGCGCACTTCAACGTCGCCCTCGCGTTCCAGCCGTTTCCTTTCCTGATTGAGCGCGTATTGCTGCTCGCGCCCGGCCTTGCGCTCGATTTCGAGTTGCGCCAGGTCGTTGTTCAGTTTATCGAGAAATCGCGCGATGTCGGCCTGTTGCGAGCCCAGGCGATGACGCGCAGCAGCGATGATTGCGGCGTTCAGTCCCAGACGCTCCGCCGTCTGAATTCCAGCCGATGCGCCCGGCACGCCGAGATGAAACTTGTAGTTGGGAACCAGTGTCAATTCATCCACGCCGGCCGCTGCATTGCGCACGCCGGGCGTGTTGGCAGCGTAGACCTTGAGAGACGTGTGGTGCGTTGAGATCAGCGACCAGGCGCCGGCCTTGAGAAAATGATGCGCCACGGCCACTGCGAGAGCCGCGCCTTCTTCAGGATCTGTGGAGGAACCGAGTTCGTCGAGCAGGACGAGCGAATGCGCATCGGCGAGGCGCGAGAGACGGTCAAGATTGGTGATGTGCGCAGAGAAGGTGGAGAGCGCCGCCTCGATCGATTGCGCATCGCCGATGTCGGCCAGGAATGCGGTGAATACTGGAAAGCCGGCGCGCGAGGCGGGCACCGGAATGCCGGCCTGCGCCATCATGGCGAGCAGCGCGGTGGTCTTGAGAGCCACGGTCTTGCCGCCGGTGTTGGGGCCGCTGATGATGAGCTGACGCTCGTCCGCCGTCAGTTCCAGAATCAGAGGGACAGTCTCTCCGCCGTTCGCTCGCAGGCGCTTTTCGAGCAGCGGATGACGTGCGCCCTCGAGAAGCAGCTGCTTGGGATTGAAGGTGGGCGCGACGCAATCGAACTCGCGCGCAAAGCGCGCCCGCGCCAGCAGACTGTCAACCAGAGCCAGCACTCGCGCGCCCTCGACCAAACTTAGCGCGTAGCCACCGACTTGACGCGTGAGCGCGACAAAGATGCGGTGAATCTCCGCCTGCTCTTCCTCGATGAGCCGCACCAGCTCATTGTTCTGCTCAATGGTTTCGAGCGGCTCCACATAGACCGTTTGGCCCGAGGAACTCGCGCCGTGAATCACTCCGGTGACGCGGCGCTTAAGCTCCGCGCGCACTGGGATCACGAAGCGCTCGCCGCGAATGGTGATGACGTCGTCCTGCGTCGCGTTTTCCGCGGAGAGCTTGCGGAGTGCCGCGCGCAGACTTTCCTCGATAAGTTTTTGCTGGCGCTCCTGCTCGCGGCGGACGCGATTCAGCTCAGGCGAGGCGTCGTCGGCGAGCGAGCCGTCTGGTTGAATCTTGCGCTCGATGGATTCGGCGAGCGGCCGCAGGCTGGCGGTGAGCGCCGAAGAAAGTTGGGAAAGTTCAGGCAGTTTGCCGACGAGCCGCATCGGAGGCTCACGCAGGAGCGCTTGCCATGCGGCCACATCATTGGCCAAGCGCGCGATGCTTTGAAGCTCGGCTGCATCCAGCGCTGCGCCGGCAATCTGCGCCTTGGCCGCTAGTTGCGTGGGGTCGAAGAGCCCGCCGAGCGGAATGGAGACTTGTTCCACAAGGACGAGCAGAACTTCGGCGGCCAATCGGTGCTGGCGGGCGATCCACTCTTCATCGCTTGAGGGAAGCAATGCGAGGATCGATTCGCGGCCGACTGGGGACGCGGCGAAGCCTGCGACGAGCACGAGCAGCGGCTGCCACTCAAGCGCGATAAGATCGGCGTGCTCCACCGGCGACGGAATGGGATCAAAGAGCGGCATCGTCAGGAATCATGGTAGCGTGCGTCGATGGCGAGGCAACTATCCGTTCGAAGTCGACTTTGGCGTTGCGGCGGGAGCAGCAGGCGTGGAAGAGGTCGTGGAAGCGTTGCTGCTATCTACAGCAGGGGCCTTCGTCTCGGATCCTGTGTCCGATTTTGTTTCTTTTTTTGAATCCGACTTCGCGTCCGCCTTGCTTTCAGCGTTCGAATCGGAATCTCTGCCGGACGAGCTCCCCTTTGCCGCGTAGTCGTTTACGTACCAACCGGCGCCCTTGAAGCTGAGGCCGGGTACGGTGAGAGTCCGCTCCAGCACGCCACCACATTGGGGACAGACTTTCTCCGGCTCGGCGCCGAAGTGTTGGATTTTCTCAAATCGATGGCCACACTGAGTGCAGCGATACGGATACAGCGGCAATGTTTCTGTCCCCTCGGCAAGGAATCACTCAACTTCTATTCTAACGGGCGGGCGGCGAATCGCACGGAATCTCGCCGCCCCAGCGGCATGCCGGAGGTAACGGTTCTACCAGCTTCTAATGCACCTGGATGGGCACCGACGCGCTCACATTCTCCCAAGCCAGCGTCAGAGTGCCCTTGCCGCCGCCATTGTCGGTAATCGTATAGACCAGGTCCTCGACCATCGACGGAGGTGCGGACATCGTCATCTTCGTCTTGCCGAGATCCTGTGTTGCATCATGGGCAAGTCCCCACTCGCCGGTCTTCTTGTTCACGATCAGAACCCAATTCGCAGGGTCGGAGATGTCGATGAACAGAGTGTAGGTCCCGGCGGGAAGACTTAGGTCGCCGATGGTCAGGTCGGCGTCAGTCTTAAGGGTGGTGGCGGCGTTCGCGCCCCCGCGCCAAATCGGATACTGCGACCCACCACTCGTAGCGATCAGCCCGTCCTTGGTATAGATTTTGCCTTCGCGGCCTCTTACGCGCGGCGAGCTATACGCGATCGAAATCGTCTTGCCGCCGATGGTTGCCGTCGCAGTCGCCGGCGGGCTCAGTGGCGGCGCCTTCTGCTGGGCAAGGAGAGCGGTCGCGATGAACAGTAAACAGGTGCAGATCAATGTGCGCTTCATTGTGGTATTTCCCTCCGGGTAGAGCCTAGTTTTTGTGGGTTGGCTCCGACGGGATGATTGTCGCACCACCTGCCCACGTCGCGAAAGCCGTCTCTGTGAAAACCCTGTTATGATGCGCCAAAGGAAGATGCATGGCGGGCGGTGAAAGCAACAATTCGGCGGGGGCGCGCTTCCGCGCTGCGCTGGCAACGGAGAAGCCGTTGCAGGTAGTGGGGGCAATCAACGCGTACGCGGCGCGCATGGCGGAGGCTGTGGGTTTTCGTGCGATCTATCTTTCGGGCGGCGGTGTGGCGGCCAATTCGCTTGGCGTTCCGGACCTGGGGATCAGCACGATGGAAGACGTGCTGACGGACGTTCGGCGCATCACCGGTGCTTGCATGCTACCGCTGCTGGTTGACATCGACACAGGATGGGGCGGAGCGTTCAACATTGCGCGGACGATTCGCGAAATGATCAAGGCGGGCGCGGCTGCCGTACACATCGAGGACCAGGTGAGCGCAAAGCGCTGCGGCCACCGGCCGGGCAAGGAGCTGGTGCAGGCTGAAGATATGGTGGACCGAATCAAAGCCGCGGTGGATGCGCGCAACGATCCGGAGTTTGTGGTTATGGCGCGGACGGATGCGTTGGCGGGCGAGGGTTTGGAGCACGCGATTGAGCGAGCACAGGCGTATGTGGCGGCCGGGGCCGACATGATTTTTGCCGAGGCGGTGACGGAAGCCTCAATGTACACCGCGTTTCGCAAGGCTGTGGGCGTGCCGATTCTCGCCAACATCACTGAATTCGGCAAGACTCCACTCTTCACGCGCGAGGAGCTGGCAGCGGCGGGAGTTGACATCGTTCTTTATTGCTGCGCGGCGTATCGGGCGATGAATGCCGCGGCGTTGAAGGTCTACGAAGCGATTCGTACCGAGGGAACGCAGAAGAATGTGCTGCCGCTGATGCAAACTCGCGACGAGCTCTACCGCTACCTTGGCTATCACGCATACGAGCAGAAGCTGGATGAGCTTTTTGCGAAGGGCAAGGAGACTGAGTAGACATTCCCCATTTTGATCCGTTAGGTTAGTGCTCTTCGGGGGTCAAACCATGAGTGTTCAAGAGGCGAGCGCCTTCAAGCCAAAGAAGTCGGTAGCGCTGTCGGGAACCGTCGCGGGCGAGACGGCTGTTTGCACGGTGGGCCAGAGCGGGAATGACCTGCACTACCGCGGATACGACATTGCCGACCTGGCAGAGCATTGCGAGTTTGCCGAAGTCGCCTATCTGCTGATCCACGGAAAGCTGCCTAATGCCGCGGAGCTGGCGGCATACAAGACGCGCCTGCTCGGCCTGCGCAGCTTGCCGGCGGAAGTGAAGCAAGCGCTGGAGCTGGTTCCGCCACACACGCATCCGATGGACGTGCTGCGCACCGGTGTCTCGGTGCTGGGATGTGTGCGGCCTGAGGCCGAGGACCATAGCACTGCCGGCGCGCGCGACCTCGCCGATGGGCTGCTGGCTTCGTCGCCATCGATGCTGCTTTATTGGCATCACTTTGCACGAAACGGCAAGAGGATCGCGGTAAACGCGGACAGCGAACCGCTGGCGGCGCATTTTCTGCATTTGTTGCACGGAAGGCCGGCGAGTGCGGAGTGGGTTCACGCCATGCAGGTTTCGCTGATCCTTTATGCCGAGCATGAGTTCAACGCGTCGACATTTACGGCGCGCGTGATCGCCGGGACCGGGTCCGACCTTTACTCGTGCATTGTGGGCGCAATCGGAGCGCTCAAAGGGCCGAAACACGGAGGCGCCAACGAGGTGGCGCTGGAGATTCAGCAGCGCTACCGGACAGCGGACGAAGCCGAGGCTGACATTCGCCGCCGTGTCGAGCAGCGCGAAGTGATTATCGGGTTTGGGCATCCGGTGTACACGGTCAGCGATCCTCGCAGTCACTTTATTAAAGAGCAGGCGCGCGCGCTGGCGGTGGACGCCGATGGCCAGCGGCTTTTCTCAATCGCCGAACGGATCGAGAGCACCATGCAGGATGCAAAACGCATGTTTCCCAATCTCGATTGGTATTCAGCGGTCGCCTATCATTTGATGGGCATTCCGGTCGACCTGTTTACGCCATTGTTTGTGATGGCGCGAACCGCCGGCTGGTGTGCGCACGTGATCGAGCAGCGGCAGGATGGAAAGATCATCCGGCCGTCGGCCATCTATACTGGGCCGGAGAATCTGAAGTTTGTGCCGATTGGGGCACGGGAATAGGAAGACAGGAGCCTGCGTGTCGTCGCACATCAGCAATGAACGGCCAGCGCCCGACAAAGTCCTTACCGACATCGCCGACTACGCGTTACATTTCAAGATCGAGAGCGATCTGGCGTATGCGACCGCGCGCTTTTGCCTGATGGACACGCTGGGCTGCGGGTTGGAGGCTCTCGAATATCCGGCGTGCAAAAAACTGCTGGGACCAATCGTGCCAGGAACGGTTGTGCCGAACGGCGCGCGCGTTCCAGGAACTGAATTCCAGCTCGATCCCGTGCAGGCCGCGTTCAACATCGGCGCGATGATTCGGTGGCTCGACTTCAACGACACGTGGCTGGCTGCGGAATGGGGCCATCCGAGCGACAACCTGGGCGGAATTCTGGCGACGGCAGATTGGCTTTCGCGGGAGGCGATTACTTCGGGCCGGCCAGCGCTGACCATGCGCGATGTGCTGACGGCGATGATCAAGGCGCACGAGATTCAGGGATGCATCGCGCTCGAGAATTCTTTCAACAAAGTTGGGTTCGATCATGTGGTGCTCGTCAAAGTGGCATCGACAGCCGTCGTGTGCCAACTGCTGGGGCTGAGCCGCGAGCAGACGGTTAACGCGCTCTCGCTCGCATGGGTCGATGGGCAGAGCTTGCGCACCTATCGGCATGCGCCGAATACCGGATCGCGCAAGAGCTGGGCGGCGGGCGATGCGACGAGCCGCGCAGTTCGGCTGGCGCTGATGGCGCGCGCCGGCGAGATGGGTTATCCATCAGCGCTGACGGCGAAGACGTGGGGATTTTACGACGTTTCGTTTCGCGGGCAGGAGTTCAAATTCCATCGGCCTTACGGAACTTACGTGATGGAGAACGTGCTGTTCAAGATCAGCTTCCCTGCGGAGTTTCATGCGCAAACCGCGGTGGAAGCGGCGATGAAGCTGCGCGCCCGGCTCGATGCGATGGGCAAGTCGGCCGCGGACGTTAAGAAAATCACGATTCGGACGCATGAAGCCTGTTTGCGCATCATCGACAAGAAAGGGCCGCTCTCGAATCCCGCCGATCGCGACCATTGCGTGCAGTATATGGTTGCGATTCCGCTGCTTTTTGGAAGGTTGACGGCTGGCGATTACGAGGACGCAGTAGCTTCGGATCCCATTTCCGGGCCGAGGATCGACGCGCTACGCGCGAAGATCGAGTGCGTCGAAGAGCCGCGATTCACGGCGGACTATCACGATCCGCAGAAACGGGCAATTTCTAATTCGCTGCGCTTGGAACTAGGCGACGGAACGGTTCTCGAAGAGACGGTCGAGTATCCGATCGGGCATCGCAGACGCCGCGAAGAAGGAATGCCTTTGCTGGTGGAGAAGTTCAAGACAAATCTGCGGCGGCGATTCAACGATGCGCAACAGAGGCGGATTCTTGACGTGTCGCTCGACGATGATCGGCTGGAAAAAATGCCCGTGAATGAGTACGTCGATTTGTACGTGCCGCAAGATTGATGGAAAAGTGCGCGCGTGTTTATTTCTTCCGAATTGCGCGAGTCGAAACCCGAAAAAATCAAAACAGGAAAACCGGACTGTGAAACTGTGAAACTGTGGACAGAAGTTGTTGATTCTAAAGGCTCCACAGTTTCACAGTTTCACAGTTTCACACACTGGCATGGGGGGGTGGGGTCTGAAGGATGGGGGGGTGGGGTCTGAAGCATGGGGGGGTGGGGTAAAAGCAGTGGTTAGTGTGTAGTGGTTAGTGGTTAGAGAACTGTGCACAGGGGACAGAAGAGCAGTGGTGCGAGTGAAGAAGCGAAAAAGTGAATGAGTGAGAAGTGAAGGAGTGAGAAGTGAAGGAGTGAAGAAGTGAATTGTTGGTTGTGAACCGTGAAGGGGGAGCGAGGGAACTGGGAACGAGGGAAGTGCGGGCGAGGACGCCCGCACGACAGCCGGCGAGACGCCGGCGTTACAACGGAGCGGCGGAACAGAAAAGCGTGAGCGAGGGGCATTCGGGCGGGAGGGGTAATGAGAGAGCGCTCGGAATTTGGCGGAGAATTGCAAAGCTCACCTCAGGGTGGTCAATGATTCGATTGTGCGCCAATTGGGCGTAATTATCGGCAAATGGAAGTGGTGAGGATGCAAGGGTTTAGAGATTAGGCCTCTTGACAAAAACGTTCGATGGGACCGGGATGAAGATTCCGTAAGGCGGCGAAGAGCGTCGAGTTGGGGGTTGTCGCCGCGGATCTTTTCGGCCGCTCAAGCGGGCTTTTCGGTTGGGGGGTAGCTTCCCCAGAACTTGCGTTCTGGGCTAACTTCTTTTGCTCCCTTCGGGAGCTGTCTGATTGGAGGAAGTGGCCGCTCGCTCGCCCGTTATCGATTTGCATTACAAATTGCTTCAGCCCATTTCTCGGAGGTCGCTTGCAACAGCTTTACTGTGTTTTCGTCCTTAAACACTTTATATGAGTATGCAAATAGCACCCGCTTCTGAACCCTTAACACGCTTATGACCACGACCATTCGGGTCGTGACACCGTTTACCGAGGCCGGCATGATCATGCCGAATCCGGAAGCATCTGGGTTCGAGAAAAAAACGCCAAGCGGTAAGGGCTTATCGAGGGTCACTGTGGCGTTTGGGTTCAAGGCCTTCAACCGCAGATTGAGCTCCTCCTGCGAATCCTTCAAATCCAGATTTCCGCCTAACTGCTTGCTCATGCCGTCGACAACGGTCTTGAATGCATCTGCATCAACGTCGGCAAATTCGGCTCGGCGAGGAATTTCGACAAGCGCGTAATCGGTCAAGGAGGGCCAGGTGCCCGTGCGAACCACCGTCATATCACCTGGCAGCACAAAGGCCGCGAGAAGTCGATTAGCGTCGGGCGCAAGGGGCTCCAAAACTACTCGATAATCGGGACCGGCCTCGACCAGATCGCCGCCAGGAGGCGGAATGGCGATGGACAATCCGCCGGCGCGGTAAGTTGGCGGGGCCGCGCCTTCTTTGTCTTGCGGGTGGAGCGATGCAAGAAAGACGAGAAAGACGGCTGCGAGAGGGCAAACCCGGCGCAAACAAACGAACGGGACGAGGTTCATAGCGATCACACCTGTGGGGACCTCAGAGTTTATCAAGGCCCTGCAACTAAAGCAAAACGGGGAATCGAGGGTCCGCGCTTTTTGTTTAGAGGGATTTTGGGTTGAGATGTCCGGGCTGAAGCCGTGCCCGATCAAAGCGAAAAGCAACCACAGGTCCTTCGACTCCTCCCCTTCGCGTCGCTCAGGGTCGTCGCTCAGGATGACAGATCGTGGTGAGGGAAGATCGCGAAAAGCCCGAAAAGCAACCACGGGTCCTTCGACTCCTCCCCTTCGCGTCGCTCAGGGTCGTCGCTCAGGATGACAGATCGTGGTGAGGGAAGATCGCGAAAAACCCGAAAAGCAACCACAGGTCCTTCGACTCCTCGCTACGCTCGTCGCTCAGGATGACAATTCCTAGGGGTGAGCGGGCTGAAGTCAGGATGACAGTTCGTGGGGGTGCGGGCTTCGTTTGGCGGCGTTTACTCCTGCATCGGATCGTTTGCGCGTTTAAGGTCGGCGGGTTCCACGTCGTACCAGTCCTTGCTCAGATCGACCCACGCAGGGTTCGTCTTCTCGATCAACGCAATTTTCTTTTCACGTCTCCAGCCTTTTAGCTGCTTTTCGCGGTCGATCGCTTTCTTCACGTCCTGATTGCTCTCAAACCAGACGAGGCGGTCGCAGTTGTATTTCGCGGCGAACCCGTCGCGCTCCTTCCATTTGTGTTCGGAGATGCGTTCTTGAAGTTTGCCGGTGACACCGATGTAGAGGGTGTGGCTGCGGCTGGCGACGATGTAAGTGAAGTAGCTGCCTTCGTGCATGGGGTGCATGATACCGCGGAGTGTCTTTTTGTGCTGTGATGCAAGACGCGAAAAACGAAAAGCAACCACGGGTCCTTCGACTTCTCGCTGCGCTCGTCGCTCAGGATGACGAGTCTATGGTGAGGGAGGATCGCGAAAAGCAAGAAAAGCAACCACAGGTCCTTCGGCTCCGCCCGCTCAAGCGGGCTGCGCTCAGGATGACAATTTCTGGGGGTGCGAAGAGAAAAGCAACCACAGGTCCTTCGACTCCTCGCTGCGCTCGTCGCTCAGGATGACAGCGTTGAGGGTGGGGCGCTCAATTCATCAGGCTTTGGCGAGGACGGGTTTGCCGAGGCGGTCGGCCATGATTTCGTGGGCGTGGGCGAAGAATTCGTCCTTTGAGATTTTGGCTGCGTCGAGGTCGGCGAGGATCGCTTTTTGCGCCTGGTACTCGCGGTTGACGACGCCAGCCTTCGATTGCAGCATGCGCCAGGCCTTGCGGCGCTCTACGCAGAACATGACTAACTGGCGACTGAGCGCGTAGTAGATGGTTTTGCCGTCTTGATCGAAAGTAATAAACACGCCGAAGTCAGGAATGAAGCTGCGGTGCTCAGGCAAGAGGTAGTAGCGGTAGACGACATCTTGCTGCGTGATGCGGACGAGCATGTTGTCTAGCGGTATGAGCTTGGCGGCTTGCTCGGGCTTGATTTTCTTTAGGTGATTGCGGAAGCGCGCCTCAGTGACGCACCAGTGGGCTACCGTGTAGCGATACGGCTCGTTAGTGACCTTGGACTTGGTTTCGTACCAATCGAGATCGATGGAGGGATTGCCCTTGATGTCGAGCGCCTCCTGATAGGTTTCGCCGAGACGTGGGTTGAAGACGAACTCGGGAGCGCCACGCGAGTCGCGCACGCGCTGCGCCTGGTGGAGCGCCATGTCGTCGGCTACGCCGTGCTCCGGCTGGCAGGTGGTGAAGCACTGGAGGAACATGGTTCCGCGATACTCGAGGCCGTCGAGGATGGAGCGGTAGAGCTTGGGCGCGTTGGCCATGGAGACCTGCGCAACGAACGGCGAGCCGTGGCCGGCGAGGAAGGTTTCTGCGACGGTTTTCTTTTCGGTGTTCTTGCCCTGCGTGGCGGAGCCGAAGACGTTCATGTCGTTGCCACCGAGCATGGGGGTGGAGTCAGAGTTCTGGCCGCCGGTGTTGGAGTAGACCTGCGTGTCGAGCATGAGCACTTTGACGTTGGGCCGGTTCTGCAGCATGACCTTGGAGGTGTTCTGGTAGCCGATGTCGCCGATGCCGCCGTCGCCGCCGACGACCCAGACTTTGGGCAGCTCGACGATTTCCTGATCGGTCATGAGCGCGTCAGTGAAGTGCGTGAAGTGGTAGTACTCTTCGGCGCTGAGGACGCTGGAGTCGGGGCCGGCTTCGCGGGTGAGGAGAATGTCGGCGAGACGCTCGGGAAGAACGGAGCGGCGCGCGTGATCGACGATGAAGCTTTCGCCCATGAGCCAGCCGACGGTAACGCCGTCCTGGAAGAGCGAGTTCATCCACGGATAGGGATGGGGATTGTTGGGCGCGGTGGAACCGTAGACGGTGTTGCAGCCGGTGTGCGCGGCCATGGCCATGACGCTCATGCCGTTGGCGAGACGGCCGTCGATGGGCTGAAGGTTTTTGTGATTGAAGGCCTCGGTGAGCAGCACCGCGGCGATGGCTTCGACAAGCTGCGCGTCGGTGATTGCGCCGTGCTCGGCTTCGTAGGCTGCGATGCGCGCGTTGGTGTCGGATTCTTCTTCGCCGCCGAGGCCCATGACGAGATGCGCGATGGCCTGACGGAGGCGGGCGTATTCGGCTGGGTTGCTTTCCTTGATAGCGGCGAGGCGGGCTGCGCCGGATTTCTCGAGTTCGGAGGCTTTAGCGATGAAACGATCGCTCTTGGCGTGGTAGACGGGGCGCATGTAGGCTTCAGTGACGGCGGCGATGGAGCGCAGCACGCTTTTTTCGCCGCAGCCGGCGCATGCGCCGTCACCGGCAACGAGCGCGTCGTAGTTGGTGCGGACCATGAGCATGTTGCGCAACGTGGCAGTCTTTGAGTCAGCAGGATTGGCGCCGTTGTAAAGGCCGAGATACTTCTGCGAGGTGTCAGGCAGGAGGTCAAGGAAGGCTGTGCCGGTTTCGTGCTCGGCGTTGACTTCTTCGGTTTCCTGCACCATCTTGAGCGCCATGTGATCGCCGCAGGCGGTGACGCACGCCGCGCAGCCTTTGCAGAGATCGCTGACGAAGATGGAGAAGATGCCGCCGGAGCCGGGGGCCTTGCGCTCGGGTGAAGAGAAGATGGCGTTGGTCTTCTGGTAGGCCATCGGGACTTTATCGACGATCGCGTAGAACTGCGCTTTGGCTGCGGGCGAGAAGCCGTCGACTGACTCGGTGACCTCGCGAATGATGGTGGGGAGCGGCGTGCCGGTTTTCATGTCGGCCAACATGCGCTGGCGGGTGAGCTTTTCGATTTCGGGGAGCTTGTCGATCATCTTGCGGCGCTCGGCGGGATCGACAACGTAGCGCGTGACTGCCGTGCCGAGGATTGTGCTGAGATCCTGCGAGCAGTTGGGGAGGGCTGTATCCGGGCAGACCGAGATGCACTCCATGCACTGCGTGCAATTTTCGGCGATATAGAGCGGCGTCTCGCGGCGGGCGACGTATTTGGAGGCGGTGTCGCCGGTGGCGGCGGCAATGATGCCCATGGCGGAGAGCGGCGTGGCCGGCTGATCGTAGCCGAAGTGCGAGCGGAACTCCGCGTCGAACGCATTAATCGAAGAGATTGGCGTGCGGGGTGCTTGTCCGGCGGGAGGAGGCGTGCTGCGGCGCATCGACTGCACAGCGCCTGCGCCCACTTCAACAAAAGCCGGCGCCTGCGCGAGAATCGGGAGCAGAGCCTGGCCGCGGAGGCTGGAGTGATCGGCAGCGGAGACTTCGCCGATGGCGATTTCCTTAACGCGCTCGAAGCCCTGAATCATGACTTCCATGTTCGACTGGACGACCGCATCGCCGAGCTTGCCGAACTTCTTGACGTATTGCTTGTGCACGACTTCGCGGAACTGCTCCTGTGTGATGCCGAACTCCTGCAGCATGGGGCTGACGGCGAAGAATGCGCCGAGGAAGGCGTTGCCCTGCATGCGTAGTTGAAGGTCGGCGCGGTCGGTGGCGTTGCGCGCGATTTCAAAACCGGGGAGGGTGAAGACGCGGATTTTTTTCTGGATGATTTGCTGGCGCGCCCAGATGGGCAGGTTCTGCCAGGCGCGCTCGCCGTCCACATCTGACTCCCAAACGAGGGAGCCGCCCTGCTGCATGCCGTCGAGGGGGTTGGTGTGAGTGAAGGCCTTGGGATCGCAACAGAGAACGACGGTGACGTGGCGGAGGTCGCAGTTGACGCGAATGCGATCTTTGGCAGCGACCATGAAGTAGCTGGTGGGCGCACCCTTTTTCTCGGAGCCGTACTTG
This sequence comes from uncultured Acidobacteriaceae bacterium, assembly GCA_963835355.1. Lineage (GTDB taxonomy): Bacteria > Acidobacteriota > Terriglobia > Terriglobales > Acidobacteriaceae > Telmatobacter. The sequence goes on along the minus strand of CAWIFE010000011.1, from coordinate 164,448 downwards.
GGATTGGCGCTGACGTGGATGACTTCCTTGGGATTGCCGAGGTCGTCGCGGAGGCCGTCGCGCTCAAAGAGCAGGTCGTTGAGATCGCCGAGGATAGCGCCTAGATTTTTGCCGGTGGTGATTGCGCCCCAACCGCCGATGGAATGGAAGCGCACGGCGACTGCGCCCGAGGGAAGCAGCGAAGGTGTTTCATCGGCGACGACCGAGTAGGGGTGGTCGATGCCGAGAACGATGAAGTTGACGCCGTCGGCTGCGGTCTTGCCGTCTTTGCGCGCGCGATTGGCGGTGGCGAACTCGAAGGCTCCGATGATGTGCTCGGGGCGGAAGTCGCGCGAGCCGAGGCCGTAGCTGCCGCCGATGAAGCGCGGGACTTCAGCAAGGGTGATTGCGGGAAGGCCTTCCGTTCCCTGCAGGGCTTTTGAGAATGCGGTGCGAATGTCGCGGCCGAGGGGATTGTCGCCGGAGAGAGCTTCGTCGGTGCGCTCGAGGATGATGACGTTCTTTTTGCCTTTGAGGGCGGCGACGAGCGCGGCCTCGGGGAAGGGGCGAATGACGTTGACGTGGACGGAGCCTACGCTGGAGTTGCGGGTCTGGCGGAGGTAGTCGACGGCGGCTTCGATGTTTTCCGCAGCTGAGCCGAGCGAGACGAAAACGGTGTCGGCATCGGCGGTTTTGTATTCGGTGACGAGACCGTAATGGCGGCCGGTCAAATCGCCGAAGTCCTTGTATGCGGCTTCGAGGAAGTCAAGGATCGGCTCGGCAAAGTTATTGCGACGGGCGACGATTCCCTGCATGTAGTGTTCCTGATTTTGCACCGGGCCGAGCAGGACGGGATTGGTGAGATCCATCATCTTGGGAACGCGACGGCGGGTGGGTCCAAAGAGAACGCGCTGCGCTTCAGTGGGACAGTCGATGATGTCTTCGGGCGCGCCGAGATACTCGCGGATCAGTTCGGATTCATGCTTGTAGAAAGTGCGCTCGAGGTGAGTGGTGAGGAAGCCGTCCATGATGTTCATGCCGGGCGTGAGGGAGAGCTCGGTGACGCGACGAAGAATGAGGGCCTGGTCGGCGGCCTGCTGCGCGTCCTTGCCGAAGAGCATGATCCAGCCGGTGTCGAGCGCGCCGTAGATGTCGTCGTGGCCGCAGTGAACGTTGAGGGCGTGCTTGGTGAGGGCGCGCGCGCCGACTTCGAGGACCATGGTGGAACCCTTGCCGGGCGCGTGGTAATACTGCTCGACGCCGTAGACAACTCCCTGACCGGAGGTGAAGTTGACGACGCGCTTGCCGCAGACGGAGTGGGCGATGGCTCCGCCCTGGGCCGCGTGCTCGCCTTCGGCTTCAACGGCGATGGTGTTGTGGCCGAAGACGTTGAGGTGACCTTCGGCATAGGCCTGCTGGAAGAGCTCGCCGCCTTCAGTGGAAGGCGTGATGGGATAGAAAACGCCGGCGTCGGCGATGCGCGTTTCAGTGTGATAGCTGACGAGCTGGTTGCCGTTGGCGGTAACGCGGATGCCTGGGTAGCGAGCCTTCATTGATCCCTCATGTTGAAGCCTGGTTCGACGTTTTCAGACTGCATAGTTTGCGGCGGAGCGCAGGTGGAGCGAGCCGATCGCATGCACGCCTATTTGATGATCGCCGCATCTGAAGCGGTTCGCGTGGGACTGGCAGTGTGTCAGACCGGATGGTCAAAGAGCCTTATCGAAACAGTCTTGGACCCTTGTCAAAAATTGTCTTGCAAGTTGAGCGGGCGGAGCGGCAAAAGGAGACCTAAGGGGAAGGTTACTCCTTTATAGAACGCCCATGGTTAGTATGCGCCCGGGATAGAGACGGTATACCGCGATATGAGACGGTGGGGAGGTGAAGTATCCCCGGTCCCCTAGGGCGAGGGAGCGAGGGCACCCTAAGTGCCCTCAGACCGGCTTGAAAGACGCGATCGAGGCCGGGGCCACTGGCCCTAGGTGAGTGGGTCGGGCTTGTCGCCAACATCCGAGCTAGAAGCTATTGGGAGGAGTCGCAATCGATTCGGAACTATCCCTGGCAATCTAGATTATCTCGTCACGGAATCACGCGCTTTTGGCCAGTGTACGCATTACAAATTGCGGGTCGGCAGCAATGAGGGTAAGAAGCGCCCGCGCGGCAGCTTCCGGCTGGCGGCGACCGGACTCCCAATGACGGACGGCATCCACGGACAAACCAAAACGAGCGGCGAAACGTTCCTGGCTGAGGCGCAGGCGCTTGCGGATACCGCGTACGTCGACCGTCTCTGGCAGCGTGACCTTGTATCCCTTGCGTTTCCCATCCATGTACGAGCGGGCTTCCGCCGTTCCTTGCGCCATCTCTTCGAACAATTTGCTCATAGCGTCCCCCTGTAATCGGCAAGAAAACTCTTCGCCATTTTTGCCAGGGCATTCTGTTCGGCCTTGCTCAAATTGCCCTTTTCTGACTTCGCATACACAGTGATGAGGAAGACCGGAAGATCCTCACCGCCGTAAAGATAAATCACTCGTGCGGCGCCGCGTTTGCCCATGCCGGAGCGCGCAAAGCGAAGCTTGCGGTATCCTCCGGTGCCCGGCATCAAGTCTCCGGCCTCCGGATCTGCGGCGATGGTGAGAACGATTTCCTCCTGCTCCGATTCGTTATAGAAAGCCTTGGCAGCACGGAGATAAGTCGGCGTTTCGACTACCGTTTGCACAAGAACATTGTATGCCATTGGCATAGTATCGTCAATCGAAGAAACGCTGCGACCTACCCTTGCCGCAAAAAACAAAGGCGCGGCAAGGATGGGGCGCCCAACATCTTGGCGAGTCAGGGGGCGAAGTCGCGCGGGAAAGCGGTTGCGCTACCATAAAGAGATTATTGAGGTTGTCATGTTTGTTGTGGTCTGGCAGTTTGAGATTGCTGAGGACAAGGTGGCCGGCTTTGAGGCTGCTTATGGGCCCGAGGGAGCCTGGGCGCAGCTTTTCAGAACTTCACCCGAGTATCGGGGAACGGAGCTGCTGCGCGACGCGTATGTTTCCGGGAATTATCTGACCATCGACCGATGGACGAGCGAGGAGGCGTTTCGCGCCTTCCGGAAAGAGCACGACAGCGAGTACGAGGTGTTGGACCGGAAATGCGACGCGCTGACCAGCCGCGAGACGCGGGTGGGCGCGTACGTGGTGTGAACAGCTTGCGAAATTCCGAGCTTAGGACGAAGATGCCTGAAACAACCGACAGGGGCTGAACAGGCTGCGAATAAAGACGGCCCGGCGCTTATAGCTGATGATTCTTGCGAGCCCGACGCAAAGGAAAACCCCCGCCACCAAGTACTCCATAAACCGATCAAGACTATTCATGGTCCACCTGCCTTCTCTTTTGCCATCGCCAAAGCTTGCAAGCGACCTGAATTCGAGCGGAGGCCATCGAAATTCGCCCGTGATATGAGCGAAGCATAAAGATTATGTGAAGTCAATATAAAGGCCGAAAAAAGGCGGAGGGCCCGCGGCTTTCGACCTGTTTGGGTGCGTTTGGGGGCTTGGCGGGATGGCCCGGGGGCTGTCGGCCGGGGCGATCAGGAGTGGCGAGACGCGGGTGGGCGCTTGTGCGATTTGATTTTCAGGGGGTCGATGATTCCAGGACGAGCAGATTGCGGCTGAATTCCGGCCCCGCCATGTACGTCAGCCCGCGGTCGAACGTCACCAGGACACCATCCTCTTTGATCGCCAGTCCCAGGAAATACGCATCCGTGACTTGCTGGTGACCGGTGATGCGCGCAGCGAAACGAGCCGTGAGCGACCCAACTTCCTGAGGCGGAGATCGGCCAATAGCAATAACCGGGATGCGCTCTGAGCGCTTGAAGGATCGGCTATTGCTCGTTCGAGAAAAGTGATTGTCGCGGCCTGCATCGCCGGATTTGTCGCCATCCGGAGTAACCCTGCCTCGGTAAACGGGCAGATCGCCCCAGTTTCCTTGCCTAATGAGAGAAACCATCGTGCTGCCTTCTGGCGATGAGTGTGCTCAGGGTCGGCCAAAGCGATCAGAACGTTCAAGTCAAGCAAATTTCGCCGGGTCATACTCTTCCTCGCTCAGTTCCTTCACCATCTCGCAAGTGATCGTCCTGCCTGTCCTGAGGCAACATTGGGAGACCAATGTCGGAATATCTCGATTTCAGGCATTCCGGTTGGCGGCGGCGCAGTTTCGGCTTTGCGGACGAGTTCGTTCATTGCGGCACTGAGAGTGATTCCTTTGGCGTTGGCGTAATACTGTGCGAACTCATGGACGTCGTCGTCGAGGGTGATCGTGGTTCTCATGGGAGTATTGTGCATCAATTTTCGATTTGATGCAATTCTGCTTTTCTGATGCTATTTTTATTGTTTGATGCAGGTTTGTCATTTTGATGCCGTTGCGAGAGATTGATGCGCATCTCGCTTGTTGATCGTGTACGCCAGCACCTCGGTGAAGGATGCCGCATATTTTCTCTCTTTCTTCGCTATTTTCTCCTTTTATTCAATGTCCCATCCTGCTACAATCCCATCGAAATCCAATTAAGCCCCTCGCCGTTTCCTGCCAGGAAAGCATGAGATTTGGCGGGCGAGCACTTTTTGAGGAGCCCTCCCAATGGCCATCGTCGACGACCGCGCCAAAGCGGTAGAACTTGCGCTAGCACAGATTGAAAAACAGTTCGGGAAGGGGTCGATTGTGCGGCTCGGGTCCCGGGAGGCACTGCTGCCGATTGCCGTGATCTCGACGGGATCGATCAGCTTTGACCTGGCGCTGGGAGTAGGCGGCGTTCCGCGGGGACGAGTGACCGAGGTGTTCGGGCCGGAGTCTTCAGGCAAGACCACGATTACGCTGCAGATTATTGCCGAGGCACAGCGCGCGGGCGGGCTGGCCGCTTTTGTGGACGCGGAGCACGCGCTCGATCCCGGTTATGCGAAGAAGCTGGGCGTGGACGTGGACAACCTGCTGGTGTCGCAGCCGGACTCGGGCGAACAGGCGCTGGAGATTACCGAAGCATTGGTGCGCTCGGGCGCAATCGATGTGCTGGTGGTGGACTCGGTGGCGGCGCTGGTGCCGAAGGCCGAGCTTGACGGCGAGATGGGCGACTCGCACATGGGATTGCAGGCGCGGCTGATGTCGCAAGCGCTGCGCAAACTGACGGGCACGGTTTCGAAATCGAGGACCGCTCTCATCTTCATCAATCAAATTCGGGAAAAGATCGGCGTGATGTTCGGCAACCCGGAAACCACGACGGGCGGGCGGGCGCTGAAGTTCTATTCGTCGGTGCGCATCGATATCCGGCGCATTGCCGCGGTGAAGGAAGGCGACACGGTAGTGGGCTCGCACACCAAGGTAAAGATCGTGAAGAACAAAGTGGCGGCACCGTTCCGCGAAGCCGAGTTCGACATTCTCTACGGCGAGGGGATCAGCAAAGAGGGCGATGTGCTGGACCTGGGCGTGACGCACAACATCGTGGAGAAGAGCGGCGCCTGGTACAGCTATGGCGGCGAGCGGATCGGTCAGGGCCGCGAAAACACGCGTGCCTTCCTGAAGGAGAACAAGGACATTTACGCGAAGATCGACAGCGAACTGCGCAAGCGGCTGAGCATTGGCGCGGCAAAGGCGGATGTTCCCGAGGCACCGGCGGGCGGCGCGGCGGAGGCGAAGGAAGTGGTGCGGGGGCGGAAGGGCTGAAGGAGCAGCGGAGCTGGCGGAGTCAGCGGGGCTAGCGGAGCTGGCCCTGATACAAAACCCTCGGGGCGCGGTTCGTGCGATTCCAGGTTTCAAAAGCGAGGCCGGAGCACCCGCTCAAAAAGAGCACCCGCAGATTCTTCCACTCCGTTCGGCGCGCAATCGTCGCCGATTGCGCGCCGAACTGCTCTTAGAATGACAACGCAAACAGTTGGGTGCGTGGTGTACCAACCTAGCCGCAAAACAAAGGCGGGGTGCCCGGCCCAGAGGGCACCCCGGTGCCCAGATGGGGCAGTCGGGCAATCTGCTTGTCCAGCAATAAAGCAACTGCAAGTCCGCATTCGATTCGGCTCGTCTTACGACTCTCGCTCAGGGCAGGCTTTCGGCTCCCTGCCCCCGCCGCGGCGGAGAACCTCGCTCGAGATGACAGCGGGAAGAATTGGTTCGTGCGATCACACCGTGATTGTTGAGAAGCCAAAGGTGGGCAGACTCAAGATGTCTTGCTTCCCTGAGGGACGGGAGACGCGCTACGTTGTGGTGAGGGAAGACCCACAATGAATCACGAAGCGGTGGCAGCGGGATCCGGACGGGTTGCAAATTCGCGGCAGGGCGCGGCGAAGCAGATTGAGGTGATCGGTGTGCCGCTGGACCTGGGACAGCAGCGGCGCGGCGTGGATATGGGGCCGTCGGCGTTGCGGGTGGCCGGGCTGGAGGCCAAGCTGGAAATGCTCGGCCATCACGTTACCGATCGCGGCAACGTGCAGGTGCCGGTTGCGGAGACGATGCGGCGGGGCGATGCGCATGCGCGCTTTCTAAAAGAGATTGCACAGTGCGACCAGGAGATTGCCGAGCGCGTGGAGCAGGCGCTGAGGCGTGGCGCGACTCCAATTGTGCTGGGCGGGGACCACTCCGTGGCTGCCGGCACGGTGGCTGGCGTGGCAAACCATTTTCGCGCGCTGGGGCAAGCGGTGGGGCTGATCTGGATCGATGCGCACTCCGACATCAACACGCCGGAGACATCGACTACAGGCAATGTGCATGGCATGCCGCTCGCGGCATTGCTGGGAATGGGGCCAGTGGAGTTGAGCAACCTGCTGGGCTGGCAGCCAAAGGTGCTAGCGCAGCACACGGTTCTGGTGGGCATTCGCGATGTGGATGAGGCGGAGCGGGAGAACATACGGCGCGCCGGAATTACGGCTTACACGATGCGGGACATCGACGAGCTGGGCTTGCGCGCGGTGATGGAGAAGGCGATCAAGGCAGCGGCGAGCGGGACCGCCGGCTATCACGTGTCGATGGACATGGACTGGGTCGATCCCGAAGAGGCGCCGGGAGTGGGCACGCCGGTGCCGGGCGGAGCGACGTATCGCGAAGCGCACCTGGCGATGGAGATTCTGGCCGATCATGGGGCATGCTGAGCCTGGAGCTGGTTGAAGTGAATCCTATTCTGGATGAACACAACCGCACGGCAGAGCTGGCGGTGCAATTGATTTGCTCGGCGTTCGGGAAAAAGATCTTCTAAAGCCGATTACAGGGAGCGAGTCAGAGTCGGCGTGGTATCCAAGGTCCCTCCGCCGCGGTTGTTTTGGATTTGTGCTTTCCCACCCTTGCCGCAAAAAACAAAAGCACGGCAAGGATGGGGCACCCAACATGTTGGCGAGTCAGCAAGTCAGTAAGTCAGCGAGTTAGCAGATCCGGAAAGAAGCGAGGGAGCGAGAGACGTGGGAACCGTTATACCGCTGGGAGACGCATCGCGACGGGCGCGCGGGTTTGCGTGGGTGACGGCGCTGATCATCGCGGCGAACGCATACGTGTTTCTGCTGGAGCTCGGGGGCGGCGAGGCGTTTGTGGGGCGGTGGGCGGTGATTCCGGCGCGGATTGAGCACGGCCACCACTTGATCACAATTGTGACGGCGATGTTCATGCACGCGGGGTGGCTGCACATTCTGGGGAACATGGTTTTCCTGTGGGCGTTCGGGCCGGCGATTGAGGACGCGATGGGGCGGTTCCGGTACATCGTGTTCTACCTGGCGGGCGGCGTGGTGGCGATGCTGGCGCAGGTGGCGGGAAGCCCGGGGTCGACGGTTCCCTGCCTGGGCGCGAGCGGAGCGATTGCGGCGGTGATGGGCGCGTTCATTGTGATTTATCCGCGCGACAGGATTCGAACGCTGGTGTGGATCTTGATCTTTATTCGCGTGACGTATATTCCGGCGGTGGTGCTGATTGGGATTTGGTTTTTGATTCAGTTGCTGAACGTTGTGGGGTCGGTGGCGACGGTGCAGACGGGAGGAGTGGCGTACCTGGCGCACGTGGGGGGATTTGTTTTTGGGGTGGTGACGGCGCGGGTGTGGGGGAGAAAAGCAGCTTCTAGCCTCTAGCTGCTAGCTCCTAGCTTTGGCGTGGGGGGACGAGTGCCCATGGTCTCCCCGCTCCCCGAAAACAAGGGACCGGGGGCACCCGGCCGCGGATGTGCGCCGCTCCGCTTAAAGGTAACGAAAAGCAACCGCAGGTCCTTCGACTCCTCGGTCGCCGCGGCGACCTCGTCGCTCAGGATGACAGATCGTGGGGCCGGGCTGAAGCCCGGGATGACACCGTCGAGAATGGTTGGAGTTCGTTCTGTCCCAGGTCCCAAAAGCGAGATCCTTCGACTTCGCTCAGGACAGGCTCTGGGGCACCCGGCGATCGTTGGGGCGCTCAGCAACTATCATCGAGAATATGCGGTTCGACATTGTCACCATCTTTCCGGGGTTCTTTGAAGGCGTGTTCGCGCACGGGATCGTGAGCAAGGCTCTGAAGAATGGACTGGTGACGGTGGAGGCGCACGATCTGCGTGAATACGCGCACGACCGGCACCGGACGGTGGACGATCGTCCGTTTGGCGGCGGCGAAGGGATGGTGCTGAAGCCGGAGCCGCTGGCGGAGGCGCTGGAGGCGCTGGGGGTAAAAGGCAGGGACCAAGGGAACAAGGGAACGAGGGAACAAGAAAGCAGGGAGCAAGGGAGCGAGGGAGCAAGGGAAGACTGGGAGCGAGGGAGCGAGGGAGCAAGGGAGCAAGAAAGCAGGGACCAAGGAAACAAGGGAACAAGGGAACAAGAAAGCAGGGAGCAAGGGAGCGAGGGAGCAAGGGAGCAAAAGAGCACGAGGGTGATTTTGTTGTCGGCGCAGGGGCGGATGTTTACGCAAGCGGTGGCACGGGAGCTGGCGGGGCTCTCCACCCCACGGACATGGACCAGTCCGCGGGGACCCCGTGTGGAGCGCGTGATCCTGATTTGCGGGCGGTACGAGGGCGTGGACGAACGCGTGAATGAGCTTTACTGCGACATGGAGCTCTCGGTTGGCGACTACGTGCTGAGCGGGGGCGAGCTGGCGGCGGCGGTAGTCGTGGATGCGACGATGCGGCTGATTCCCGGGGTGCTGGGCAACGAGGCTTCAGGCAAGTATGAAAGCTTTGGCGCGCCCGACGCGGAAATCGCAGCGGAAATCGACGCGGAGATCGAGGTGGATGTGGCGCGGGTTCCGCGATCGCAGCACGGAGCGGGAGGGTTGCTGGATTATCCGCAATACACGCGGCCGGCGGAGTTTAGCGGACTGCGCGCGCCGGAGGTGCTGATGAACGGCGATCACGCGGAGATCAGGCGGTGGCGGCGGGAGCAGCAACTCAAGAAGACGCTGAAGAACCGGCCGGAGTTGCTGGAGGGGGCCGCGTTGAGTGCGGAAGACCGGCGGATGATCGATGAGATGCGGCGCGGGTGAGTGGTGAACTCTTAAATGCCGAAGCGCCTGATGCCGAAGGGATGCTGGGCTGAAGGTGCAGCTTTCCTGAGGACGAGCGGGTTGGGCTCGACCCACTGGGCTTTCAGACACAGCATCCCGACGGGTGGTGGCGGATTTAGCGGTGGCGGGTTTACCTGGCGATGTTGACGACCAGGTTCATGTCGACGGGCGTGGGTTGGTCGTCGACGGTGGCGGGCTTGTAGCGGAACTCGCGGACGGTTTCGATGACGCGAGCGTCCCAGAACTTGCTGAAGGACTTGGTGACCTGGATGTTTTCAGGCTGGCCGTTTTCGTTGATGGTGAGGGAGAGGCTGACCTGAGCGCCGCTGGGAATAGCGTCGATCGAGTAGCCATCGGGAATTTCGAGGTCAGCGGAATCGATGAGGACCGGCTCAGTGACGCCGGTGCTAACGCGAATGGGGGTTGGGGCAGTGGCGTCGTCAACGGGCGTGCTGGCAAATGCCGCTGCGGGGAGAGTCAGCGAGGAGAGCATGATGCTGGTCGCAAGTATACGGCGCATAAAGTACCTCCATGGCGACGATAGTCACCGTCATCATTTTTATCCTACATATGCACGATTGTCAATAAAAATCGGCAAATATTAAATTTACAGAGGCTTAAGCTGATTAGAATGGCCCGATTGTTACAAATAAACACTTGGGTGTCGTAGTTTTCCACAGGATCGGGCGGCGTTGGATGCGGCGCGAATGCGGGCGAGGACGCTTCGGCTCCGCTTAGGGCTGGCTTTGAAGAGGTGCCCTGACACTTCGTGCGCTTTCGGATGGGCCTGGGTAAGGGGAATGGCGAAAAGCAACCACAGGTCCTTCGACTTCTCGCTACGCTCGTCGCTCAGGATGACAGGTCAATTGAGAAGCAGGGCAGCGCAATTTCGATGCGAGCTTCAGCAAAAAGCAACCACAGGTCCTTCGACTCCGTCCGCTGCGGCGGACTCCGCTCAAGATGACAGGTCAATGACGATGCGAGCTTCAGCAAAAAGCAACCAACGGTCTTTCGACTCCGTCCGTTGCGGCGGACTCCGCTCAAGATGACAGTTCAATGATGGCGGGGCAATGACGGCCAATTCGATAGTGGACAATGACAGGCCAATTCGATGGCGGGGCAATGACGGGCAAATTCGATGGCGGGGCAATGACGGGCAAATTCGATGCGAAATTCAGAAACCGAAGCTAGAAGGGCTTTACGGGTTCGGGCTGGACGGAGTTGATTTGGGCGATGGCGATGGCGGCGACGTAGAAGTTCTCTCCGCGAGTGGGCGAGCCGGCGAGGCGGCGGAGCATGGCGAGCTGTCCGACGTGGGTAAGAGCGTCGGCAACGGGGCCCTGCATGAGCCGTTCGATGGGCGCCTGGACGGGCGAGGACGATGCGAGGTAGGCATCGAAGGCGGAGAGGGCGGCGAAGAAACGCTGCTGCTCCTGGGGCCAGGCGAGGAGTTGCGAGTTGTGCCAGGAAGGGTTTCCCTGGGCCATGGAGAGCGCCCAGTGGAAGAGGTCGCCCATGTGAGCGAGGATCTGCACGGGACGGCGGCCGGCGCTGTCGAAGTTGGCGAAGGAATCGGGGGCGTTTTCCAAGGCGCGAACGGTGCGATAGGCCAGTGTGGCAAGGGTGTGGCGGAGTAGATCTCGTTTTTCGTCCATTGCGGAACTATAACGCACGGGATGGGAGCGGGAACACCTGGAAAATGACTGGCCGGTGACGGAGGCATAGTGCGGCGATCTTTGATAAACTAAACATTCTGACTTCAATCGCAGGAAACTAAAATGTCAATCCATCCCGTAATGCAGCGCCTGGCTGACAAGCTGAAGCGCACCGATTTGCCGGCGTTTGTGCCGGGCGACCAGATTCGCGTTCAAGTGAAGATCAAAGAAGGCGACAAAGAGCGGCTGCAGGCCTTTGAGGGCCTGGTGATTGCCGTGAACCGCGGAGCGCAGGCGACGTTCACCGTGCGCAAGATGAGCTTTGGGCAGGGGGTGGAGCGCATCTTCCCCTTCAACTCGAAGGTGGTGGACAAGGTGGAGGTCGTGCGCAGCTACAAGGTGCGGCGGGCGAAGCTGTTTTATTTGCGCGGACTGCGCGGCAAGGCGGCGCGGCTGAAGGAAGTGGACCGCGCGACGGGCAAAGTGCGGGTGTAGAGAAGACAGTGGTTAGTGGTTAGTGGTTAGTGGTTAGTGATTCGTGATTCGTGATTCGTAAGCCGCGTTCCGCGGCTACAAAAGAACCCCGGCTTCGGCCGGGGTTTTTGCTGCGCGGAATTGAGCGTGGGTGGTGAGAGGTTCTCGTGCTCGATGGAAGTTTGTGGTACTCCATGTCCCAAACGCGGGACATGGGGCACCCGATTGTTGTGGTGGGTGAAGGCCGCGGAAATAAAAAGCAGGTCCTTCGACTCCGCTGAAAAGCGCTTCGCTCAGGATGACACATGTGCATTGGCGAGCCGCGCTTCGCGCGGCCCGCCTGGGTCAGAACGACACTTCAGTAAACAGTAGGCAGTGGGCGGTGGACCGAGCGCGGCGGGATTTGAGGCCAGGGCGGTGGGGGAGACTTCCGCGTCATTACTCGCTGGATGTGGGATCGAAAATTGAGCGGACCTGGGCGATGGAGTTTGCGGGGAATCCGCCCTGCCTGGCGTGCTCGCGAATCGTATCCTCATCCGAAGCGATGTAGATGCAGTAAATCTTGTCGTCGGTGACATAGCTCTGGACCCACTGGATGCGAGGCCCAATGGCTTGCACCACTCCGCAGGATTTCTGGGCAATGGCATGCAGTTGTTCCGGGGTGAATTTTCCGGCGCCGGGAATTTCCCGCTCGATGACGTACTTCGGCATGGTCAAAAACCTCCTATGTTGAAAGACAGGCTAGCACCTCAGGGGAGAGTTTGTACCTATACTGTCGGCATGGCGATTGCAAAAACACCGGCGGCACCCTATTACGCGGTGATTTTCACTTCCCTGCGGACGGACGGAGAGAACGGGTACGGAAAGATGGCCGAGGCGATGGAAAAGCTGGCCGCGACGCAGCCGGGATTTTTGGGGATTGAATCGGCGCGAGAGGGATTGGGAATCACGGTGTCGTATTGGGAGAGTTTGGAGTCGATTGCGGCGTGGAAGCAGAATGCGCGGCACCTGGTGGCGCAGGAGCGGGGCCGCGACACGTGGTATGAGGAGTTCAAGGTGCGGGTGTGCCGCGTGGAGCGCGATTACGGGTTCGAACGCGGATGAGCGATTGGGGTCCGGCTTTTCCACCCGATGACTTCTCGAGAATTCTTATACTGTGGGCATGATCACGGCTCGGATGGTTCCGAGAAGTTCGGGAGCTTCGAGGGCTCCGGTGTGCGGATGGGCGCTGGAGAACGCAGCGCGGCGCGGCGGCGCGCGGTGCGTCGCGGGCTTGGACGAGGTGGGACGCGGACCGATGTTCGGGCCGGTGGTTGCGGCGGCAGTGATTTTTGCCGAGCGCTGCCGGTTGCCGGGATTGACGGACTCAAAACAACTCACGGAAAAGCAGAGAAACGAATTTGACGCGATGATCCGCGTTGAGGCGGCGGCGTGGGCGATTGCGGCGGTGGATGTGGAGACGATCGACCGCATCAACATAAGGCGGGCATCGCTGCTGGCGATGCGGATGGCGGTGGAGCAGTTGGCAGCGACGCCGGATTCTCTGCTGCCGGATTATCTGCTGATTGATGGGTGCGACACGATCGAGTGGCCATGCGCGCAGCAGGCAGTGGTGGGCGGCGACGGGCGGAGCGTTTCGATTGCGGCGGCGAGCGTGCTGGCGAAGGTGCACCGCGACCGTTTGCTGGTGGAGCTGGATGCCGTGTATCCGGGATATGGGCTGGCGCGGCACAAGGGCTATTGCTCGCCCGAGCATATGGAGGCACTAAGGCGGTTGGGGCCGACGCCGCAGCACCGGAAGAGCTACGCGCCGGTGGCGCAGAGGATGCTCTCGTTCGACTGACGCAGCGGGGTTAGCGGGGCTAGCGAAGTTGGCGGAGTTAGCGGTTGGTTTGGATTTGTGCTATCCCACCCTTGCCGCAAAAATCCGCCACGGCGGACGGCAAGGATGGGGCACCCAACATGTTGGCGAGTTGGCGGTTCGTTTGGGTTCGTGCTATCCCCGGTCCCCGAATGCAAGGGACCGGGGGCACCCATTTTCTGTGGTGAATGAGGGTCCCGAAAAGCAGCCGCAGGTCCTTCGACTCCCTGCGTCCGCCGCGGCGGACTCCGGTCGCTCAGGATGACAATTCAAATTGAATGCCTGTGCTGTCCCACCCTTCGCTGGAAAGAAGCGAAGGATGGGGCACCCATTCTTCGTGCTGAAACAAGTAACCGACGACCCGAGGAATGGCTAGGCTTCATTGGTGCGGGTTTTGCGGCGCTGGAGCCAGGCGAGGATGGGGCGGGCGAGGAGCAGCGCGCCGATGACGACCGTCATTGCGAGCGGAGTGAGGACGCCGGGCTTCATCTGCCACCAGTAGTGAGCCACTCCACAAATTGCGGCAGCATAGATGAGCATGTGCAGGCGGTTCCAGTTTTTGCCGCCCAGCTTGCGGATGGACCATGCGGTAGAGGTGAGCGCGAGGGGCAAAAGCGACAGGTATGCGGCCATGCCCGCAGTGATGTAGCGGCGTCGGGCGACGTCGGCCAGCATTGATTGCAGATCGAAGTTGTTGTAGAGCGCGACCCAGGTGAGCATGTGAAGGGTGGCGTAGAAAAAAGCGAAGAGCCCGACGCAGGCGGCGGAACTTGATGAGCCAGGAGAGGCGCGGGACCAAACGGCGCAACGGCGAGATGGCCAGCGTGATGGCGAGCAGGCGTAGCGTGGTGCGGCCGGTGGCGTAGGCGATTGCGCCGGTGGCGTTGGGTCCGAGGTTGTTGGTGAAGGCTCCCCAGACGAGCCAGCAGAAGGGCGCGAGGCACGTGAGCCAGACGAGAGTCTTGAGGACGATGAGAGTCGAACGGGACATAGTTAGCGAGTCAGCGCGTTAGCGGGTCAGCGAGTCAGCGGGTTAGCAAGTTAGCGGTTGATTTGGAATTGTGGTATCCCACCCTTGCCGCAAAAAACAAAAGCGCGGTGCCCAGAGGCCTCCCAGATGGGGCACCCAACATTTTGGCGGGTTGGCGAGTTGACGGTCAGCATCAGTAATTCTTGCGCAGGTCCATGCCAGCATACAGCGATGCCACCTGATCGGTGTAGCCGTTGAACATGAGGGTGGTGCGGTTTTGCTGGTAGAAAGGCAGGCCGATGCGGCGCTCGGTCTTCTGGCTCCAGGGGACGCGGTCCACATTGGGGTTCACGTTGGAGTAGAAGCCGTATTCGTCGGAGGCCTGGTCGTTCCAGGTTGTGGGCGGCTGCTTGTCAGAAAAGCGTACGGCGACGATGGACTTGGCGGATTTGAAGCCGTACTTCCAAGGGACGACGATGCGGACGGGCGCGCCGTCCTGATTGGGGAGAGTTTCGCCGTAGAGGCCGAAGGTGAGAAGGGTGAGCGGGTGCATGGCCTCGTCCATGCGGAGACCTTCGGAGTAGGGCCAGTAGATGCCGGGATCTTCGCGGGCCCACTGCTCAACGTGCCAGTTGTAGTAGGAGATGAACTGGACGTAATTGGCGCTGGGCAGGGGATTGCACTGCTTGATGAATTCAGAAAGCGAGTAGCCGACCCAGGGGATGACCATGCTCCAGGCCTCGACGCAGCGATGGCGGTAGACGCGATCTTCGAGGGGGCGGAGCTTGAGAAGGTCATCGATGTCGAAGGTGAGAGGCTTGGCGACTTTGCCGTCGACTTTGACGGTCCAGGGACGGGTGGGCAAGCCGCCGGCGTTTTTGGAGGGGTCGCCTTTGTCGACGCCAAATTCATAGAAGTTGTTGTAGTGAGTGATGTCGTCGTAGGGAGTGAACTGCTCGCCGGTGGTGGTGAGGGGGCTGGGGACGGTTTGGAGCTTGGTTCCGGCGCGGACGGCGGTGCGGGGTGAGATGAGCTGGCTGAGACGATCGGCGGCGAGGGCTGCGACGCCCGCCGCGGCTGCGCCTTTAAGGAAGCGGCGGCGGGTGAGGTAGCCGAGGTAGGCGTCGCGAGACGTGATTTCGGAGAAGGGGATATCGGGCGGTTTGCCGATGAGCATTTGTGACCTCGCGGTTTGGGGGGAGGGCCGCTGCAGTTATTAGACCCGGTGGAGGGGGCAGAAGTTACAGGAATTAGTTGCGGGGCCGGAACGCGAACTGAAAAAACTGCCCGGGCCGAAATCTTCCAGAAAACTCCAGTATTAAGGGGCTAGGAGGATTCATTCAATGAATTCAAGGAACACAAAGCGGACATTGCACCCGACGGTGGTGCTCCAACGCCAACAACTTGCGAAAGACAAGATTCTGAGCGAAATTCTTGACCTCGGCACTCAAGCCGACCGGCTTCCGCCCGGAAACGAGCGCGCTGCTCTTGTCGACCGCATTGCAGATTTGAATGTAAGGTACCAATCTGAAGATTAAGAAATTGAGTCTTTCATTTGCTTAAGAACAACCGCAGATCCTTCGACTCCGGTCGCTGCGGCGACCTGCGCTCAGGATGACAATTCATTTGTTGGATTAGCGCCAGAACTCGGGAGTTGAGGGGCGCCCAAAAATGGCCACTGGTGGAGGCGGTGGGCGCGGAAGAGGTAGATGGCGGTTCCGCTGATGGCGATGGCAATTGCGCCGTAGAGCTCGAAGAGGCCGCTGCCTCCTTTTGCCTGGGCGCGGCGCGGATCGAAGAGCATGAAGGCGAAGCCGGCCAGGGCGGCGAGCGGCGGGAGTGGGTAGAGGGGAATTCGGAAGGGACGCGGAAGATCGGGGCGGCGGATGCGGAGAAGGATAACGCCGACCTGTTGCAGCGAGAACTGGAGCAGGATGCGCGTGATGACGAGCATGGTGATGACCTGGGCGAGCGAGAAGAAGCAGAAGAGTGCGCCGACGAGGCCGAGGGCGACGAGCGAGCGGTGGGGAATTCCGTGGCGTGGGTGGACGGCGGCGAGAAAGCTGAAGTAGTTGCCGTCGCGGGCGGCGGCGTAGGGGACGCGCGAGTAGCCGAGGAGCAGAGAGAAGACACTGGCGAAGGCAGTCCAGACGATGAGGGCGGCGATCAAGTAGCCGGCCCATTGGCCGAAGGCGGAGCTGGCGATGTCGGCGACGAGTTCGACGGGGAGGCTTTTCGGGAGGGCGGCGGATTGGGTGGCTTGGGAGGCGGCCGCACGCAGCGACGGCAGAGCGGCGAGGTTCATGAGGACATAGAACGCGGCGACGAAGAGGATGGAGAGAAGGATGGCGCGGGGGATGGTGCGCTCGGGGCGGCGGACTTCTCCGCCGAGGAAACAGATGTTGTAGTAGCCCCAATAACAATAGGTGGCGAGGAGAGTGGCCTGGGCGAGGCCACCAAGAGAGAGTGCGGCGGAGAGCGCGGGGGCCTGAGGCATGTGCCAGCCGCCGGTGGCTGCGGCGTGGGCGAATCCGGAGACGATGACGCCGGTGAGGGCGGCGATGACTCCGGCGAACAGCACCCAGGCAAGGCGGGTGATGGAGCTGAGGTTGCGATAGAGGAGCGCGGTGACGAGGAGACACGCGGCGGCGGCGGCGAAGTTGGAGTAGTGGAGCGCGGGGAGCGCGGCGATGGGCGCGGCGTCGAGGTTGGGCCAGAAGACGGCGAGGAAACCGGATAAGCCGATGCAGCCGGATGCTATTGAAAGCGGCGCCGTGAAACCGACCTGCCAGACGTAGAGAAAACTGAGCCAGCGGCCGGGGCCTTTCGGGCCATAGATCTCTTCGAGGAATGCGTAGCTGCCGCCGGCGCGCGGGAAGGCTGCGCCGAGCTCGGCCCAGACGAGGCCGTCGGCGATGGCGATGACGGCACCGAGTACCCACGCCCATACGGAGAGGCGATAGCCCGCGGCGGCGATGACGAGCGGCAGGGTGATGAAGGGGCCGACACCGATCATTTCGAGCATGTTGAAGAGGACGGCGGAGCGGAGGCCGATGCGGCGCTCGAGGGTGGCGGGGTTTGATGAGGAAGGGATCATCGGACGGCTGGTAATCAGCTTATTACGGCGAGGTGGTGGGGTACGGGTCAGCAAGTGCGGGCAGGGACGCCCGCACTACAGCCGGTCTGGAGACCGGCGCTACGAGGGAGACCGGCGCTACGAGGGAGACCGGCGCTACGAGGGAGATGGGCACCGGGAGTCGGGCGTCACCGGGGGAGACCGGCGCTACGTGCGTGCAGACATTGACGAGTTAGAGGGCGTTCGGGGAGACTGAATGCGACCGCAAACGTGTGCAATAGGGCGAAACCAGGGTTCTGTGCCATTTTCAATTCGGAGCGAGGTCGCCGCTCCCTGTTGGTCGCTTCGACTTGAGAGCTTCAGTTCCGGGACAGTTCAGCCCCGGTTTCGCGGTCAGGGGATTTTGGCATGTTCGAGAAGGAAAGAGGCAAAGCGGGCGGAGTTGTGCAGGCAGCGGGCGCGCGCCGCGAGTCGCGAGTGCCGGAGCGGCAGCCTTTGCGGCAACCGTCGCGGCAACCGTCGATTAAGGACATTGCGCGGCTGGCGCGGGTGTCGCACCCGACGGTATCGCGCGCATTGCAGAATAGCCCGCTGGTGAATCCGGCGACGGCGGCGAAGATCCGCAAGATAGCAGAAGCCGCTGGGTACAGGCCGAGCGCAGTGGCGCGCGGATTGGTGACGCGGCGGACGCGGACGGTGGGCCTTGTGGTGACGACGGTCGCCGATCCCTTTGCGGGCGAGGTGGCGTGCGGGATCGAGCAGGCGGCAAACGATCACGGGTATGCGGTGTTTCTGGCCAACTCGAACGCCGATGCGGAGTGCGAGCGCAAGATGGTGCAGGCGCTGGCCGAGCGGCGCGTGGACGGGATCATCGTGACGTCGTCTCGCGTGGGATCGGATTATCTGCCGATGCTGGCGGAGCTGAATGTGCCGATGGTGCTGGTGAACGACCAGTACCCAGGGGAGTTTGTGCACTCGGTGATGATCGCGAACGAGGATGGAAGCCGGGCGGCGACGGAACATCTGATCAAGCTGGGCCACAGGCGGATTGGGTATGTGGGCGACCGCAGCGGGTACCAGACGGAGACGGAGAGGCTGGAAGGCTACAGGAATGCGCTGGCAGCGGCGGGGATGGAATTTGCCGGCGAGCTTGCGGTGCACGGCGACGGCCGGCCCGAGGCTGCGGTGAATGCGATGGATGGGCTGCTGAAGCTGGCCGATCCGCCGACGGCAGTGTGCTGCTATAACGACATGACGGCGCTGGGAGCGATGAAGGCGATACGGGCGCGCGGACTGCGCGTACCGGAAGATGTGTCGGTGACGGGATTCGACGATTTGTTTTTTGCGGAGTACCTGGAGCCGCAGTTGACCACCGTGCGGCAGCCGATGCGGCGCATGGGACAGATGGCGATGGAGAATTTGCTGAAGCTGATGTCGGGAGAGGACTCGGTGGTGCAAGTGAAGGTGGAGCCGGAATTGGTAGTGAGAGGGTCGACGGGAAGAGTAAGAACGAACCCCGGTGGTCAAATGCGCGAATTCGAAAAGCAGGTCCTTCGGCTCCCTTCGCTTCGCTCGGGTCGCTCAGGAGGGGGCACCCGAGCATCAGGTGCGGGGCGGCGGAATGGGTGAGAGCGGAGCAAGGAACGGAGGGCCGACGCCGCTGACGCCGCTGAGCGTTTTCTGCAAGGAGACGCCGATTATTCCGGCGATTCGGAAGCCGGAGCTGGTGGAACAGGCGATCACATCGCGCAGCAAGCTGATCTATCTGCTGACCGGCGATCCGGACAACGTGGAGTCGATGATCCGGAAGATTGTGGCGGCGGAGAAGATTCCGCTGGTGAATCTCGACTTGCTGAACGGATTCTCGCGCGACAAATATGCGGTGAACTACCTGAAGCGGGTGGGGGCGCAGGGGATTATTTCAACGCATCTTGAGCCGCTGCGGCACGCGCTGGCGATCGGGCTGTATGGGATTCAGAGGACGTTTCTGCTGGACTCGGGCGCGATGGACACGATTTCGAACCAGCTGAGGAACACGCCGGTGCATGCGCTGGAGATTTTGCCGGCACTGGTAGCGCCGAAGATGCTGGCGCGGGTGCGGGCGATCTCGGCCGATCTGCCGGTGGTGGGCGGGGGGCTGATCGAGACGATGAAGGAAGTGGAAGAGCTGCTGGCGCAGGGCTTGAGCGCGGTGTCGACGAGCAACCCGGTGATGTGGCTGAGGTGATGCGGGATTAGAGGGGTTCGCAAGTTAGCGCGCGAGCGGATTGGCGTAAACGCAGGCAGCCTATGCGGGTCAGGAGACCCGCATGACAGCCGGTCTGGAGACCGGCGCTACTCGGCGTTTCATTCCGTGTCGGGGTTGGGGAGGATTGTGTCGCGGACGATGGAGTTCATCTCGACGACGGCGGAGATGAACTGGCGCAGTGTGCGGCGCGTCGAGCCGAAGATGTCGAACTCCGCGGGCGTGAGGCCGTTTTCAGTGTAGGCGCGGGCGAAGTCGGGAAACTTGCTGAGCAATGTGTCGACGATGCGGGGGTCGACGGGATTATCGATGCGCGGAATGACTTCGATGTCGCTCTCGTTGTAGCGGCGCTGCCAGGCGCAGGGCGGGGAGATGACGACATCGCCGCCAATGAACTCGCTCCAGTGCATGTGATTGCGGAAGGCCGCAGAGAGCAGGCGCAGGCGGTAGCCGCGTTCGCGATAGATTTTGTAGGCCTTCTTGAAGACTGCGACGCCGGCCCA
The DNA here is from genome assembly GCA_963835355.1 of uncultured Acidobacteriaceae bacterium. Taxonomy (GTDB): domain Bacteria; phylum Acidobacteriota; class Terriglobia; order Terriglobales; family Acidobacteriaceae; genus Telmatobacter. Next base: position 144,220 of record CAWIFE010000011.1, on the reverse strand, counting down.
CTCGAGGTAGCCGGGATCGACGGAGAGATTTTGCTTGTCGTGGAGGACCTTGAGCCAGTCGTCGAGGCGGCCAACCATGAGCGTGCAGATGGGGCCCAAGTCGGCGATGGAAAGGCCTTCGGCTTCGCGGCGACGGAGGCCGCGTTCTACAGCTTGAGCAACGGCAATGGCCTGGGGGAGGGTGAAACTGACGGTGGCGTTGATGCTGATGCCGCGATAGGTGGCTTCCTCAATGGCGGGAATGCCGGCGCGAGTGGCGGCGATTTTGACGATCATGTTGGGCGCGAGCTGGCTGAAGCGGACGGCCTGCACGAGCATGGCTGCGGTGTTGCGGTAGTTGCGCGGGTCCGTTTGGATGGAGAGGCGGCCATTGCGGCCTTTTTCGCGCTCGAAGATTGGGAGAAGCAGGCGCGCGGCGTTGGCGGAGATTTCTTCGACGATGCGCCAGGAGAGATCGTCTTCGGAAAGGTCTGGTTCGGAGGCGGCAAGCTCGAGGATGCGCGGCTTCCAGACGGCGAGCTCCTGCTTGAGTACGGTGACGGCGATGGACGGATTGCAGGTTGCGCCGACTGCGCCGTGCTCGATTGAGTAGGTGAGATCTTCAATGGAGGCCGAGTCGTTCCACAGACAGGTGGGAGTGGTCTGGGTCATTTTGTGGAGCGGGCTTTTGTAATGGACTGCGGGAGCGACGGAATTCACGCATCCTCCGTGAGGTGCAAACGTGTGCAGAAAAAACCGTAACACCGGCGAAAGTGGGTGGTCAAGAAGCAATGCCTTGCGAGCAGCCAGGATCCGGTACCAGCACAACCTTTCACCACATGATGTGCATGATAGCGGCATGAGCGTCACCGCAAGCAAGTGCGATGATTGCATTGAATGCGACGGTCTCGGGCGGTAACGATTCAGTCTTCCGCAGCCCAGGTCTGCCCGGCTCTGACATTCGGCAGCAGGTGAATGCGATGCGTGCGCAAATTGAAGAGAACCTGATTTACGATGTCGGCCTGCACGAGGGCGAGGATGCGGAGTTCTATCTGAAGAAGGGTTTCCGCGTCGTCGGAATCGAAGCCCTTCCTGAACTGGCGCAGACATCGACCGAGCGACTGCAGAGTTACGTCGACAGCGGCCAACTGGCCATATTGAACGTGGCAATTGCGGAGAAGGACGGACCGGTAAAATTTTTCGAGAACGTGGACCAGAGCGTGTGGGGAACGACGTCTGCCGCTTGGGCCGAAAGAAACATGCGAATGCACTTCCGGTCCGTTGAGCGGACGGTCGAGGGCGCGAATTTTTCCCACATTCTTGCGCGCTACGGAATTCCCTACTACCTGAAGATCGATATCGAGGGCGCGGACCTGCTTTGCCTGGAAGCGTTGAGGGATTTTGACGCAAGGCCTAAATATGTGTCGATTGAGTCAACGAAGAGTTCATGGGAGAGCCTGCTGAATGAATTCGCACTGCTCGAGGAGCTGGGGTACATCCGGTTCAAAGTCGTTCGCCAAGACACGGTGAGCACGCAAGACTGCCCTTCGCCTGCACTTGAAGGCCGAACCGTAAGGCACCACTTCAAGCCCGGAGCGAGCGGATTGTTTGGAGAGGAAGCACCGGGAACATGGCTGCAATCGAGCCAAGCGATCGAGGTCTATCGCGGGATCTTCCGCCAGTACAAGAGATACGGCGATGCGAGCCTGGCGGGGCGGCTGCGCGCGATACCCTTCGTGCGGCGGTTTGTCCCTGAACCCGGGTGGTACGATACGCACGCCAAACGGGCATAGGATCAACGCCCTAGCGGTGCAGCGCGGGCGCAGCGAGACATCCCGTTTCTGCATTGGAATGACTGCGGAAACAAGGCAAATCAGAAACCATTTCCGAGTTGACATGGCAGGGTTCGGGGTAGATGATAATCATAGGTGCACACGTGTGCACCACACACCCTGGTTTTGGCTGGTAAATCGATTTCCAACCGGCGAAAGCACGAGCCGGACGTTCGCTGCTGCCTTGGTGAATCCCCCTTCTGGAGTGATGATGAGTGAGTTGTTGATCCGGCCGGAGAAATTCCGGAACCGGACTGAAGATTTTGGGTACGATTTTCTATCGTTTGCGACGCGCAAGCTGGAGGTTGGTCAGAAATTCTGGAGCGAGACGGCCGGAAGAGAATTGGCCATCGTGGTATTGGGCGGAGTTTGCTCGGTAACCAGCTCGCGAGGCGATTGGCAAGGAATTGGTCAGCGCGAGACAGTTTTCGATGGACTGCCCTACACGCTTTACTTGCCAATCAAGACGACGTTCACGGTCAGCGCCGATACGGCGTGCGAATTGGCTTTTTGCTACAGCAAGGCCGAAGAGGAGTATCCGGCGCGGCTGGTAACACCGGCGCACGTGGGAATTGAGATTCGCGGCGGCGGAAACGCGACGCGGCAGATCAACTCCATGCTGCCGCCAACGATTTCTGGCGCAGAGGCTGATGGTGGTGGAGGTATTCACGCCGGCAGGAAACTGGTCGAGCTATCCGCCGCATAAACACGACGCGCACAACCCGCCGGACGAGGTGGATCTGGAAGAGATTTACTACTACCGGATCGAACGGCCGGAGGGATATCGCGATGCAGAAGGTGTATAGCGCGGATCGGCGCATCGACGAGACGATGACGGTGCGCGACGGCGAACTGGTGCTGGTTCCGGAGGGATACCATCCGGTGGTGGCCGCGCACGGATACAACGTGTATTATCTGAACGCGCTGGCGGGTTCGGCGCGGTCGATGGCCTGCTCGGACGATCCGGACTATGCGTGGGTGAAGAGCAGTTGGAAGGAAAAGGACCCGAGGCTGCCGATGGTTAAAAGATAGGGACCAAGGGACCGAGGGACCAAGGGACCGAGGGAACAAAGGACCAAGAAGACAGGGCTGAGAACGGCGCGGGGGAGCGGGCATGAAGACGCGGCGCATGACGATGGCTCAGGCGCTTATCGAGTTCCTGAAGCAGCAACATGTGGAGCGGGACGGCCGCGAACATGCATTCTTCGCGGGTATGCTGGGGATTTTCGGTCACGGGAACGTAGCCGGGATCGGCCAGGCGCTCAAAGAGAATCCCGACTTTCCTTACATTCTGGTGCGCAACGAGCAAGCCGGCGTGCACATGGCCGCGGGGTTTGCCAAGGCGAGCAACCGGCTGCGCACGTTTGCATGCACATCATCGATTGGGCCGGGCGCAACGAATATGATTACCGGCGCGGCGCTGGCGACCATCAACCGGCTGCCGGTGCTGCTGCTGCCCGGCGATATTTTCGCGCGGCGCAACGTTGCGCCGGTGCTGCAGCAACTGGAATCGCTGAGCACACAGGACATTGGCGTGAACGACTGCTTCAAGCCGGTGTCGCGCTATTGGGATCGCATCTACAGGCCGGAACAACTCATCACTTCCCTTCCCGAAGCGATGCGCGTGCTGACTTCGCCATCGGATTGCGGCGCGGTGACGCTGGCGCTGCCGCAGGACGTGCAGACCGAAGCCTACGATTATCCCGAAGAACTGTTTCGCAAAAGAGTGTGGCTGATCCGGAGGGGCGAGCCGGACCGCGAGTGCTTGGAGCGCGCGGTGAAGGCGATCAAGCGCGCGGAGCGGCCGCTGATTGTATGCGGCGGCGGCGTGCTGATGAGCGAAGCGTCGAAGGCTTTGGGCGATTTTGCGGCGAAGACCGGTATACCCGTAGCGGAGACGCAGGCGGGCAAGGGCGCGCTTGCATGGAATCACGCGCAGGTAGTGGGAGCGATCGGAGCGACGGGGTCGCTGGCGGCGAACCGGCTGGCGTGCAAGGCCGATGTGGTGATCGGGATCGGTACGCGGTATTCAGATTTCACGACCGCGTCGATGACGGCGTTCCAGAATCCAAACGTAAAATTCGTGAACATCAACACCGCGGAGTTTGACGCATACAAAGTGGGCGCGATTCCGGTGGTGGCCGACGCGCGCGTGGCACTGGAACAATTGGGCGCGGCACTGGGCGAGCACAAGGTGGCTGCGGCGTACGCGGCGGAGATTGCGGAGTTGAAGGCGAAGTGGGACGCGGAAGTTGATCGGCTGTTCCATTTGAGCGGGCGGAGTTCGGGCGGCGCGAGTGCGGGCGGGGACGCCCGCACGACAGCCGGTCTGGAGACCGGCGCTACGGGAATGCAGGCGGTACAGGCTTGCTGCAAGCCGGCGCAGAGCGAAGTGATTGGCGCGATGGGTGAGGCGGCGGGCGAGCGCGACGTGCTGCTGTCGGCAGCGGGAAGCCATCCCGGTGACCTGCACAAGCTGTGGCGCTCGCGTACGCCGAACGGCTATCACATGGAATACGGCTACTCGTGTATGGGGTACGAAATTCCCGGCGCGATGGGCGCGAAGATGGCCGACCCGAGCCGCGAGGTGTTTGTTTTTCTCGGCGACGGAACGTATTTGATGGCGCCTTCGGAGATTGCGACCAGCGTGCAGGAGGGCGTGAAGATCATTATTGTGCTGGTGGACAATGGCGGGTTCGCGAGCATCGGCAGTCTGAGCCGGTCGTTGGGTCAGGGCGGGTTTGGAACCCGCTATCGCGCGCGCGACGCAAAGTCAGGGCAGCTGGATGGCGCCGCGTTGAAGGTAGATTTTGTGGCCAATGCGCGCAGTTTGGGAGCACTGGCGACAAAGGCTGAGACGCTCGGCGAGTTGAAGCAGGCGCTCGAGGAAGCGAAAGCGGCGGATCGCACGACGGTGATCGTGGTGGAGACGGATGCGTCGATCGGCGTGCCGGGCTACGATTCATGGTGGGACGTTGCGGTGGCAGAAGTTTCAGAGCTGGAGAGCGTGCGCGAGGCCCGGGTACGCTATGAAGAGGCGCGCAAGAGGGAACGGTATTTTCTGTAGGGCAGAGAGCGCGGGAGATGAAAAGCAAAAGCGGGTCTCTCGGCTCACCACCCCCAAACTGAAAATCGTTTGGGGCCCTGTTCGCTCGGGATGACAGAGATCAGGAAATAGGAACAGAAGAGTAAAAGCCACGGGAGGGGACGAGATGGAGCGTTTGCAGAATTTCATTGAGGGCGAGTGGCGCGGGTCGAGCGCGAGCGAGGCTCTGAATGTGATCAACCCGGCATCGACGGCGGTGTTGGCGGAGGTTCCGCTGTCGCCGGCAGCGGACGTAAATGCAGCGGTGGAAGTGGCGCAGCGCGCGTTTCTCGAGTGGCGGCGCACGCCGGTTGTGGATCGCGTGCAGCCGCTGTTCCGGCTGAAGACGCTGCTGGAACAACATCGCGACGAGCTGGCGCTCTCAATCACCAACGAGTGCGGCAAGACGCTGACGGAGAGCAAGGCGGAGATTCTGCGCGCGGTGGAGAACGTGGAGACGGCATGTGGGATGCCGATGATGATGCAGGGGACAAATTGCGAAGACATCGCCGCGGGCATCGATGAGCACATGATCCGGCAGCCGCTGGGAGTGGTGGCGGCGATCGTGCCGTTCAATTTTCCGGGGATGATCGCGTTCTGGTTTTTTCCCTACGCGGTGGCGGCCGGAAATTGCTTTCTGTTGAAGCCGTCGGAGAGGGTGCCGATCACTTCGCAAAAGCTGTTCGCTTTGATTCAGGCGGCTGGTTTTCCGCCGGGCGTGATGCAGCTTGTGAACGGTGGACGTGAGACGGTGAATGCTATTCTCGACCATCCGGCGATCCGCGCGGTGAGTTTTGTGGGATCAACGGCGACGGCGAAATACATTTACAGCCGCGCGGCGGCCAACGGCAAGCGTGCGCAATGCCAGGGCGGCGCGAAGAATCCGGTGGTGGTGATGCCGGACGCGGATATGGAGATGACGACGCGGATTCTGGCCGATTCCGCATTCGGTTGCGCTGGGCAACGGTGCCTGGCGGCGAGTGTGGCGATTACGGTGGGTAGCGCGCGGCCGAATTTCACGGAGCAAATTGCGGCGGCGGCGAAGAACCGGAAGACGGGCTACGGCGCGACGCCGGGCGTGGAGATGGGCCCGGTGATTTCGGCGGAGAGCAAGACGCGGATCGAGGGACTGATTGCCAAGGGGGAGCAGGCAGGCGCGCGCGTGATTGTGGATGGGCGAGGGAAGAAGGTTCCCGAGTACGAGGACGGGTATTTTGTGCTGCCAACGGTGCTTGACGACGTGCCGCCGGATTCGGAGACCGCGCGGACGGAGATTTTCGGGCCGGTGCTGAGCCTGATCCACGCGCAGACGATTGAAGAGGCGATCGCGCTGGTGAACGGACGCAGCTACGGGAATATGGCGTGCATCTTCACAACCGACGGCGCCAATGCGCGGCGTTTCCGCTATGAAGTGCAGGCAGGGAATGTGGGCATCAACGTGGGAGTGGCCGCGCCGATGTCGACGTTCCCATTCAGCGGGTGGGGCGACAGCTTTTTCGGCGATCTGCACGCGCAGGCGCATCACGCGGTGGAGTTCTTTACGCAGACGAAGGTTGTGGTGGAGCGGTGGCCGAAGGAGTGGAGCAGGAAGTTCTGAGAGACAGGGAACAAGGGATCGAGGGAACAAGGGAGCAAGAGAACAGAAACCGAGAGACCAGGGACATAGGGACCAGGGACGTAGCAAGGAGAACGTATGAAAGAGCTGTTGGTGGGGAATGCGCCGTGCTCATGGGGCACGCTGGAACATCAGGATCAAAGCCAATCGATTCCCTTCTAACCAGATGCTGGACGAACTGGTGGAGACGGGATACACGGGAACAGAGCTGGGCGACTGGGGCTATATGCCGACGGACCCGGTGCGGCTGAGTGAGGAGCTATCGAAGCGCGGCGTTGTGATGCTGGGCGCGTATGTGCCGGTGGCGATGAAGAACCCGGCGACGCACAAGGAAGGCGCGGCGAGGGCAGTGAAGACGGCGAAGTTGCTCGCTGCCGTGGCCACGACGCAGGCGCCGTACCTGGTGCTGGCCGACGATGCCGGCACCGATGAGGTGCGCACGCAACGCGCGGGGCGGATTCGGCCGATGGATGGGTTGAGCAAGGACGAGTGGCGAGTCTTTGCGCGCGGGGCGGACGATATCGCTCATGCGGTTTTCGATGAGACCGGAATGCGGACGGTGTTTCATCATCATTGCGCGGGTTATGTGGAGACGCCGGATGAGATTTCGACGCTGCTCGACATGACCAACCCGGATCGACTAGGTCTGGTGTTCGATGCCGGCCACTACGTGCACGGCACAGGCGGTGAAGATGGCAACCTGGTGCCTGCGCTGAACCGATTCAAGGAGCGCATCTGGTACATCCATTTGAAGGACCTGGAGCCGAATGTTGCCCGCCGCAGCCGCGAGGAGGGGTGGGATTACTTTATGGCAATGCGGAATGGACTGTACCCCGAGCTCGGCAAGGGGTGCATCGACTTCCCTGCCCTGTTGCGCTGGCTGGCCGCGCGCGACTACAAAGGATATGCTCTCGTGGAGCAAGACATCCTGCCCGGAATGGGTACTCCGAAGGAGAGCGCGGCGCGGAGCAGGGAGTATCTGCGGTCGATTGAGGCGAATTTCACGGAGGAACAGCCTTTAGCTGTTAGCCGGTAGCTTCTAGCTTGTACGTGCGGGAGCGGATCGGGTTTGGAGAATCTGCAGTGCGTTGAAAAGCAAACGCAGGTCCTTCGACTTCGGTCGCCGCGGCGACCTCCGCCCAGGATGACAGTGGTTTTTAAGTCCGCTGCGTCTGCCGATAACTATATGAAAATAAACGATATAATTATTATATCCGGGCAGACTGTGTAAGGGAATGTGAAAGTCTTCGGGTTTTTTGGAAACTTTCAATTCCAATGTATGTACTGTGCGCGGTGCCCGGCCCGGCGAAGCCGGTCAAGCCCTCTCCGCAGCCAGTTAATATCCGCTCGCGAAGGTTGCTGGGCCTAGCAGACTCGCCGGGGCAAAAGAATTGTCTGGACCCGACTTTGAGCTGCGGTAAGATCGAAACTACTCGGGAAAAAGTATATGAAGCGAGGTTTAAGCCAGAGATTGGCATCACCCAGTCTTGCGGGTGCACGCGCCGCAGCCTCCTGCAAATTCGCCCACTCCATCGTTTGCGCTCTCTTCCTTCTATGCGGTTTCATCTCTGTGCCCGGATGCGGACCTGGGGGCTCCGCAGGTTCCGGCGGGACTGGAGGATCTGGCTCCGGAGGAGCCAATGCTCCGACGATCACCAGCCTAAGTCCAGGCTCGGCGACCGCAGGCGCCAGCGCCTTTACGCTAACGGTGGACGGAACGAATTTCGCTGCCTCGGGAACCAGTGTCGAGTGGAACGGGACTTCGTTAACGACGACCTATTTAACCGGCTCCGCGGTTACAGCGCCGGTAACGGCTCAGATGATCGCGACAACAGGTACGGCCACGGTCACCGTGACCACTGCGGACGGCACTTCTTCTGGCGCTCCATTCACCATCAATGCTCCTTCCGCCCCGACCGTGACGGCCGCGCACGCCCCGCTGCGAACTCGGTACCTGCGGACGAACTCTTTTTATGATCCCAATTCTCTTCAAACTGCTCCGCCTCACTTTTCTGTTTATGATGCGGCTCGTCAGCAGTTCTTCGTAAGCAATCCATACATGAACGAGATCGATGTGTTCAGCGCCGCGAGCGAAACCCAGACAGCGGCTATCAGCGTGCCGATGGCCTGGGGAATCGACATCTCGCCGGTGGATGGGAGTCTTTGGGCGGGGACGTTTCTGGGCGACCTGTACCACATCAACACATCGACACTCAGCGTGATTGCGCGCTATCCCGCGAGCACAATCGGACCGAATGGGTTTGAGGCGCAGACGGCGCTGGTGCTCGCAAATGGCAATCTTGTGCTGCAGGGAGGCGCCCGAGGGATCCTGGGCGTGGACGGCTTTGGGAAGAATGTGATGTGGGATCCCTCAACCAACGCCGTGAACACTGGAAATTCGGGCATTGGGTCGCTCTGTGGCGAGAACGGCGGCATCTCGCTGGATGGAACCCGAACCATTGTTTTGGTGACGACGGTGGATTCAGGCGGCGGAGCGCTGCCGCTTTGCTCCTACGATTCAGCAACAGGAGTTGCAATCTATACGACCTACGTGCCGACTACCGCAACTTTCGTCAGGCAAATTGTGCCAACACCAGACGGGACAAAGGTGTTCGTTACGACAAATCTGGATGGAGTCGACGTCTTTGATCCAAGAACGCTTCAACATATTGGACAGATTGGACCGCCGGGGTACGGCATGCCGAATGCTGCGCGCGGTGCCGTCATGAGCCTAGATGGGAAGACCTTATACCTAGTTGACCAGCTGACGGGTTCCGTCTTCGGCTATGACACAGCTACCTACCAGCAGGTCAGCGTGGTGCCGCATGTGTATATCAATGACCTCCAAACCTGGATGGTTGCCTCAGCGATCGACAATACGGGACTCATCATCGGCCCCATCGGCCACGGCGTCGCTTTTGCAGATACCGCAGCACCCGAGTCCACAACCGTGACGGAAAGCGTGGCAATGGCAATTCCTTCTCCAGACACCGGTCCGGTCTCTGGCAATACTGCCATCTCCGATCCATACTCCGCCGGATCGTCCTTCAACGCTACGATCTCGAAATTCTATGTAGGAAACTCCCCAATCTCAGGAGCAACGATTGCCGATGACCCAGTGAGCTTGAACACCCCTGCTGCCAGCTCCGATATGCCCGTCGACCTGACCGCGATGTTTAACGATGGAGCCGTTATTACCGCCCCCGAGGGCTACAGCTACGGGCCAACGATTCTCGAAGCGGTTCCGAATGCTGCCACGGCTGATGGCGGGCAACAAGGAGCTGTGATCGGATATGGGTTCGGGAGTTCGGCGTCCGCAATCCAGGTGAGCGTGGGCGGGCAATCAGCACCGATCCAGAATTTATACGACTACGCTCCGATCAACCCTTATCCATTTCCCGTAGAGGCTCTGACCTTCACGATTCCCGCCGGGGTTGCCGGGGTGACGACCATTTCGATTACGTCGCCGTCCGGGACCACGACAGGAACGTTCACCTACACGCCCAAGGCCGTTTCCTATCCTGTCAGTGCCAAATTGCAGCAGGGCATCTACGACCCACACAGGAACCTGTATTTCTTTACGGACACAGCGAAGATCCAGGTGTTCTCACCGGAAAGCGGAACGTGGCAAACGCCAATCACTCTTCCTGGAATCGCTAACACTTCCCAATTGATCGGAATTGCCGAGTCACCGGACGGCTCGATGCTCGCGGTTGCGGATAATGGCGGCCAGGCGATCTATGTCCTCGATCCCGACAATCCCGGTTCAGCAGTGCGTTACCCGGTGCCGTCGCCTGCCAACGGCTCTTACCCTTCCCCTCCAGTCTCGCTTGCCGTTCTCGACCACAAGAGCATCTTCTTTGTCGCCGTGGACATTTTGAACCAGGTGGCCGGTTCGGCAAGCTTTCACAAGCTGGACCTCACTACCGGACAGTTTACCGATTTTCAGATAGGCAGCGTAGGCACCGCGGAACTTAATGGCGGTCGGGTGCTGCTGAGCCCGGATCAGTCGACTGTCTTCGTGAACATTGCAGGATCTGTGTACTGGATTGACACAGCAACGGACACCATCAATCCAGATTCTGCGATAAGTCAAGGCTTTCAAACCGCTGATGGTGCAATATCGACCGATGGAAGTACAATCTCCATCAATGGGTACCTCACGGACGGTTCACTTCAAGTGGAAAATGTTACTGCCTACGTCGATTGGGAGACATGGCTGCCCACCGCAACCTATGGACAGAAACTGAACCAGGACGGAAGCATTCTTTACCAACCGCTGACGAATGGAGTGGACTTGATCGAGCGCAACACGGGCCGCCTGCTTTACCGGGTACAAGTGCCAGGAATGCTAGCCAGCGCATACGACCCGATGTTTCTTGGCGCATCCGCTGGGGTACTTGGCTATCTCACCGCGGCAGGGGTCACGTTCGTCGATCTCAGCAGTCTTGCGATTCCTGCCGCTGCATCAACGCCCTTTCCGGCGGCACGCTCCGCCGAAAGGAAAGGTGCTCGGACAGGAGACCGAATCGGGCTGAAACCTTTGACGGACGCGGGGAAACGACGGCCTACGTTGGCAATATCGGGCGATGGCAATCACGCGCGGTACTGATTGTGCACGTTTAAGAAACCTGCACGAGGGATTTGCTTACCCTGCGATTTGAAGACTGCCGCCGAATCGTGTTCATAAACAAGTTTGTAGCGACAAGGGTAAAGCCAGGAGCATCTTGATACATGCGTGCGGTCAACACAACCCCAAGCCGATTCACAATCTGGTGCCCGGAGGGGGACTTGAACCCCCACGACTGGTTAAGGTCTGCGGATTTTAAGTTGCGAACACTTGAGATGAAATACGAATCGCATTTTTGAGGACAGAATGAGCGGAAAGAAACTGCATTTCGGAATTATCGGGGCAGGGCGGATTGGGAAAGTTCACGCGGAGACGCTGGCGTTTCGCTTGCCGGAAGCGGAGATCGTTTCGATCGCCGATGTGAATCGCGAGGCGGCGGGGACGTTGGCGGCGCGGTGCGGCATTCCCAAGGTGGTTGCGACGGCCGAGGAAGTGATTGGCGACCCGAAAGTGGAGGCGGTCCTGATCTGCACTCCGACGGGCACTCATGCGGATCTGATTGTGCAGGCGGCGGCGGCCGGGAAGCAGATTTTCTGCGAGAAGCCGATCGCATTCAGCCTGGACAAGATCGATATGGCGCTGGCGGCGGTGGCGAAGGCCGGCGTGAAATTGCAGATTGGTTTCAACCGGCGGTTCGACTCGAATTTCAGGCGCGTGCGGCAGGCGGTGGCAAAAGGTGAGATTGGCCAGCCGTGCCTGATGCACATCATCAGCCGCGATCCCGCGCCGCCGTCGATCGGGTACATCAAGTCGTCGGGCGGGATTTTCCTGGACATGATGATTCACGACTTCGACATGGCGCGATTTTTGATCGGCGACGAAGTGGAGGAGATTTACACCACGGGAGGCGTGATTGCTGAACCCGAGATCGGCGAGGCGGGCGACCTGGATATGGCGGTGGTGGTGTTGCGTTTCAAGAACGGAACGATCGGCACGATCGACAACAGCCGCAAGGCGGTGTTCGGTTACGACCAGCGCGTGGAGATTCTGGGAACCAAAGGCAAGATCGCGAGCGAGAATCGATTCCCGAACGAGGTTGTGGTCAGCACCGGCGAGTCGATTTACAGTGACCGGCCGCTGGAGTTCTTCATGGACCGCTATCCGGAGAGCTTTGCGCTGGAGGTCGCGGAGTTTGTGCAGGCGGTGATCGAAAACAAGCCGACGCCGGTTACGGGCGCGGATGGGCGCGTGCCCGTGGTGATGGCGCTGGCGGCGAAGAAATCGTTTGACGAACACAGGCCGGTGCGTTTAGACAGCTTCTAGCCTCTAGCCCCTAGCTTCTAGCTTGTTTTGCGGAAGCGTGGCCTTTGCGGCAAAGGAGATTGGCAAGGAGAGAACCACCGCCTGGATGGCCAGGACGAGGAAGGACCCCGCGTGAGGAGATCAAATCTAGTCGCCATTCTGACCGACGTGCACCTTTGGGTGCCTGTTGCTGTGCTCATTCTGGGAACCACGCTGCTGATGACGTTGAGGTGAAGGGATGAGCGAGGGGACGACCGCCGCGGGGCGACATTCGGCGTCGCGGTCCACAATTTCATTGCACAAGCTGGGTGTGTTCTGCGGGCTTTCGGCGGCGGTATGGCTGGGAAGCGCGGAAGCGCCGACGAAGCTGGTGAACGAAGGATTTTCACCGTTCCTGATTTCGATGGGGATGGTGATGGGCGCGTTTGTGGCGCGGTGGACGATTCCCACGATGCTCAAAGGGACGGGATTCGTCTTCGACGACCTGCGCGAAAAGCCGCACCTGATGGTGTGGGCGCTGGTGGGCGGAATGCTGTGGGCGGTGGCGAATACGCTGACGATTTTCGCGGTGCGCAACGTGGGTTTGGCGATTGCGTTTCCGCTGTGGAATACGAATAGCCTGGTGGGGCTTTTCTGGGGCTGTTTGCTGTTCAAGGAACTGCGCGGATCGCGGGCGAAGGACTGGGCCAAGGTGATTGGCGGCGCTGGGGCGATTGTGAGCGGCGCGGCGGTGCTGGCTGTGGCTACGGCGCAGCAGAATGCGGGGACACCGGGCAAGGCGGCTATCGGCATCATTGCCGCGTTGGGCGCTGGAGTTTTGCTGGGCACGATGTACATTCCTTACCGCAAGGCGTACATCAGCGGCATGAATCCGCTGTCGTTCGTGACGATTTTCACCTTTGGCGAATTGGGAACGGTGTTTCTGCTCGGTTGGATTTTTTATGGCGGCACGGGGCCGCTGCTGGCCGAACTCAATCGCGCGCGTCCGATGCTGTTCTGGCCGTTTGTGGGCGGATTCTGCTGGGTGATCGGCGACCTGTTTCAGAATTATGCAGCGAAGTATATCGGGATCGGACGAGGGATTCCGCTGTCGAACACCAATCAGCTTTGGGGATTGGCGTGGGGTGCGCTGGTGTTCGGCGAGTTTGTGGGACTGACGACTGGCAGTAAACTTCTGATCCTGACCGGATCGATCATCATGATTGCGGGCGCCGTTTCGATCAGCATGGCCGCGCCGCCGCCCGGAGAGATGACGAACTGGAACGCGGCGATGCACCGCGAGTGCGACCGCTATGGATTAGACAAGGAGAACGTAGCCGCCGTGGTGGCCGGCAACGATCCGCTGGCCGACAATAAGCACCCGCGCCGCTGGTGGGAGATTCTGATTGTCACGGTTGCGAGCGGCGTCTTTGTGTGGCTCGCAGTGGGCACGCGCGCACAGCACATCTACGTGAACCTGCCGTGGATGATCGTGCTGATTGTGGGCACGATTATTCCGCTGGGCCTGTGCGGGACACTGCTGTGGAGAAGGACGCGGTTCTCGTAGGCCGGCCGCCGCCGGTGAGGCACACTGTCTATCCAAGTAAACAACTGAATACATTATAGTTAATCGCACATACCGGCCTGAGACACCGGCCCTGCCGGCCGCTTTCCTGTCGATCAAAAAGCTTCGTTCGAAGACAACGATGGCTGCGTCTAACGAGCCAAAAACAGTGGAGATTTGCGACTTTACTGAAGGTCAAGAAGAGTGAACCTTGTCACATCTGGCGATGCCGTTCGGGGCATAGAATGACGGCGGTGCGAGGAAGGTTTTCTGCGCCTTCCGGAAGCGTTCTTCGGGCTCGACGCAGAGTTTCCCAGGTGCGGACATGGCGACAGAAATAGAAATTGAGAAAAAGAAGACGATCGGCGACAAGGTTGCGGAGCTAGCGGCGAGGCGCGCAGAACTTGAACTGGGCGGGGGCAAGGAACGGATCGACCGGCAGCACGCTTCGGGCAAGCTTTCGGCGCGCGAGCGCGTAGAACGACTGGTGGACCGCGGCAGCTTTGAGGAGATCGGGCTGTTTAGCCGGCACCGCGCGACGTACTTCGGCATGGCCGAAAAGGAACTGCCGGCCGACGGCGTGGTGACAGGTTGCGCAACCATTGATGGGCGGCTGGTGCACCTGGCGAGCCAGGATTTCACGGTGGCGGGCGGAGCCGCGGGCGAAACACACTGCAACAAAGTGGCCGAGATGATGGCCATGAGCCAAAAGACGGGCAGCCCGTTCGTCTTTATCAACGATTCGGGCGGGGCGCGGGTGCAGGAAGGGATCGACAGCCTGGCCGGATACGCACGGGTGTTCTATCGCAACGTGATGCTGTCGGGGACGGTGCCGCAGATTTCGCTGATCTGCGGGCCATGCGCGGGCGGCGCGGCCTACAGCCCGGCACTGACGGATTTTGTGATCCAGACCGAGCAGGCGCGGATGTTCATCACCGGGCCGCAGGTGATCAAGCAGGTGACGGGCGAAGAGGTGAGCGCCGAGGAGCTGGGCGGAGCGCTATCGCAGATGCATTACTCGGGCGTGGTACACCTGATCGCGCGCGACGACGTTGAAGCGATCGAACTTTGCCGGCGATTGCTGAGCTTTTTACCGGCGAACAATGTGGAGGACCCGCCGCGACTGCCTTTTAGCGGGCGGATGCGCGCCGACGCGGAGATGAGCGAAACGGTTCCCGTGGATCCGAAGGTGGCCTACGACGTTCGCGACGTGATTGTGCGCGTGGTGGATAACCAGGATTTTCTCGAAATTCAACCGGAGTTTGCCGCGAACATTGTTATTGGTTTTGGACGACTGCAAGGGCGGCCAGTGGGAATTGTGG
Organism: uncultured Acidobacteriaceae bacterium; assembly: GCA_963835355.1. GTDB lineage: Bacteria > Acidobacteriota > Terriglobia > Terriglobales > Acidobacteriaceae > Telmatobacter. The sequence goes on along the minus strand of CAWIFE010000011.1, from coordinate 128,972 downwards.
CCAACCAGCCGTGCGTGCTGGCCGGGGCGCTGGACATCGATGCGTCGGACAAGTCGGCACGGTTCGTGCGATTCTGCAACGCATTCAACATTCCGCTGCTGACGTTTGTGGACGTGCCGGGATTTTTGCCGGGCGTGGAGCAGGAGCGCGGGGGAATCATCCGGCATGGCGCGAAGCTGCTGTTCGCGTATTCGGCGGCCACAGTTCCGAAGATCACCGTGGTTCTGCGCAAGGCATACGGCGGCGCATACATTGCCATGTGCTCGAAGGGATTGGGAGCGGACCGTGTAGTGGCGTGGCCTACAGCGGAGATTGCGGTGATGGGGGCCGAGGGCGCGGCGGAAATCGTATTCCGCAGGGAGATTGATGCGGCCGAGGACAAGGCGGCTCGGCGCAAGGAGTTGGTGGACGATTACCGGGAGACGTTTTCGAATCCGTATGTGGCGGCAGGCAGGCGGCTGGTGGACGACATCATTGACCCTGCGGAAACGCGGCGATACCTGGCGCGGGCCCTGGAATCGCTGCATGGAAAGCGCGAACTGCGGCCGCAGAAGAAACATGGATTGATTCCGCTGTAAAAGGAGCGCACCTTGAAGCTTCATTGGACGGAATGGCTGGTGGTGACGGCGCTGATGGGCGCGGCATGCGTGGCAGTTTATGCCGCAATGGCGCGCGCGATGCGGCGCGCCGTGGCCGAGCGGCAACGGGAGACCGAACGGCAGTTGAGCGCGATGGCCACGACTGTGAAGGCTCTGCAGGCACGGGTGGCGGAGCTAAGCGGACTGAACGCGGTGCAGGCACAGCAGGGTGAGAGCGAAGCCCTCCCGATTGCGACAGAAAACGAAGGCGGACAGAAGAAAGAATTGCCCGAGCCGGAGATTGTCGCGGTGCTGACGGCGGCGGCGACGACGTTTCTGGGCAAGAAAGCGCAAATTCGCTCGGCGCAACTGGCACCGGCGGAACGGAGCAGTGCGGGCGCCTGGGCGCAGCAGGGACGCGCGTTTGTGCAGACGTCGCATAACCCGCGTTCGAGAAGCTAAGAGCGGCTATAAATTTTGAAGGAAAGGAAGCGGCACGTTGAAGCTTCAGATCACGATCGACGGAAAGGCGTACGAGGTTGAGGTCGAGGTTTTGGAAGATGAGGAGAGCGCACCGGCTCCGAACTTCGCTTCGCATCATGCGGCGCACGCAAACAACTCCCATGCGGCCGGGGCACACGCGCAGGACCAGTCAGCAGCGTGGGATGGGGAAGGACGAATTTGCCGCAGCCCGGTGATGGGCCTGGTGATCAAGGTGAACGCGAGGCCGGGACAAGCAGTGGAAGCCGGCGAGCTGGTTCTGGTTCTGGAAGCGATGAAGATGGAGACGAACCTGACCGCGCCGCGCGCTGCGATAGTGAAGAGCGTTCACGTAGCGGTGGGCGATCCGGTGAAACTAAACCAGGTGTTGCTCGAGCTCGAATGAGAGAGTGCGAGGCGGCTTGCCGACAACAGAGCAAGGGGACGTGATGGGCGATGTGCAGGAGGAGTTGAAGCGGATTCCCGGGATCAGATTCGTGGATCACGTGGCGATCGCGGTGAAGCAGGGCGAGCTGGAGACCCAAGTGAAAGCGTACGAGATGCTCGGCTTCAGGGAGATTCACCGCGAGGAAGTGCGGGGCGGGGATCAGGTGCGCGAGGCACTTTTGCAGATTGGCGAGGGACCGAATCTGATTCAACTGCTGGAGCCACTATCTCCGGACTCGCCGGTGCAGAAGCTCATCGATAGAAACGGCGGACGCGGCGGGCTGGCGCACGTTGCCTTTCGCGTGGACAACGCAAAGCGCGCCTTCGACGCGATGCGGGCTGACGGTTTTCAACTGATCGACAAGGCTCCGCGCAAGGGCTCGCGGGGCACGACGGTTTTCTTTGTGCATCCCAAGTCGCGGGACGAAGGAGCATTTGGGTTTCTCATCGAGATGGTGGAAGACCCCCAAGGGCAGGTGAGAGAAGGCAGCGATGGATCATTTGCTTGAGGAGTTTCCTGCAGTCAGCACAGCGGAGTGGGAATCGGCGATTGCGCGGGACCTGAAGGGCGCCGATTACGAGAAACGGCTGATCTGGCGCAGCGAAGAGGGACTCGCAGTGAAGCCGTATTATCGCGCCGAGGATTTGAAGGACCTGGCGTGCATGGAAGCGACGCCCGGGACGTTTCCTTACCGGCGCGGCACGCGCACGACAGGCGACTGGCAGATTCGCGAAGAGATCGACGCGGCGGATGTGGAAAGCGCAAATCGCGCGGCATGCGCCGCAGTTGCCGGCGGCGCCGAGGGAATTACATTCAGCGGTCTTTTGGTTGAGCGCGCGGATGAATTGGACGCGATCCTCACGAATCTCGCTGAAATCCCCGTTCATTTCGAGCACGCTTGCGAACGACTGTTGCGGCTGCTGATCGAGCGGCTCGGCAAGGGGGAAAGCGCTGCGCGAGTTTCGACGCGAGTCTCAAGCGGATGCGACGCGGCCGCGAGCGTTGACTTTGCGGCGAGGGTGATCGGCGGCGCACCGGACGGATTTGTGCCGTTTACGATTCATGGCGAGACATTCGAGGAAGCCGGAGCGACGGCAGTGGAAGAAGTAGGGTTCACTCTGGCGGCCGGGGTTGATTTTATCGCTGCAATGCAGGAGCGCGGCGTGGATGCGGAGCGCGCGGCAGCGGCGCTTGAGTTCAGCTTTGCCATAGGCTCGACAACCTTTTTCCAGATTGCCAAACTGCGCGCATTCCGCATGGTGTGGGCGCGCGTCATCGAGAGCTTTGGCGGAATGCATTCGGGAGCCGGGGCACGCATTGCGGCGCGCACTTCGCGCTGGAACAAGACGGCATACGATCCGCACGTGAATATTCTGCGCGCCACCACCGAAGCGATGGCCGCGGTGCTGGGCGGCGCGGACTCGGTGACGGTTGCACCGTTTGACGCGTGCTACAAACAGCCCGACGAGGCGAGCCGAAGGCTGGCGCGGAATACGCAGCTCCTGCTGAAGCATGAGGCGTGGATGGGCCGCGTGGCCGATGCGGGAGGCGGGTCGTATTTCATTGAAGCGCTGACAGATTCTCTGGCGCGCGAGGGCTGGAAGCTCATGCAGGAGATCGAAGCGCATGGCGGCTACCGGAAGGCGCAGGCGGAAGGGCTGATCGCGCAGACGTTGGGACGTTCGATGGCAGCGAGGGAAAAAGCGGTTGCTGTGCGCCGGCGCGTGCTGGTGGGAACGAATCAATTCGCGAATACGGCGGAGCGGGCGCTGGGCCGAGTCGAGGCCGCGCGAATGAGCGAGACGAAGCGGGGAGCGCAACCCTATGAGGAACTGCGCATGCGTACCGAGCGGCACGCGGCCTTGACGGGCTTGACGCCTCGGGTATTGCTGGCTGAGGTTGGCGACGTGAAGATGCGCACAGCACGTTCGAATTTCGCGGCGAACTTTTTTGCCTGCGCTGGATTCGAGACCGTGACGCGGCGATTCAGAAAGGGTGCGGAGATCGCCGCGGCGGAAGGCGACCTGATCGTGCTCTGCAGCGCCAATGCGGAATACGCTGCGATTACCGCGGAGCTGATGGCGAAACTAAAGGAGCTGGTCCGAACGACGCCGGTGATTGTGGCGGGAAACCCCGAAGACGCCGAAACGCTTGTGGCGGCTGGGGTAGCGGATTTTGTGCACTTGCGCAGCAATCCGGTGGAAGTGTTGACGAAGTGGCAGGAGTGGATGGGGATCAAAAGCTGACGATGCGACCTGACTTTACAAAGATCGATTGGACGCCGGCGGCGGTGGAAGCATCGACGCACGAAGCCGACGAGTGGCTTTCGCCCGACCACATCGAGCTCAAGAGTTTTTATACGCGTGAGGATTTGGCGGGGCTTGAGCACCTGAATTACGCGGCAGGCATTCCGCCCTATTTGCGCGGGCCATACGCGACGATGTATGCGATGCGCCCGTGGACGATCCGGCAGTACGCGGGTTTCTCAACAGCAGAGGAGTCGAACGCGTTTTATCGCCGCAACCTGGCGGCGGGGCAGCGAGGGCTATCGGTGGCCTTCGATTTGGCGACGCACCGCGGCTACGACTCCGATCATGAGCGCGTGGCGGGAGACGTGGGCAAGGCCGGAGTGGCCATCGACTCAATTCTTGACATGAAGACACTGTTCCACCGCATTCCGCTGGACCAGATGTCGGTTTCAATGACCATGAACGGCGCGGTTCTGCCGATCATGGCGTTCTATATTGTTGCCGCGGAAGAACAGGGCGTGACGCCGGAGGCGTTGAGCGGGACCATCCAGAACGACATTCTGAAGGAGTTCATGGTTCGCAACACCTACATTTATCCGCCGGCGGGATCGATGCGCATTATCGGCGATATTTTCCGCTACTGCGCGGCGAAGATGCCGAAGTTCAACTGCATCAGCGTTAGCGGTTACCACATGCAGGAAGCGGGGGCGACGGCCGACCTGGAGCTGGGCTACACGCTGGCGGACGGGTTGGAGTACCTGCGCGCCGGGGTTGGAGCCGGGCTCGACGTGGACGAGTTTGCGCCGCGGATCTCGTTTTTCTGGGGCGTGGGCATGAACCATTTTATGGAGATTGCCAAGATGAGGGCGGCGCGGATGATCTGGGCAAAGCTGGTGAAGAGCTTTGGCGCGAAGAATCCGAAATCGCTGGTGCTGCGCGCACATTCGCAAACCTCGGGATGGAGCCTGACGGCGCAGGATCCGTATAACAACGTGGTGCGCACGTGCGTTGAGGCGCTGGCCGCGGCATTCGGGGGCACGCAATCGCTGCACACAAACGGGCTCGATGAGGCGCTGGGCCTGCCAACAGATTTCTCGGCGCGGATCGCGCGCAACACACAGCATTACCTGCAACTGGAGACGGGGATCACGCATGTGGTGGACCCGTGGGCAGGATCGTACTACGTAGAGCGACTGACGCACGAGCTGATGCACAACGCCTGGGGCCTGATCGAAGAGATTGAGCGGCTGGGTGGAATGGCAAAGGCGATTGAGACGGGAGTGCCAAAGATGCGCATTGAAGAGGCTGCGGCGCGCAGACAAGCAGGCATCGATGCGGGGCGCGACGTGATTGTCGGCGTGAACGCGTATCCAACGCCCATGGAGCCGGAGATCCCCGTGCTCGATATCGACAACGATGCGGTACGCACGGCGCAGGTAAAGCAGCTTGAGCATCTGAAGCGCGAGCGGAATGCGAGCGCAGTGCACGGGGCGCTGGAGAGGCTTGAACGCTCGGCGGAAACCGGAGAGGGAAATCTGCTGGATTGCGCGGTGGACGCGGCGCGCAAACGAGCAACGCTGGGCGAAATCTCAATGGCTCTCGAACACGTGTGGGGGCGCTACGAGGCGACGACGCGCACCATTGCCGGCGTGTATTCCGCTGAAAGCGCCAATGGAGAGGAATTCAAGAAAGCGCGGCGAATGGTGGAAGAGTTCGAGCGCGAAGAAGGACGGAGGCCACGGATCCTGGTGGCGAAGATGGGCCAGGACGGGCACGATCGCGGAGCGAAAGTGATTGCGACGGCTTTCGCGGACATCGGATTCGATGTAGACGTGGGACCGCTTTTCCAAACGCCGCGCGAGGTGGCGCGATTTGCCATGGACAGCGACGTGCACGTGGTGGGCGTATCAAGCCTGGCCGCGGGCCACAAGACGCTTGTGCCGCAACTGATTGCGGAATTGCGCGCGCTGAGCCGCGACGACATTCTGGTTGTGGTGGGCGGCGTGATTCCGCCGCAGGACTACCGGTTCCTGTATGACGCGGGTGTGGCGGGAATCTACGGGCCGGGTACGGTGATTCCGATGGCGGCACAAAAGATTCTGGAGATGCTGTGCGCCGCGGTGGTCGGTTAGAGGAACGCAATGAAGAGCGCCCTACGCGAAGTGCCGGGATGCGGAACGCCTGAGGCGCCGAAGCCGGCGAAGCGGCACCGGCCGCTTTCGCGTGAAGAGTACCGCGACGGAATTCTGCGTGGCGACCGCATTGTGCTGGCGCGCGCCGTAACGCTGATCGAGAGCGCCCGCGAGGCAGATCGCGAGGTGGCCGAGCAAATTGTGGAAGACTGCCTGCCGGCCGCGGCGGGCGATTCGATTCGTGTGGGGATTACGGGCGTGCCCGGCGCGGGCAAGAGCAGCTTGATTGAGGCATTGGGCGGATTTCTAATCGAGACGCCGAAGCAAAAGGTCGCGGTGCTGGCGATCGATCCCAGCAGCCAGATTTCAGGCGGAAGCATTCTGGGCGATAAGACGCGGATGCCGACGCTGGCCGCGAGCGAGATGGCGTTCATCCGGCCGTCACCCTCGCGGGGAATGGCCGGCGGCGTGGCGCAGCGGACGCGGGAGGCGATGCTGCTGTGCGAGGCGGCGGGCTACCGGAACATTCTGGTGGAGACGATCGGCGTAGGGCAGTCTGAGACGGCCGTGCACGAGATGGTGGATTTTTTCCTGCTGATCACGCTGGCCGGCGCGGGCGATGAGTTGCAGGGAATCAAGCGCGGCGTGATGGAGCTGGCTGACCTGGTGGCGGTGAACAAGGCCGATGGAGCGAATGTGGCCGCCGCGGAACGCGCGCGCGCCGAGGCGCAGAACGCGTTGCACTTTTTTCCGGCGCCTGGGTCGGGATGGACGCCGCGCGCGGTGACCTGCTCCGCGTTAACGGGCGCGGGAATCAGCGAACTATGGGTATTCGTGCTTGAGTATATGGAGCTAACGCGAAACAACGGCTGGCTTGCCGCGGGCCGGCGCGAGCAACAACGCAGATGGATGCACGAGATGATCGATCAGGCGCTGCGGCAGCGATTTGATGCGCATCCGGCGGTGCGCAGTCAGATTGCGGCACTGGAGCGCGACGTGGCGGAGGGACGGACGACGTCGTTTCGCGCTGCGCGGACGCTGCTTGCAGCTTATTCTGAGCCCGAGCGCTCCTGAAGACAAGCGATCACTTCATCCAGCGCGGACTGCCACGCGGGAAGCTCGACACCGAAGCGGGCATGAAGTTTGGCGTTTGACAGGACGGAGTTGCGAGGGCGCGCGGCGGGGGTGGGATAGTCTTTCGTGCCGATCGGAACGAGTTCCGGTGCCTTGACGCCGAGCCGTTCGGACGCGCGGGCAAAGATGGCTTGAGCGAATCCGAACCAGGAGACGGAGCCGGCACTGGTCATGTGATAAAGGCCGGACCAGTTTTGCGGTTCCCCAAATCGGCCATCCAACACACCCGTGACGATGGCATGCGTTGCGCGGGCCAGTTCGATGGAGGTTGTTGGTGCGCCGACCTGATCGTCGACAATGGAGAGCCGGTCGCGCTCGCGCGCCAAGCGAAGCATGGTGAGCAAGAAATTGCTGCCGTGCGGCCCGTAAACCCAACTGGTGCGAAAGATGAGGTAGCGGGCGCTGGAGTTCTGGACGGCCCGCTCGCCCGCCAGCTTGCTGGCACCGTAGACGCTGAGCGGCGCGGGTGAATCGTCTTCCGTCCACGGCTCCAGCTTGCTGCCGTCGAAGACATAGTCCGTGGAGTAATGCACGAGGAGGGCGTTGCGTTCGGCGGCTTCCTCGGCAAGAACGCGAGGAGCGAGGGCGTTGATGGCGTGGGCCAGAGCCATCTCCGTTTCAGCGCGATCGACGGCGGTGTAGGCGGCGGCGTTGAGAATCACGTCAGGCGCAGAGCGGCGGACGAGGTCGCGCGTCTGATCGGGATCGGCGAGATCGACGGACTCGCGATCGACAGCGACGATGGGGCCAACGGCGGCAAAGAAACGTTCAAGCTCGCGGCCGAGCTGACCAGCGTTGCCAACAATGAGAATGCGCGGCTTCACCGATGAGTTTGCGGCCGAGGTTTGGGTTGGCGTTTCCGTCACGCGAGGACTCGAAGAAATATTCCGAAGTGCATTGTTCGCATTTTAACTGGGTTGGCCGGCACAGTTCGCGCCGAAGCGCGATTCCCCGTACAATTTAAGGCAGGAGATTTTCCGCGATGCGACGGGTTTATTGCGATGCCAATGCCACCACGCCCCTGCTGCCCGAGGTGATGGAGGAGATGCGGCCGTATTGGATGGAGGAGTTTGGAAACGCTTCGTCGATTCATTTGCAGGGGCAAAAGGCGCGTACGGCCGTGGACCATGCGAGGGAGACGCTGGCGAGGTTTTTCCATTGCCGCGAGGCGGAGGTGGTGTTCAACTCCGGCGGCACCGAGGGCGACAACACGGCGATCTTCGGGCTGCTGCGCCCGGGAGATCACTTCATCACGACGTCGATTGAGCATTCGGCTGTGTTGCGCGCTGCCGACCGGGTGGCAGAGCGCGGTGTCGAAGTGACGTTTGTTGCGCCGCGGGCGAATGGGCTCATCGATCCTGAAGAGATTCGGCGTGCGATCAGGCCTGGGACGCAGCAGGGCGATTCCCGCAGGACGCTGGTCAGCGTGATGCTGGCAAACAACGAGACGGGGGTGGTGCAGCCGGTGGAGGAGATCGGCAGAATCGCCGCGGAGGCCAAGGCCTTCTTTCACATTGACGCGGTGCAGGGCGCGGGAAAGGTTGCGTTTGACGTGCGACGGTTCGGATGCCACCTGTGCTCGATCAGCGCGCACAAGATCCACGGACCGAAGGGCGTGGGAGCGATGTATGTGCGGCGCGGAACGCCGCTGGAGCCGCTGATTGTGGGCGGAAGTCACGAACGGCGCCAGCGCGCCGGGACGCAGAATGTGCCAGGCATCGTGGGACTGGGCAAGGCCGTGGAACTGGCGATGGAGAGCCTTGAGGATGGGACGATGGAGCGCGTTGCCCGGCTGCGCGACCGGCTGGAGACGGGGATTCTCGCAATTTCCGGCACCGGTGTAAATGGCGCGGGCGCGCCGCGCGTAGGGAACACGACGAACATTCACTTTGAGCAGGCAGAGGGAGAGGCGCTGGTGATCGCGCTGGATTTGAAGGGCGTTGCCGTGAGCGGAGGGTCGGCGTGCCATTCCGGATCGACGGAACCGAGCCACGTGCTGATGGCGATGGGACTGGACAAGAACGCAGCGCTGGCCAGCTTGCGATTTAGTTTGTTAAAAACGGCGACCGATGAAGACGTGGACCACGTGTTGCGCGTGGTTCCAGAGGCAGTGGAACACTTACGGGCGCTCGCGCCGGAAGTGGCGGGAAGAGTTGGATAGGGAGCTCATTTCACGATGAAGCAGGGCACAACCATTGCGGTGGCGATGTCGGGAGGGGTGGATTCCTCGACGGCGGCGGCGATTCTCGCGCGAGAGGGCGATGGCGGCGGCGTTTCGGGCAACACGGTGGTTGGGCTGACTCTGCAGCTTTGGGATCAGACGCGGCTGGCGGGAAAGCACGGGATTCCCGATGCGCCGAAGGCGGGGCGGTGCTGTTCCTTGGATGATGTTTACGATGCGCGGCGGGTCGCCGAGCACCTGGGGATTCCGTATTACGTGGTGAACCAGGAGGAGCGGTTCGAGCGCGACGTGGTGCGGCCGTTTGTCGATGAGTATCTCGCGGGACGCACGCCGATTCCCTGCTCTCTCTGCAACAACCACATCAAATTCGATCAACTGCTGAAGACGGCGCGGAGCATTGGAGCGGAGCGGATCGCGACCGGACACTATGCTGTGAACGAGTTCGACGAAGCGCGCGGACGCTGGATTATGAAGCGGCCTGCGGATTTGGCAAAGGACCAGACTTACTTTTTGTTCGGTCTTACGCAGGAGCAGCTTGCGCGCACGCTGTTTCCTCTTGGGCATATGACGAAGCCGGAGGTGCGCGAGACCGCGCGGCGGCACGGGTTGACGCTGGCCGAGAAGCCGGATTCGCAGGAGATCTGCTTTGTACCGGGCGGCGATTACAAGCAGTTCATCACGGCGTATCTCGAGGAGCAGGGCGAAGCGACGACCGAGACGGCGGGCGAGCTGGTGGCCGCGAGCGGCGAAGTGATCGGCCGGCACGGGGGCATCCACAACTTTACCGTGGGGCAGCGCAAGGGATTGGGCGTGGCGAGTCTAGCTCCGCTCTACGTGCTCAACATCGATCCGGCGAGCCATCGCGTGACGGTGGGCGCAGACGCGGAGCTCGGGACGCGCACGCTGCACGCGCGGCAACTGAACTGGATCAGCGTTGCGGAGCTGACGGAGCCGATGCGGGTGAAGGCGAAGATCCGGCATCGGCACGAGCCTGCGTGGGCGACGCTGGAGCCTGCTGGCAGCGACGAAGTCGAGGCTACATTTGATGAGCCGCAGCGCGCGGTAACGCCGGGACAGGCCGCGGTCTTTTACGATGGCGATGAAGTGGTAGGCGGGGGCTGGATCGTTTGAATCCGGCGCGGCCCGCGTCACTTCGGCGGATCAGGCGACGCGCGAACAGCACTTGACGGGCGCGACTCGGTTACTTGGGCCTCTGCATTTCGAAGCGATCGTGGGTGCGAACGTAAGTGGGGCCGCCCATGCGGCCGATTGCATTTAACTTGTCGGGATCGATTTTGTAGCCGTCGAGCAATGACTCCAGCACATGGAATCGGAGGACCTCGCCGAGCACGAGGATGCCGCCGCCGGGCCTGTCGCTGACGGGCACGATCTGGTGCAGGCGACATTCCATCTGCACCTTGCTCTCGGCTACGCGCGGCGGTTTGATGAGATCGCTCGAGATCGGCGTAAGGCCAGAAAGCTCGAACTCATCCACTTCGGGCGCAACCTCGGCCGAACTCATATTCATCTGCGCAGCGAACTCCTCAGAAACGATGTTGACCACGAATTCGCCGGTGGCCTCGACGTTTCTAAGCGTGTCCTTATAGGGACGCGGGTCAGAACGAACCGATGTGGAGAAGCAGACAACGGGCGGATTGGAGCCGCACGCGGTGAAGTAGCTGAAGGGAGCCAGATTTCTGACGCCTGCCACATCGACGGTGGAGACGAAGGCGATGGGCCGAGGCACAATCATGCCTATCATGAGCTTGTAAATATCGTTGGCCGCGATCAGAGCAGGATCCAATACCCGCATCATTCAAACCTATTTCGATCGGCCTCGCGTGTACCGGGGAACGTGGGTGAGCCCTAGACAAACATATCGTGATCGCGTGACGGCGGATTGGGCCGCGAAACAGGCTCAGGCACTCCGCTGCGCAACGATTCGACAACGGCTTTGACAGAGGCCAAAATCGCCGAGAACTGGCGGATGGGCTTGTTGACGGCATCGGTCATAAAGTGGCCGGTGCGGTCGAGAGTGTCGAGAAGATGAGAGAGCATCGCGTCAAGGCGGGTGGCCTGGTTGCGCGCGCGCGTAATGATTTCGTCAGCCGCGAATTGCACGTCGGCAGTTTGCAAGCGCAGGGAGTGAGTGAGGGCGGCCAAGTCGTCGGCGGATTGCTCGATCTTCGGGGTCAGGCGCGTGACCAGCGCGCGGGTATTGTCAATGAGCGGAGTCACGGAGGATTGGAACGCCGCGAACTTCTGGTCCGCGGCACGCGCCGCCTTGCGCATGGTCAAAAAAGCGGCGAACATGACGATAGCCTGAACCAACATGGCCAAGGCGACCAATGCGATCAAGGCGAGTTCAATGGTTTGATGGTCTAGATTTGACATGATGACGATCTCGCGCAGGAACTCTGCGGGCCTGCGAATAACTGCTGGAGCACGCTCCCCTGGCGAGGGCAGCGGCTTTTGTCCCGGAGCCAGCGCGGGTACGCGATTCGATCACACCCGCATTCGGCGCCGGAAGGAACAATGAGATGTGAGGCCGGCACGGACCCGGTGAAGCTCGCCCGATCTCAATACTCGTGCGTTTCGGGCTCGCCGCTGGCCGACTTGTATGCCTGACGTCCAGCGTCCACGGCCGCAGAGACGCGAGTGGTCTGATCGGCGACCAGGTTCTTGCCGCGCTCGACAAACTCTTCCCACTGTGCCCGTCCGCGATCCGTGTATTCGCCAACCTGTTCCTTGCTCTTGTCGACAAAGGCGCTAATCTGCTCCTTGCCGCGATCGACGATGGCGCTGACGTTCTCCGCAGCCTCGCGCGTGCGAGCACGAAGATACTCGGCGCTCTCGCGAGCTCCTGAAGCGATGTCCTCGCGCGTCTCCTTGCCGCTCTTTGGCGCATAGAGAATGCCGACAAGAGCGCCAACACCTAATCCGGCCAAGAACCAGGCCAAACCATACGATTTGCTATCTTCTGCCATGATGAAACCTCCCCTTTCCACTGCGCTCAAGGAATGCCTGAGACTACCAAACCTGTCCAGTTTACTGCAAACCGGTCCCGGACTGCAGATTCATCGCGCCATAAAGGTGCGGATCACTCGCCGCAGGCGCAGTTGTGGGAAAGAAGTTCCGCGAAATGGAGGGCCTGGCGAGAGGACAATTGCGCGATCTGCTCGCGGCAACTGAAACCATCCGCAAGGATGATGGTGGCTGGGCCGGCGGATTGAACGGCGGGGAGCAGACCCTGGTTAGCGATGGTTTTAGAGATTTCAAATTTGCCGGCTTCGAAGCCGAAAGGGCCTGCCATCCCGCAGCACCCGGCCTGGATGGACTCGACCGTGGCGCCCGCCTTGCGGAGCAAAGCGATTTCGCTGGCCGGACCGCCAAAGACGGCTTTGTGATGGCAGTGGCCGTGAATGAGGATGTGCGCGCCTTGAAGGCGGCCGACAGCAAAATCCGGCGCGCGATCGGCGAGCCAGTCGGCAAGAAGCCAGACCTGCCGGCTCAAGAGCTGAGCGCGGCGATCGTCTGGGAAAAGTTCCGGCAGCTCATCTTTGAAGACGCTGGCGCAGCTCGGCTCGAGGAAGATGAAGGGCAGGCCGGCCTCAATTTGCGGAGCCATGCGGTCGAGGACGCGAGAGAGGTAGGAGCGGGCCGCGCCGAGAAGACCGAAATCGTAGAGCGGACGGCCGCAGCAGATGTGGCCGCGAGGAACTTCGACCTGAAACCCGGCTTGCGTGAGAACGGTTTCGGCGGCGGAAAGCGATTGCGGGTGATAGTAGTTGTTCCATGTGTCAGGCCAAAGCAGGACTGGCCGTCCAGGCAATTGCGCTCCGCGCGAAGCAGTCCCGCTTGAAGAATGGGTACCTCGTGTCCTTTGGTAGCTTTTCGCCGCCAGGCGCGGCAACTGGCGCTCGCGCGCTACGCCGGCGATGCGCTTGACGAGCGGGCTCGTGAGAGAGCCGGTCAAGATCGCATTGGTGAGGGATGGGGCGAGCGAGCCGTAGCGCGCGAGGCGGTCGGCGAAGCCGAAGATGTAATGGTGGAGCGGGTGCAGCCGGCCTTTATAGCGCTGCCAAAGGAACTCCGACTTGTAGGCGGCCATGTCCACCTGCACCGGGCACTCGGATTTGCAGGCCTTGCAGCTCAAGCAGAGATCGAGGGCCTCGTCGACGGCGCGGCTCTGGAAGCCTTCGCCGCGAAGGGCTCCGACGAGCATCTCCGACAACAGATGAGCGCGGCCGCGGGTGGAGTGCTGCTCCTCTCCAGTGGCGCGGTAGCTGGGACACATGACGCCGCCCACAGTGTTGCGGCACGAGCCGACACCGACACACCGCTCGGTGGCGCGTTCGAGAGAGCCATCGTCTTTGGCGAAAGCGAAATGGGTCTCCCTGATCCCCAAATGCGAGGGATCAGGGGCACCCACATCCGTGGCTTGTTCGGATGAGGCACCCGCTGTGAGCGGGTGGCGCAGGTTCTCGGTGGGGTCATAGACACGCGCGGCATCTGAAAGCTTGCCGGGATTCATGCGGTTGTCGGGGTCCCAGAGCGCCTTGAATTCGCGGAAGGCATTGATGAGCTCAGGCCCGAACATTTTCGGCAGTAGAGCGGCGCGGGCCTGGCCGTCGCCATGTTCGCCGGAGAGCGACCCGCCGAAGGAGAGCACGGTATCGGCAGCGCGTTCGATGAACTCGCGGAAGATGCGTATGCCCTCGGCGCTGCGAAAGTCGAAATTGACGCGCATGTGGACGCAGCCCTGCCCGTAGTGGCCGTAGAGCGGGCTGCGGAAGCCATACTCGGCCATGAGCCCGGTGATGGCACGCAAATAGGCGCCGAGGCGCGCGGGCGGAACGGCGGCGTCCTCCCAGCCTTCCCAGCGGTCGGGCTCGCCGGGCACGAAGACCATTGCGCCGAGCGCGGATTCGCGCACGTGCCACACTGCAGCGGCCTCGTCGGGCGCGCAGATGTGAGCGACCGGCGGCGACGGCCAGGACTGTGAGGCGTGCGCCAATGCGTCGGCCTTGGCTCGAGCCTCTTCGGGAGACCACGCGCCCATTTCGACGAGCAAGAAGCCCACGCCGGGAGGAAGTTGGTCGAGTTCGCGCAGCGCGAGGCCCTTGCGGCGCATGAAATCGATCAGGAGAGAATCGAAGCCTTCGAGGCCGATGGGCTTGTGCTCGAGAGCGAGCGGAACCGCGTCGGCGGCAAGGAAGGGATCGTTGAAGCCAAGCACGGTGAGCACGCGGAAGGGCGGGCTGGCGGTGAGGTTGAGAGTGGCGGAGACGATGTTGGCGCAGGTTCCCTCGGAGCCGACCAGTGCGCGGGCCACGTGGAAGTTGTTTTCGGGCAGGAGCTCGTCGAGGTTGTAGCCGGAGACGCGCCGCGGGATGCGAGGAAACTTTTCGCGGACGAGGGAAGCGTAACGGTCGCGGATGCGGGCGAGGCCGGAGTAGATTTGGCCGATGCGGCCGCCGGCGCGGATGAGAGCATCGAGGCGATCGGGCGGAGTGGGGCCGACGGTCATGCGCGTGCCGTCGTAGAGGACGACGTCGAGCGATTCCACGTTGTCAACGACTTTGCCGCCGAGCAGGCCATGGACGCCGCAACTGTTGTTGCCGATCATGCCGCCGAGGGTGCAGCGGGAGTGGGTGGCCGGATCGGGGGCGTAGGTGAGGTGGTGGAGTTCTGCCGCGTCGCGAAGGCGGTCGAGAACGATGCCTGGCTCCACTCGGGCCAGTTTTGTGTTGGGATCGATCGAGGTGAGCGCATTCATGTGGCGCGAATAGTCGAAGACCACTGCCACGTTGACGCACTGGCCGGCAAGACTGGTACCCGCGCCGCGCGGGAGAACTGCGGCGCCGGTGGCGCGGCAAGCGGCCAGGGCGGCTTCAACGTCTGCCGCATCACGGGGAAAAATGACACCTACGGGCAACTGGCGGTAGTTCGAAGCATCGGCAGCGTAAAGCGCGCGCGAGCCGAGATCGAAGCGGACAAGATCAGAGGAAGCCGGGCCGCGAAGAGATTTCTTCAGCAGGGCCTCAAGCTCACGGTGAGCCGAAAATTGCTCATGGGCGAGCGATGTGAGATTGGAGAGGATGGCAAACGTGGAAGAGCTCACGCTGCAATGGTAGCGCGCCCCGGAGAGGCGGCTGTTGGAGCAGGACGCAATGCATAGAACAGTGGCCCGGACGGGCGCTCGACGAGCGAGGCCGGGAGGGTTACCTCGCCGGCCACTCTTCGACAACGACGCCAAGGTCGTTGAGCTGACGGATGACGGCTTCAACGTTTCGGCGGACCCTGGGACGATCTTTGGGGGCGGCGGAGGGAGATTCAGCTACTGCAATCACGCGGCCATAGGGCCACGCGCCCGCAGGAATGGCGGCCACAGCAGCGCTCAGGTCGGTGAGGCGCAAGTCGAGCTCCTGGCGGCGCGCGGCCACAGGGCGGAGCAGGGTTCCCTCCCCTACCGGGCTGGGATTCGCGTCGGACATGATGATGCGGAGGCCGATTGTGTCGGCTCCAACCGAGAGAAACGGATTGGCCCATTGCTCTGGGTCGTGGATATCGATGTACAAGCTCTTGGTGGGCAGCGCGATCTGGTCGAGTTCGGCGCGTTGCTGATCGCGCTCAATGGCCTTGACCTGCGCCTGATGTTCGGCCTTTTCGGCGTTCTTTTCCACGTTCACCACGGCCCGCTCTTCCCGATGGCAGGCGGCGATAGCCAAAGAGGGAAGCAGGACCAACACCAGCATTCCTTTGTGGCAGGTGTGCGGAATCACGAGATCAAGGATAGCAGGGCGGGCGCGGCGAGTTGCTTCAAGAGAATGTGAAAACACTTAGACCAAATTGACGGAAGCGCACCGTCTACGCTTCACTGCTTGCTGGCGATCACGCTGCGCGCGATGGAGTCGAGGACGCCATTGAGGAAGTTGATCGACTCAGTGGCGCAGTAACGGCGGCCGATTTCAAGCGCCTCGTTGATGACCACAGGGAAAGGCGTGGATTTGACGCCGACGAGTTCGGCCACGGCCATGCGCAGCAGATTGCGATCGACGGCGGGCATCCGTTCCAGCCGCCAGTGGGCAGAGTGCTCGGCGATGAGGCCGTCGATCTTCGGCTGCTGTTCATTGGCAATCCGAAAAAGTTCCTCGGCAAAGTCGCGCACTTCGGGTTCGACGGGATCGCCGGCCTTCCAGAACGTAGCTCGAACTTCGTCGGGAGTTTGGTGGCCGATGTCGGCCTGAAAAAGCATCTGCATGGCGAGCTCGCGGGACTTGCGGCGATGGCGCGAGGTCAAGCGGGGCCACCTTGCTCGAGCTTCCTGCGCAGGCTCACCATCTCGATGGCTGCGGTGGCGGCCTCAAATCCCTTGTTACCGCCCTTGATTCCAGCGCGGTCCAGCGCCTGCTCCAGGGTCTCGCAGGTGAGCACGCCAAAGCTGTGGGGCACGCCGGTCTCCTGCTGGGACTGGCCGATGCCACGGGCGACCTCGTTGTAGATGGCTTCATAGTGCGCAGTTTCACCGCGCAGCAGGCAACCCAGAGTGACGACGGCACTAACGCGACCGCTGGCCGCGCAGGCGCGAGCCGCGGCAGCAATCTCCCATGCGCCGGGGACACGCACAACCTGAATATCGGATCGGTCGGCGCCGCTGCGCAGGAGCGCGTCAAGAGAGCCCTCGAGCAGGCGGTCGGTCACGACTGCGTTCCAGCGAGCGACCACGATGGCGAACCTCATTCCGGCGGCCGATAGATCGCCCTCCAGGGCGACAGGCTTTCCCTTCACGGGATCGGACCACGCCCAGAAGCTGAAGCGGAAGCCGGGCTCCGGCTCGACAGTGAAGAGGCGCGAACGCCAATGCGTCTCAGCGATCGATGAAAGCCGTGAAGCAGCCGCGTCACCGGACTGGCCGGGAACCGGATGGGCACGGAGCCATGCTTCCGCGACCTGGTGGATGGAATCGAGCGATGTGACTTCGACGAGGATATCGGCGGTGGATGGAAACCTTCCGTCGACGAATTCCAGATTGCCGAGCGGAGCGAGAAACGAAGCGCCACGTGAACCCTCTTCCTGCCAACCCTTGCCCGGCGCGAAGCCCAGCGCGGCAAAGAAGCCCGCAAGCCGGTCGTAGGCCGCGGCGCTGCCTGCAGGTCGCAGAAAGGAGATTCCCTTGATCATGAGTCGATTGTAGAAGACAGGGACCGAGGGACCGAGGGACCAAGGGACCATGGGGAGCTTGTGGCTGCCAGCGTCGCACCGGACGCGGAGCTAGGTGACCGAGCGCGGCTTGACCGTAATGACCGTCGCGGGAACCACGGTGTTTGGGCCAGGAGCAGTCGGATAGAGACAGCCGGCATCGTTGCCGCCGGCGGAGACTGGCGTGCACGCCGGCAAACCGGGGCTCAACTGCTGCGTATCGGTCGGGGGCGCAGCGAGGCTGAGGCTGACGGGAATGCTGATGAGGTGAACTTCATTGTCGCCAGCAGTGGAGACGAAGAAGATGGAATGGTCGGGCGAAAATGTGCCCGCGAGCGGCGCGATGGGTGGTGTGGCAGACGTGCTGTCGGCAAAGGTCACGTAGCCGACCAGTCCGACGCCGCTCGACTGGGGCAGATAAAACGGAAGTTGCGACGCTGTTGTTGATGCGGAAGGCGTCGAGTAGGTGACGAAGGCGATGGGCGCGGCCGTGGTCACCGAAGCCGTGGTGGGCGCCGTGCCGGTAACGACCTGGTTGATGGCGGTCGCGCCGGTTACGCCGGCAAGATTAACCGAGCCGTTGAGCGTGGGGTTGGTGGAAAGCGGCGAGAGAGTCTGGGTGGCGCCTGCGGTGGTCACCTGACATTCGGCAGATGGATAGGCCAGCGATGGCGGAATATTGAGTCCGATGTCGTCGAGCGTGATGCTCGAGCCGTTGAGCGATGCGCCCAGAACGTGCTGACCGTCGGAAGTAGCGCCCAAGACACTGGTGGGAATGTTGATCGAGTCGGTTAAGGGCTGCGGGAAGAACTGGATGGTCCCGCTGCTGCCAACCGTGCCGGAAGGGCACCATGTGTGCGCAACAGTTGGATTGCCGGCGAGATAAACGCCCAAACCGGGAACGGTGATGGCCAGATTCTGCGAGCCGCCGGAGGCGCTCAGGTCGTAGGTGCTCCAGCCGGAATCGAGAGCGTGCACATAGAGCGTATTCGTGTGATTTCCGCCGAGGGCCTTGCTATCGACGATATAGAGAGTATTCGAATCCTGAGTGAATGCTGCAGCGGCTCCCAGGCCACCAAAGGTGGAAATGACGGTACCAGAGGTGTTGTAAAGGTAGAAGAGACCACGCACCTGATCATTGATGAGCAAGTAGTCGGCATTCGGAGAAACTGCGAGCACGACGCCGGGAACCGACGTGTCCTGTCTGGTGATGGAGTTGTTCTGGGTGGAGTAAGCCATCAACTCGTGGAGCGAGCCGAAGTAGAGCGTGAGTCCCCCCTGATCCATGACCATGGAGTTGGGGACGTAGGGCATGCGCACGGTGGAGCCGGGCGTGCCTGTGAGCAGCTCAACTGAAGAAAAGTATTGCGACTGGTTTGGCGCCGCGAACCAAGCAAAGTCACTCGTGGTGCCGGGAACAATGACATCGACAGGGTTGGAAGCGATTGCGAGCCCGGTGCCGCTCAAGCCTATTTCGTTGATCGGAGCAGGATTGCATTGCGGCGGTTTGCAGAGGGCGGTTAACGTAGCGACGCCGGGAAAAGCTGGAGAGATGGAGCCGGACCCTACGATATCGATCGGGTTGGTGGACTCGTAGGTCAGCGAAAGACCGGTGATGGACTGGCCGAGTGTATCGGTGACCGTTGTGGTGAGGTTTTGCGCAACGCCTTGCGTGACGATGCCCTTGGTGCTTCCGTTGGCGAAAGCAATACTGATCGATTTCGGCGGACAAGTGGAAAAGTATCCGGTCGAGGAAGCGGTTTGTGCGATGGTCGCGGTGATCACGGTGGTGCCGGGTTGCTGCGCGGTGATGACATTGGTGGCGGAATCAATCGTCGCTACTGCCGGGTTGCCGGTGGCAAAGGCAAGCGTCCCGATGGAGGCGGAGCACTCGGGAACCGTATTGGAACCCGGAGCGCAAAGGAGAGCCTGTGCTCCATTCAGGCTGTAAAACGCCTGCGCGTCGAGACTGGCCTGCTGGTTCTGCGAGTAGCAACCCTGGGGTGAAGACCCCGAGGATGGTGTTGTGACCAGGTTGATGCTGGAGATGGGAGCGTGAATGTAGACGGTGACTGGATTGGAAGTGACCGAATCGGCCGTCGCAGTGATGTAAGCGATCGCGTAGGGCAAGCCCTTCGTCGAAGGCAACGGATTTGGGATGTTGCAGTAGGTGTAGTCGGCGATGCCGCCGCCGCTGTTGCGGTTCCAGGTGCCGGCGCAGATACCACCGCCGGGCGAAATGTCGACCAGCTGATTGTTGGAGGTTCCGTAGCTGATTTGCGACCCGGTGATTGATGCTTGATCACCTTTGCAAGTGCTGGCTTGCGGCGAGACAACCTGCGTGGTCTGGCCGTAGGCCAGCGAAATGCCAGCGATTTGCGGCTGCAGCGTGAGGCTGGTGACCTGGGTGAGGGTTGGCCCGTACCCAAGGCCGTTGCAATAATTGCCCGCTGGATTGCGCACGCAGCCGGAGATGGATATTCCGGCCGGTATGGCCAGGCCAAGCAAACAAACAAGCGTGAAGAACCGCCGCATGAATCCTCCCCGTCCCGCCTTAGAACCGCGGAACGGATTTGAAAAGAGACGAAAAGAAGAATGAGTGATCACCGCTCCTGCCGAAGCTCACGGCCGGACCGTCGATAGGCCAGCGCCGGGTGAGTCGCACCGCAGGAGCAGGTTCCCGGCGGCACACTGCCGGATGCTGCCGGAAGGACGAAACGCATGCTAAATACTCCAAAAAAAGTGTATCAGGATGGGCCTGCTTCTGGCGCGGATCGGGCCGCGAGTCAGGTCTCTTCTCAATAGACTTGCGCGGGGGCGGATGGGGAGCGGAGAGGTGGGGACTACGGGACTGGGGGACTACGGGACTACGAGACTTCGGCGACCGCGGCCCAGAAAAGCAGGAGTAGCCGAGAGATTGTGTCGGTGATCACGGAATCCATTCTCGATTGCGACCAGGATGTGCTTCATCATGAAGTTCAAATGGTTGATCGTGGTGTGTTGCCTCGCATCGGCAGCAGCGGGTTCGGCACAGCAAGAGAGTTCCGACAAGCCCCCGGGAGCCAACACTGTATCCGGCCATGTTTACTGTGGCGATACGAATGCGCCTGCTCGCATGGCGACTGTCGTGCTTGAACCAGCCGGAATTGTTGAATCTATTATCCCCGGCGAGGAGCAGCACGCGGTTTTCAGCGGCGAGGCAGTGGAAACGCTACTGGACGGTAGCTTTGTGATACAACACGTTGCGCCGGGCACATACTATGTGATCGCTTCGCAAGCTGGCTATGTATTTCCTCTCGCTCCGTTGTATGTGCACGGAAACGCAGCCTCCTCTTCGGAAGACAATAGCCCAAAGAACATTCTCAAGTCGGTTCCACGAATTAGCGTAGGAGCTAATCTCCCCGTCACTGTGAATGTGATAATTGACCGCGGCGCCGTGGTGAGTGGCACAGTTTTGTACGACGATGGGAGCCCGGCCAGTGGAATTCGTCTGTCGATGCTCATTTACCGAAAGGGACAATGGATTTCTCCTCCATCTAGTCCTATTGGGAAAACTTCTTTTTACGGGCAATCCGACGATGAGGGGCACTATCGTATCAGCGGACTCCCCGGAGGAGATTACATGCTCGAAGCCACGCTCCACATCTCCAAGACGGTATACAGAGTCGACGATCACGGCGGTACCAGCGTTTCGATGAACGATGTGTATTCATTGTCGACATACTCCGGCGGTAGTACACGGCGCAAGGATGGGACCCCGTTTTCGGTCAAAACAGGAGAGGAGCGGAGCGGGGAAGACATCGAGATCCCCCTTACCAAGCTGCACGTTGTACGCGGTTATATCGTTTCTGCCCATGACGGTCACCTGCTGAACGGGGGGAAACTCTCGCTTTTAAGTTCGGATGACAAGTCTGTCATCGGCCAAACATCCTTAACGAAGGATGATGATGCCTTTACCTTCAGTTTTGTTCCTGAAGGAGACTATATCCTGCATGTCGAAGATGCATCCGATAACGAGTATCGCGAGGTACCGAACAAATCCGACTCCTGGCCGCCAACCCAGACGGAGACGCGAACGATACGCCGCTATGGAACAGCGGATCAGCCGATCCACGTAGCCAGTGAACTTTCCGGAGTGACGGTTGCAGTACCCGATTTGCCGCAGGGGTCAAATACATCTCCGTGAAGATTCCCGAGTCAGCTTTGTTTTTTTGCGCCGGATTTGCAGGTCGTCAGGCTTAATTCCGTGTTTCGCAACGTACCTTGACTTCAGCAAGGGCGTGCCTCTGCCGCTCGTGCTTTGGTTTCGGGCAGCGTGGGAAGTGGAAAGAGGGCGGTTGGCGGACTAGGGGTTGGACGGCATGTAGCGGGCAAACCAATCGACCGCTCTCTCGAGGACATCGCGGCGGTCGGCTGGATCGGAGAAGCCGTGGCCTTCATTGGGATATACGACTAACTGCGCCGGGATGTGCAGGTCGCGCAGCGCATGCCAGAACTCGAAGGACTGCGGCGCGGGACATTCGCCATCGCGGTCGCCCACGACAGTGAGGGTTGGAGTTTTCACCTGTTCGATGAATGTGATGGGCGAACTCTTCGCATAAATCGCGGGGTCGTCATAAACGGAAGCGCCGAAGTAGGGGATCATCCACTGATCGATGGAGTTTTCGCCGTAGTAGGAGAGCCAATCGGAGATGCCCGCTCCGGCGACGGCGGCGCGGAAGCGATGGGTCTGGGTGACGGCGAACATGGTGATGAAGCCGCCATAGCTCCAGCCGGCAATGCCGATGCGATTGGGATCAACGGGATACCTAGCGAGAACGGTATCGACACCGGCGAGTATGTCGCGCAGGTCACCGTATCCGAAGTCCTTGCGATTGGCCTCGGTGAAGGCTTCGCCCTGACCGTAGCTGCCACGGGGATTGGGCAAGAGGACAAAGTAGCCGAGCGTGGAAAAAGTTGTGGCGCTGAAGCCGCCTGCTCCGCCGTCCCAGCGCGAGGTCACTGAGGAGGCCGGGCCGCCGTGGACTTCGACGAGGAGCGGATACTTCTTCGCCGGATCGAAATCTTTGGGAAGCAGGAGCCAACCCTGAATCTGAAAGCCGTCGTTCTTCCATGAGAGCGAAACGGAATCGCCCCAGGAACGGCTTGACGCCGTCGTTGAAGTGAGAGAGCTGGAACAGGCGCGCGGTGTCTGCCGAGCGGGCGGACGAATCCTGTTTGGCGCGGGCGGCGAAGATTTCGGGCGGGGTGTTGAATGAGCTGGCCTGAAAGACGAAGAGAGAGCGATCGGCGGAGGCAGAGAGGCTGGGATCGAATTGGCTGGAACCTACATCGCCGGGAATGGTGAAGACGGGCGAGCCAGAGGTTGCAGTAGCGACGCCGCGATCGGGAATCTGCAGGCGAACGAGCTGAGAGTCTCCGCCGGAAAGTTCGCTGACGTAGATGCCGTTGTTACCGTCCCATGTGATCCATTGGGCGGAGGCGGGACGGCCGGGAGTGAGATCGATCGGAATGCCGCCGGAAGAAGGGATGACCCAGACGTCGCCACCGGTGACGCCCTGATCGCTCATGAGGCCGGCGATGAAGGCGATGGATTTGCCGTCGGGCGACCAGCGAGGAACGGCGATCTGCAGGCCGTGGAGCGGGCCGGGGACGTCGGCGGGAGAAAGGATGACGGTGGGAGTTGGGTCCGTGCTATCCCTGGTCCCCAAGTGCGAGGGATCAGGGGCACCCACTCGTTGTGAGCCTGACAGATTTTGCGTATAGAGTTTGGCGACCCACCAGTTGTTTTCGCCAGGAGGGTCGGCGGCAATGTAGGCGAGGGATTTGGAGTCGGGCGACCAATCGAACTCGAAGACGTGAAGGTTGGGCGGCGTGAGGAAGCCGGGAGCAACGGGTTGGGACGCATCGGCCGGGACAGCGGCCACGCGCTGAATCTCGATGTGATCTTCTCCGATGACGCCGGAGGGAGGTGTTTCCGCGGCGAGCGCGCCGGAGGGACGTGTGGCGCCCTCGACGTAAAGAAACGCGATGCTCTTTCCGTCCGGAGAGAAAGCCGGCGCGTCGACGTAACCATGGAGTTCGGTGAGGCGATGGGCGGGATTGCCGTCGAGATGAGAGACGAAGAGATCGGGCTGAGTGGGCTGGTCGGGGGGGGTGTCGCAATCGGAAAGGAAGGCGAGGGAGGCGGAGTCGGGCGACCAGATGAGATTGGAGGCCGGGCAGGATTGGCCGGGCGCGGCGGTGATTTGTTGGCTTTGGACCAGATTGTTGAACGAAGCGAGGCGAATCTGGCCGGCCTCAAGAAAGGCGATGCGCTTGCCATCGGGCGAGACGGCGACCTGAGCGATGGTGCGGGCGCGGTTCTGGCTGGAAAGGATTTCGTTGAGCTGTGCCGAAGGTGGCGCGACGGTGGATTGTGCGGGAGCAGCGGTTTGAGCGTGGGCGAGGGAGGCGGCGCAGAGAGCGATAAGAGCGGCAACGCAATGGAAGCTGCGCGACGACCGGAACATAGAGGAATGGTAATGCAAGACAGCGGAGTTAGCGGAGTTAGCGGGGTTGGGGAGTTGGCGAGTTGGCGAGTTGGCAGGTTGGCAAGTCGGCGAGTCAGTTGGAGGGGCATCGCATCCCGGGTTCCCAAATGCGAGGGATTTCCACCTCACGGACCAAGACCTGTCCGCGGGGACCCCGGACACGGACGCCCGCTTCTGTGGGAGGGCGAAGTTTGCCGCTTGGCCTCCGAATCAGGGGCGGTTGACGGCGCGGCTGGCGTAGGGGTAGAGAAGATTGGCTACGATGGGCGTGACGACGGGCGATCCTGCGCCGACGAACTCGGTGACGGTGTTGAGGGTGGCATTCGGGACCCAGACATTTCCGGAGCCATCGACGGCGATGCGAATGGAGAGATTGAGGCCGGCAGTGTAGCCGGTGGCGGGGGAGATGGCAGTGCCGGAGGAGTTGAACTCGCTGATGGAGCTGTCGGGATAGGGCGGAGAGGTCAGGTTGCTTGCGCGATTGACCACCCAGACGTTGCCTGCGCCATCGATGGCGAGGGCCTCGGGAATGCTGAGGCCGCCGCCGGTGTATCCGAGGGGGCTGGAGATGGCCGTGCCGGAGGCGCCGAACAGGCTGATTCTGTTTGCGCCCGTTCCGCTGTCCGCTACCCAAATGTTGCCAGAGGCATCGACGGCGAGGCCCCAGGGATCGTTTAGGCCGCCGCCGGTATCGCCGGTCGAAGGGGAAATGGGCGAGCCGGGAGTCGTGCCGGCGGAGTTGAATTCGCTGAGAGCGCCGAGAGTGATGCTATCGGTTACCCAGATATTGCCCGAGGCATCGATGGCGAGGGACACAGGATCATTGCTGATGCCGCCGCCGGTGTCGCCCGAGGAAGTTGTGATCGCCGTGCCGCCGGAGCTGAACTCGCTGAGGCTGGAGCCGACGTTGTTCACGACCCAGACGTGGCCAAGCGGGTCAAAGGCGATGGCATAGGGGGCGTTGAGGCCGCCGCCGGTGTAGCCGGCGGAAGTGGAGACCGGCGTGCCGTTGGAGCCGAGCTTGCTGAGGCTATCCGGAGTGACGTTCGCGGTCCAGAGATTGCCGGAGCTGTCGATGGCGATGCTGTAGGGGTCAACGATGCCGCCGCCGGTATAGCCGGAAGCGGAGACGGGCGCGCCGAGGGGACTGAACTC
This sequence comes from uncultured Acidobacteriaceae bacterium, assembly GCA_963835355.1. Classification (GTDB taxonomy): domain Bacteria; phylum Acidobacteriota; class Terriglobia; order Terriglobales; family Acidobacteriaceae; genus Telmatobacter. Next base: position 103,879 of record CAWIFE010000011.1, on the reverse strand, counting down.
GCTGACGCTGTTGGCTCCGGTTGCCGTGTTTCCCAACCACACGTCGCCCGCGGCGTCGATGGCAATGGGAACGGGTGAATTCAAGCCGCCGCCGGTGTAGCTGACGGCGATGGTGAAATCATTGGGCACGGGGGTGGAGGGCAGCATGGGCTGAAAGGGCGAGTCGGCGATCTGAAGGCCAAACAAATTGCCGACGTTGACGCCGGGATAGTGCGCGACGTTGAGTGCGGCTGTTGCGGTGTCAATGGGCTCAACGCCGTTGTTGGTAGCGTTTGTGAAAAGCGTGGAGCATTGCGTGGAGCCGGGGCCGGTGGAGTTGACACAGGCGGCGAGGATGTTGGCGATTGTGTTGATTTCCGCTTGCGGCACGGTGCCGTTGCCGGCGGGGGTGGTGGCGAGGGCGACACTCAGGCTGATGTCTTCAAGGTTGGCGATGTTGTTGGCCGCGTTGGTGACCCCGGTGGCGGCCAGCGTGGTGCTGGAACTCGAGACGTGCGTTGGATCGCTGGCAAAACCGGCATAGGCGTAGGCGGTTACGACGGTCGAGACTTCATTGACATCAGTGGATGCGGAAGTGTTGCAGGCCTGCGCGGGGGCGGTGAGTGCGATGGCCGAATTTGCGCCCGAGCCCGAGTCGCCGCCGGATGCGTAGAAGTAAGGATGCGCGTAAGAGCTGGGACAACTGTAGTCGCCAGTAATGGTGAAATTGCCGTACTGGTCGGTGGTGACGTAATAGTGGCCGTTGGCGTCCTGAGCGGTTCCGGTGGCGTTCCTGAGCAGGGACACCGAAGCGTTGGTGCTGTTAGGAGCGATGCCGGGGCCTCCGTAACCGGTAGTGTTGACCGCGTAGAGATAGACATGCGCGCCGACAATGGGATTCTGGCCGCCGCGGACCGAGCCGTGGAGGGCTGTGCCGGAGACAGAACCTGTGGAGGACGTGTTGATGGCCGGCATACCGGCGCAGCCAGAGAGAAGAAGAGTACCGAAGGAAGCGGCAATGACCGCGAAGATGCGCATGACGAAGACTCCCATCGCCGGGTATTGTTGCGGTGTTGCGACCCTGCTTCGACGGACGATAAGCGAAAATGCAAAAGAAAAATCTGTTGTAGGCGGCACGAAGAACTGGGAGTTGTATACCACGGCGCAAGGAGCGAATCAATGGCAAGTAAGGGGCATGAGACGCAGCCGTTAGCCGTCAGCGATTGGCTTCCCGCTTGCGTTGTGGGAGTAGAGCTGATGCGGATGACGCGAGTTGGACGAGAGTAAGAGCAAATGGCCAGGAGCGAAAGGGTCCCCTCAGTGGAAAGCAGGCCTTTGAGGCGCGGGGTCGAAGATTTGTCAAATGGCCGGAGGGCAAGAATATCGCTAAGTGATTGAAAACATGCAGAAGATTCAGGGTAGCGAAGTTTGCAGGTAATTTATGCGGTTTGGAGTAAGCTGGAAGCAATCATACAGAAATGATTCTGACTGACGGAGAAGCCGAGAGGCTTTTCCGATCTTCTTCGGGCCATCACCGCGGCGAGCGCGGGTACGAGGAAAGAAGAAGAGAGCGGAGGGGCGACTCGGTAGCCGGGTTGCCCCTTTTCCTTTTCCGCGGCACAGGAAGGACCGTGGATGGGTGGCCGGAATGGCGGAGCAATGGGAAAGAGCAAGGTGGACAAGGTAAAGCAGCCAAAGAAGAACAAGGTGGTGACGATGCCGCGGACGAACACCGGCGAAGACGCGGAGGCGAGTGGAAACGGCGAAGAGAAGGATGCGGCGGAGAGAATCGAGGAGGAAGATCACAAGGGGGCGAGAAAGGCGCTGCGACAGGCGGTGAAGACGGTGGTGAAGGTCCGCAGAGCCAAGATTGCAGAAAAGCTAGTGGAGAAGACCGAAGACGGCGACGCGCACTGCGCAGCGATGGTGTTGTCGCTGATGGAGAAGAAGAAGAAAGACGGCGAAGACGACAATTGGGACGGGCCGGGGCTGGCGGACATTCTGGTGCCGGGCCAGTTGTGGAAAGAGAAGACCGCGGCAAAAGAAGCGGCGAATGACGAAGAGGAAAAGACCAAGGCGGCGTAAGAACAGTTGGCAGTTGTCAGTTGTCAGTTCTCAGTTCGGCTATCAGCTATTGGCTCTCAGCTCTTGGCCTTTAGCGCGCGACGTGTCGCTGAGAGCATGGGGGAACTTGAAATTCAATTGGTGACTGGGCGTGAAGCTGGGGCAGACCGATCCGCTGCGGCCGCCCCAGCGAAATGAGTTTGCGAATTGCAGTGAGAAGAAGGATGCGATGGGAATGAAGCTCATGAAAAACGGATGGTTCGAGGTGAGGCAAATGACGTCGTTGGCTCCCACCTTTTTCGCGAAGAATGCGAAAAGGATGGGGCAACCGATCGCGGCGTGCGCAGTGATGATGATGCTGGCGGCGGCGACGATGATGGCGCAGGCAGTAAGCACGACGACGGTGCAGGGGACGGTGTACCTGGCGAACGGGCAGCCGGGCGCAGGGACATTGTCGATCAGCTGGCCGTCGTTTACGACGGCGGCGGGCCAGGCGGTGGCTGCGGACACGACGACGGTGAACCATTGGGCCGGACGGATTTGTGAGCGTGAACCTCGCGCCGAATGTGGGTGCGACGCCTGCAGGAGAGTACTACACGGCCGTGTACTACATGAGCGATGGGACGACGAGCACGCAGTATTGGATGGTTCCGGCGGCGGCGCAGGCCAGCCTGGCGCAGGTGCAGGCAAAGGTGATGCCCGCGGCGCAAGCGGTGCAGGCGGTGAGCAAGGCGTATGTGGACCAGGCCATTGCGCAGGCGAGCCAGAGCAGCGGACTGACAGCAACAGGCGGAACGCTGACCGGGCCACTGTATTTGAGCAGCGATCCGACGCAAACTCTGCAGGCCGCGGACAAACACTATGTGGATACGCAGGTGGCGACAGCGGTGCCACTGGCGGGCGCAAATATGACGGGGGCGTTGACAACTCCCGCGATGAACGGCGTGCAGGCTCCGGCGGCAGCGAGCGCGCAGACGACGCTGCAAGCTGCGATCAATGCGGCGGGAACGAATGGGGCGATGGAGATTCCGCCGACATATGCGGGGAATGATACGTTCACGAACACGAGCGGCGTGGTAGTGACGGACCTGCGCACGACGGGCGCGCAACAGGCGGAGCGCAGCGTGAAGGAGTTCGGCGCGGTTTGCGACGGAGTAACCGATGATACGAACGCGCTGCAGGCGGCGCTGAGCTACGCGAATGCGCACGGCGTGGCGCTGACGATTCCGCAAGGGACGTGCAAGACGCGGGCGCTGAGCTGGCATGGGCAATCGATTGGAGGATTGGGCAAGCAGGTGTCGGCTCTGATGGGATTTCCGGGGCAGGATGTGCTGGAGAGCGGGCCGGACGCGACGAATATTTTGAGCTACACACGGCTGCACGATCTGACGATTTATGTGGACCAGAGCGTGGATGTGTCGTGTTCGCCGGCAGAGGGGCGTGCGGCGGCGGGGAGCTGCCAGTCGAACCGGCCGATGGAAGCGAACTCGATTTTTTCGCCGGGCGGAAATGGACTGACGGGAACAGCGGGAACGGGCGCGGCTTGGGGCGTTGGCAACTGCGCGATTGCGATGCAGGCCACGACAGGCGCGGGAGGCAACGGGCTGCGCGTGGCGGAGATCGAAAACGTGGAGATTGCGGCGACAGGCGTGGATCCGATGGCCGCGCAATACCCGGGCGCGCATTCGACGCACACGTGCGGCATTTATCTGGCGCAGTGGCCGCAGTGGAGCGAGTTCCGGAACATCGACATTCGCGGACTAAACACGGGCGTGGCGATTCCGGCGCTATCGATGACGGCGCCGGCGGGGTTGAATGCGGATTCGAATCGTTGGCAAAACGTGACGATCCAGGCAACGCACGCGTTTACGGCGGCCGCGGGATCGAACAATGTTCTGGATAACGTGGTGGCGCTGGCGGGAAATTCTTCAGCGACCGGCGAGCCGCCGACAGGCCTGGTGCTGGACCTGAACGGAAGCGGGCAAAATCCGCAACAGGGATGGACAGTACGGAACGCGGTTGTGGTTCCAGCCTGGAACGCGGTGCAGCCGACGTTGGCGGTGACGACGACGGGCGGCGCAGTGACGGCGGTAACAGTGGGCAGTGAGCACGGGCTGGGATGGGACCCGTACGGAGCGAATGTACCGGTTGCGTTCAGCGGGTTGTGCTCGGCGCAGGCAACGGCGGCCGTAAATGCAACCGGATCGATTGCAAGCGTGAGCGTGACACAAGGCGGAGTGGGCTGCTCCGCGACGACTACAGCGAGCGTGAACGCGGCGGGGACCTGGAATACGGCAGCGCCGGTGAACCTGATTGGCGGGCAGGATATGACGTTCTTCGCCGGAAATCTGCTGAAGGGCAACGGCGGGTACACGGTGTGGAACGCGGCGAACTCGGCGAGCTACGGAACACAACTTGACGGCGGAGGCGGGACGCTGCCTGGCGGTGGGACTTACGGCGCTTTGGCCGGAAGCGGGCGAGTTGGGTCAGCTTTCCAGGTGGATCAATTTCCGGGCGCGGACATTGGAGCGAAGATCCAGGCGTGCGTGAATGCAGTGAATGCGAGCTACGGCGGAACGTGCGACGCGCGGAACTTCACGGGCAATCTGACTTGGGGCGAAAATCTTACGATCTCGACGGGGAATGTGGCGATTTTGCTGCCGTGCGCGACGATCACGACGGCGAACCAGATTGTTGTGACGGCGGGGACGCGGAACGTGTCGTTGCGCGGGTGCGCTCTGCGCGGCGGGACGCAGGCGAGCGGGAGCACGGGCGGAACGGCGTTCGCCTACACGGGATCGAGCGCAATGGTGCAGGTGGGCGACGCGACATATGCGACGGACACGCCGGGCTTCCACATGGACAACGTGGTGGTCAATACGACGGGAGCTACCAGCGCGACAGCAGAGGGATTGGTTGCGTACCGGACGCAGGAGATGGACTTAGAAAGCTTGTATTTCCTTGGTAACTCGAACCAGACGGGTATGACTCTGGACGGAACCGGGAATTACACGGGCGGCACGTACCTAGATAACCAGTTCAGCGGATTCGGGACGGCCGTGAATGCGATCGGGCACCAGAATACAAACTCCGCGACGACGGATTGGGCGAATGCAAGCACGTTTGTGCGGCTGCACATCGACTGCCCGACGAGCGGCGGGAACCCGATCAGCGGCACTTATGGGATCAACTTACAACAGGGCGATGGAAACACGTTTACCGGAGGGGATGTAGAAGGATGCTCGACAGCGCTGCACTTAGGACCGAACGCGCAGAACAACACGATCGTCGGGTTGCGGAACGAGAACTCGACAAGCCAGGTGGTAGCGGATGCGGGGAGCGCGTACAACAACTGGATCACGGGCGGCACGATGTTCAACGGAAAGCTGACCGACAACGGCACGCGCAACAGCTTCCTCGATACGTTTCACCGGAGTTTCAACGCATTGAATGGTGACTGGTATGGAAGCCAGCAAGACGCGACGCTGACCAATCACTTCCGGCTGGGGACTGGAGCGGGGAACGAGCGCGGGCTGCTTAACGAGATCCAGACAGACTATGGTTATCGCTGGCTCTATGGATTCAGCGACGCCACAAGCGGCCAGCAGCTCTACCAGGTGCAGGACTTGCTCAATAACGTATACCGGCTGCAGATTCAGCAGTGGAATCAAGGACAGAGCAGCACCAACAATCAAACCGCGCTGAATGCCGCGGGGACGGGCAATGTGTGCTTCAACTGCTCGACGAATTCCGGAACAGGCGGAGTGACGTTTGCCAGCGGCGGCACTTCACCGGCGGCAGTGGGCACGGTCGACAAAGCCGGAGACGCTCAGTTCGTGGGAACTCTGGAGGTGGGAGGGACCACGCAATCGGTAGGGTCGATTACTGCGCGCAACAGCGCGGACGCGGAGATCGGTTTTTACCTATGGCCTGGACTTACAACGAGCCAGAAAGGGACGCTTACTTACAAGGATTGGAACGGGGCCAGCCAGTGGTACCTGGTGAAGGACGCGAGCAATAACTGGGCGATTAATTCGGCAATCGGAGGGTTAGACAGCTTCAAGGCGTATCAAAACACAAACAGCGGCGATACCTACATAGATACGAGTAACTCGACGGGACATATCCGATTGAATTATGAGAGTGGCTCCGGGGCGGAGACGGATATCTATTCGGGATCGAGTTCGATCCTCGACGCCGCATTTGTGGCACCGAATGCGATCAAGTTTCCCGGACTGGCGTCTTCGTCGGGGGACTTTTGCCTGCAGATCGATAACTCGGGATACATCACGAATACCGGATCGCCCTGCGGAAGCGGATCAGGATCGGGCGGCGTGAACGGGACGATCAATTCAGCAAGCTCGGGACAGATTGCGTACTACATGGGGAACGGCACGGCGCTCGGCGGCATGAACGCAGTTCCGCTTACTGGTGGAGGGACGGGAGCAACCAGTGCCAGCGGCGCGCTGGCGAACCTGGGCGCTCTTTCCGCTGCAGCCACAACTCCGCAGACTTTTTCAAGCAGGCTGACGGGGCCCTCCCTCAATGCCAGCGTCAACACGAAAGTGAATGTGATGGCGCCGCCCTTCAACGCCAAGGGCGACTGTTCGTCTGACGACCAGGCGGCGATTAACGCCGCATTGAATGCTGCCAATGCGACGAATCCGCCGGCGACAGTTTATTTTCCATTGCCGCCGGGAGGCTGCTACCTAACGAGCACCTTGCCGTGGTATGGCGTGTCGTTGGAGGGTCAGCAACCAGCCGGAATCAACCCTGCTCAGGGAAGCGCTGGAGTTCTAATCAAAGGACAACCTGGAGAGGATGTTTTCGAGGCACCTGATCCGACGACAGTTACAACCGCCGCGCCCCGCATTTCGTGGTCGATTCGCGACATCGTTTTTGAAGTAGACGATTCAGTCAACGCTTCTTCCAGTTTTCCGCATCGCTGGCCGGGGCGGTGGGTGCAGGATGCCGGATGCACGGCGGGCAGTGCCGTGGTCACATCTCCACACGCACTGTTCACTTGCGGTGACGTAGGGCAGGCTGTGCAATTCAACGGTTGCGGAGTTGCAGGGGCTAACCTCGTGACTACGATTGCCGCCGTAACTCCATGCTCAAGTCCGACCGACAAAACATATTCAGCGAGTGGAACGGTGAGGATCGCTACCGCCGCATCGACAACTGTCACAGCGGGCACGGGCACGGCTTACATTTCCGTTGCGGGATTGCCCGTGACCCAGACTGTCGGGAATGCCGCTCTGGCCTTCGACTGCAAAGATGGGAACAGCGCCGACTACACGATGACTGGAGCTCCAGGCAATGATGGCGATGAACTGGCCAATGTCAGGTTCACGAGTACTCCGAATTATGCGACGAACGCATCGGCCGGTATCTTCATACAAGGATGCTATTCACCGTACGGATTTACGGCGACCAATAGTTCGCTCGCGGGACTGAATTTTGGGGCAGCGTTTGTTCCATCCGAACTAGATTCGTATCAATCGCAAGGCTTACAGGATTATCTAAGTTGGCGGGGCGGCTACTGGCAGGATACTTATCCGTGGATTAGTTACGACGGTGGAGATGCAACTCTGAGCGGAATTCAGGTATTTGACGGCGGTTATGGACCTCAGATTTTGCAGTCAGGACTATCCGATGCAGATTTCCCTTTCGCATGGACAGTCAATGTTCCCGAGACTGAGGGTCCACTAACAAACAATTACGGTTGGCGTGTTGAAGGCGCCCAACATTCCTTCACTAACGTCCAGCTTGGCGGCTACACGGGATTATCGGTTGGTCCGATATGGGATGCTTCCGATTCTAACTGCATCAATTGCAATTGGTCTGGAACTCCGCAATTCAATGGTTCAAGAAACTATATCGGCTTCACCGGCTCACTCCAAACTGTGCAGCCGATAGACAACGGCATCGGGAATCAGATCGTCATGCGCGGTTTCAATCCGTCTGGTGGAGGAAGTGCAAGCCGCAGTTCGACGATCTCGAAGACCATTTTCGATCAGCCCGTCGGAGCGCGGACGGCCGATTCTTTTAGGAATGGAAACGCCGGAGCTTACCCTAGCGACAATGACCTTTTGTTTGGCCCTGACGATTTCGAGACGGGTGCGCCGAACGATTCAGCACAGTTGTCGTTGGATTCAACTGCCTATTTCGGAAAAACCTATCTGTTTAACACCAGCGTACCTTCTGGTCTCGTCCAGACTTTTTACAGCATGATTGCGCAGGACTACTCAGGCGGAGGTAGGGCGCTTATAGGACCGGGGCAAGAGGTTCCAGCGATGAAGAGCGTTGTTTATGCCAACGGCAAATGCGCAACTTCTACGTCATATACGGTCACGCTTTTGGCTATCATTCCGAACACCACTTACACCGCCGTCGGAACGATCTCGGGAACTTGCAGCCCCACCTATCACGCAGGTACGCCTTCCGACCCAACCCCCTCAGCGACTATCGATCTCTCTTCCTATAATGGGCGTAATTTTGGATTTGAGGCCAGCAGCGCAAGTAATGACCTTAAGCTTGAGTTCGTAGGGATCAGGCCATACCAGGCGGACTACAACGGGAACCAGCCGGTTCTTAGCGCAACGGCAATCAACACAACTGGAGCCGGTGCGGCGGTGCCGACCGGGCCAGCAACTTCGGCCGCGGGCGACGTGGTTACTTACACCGGCACCGCCGGCCAGGAACAAGATAGCGGCGTGCTGGTTTCGAGCCTGACGGCGAAGGCCGGGACAAGCTCCTGCACGACGGGTCAATACGAGACGGGAGACACGACCGGCGGTCCAACGTGCACGCAGGTGGCGTACTCGCAGATCTCAGGCACGCCTTCGGGTCTAGCTCCGAGCGGAGCTGCCGGCGGCGATCTTGGGGGAAGCTATCCGAACCCGACAGTAAGCAAGATCAATGGCGTAGCTGTGCCGGCTTCGGTCAGCGTGCTGGCGACGAACGCGAGCGGGCAGCCGGTGGCAGCGGGGACGACGGGCAGCGGGAGCGTGGTTCTGGCGGCGAGCCCGACGCTGTCTGCGCCGACAGTGAGCGGAACATTGGCGGGGGCGTCGGAAACGCTGAGCGGAACGCTGAGCGTGAGCGGGGCGACGAACCTGCAGGGCAACGCGACGCTGCAGAACGGAGCGAACTTCAATCAGACTCTGGCGATTCAGCCGGGATCGAGCGTGGACCAGATCGGAGCGTTGCAGTTCAGCAACTATTCGGGTACCGCGGAATGGCAAGTGCGCAAGGACGCGAGCAACTATCTGCGAGTGACCGACGCAGTGAATTCGCTGGACCGGGTGATCCTACCGGCGAATGCGAATACAACGATCAATGCGGGGGCCGGCGCGAACGCCGTGGTGGTCAATAACACGAGCGGATCAGGCACGGGCGGATTCATCGTGTATGAGGGCGGGTCGAATTCTTCGACTGCCGCACTTCAGGTGAGCGGCAGCGGGAACACGACGGCGACGGGATTTCTGCAAGGCAAGTTCATCATGGGGACGGGGACGATGGGCGTAGCGGCGGGCGCGGCGGCGGGTTCGAGCCCGACGATTGCGTGCGCGACGAGCCACCTGTGCGACGGAGTGAGCGGGACGGTGACACTGACGACGGGGACGAGTCCGACGACAGGAACGCTGGCGACGCTGAGCTTTCCAAACACGCACACGAACCAAGCCAATTGCATGGTGAGCACGTTGAGCGCGACGGGGATGATCTCCAGCAACACATGGACGGAAAGCACGACGGCGATCACGATTACCGCGAACGCGGCGTTGACGGCGTCGACGGCTTACACGCTCAAGTATTGGTGCGGCGGGTACTGAGAAGGCGGGGAACGAGGGACCAAGGGACTTAGGGACTTAGGGACTTAAGGACTTAGGGACTTAGGGACTTAGGGACTTAGGGGCGCGCGAGCATCGAGCCCTGAGAGCAAAACCGCTGTGATGAGGGTGCGGCACCTCTAACAAATACGACACAGGGCAGCCGCAACAAAGACAACACAGATTGATGGAGCGAGATCGGAGGTGCGGCTCGGGGGCGGAGTTGCGCCTTCGCTTGGCGCGCGACCTGGGCAGTCGTGCGCCAAGCCTGCAAGTGTGCGCACGAATGCCGGACGAGGGCAGGAGGGGCAGGTGGCGGCAGTGGATGAGGAAAGCTCAGTTGGAGCACTGGCAGTCGAGTCGATCCAGAGGAAGCTGGGCAGAGAGCAACTGGAGCAACTCGGAAAAATTCTGGATACGCCGTCAGACATCGCGGGGGGGCGGACTGTGGCGATGGCGATGGCGGAAGCCGTGCTGGTGGTGAGGACGCGAGATGGAAAGCCAGCGATGTTGAAGGCCAATGCCGTGCAGCAGGCGTTTGATAAGCGGCGCGGGCAGCGAAACATTGTGCTGAAGGCGCGGCAGATGGGACTGACGACGTGGGTGGCTGCGCGATTTTTTCTAAAGACGATCACCCAGCCGGGAACTCTAACGCTGGAAGTGGCGCACACGCAGGAGGCGGCGGAGGAGATTTTCCGCATCGTGCACCGGTTTGTGGATTGGCTGCCGGACAGGGCCCGGAAAGGGGCGCTGAGGACGGCGCGGTCGAATGTGCGGCAGATCGTGTTTCCGCGGATCGATGCGCAGTATCGCGTGGTGAGCGCGGCCGACCGGAACGCGGGACGGGGATTGACGGTGCAGAACCTGCACTGCTCTGAGATTGCGCGCTGGCCCGGAGACGCGGCGGAGATTCTGGCGGGATTGCGCGCGGCGTTAGCGCCGGGAGCGGAGATGGTGCTGGAGTCGACACCGCAGGGAGTGGGAGGGTGCTTTCACGAAGAGTGGCTGAAGGCTGATGAGACGGGGATGGTGCGGCATTTTTTCCCGTGGTGGATGGAGCCAGGGTACCGGGCAAGGACAGTGAGCGAGGCGAGCCTGACGGAGGAAGAGCGGGCGCTCATGACGGCGCACGGGCTTGATCTGAATCAGATCGGGTACCGGAGGCAAATTCGTGCGGATTTTCGCGGATTGGCGCGGCAGGAGTTTGCCGAGGATGTGGACAGCTGCTTTTTGGCGAGCGGCGAGAGCGTGTTTGAGCTGGCGGCGGTGGAGGCACGGATGAAGACTGTTCCCGAGCCGGTGCAGCGGAGACAGAATGGGGAGCTGGAGATTTGGCTGCCGCCGGTGAAGGGCAGAGAGTACGTGGTGTCGGTGGATCCGGCAGGAGGCGGGAGTGAAGGCGACTACTCCGCGGCCGAGGTGCTGGAGATGGAGACGGGGTTGCAGTGCGCGGAGTTTGCCGGGCACGTCGGCGGGCTTGAACTGGCGCGGTTTGTGACCGATCTGGCGACGGAATACAACGGGGCGTGGCTGGTGGTGGAACGGAACAACCACGGCTCGGGCGTGCTGGCGCTGGCGGAGACGGCGTGCAAGTACGGGCGAATTTATAGGCAGGGCGGGCAGGCGGGTTGGCTGACGACGAGCGTGAGCCGGCCGGCAATACTGGGGCGCCTGAATGCGGCGCTGGTGGAGGAGCCGGAGCGATTCCAGAGCCGGCGGCTGCTGGGGGAGTGCCGGAGCTTTGTGCGGCAGGCGAATGGGACGAGCGGGGCGCAGGCTGGGACCCACGACGACCGGGTGATGGCGATGGCGATGGGGCTGGCGGCGAGGGCGGAGCTGGTGGGAAAAAAGCAGCGGGGTTAGCGGAGCTAGCGGAGTTAGCGGGGTTAGTCGGTCGATGGAAAGCTGGATGGTAGTCGAGGTGCAAGCTATAGAAATTCGATATGGTTAGGCATACTGCGCGGCTATGCACCGATCCTGGTGCAAGAACATGAAGTCGGCCGAAATCAGTGGAAAAATCTGTGGATTCTACCTTTGACAGGAGAGGCGATTTGGCGGTACATTAGGCGAACAAAAGGCGAAAAACTAGAAACGCCTCGAATCGCATGCCTACTGCCGCCGCACTTCGTTTGGAGATTGAGCACGCGCTGGAACGCAAGTTTCCCGCAGCGCTGACGCCTGCGCCGCGCGCGATGTACGAGGTTGCGACGACGGGAATTCGGGCGGTCGACGAACTGTTGCATGGCGGACTGCCGGTGGGCGCGATCAGCGAGGTGACAGGAGAGGCGTCGTCAGGGAGGACGAGCCTGGCGCTCCAATTTGTGGCGCAGAGGACGGCGGAGGAGCGGGCGTGCGCGTGGGTGGACGTGAATGACGCGTTCGATCCGGAGTCGGCCGCGGCGAATGGGGTGTGGCTGAAACAGGTGCTGTGGATGCGGTGTAAAGCAAGGGACCAAGGGACCAAGGGAACAAGGGAACAAGGAACCCCTTCGGGCACAAATTGCGAAGGGAACGAGGGCGCTAGAGCCCACCCTTCGCGCGATCAGACGGTGCGAAAGGGTGGGGCAAACCCACGGTGGGTGAGCTCCGCATGGGCGCGATTGGACCAGGGGTTGCGGGCGACGGACCTACTGCTGCAGGCTGGGGGATTTGCGGCGATTGTGCTCGACCTGGGCGATACGGCGCCGGAGCAAGCGAGCAGGATTCCGCTGGCGACGTGGTTCCGGTACAGGCAGGCGGCGGAGAGGACGCAGTGCAGCCTGATTGTTGTAGGGACGCGCGGGTATGCGAAGTCGGCAGCGGCAGTGGTGCTGGAGTGCTCGGCACGGCGCGTGGAGCCGGCGGGCGGGCCGGTGCTGCGCGGCTTCGAGTTTGCGGTGCGTCGCGAGAGAGAGCGGTCAGCTCCGATCGAGATCACGACGCGAAAGCCGCCGGCCGCGACCTGGCAGGCGCATGCGGCGTGGGATGCGGAGAGAAGCGCATGAGCCTCTTTGCGTGCGCATGGGCGGCGGAGTTTCCCGCGCAGGCACTGCTGCGGCTGCGGACGGACTGGCAGACGGAACCGGTGGTGGTGCTGGATGGGCGCGCTCCCGAGGAGTGGGTCTGCTCACTGAACCGGCTGGCCGAGCGGAGGGGCGCGGCGGCGGGAATGACGCGGCTTGAAGCGGAGAGTATGCAGGGGCTGCGTCTGCTCAAGCGCTCGGCGGAAAGCGAGGCGGCGGCGCGGGCGGTAATGCTCGAGTGCGCGGCGGAGTTTTCTCCGCGGATTCAAGAGGTCAGCGGCGGCGCGGGCTTGAATGATGCGAGCACGCTTGGGGCCAGCAGTGGAACTGCGTGCGCGTTTGTGCTGGACATTGCGGGCACGGAGCGGCTGTTTGGGCCACCGGCACAGTTGGCGGAGCGGCTGAAGGAGGAGTTGGCTGCAGCTGGGTTTCGCGCGTCGATTGCGGTGAGCGCGAACTACCATGCAGCGCGGATGAAGGCGGCGAGCATGCGCGTTCGTAAGTGCGGGTCGGGAGACCCGCACGACAGCCGGTCTGGAGACCGGCGCTACAAAGGAGGAGCCAAGGGGACGGCGGTGATCTGCGAAGGCGCGGAGGCAGAGGCGCTGGCCAAGTTGCCGATTGCGGCATTGGGGCTGGATGAAGAGTACGCGACGACCTTCGCGCTGTGGGGCATTGGCACGCTGGGCGAACTGGCGGCACTGCCCGAGGCGGAACTGGTAGCGCGAATGGGTCCGAAGGCGCGCGTGTGGCGGGCGCTGGCGCGCGGCGAAGCGGAGCATGCGTTCGAGCCCATTGAGGCGGAGTTTTCGCTCGAGGAGTTTTGCGAGTTCGAGATGCCGGTGGAGCAGATCGATTCCCTGCTCTTTGTGGGCGCGCGGATGATCGATTGCCTGGCGACGCGGGCCGCGGGACGGGCGCTGGCACTGCGTTCGCTGACGGCCGAGATGGGACTGGAGGGCGGAGTGACGCATGGTTGTGCGATCCGGCCGGCGGTGCCGACGATTGACCGGAAATTTCTGCTCAAGCTGCTGCAACTGGAGATTGGAGCGCATCCGCCGCAGGCGGCTGTGGTTCGGCTCACGTTGCGGGCCGAAGCGGGAGCGCAGAGCAAGGTGCAGCTGGGATTGTTTGCGCCGCAGACACCGGAGCCCTCGCGGCTGGATGTGACGCTGGCGCGGTTGCGCGCGATGGTGGGCGAGGAGCGCGTGGGGTCGCCGGTGCTGGAGGATACGCATCGCGCGGACGGATTCCGGATGGAGGGGTTTGTTAACCCCGGTCCCCAAATGCGAGGGACCGGGGGCACCCATGATCGTGGCGAAGCGGAGATGGAGGCGACGCCGCGGATGGCGATGCGGCGCGTGAGGCCGGCGCGGTTGGTGCGGGTGCAAATACAGGGATCAGGGATCAGGGATCAGGGATCAGTTTTTCGTGCGAGTACGCAGTGTAGTGCTCACCCCGGTCGTCAAATGCGAGGGATCTCCACCCCACGGACGAAAACCAGTCCGTGGGGACCCCGAACCGGGGGCACTCAAACTTCTGTGATGAGGCCTGTTGCGTTCAGCGATGGAGAGAACCGGTACGAGATTGCGGCGGCGTATGGGCCATGGAAGACGAGCGGTTGCTGGTGGGAATTGGACACATGGGACGCGGAGGAGTGGGATGTGCTGGCGGCAATGAACGGCGGCCGATCTGTGGCGTGCCTGCTGACGCGCGATCGAGGGCAGAATACGTGGCGGCTGGAGGCGTTTTACGACTGACCTGAGCAGCGATATTCCGAATACGCACTCGGTGCCGAATGCACACTCGCCGGGGACGCCTGTGTGCCATCCGAATGATGCGTACGAGCCGCCGGTATCGAAGCTTGTAGAACAAACCGACAAAGAGCAACCGCAGATCCTTCGACTCGGTCGCCGAGGCGACCTCGCTCAGGATGACAAGCGAAAACCACCGGCGAACGCGAATCATTGCGAATACGTTGAGTTGCACGCGACGAGCGCATTCAGCTTTCTGGCCGGAGCGACGCTGCCAGAGCAGTTGATCCAGCGCGCAGTGGAGCTGGAGATGCCGGCGATTGCGCTGGCTGACCGGAACGGCGTGTACGGCGCGGCGCGCTTTCACACGGCGGCGCAACCGTGCCGCGTGAAGGCGCACATTGGGGCGGAGATTGCGGTGTCTTCGCTGGGCAGCCGCGCGACGCCGCCGGGATGGCTGCCGCATCAGTTTCCCGAAGAGCCGGCGCGGGTGGTGCTGCTGTGCGCGTCGCAGGTTGGCTACCAGAATCTGTGCCAACTGATTACGCGCTTCAAGATGCGGGAGGCGACGAAGGCGGAAGGCGCGGCGACGGTCGAAGACCTGGAAGAGTTTTCGGCGGGGCTGATTTGCCTGACGGGCGGCGAGGAGGGACCGCTGGCGGCGGCGCTCGCGCGCGGCGGAGAATGCGAGACGCGAAAAATTGCCGAGCGGCTGGCTGCGATTTATGGGCGCGGCAATTTGTACGTGGAATTGCAGCGGCACCAGGAGCGCGAAGAGGAGTGCCGCAATCAATCGCTGCTTCGTACAGCGGAGAGCCTTGGCCTGCCGGTGATTGCGACCAACGGCGTGCGCTATGCGGAGGAGAAGGACCGCGAGATGCTCGACGTGTTCACGGCGATCCGCAACCACACGGCGCTGGACCGCGCGGGGCGGTTGCTGGCTCGGAATACGGCGCGGCATCTGCGGACGGCGCGCGAGATGGCGGCGCTGTTCGAGGACATTCCCGAGGCGATTGCGAACACGCGCATTGTGAGCGAGCGGCTGGAGTTTTCGCTCAAAGATCTCGGCTACGAATTTCCGCATTATTCGATGCCGGAAGGCGAGACGATGGACAGCTTTCTGGCCAAGCGCGTGGAGGAGGGCGTGCGCAAGCGGTACGGATCGCCGGCAAAGCGGCATTTGCTCCAGAGGGCGCGGGCGCAGGTGAAGCACGAGCTGGCGCTGATCGCGAAGCTGGGGTTTGCGGGCTATTTCCTGATCGTGTGGGACATTATTCGCTACTGCCAGTGGCGCGGATTTCTGGTGCAGGGGCGCGGGTCGGCGGCGAATTCGGCTGTGTGCTACGCGCTGGAGCTTACGGCGGTTGATCCGGTGGGGATGGAGTTGCTGTTCGAGAGATTTTTGAGCGAGAACCGCGGCGAGTGGCCGGACATCGATCTCGATTTGGCATCGGGCGACGAGCGCGAGCAGGTAATCCAGTACGTGTATGAGCGCTACGGCGCGCTGGGCTCGGCAATGACGGCGAACGTGATCACGTATCGCGGGAGGTCGGCGGCGCGCGAGGTGGGCAAGGCGCTGGGATTCGAAGAGGAGCAGTCGGCGCGATTGTCGGGGTTGATGGGCCACTGGGAATGGCGCGGCCCGAACGACACGATGGAGAAACATTTTGCGCAGGCGGGATTCGATGTGCGGCATCCGCGGATTGCGCGGTATCTGGACCTGTGCCTGCGCATGAAGGATCTGCCGCGGCACCTGGGGCAGCACTCGGGCGGCATGGTGATCTGCGCGGGAATGCTGAATCGTGTGGTCCCGATTGAGCGCGCGTCGATGCCGGGGCGGACGGTGATCCAGTGGGACAAGGAAGATTGCGCCGACATGGGACTGATCAAGGTGGACCTGCTGGGGCTGGGGATGATGGCGGCGCTGAAGGAGTCGATTGAATTGATCCCGCGGCACTACGGCAAGCAGGTGGACCTGGCGCTGCTGCCCGAAGATCCGGTGGTGTACGAAACGCTGTGCAAGGCGGACACGGTGGGGATGTTCCAGGTGGAGAGCCGCGCGCAGATGGCGTCGATTCCGCACAACGCGCCGGTGCGTTTTTACGATCTGGTGGTGCAGGTGGCGATCATCAGGCCGGGACCGATTGTGGGCAAGATGATGCATCCATATATGCGGCGCAGGCAGGGCAAGGAGGAGGTGACGTATCCGCACCCGCTGCTGGAGCCGGTGCTGAAGCGGACGCTGGGCGTGCCGCTGTTTCAGGAACAACTGCTGCGCATGGCGATGGTGGTAGCGAGCTTTACGGGCGCGGAGGCCGAAGAGCTGCGGCGCGCGGTGGGCATGCGGCGATCGATGCAGCGGATGAAGGACCTGGAGGGGCGGCTGCGCGATGGGATGACGCGCAACGGCGTGGATGCGGCGGCGCAGGACAACATTGTGCAGGGGATTTCGTCGTTCGCGATGTACGGATTTCCCGAGAGCCATGCGGCGAGTTTTGCGCTGATCGCGTATGCATCGGCGTATTTGAAGGTGCATTTTCTGGCGGCGTTCACGTGTGGATTGCTGAATAACCAGCCGATGGGATTTTATTCGCCGGCGGTGCTGGTGAAGGATGCGCAACGGCATGGGCTGAGGGTGCGGCCGATCGACGTGCAGCGTTCGGAGTGGCTGTGCACGCTGGAGAAGGAAGCGGATGGGTCGATTTCGCTGCGGCTGGGAATGAATTATGCGAAAGGATTGCGGCAGAGCTCGGCGGAAGCAGTGATTGCGGCGCGCGGCGCGGGAGGATTCGCCAGCGTGGACGATTTGACGCGGCGTGTTCCGGAGCTGAACCGCAAAGAGCTGGTGGCGCTGGCACAGATTGGGGCGCTGAATTCCCTGGGCGAAGTGGAGCACAGGCGCGATGCGCTGTGGCAGGTGGAGTGGGCGGGAAGGCCGGTGGGACCATTGCTGCGCGGGACGGAGGCTGGACGCGGGGATGGGCGCGACAGAGCGGCGGTTCCCACCCTTCGGTCGCCGCGGCGACCGAATGATGGGGCACCAGCAGAACAGTGTGGCGCGACAGCGGAGCCAAGCGAGAAAAACTCCGGCGGCGGAGCGGCTGCTGCGGATCGCGCGGCGGCGATGCCGCTCAAGCAGATGACGACGGAGGAGCGGCTGGCGGCGGATTATGCGGGGACGGGATTGACGACTGGACCGCATCCGATGGCGTATCACCGCATGGAGTTGCGGACAGAGGGGATTTTTTCGGCAAGAGAGCTGGAGGCGTTAAGGAGCGGCAGGCGCGTTGCGATTGCCGGATGCGTGATTGCGCGGCAGCGGCCGGGCACGGCGAAGGGATTTGTGTTCTTGTCGCTGGAGGACGAGACGGGGATTGCCAACGTGATTCTGACGCCGGATGTTTTTGAGCGCGACCGGGTGGTGGTGACGCGGAACCGTTTCCTGCGCATCGAGGGGCCGGTGCAAAACCAGGAGGGCGTGATTCATGTGAAGGCGCAGCGGATTGTGCCGCTGGAGATTACGCGAGTGGAGGTGCGGTCGAGGGATTTTCGATGAAGCAGCGAGTTAGCGAGTCAGCGAGTCAGCAAGTCAGCGTGCGGCGTTCGTGCTGTCCCAGGTCCCCAATTGCAAGGGACCTGGGGCACCCAGCGTTTGCGGTTAGGCCGAAGCCGTAAGTCGATGCAATGCGAGCTAACAGCTAGAAGCCAGTGGCTAAAAGCTGCTTTTCTGAGTTTCCTGCCCCGGAATTGCGAAAGCGGGCAAATCCCCCTACAATAAGGAGAGAAGAATTGCAGGAAAGGTCTGTCTGTCGATGCCCAAGGAAAAGATTCATCCCAATTACGCCGCGGTGCGGGTGATGTGTGCCTGCGGAAGCAGTTTTGAAACGCGGTCGACCCACAAGGGCGACATCCACGTGGAAATTTGCTCGGTTTGCCACCCGTTCTTTACCGGCAAACAAAGGCTGGTCGACACGGCGGGACGCGTAGAGCGGTTCCGGCGGAAGTACGCGAAGAGCGACAAGGCGATTGCGGCGGCGAAGTAAGCCGAGATTCCCCGGTCTCAAAACCGAGACCGGGGGCACCCACAGGATGGGACGAGCCTCCGCCACGGCGGGGGCTTTCTTACATGCGATGATGGTGATGCATGGCCGAGGCGAGTTTCACCGTTTACCATCGCCGGGCGACACAGCTTGCCGACGCGATGAAACTCTGCCGGGACGATCTGTCGGCCTACGCGTCTGCCGCGGCACTTCTGGCTGTGCACAGCGCCATCTCCTATAGCGATGCTGTTTTGATTGGGCTCGGCGGTACACGGCCACGAGGCGAGAACCATCGAGAAGCAGTCACCGCTCTAAGGCGAGCGTGCACTCGAGCGAAGATCGATCAGCACGGGATCACTCACTATCAAAAGCTTATGAGTACTAAGACAGACATTTCCTATGGCGAAAAGCGTGTCGACGACGAAAGGGTTGAGGCACTCTGTATAACCGCCGAGCGATTTCGGGCTTGGGCGGAACGGATTCTGCAAAAACGGGAAGGAAGGTGATGTCATGACTGTAAAGGAAGAAACCCGGAAGCTGACAACGCGCCAGAGAGAAGGTCGCGCCATCAATGCCGTTGCAGAGCTCTTGCGAAGGACACTTTCCGTTCCCAATATTTACCTTGAACCGCCCGCGAGTCTGATTGCAGCCGACGTGCTCGCCGTAGATCGGGCTGGTGCGGGTGACCTGCACGCCGTCGAGATCAAGCTGGCACGCGATCTCAATCCTTTCGAGGGCCAACGGATCGACCCATCGAACTCCAAGAAATACAACGAGGTGTACGCAACGCATGATGCTAAATACATCGAGAAGCTCAGAGACATTCATCGCAAGGTGATGTGCCTGCCCGCGCATTATCGGTATCTGGCAATTCCGGTGGAGAGCTTCGACCGAGCTTTTGGAGAGCTCGCGCATTTCGGGTTTTCCGAGGATGGGATTGGGCGTCTTGGCGTTATCACCATTAAGGAAAAGGGCGAAGAGGCCCCAACAGCCGAAATCGCTGTTGTTCCCGAGCGCTTTCGCGTTGACCCGGCAAAACTAAAGGCAATCGAAACCAGGTTGCTGGCGAAGAGCCGTCCCGATATCGAAGTGAGGATTTAGGTCTGCCCCCTATGCCACGCCGCGGATTCACGGTGAAGAAGGACTGGGACAACCCAGTGGAGCACGCGATGCCTGCGGAGGCGCGTGTTCCGGCGGAGGTGCGGCTGGGCGCGGTGGTGGTGCGGCCGGCGACGGTGCTGGCGCCGATGGCGGGCGTCACGGACACGGTGTTCCGCAGATTTATACGGCACGCGAGTTTGTTCAGCAACGCCGACGCCAATTCAAATGCCAACCTGCTCTCCCCGGTCCCCAGATGCGAGGGACCGGGGGCACCCGACAGAGATCAGAGAACAGAGATCAAAGCGCAAGAAGCAAGGGAGCGAGGGAGCGAGGGAGCGGCGACAGCCGAGGTTGAAGCGGCGATCAGCAATGTGGAGTCAGGATGCGGGCTGATTATGACCGAGTTCACGTCGGCGGATGGGCTGGCGCGGATGAGGGAAACGAAGCGACGGCGGTATCTGACGTTCTACGACGATGAGCATCCGATCGGAGCGCAACTGTTCGGGTCAAACGCCGAGACGCTGGCCGAAGCGGCGCGCATTGTTGAGGAGACGGGCTTCGATACGGTGGATTTGAATCTGGGCTGCCCGGCGAAGCGCGTGGTGGGGTGCAACGGAGGGTCGGGACTGCTGCGGGATCTGCCGAAGATCGGCGAGATTTTCCGGGCGATTCGCAAGGCGGTGACGATTCCCTTCACCGTGAAGTTCCGCATGGGCTGGAACGACTCGCAGATTGTGTGCGTGGAGTTGGCGCGGATGGCCGAGGCCGAAGGGCTGAACGGATTGGCGCTGCATGCGCGGACGCGCGAGCAGGGCTACAGCGGACAAGCGCAGTGGCATTGGATTGCCCAAGTGAAGCAGGCGGTGGGGATTCCCGTGATGGGGAACGGCGACGTGCGCACGCCGGAAGACGCGGCGGCGATGGTGGCTGAGACGGGCTGCGATGCGGTGATGATCGGGCGGGCGGCGCCGGCGAACCCGTGGATCTTTCGCCAAATTGCGCAGTACACGGCGACGAGCAGCTACGAGCGGCCGACGAATCTGGATCGCTACCGGATGATTCGGGCGTACTTTGAGATGCTGCTGACCGAGGCCGAAGCGACCAAGGATCTGCCGCGAGACGCGAGGATGGGCGATCCGGTAGGAAAGATGAAGCAGTTTGCCACGTGGTTTACGCATGGCGTGCCGGGCGGCGCGAAGCTGCGCGCGGCCATCTACCGGGCGCGCACTGGGCCTGCATGTGCTGGGCGAAGTGGAGCGGTTCTTCACGGCGCAGGGCGAAGGCGGTCGCCGGTCCGGTCGAAGCGGATGCGGCGCATGGATTTCTTCCCGAGGCTGCGCTGGTTTGCGACTAAGCCTCGCCAATCCCTGAATTCGAAGTTCGGCCGGATCGGCATCCGAGAATCCCCAATCAATCTGAATTCAACTTTGCCTTCCAAGAAGAGCGCGGTTCGGCCGAAAGGCGGCCGCCGGATCTTCTTGAAGCCGGGTGAAATGTGAACTAAGTTTTCTGAGAACTACGTTTTCGTCCCTTCGTATCAACTCAAGAGAATCTTGCGTGCCTCGCTCTCAGGGTCGTCGACCAGGCGGATTTTGTTGTCCCAAACCATGGTCTTGTTGCTGACCGGATCCGTCGGCGTCCACGGCAGTAGCGGCTGGCTGGGGTTCCCGGTCCTGGCAAAGTTCGCCCACGCCGTCGCCATCTTCATTGCCAGCGCCTGCGCTTCGGGTGTGTTGCCCGTGCCCTGTTCGCAGCGCTTGGTGTTGTCGAAGCAAAAGGCAAGCTCGGCGGTGTGCCACGCACCGGCAACGCCATCCAGGATCGGCGATTGCCAGGTGAAGTAGTAGGCGTAGGCAGGCGCGCCCTTCTGATCATGCTTCAGTTTGGCCATTTTCACGATGTTGTTCCGCATTGAGAGGCCGTTCAATCCAAAGGTGCCGCTGCACATATACGACAGAGTCTGGATGCGTTTCTGCGGGTACGCCTTTTTCAACGCAGCGATGATGGCTGTTGCTTTGTCATCACCGTAGACTTTCGCGAGGCTGGCATGCCACTGTTCCTCTGTGGGACGGGAGGCCATCTGGTTGCCTTCTTCGCTCACCGAGCCCAGCAGCATCGGCACGTTTTTCGAGATATCCGGCGCAACATCGAAGAACGATCGAACATCGATGACCTTGTCATCGAGACATGGCGACCAGCCCGCGCGTGGCGGTCCGGGAGCGAACGGCCCGAACATGCCCCGCATCGGAGGATTGATCCTGGCGACGGCGGCGTTACCTGCGGCCACCAGCGTCGACCACTCCATTTTCTGCAACGAGGCAATGTCGTTCGATTGCAGCCCAAGATCTTTCATCAATTGCCGTGCTACTTCTCGTTGCTGTTCTTTCGTTGGGATGTTGCCGCCGCCCCCGGATTGCACCGAGGCGCAATGGAAAATTCCCGCGGCCGACGGCATTCCCATCAAGGTCGTCACTTTGGATCCGCCGCCGGACTGGCCGTAGATCATGACACGGTCCGGATCGCCGCCGAAATTGGCGATGTTTTCCTGAACCCATTTGAGCGACGCGACTAAGTCCGTCATACCGACATTGACCGAATCCTCGTAGGGTGATCCGCCGATCACGGAAGCATCGAAGAAGCCGAGAATGTTGAGGCGATGATTGACGGTGACCGAGACAACATCGTGATGGCGCGCCATCTGGGCGCCTTCCTGCGAGGGCAGCTCATAGGAAGACCCGAAGCTGTATCCTCCGCCATGGAAATACACAAGCACGGCCCGCTTTCCCGTGAGGCTGGGCGTCCACACATTCAGCTTGAGCATGTCTTCGCTCTGGTAGCCATCATCCCAGTCCTGAATGAAGGTCTGCTCGATCGCTGTCCAGGGATGCAGATTCTGGGGGCAGTTTCCTCCATAGATCAGCGCTGGATATTCGTCCTTCCAGGGGTTAGGCGGCTTGGCGGGCAACCAGCGGTTCTCGCCACCTGTGTCCTGACCGTATGGAATGCCTTTGAAGGTGAAGACACCGCCATCAACAAACCCACGCACTTTGCCGTATCGCGTATTCGCGATGGCGCTGCGCGGGGTGGTGCAGTTCCCGGGTTCCTGTTGGGCGGCGGTCTTGGTGCTATCCGAGGCGAGCGCCGGCTGGCCCAAGGCCAGGCTCGCGCCTGCCGCCGCTGAGAAGAGCAAAGCTTCGCGACGGTTCATCAGGGGACGATCAGCAATTTGCGATGCGGACATTCCTTCTCCTTCCACTAGTGATGAATTCAGGTAGCAATTTATGTCAAAGCCGGCAGGCCGCACGGGCAACAGGCTCCGCCGACACGTTCAAGTCCAGCCGGGTGAGAAAACGTATACCAGCGAAGCACATTAGTCGTCGCCTCATTCGCTGTCAAGTGAAAGGCCATTGACGAGCTTCGCGAAGACTGATGGGTGCTGCTTCACGAGCAGGCTGGCGCATTTTCCACATTCGGGCACGAGGTGTGCACCGAGTGCGCGCGAGGGCGAGTGCGCTAGGCTGGAAAAACGATATGACGGAATGCGCGATTTGCGGTGGGGTGGGTCTGGTTCGGGTGATGGATGCGACCGGACATTGGGTGAGCCGGGCCTGCGAGTGCCAGGAGGCGGAGCGGGAACTGCGAAGGATCCAGGCGGCGCAAATTCCGGCGCGTTACAAGGATTGCACGCTGGACGCGTTCGATCCCTCGTATCCCGGCGCCGATCCCTCGCTGGGCAGGGCGCTGCAGAAGGCGCGGAAGTTCGCGGAGACCTATCCTGTCGACACTGCAGGGCGGGGGCTGCTTTTTGTCGGCTCAGCTGGTTTGGGCAAGACTCACCTGGCGGCTGGCATTCTCCGGCGCCTGATCCAGGAGCGCGGAGTGAAGGGGTTGTTCTGTGACTATCGGGAGCTGCTGAAGAGCATCCAGAACAGCTACAACTCCGAGGTACGGACGACGGAGCTCGAGCTGCTGAAGCCGGTGTTTGCCGCCGAGGTGCTGGTGCTGGACGATCTGGGCGCGCAAAAGCCCAACGAGTGGGTATGGGACACGGTGGCGCTGATTCTGAACACGCGCTACAACGACCGCCTGACCACGATCATTACGACGAATTATCCGGACTTGCCGGCAGGAGCGGGCGCTAGATTTGACAGGAACGGGGCCAAAGCCGCCGTCCTTGACGACACGCTGGGAGACCGGATCGGCGACCGGATGAGGTCGCGGCTGGCGGAGATGTGTGTCCGCGTGGAGATGCAGGGCGATGATTTCCGGCAATCGGTAAAGCGGGCGAGGTTCGGATAAATACAGTTCGTAGTTCAAAGTTCGTAGTTCACGGTAGTCAGTTGCCAGCGTGTGGCTTGATTCAGTTATGAGGTTGCGACTTCGAATTCGCGCATGGCCTCCGGTGCCTCAGCGGCGGCGCGGGGAAACCTACCAAAATGACAAGAGGCTCAAGAGAAGCGCGAGCATGGCGGCGATGGTGAGGCCCTGGTAGACCCGTTCGGCTTGCAGGTTGGGCTGCGCAGAGGCGCTTGTGTGAGTGGGCGGCGAGGTGAATGCGTGGCTCGGGGAGGGATTCACTGGCTGGCCTGCCTTTCAAAATGTACTTCTATCAGGATTACGGCGCGATGACACTGCCGGTTTCCTTGTCATGTGGTTGAGGCTTCAGGAGACTTGGCAACGCCGGCTGGCCAGCGTTGAGTTCTCTCTTGCCAGCTTAGACGCGTGAGATGCGCGCTAGATTCAAAGAAGAATGTAGATTGGATGAAAAGTTCCAGAGCGTGCGGGAATGGCGACACGGAAATGAGAGGTGTGGCGCCGATCGAGCGCATGGATGGGCGCGAGGCAAACCAAATCGGGTGTACAATCGCGCTCGTGAGCACGGGACCACAACTGATTCGTCCTGCTGCAGGGCAGGAGCGCAATTGGCTGCCGGTAGCGATCGCGGTGGCGATTGTGCTGGCGGTGGCGGTAGGACTGGTGCTGATCTTTGGACACGGGAAGAGCGCGCCCGCAGCGACGCCGATCTCGGCGGCCCTGGACCCGTACGCGGCGAATCTGCCGGTCGGCAATTTGCAGATGAGCGAGTCAGCGAATCTTGCGGGCGGCAAAGTGACCTACGTCGATGGGTCGATCAGCAATACAGGAAGCCGGACGGTGACTGCAATCACCGTGCAGGTGCTCTTCCGTGACCCGGCTCATGAAGTGGCGCAAAACGAAACCGAGCCGCTGAAGATCATCCGCACGCGCCAACCGTACGTGGATGTGGAGCCGGTGTCGGCCTCACCGTTGAAACCGGGCGACAGCGCAGACTTTCGATTGGTATTCGACACGGTTGCGCAGGATTGGGATGGCGCTTTCCCCGAGATCCGTGTCATACACGTGGGTTCTAAGTAGGCAGGTCGACTCGAAGCGGGGCGAGGGTTCCGGGGGCAGCGTAGAAACTACGCAAACGTGCAAAATTTACCCGCAAACAGGGGTATACAGGGCGAGAAACACGCCGATTCCGCACCGAACCCTCCCAATCGAATGACTTTATTTTCAATAAGATAGATGTTTTCCCAATCCCTCTCCACTTTTGGCACCGGTATTGCTTTTAGTAGGGCGAGCGGACATCAGGCTCAGACCGCGGACGCAACCATAACAGCCGCGAACCGAGAGGGATTGAACCCATGATTAGATCTGCGAATGAATTGAGATTGTTTCCCCGACCTTTGGCAGTAGCAGCAATCGTGTTGGCATCTGCGATCGCGATTCCCGTTTGGGCTCAAGACCAGGTCAATACTGGAGTTTCAACCGGGGTTTCAACACAGAGCGCCCCATCTTCTAACGCGCAAGCTCAGCCCTCCCCCATGCCCATGACTGAGCAGCCCTTGAGCACCCCGAAAGAGGGGTTCTGGGGCCGGATTTACCCCTTTGCCCGCAAGAAGTGGGTGAAGAGACAGACCGATCCGATCAACGACCGGTTAAGCGAACTGGATGATTTGAACTCCAAGAACGCGCAGTACATCAAGGATGTGGATGCGCGGGCGCAGGCAGGCATCCAGAAGGCGCAGACCGCGGCCGATGCGGCGAACCAGTTGGCGATGAACGCCAACTCGCAGGCCCAGAACGCAAACTCCGCCGCCCAATCGGCATCGACTCACGTGGACCAGATCAACACCACGGTGAACGGCCTGGATCAGTATCAACAGGCGACGGACATCGTGATCAAGTTCCGCGGCTCCAGCCCGTCGCTGACTGCGGATTCGAAGCAGGATCTGGATCGGCTAGCCTCGAGCCTAACCGGGCGCGAAGGCTACATTCTGGAATTGGACGCGCACTCGCCTTTGGCGGGAAGCGCAGGCATTCAAAGTTCCGAGCGCCTGTCAGAAGCAGTCAAGCGCTATCTAGTGACGGAACATCAGATTCCCGTCTACCGCATGCACTCCGTGGCCCTCGGCAACGAAGCTGAGGTGGCCTCAACCGGAACCGGCGATCAAGACCAAAGACCGGAACGGGTACGGGTCAGCAGTGTGCATTTGCGGTTGATGGAAAACAGTTTGGCGGCCCGGGCAGGAGCGTCACCCCAAAGCGCTCCCGCCGCAGCTGGCACAGAGCAGCCGTAATATAGCGGCCAACTCCTCCCCCGAGGCTCTGCTTCTGTGCCAACGGCCACCCCGCCGTAAGGCCGCCAACAAGCTCTCGCAACGCGAGAGAACCAAGGCAACTTGGCCCCCGTGGAAACGGGGGCCGTTTTTTTTGTAAGGCAGGGGCCAAGTGACCAAGGGAACGAGTCCTAAGTGTCCGGCGGCGGAGCCCATGCCGGAATGCAAACCACGAATCCCGATAGTCTAATATATGTTATAATCATTAGAACGAGGTAGGCGATGATCAAACTCAAAGTAACGACGGTGGGGAGTTCGTCGGGAATCGTGTTGCCGAAAGAAGCATTGGCGCTGCTCAAGGTGGCGAAAGGCGACTCGGTGTTTCTCACTGAATCGCCGGATGGCCTTCGGATCACTCCGTACAGTCCTGACTTCGAAGAACAGATGTCTTTGGCTCGCAACTTCATGCGAGAGCGGCGCGACGTTTTGCGGGAACTCGCAAAGTGAGCCAGGAAGAGTGGAGGTGGGTGTCAGAAGATGTAGTTCTGGCAATTCACGACGAGCAACTCGCGGAGCACGGCGGCATGAAAGGGCTGCGAGATGAGTCTTTGCTTCTTTCGGCCCTCGCTCGTCCACAGAATCTCGCGGCGTATGGAAATCCCGATGCGGCCGATCTTGCGGCTTCTTATGCTTTTGGGATCGCGCGTAACCACGCATTCATTGACGGAAACAAGCGCACGGCCCTAGTTGTGGCGGCCGGCGTGTTCCTACCCCTGAATGGCTACAGGCTCACTGCCAGCGATGGTGAGACAGTGAGGGTGATGCTATCGGTTGCCGACGGCTCAGTGCCGGAGGAAGAGCTGGCATCGTGGTTTCGCACTCACGCCGTGGCTTTGCTATCTGAGTGACATTTTTCCCTGTGATTGCGGCGCGAGTTCTCCACGTTACAATGCTTCCATCGCACGGATGGAGGCCTTCATGACGAATATGACGCGCAGGATTGTTGTTGCCTTGGTGGGATTGGCATTTGCAGTGGGCTTTGCGGGAAGGATTTGGGCGCAGGGCGCGCCGCCACAGTCGAGCGCCGGGGCGCCGTACACGATCGAGTACTACTACAAGTGCCAGTGGGGACATCAGCAGGAATTTTTGGATCTGTTTCTGAAGAATCATTGGCCGCTGCTCAAGAAGATCGAGGCGACGGGGCGGATTGTGTCGCTGAAGATTGAGTCGCCGGCCTACCACACGACCGAGGACGGGCGCTGGGATTACCGCGTGACGATCGTCTACAAGGACTCGACGGTTGCGACGAGCTCGAACCTGGATGAAGCGGCGTTTATCAAGGAGCTTTGGCCGGACCAGGACACGTACAAGAAAGAGGAGCAGCGTAGATTCGAGATTCTGCTCGGGCACTGGGATCTGCCGGTGACGGATATAACGCCGAAGTAGCAGAGAACAGAGATTAGAGAACAGAGAGCCGAGATCGGTGCGCGCCAGGCGCGGGCGGGGACGCCCGCACGACAGCCGGTCAGCCGCCCCACGGACGAAGACCTGTCCGTGGGGACCCCGGATTGGAGACCGGTGCTACTCGTCTCGGGCTCGCCACTGGCGGACGAGGTCGGCGGCGGCTTCGGGCCAGTCGGGAAATTCAAACTGAAATCCAGATTGGAGAAGGCGGCCGGGAACGACGCGACGGCTCTTGAGGACCAGCTCGGGTTCGGTGCGCAGGAAGAACATGCCGATGGCCATGAGCAGCGCGGGCGCGGGGAGGCCATTGGGCATCTCCCAGGCTTCGCGCAAGTCGGCCATGAATTCGCGGTTGGGAAGCGGATGAGGCGCGGCGAGATTGACTGGGCCGTCGATTTCCTCGTGGTCGATGAGGAATTCGAGAGCTCGGGCGAAGTCGGACTCGTGAATCCATGAAACATATTGGCGGCCGTTGCCTTGCGTTCCGCCGAGGCCGACGCGGACAAGATTCGAGAGGACCGCAAAGACACTGCCCGGCTCAGGGCCGAAGACGAGCGATGTGCGCAGCGCGATCTTGCGCGTGCGCGGAGTTTCTGCAGAGAAGAATGCGGCCTCCCAGTCTTTGACGAGCTGGATGGTCCAATTCCACTTTTCGGGAGCGCGACGGCGGAGCGAGATCATTTCATGGCCGCCTAATGGGTCATTGCCGCCCAGCTCGCCTGTGGTCTCGTCCATCGGGCGATCGAATTCCGTTCCCTGTGGAGCGTGCCGGTAGACGGTGGCCGAGGAGGCGTTCATCCAGAGGTGCGGCGGATTGGCCAGCGTGGCGAAGGCCCGGTGCAGCAGAAGCGTTGGGCCGATCCGCGAATCGTAAAGCTCGCGGCGGTTGCGAGCGGTGTAGCGGCAGTTGATGCTGCGACCGGAGAGATGGATGCAGAGGTCGGCGCCTTCGAGCGCCTCGACCCAGGGGCCGAGCTCGATTCCGTCCCAATACACGGTTTGCCAGGGCGCGGTGTAGGGCCCACGGGTGAGCACCGTGACGTGATGGCCGCGCTCCTGAAAGAACCGCGCCAACATGCGGCCTACCTGGCCGCTGCCGCCGGGCAAGACGATGCGCAAGGGGCGAGGGCCGAGGAGGCATGGAGTGTCCACTCCAACAGCGTAACGCCCAGACGGGCTTTTGATCGCACTATTGCCGTGGCGGGAGCGGGTAGGCTTGGGCGAACCGGCGCTGGCGATGGACACGGATCTCGTGGACGATGACAAACACTACGAGGAAGATGATCAGCAGCGGGCCGAAGAGAATCCACGGCGAGAACACGACGTGATCCTTGCCGACGGAAACGGAGGACGGGGTGTGCACCACGCCGAACATCGCGACCAGGTCTTTGGTCACAGTGACGTTTTCACCGAGGCGCACGGAGCCAAAGAAGGAAACGAGATCGCCACCAATGGAGGAGTTATCTGCGGCCGTGACCTGGCCAAAGAAGTTGACCACGTCGTGGTGTGCGTGGCCATTGAGGCGCACGTTGCCGAAGAAGACAACGATGTCGCCGTTCACCTCTCCGTCCGCATGGACATTGCAGAAGAAGCAGACAGCGTCGTGGACCGGAGCGTCAGGAGTGACTTCGATGTTGTTAAAAAACTGGACCGCGTCTTCGCTGGCGCGCACCGGTGCAGCGGCAACTGCCAAGGCGGCACCGAACAGGCAAAGGGCGAGAAATCTCCGATGCATAAGCTTTTGATCCCCGCTACAAGCAACTATACGCGCAACGATGCGCGGAAGTTCCCGAGAGATTGGGCTGGCGAAGATATTCATTCTGCGCTACTTACGCCGGACTCAACGCCTGCGTCCATTCGGCGGCGCTGTCAACAAGGACGTCGGGAGGGGAATCCGAGAGGTTTTGGGGGCCGAAGCCGAAAGCACAGCCGATGGACCAGGCTCCGGCGTTGCGGGCTGTTTCGACGTCCACTTTGCTGTCGCCGATCATCACGGTCTCGCCAGGAGCAGCACCGGTCTCGTCCATGAGCGAGCGGAGACCCAGCGGATCCGGTTTCTTGAGGGGGAAACTGTCACCGCCGTAAATGTGGAGGAAGTAATCGGCGAGGCCGAGCCCTTCGCAGATGCCGCGCGCTGGACGCACCGGCTTGTTGGTGAGCACAGCCATGGTTCTTTGCGGGCCGCCGGGCGCGTCATGCAGCTCGTGCAATGCCTTGAGCGCATCGAGAACGCCTTCGTAAGCGTAGGTGAAGTCCAGCTTGTGCTCGCGGTAGTGCTGGAGAAAGAATGCGTAGGCCCTGGCGAACAGATCCTCGTTGATCTGGTCAGGAGCAATGCTCCCGGCGAGGGCCAGTGAGCGGCGCATGAGCATCGGCGCGCCGTTGCCGACAAAGCCGGCGATCGTTTTGTCGGGCAGCGGGCCACAGTTGAATTCCCGGAGCGTCGCATTCACGCTGTTGCACAGGTCCTGCGCCGAGTCGATCAGCGTGCCATCGAGATCGAAGACCAAGAGCTTGAGCCGGTCGACGGGAATGGGACGAAAGACGCGAATCATATTCTTCTCAGTCTAAAGGGCGGGCAAGGCGCATTGTATAAACTAGGCAATCGAAGGAACGGAGAGGAGTTCGGCGTGATGAAGAAAAGTGCGACCATGCTGGCGGCGCCGCTCATTCCGGCGACGGGGCTCGCGATTGGGCTGGCGATTGGACTGAGTTGCCTTTCCGCGCAGCAGGCGCCGCGCCCGGCCTTCAGCGCCGACGCTGCGGCGGAGCGCATCCCCAACCTTGGCACGCTGAAGACGGAACTGAAGGAATACCACAATTGCACATGCAAGTGCGGCTGTTACGCGCACGATCTGGACATGCAGGCGGATCATGCCATTACGTTCTTGCGTCAGCGGGCCGCAAATCGAAAGCCGCGCGAGAAACTGGCGCTGATTCTGGACATCGACGACACGACGCTGTCGACCTACGCGGAGATGTTGGGCGCAGACTTCGCGTACAACAAGCCCGAATTCGATCAGTGGCTTGACACCGCGCAGGCGCCGGCCATTCCGGGCACCTTGCGGCTCTACAAGGAAGCGCAGCGGTTGGGCATAAGCGTCGTCTTTATTACAGGCCGTTACGAGACACAGCGCGCCGCTACGGAGCGCAATCTTCGCGCGCAGGGATTCGACAACTGGAAGCTGCTTGTCATGCGTCCGGCGGAACCCGGGTCACAAACGACTGGCGCTTTCAAAGCAATAGCGCGCGGGCAGGTTGCCGCGGCGGGCTATACGCTGGCCCTCAACGTGGGCGACCAGTGGAGCGACCTGAAGGGCAAGCCGGAAGCGGAGTTTTCGGTGAAATATCCCGATCCGTATTACTTCATACCGTAGTGGGGCCTAGTGAATGCGGATGTTGCCTGAGCCGGTTCCGATGTGCACGGCCGGGCCTCCGCCGCCAATGGCGCCCTTCAAGTGGTGGTGGTCCATTGTCCCTTGCGTCACGATCTCGCGGTCGCTGTGAATGCTGCCTGAGCCGGTCCCTGCATCGAGCGTCAGCGCGGCATTGCCTGTCCAAAGCTCGACACTGCCAGAACCGGTGTGGATGCGCCACGGGGCAGCGGGCGTGCCGTCAATCTTGATATTGCCCGATCCGGTTCCGGCCTGGAGCGCGCCATGCAGGTTCTTCAGCTCGATCGATCCAGAGCCGGTGCTGGCTTTCACGTCGCCGGGGCCGATTTGTTCGGCGTAGATGTTACCCGACCCTGTGCCGACGGTGAATCCGCCTTTGAGTCCGGTGGCGTGAATCGATCCCGAGCCGGTGCCGAGCCTGGCATTCGCGCCGACGCCGTCGTCGGTCACGTTGCCTGAGCCTGACGCGGCATCCAGGTAAGCATCGGGCGGAGCCTGAATCTCGTAATCGATGCTGACGTTGCCGAAATTCTGATGGCTCGCGCCGATGCGGATGATGTTGCCGGTCTGCTGGATGGGAGGATGCGCAGCGATCTGTTGTACCGTTTCATCGCTCGAGCCCCAGCCTGACTTTACGCGCGCGAAGATATGGACGCGCCCGTCGGGGCCGCTGGTTAGATGGATGGAACCCGAGCCGGTGTGGACCGTGAGATCGACTCTGCCGGTAACCGTCAGGTCGCGCTCAAATGTTGCCTCAGCCGCCCGCGCCGGAAATGTTGTCGCAAGCACAACTGCAACAAATATCGTGACTGCTGCACAAAAACGCCTCATCGCGCTCCTCATTTTGCCACCTGGATGATTCTACGCACCCGACGGCCCACGGGTTCCATAGAAATGTCATGAGCGAGGCCTCATCCGGCGCCACGCAGACCGTCCAATGCTATCCTCACTGCGAGATGCACGAGCTTCTGCTCATCAAGCCGGTCGCCGTGGCCATGCTGATCCTGGCCAACGCCTACTTTGTCGCGGTCGAATTCGCGCTGATCTCGATCCGCGAAACGCGCGTGGAGCAGTTGCTGGCGGCGCAGGTGCCGGGAGCTCGTGCAGTGCGGAGCCTGCAGCGCAACCTCGACGACCTGCTCCCCGCGGTGCAGCTCGGCGTGACCCTTTGCTCGCTGGCGCTTGGCTGGCTAGGCGAGCCGCTGGCGGCGCAAATGCTGGCAGGATGGTTCGGTGCACTGCCCCACGCGAGTATCTACGGTCATGTGGCGGCCGTGACACTCGGATTTGCCATCATCACTTACTTTCACGTTGTGGCCGGCGAGCTGGTGCCGAAAGGACTGGCGCTGCGCCGGGCCGAGGCGCTGGCTGTGGCAGTGGCGCCGCCCATGCTGGTGTTCATGGCCGTCACTCGCCCCGCGGTGCGCTTGCTTCGGCACTCTGCCGCAGCCGTTTTGCACGCATTCGATATTCCATCCGGGGAGCGCGCCGCTTCCATTCACTCCGCCGAGGAACTGAAGCTCATTGCGACGGCAGCCAGGCGGCTGGGCCTGCTTCCCGAATTTCAGGAGACGCTGGTGCACCGCGCTCTTGGAACTCGGCGATGTGCAGGTGCGCGAGATCATGACGCCGCGACAGCGGATTTTCTCTTTGCCTTCAAATATGCTGCTTGAAGACGCCTGCATGCGCGTCTTCGGCCACAACCACTCGCGCATTCCTGTTTACGATGAGGCTCGCGGCACCGAATACATTATCGGGGCAGTGTATGCGCGGGATCTGGCGCGGCTGTTCTTTTTCCGCCATTCATCGACAATTCCCGCAGCGCAGGAGGGCGAGGTTCGACTGGGCCAGATCATGCACGAGGTGCTGGTGGTGCCGGAGACCAAATCGGCGCTGGACCTGCTGCACGACTTCAAGCAGAACCGGCGGCACCTGGCGATCGCGGTAGACGAATACGGATCGACGGTGGGCCTGGTGACGGCGGAGGATGCGATCGAACAGCTTGCGGGCGAGCTCGAGGACGAGTTCGACGCTCCCTCGCAACCGCTGCTGACGAGCGCCGGAGGCGCGGTGGTGATGGATGGCAGCGTGAATTTGCGCGACCTGGAAACGCAGATGCACTGGAGCCTGCCGCGCGACGGCGGCGTGGAAACCCTGGCGGGATTCGTGCTGGCGCGGCTGGGACATATTCCCGAAGTGGGCGAGGCGGTCGTGTTTGAAGACCGGCGATTGACTGTTGTGGAGATGGATGCGAGGCGCATCGCGAAGATTCGCGTTGAGCCGGTCGAACAAATCTTGCCTGCAACGGAATAGCCGCGAAAACGCTGAATGCGGGAAATCGCCCGATGAAGCTGCGCAAAGCCGCTCCATGTGTACATCATCCATTAACCTCGCGCAGGTGCAAAAACCGGCCTGTATAGCTGAAAATAGAATTGGATGAATCCGGCAAACAGGACGAAGAAACGGTTGACACCCACCAAGACTGATGCTCACCCATGGCCAGCGGAAGAGTTTGAGCGGCTGGTCTTCGAGTGCAAGCCCAAGGTCGCGGTTTTCGACTGCGACGGAACCCTTTGGAGCGGCGATGCGGGATACGGGTTCATGGCGTGGTCGCTGGAGCAGGGACTGGTGTCGCGGTCGACCAATGACTGGGTTGACACGCGGTACCGAGCTTATACCGCTGGAGATGTGAGCGAAGCGGACATGTGCGGCGAAATGGTGCAGATGTACGCCGGATTGCGCGACAGCGAACTACGGGCCGCCGCCGCACGCTACGTGGGCGAGTTTGTGCGCGAGCGTGTTTTTGCCGAGATGGCTGCTCTGGTGGAAAAAATGCGGCAGGCCGGAATTGAGATTTGGGCTGTCAGCTCGACGAACCGATGGGTAGTCGCTGAAGGCCTGCGCGATTTCGGTATTAAAGGGGAGCACATTTTGGCGGCTGAGGTGCGCGTGAAGGATGGCATCATTACCAGCGAGATCATCGATGTGCCGACGGACGAGGCGAAAGCGGCTGCGCTCAAGCGAGTGGGTCTGGCCGTGCCCGATGCCGTGTTTGGCAACTCAATTCACGACCTGGCGATGTTGGAGATGGCGCGCTGCCCTTTTCCTGTGAATCCGTCTCCGGCGCTCAAGGAAGCGTGCGCGAAGAGAGGTTGGGGCACCTTCATGCCGCGGGCGGCCGAGGGCATTGAAGCGGCCGTGGGCGGGGAGTAGAGCCGGTGGTTGGCATTCGACGCCTTTTGGGAAATGCCCCCTCAGGACCGAGCCTGCAGGCTGCAAATGGATACAATCCTTAGACAATTCCATCTTTTCTGTCATTTACACTTGATTGCGTGAATGACAGCGAAGCCAAGCCGAAGACGCATACTCCTGGTCCTGCACTGCGTTTTGTGGCGGCTGCGCTGATCGTGCGCGACCGCGAAGTGTTGATTGGGCAGAGGCGGGCGGATCAGCCGATGGCTTTATTGTGGGAGTTTCCGGGCGGGAAGATTGAGCCTGGTGAGAGCCCGCGGGAAGCGCTGGCCCGCGAGTTGGTCGAAGAGCTGGGAATTCGCGCCGAAGTTGGCCCGGCGGTGACGCGCATTCGCCACAACTATCGCGGCGGCGGCGCAGTCGATCTGCAATTTTTCGCTGTGCGAAGCTTTGCGGGCGACATTGACAACCAGATTTACCAGCAGGTGCGCTGGGTGAAGCTGGAGGAATTGACCGACTATAAATTTCTGGCTGCGGATCGCGGGCTGATCAAGGATTTGGCAGCGGGGAAGCTGCTGTAAGGGAACTCTCAGCCGTGGACTTTGTTGCCATCAGTGGCCCGGCACCATGCCCCAGAGCATCACGAGCGTCATGCCAATGACGATGATGCTGGTGGCCCACGCGATCACGTTCCAGAGGCGTGAGTTCTTGTGCGCGCCCATCAGGTCAGTGCGATTGATGAGCAGCAGCATGAGGATAATGACCACCGGCAGCAGGACGCCGTTGAGCACTTGCGACAGGATGGCGACGTTGATCAGCTGAGAATCCGGCAGCAGAAGAACGGTGATGGCGCCGCCAGCAATGAGCAGCGTGTAGAGCCAGTAGAAGAACGGCGCTTCACGGAAGCTTTTGTCGACGCCGGATTCGACGCCCAGCCCCTCGCAGACGGTGTAGGCCGTAGACAGCGGCAGGATTGACGCGGCGAAGAGCGAGGCATTGAAGAGCCCGAAGGCGAAGAGGATGAAAGCGTAGTCGCCGGCCAGCGGGCGCATGGCCTCGGCCGCGTCGGCGGCCACCTGAATGGCCCCCATGCCGTGCACGAAGAGCGTGGCCGCGCAGGCTACTACGATGAACCATGCAATGAGATCGGTGAAGAAGCTGCCGATGATCACGTCGAGGCGCGAAGCGGCGTAGTCCTTTACGCGAATTCCCTTCTCCACGATCGACGACTGCAGGTAGAACTGCATCCAGGGCGCGATGGTGGTGCCAACGACGCCGATGGCCATGTACATGTAGGCCTTGTCGTGCCAGACGGAGTTGGCGGGAAGCTTGACGGTGGCCCAAAGCGCATCGTGCCAACTGGGCTGCGACAATACGCCGGCAAAGATATACGTGATGTAGACCAGCGAGGCCACGAGGAAGATTTTTTCCGTGCTTTTATAGTCGCCGCGGATGACCAATGCCCACACCAGCACGGCGCAGACGGGCACGGAGATCAGCTTGGACACGTGAAACAAATGCAGAGAGCCGGCGATGCCGATGAATTCGGTGACCACGTTGGTGTAGTTGACGACAACGAGCAGCACCATGAGCACAAACGTGAGGCGCAGGCCGAATTCCTCGCGGATGAGATCGCTGAGGCCTTTGCCCGTGACCACGCCCATGCGGGCACACATTTCCTGCACCACGATCAAGCGCGATGGTGATGGGAATCATGGTCCACAGCAGGGTGTAGCCGTATTGCGCGCCAGCCTGGGAGTAGGTGAGGATGCCGCCGGAGTCGTTATCGACATTGGCGGTAATGAATCCGGGACCGAGGACGGCCAGAAAAAGAAGGATCCGGATTCGCCAGCGCTTCCACATGGTGACGCGAGTTCCTACGGTGGATTCATTGCGGTTTTAGGTTGGCGGAAAAAGATTCCTCACTGACCATAACAGGCGGGACCGGGCCGGGCGAACCACTGTAGCATGGGGCTGGTGTTTTTAGCTAACGCCGACGCATTTGGGAGGCTTCGATGAGCGGCCGAAATAAAGCTGCACGCATTTTCGTCATCCTGGGTAGTGTGGTGCTGTTCGCGAGCGCCGCACTTCATTGCTTTGCGGGCTACAGCACGATTTTCCAGGCGGTGAGCAGGTCGAATTTGGATCCATGGCTTCGACCAGCATTCCGAGTCGTTTTTCTCGCGCTCGCGTGGCACTGGATTTTAACTGCGATTGTCGCCCTACTGGCTGGACTGACAGAAACGAGATTGCGCAAGATGCTCGTCCTAGTCTGCGGTCTGGCTCTGCTGCTGGAGGCGGGAGTTGGAGCCAGCATGATGGGATTCTTTATAGGCAACGAAATGATCGGCGCAGCCGCGTTGTTGCTTGTTTGCGGCGGCTTGCTCTTTGACCAGTCAGGAGCCCGAACCTGACCACCGCTAGGCGGTTGCCATGAGAACCGTTTCGCCGACGTGCTTTGCCGCCGCCGGTTTCTCGGCTGTCGCGCCCAACCCTAACAGGGAAGCCACCACGTCCGCCGCGCTGTAACTCGAGCGCCCCGGCGCAATGAACTGCGCGATGGTATTCAGGTCGTCGCCAACCGTCACCAGGGCCGGCTCAACGAAACCATCTTTGCGCGTCTGCGCGTGCCCGATGTTCGCCAACAGCGTATTGCACAGGCACTTGCGGCCTACCGTCTCCTCGATCTTGCCGCCCTTGGCGAGGTAGTTTCCAACTGGCTCCGCCGAACAGCGATAGCCAATCTGGTCATCGCCCGCCGCATACGGCTCGCGCAAATAGCCAAGATCACAGATCCGGTTCCGGCCATCGTAAACATTGGGCTCCGAAGAGGTGCCAGCGAGCCGCGCAACCTTGAATGGAAATCCCGTGGGCGAAGCCAGCGGATCGGTAAAAACTTCGCCTGCGCCAGCAATCGCCTGCTCGATCAGCCGCGCTTTCAGGTCCGCCCTCATGCCCGATTCCCGGCTGAACGCAAACGCGGTTCCCACCTGCACTCCCGCCGCGCCCTGGTCCAGCGCCTCGCGCAGCTTGGTTGCATTGCCATACCCACCGGCCAGCCAGAAAGGAGCACCCAGCGATCTCAACTCTTCGAGGTTTACCCGGTCGCGCTCACCATAGAGCGGCTCTCCGGCGGCGGTGAGTTGCAGCTTACCCCGTGGTGGCGCATTGTGCCCGCCTGCCGTGGGGCTTTCGATCACAAGGCCGTCTACGCGGCCGCTTGCGCGACGCAGCATAGTAGCCGCCAATGTGTTGGAAGAGACGATGGCCAAGAACCTGGGCCGGGTGAGCATCGGCAGCGGCCCTTCCGCGT
Source organism: uncultured Acidobacteriaceae bacterium (assembly GCA_963835355.1). GTDB lineage: Bacteria > Acidobacteriota > Terriglobia > Terriglobales > Acidobacteriaceae > Telmatobacter. The sequence goes on along the minus strand of CAWIFE010000011.1, from coordinate 66,159 downwards.
AGTCGGCCGGATCGAACTGCATCGGCGCGTCAAGATTCGCAGACTGCCCATGCGCCGAGCCGGCCACGGCCAAGCGGTACTCCGCCGCATGATTCGCCGCGAGCGCGTCCAGGACGCCGGGAATGTGGAGCGGGATTCCCGCGCCCATCAGCACGTAGCCCACGCCCGCCAACATGGCGCCGTAGATTGAAGGCAGATGGGGGATCTGCACTTTCTCAAGATAGTTGATGCCCACAGGATTGTTGTGGCCTTCCCTGGCCAGAAAAACCTCAACGAAGTTGCTCACGATGCAGAGTTCAACGAGCTTTCGTGAATCGTGTTTCTGGTGCATGGAAAGCGCCTTATAAGGCTCGCCTGCAGAGGCGCCGCCACGCGCGAAATGCTCCTGCCAGATGCGTTTCGCCATCTCCTGAAACGGAAACGCGTCCAGTCCACGGCGCATGTGTCCACCCTGGTCGCCGTCCGCGAGGCGGCGCACAAAGACCGAATCCAGCGCAGTGCCCGACACAACGCCCAACTGGCCGAGTTTTGAGACGGCCTGAGCGAGGCGCCAATTGGAAACACCTACGCCCATTCCACCCTGAATGATTTTGGGAAATGGGACCATCTATGAATTGTTTCACAGATTCAGAATAATCAACGGGTTTGATCGAGGATTCGGCGGTTTGCGCGTCAAATGTGAGCAATTTTGCTCAGTTTGGGACACATTTGTCTCCATGGTCGAGCTCAAGCGGGACGTGCCGGTCTTTACGGCGAGTACGAGCTTCTGAGGGAGTGGCCAAGTTCGGGCGCCAACTCGGCGACTTGGAGGGGGGCTTGGCAAGGTCCACGACGCCCGACCCAGTTGGCAGGTTCAACCAAGCTGCCGCATTCGCTCAGCAGCATCTGGCGATCTGACACCGGATAAGGCACGCACTCACTTTGAAGTCTATGGCGCGGTTAAGGCCGATTCCTCTCGGTGTATTCGTCGAAATCTGTCTTATAGCTTTTCGCGCAAAAAGCTGATCACACGCTCGGCCTGCACCACGCCAACCATGCGGCCCTGCGAGTCAACGACGGGAAGCGCGTGGAGGTTGTATTTGTCGAACATCTCGGCCAGCTCGTTCTGTTTCATGTCAGGCGGGCAAGAGATGACACGGGGCTCGGCCAGGACGCTCAGGCGCGAATCAGGCTGAGCCATCACCAGACGAGCCAGCGGAATGGCGCCGCGAAGCATGCGCTTCTCATCGAGCAGAAAGATTTCGGTCACGCTTTCCGGATCGCCGTCGAAGCTGCGCAGCGCCTGCACGGCTTGTGCAACGGTGGCATCCGCGCCCAGATAGACGAATTCCGTGGTCATGCAGCCAGCGGCGGAGTCTTCGTCGAACTCGAGCAGATCCTCGACCTCCTGCCGCTCCTCCGGCTCCATCTCCTCGAGGATGGCGTCGGACTTCTCCTCGGACAGCTCGGAGAGCAGATCGGCAGCGGCGCCGGGGTCCATCTCCTCCACGATGTCGGCGATGCGCTCCTCGTCGAGCTTTTCGAGTAGCGCCTTTTGCAGCTTGGGCTCGACCTCTTCCAGAGTCTCGGCGGCCACCTCCTGGTTGAGCGAGGTGAAGACGGCCTCGCGCTCGGCGGGCGCCAGATCTTCCAGAATGTCGGCCAGCTCAGAGGGGTGGATGCCGGCGAGGCGCTCGTGTTCAATGCGCAGCTTGACGCGCCGAGCGGGATCGGGCTCAATGACGTCGACAAACTGCCAGGGAATCGCGCGCGCACCGAACCTGCGTGAAATGGATTCGAGCCGCGCGCGCGGCAAGACGCCCTTGAAAACCCTGCGAAACGCTCCCCGCAGTCCGACTTCGACTTCAGCCACGCGCAGATGATGGACCGCTCCCTGGTCGGTCCATTCCAGATCGACATCGTTGACGCGGACCACTTTCCTGCCGTTGATGTCGATGATCTGGCGGTCGATGAGGTCGCGCTGCAAGAAGAGATAGCTGCCATCGTCTTTGAGCGGCGCTAGCGCCTCAGTCGAGCGCAATTCGAGCGTGCCGGCTGGGGTTTCCATCACCTCCTGCGAAGGCACAATGGAAAGGCCGGAGCGGGTTTTGAGAGCGATTCCTGCCACCCTGCCGCCGTCCGGCCCCGTGGTCACCACAATATCTTTGAGCTTGCCCCTCAACTGTCCATGCGCGTCAGTGACCGGCGTGCCGAGCAGCGCTGTCAGGCTAACGCGGATTGGGGTGCGCTGGTTCATGCGCGACTCCGAGAGTTTAAGGTCGACCTACGAAACGCAGTTTACTCCCTGAGATGCTGCACATGCCTGAGCGAATCCGCGACACGGCCAACCGGAGTAATCCCCTTACCGGCTTGACACAATCGCATCCAGACTTGAAACTGCCAGCTAGGTTGATGAAGTGCGGCGTGGCGTTTGCGACGCCCTCAGTGGAGGCGGAAGGCAGCCTGGTGACTGGTCCGAGTAGAGAACGGCAGAGTTTCCGGCTGAGCTCCACCATGGAAAGCGTCAGCGAGGTGGAAGAGGCCGCGGATCATTTGGCCAAGGAGGCAGGCCTGGACGAGGATCAGCGATTCCACATCGGCATGGCTGTTCGCGAGGCGGCCATCAATGCCGTGCTGCACGGCAACGAATACGATCCCGCGCGCCAGATCGATGTTTCGCTGGAAAACACGGGCAAGGACCTGGTGATTGTGATTGCCGACCAGGGACACGGATTTAGCCCCGATAAAGTGCCCGATCCACTGGCGGCCGAGAACCTTCTCCGCGGCACAGGCCGCGGTATCTTTCTTATCCGGTCTCTCATGGATGAGGTACACTTTCGACAATTGCACCCGGGAACCGAGTTGACGCTCATCAAGCATCTGGCGCCAACGGCCAAAAACACATAGCATGGTGGCGAGAGCGGGGACCGTAGAACGACGGTTTTTCGCGCGAATGAGCCGGGCGTGGAGTTTTCCGCAAGCCGGCAGCGGCAAAGATGCTATAACCGAATTAACAACAAGGAGGGATTTTCCGTGGCACTTGCGATATCTTCCAGGGAAGTGGATGGCGTCACTGTTTTGGAACTCAGCGGGCGGATCACACTCGGCGAGGGCAGCGTACAGTTGCGCGACGCCATTCGCGACCTGATCGGCAAAGGGCAGCGAAACATCCTGCTGGATCTGGGGGAAGTGAATTACATCGACAGCTCGGGCCTTGGTGAATTAGTGAGCGCCTATACGACGGCCAGGAATCAAGGCGCGAAGCTGAAGCTGCTCAGGCTGACCAAGAAGGTCCACGACCTGCTGCAGCTGACCAAGTTGTATACCGTCTTCGACATCTACGACGACGAGGCGAGCGCCATCGGTTCCTTCAAATAGCCCTAGTCGGGCGAAGGTCTTAGACAAATAGGCCATTCCGCACAAGCGGAATGGCCTATTTGCGTGTTCCCTGGCTGGGCTGCCCGAGTAGCGGAACGAATCTAAAAGCTCACGTTGGGCACGGCCTGCGACGCCGGGCTAGCGGTGAAGTAGGCATTGTTCTGGTGGAAGCCGGCAATTCCCGCCCAGATGCTGTTGGGGAATTGCAAGATAAAGGTGTTGTAGTCCTGGATCGCGTCGTTGTAGCGCTTGCGCGCGACGCTGATCCGGTTCTCGGTGCCCGAAAGCTCATCCTGCAAGCGCATGAATTGATCGCTGGAACGCAGTGTCGGATAGTTTTCTGTCAGGACGAGTACCTTGGCAAGAGAACCGTCGAGCTGATTGTTCGCGGCGATCTTGGCTTCGGGCGTCTGGGCATTCATCAGTCCTTCCCGGGCCTGCGCGATGTCAGCGAAGACGCTGCTTTCTTCCTTGGTGAATCCCTTTACGGTCGACACCAGGTTGGGAATGAGGTCAGCGCGCCTCTCCAATTGCACGTCGACGTCGGACCATGCAGCTTTAACAACTTGATCCTTGGCCACCATCTGATTCTTGGCGCTCACAAAGCTGCCAAAGATCATGAGGACCACGAGAAGCAGGACGCCCAAAACGGCCAGCGTAATTCCAAGTCCACGGCTCATACAGTTTGATTCTCCTTTGCAAAACAGCTATCAGCTTCCAGCCGTCAGCTTTCAGCTATCGCCCTGGCGCCTTCTGCAATTCAGGATAAGCTGAAGGCTGAGAGCTGAGTACTAAAGGCCAAAGTACTACCAACTTCCTCCGGCGCCGCCTCCACCAAATCCGCCGCCGCCACCGCCAAATCCACCGAAGCCCCCTCCGCCACCACCACCGAAACCACCTCCGCCGAATCCGCCGCCGCCCATTCCAGTGCCGCCGCCCCAACCGCCGCGGCCCCAACCGCCAAAGAACAGGCTGGCGCCGAAGAGCATGCGGAGAAGCGAGCCTCCACCGAAGAGGATTAACACAAGAATGAGAAGGAACAGCTTGCCGATCCCCGAGCCTTGGTCGGCGGGCTGGCTTTGCGGGGCCACCGGCTGGTCTTGAGTGAGCGTGATTTTGGCGTCGTCGGCGATCACCTGAGCAATTTCGCCCACCGCGAGCGTCACTGCGCCATCATAATCAGAGGCCTTCAGGTCAGGCACCATATCGCGGCCTATGTCGCCGGTTTTGCCATCGGGCAGGATCCCTTCCAGCCCGTAGCCGACCTCGATGCGGTACTTGTGATCAGCGACGGCCAGCAGCACCATGGCGTACTTGTTGTCGCCCTTGTTGCCCATCTTCCAGTGATCTTCAAGCTGGTTTGCGTAGTCTGCCGCGTCGTCGCCGTTGAGGTCGTGCACCGTAACGATGGCGATTTGCGAGTTGGCCTGCGAGTGGTCGAGCTGTGCACAGATCGAGTCGAGCCGCGTGATCGCGTCAGGCGACAACACATGGGCGAAGTCGCTCACATAGTCGGTGGGCTGGGGCAGGCTTGCGACCGATTCGGCGCGCGAGGGGATGGGGAGAAATGTGAATAGGGCCGCCAGCAATGGCGGAATCACGGTCAAGCGCGCGCGGCGAAGGCCTCTCATTCCTTCTTCATTGTACGTTGACGGGGTGCGGCGAGTTCCCTGGGTTGCAGGTTCTACACTGGGATAGAAATGAGCCAGAGTCCGCTGCCCACGCCGCCAGTTGCGCGCAAGATTCACACCGAAACGCGAATGCACGGAGTGCTGCTCGCGGACGATTACGCCTGGCTGCGGGACAAGGACGATCCGGATGTGACGGCGTACCTGGAGGCCGAAAATGCGTATGCTGACGCAGTGCTGGCGCCGCTGGCCGGCCTGCGCGAAGAGCTTTACCAGGAGATGCTGAGCCATGTGAAGCAGACTGACATTTCTGTTCCCTACCGCGACGGCGACTGGTGGTATACGACGCGCACCGAGGAGGGGTTGCAGTACGGCATCTACTGCCGCAAGCGGGGCGGGCCGGCGGGGACGAATGCAGGCGCGGCGGAAGAGGTAGTGCTGGATGGAAATCAGCTTGCGGCGGGGCAGGCGTTTTTTGCGATTGGCGACACCGATATTACGGATGATGGCCGCTGGCTGGCTTATACCACTGACACCAAGGGCTTTCGCCAATACACGCTGCGCATCAAGGATCTTGAGACCGGCGAGACTTTGGCGGGCGAAGTCGAGCGTGTGGGGTCCGTGGTTTGGGCGGCCGACAATCGCACGCTGTTTTACACCGTTGAGGACGAGCAGCAAAAGCGGCAGTTCCAGTTGTGGCGCCACCATCGCATGGAGCAGCCCAACGAGGACGTCTTGGTATATCAAGACGATGACGAGCGTTTCAACATCGCTGCCGGGCGGACGCGCGATGGCAAGTACATCGTGGTTGAGTCGGGCAGCCACACAACGAGCGAGGCGCGGGTGCTGCGTGCGGACGAACCGGACGGCAGCTTTTCGCTGATCTCCGCGCGTGAGGATGAGCACGAGTACTCGGTCGACCACCGCAACGGGCTGTGGTTTATTCGGACGAACGACCGCGGGCGCAACTTCCGGCTGGTGACAGCGCCAGTGGACACGCCGGGCCGCGAGCACTGGACGGAGCGGATCCCGCACCGCGACGCGGTGATGATCGAAGACGTAGATCTCTTCGCGGGCTTCTTCATCGCCTGCGAACGGGAGGATGGGCTGCCGCGATTGAGGCTGTGGAAGTTTGCCGGCGACGGTGCTGAAGCCGCCGCCGCTGGCGAAATCTCCTTCCCCGAGCCGGCCTACAGTGCGCACCCGCACATCAATCGCATCTTCGAGACGACAACGTTTCGTTACGGCTACCAGTCGCTGGTGACGCCAAGCTCGGTGTACGAGTACGACGTGGCGACCGGCGCGTCAACGCTGCTGAAGCAACTCGAGATTCCGGGCGGATTCGATCGCACGCTCTACGCGAGCGAGAGGATTCACGCAAAGGCGCCGGATGGGGTTGAGGTTCCGGTTTCGATTGTGTACCGCAAGGACAAGTTCGATAAGTTCGCCGGGCGCCAGGCGGGAACGAATCCGCTCTATGTGTACGGCTACGGGTCGTATGGCTACTCTCTTCCGATCGGATTCAGCTCGAACCGGCTGAGCCTGCTCGATCGCGGCGTGGTGCTGGCTTATGCGCACATTCGCGGCGGCGGCGACCTGGGCAAGCCATGGCACGATGCCGGAAAGATGCTGGTGAAGCGCAATACCTTTAGCGATTTCATCGCTTGCGTGGAGCACCTGACCGCGCATGGCTATGGGGATCCGAGGCGCGTGGCGGCCGAGGGCGGCTCGGCAGGAGGATTGCTGATGGGCGCGATCGCGAACATGCGGCCCGACCTCTTCCGTGTGATCGTGTCGCACGTTCCGTTTGTGGACGTGATGAACACGATGCTCGACGCTTCCCTGCCCCTGACGGTTCCCGAATACGAAGAGTGGGGCGACCCGAATGATGAAACGTACTTCAATTACATGCTGAGTTATTCGCCTTACGACAATCTGCATGTGGCGAATTATCCCGCGATGCTGGTGAAGACCAGCCTGCATGACAGCCAGGTGATGTATTGGGAGCCGGCAAAGTACGTGGCCAAGTTGCGCACGCTGAAGACGGACTCGAATCCGCTGCTGCTGGTGACCAACATGCAGGCGGGGCACGGCGGCGCGAGCGGGCGGTACGACTACCTGAAAGAGATTGCGCTGGACTACGCGTTCCTGCTGCGCGAATTGGGGTTAGTGTGCTAAAGCTAGCGATTTTAATTGACAGGTGGTTTGCGATGCGAACTCTGAGCATGTGCCTCGTATTCCTTGGGCTCCTCGCGGTTCCGGGGTTTGGGCAACAGGAAGTTGCGCCGTCGACCCAAGATGGTCCACTCGATATCAAGCCTTCCCCACCGGCTCCTGACCAGGACGGCGTCTATCGTCTCGGGCCCGGCATCACACCGCCAGTACTGACGAAGGCCGTGCCCCCGGAATACCCATCGAACGTTGATGATCGCGGCCCGCGTCATTTTCTATTCAGGGTTGTCGTCGGCGCCGATGGTAGCGTTAAGATGCGAGACGCAATTCCAAACGCTCAGAGCGATTATCTAGACAACGCGATTACAGCGCTTAAGGCTTCGACCATTCAACCGGGAACTTTGAACGGCGCTCCGGTTCCAGTGCTTGTTTGCGTCAGGGCGATATTCTCTCCATTCAGGCCGTCGTCGACAGAGATTGTGGACTGCGACCAGGGCCAATTGCGAAACGGCTTCGGAGGCCCCGCTTCTTCCGCATCAGCGAACGACCCCTTTAAACTCCCAATCGGCGCCGAGCCGCCGACGGTGATCCATTCCGTCGAAGCAGAGTTCTCTGACGAAGCCAGGCGCGACCGAATCCAGGGTGTTGTGCTGCTATCGATGATTGTGGACGAGCAAGGCATGCCAACCGAGATTCGTGTAGAACGGCCGGCTGGCCACGGCCTGGATGAGAATGCGGTCGCAGCCGTTAGCCAATACCGGTTTCGGCCGGCGACGCTCGACGGAAAACCCATTGCGGTGCGAATAAGGATTGAAATCTCTTTTCGTTCCCGCAACTAAATTGGCAGGGTTCGAACTTAATCCAGACTATCTTTTTTCGTCTACGCGCTGCCCTTCAGCTCTGCGATCGTCTTTTCGAGGCTCGCCGCATCTTCGACGTTTAGCGACTTCAACGCAGGATCGATCTGCTTGAGCAAGCCGCAGAGGACCTTGCCGGGACCGACTTCGATGAACAGTTCGGCGGCCTGAGCCTTCAGCGATTGCACACAGTCGACCCAACGGACAGTGCCGATAACCTGGCGAATGAGCGCGTCGCGCGCGGCATCGGCCGTAGTCACCAGTCCGCCGGTGACGTTGGCAGCCACGGGAATATGCGGGTCGTGCATCGCGATGCCGGAGAGCACGCGCGCGACTTCCTCCTGAGCGGGCTGCATGAGCGCGCAATGGAACGGAGCGCTGACAGGAAGCATGACGGTGCGGCGCGCACCCTTGGCTTTGCAGATCGCAGAGGCCTTTTCGACCGCGGCGGCAGCGCCGGAGATGACGGTCTGATTTGGCGAGTTGAGATTCGCTGCCTGGACGGTTAGGCCGGTTTCATGCGCGGCCTCAGCACAGGCGTCTGCCACTTGCGCTGCGTCGAGCGCAAGAATGGCGGCCATGGCCCCCTGGCCTGCGGGGACCGCCTGCTGCATGGCATGGCCGCGGGCCTTGACGGCGCGGACCGCGTCAGCAAATGAGAGAGTGCCGGCGATGACGTGCGCCGACCACTCGCCCAGCGAATGACCCGCCGCGAGAGCCGGCGTCACGCCCTGTTCGGCGAGGACTCGCGCCGCGGCTACGCTGACCGTCATGATGGCGGGCTGCGTGTTCTCAGTCAGGCGCAAATCCTTTTCCGGCCCTACGAAACAGAGGTGCGAAAGCGGGAAGCCGAGCGCTGCATCGGCCTCAGCGAAGGTTTCGGCGGCCACGGGAAATTGCTCGGCGAGCTCGCGGCCCATGCCAACTGCCTGCGAGCCCTGCCCCGGAAAGAGAAAGGCGATCTTCGTATTCATTCCAGAAAGGATTGTAGCGGATCGCGCTATTGAATCTCAGCAACGCGAGTGCGGGCGGGGACGCGCGCACGACAGCCGGTCTGGAGACCGGCGCTACACCACTGCTTATCCCGGCGCGGCGATAGTTTCTCTGATCTCTGATCCCTGTTCCCTGTTTTTCAGTTCCAGCGCTTCTTGTCGTCGGGATCATCATCGATCCGGTTGCCCTGGCCGTCAAACTTGACCGTGCGGCCCTGCGAACGCATGTAGACCTCGAACTTGCGGGCTGCGCGGCGGCGTTTCCATCGGTAATAGCGGTTGCGCAGGCCAAACCAGCTTTCGCTGAGCATGAAGGACATTCCGCGGCGCGGCGCCATGCGCACGAACGCGAGACCGGCGACGGCTCCGCCAAGTTGCGCGAAGGCGTACATCCGTTCCTGCCCAAAGAGCATGGCGACGGCGACGAGCGCGTAGATGATAACCAGGTAGCGCGCCTTGATGCCGATGACAAAGAACAGAAGGAACTGCGTGTCGCCGTAAAGGAGCCCTATGGCCGCAAGCAATCCAAAGATTCCGCCAAAACATCCGAAGAGCGGGTTGACATTGACGAGCAGGGAGGGAGCAATAGTATTCGCGACCAGATAGAGCACCAGCGCGGCCGCCGCCGTGCCCAGCACGGAAACCGCATAGAGGCTGGTGACCCAGTTGGCATCGTGAAAGGCCTCGAGGAATCCCGCGAGAAACCATAGCGAGAGCAATTCGAAAAGCGTGCCCAGGATTCCGAAATGCATAAAGCTGTAGGTGAGGGGCTGCCAGAGCGCCCCATGCATGAACGAGGAGGGGTCGAGTTTTAATGCTTCGGAATTCCGCGCCACCGATGACGACGCCAGAGTCGCAAGCAGCAGCACAAAGTATGCGGCCAGATTGATGAGGATCAGGCGACGCGTGGCGCCCTTGAAGTCAGGGAAGGCGAACGGACTGGAGCCAAATCTCGGCATCGTAGTCAACAGGGTAAACGCTCAAGCGCGCCGGTGTCATGGCGCCCTGAGCGAATCATAAGAGAGCGCCCGTCGGAGGCCGATAATCTCGCTCGGCACTTTGCACCGGGGATGAAGCATGGCCGGAAATCCGCCCGAAGAGTACATCGTCTAACGAATATGAAGCACCGTTCCCGGAGAGGAAACCGCCGGCTTCAAGTACCCCGTTTGGCTCTTGACCTGAGGGCGGGTTCTCACTAAAACTAGCGATGGTTGCCGAATGACGACGGTCTCAACCTGCGATACGATTTGGCTCGGAAAGTGAGGAGGCTGCCATGCCCAGCTGCCCTGAATGCGATACCGCCCTCAACATTGAAGTCGACGAAGTGGAAGAGGGCGACGTGATAGCCTGCGAAGAGTGTGGAACGGAGTACGAAGTGGTCGGCGTCGAGCCACTGGAGTTGGCGCGCATCGAAGAGGGCATCGAAGAGGAAGAAGATCTCCTGACAGAGGACGAGGAGGAATAGGAATGAGCCGAGCCGGCTTGCTGGCGGCCACTGTACTGGGTCTTCTTACATTCGCAGCGCTTCCTGCTGGGCCGCACAATACGTTGATTTGTTCTGCAGCATGGGCCCAAAACATCGGCATGCGCACCGTGTCGGGCGCGGTGTTGAACGCGAGTTCCCAGCCTGTTCCAGGGGCCACCGTTTTCCTGAAAGACGACAAGAGCAAAACCATTCGCAGTTTTGATTCCACGGCCGACGGCCACTTCCACTTCGCGCAGGTCGACATGAGCGTGGACTTCGACTTGTGGGCCGAGAAGGACGGAAAAAAGAGCGCGATAAAGACGGTAAGCTCTTGGGACGCGCGCAAGGACTTCGTCTCGGATCTGAAGTTGAAGTAGGCTTCGCGGCCTGCGTTTCACACGGGATCTGCGGATGGGCGGAGCGGCATTGGAGTCCAGCCCGCGGCTTGAGTTTCAGCCGTCCAGCTTCTTCGTCACCAGCTCATTGAGCAAAGCCGGGTTCGCCTGGCCCTTCGACGCGCGCATCGCCTGGCCCACAAAGAATCCCGCCATCGTTTTTTTGCCGCCGCGATATTGCTCTACCTGTTTGGGATTGGCGGCTATCACCTCATCAATCAGCATTTCGAGCGCCGCGGCATCGGTGATCTGCTGCGGTTTCTCACGCTCATAGACAGGGCCAAAGTCCTCGCCCTTCTCAAAACACTCATCGAAGAGCTGTTTCATTTGTTTGGAGCTGATCTTGCCCTCATCGAGCAAATCGGCGGCCAGCACAATGCCGGCCATGGTTACCGGCGATTGATCCAGCTCGAAACCCAAAGCTTTCAGGCGCCCGCCGACTTCGCTGAGGAGCACGTTGGCCACGCGCCGGGGATTGCGCGCCGTCTTGGCCGCGGCCTCGAAGCGATCGGCAAACTCGCGCGAGGCGGTGAGCGTGTGCGCATCCTGCACGCTCAGGTCGTATTCGGCGATCATGCGCTTGCGTCGCGCTTCCGGCAGCTCCGTTAGCTCCGCTCTTCTTTGTTCAAGGAATTCGTGCGAGACGATCAAGGGCGGCAGATCCGGCTCGGGAAAGTAGCGATAATCGTGCGCCTGCTCTTTGGAGCGCATGGAGTAGGTGCGGCCCTGGTTGGCGTCCCAGAGCCGGGTCTCCTGGGTCACATGCCCGCCCGATTCGATCACCTCAACCTGGCGCTCGATCTCGTATTCCAGCGCCGCGCGAACGAACTTGAAGCTGTTGACGTTTTTCACTTCGACCTTGGTACCGAATTGTTCCTGGCCTTTGGGGCGGACGCTGACATTGGCGTCACAGCGGAGCGAACCCTCCTCCATGTTGCAGTCGGAGACGCCGGTGTACAGAAGGATCTCCTTGAGCCGGGTGAGGTACTCGAAGGCTTCGTCCGGTGTGCGAATGTCGGGCTCGCTGACGATTTCGACGAGCGGCGTTCCGCAGCGATTCAAATCGAGATACGTGCGCGTGGCAGAGTCCGAGAATCCGTCGTGGAGACTCTTGCCCGCGTCCTCTTCCATATGCAGGCGGGTAATGCCGATTCTTTTCATTGGTCGTCGGATGAGGTTGGAACTTCGATCCAACCATGCTCGGCCAATGGCTTGTCGTACTGCGAAATCTGGTAGCCCTTGGGCAGATCGGGATAAAAATAGTTCTTGCGCGCGAAGATCGATTGCTCTCGAACCTGGCAGTTGAGCGCGAGCGAAGCGAGCGTTGCGAATTCGACGGCTTTCGCATTCAGAACCGGCAGGGCGCCCGGAAGCCCGAGGCAGACCGGGCAAACGTTCGTGTTGGGTTCGGAGCCGAAATGATTCGCGCAACTGCAAAATGCCTTGGTGGCAGTGAGCAATTGTACGTGCACCTCGAGGCCGATAACGGGCTCGTATTTCGTCAGAATCTCAGGTGAAACTGCCAGAGCGGGCATGCCTGGATTTTATCGTGTGTGCGCGTGGGCTGTGTTTCGAAGGACAACTGGCCGCCATGAGGCGCGACAGCCAACAATCGTAAACGCGCCGCGAGAAGGTAGACTGTTTGACGAACGACTCTCGCGTTTTGGAACCGATCGGAGCATTTTGTGAATCGATGGCAGCTTTGCAAGGCTACTATTTTCGCAGCGGCATTGGCCGGATTGCTTGCTGGCGGTGCCTTGATGGCACAAGCCCCCGCAACCTCTACCCCTCAGCTGGAGATTCATGCCGTTGACGGCGGCCCGTTTCCATCCCAAGACGCGGCCATGCAAAGCGTGAACGGCGCGCTTCCACCCAACAATGAGATTCTGCCCTATGTTGGCGATCCTAAAAATTCGAGCGGCGCTTCTTATTACATCGTTGAGCGCTCCTCCATTGTGACAGGCAGCGACTTCCGTTCCGCCGACCCCGGCGTGAATTCAAATACCGGCCAAAGAACGGTGAATTTTACGCTGAGTGTCGAAGCCGGAGACAGGCTCCAGGCCTATACCAGCGCCAACATCGGCAAGTCAATGGCGGTGGTGATGGACGGCTCGGTTCGCAGCGTAGCAGTCGTCAGGGACCCTATTCGCGATAAGGGAATCATTGAGGGCTACTTCAGCGATGACGAGCTGACGAGGTTAGCCGGAATGCTGGCGCCACAGCAGCCACCTGCAACCCAGCCAGCGCCCCCGGTACAAACCTCGCCCTCCGGGCATCCGAGCAATCCGTATTGGATGGACCACGACAAGCAGTTGCTTGTGGACTTTGGCGGGCTTGAACGCTTCAAGGAGGCCGATGAAATGGTGGCAGCACCGAAGCCTGGTGAGGAGCGGGTGGTCTTCATGGGCGACTCGATCACGCAGGGATGGAAGCTGGATGAGTCGTTTCCCGGCAAGCCGTATATCAACCGCGGGATCGGCGGGCAAACCACTCCGCAGATGGTGGTGCGGTTCAGGCAGGATGTGATCGACCTAAGGCCCAAGGCCGTCGTGATTCTCGGCGGAATCAACGACATTGCCGGAAATACGGGGCCGATGACGGTGGAGCAGACGGAAGAAAACATTGCGTCGATGGCGGACCTGGCCAGCGCGAACGGGATTCGAGTCGTGTTGTGCTCGGTGCTTCCGGCGTTCGACTTTCCGTGGGCGCCGGGGCTGACGCCAGCACCCAAGGTCATGGAAGTGAACGCGTGGATGAAGAAGGAAGCCGCGGAGAAAGGCTATGTATACGTGGACTATTACTCGGCGATGAGCGATGAACGCGGAGGACTGCCTCCAACACTGAGCTCGGACGGGGTGCACCCGTTGCCGGCCGGGTACGCGATTATGACGCCGATTGCGGAAGCGGGGATTGAGAAGGCGCTACGCTGAAGATCTGGTTGAGTGGCCGATGATTTTCGGCAGGCACAGCCTGTCGCAGACCGGGATCTAGACCGAGAACGAAGTTCCGCAGCCGCAGGAGCGCGCGGAGTTGGGATTGATGAAGTTGAATCCCTGGCGGATCAGCGTCTCTTCGTAGTCAAGCGTCATGCCCTTCAAATAAACGAAACTCTTGGGATCGATGAACACGCGGACGTCTTCAAAAGTGAAAATGCGGTCGCGCTCGCGCGGATGCGCATCGAAGCCCACGGAATAAGACATCCCCGAACAGCCGCCGCCTTTGACGCCCAGGCGCAGGCCGCCTTCTTCCGGCGAGATGCCCTCTTTGGCGAGAATCACACGGATGCGCGCCACCGCACTGGCGGTTACGTTCAAGTCCACTGCGGGCGCCTGGGGAGCTGTAGGCTGCGCTGCCACAGCGTCCGGTGAGGAAGTCGATCCGATTGTGACGATATTTGCCATAACCACCTGCAGGTTTGATTCGGCAGGCACGCCAGCCGATGCAATCACTTCATCTTCGTTATGCCGCGTTCCCTTTTCCGAGCTCGGCCTTTTGTTCTTGCGTCTTCCTGCGCAGCTCCGACAGGAGAGCTCCGGTGGCCATGGCCGCCATCATCGCAAACGGAGGAAGCGATGGCAGCGTTTGCGAGAGCCCCTTACTCCACTGGATCAGCGGAACTGCAACCACAATGAACAGAGTGAAAAACCAAGCAAGTATTTCGATCGGTTCCATCGCCACTTCACGCTTCCGCATCAGTTGGGCTATGAACACCCAGATTGCGGCCACAACGAAGTATGCGTAGTATTCGCGTGTTGCAAAAACGCGAATCGCCGGGTATGCAGAGAACTTTCCACCAAAATTCACCCACGCCAGCAACAGAACGATCTGTGCGATCCCCAGCCAAAGAAAAGCCATCATGCTGGTCAGCTTTTTGATCACAATTTCGCTCCCAAGCTCATTTCTACAGCGTCAGCGAAACCAGCCCTTGTGCATCGGGGGCCTTCGCAGCCGGATGCTCCTGCTCAGCAAGGTCCTGGATGCTGATGCTCTTCAGAACTCCAGCGATGGTCTCATTCACGCGCGCCAGAGGTTCCTTGATGGTGCAACTCGGGGTTAAATCGCAGGACTTCGCGCCCTTGAAGCAGGAGGTGATGAACAAAGGCCCATCGATGGCGTGGATCACCTCGAAGGCCGAGATTTGTCGCGCATCCCGGGACAGCGCGTAGCCGCCATTCATGCCGGCATGAGAGCGCAAAAGCCCGACCTTGGTCAGCCGCTGCAGAATCTTGGCCAGAAGCTGGGCGGGGATGCCGTAGGCGTCAGCGACGTCCTTGGCGCTCAGGGCAGGCGTCTCCGGGTGCTCGGCGAGGTACTTGAGCGCCATGAGCCCGTAATCCGCTTTTTTGGTGAGCTTTAGCATGAAATATGCGACTGGTTAAGTCCGTATTCAGTATACGTCCGCTTGAATTCGCCTTCAAGTCGAGGCTCGCCAGCTCAAAACACGGTTGGTTCCGGGCGCCAGGCCTTCGGATTCATCAAAAAATCGGTTTGCAATCGGGCAAAAGACGGCTACAATCTGGCGGAAAGAGCACCTATAGCCATTCCCGAGCAACCATACCCGAGAGCCCGCACTCCCAAATGCAAACAGCCACCAGGGAGCGGCGGCACTCCCCCCAACTGGGGCGGGAATTCCAGCTTTGGAGTGGTCGGAGGAAGCAACAGGCTAAAAGAACGATGGCGACCGCCTGCAGACACCCAAAGGTCCGGATCGTTTCCCGGCACGACGACACAGAGTATGTCGAGTGCCTGGAGTGTGGCGAGGTCTTCGATTCCGAAGAGTTTCGCGATATGGAGATTGAAGACACGGCTGGAACCGAAGATCAACCGGACGATTCCTAGAGGCTGCGACCCCCTCTCGCGCGGGTGGCGAGGTTTTTCGCGTGCCCGCAGGCCGGGAGCAATCGATCTATTTGGCGCCGGCGCCGTTGGCTGCAGGGGCGCCCGCACGGCGCGATACCAGCCATGCATAATGCAGGCCCGACGCCACGGTCAGCCCGATGGTGGCGGCCAGTGCCACTCTGCGGGTGACCGCGACCCAATACCACGCCGGTGTGACCTGGTGCAGCAGAACCGTCGCCACGGCGCTTATCTGGGCAAGGGTGTTGGCCTTGCCGAAGATGCTGGGATGGAACTCGCGCCGCCCCACGGCCGCATAAAGAATGGCCGAAACCAACAGGATTCCGACGTCTCTTCCGAAGACCAGCACGGTCACAGTCCCCGGAATCAATCCCTTGTAAAAGAGCACCAGAAACAGCGTGCTCAGCAGCAGCTTGTCGGCCACAGGGTCAAGATATTGCCCGAGCATCGAGCGCTGCTTGAGCAACCGCGCCAGCAAGCCGTCGAGCGCATCGGTCAGTCCCGCTGCCACAAAGAGAACGAAGCTCAGTAGGAAGTGCCCCTCGAGGATTGCGGCCACCAGGAACGGCGCCAAACAGATGCGCATCAGCGTGAGCAGGTTGGGCGCGCTGCGCAATGGGTTCAATCGGAGCTGCTGATCTTCTTGCATGGCAAACAGTCGAGCGATGGGCGCCCAGCCGACTCGCAGCGGGGAACCCTTCACACGTCAACGATGGTAAAGCATTGAAGCTACGGAGCGCAGCACGAACGCGGCCCGTCCGGACCCGGGCAACGAGCAGCCGGGCGGGCTTCCGATGCGACTTCCTATGCCTCGACTGGAAGCTCAGCCGAGAGGATGTTCATGGGAGTCAGACCGCGCTGGCGCAGGGCTCGCAGGCTAAGAGCATCGTGGCGCTTGGCCAGCCGCCGGCCGTTATGGTCAACCACCAGGCGGCAATGGTACCAGGCAGGCGGGTTGAAACCGAGAGCGCGGTAGAGCAAGATTTGCCGCGCAGTCGACTTGAGCAGGTCTGCGCCGCGCACGACCTCTGTGATGCCCATGGCCGCATCATCGGCCACGCAGGCGAACTGATAGCTGGGAACATCGTCACGCCGCCAGACCAGGAAGTCGCCAAAATCCACGCCGGCGACGAAGCGCTGCGGACCTAGGTTGAGGTCGACGAACTCGATCACTTCGCCGTCGGGAACTCGGAAGCGCCAATTCGTGCCGCCCGGATCCTCAAACTCGCTGGCTGTGGGACCGGGAAGTTGCGGCGTGCCGCCCATGAAGAGCCGGCAAGTGCCGGGATAAATCGGCTCATCGTCCGGCTCATCGTCCGCGCTGTCCAACTTGCCGCTTCCATCTACCGGCTGCACGCTCTCATGCGGAGCGCCGAGCGCGCCGGCCAAGTCCTTGCGCGAACAGCGGCAAGGAAACAGGCGGCCAGTGCGCAGTAATTTGCGCCACACTTCGAGGTAAGAGGCGCGGCGCTTGCTTTGAACATATGGAGCGAACGGGCCTCCCTTGTCGGGGCCGCCCACGTCCGGGCCCTCTTGCCAGCGGATTCCCAGCCAGCGCAAATCGTCGAGCGCGGCCTCAGCGTAAACCGGGCGGCATCGGTCGGGGTCGAGATCCTCCATGCGCATGACAAGCGTGCCGTCGGCCTCTCGCGCGCGCTCAAACGCGGTCCAAAAGGTCCGCGCGTGGCCAACGTGAAGGTAGCCGGTAGGTGAGGGCGCAAGGCGTCCGCGATAGGCCGACGTCGGTGGCCGATCTGTTGATGTTGCATTTGGAGGAGAGCTCGCCATTCTAAAAATGAGTGTAGGTGAGCTGAAGCGGCGGAGAAAATGGCGGGTTTGGTACGTGGCGCGAGGTCCGCGTCGATCAAGGCTCGCTGAGAGACTACCAAATGACGTCGTAATTGTAAGCTTTCCACCCACCACCGCCATCGACGAGCTCGACGAACCCCTCGCCGGAAAATCTCGCTTCATCGCGCATCCGCCGAAAGCTGTAATAAAGCGTCACTCGGTTGGGCCCGTCTTCTCGGTGCTTAAGCCTCCACTGGAAGAGGGGAAATCCGCCTTGTTCGGTCTTCATCGAACAGACTCCCTTGACCAATTTGTCTACTGCCGCAGTTGGACATCGTCCATTGCTGATGTCCGCAAGGAATGTATTAGAGGCTTGCTCTGGCGAACGATCACGGAAGGGGTTGAAAACTGAGAATCCTTCAACCTCCTCCGAATAATCGGTACAAGCACAACTGCCGGAGAGGTGAAAGAGGACAGGTGCGTGATGGCGGACCAGCGCGTAGAAGAGGAAGGAGACTACAGCGGCAAGGAATACGATGCCCGCCCATTTCACCCAACGCCTCATGACCCATCCTTTCAGGACATGCCAATGTTACTCCCGAGGTTTCCAGCGCAGAATGGGCTTTCGCGCGGCTTGCACTTCGTCCAGCCGCGAGACGCGCGTGGAATGCGGCGCGGTTTTCACCAGCTCCGAATTCTCCTCAACTTCACGCGCGATGGAACGCATCGCCGCGACAAACAAATCGAGTTCCTCGCGCGATTCGCTCTCGGTAGGCTCGATCATCAGCGCGCCGTGCACGATGAGCGGGAAGCTGACCGTGTAGGGATGGAAGCCGTAATCGATGAGCCGCTTGGCGATGTCGCCGGTCTTGACACCGTGCGCCGCCTGCCGCTTGTCGCTGAAGACCACTTCGTGCATCGAGGCCGTTTTGTAAGGCAGCTCGTAGACGTCTTCAAGCTTCTTGCGGATGTAGTTGGCGTTGAGCACCGCGTCTTCCGTGGTCTGGCGCAGGCCATCAGGGCCGTTGGCAAGGATGTAGGCCAGCGCGCGAATGAACATGCCGGTATTGCCGTAGAAGGCGCGCACGCGGCCAACGGATTGCGGGCGGTGATACTGCCAGCGAAGCGGCCCGCCTAAAGGGTGAAGCGGCAAGGGCTCTGTATCGCCGACGCGCTCGCCGTCCGGCTTGAGAATTGGAGCGCGAAACAGCGGCGGGCAGCCGTCGGCCGTCGGTTCGGCATTGGTGTCTTCCCAATCTCCCGCATCCGGGCAGGTCTCCTCGCCCTTCTGGTCTCGGATGAGAACCGGGGTCGGCAAGAACGGCTCAAGAAACGCTTTGCAGGCCACTGGGCCGGAACCGGGACCACCTCCGCCGTGCGGAGTAGAAAAGGTCTTGTGCAGGTTCAGGTGCATCACGTCCACGCCGAAGTCACCGGGCCGCACTTTGCCTACCAGCGCGTTCATGTTTGCGCCGTCCATGTAGAGCAGCGCGCCTTTGGCGTGCAGAATGTCGGCGATCTTGTGAATTTGGCTCTCGAAGACACCAAGCGTCGACGGGTTGGTGAGCATCAGCGCCGCGGTTTCTCCGTCGACTTGCCGCGCGAGTGCTTCGAGATCGATGCCGCCATCGGTGTTCGACTTGAGGTTCTCGACCGCGTAGCCGACGATGGCAGCCGTCGCCGGATTGGTGCCATGCGCGGAGTCGGGGATGAGGATCTTTTTGCGAGGATTGCCCTGCGACTCGTGCCAAGCGCGCGTGAGCAGGATGCCGGTGAACTCGCCGTGCGCGCCGGCCGCCGGTTGAAGCGTGATTGCATCCATGCCGGTGATGTCGAGCAGGCAGCGCTGGAGAAGATCGAAGACTTCGAGGATTCCTTGCGCCAATGATTCGGGACGGTAGGGGTGAGCCTCGGCCAAGCCCTCGATGCGCGCCACAAGCTCGTTCACGCGCGGGTTGTACTTCATGGTGCAAGACCCGAGCGGATACATTCCGAGGTCGATGGCATAGTTCCAGGTGGAGAGCCTCGTGAAGTGGCGGATGATTTCAATTTCGCTCAGCTCGGGGAGCAGGCCAGACTTCTCGCGCCGCGCTGCGCCAAGCAGCTTTGCGGAGTCGACTGCCGGCACGTCGAGCGGCGGCAGCTTGTAGGCGCGCTTGCCCGGCGAGGACTTCTCGAAGAGCAGTGCTTCGTTCTGCGTCTGATGCGGACGAACCTTGCCGAGGGTGTGGGGGCCAGCGGAACGGGTTTCAGGACTATTTGCGTTCGTAGTCATCGCTCCCCTCTACGCCTCCACCGCTTCTGCCGCCAGCACTCTTGCAGCAGCGTCGATTTGTTCGCGCTTGACCACTTCTGTCGCGCACCAGAGGGTGCAGTTGCTGAGCTCGGGATACCAGCGGCTCAGCTCAATGCCACCGACGATTTTGTTCTCAAGCAGCCGCCGGCTCCACGCTGAGGGCGACTCGTCCGTTTGCAAGACGAATTCGTGAAAGCGTGGCGCGCCCTTGAATCGCAGCTTTGCGCCCGGCCGGGCTGCAAGCGCGTTTGCCGCGTAATCGGCTTTGGCCAGGTTGTGCTCGGCCAGCTCTCGCATGCCTTCCTTGCCGTAGACGGCGAGAAAAATTGTCGCCATGAGCGCGACGAGTGCCTGATTAGTGCAGATGTTCGACGTAGCCTTCTCGCGTCGGATGTGCTGCTCGCGCGTGGCGAGAGTGAGTACGAATCCGCGATTCCCTGCCCCGTCGACAGTCTGGCCCGCGAGCCGGCCCGGCATCTGTCGCACGAATTGTTCCTTGGCCGCGATGACGCCGCAGAACGGCCCGCCATAGCTGAGCGCGACACCGAACGACTGCGCCTCCATGGAGACGATATCGGCCTCAACGGGTGGGCGGACGATGCCGAGCGAGACCGCCTCTGCAATCGAGACAATGAGTAACGCGCCTTTGGCGTGCGCGATCTGCGCGATGGCCGGAATGTCTTCAATGATTCCGAAGAAGTTCGGGCTCTGGACCAAAATGGCTGCGGTGTCTGCGGACACCGCAGCGTCAAGTGCAGCGAGATCGACGCGGCCGGTCTCCGGAACGTAGCCAGCGAGCGCAGTCGGCAAGCCCTGATGCTTCGCGTACGTGGCGAGCACCTCGCGATATTCAGGGTGAACGGTCGCCGCGACGACGGCCTTGCTGCGGCCGGTGACCCGCACTGCCATCATCACCGCCTCCGCGGCACCTGTAGATCCGTCGTACATGCTGGCGTTGGCCACATCCATGCCGGTGAGCTCGGCGATCATGGTCTGGAATTCGAAGATGGCCTGGAGCGTGCCCTGCGTAATTTCGGCCTGGTAGGGCGTGTAGCTGGTGAGGAACTCGCCGCGCTGGACCAGCGCATCAATAATGACGGGCCGGTAATGGCGATAGGCGCCCGCGCCAAGGAAGCTGGCGTAGTCGGTCGCGTTCTTGTGCCCGGCCGCGCGAAAGTAGTCGACGATCTCGCTCTCCGCCTGCTGGCGCGGCACGGTGAGGTCGCGATCGAGGCGATACTCGGCGGGAATGCTCGAGAAGAGATCGTCGATCGACTTCGCGCCGATTTCGGCAAGCATTTGCCGGCGTTCTTCGTCAGATTTGGGGAGGTAGCGCATTTTTTAGCTTGCCGTCTCCTCCGCGATAAACGCCTCATATGCCGCGGCGTCGAGCAGCGTGGTCAGTTCGGACGGGTTCGAAAGCTCGACCTTGATGATCCATGTGCTGTGCGCGTCCTGGTTGATTTTGTCGGGCGCGGTCTTCAGTTCCTCATTCACGGCGGTCACCTTGCCGCTGACAGGCGAGAAGAGGTCGCTCACGGCCTTGACGCTTTCCACCGAACCGAACGTGGCATTGGCCGTGACCGTATCGCCCACCTTGGGCGCATCGACGTACACAATGTCGCCGAGCGAGTTCTGCGCGTAGTCCGTGATTCCGATCGAACCGATGGCGCCATCAACCGAAATCCATTCGTGCTCGCGGGTATAGCGATAATCTTTGGGATAAGGCATGGCGAGTCTGCTCCTTCTTGTAAGTCAGCGAAACTCCAGTTTAAGGCGAGAGGGCCAAAGGCAGTGAGGAAAAGGGGGAAGATAGGGAGTAGGGAGTAGAAAGCTTGCCGCCTCGATTCGCCTAGCAGTCCGCTCAAGATCGAAGCTGGCCCCGATCCCTCCTTGCAGATCGTCGCGATCCAAATGCTCGCACGTCGCGGTATCGGCTTTCCCATTCCCTATTCACTATTCCCTGCCTTTATCCCATTACCACCACCGGCTGAAAAAGCGTTCCGGCCACTCTGCGGGCGATTCCGACCAATTCTCGCGGCCCGGCGAAGACCTTTACCAGCGGCGCGGCGGAGAACTCCGGCAGATTGGCTTGCGCCCCGTTGCGCAGCCGGCCCAGCGCCTGGCTGTCGCCGGTCACGGCGGGCATCTCCGGCAGCAAAGCGCGCGGGTGGACGCACAGATTCTCCAGTGCCCCGGCGTTTCCGGCCAGGGCCTCCAGCTCCTCGAGCGTGTGCGCGTCAGCCAGCGTAAACACGCCCGCCCGTGTCCGCCGCAAACGGCACAGATGCGCCCCGCAACCCAGGTCATGCCCCAACTCGTGCGCCACGGAGCGCACATATCCGCCAGAGCTGATGTCGATGGTGAAGCTGGCCTCGGGGCCCTCCAATACTTCAATTACGAAGGCGTCGACAACAACCCGTGCCGGCTTCAACTGCACCGGTTTGCCTTCGCGGGCCAGCTTGTATGCGGGTTGTCCGTCGACCTTCTTGGCCGAAAACTGCGGCGGCATCTGGTCCATCTCGCCGTGGAACCGCGCGGCGGCCGCTTGTACCTGTGTGAGCGTCAAATTCGCGGCCATTTCGGGCCATCGGTCCGGTGCTGCAGGCTCGCCCTCGGCGTCATAGGTGTTTGTCGCGAACCCGAATCGAATGCTCCCCGTATAGCTCTTGCCGGCAGAGGAAAAGTACTGCGCGAGGCGCGTGAACTTGCCCATCAGCAGCGGCAGAACCCCGGTGGCCATGGGGTCCAGCGTGCCGAGGTGGCCAATCGACTTCTCTCCGGAGATGCGGCGCAGGCGGTTCACCACATCGTGGCTGGTCATCCCGCCCGACTTGTCGATCACAAGAAGGCCGTTCACATCATCACTTTAGTGGCGCGAGGCACTCTTGCCAACCCAGCCGGTAACGCCCCAATCTAGTGAGAGAGATGGCCGACGAACTGGAACGCGCGCGCAAGGCGGTGCGGGAGCTGAGCAAAACGCTCAAGAGCTTGCCCATCGATCCCCCACCTGCGGAGGTTCACAAGCTGCGCACGACCACGCGAAGGGTTGAGGCAATCGTCTCCGTTCTGGCGCAGGTGGAGGGCAAAGAATCGCGGCGAGTCCTTAGATCGATTGAACCGATACGCAAGGCGGCAGGCGGTGTGCGGGAAATGGACGTGATGATCGTCAATGCGCGCAAGCTGGCGCGTTACGTGGCCGGCGATTCCCTTGCCCGACTGCTCGAGCACCTGCAGATTGCGCGGCAGCAGAACGCCGAAGTGTTGCGGCGTGTGCTCGGCCGCCGGCGCGACGTGGCACGGGAAAATCTGAAACAGTACTCCAGGACCATTCGAACCGCACTGGCTCCGGAAAAAGAAGCTGAATCCCTCAATGGATTCCCCGCCCACTCGCATGAGGGGGTCCACTCCGCGGCGATCAAAGTGGTCCGCGAGTTGTGCGAATGGCCGCCGTTCAACGCGGAGAACATCCACGCCTTCCGCCTCAAAGTGAAGGAGCTGCGTTACATCCTGCAGCTTTCAGCCGACGCCGATTCCAGCCTGGTGGAGACACTGGGAGAGGTGCAGCGCATCATCGGCGACTGGCACGACTGGCAGCAATTGGAAGAGATTGCGCGGGAACTGCTGAACATGGAACGGGACGGCACGCTGTTGACGCGCGTTAGCGAGACGAGCAGGCGAAAGTTTCAACCATGCGCTGGCGGCCGCCAATACCCTCGCGGAAAGTATTTGTCGATACCGTTTGCGCAGGGGATCTGAAGCGCAAACTTGAGAAAAGGTAGCCGAGTGGCTGCATTTGCTTCAGACTATGCCCGTGCCCGGCTGCCGTACCAGTGACAGGAACTCTGCGCGCGTTTCTTTCTGCCGGAAGCAGCCTACCATGGCGCTCGTCACCGTGGACGAATTCTGCTTCTCGATGCCGCGCATCATCATGCACAGGTGCCGCGCCTCGATGACCACGCCGACACCCTGCGGCGCAATTGCTTCCTGGATCGAATCCGCAATTTGCCGCGTTAGCCGCTCCTGCACCTGCAGGCGGCGCGCGAAAACCTCAACGAGACGGGGAATCTTGCTCAGGCCGATGACCTTATTTTTGGGAATATAGGCCACATGCACCTTGCCGAAGAAGGGCAGCATGTGGTGCTCGCAGAGCGAAAACATCTCGATGTCCTTGACGATGACCATCTCGTCGTATTCCACGTCGAACATTGCCCCGTGCAGAACACTCGCCGGGTCCTGATCGTAGCCCTTGGTGAGGAAGGCCATTGCCTTTTCCACGCGGGCCGGGGTCGAGCGCAGGCCGTCGCGATCCGGATCTTCACCCAGGCGGCTCAAAATCTCGCGATACATCTCCTGCGTGCTGAAGCCGCTCAGCCCTTCGGCCGCCTCGATCGCCCCGTGAACAGGCTTGCTCACCGCAATTGGATGCGCCATCGTCTTTTATCCTCTCGCCGAACACTCAAAGAAATTGTTTTCCGTCTCTTCCACGCGAACATGCTCCAGCTTGCCCGCAGGCAATACGTCATGCAACAGATCAAAAATCGCCGTGCAGAAATTCTCGGTTGTTGGCACGCGATCGGCAAACAACGGATCGAGATTCAGGTTAGCGTGGTCGAACCGGTCCAGCACTTGCGTCCGGACTTTGTCATCGAGAGCCACCATATCTACAACCATTCCGGTCTCCACATTTACCGTTCCACCCACAAGAACTTCGACGAAATAGTTGTGCCCGTGGCCGTGGTCGTTGTTGCACTTGCCGTATGTTGCGCGGTTTGCTTCCGCCGTAAGCGCCGGCGTGTGCAACCGGTGGCTTGCGCTGACCATATAGCGGCGCCCAAAATACGCCTTCACGCCTCACCCCGGTATTCGGCAAAAATCTCTGGCGTCTCATAAACGCGAATGCGGCTCAGCCGCGCTCCGCCCGCTGCGGTCACAACCGGTTTAAGCCGGTTCCATGCCGCAATGGCGATGTTTTCCGTGGTCGGAATGGCCTGCTTGAACTCCGGCACATCGAGATTCAAGTGCTTGTGGTCGTAAGCAGCCAGTACCTCACTTTCCATCACGCCCTTGAGCCACTTGAGATCGACGACGAAGCCGGTCACTGGGTCCGGCTCCCCGGCCACGGTCACTTCCAACGTGTAATTGTGCCCGTGCCCGTTTCTGTTTGCACAGCGCCCGAAGACACGCTCATTTTTCTCCGCTGGCCAGGACTCATTCCAGTAAAAATGTGATGCGGAAAAAGTCGCCCGCCGCGTCAAAAAGATCATTCATTCCCTCATTGAAGAGATTCCGGAGCCGAGCAAAGGTTTCACAGAGCCAAGATGTATTTGCACAGGATCGAAAGAACTATTGTCGGTTCACGACCCGCTCAAAGTCGTCGCCGACCGCTCTTCTATGGCGCGTAACTCCGCCCCTTCCAGCTTACGCGCTTGAGGATGCGGTGCTGAAACCAGCTTCGATAGAGCAGAGCGACGAAGAGCGGCAGACCTAGCGGCGCAAGAGCGCAATCCAGGAAGGGAAAGTTCGATTTCGCGACCCTCGCATAGAACCGGAAGAGGGTTCGCAGCCAGAGCAACGCAAAGACCCACCCAGCGCCAAGCCACTCGAGCGCATGCGCGCCGAGCCGGGCGTTCCACAGTTCGTAGGCCAGGATCGGCAGGCCGAAGAGCAGCGCTATATCCAGGGCCCTGAAGACGGCCAGCGCGAGCGCGTTGTTGAAGAGCAGCTTCAGGTTCTTCGTCCAGCCCTCGATCATCGCTCCCGTGCCGCGGTACATGCGCGCGGAGACTGCGTCATCGGCATAACGGAAGCGCAGCCCCACTTTGCGCCGCTTGGCCAGAAATGCCAGCTCCACGTCTTCCAGTACCTTACCGGCCACGCTGGGGTGCCCGCCGAGCCGTCGATAGGCTTCCCGCTCCACCAGCAGAAACTGGCCGTTGGCCGCGGCGATGCGCTGGGCGGGATCAGAGACTTTGGCCGGCGGATAGGCCAGTGCAAGTTCGCAAAAAACCAGCGGCATGAGCGAGCGCTGCGCCAACCCGCGGACAATTTGCCGCGGCGAGTAGCTCAACATGCCCACTTTGTGCCGCTCGGCCTCGTGCAATGCCCGTCGCAGGTCGCCCGGCTCGTGAATCGTGTCGGCATCGGTAAACAGCAGCCAGCGGCCCCGCGCTCGCCGCGCCGCCGTCCAAACAGCGTTAGCCTTCCCTGTCCAGCCGGTCTCGAGCTCGCCCGCCTCCAACAGCGTGACTCCGGTAAATTCGCGCGCGATTTCGGCGGTCCTGTCGGTCGAGCGATCGTCCACCACGATCAGCTCCCAGTCGTGGCCCAGCTTGAAGATGTCTTCCGATTGGCTGACCAGCGATTGCAGGCACTCGCCCAGGCAATCTTCCTCGTTTCGCGCCGGAACGATGACCGTGAGCTCGATCAGCGACTCCGGCTCAGGCAGGTCGAAAACCGTTCCCGGGGCGGTCTTTTCTGCCCAGTCGCGCCAGTCCGCCGCGGAGGGCGAGTCCTCCGCGGGATCGGCCAGGCCCAGAACCGGCTTCCAGCTTCTCGTACCGCCTCGATCCGCCTCACCCTTGCTCATTACATTCGCACCGTTTTTCTTCCGGACTTACGCTCCGTATTATAAGGATGTGCGGTTTCCTCGTTGCTTCATCCTGGCGCTCTTGATTCCGTTAGCCCTTCTGCCCGCGTGCAATCGCGGTTCGCATCCCGCGCAAACCGGCAAGGCCGCGCCAGACTTTACCGTTTCCGACGGGACTTCCACCGTCCATCTTGCCAGCTACCGCGGCAAGGTCGTCCTGCTCAACTTCTGGGCAAGCTGGTGCATGCCGTGCGTCGAAGAGATGCCTTCCCTGCTCGAGCTCCATCACGAGCAGCCCAATCTTGTCATTCTCGCCGTCAGCATCGACGACGATCCCGCAGCATATTCGACTTTTATCGTCCGCCATCACATCGATCTGATCACCGTTCGCGATCCAACGCAGTCCGCGGCGAATTTGTATCACACGGATATGTGGCCGGAGACCTACGTGATCGATCGCCAGGGAATCATCCGCCGCAAGCTCGTGGGGCCACAGGAATGGACCAGCCCCGAGATTGTCTCCTATCTCAAGAGCCTCTGAGGCGGCGAATCTCTCCCATTTGAAACTCCGCGAAAAAACTACAAAAACCATTTGACAATCCAATTGCATTAGTGTACTAGTCTTATAGTACATTGATTTCTCGGCGATGACCACTTTTTCCAAGCCGGCCTTCCGCTTTCTGCTCGATCTCAAGAGCGGGGTTCCTGTCTACCGGCAGATCATCGATCAGATCCGCGGCGCCCTGGCAGCCGGCGCGCTTGCGACGGGGGACCAGCTCCCCACGGTCCGCCAAATGGCCGTGGACCTGGCCATCAACCCCAATACAGTGGTGCGCGCCTACAAGGAGTTGGAATTGGGCGGATTGCTCGAGACGCACCAGGGGACCGGCACATTTATCAGCGCTCGGAAGGTCTCCCGCGGAAATGCAGAGCGGGAGCGGCAGTTGGGCCAGATTGTTGCCGACGCCGTCGCGCGCGCGGGCGCCGCGGGTTTCACCATCGAAGATCTCGTTGAGCAGTTGCGGGCATGGCCCTTGGGGTCAGCCCTGAAGGAGAAAGAATGACGCCCAAAATCACCACTCAGAACTTCAATGGAGTTGCTGTTGCCGCATTCCTGGTCTGCTTCCTGACAGGCTTGCTCGCCACTGTTCTCACTCGCCAGCCCGCCCCAGCCCTCGCGGGCGCGCTTGTTGGCCTCTATCTTCTCTTCGCCATCAAGGTGGTCCGCCAGTGGGAGAAGGCCATCAAGCTTCGTTTCGGCCGTTATGTGGGCCTCCTCGGGCCGGGGATCTTCCTGATTGTTCCCGTAATCGAGACTCTGAGCCAGATCGTCGACCAGCGTGTGCGCGTTGCGAACGTTTCCGCTGAGACTACGCTCACGCGCGATACCGTGCCCGTCAACGTCGATGCCATCGTTTTCTGGATGGTATGGAACGCAGAGAAAGCGATTCTTGAGGTTGAGAACTACGACGATGCAATCACGATGAGCGCGCAAACCGCGCTGCGAGAGTCGATCGGGCGCCATGACCTCCATCAGGCCCTGGCCGAGCGCGAGACGCTCGGCCAGGAATTGCAGAAGATCCTCGATGAAAAGACCACTCCCTGGGGCATTACGGTGCAGTCGGTCGAAATCCGCGACGTGCAAATTCCTCCGGACCTGCAGGATGCAATGTCGCGCGAAGCACAGGCAGAGCGCGAGCGGCGCGCCCGCGTGATCCTGGGAACCGCAGAAACGGAGATTGCCGACAAGTTTGCCACTGCTGCCGAGACATACAAAGACAATCCCGTGGCGCTGCATCTGCGCGCTATGAACATGCTGTATGAGGCGATCAAGGAGCGCGAGTCGATGGTGATCGTGCCGTCGTCGGCCGTGGAAACGATGGGCCTGGGCGGCTCACTGGCGGCAATGGCGCTCAACAAACAGTCGTAAGAATCGCACTTAACACTCGCGAAAAACGGAGGGATGGAATGAATTGCAGAGGTCTTAAGGTAGCAGTGCTTGCGATTGCTCTGTGCGCCATGGCGAGGGCGCAGACCACCGCAAACGAAGGTTGGGTGGGGATCTGGCACGCCGATGTGGGCGGCCAACCCACCTCAACTTTGACTCTCGCTACGGATACGGGCGAACTGGGCGGAACCATTGTGCTGGACATGGTGAGCGACAAAAGCGGAACGCCCAAGGTGATTGAACGCGACCCGCACGTGCTGATGAATCCCATCGCCGACAGCAATACGCTCACGTTTCAGGTGAAGATCCAAAAGCCTCAAGGGTCGAGTTTTGTGGCCAGCTTTGAAGTGAAGCGTACCGCGACGGACAAGGCGACCATCCACTGCGTCAACTGTGGTGCGGATGCGCCGGTCGTCGATCTCGTGAAAGATCTGTAGCAAATTGGAGCTGACGATGATGAGTCGAACAGTTTTTGGGACATTCGTTCTGTTGCTGGCCGTCACCTTGGGCTTCGGCCAGAGCGGCAACGTGCAGACGCCACGGCCGGATCTCTCGCGGCTCACCGGTGTTTGGCGCGGACAGATGGACGGGATGCCTGCTGTGACGCTCGTGGTCACCGATGAAGGCGGCGAGTTGCAGGGGGCGATCCTGTTCTACCTGATCAGGCGCGACAAGCCTGGTGAGCCGCCGACGGTGACGCCAGGCATTCCAGAACCGATTTTCCATCCGGCATTCGACGGCAGGACGCTTGCTTTCGAGGTCAGCCATCGGCGCGCCCATCCCCCGCGAACCTTGTCCGACCCTCCCGTTTCCTTCCGTCTGACTCTGACCGGTCCGAATCAGGCCGAGTTCGCGAATGAGAGCGGGAAAGGGCCGGCATTCGTCATAGTCCGAAGCGATTACTAGCTGATATTCTGGCGATATGACCACGGTGGAAATCGTCTATCGCTACGCCACGGCGCCGACGGAGCAGGTTGCGCTGGCGCTGGCCCACGCGCGCGACGTTTACGGCATCCGGCAGCTCAGTTTCGATCGCGCCGCCCGGACCCTCAGAATCGAATATGACGCCACTCGCCTGAACGCCGCTGCGGTCACCAAGCTCGTCCGCGAGGCAGGACTCGATATCGCCCCAGACGACAATCAGGGCGAGCCGCTTATCGCCGCGTCTGTGCCGGCCGCTGCGCTTCCACCGACGGCGTAGCCCGGTAGCGCAACTGGTCCAGTCTCGCGTCGCCGCCGTGGCCTTGCGCCGCCCCAATCTTGCGCCGGCGGGCTGATCTTGCGCTGACGGGCGAATCTTGCGCTGACGCGCTGGCCTTGATACTCTGACAAAGGTTCGGCGGCTTCGTCCTGAAGCCCGCGCGTGTGCGCCCGTAGCTCAGCTGGATAGAGCGACTGACTACGAATCAGTAGGTCGGGAGTTCGAATCTCTCCGGGCGCACCATTTTCCACCACAAAGAGGTCAAGTAGGGGAACTCCCCGCCGCCACGGGGTCTCCGGGCGCACCACTCTTACTTAAGATTTCCACTCAATCGCAAGGACCATTTCCGCCCTCGCCGCGTTGCGCCAGCGGCTCAGACGCCGCTGTACGCCGAGAATCCACCGTCCACGGGCACGACGACGCCGGTGACGAACTCCGAAGCCGGCGAAAGCAGCCAGAGCACCGCGCCAAACAGGTCTTCCGGCTCGCCGAAGCGCGCCATGGGCGTATGGCCGATGATCGATTTGCCGCGTGCGGTCAGCTCACTGGTCTCTTTGTCGAGCAGCAGAAAACGATTCTGATTGGTGAGAAAGAATCCCGGAGCAATTGCGTTCACGCGAATCTTCGGCGAGTATTCCTGCGCCATGTGTACGGCCAGCCACTGCGTAAAGTTGCTCACCGCGGCCTTGGCGGCCGAATACGCCGGGATCCGCGTAAGCGGCCGGAAGGAGTTCATCGACGAAATGTTCAGGATGGTCCCGTAGCCCTGAGCGGCCATGATCTTGCCAAAGGCCTGGCTGGGCAGAATCGTACCCAGAATGTTCAGCTCGAAGACCCAGCGGAGCGCGTCGGCCGGCAGATCGAAGAACTTCAGCTCGCTGCCGGTCGTGGCCTGGGGCTTGTTCCCTCCCGCGCCATTCACCAGGCAATCGAGGCCCCCAAGGCGGCCGACAACTTCCTGCGCGGCCTGCAGCACGCTGTCGCGGCTAAGCACGTCGCACTGGAAAACCGAAACGTGCTCGCCCTGCTCACCCATCCGTTCGACGGCAGCCTTGCCCGCCTCCGGATTCACGTCGAGAATCGCGACTTGTGCGCCGCATCCGGCCAGCGCGCTTGCGATTTCACTGCCAAGAATGCCGGCTCCGCCCGTGATGGCGACAGTTCGTCCGGAGAAGTCGTACATCCGGGTCAACTCCGCCAGGTCAAATGCAGCTTGATGCGCTACTCCTGTTTCGTGCGCAGCTTCCATCACCGCCGGTCCTGCCATATCGCACCCTTTCCTTTGTCCCTTGCAAAACCAGCCTCACTTGCCGGCCAAAGGGACTGCCCAGGATAGAGTTTCGCGAAATGGGCATTGATCACGGTGAGTGTTGTCACACGCGCGTGTATGCCAAATCACGGTGTCGCGCCGCGGCACGATGTATCAGGTAAAGAGGAAGGTTAAAAAGGGGTGTTTGGATGCTTCTCGAGTTGAGCGTGCAGCCCAAGGGCAAGGCCCACCAGGCAAGCGATACTGCGGTCGATCTCGCGAAGATTATCGATGCCAGCGGCCTCTACCATCAGACAAAGAACAAGGGCGAAGTACTCGAGGGCACGTGGGAGCAACTGATGGCCGTGGCCAAGAAGTGCCACGACGAAGCTATGAAGACCCATCAGAAATTTGTGACCGTGATGCGCGCGGTGGATGGTCCCGATGTGGCTCCCTGTTCGCATGCGCCGGCCGACTGCGCCGCCATGAAAGAGATTCTCGAGGATGACGGCGATTGGCTGATTCCATAAGAAAAGCGGAGCCGCTTGTGCTCCGCTCTCCGTTCCTTAGATGGATTGACGCGTTAGTAAAGCCGGAAATCAACCTCGATGGTAATCATCACCGGTACGGCCGTCTTCCCGTCCTTCATAGCCGGCCTGAATTTGTACTGCCGGATGGCTTCGATGGCCTTCTCGTCCAACCCCATGCCCAGTGCCCGCGCAACGCGGATATTCTGCGGATTCCCTTGCGCATCGACAATGAGCGAAATGAGGCAAACACCCTGATACTTGGCGCGCCGCGCTTCGTCGGAGAACTCGGCCTCAACGCTGTGGACCACCTCCGGAGCCGAAATCCTGCCGCCAACCTGGTAAACACCGCCGCCCGCGTTGCCGCCGTATCCCGGGCCGTATCCATTCCCGCCCCCCGGCCCCATGCCGCCGCCGCTGCCCGTTCCCATACCCGCGCCATTTCCTGAGCCGGCCGAGGCCAAAGTCACATTCGCCGACTCTTTCATGCCGATCATCGGCATATTCATGTTGTCGGGCAGTTGAATGTTCTTTTGCACGTTGATGGTCGGAGGATCAGGCAGCTTGGGCTTGTCGATGGTCTGTGGTTGCGGGGGCGTTATCGTATCCTTCGCCTTCTCCGGCAGCTTGCCCTTGTTGGCTTCAACGATGCTCCGGTCGCCGCCGCCGCCACCGCCGCCTGCCAGGGTGTCGGACTTGGGCATTTTGTAATCGCCCACATCGATGTTCGTCGCCTGCACGACGGGATTCACGATGTTGTTAATCGCGCGAATGCCCAGCCAGATTGCAAGCAGCAGGATGGTGATATTGAAGGTCGTCGAGATCCCGATGGCCCACGGGTTTGCCTTCACAGCCATCCGGTCGGGCACTGGAATCGGCGTTGAGGTCAGTTCCAGAGGCGGCAGCTTGACCGGGAAAAACACGTCCTGGATGCGCTCCCAGAGGCTTGCCCAAATGGGCTCCTCCTTGAAAGCATGCCCAAGGAAAGCGTCCAGCTCGTGGCCGCTCACTGGAACCGAAGCTCCCTGGTCGCCCTTTTCTTCCGGTGTCATGTGCAGATCGCTTGCCTTCTCTCCGGCGCTCTTCCCGGCCGTTCCTGACTGCCCGGGCGCGAGTTCGTCCGCGAACTGGCCCATCAATCCATTATGCTTGAACGCGCCAACCTTTGTCTCGGTTCCCAAACCGCCTTCAGTCCCCGCCTCCGATTTCCCATAGTCCACCAGCTTCAGGACTTCCATACGCAATAGACGGTTGCTGGGTTCGGTTTGTTACCCAGAAAAACGGCCCCTCTTTGTTTACACTGATTCTTGAGCAAGTTCGCATCCTTGAACGGAGTCCCGATGTCCCCTGCGCCAGAGTTGAAGGCGACCCTCACCCTGCCCCAAACCGCCTTCGCAATGAAAGCCAATCTGCCGCAGAATGAGCCGCTTCGGCTTGCCCGGTGGACCGAGCTCCGTCTCTATGAAGAGATGCGCAAAGCCGCCCGCGGGCGGCCTGTTTACCTGCTGCACGACGGCCCTCCCTACGCCAACGGGCCCATTCACCTGGGCCATGCCCTCAACAAGGGCCTCAAGGACTTCGTGGTCAAGTCCAAGACCATGGCCGGGTTCGACGCCCCCTACGTCCCCGGCTACGACTGCCACGGGCTGCCCATCGAGATCAAAGTGGAAGAGCAGCTTGGCCGCAAAAGGCTGGAGTTGCCGGTGGCCGAGATCTTCAAAGCCTGCCGTGCCTACGCGCAGAAGTATGTTGATCTGCAGACCGCGCAATTTGAGCGCATTGGCTGCTTCGGCCGCTGGGACAAGCCCTATAAGACCATGACCCACGATTACGAGGCCCGCACTCTTGAGGCGTTCTATGGCTTTCTCGAAAAAGGCTTCGTGTATCGCGGGCTCAAACCGGTTTACTGGTGCATCAACGACCGCACAACGCTGGCCGAGGCCGAGGTCGAATACGAGAACCACACCAGCCCGTCGATCTACGTTCGCTACCGGCTGACCTCCGATCCGGCCAACATCGCGCCAGCGCTTGCCGGGCGGCAGGTTTCGACTATTATCTGGACCACCACCCCGTGGACCCTGCCCGCGTCGCTGGCCGTAGCCTTCCACCCCGATTTCGACTACGTAGCGCTGGAAGCCGAGGCGGGAGAGGTCTCAAAGGGCGAGGTTTACATTGTTGCCGCTGCCCTGGCCGAACAGGTGGCAGCCGCTTGCAAGCTCGGACCGACTAAAGAGCTCGCCCGCTTCAAGGGAGCCGTTCTCGATCGCGTCACCTTCCAGCATCCGTTCCTTGAGCGGTCGATCCTGGGCGTGCTGGCCACTTACGTCACTGCCGACACAGGCACTGGCGCGGTCCACACCGCACCCTCGCACGGAGCCGACGACTTCTTGACCGGCCAGCGCTACGGCCTCGACCCCACTTCCCGCGTCGATGCGACCGGACACATCCACTTCGATCCGGATTCCTGGCATAGCGCGCAGCCGCCCGCATACGACGGTCTGACGGTGTGGAAGGCGAATCCGGTCATCGTCGCCATGCTGGAAGAACGCGGCGCGCTGCTGGGCGGCTCGCAACTCGAACACTCTTATCCGCATTGCTGGCGCTGCCACAAGCCGGTTATCTTCCGCGCCACGGAGCAATGGTTCATCGGCATGGAAACTGCGGTGCGCCGCGCCGACGGCTCTGAAACGACATTTCGCCAGCTCGCTATCGAGGAGATCGACAAAGTGATCTGGGATCCGGCCTGGGGGAAGGTGCGTATCACCAATATGATCGCCACGCGCCCCGACTGGTGCATCAGCCGGCAGAAGATCTGGGACGTGCCCATTGCGGTTTTCCTGTGCGAGCAGTGCAACCGGCCGATCATCTCCCCGGAACTGAACCGCGCGGTTGTCTCCCTCATCGAGCGCGAGGGCATCGAGGCCTGGCGAACGCCCGCCGCGGATGCATTGCTGCCTGAGGGCTCGGTTTGCGTGCATTGCGGAGACGCTAAATTCCGCAAGGAAACCGACATTCTGGACGTTTGGCTTGACGCCGGCGTCAGCTGGCTGGCCGTCTGCGAGTCGGACCCGGACCTGAGTGCGGCGTACAAAGCATTCCAGAGTGGGGGCGGCCCGGAGGCCGCTCGAGATGTCCTTTATCTTGAGGGCGGCGATCAGCACCGCGGATGGTTCCACTCGTCGCTGCTCACTTCGGTCGCGCTGCGCGGACGCGCGCCTTACTCCCACGTGGCCACCGCCGGCTGGACCCTCGACGAGCAGGGCCGAGCCATGTCGAAGTCGCTCGGCAACGGCGTCGATCCCGTCGACATCGCCAACCGCATGGGCGGCGAGATTGTTCGCCTCTGGGTCGCGTCGGTCGATTTCCGCGAAGACATGGCCGCCAGCGAAAATCTGATGCAGCGTTGCGCCGAGCTCTATAAAAAGCTGCGCAACACTTTCCGTTTCCTGTTGGGCAATCTGCATGGCTTTGTTCCTGCCCGCGACAGCGTCGCCGAGAGCGAGTTATTGCCGCTCGACCGTTACATGCTGGCCCGCACGCGCGACCTCGCGGAAAAGATTCTCGCCTGGTACGAGGCCTTCGAGTTCCATCGCGTCTACCAGGCGGTGAATGAGTTCGCCATTGTGGACCTGAGCTCGTTTTATCTCGACGTGCTCAAGGACCGCATGTACACCTTCGCGCCCACAAGCCAGGCGCGCCGCTCCGCGCAGACTGTGCTGTGGCAAATCACCGAGGCGCTGGTCCGGCTGGTCGCGCCTATCCTCACCTTCACCGCCGACGAGATCTGGGAATACCTGCCCGCGGTTGAAGGCCGCCCGATCAGCGTGCATCTCGCGCTGTTTCCCAAGCCGGAAGAGATCTTCAGCGGTGACCCCACGCCCGTTCTCGCTGAATGGCAAAAGCTCTTTGCCGTCCGCGACCAGGCGATGCGCGTGCTTGAAGAGGATCGCCAGGCCAAAAATATCGGCAAAGGGTTGGAAGCGCAGATCAACATTGAGGAGTCGGGCGATTTACTGACATTACTAAGACGTCACGAAGCCGGACTTAAAGAAATCCTGAATGTCTCCGGTGTCAGCGTCGCGGAAGGCAGAGAGCCGACGATCACTGCTTCGCCCGCCTCCGGCCACAAATGCGCGCGCTGCTGGAATTTCATGCCGGACGTTTCGAGCTACGGCATCTGGAACGACGTTTGCACGCGCTGCCAGACGGCGTTGCACGAGATGGGCATCGAGCCGCCCCAGAGTGGCGCGGAGGCCAGCAAATGAGCTGGCTGACGAACTGGCCCCGGCCTCGCCGCTTGTTCTGGCTGCTCCTCATCTCGGCGCTGGTCATCATTGCTGACCGTGGGACCAAGACGTGGGTCTCCCTGCATATCCCACTGGGCGGTGCGATTCCCATCATCCCGCGCTTCCTGCGCATCACTCATTGGACCAACGAAGGCGCGGCGTTTTCGCTCTTCGCCGACACTGCTTCGCCGCACGTTGTGCGCTGGACGCTGGTCGCATTCACACTCGTCGCCGCTCTGGTCATCTTCATCGTTTTGGTACGCCTCGGCAACCAGTTCACATTCACCACGATTGCTCTCGCGCTCATCCTTGGCGGAGCGCTCGGCAATGTTCACGACCGGATCGTCTATGGTTCGGTGATCGACTTCATCGAGGTCCACATCTTCAGCTATCACTGGCCCGATTTCAACGTGGCCGACTCTTCAGTCGTCACCGGCGCCTGCCTGCTCCTGCTCGACTCGATACTGCCGCACCGCAAAGCTCCGCGCTGACGCTGCCGCCAATTTCAGGCAAATCAGCTCCCGAGTGTGGCCGGTATAATTGGTCGGACCACGTAGGGCTACAAAGTTTCATCCCGGAGTCCGGCAAAATGTCTTCAGCAAGCGGCGACCCACAGGTTTCTCTTGCCACCACGGCGCCCGCGGACCGAATGACCTACCAGCGCTGGGTGATTTGCGCGCTCTTGTTTTTCGCCACGGTCATCGCCTATGTCGACCGCGCGGTGATCGCCAATCTCAAAAACACGCTCGAAGGCGTTATTCCGGGCCTGAACGACTACAAGTACGGGATCATCACAGTCGCGTTTCAGTTGGCTTACGGCATCGCGATGCTGGTCGCGGGTGGCTTAACCGACAAGTTGGGCACGCGCAAGGCGTTCGCGATCGCCATTACCCTTTGGAGCATTGCAGCCATGCTGCCAGGCGCGGCGTTTTCGGTCGCCAGTTTTGCACTGGCCATGTTTCTGCTCGGTTTGGGCGAGGCCGCCAACTTCCCTGCCTGCATCAAGACGGTGGCAGAGTGGTTTCCCAAGCGCGAGCGGGCGTTCGCAACCGGGCTCTTCAACTCGGGCGCGAATGTGGGCAATATGGTGGCGCCGGTCGTGGTCGCGGTGTTCGTGGCCCTGTTCAGTCAATGGAGTGTGTTTGGGCCCGCGAGAGCCTGGCGGGGCTCATTTTTCGTCGCTGGCGCAGTGGGCTTCGTGTGGCTTGTTTTCTGGCTCATTGTCTATCGCCGGCCCGAGGATCAACCCCGCGTCTCCAAAGCCGAACTCGCACTGATCCTCAGCGATCCCGGCGAGAAAATCGAGAAAGTTCCCTGGAGTCACGTGGTCCCGTGCAAAGAGGCATGGGCATTCGCGGTGGGCAAGTTCCTCACCGATCCCATTTGGTGGTTCTACCTTTTCTGGATCCCGGGTTATCTACAGACTACGTTTCATTTGAGCCTGTCACAAAGCAAGATTCCGGTGATGCTGGCCTATGCCATCTCAATCTTTGGCAGCGTAGGCGGCGGCTGGATTTCGGGTGCCCTGATCAACCGTGGGATCACGCCGAATAAGGCCCGCAAGGGTACGATGCTGCTTTGCGTATTGTGCATCGCACCCATCTTTACCGCGCCGTTTATCCATCACCTGTGGGTCGTGGTGGCACTCCTGGGTCTGGCTACAGCCGGTCATCAGGGATGGTCGGCGACCTTATTCACCTTGCCATCCGACATGTTCCCCAAGGCCGCTGTGGCAAGCGTAACCGGCATCGGCGGCATGGCAGGGGCATTTGGCGGAGTTCTGCTGTTGTTCAGCGCGGGAGCCATCGTTCAAAAAACGCACAGCTATGTGACGCTGTTCATCCTCGCATGCCTTGCCTACCCGCTGGCGCTGATCGTCATCCACGCCATCTCGCCTAAGTTGGCGCCGGCGCAGCTCGACTAGTGCGGTATGTAAGAATCAAGAAATTCCGCCGCTCGATGATTCATCCGTCGACGGCAGGATCGAAAATGTCGCTGTCGGTCGAGAAAAGATAGACCCACCGATCCGCAGCACAACCCTAGAGGCTTCCATGAGGATCCTTCCCTCCTGTTTTTGCGCGCGCGCAATTTTCGGCGCAGAGGCGGCTCTTGCCTTTCTGGCTCTCATCTCTCCCCACACCATTCTCGGCCAGCGCCTGCCCACCACGGTCGTCCCCACGCACTACACGCTCAAGCTCACGCCCGACCTGAAAGACGCAACTTTCTCCGGCGAGGAAGCGATCGACGTGGCCATCAGCCAGCCCACGAACTCAATTACCCTGAACGCCATTGAGATTGTCTTCCAGTCGGTGACCATCGATTCCAACGGCTCACAGCAGAAGGGCACAGTGACCCTCGACGCGGACAAGCAGCAGGCAACATTCACGTTTCCCAACTCTGTCCCCGCCGGCAATGCCACCATCGCAATCCGCTACACCGGCATCCTGAATAAGGAGTTGCGGGGCTTCTATCTTTCAAAGACCGCGCTCCGCAACTACGCCGTCACGCAATTCGAGGCCACCGACGCGCGCCGGGCATTTCCCTGCTTCGACGAGCCGGCCTTCAAGGCCAGCTACGATATCTCGCTTGTCATCGACGCCACCGACACAGCAATCTCGAACACCCCGATCGCGGCCGACAAAGCGGGTCCCGGCACGAACAAACATACGGTGGTCTTCGGAACCACCCCAAAGATGTCCACCTATCTCGTCGCCTTCCTCGTGGGCGACTTCCAGTGCACCAGCGGACGCCAGGACAACGTGGACATTCGCGTCTGCGCGACGCCCGACAAGGTTGCATTCACGCCCTACGCTCTTGATGTTGCCGAGTTTGTCCTGCACTACTACGACGACTACTTTGACATTCATTACCCGCTCATGAAGCTCGACCTCATTGCCATTCCTGACTTCGAAGCCGGCGCCATGGAGAACTTCGGCGCCATCACCTACCGCGAAACCGACCTCCTGCTCGATCCCAGGACTGCCACCGTCGCCGAAAAACGAGAAGTCGGTCTCGTTGTCGCGCATGAAATGGCCCACCAATGGTTCGGAGACCTGGTCACCATGCAATGGTGGGACAACATCTGGCTCAATGAGGGCTTTGCCACCTGGATGGAGAACAAGCCCGTGGCTGCGATGCATCCCGAGTGGAACATTCCCGAAGTAGTTGCCGGCGACGAGCAGGACACCCTCAACATTGACGCACAGCCGACCACCCGCGCCATTCGCGCCAAAGCCGACACGCCCGAAGAGATCGGCCAGATGTTCGACGGCATCGCCTACGGCAAGGCCAGCGACGTGCTCCTGATGGTCGAGAACTACCTTGGTGAAGATACCTTCCGCAAAGGCGTGCACGCATACTTGGCCGCGCATGAGTACGGCAACGCCACGGCGGAAGACTTTTGGAATGCGCAGACGGCAACGAGCCACAAACCGGTGGACAAGATCATGGAGTCGTTTGTAGCGCAGCCGGGCGAGCCTATCCTCAACTTCGCCGCGCCTGCAAGCAGAAAAGCCTCCGTTGAGCAGAGGCGATTCTTCCTCAGCCCCAGCATCACGCCCGATCCCGAACAAAAGTGGACGCTGCCTGTTTGCTTTACGACCACAAATGCCCCGGCTTGCAAACTTGTGACGCCCGAGATTTCCAGCGTGAATGTGCCGGCGTCACGCCTCTCCTTCGCCAACGCCGGCGGCAAGGGCTATTACCGCAGCGCATACACACCCGCGCAATACGCCGGATTGGTTTCGCGCATAGAATCTGGGCTCACCCCGGCTGAGCGCATCAGCCTTGCCGGCGACGAGTGGGCGCAGGTGCACGCCAACAAAGCCCCCGTGGGCGACTATCTGAATCTCGTGGCCGCACTCAAGTCCGATACGAGCGCAGAAGTTTTCTCAATTGCTGCGGGAAAGATTGGCATCATCGCCGACAAAGTGGCATCGACGAAGGCGGAGCGTGATGAGCTGGCTGTGTGGGTGAGCCGCAACCTTGCTCCCGAGTACGAGAAGCTCGGTCCTCCCGCGCCCGGCGACTCGCCCAACACGCTTGAGTTGCGTGCAGAACTTCTCGGACTGCTCGTTGATCATGGAAACGACCCTGCTATCTCTGCCCAGGCGCGCCAGATTGCCGATCGATACCTCGACGATCCTGCGTCCGTCGATCCGACACTTGGGCGGGCCGCTCTTGAAGCCGCCGCGGAGAACGGCGATGCCGCGCTCTTTGACCGATTGCAAAAGGTGTATGAAACCTCGACCGATCCCGACCTTCAGGAGAGCGCATTACGACTTCTGGTTCAGTTTGACACTCCCGCGCTGCTTGAGCGTGCTCTCGAATACTCGGTTTCAAGTAAAGTTCGCAACCAAGACGCCGCGATTCAGCTGGCCATCGGTCTTCAGGATCCCGAGAACCGGGATGCGACGTGGAACTTTATCAAGACGCATTGGGACCAGGTGCAGCCCGAAGTCACCACAGACCTGGGCTCGCTGCTGGTGAGCTACGCCGGCAGCTTTTGTACTGCCGAAGCGCGCAACGACGTGAAGAGCTTTTTCGCTTCTCACCCGGTTCCCGCCTCCGACGTGGCGCTGAGGCACGCCCTTGAGAATATCGACAGCTGCGTTGAGCTGCGGCGGCTTCAGGAACCGAATCTGAAGACCTGGCTAGCCGCCGAGGCGGGATCTTAGGGTTTTTGCCGGAGCGCGCCTAAAGCTTCCGCAGGCGCTCGCAGGCCTCGTCCAGCTCGGAATCCCGTTTGGCGAAACAGAAGCGTAACAGATTCTCGCCGCGCCCACGCCGAAAGAACGCCGATCCGGCCACGGCGGCCACGCCGGTCGAGCGCAGCAGGTTGCGAGCTTTTTCCGCGGCAGTTTTGCCGGGCAGGTGCTCGGCGATGGCCAGGATGTAGTAGGCGCCGGGGGGCGCGGAGGCTTCCATGCCGGCGTCCCTGACGGCCGCGAGCAGCCGGCCACGCTTCGATTGATGATCGGCGGCCAATTGCGCATAGAAGCTCGGCGGCAACTGCTCCACGCCCGCGGCGGCGCCCACTTGCAGCGGCGCGGGCGCGCACACGTAGGTCAGGTCGTGGAAGTGGCCCATCGTGGGCAACCAGCGCGCATCCGCTGTAACGTAGCCGATGCGCCAGCCGGTGATCGAAAACGTCTTGCTGAAACCTGAAATCACAATCGTGCGCTCGCGCATGCCGGGCAGCGTGGCCGGGCAGATGTGCCGCGCGCCGTCGTACACGAAGTACTCATAAATCTCGTCGGTGATCAGAAACAGATCTCGCTCGATGGCAAGTTGGGCTACCGCTTCGAGCTCAGGCTGCGTGAAAACCTTTCCGCTGGGATTACCGGGAGTGTTGAGCAGGATGGCGCGGGTGCGTGGCGTGACCGCGGCCCGCATAGCATCCACGTCAAGCTGCCAGTCCGGCTCGGCAAGCGCGACCAGCACTGGATTCACACGCAATGAGTCGAGCGTATGCACATGGTAGCCGTAAAACGGCTCAAAAACGAGCACTTCGTCGCCGGGATTGAGCAGCGCCATGGCGGCGGCGTGCAGGCCGGCGGTCGCGCCGGAAGCGACCATCACTTCACATTCGGCATCGTAAGTCAGTCCGTAGTCGCGCAGTTGCTTGGTCGCGATGGCCTCGCGGAGCCGCGCGATGCCGTCGCACTTTGTGTAAATGTTCTGCCCATCGCGAATGGCCTGGATCGCCGCCGCCTCCACCACTTCAGGCACAGGCGTATCGCACACGCCCTGCGCCAGGTTGATGCCGCCCATGCGGTCGCATTCGGTGGTCATGGCGCGGATTTCGGACTGAAGCGTCTCCGGCGCAAGCGCGCTGAGCGCAAGGCGCGACTCAATTCCGGTGGTGTGTGTGGAGGCGCCTGACAAGGGGAAGATCCTTCGCAATTATTTTACATTTTGGCGCTCAAATTTTGGAGCCTGTTTGCAACCTGTGCGCCCTGTCGCGGCCAAAGTCCACGCAGTCGTAGTATCTTGCAGAGAGAATCGATGCACGAGCTTTCCATTGCGACCAGTATTGTCGAAACGGTCACCGAGTCGGCCTCCGCGTACCCCGGCGCGCGCATCATAGCAGTGCGGCTGCGCGTCGGCGCGTTGGCCTCGGTCATTGAAGATTCGCTTCAGTTCTGCTGGGAGCTGGCCTCGGAAGGTTCACCCGCCGCCGGCGCGAAGCTGGTGATCGACAAGCTACCCGTGATCGTGCACTGCGACGCTTGCGGCGTGGATTCCGAGATCGAGGGCGTGCAGAGCTTTCGCTGTCCGCATTGTGGCGAGCTCGCGGCTGATCTTCGCCAAGGGCGCGAACTCGAGATTGAATCGATTGAGCTGGAAGACCCGGAGCCCGGGCAGACGCAGATCGGCGCGCCGAATCCGGTTGAGGAGCATATATGACAACCCGGATTGTTGAGTTGCGGCGAGGAATCCTGAAGAAGAACGATGAGCTGGCGGCAGAGCTGCGCCAGCGTTTTGTGTCGGCTGGAGTCCTTGTGCTGAACCTCGTTTCGAGCCCCGGCACGGGCAAGACTGCGTTTCTTGAGCTGACTCTGCGTGCACTGCGCGCCCGCGGTGCTCACGCGGCAGCCCTGGTGGGCGATCTTGAAACCGATAACGATGCGCGGCGCCTGGCGGCAAGCGGCGCACCTGTGCGCCAGATCAATACGCACGGCATCTGCCACCTTGACGCAGAGATGGTTACAAAGCACCTCGAAGACTGGGAAGGAGTCTCGCTGGAAGGCCTCAACTACCTCTTCATCGAGAACGTCGGCAACCTGGTGTGTCCATCGAGCTACGATTTGGGCGAACGCATTCGCGTCGCGCTGCTTAGCGTGACCGAGGGCGAGGACAAGCCGCTCAAGTACCCGGGACTTTTCAACTCGTCCGATGCGGCCGTGATAACGAAGATCGACCTGTCGGCTCCCTGCGGGTTCGACCGTGAGCTGGCGCTCAAGAATATCAACGAGATCCGTCCCGGCATCCGCATCTTCGAGACATCAGCCAAGAACGGCGCGGGCATGGACGAATGGCTCGCCTACCTCGCTGAGCAGGCGAAACCCTCCTGAGCCTCGCGGGTCGCACGGAAGTCACTG
Source organism: uncultured Acidobacteriaceae bacterium (assembly GCA_963835355.1). Taxonomy (GTDB): domain Bacteria; phylum Acidobacteriota; class Terriglobia; order Terriglobales; family Acidobacteriaceae; genus Telmatobacter. The sequence goes on along the minus strand of CAWIFE010000011.1, from coordinate 23,449 downwards.
AGCGTTCACATCTCATACATTGCGCAAAGCTCGTCTAAAGCGATACCTTTCAGCTAAGGTCGGTAGCAAAAAATGTGCCCCTCGGATTCCCCCGGGCAGGATACAGGTGCGGAAGAACGCATCGAACCGGGTTTCGCCCAAAATACGATCGAAAGGCTGTTTGAGTTTTCGCCGGACGCCATCCTCGTCACCGACAACAGTGGCGTAATGCGTGCCGCAAATCCGCGCGCCGAAGAGCTCTTCGGCTACTCCAGCCACGAGCTCATCGGGCAGCCCGTCGAGATGCTGGTGCCCGCGCGTTTTCGAGCCGGCCACCCGCGCCATCGCGAGAATTACAGCGCCCATCCCCGCACTCGCCAAATGGGGGCGGCACTCAATCTCTTCGGCCTGCGCAAGGATGGCTCCGAATTCCCCGTCGACATCATGCTCAAGCCCATGCAGACCGCGTCCGGTCCGGCAGTGGTCACGTTTATCCGCGACGCGACCGAGCAGCGCGCCGCGCAGGAGGAGCTGCGGATCAACGATCTGCGTCTGCGCTCGATCGTCGAGAGCATCGGCGAGTACGCCATTTATCTGCTCGACCGGGACGGCCACGTGCTTACCTGGAACCCCGGCGCCGAGCGCATCAAAGGCTACAAGGTGGACGAGGTGCTCGGACTGCATTTCTCGCGATTCTTCACCGGAGAAGATCAGGAGCGCGGCAGGCCTGCCGAGTTGTTGCGCCAAGCCGCGGCCAGGGATCGCGTGGAAGAAGAAAGCTGGCGAGTGCGGAAGGATGGCTCGCGTTTCTGGGCCAACGTCGTGATCACTGCTATCCGCGACAGTAGTGGCGAGGTGACGGGGTTTGCCAAAGTCACGCGCGACATGACCGACCGCAAGCGCGCGGAGGAGGCATTGATCTTCCAGCTCAGCGGGGCGCTGCTGGCAAATTTGGATGCGGTAAAGCTGCTGGATGCGATCTCGGCTACCATCCGCGAGGTGATTCCCCACGACAACGCGGGCCTGGTGCTTTACGACGAAGGGGCTGGCGACCTGGTGGTGCAGTTTCTCGGAGGTCCGGGCAGTGAAGTTTTTCTAAATGAATTGCGCGTGCCCATCGATGGCTCGCTGTCTGGAATTGCGTTCCGCACGCGGGAGCCGGTGCTGCTGGAAAGTATTGCCAAAGCCTCCTATGCTCCCGAAACGCTCGTTTACCTCAAGCGAATGGGCATGCAGTCGGGTTGCTGGGTTCCGCTTGTTCATCACGGCAAGGCACTTGGGGCGCTCTCCGTGGTGAGCCGGCAGGAGGGGACTTTTGGGCAGCGCGAAGTGGAGATGCTGGTGCAGATTGCCGGCCAGGTAGCAATGGCAGTGGATACCGCCATGGCATTCCGGCGCATTGCAGAGCTGCGCGACCGGCTGGACCAGGAAAAACAGTACCTCGAAGAAGAGATCAACCTCGAGCACCGCTTTGACGACATCGTGGGCGAAAGCACCGGCCTGCGCAACGTGCTGCGGCAAATTGAGACCGTGGCGCCAACCGACGCGACAGTCCTCATCGAGGGCGAAACTGGAACCGGCAAAGAGTTGCTGGCGCGTGCCGTTCACCGGCTGAGTGCGCGCAGCGAACGCACTTTCATCAAGCTGAATTGCGCCGCCATTCCCGCGGGGCTGCTCGAGAGCGAGCTTTTCGGCCACGAGAAGGGCGCGTTTACCGGCGCCATCGCGCGCAAGATCGGCCGTCTTGAGCTGGCCAACGAGGGCACGCTTTTTCTCGACGAGGTTGGCGAGCTGGCCCTCGACCTGCAACCGAAATTGCTGCGCGCTTTGCAGGAGCGCGAATTCGAGCGCCTGGGCGGAACGCGGCCCATTCCCGTGAATGTGCGCCTCATCGCCGCCACCAATCGCGACCTGGCCAAAATGGTCGCGGAAAAGCAATTCCGCAGCGACCTCTTTTATCGCCTCAAGGTTTTCCCTGTCTTCGCCCCGCCCTTGCGCGAGCGCGCCGCCGACATCCCCATCCTGGTGCGCCACTTCGTCTCGCGCCACGCCCGCCGCATGGGCAAGAACATCGAAACCATCCCGCCCGAGGCGATGGCGGCGCTGGTGGCCTGGAAGTGGCCGGGCAATATTCGCGAGCTCGAAAACTTTCTGGAGCGCGCCGTGATCCTTTCCCGTGGGCCTCAACTCCACGTGCCTCTTGCCGAGCTCGAAGCCATGGAAGAGGAAGAAGAGAACGCCGCCGCCAATCCCACTCTGCACGCAGCCGAGCGCGATCATATCGTGCGTGCGCTCCGTGAGGCCAAGGGAATCATCGGCGGCCCCGGCGGGGCAGCCGAACGTCTAGGGCTCAAACGCACCACGCTCAACTCCAAGATCAAGAAGTTCGGCATCGAGCGCGGAGACTACATGTAGTCTCCGTGACGAAATGCCGTCATCGTCACTTCGCCACGCCTCGCTCGACGTCACCCTCCACTGCTGCGATCCCGTAAAAGCAAATCCTTTGATTTCAATGCCATGCAGGCGCCGTCGCGCCGCATCGCAAGTTTGGCACGCGCCGTGCCTTATCACAGGCATGGCGCAGGACGAGCCAGCAAGTGCTTCGAATCTATTTTGAAGAAAACGAAACGGCGATCGTCATCAAGCTGGAAGGGCGCGTCGCCGGACCCTGGGCAGCCGAACTTGGCCGCCTGTGGGAAGAGAAAGCTCCGGTAGTAGCACAGAAGAAACTGTCTCTTGATTTGCGGGAAACGACCTTTGCCGACGCTGGGGGGATCAGGGTTTTGAGAGCAATCTACTCTCAAACCGGAGCCGCGATCCTGACTGGCACACCCTGGACCGAGTATCTTGCCGAGGAAGTGGCGCGCAAGAACTCTCAACTTGCGGACACGGAGAGCTGAAATGCATACGGGACATGATCTAACGAACAACGCGGGTGTTCCTTCCTACCGGAAGGGCGACTTCTTTAAGCGCATTGCCGGCCGCGGCGCTGGCCGAAATTGAGCCACTGCTCGCGCCCTCCTCCTATCCGTCCAACGTGGTGCTCTTCACTGAGACGCAGCCGGCATCGGGCGTCTACGTTGTTCTGGACGGCGAGGTCAAGCTTTCCATCAACTCGAGCGATGGCCGCCGCCTGAGCTTTCACATCGCCAAAGCGGGCGAGGTGCTTGGACTTTCGCCCACTCTCTCCGGCGGTGAGTACGAGATGACCGCGGATACTCTCTATCCGGCAAAGATTGCGCACATCTCGCGCCAGGTGTTCCTGCAATTCATGTCTCGTCATCCTGAGGTCTATCCCATCGTCACTCGCGAAATTAGCCGCAGCTTCAACCTTGCCTGCGAGCAGTTGCGCATGGTTGGCCTGTCCACTTCGGTACCTGAACGTCTCGCGCGCCTGCTGCTGGTGTGGAGCGACGAGCCCGGACAGAAGCAAGAGCGCGCCGCGCATTGCCGCATGTCGATGACGCACGAAGAGATCGGCGAATTCATTGGCGCCTCGCGCGAGACCGTGACGCGCACGCTGAGCATCTTCAAGAATCGCCATCTGGTGGCACAACACGGATGCACGCTTACGATTCCAAGCCGTGTGGCGCTTGAGAGTTACGCCCGCGGGTAACGCTGCCAAGCTTTTCTCGCGCTTGAATTTTCACGGGGGAACGCAGCAAGTCCTGGCTTGAGCAGCGAGCTTTGCCGAACTGATTGAATTTGATCTGGCCGCTCGCCTGGGCTGCACGATGTGGAAGGCATCGCGCAACTCCGGTGAGCGGCCTTCCTCTCTTGGGAGCACTCGCCAATCACTTCTTCAACTGCCGCAACGCAAGCCGCGCCGCGTGGTAGCCGCACATGCCGTGCACGCCTCCGCCGGGTGGTGTAGACGCCGAACACAAGTACAGCTTGGGCGCGCCCGTAGCGTATTCGCTCGCAGTCGGCCGGAAAAACATCTGCCTCATCGTCATTGCACCGCCGCTGATGTCGCCGCCAACGAGATTCACGTCCATCGCTTGCAACGCCGCAGGCGCGGAAACCTGCTTCGCCAGCACGCAATCGCGAAATCCGGGCGCAAAGCGCTCGATCTGCGACTCAATGCGCTCTGTCATGTCGACCGTCGACCCGTTGGGCACATGGCAATAGGCCCACAGCACATGTTTTCCCTCAGGCGCGCGCGACGGATCGAAAAGCGTCGGCTGTGCCACCAGCACAAAGGGCTGTTCGGCCTCGCGCCCATTTGCCACGGCGAATTCGGACGCCGCGATTTCCTCGAACGACCCGCCCAGATGCACCGTGATCGCCCGTTGGCAATCTGGTGCGCGCCACGGAACAGGCTGAGAAAGCGCGTAATCGACTTTGAACGCGCCCGGCGCGAGCTGGAACCTTTCCAGCTGGCTTTTGTATTTGGGCGCGAGCCGCTCGCCGGCGATCGCAACCAGTTGCCTCGGCGTGGTGTCGAAAAGCACCAATTCGCTGTCCGCTTCCAACTCGCGGAATTGAGCCGCGTCGATGTGGGACGAAGTGTGCACCGTTCCGCCCAGCGTCTTCAGGTGGCCGATGAGTGCTTGCGAAATGGCTCGCGCGCCGCCCCGCGGAATTGGCCAGCCCACCGCGTGAATGGTGATGCCGAACATCCATCCGATGGTCGCGCTCAGTGGCTGGTCGAAGCTCAGGAACGAGTGACCCGCCAGTCCCGCGAAGATAGCCCGTGTGCGTGGGCTGACGAAGTGGCTCTTGGCAAAGCCTTGCGCGGATTGAATCGCCGTCAGGCCGAATCGCGCCATGCGCAGCGGATGATGCGGAATGCGCAACGCCGGGCCAAGTGTGTCTTCCGCAAATTCCATCCAGTCGTCGGCAGCGGGTTGCATCAGACCGCGCCACAGCTTGCCGTCCGCTCCCAGCGCGCGTTCCGCATGTTCCAGGTCGCGCTCCAGGACCACGGCCGAGCCATCGTCGAGTGGATGCGCCAGCGGCGCTTCACCGTGGATCCATTCCAGTCCGTGATCCGCCAAAGGCAGCGCGGAAAAAAATGGAGAACCCGCCGCGAACGGATACACTGCTGAACCGAAGTCGTGCAGAAACCCGGGCAACGTGAGCGGAAGCGTCCGCACAGCGCCGCCGGGCTCGGCCTCGGCTTCAAACACATTCACGCTCAATCCGGCCTGCGCCAGCACAATGGCGGCGGCCAGCCCGTTGGGGCCCGATCCAATCACGCATGCGCGGCTCATCGTCTCATCGTCCTCCGTATCTATCGTCCCTTAGTCGTGGGGCGGCAGTTCCTCAGGCCATTCCACCACGGCAAAGTGGCCATCCGCAGCCATCGTCAGTTCCGGCGCGTACAGGCCCAGATACTCGCGGCGCCACCAGTTGCCCGTTTGCCGCTTTTCATCCATCGTCGTAAACCAGTATTGCCAAATGATCGCACGGACATAGCGCGGCGGAATCTGCGGGAAGGGATCGCCGCGAAACAGCGCCAGTACAGCCCCGTCTCCCACGAGCAGGCGCTCTTCCGTGAGGGGAACGATCTCGTTGTCGCGCCAGCCTCCGAGAGACGCAAACCACAGGTTCCAGTCGAAGCGCGGCTGGTAGGGCGCATAGATTCCGGGCGCCTCATTCAATGCCTGCGGCTTGTTCCGAAACGAATACGGAGTCCAGTTTGCCCCGTCGTTGGAGCCCTGGAATTCAATCTCGTAACGTCCACGTGTCATCACCGCGAAGAGCCCATATTGATTGGCGATGCGAATAGGATCGAGCGCGATGAGCGGCTTGACCGGGAACGGGACGTTGCCAAGCGGAATTCCGATCATTTCCGCAGTCGTGTTGTAGGCAATCCAGGTGAGCATCAGCGCCGCAACGGCCAGGCGCGCAATCGACCATGAGAATCCGAGCCGGTCGAGAAATGGGTAACGCTTAGAGATGTGATCGCTCTCTTCGATGTCCGCGGTCGCCACGCTGGCCTCGCCCACGCCCAGAATCGATAGCGGCTTCTCCTCCTGCAATTCCGGCGCGGGGTCCGCAACTCGCTCTGCTTCGCGAGGACGAAAGCGCGCGGGCACGAAACGAAACAGAAACTTGTCGTCGAGCAGAAGGAAACCCAGCGACAGCACCAGGTAGTTCAGGAACGCATAGTTGGCCGTGAGAATAACGCCAATCTCCCAGGGCGTGACGATAAAGAAAAGGATCAGCCGCACGCGTCGCGGAAAGAACATCATGAACACGAGGGCCAACTCGAGCGCCAGGGTTCCTCCGACGGTGGCCGCATGAAACCAATGCGGCAGGTGTTCGACGTACCATCCGATCCAAGTGGGCAGCGGGCCGTTCTGGTAGTACTCGTCCATTGCGGTGAAGTTGCGCCATTGCAGGTCGCCGCTCACCAGCTTCACCATGCCCGATTCGAAGTAAATCCGGAACCACTCCCATTGCAGCAGGAACCAGCTCATGCGAGAGGGCGGATCGTGCGCGCCCCAACCCGGCCAGAGCCCTCGCGGCGCGAAGAACAGAGCCAGAAATCCTGCCTCAAGCAGCATTCCGTCCGACTGATAGCTCGAGAACACGCTGCTCGCGCCGACAAACGAAAGAAAACAGACAAAGCAAACGAAAAAGCTCAGGCGCGGCCAAAGGTTCAAGAAAGCAATCACGGACGCGATCAGGCCGATCCACGTCACGGCCATCATCATCGCGGAGCTTGACGAGAACCAGTAAAGCGACGGGGCGTACCAGTAGCGCTCCAGGCCCAACTGCTGCGCGATATTAGCCAAATAATCCTGAGCGGGAAGAATTCCGTCTGGACCAATCAGCCCCTTGATCTGAAACAGCAGGGAATAAAATGCGGAGAGATAGATGAGGGCCAGCGCGCGCAGAAAAATCCACCGCGGAACCATCTGTCCGCGCGGTCCGCGATGCCCGTCGAAGAGCCACCTGAAGACGTCAATCGGCTTGCCCCAGCGCATCTCACGAACAGGATACCGGCTGGCCGTCGTCAATCCATATAGGAATTTACGCAGCACCAGTAGCTTTGCTCAAACGCGGTTGACCGGCCCGCGCTGATGGAGTATCAAGGCTTAGTCATGATTCGAGTCACTTTTGCCGCTCTTTTCGCGCTGGCCTTCTCGTACGCGGGACACGTCGGCGCGCAGGCCACCACGCAATCTCCCGCTCCTGCTCTAAATGCTGCTCCCGCGCCGCGCGACCGTGCCCCAGACCCCGCCAACCTGGGCCGTCTGGAACTCGATCAGTATCTTGACGGCCTCGCAGCACAAGACGAAGCCGCCCGCGCCGCCTCGGTCGCCGCCATTCATACGCGCGTGCAGGCTGTGGCACGCCAGGCTCGGGTCCGCGCGCAGATTCTTGCGCTCATCGGCGCGTTGCCTTCGCGGACGCCGCTCAATGCGAGGATTCTCGGCGAGACGCAGGCGGACGGCTTTCGCATTCGTAAAGTGATCTTCGAGAGCCAGCCCAGCTTCTTCGTCACGGCCCTCCTCTACGTTCCCGATGGCGACGCCGCCGGCAGCAAGCGCGCCGCGATCCTCATGAGCCCGGGCCACGCTCCCAGCGGCAAGGCAGGCGATGCGCCCGTCGCCGCGATCTTTGCCCGCAATGGCTTCGTCGTGCTCTCCTACGATCCCATCGGTCAGGGCGAGCGGCTGCAATATCCCGATCCCGCCAAGCCCGGCTCTTCGCTCGCCGTGCGCCCAACAGGCGAACACGGCGAAGCCAGCCTGCAGCCCATGCTCATCGGCGAAACGTTTGCCCGCTACGAAGTTTGGGATGCGATGCGCGGCGTAGATTTTCTCGCTTCCCTTCCCGATGTGGATCCGCATCGCATCGGTGCTCTCGGCTGCTCCGGCGGAGGAACCATCACGGCACTCACCGGAGCGCTCGACACGCGAATCGCCGCCATCGGCACGGCCTGCTACATTACTTCATTCGACGCGTTGCTGCCCGCGCTCGGGCCGCAGGACGCCGAGCAGTCCACGCCGCGCTTCATCTCTTCAGGCCTGGGCTTTCCCGACTGGATCGAGCTTGCTGCACCGCGCCCTTACGCCATTCTCTCGACGTACTCCGACATGTTTCCCTTTGCCGGTGCGCGTTTGACAGTCATTGAAGCCCGCCGCTTTTATTCGCTCTTCGATCCCGCCAGCGCGGGAACCCGCGTGGGTGGCGCCGAGCCGTCCATTCCGCCAACACCCACTGTGCCCGCGCTCAACGCCGACACGACAAATGCTGTTTCTCTGCAAGCGCGCCTGCAGTGGATCACCGGTCCCGGCGGCCATGGCGCACTCATGCCGATCATGGGCGATATCGTCAGCTTCTTCCTCCGCAACCTGCAACCGGGGGCCGACGCCGACCATCCATTTCTCCCTGCCGGGAATGGTCCGCGAGCAGCGATGACGTTGATTGCGAGCTTGCCTAAAGATGCATTCCAGGTGACGCCTACCGGTCAGGTCGCCACGAGCTATCCAGGTTGCGCCACCGTCTACACGCTGAACAAGAAACGCACAGCACGGCTCATTCCTGCGCATCGCCCACTCATTGCCTATGACCAACTCGGCGCAATGATTCGCGAAGTGACGGGCGTGGAGGCAAAGCCCGGCGCATCCAAATTCGATGCGGCATTCCTCGCTGCCAAGTCCGGCCCACTCGACTTTCCGACAGCTGGCGGGTTGCGTCTCGAAGCCGATCTCGCTGTCCCGTCAGCGCCAGGCCGGCATCCCGCGATTCTCCTGCTCGTTCCCAGTTCCATTCATGGGCAGGACCCGCTTGCGCGCGCCAATCAAGCAGAATTCGAATCGCTCGCCGCGCAGGGAAACGTCGTACTGGCTCTCACGCCGCGACCATCGCCACCCGGCACCGACGATATGAAGGCTCCGCTGCTCGGGCCGTTTTATCTGCTCAGCCTGCGCGCCGATCTTGTGGGACGAACGCTTGTCGGCATCCGTGCCGACGATACGATTCGTGCCGCCGATTATCTCGCTGACCGCGCGGATGTCGACCCCACGCGAATTTCCGCCGAGGCGAGCGGCCATATGGGACTGGTGCTTCTCCATGCTGGCGTGCTCGATCGCCGTCTTCGCCCCATCGAAGTTGACCACGTGCTCACGAGTTATCGCAGCCTGGTTGACGCGCCTTTGCCCACCGGGGCTCCGGAGGATGTGATTCCCGGCGTGCTGCTTCGCTACGATATTCCCGATCTCGTGCGCGCGCTCGGGACCCGTCTCAAGGAAAGCGCTCCGCTGAACGGCGCCGACGACCTGAGTCAGGCATCGACCCCGCTCGGTGCGATCTCCGGCGCAATCCAGTGAAGCTGACGCGATTCCGCACTGCTCCGGGATCGCCATTGGAATCGAAATCGCGACCCGCAGATCGCCCGGCGAGACGAGATACAACTCCAACATTATGTTGAGTTTATGTTATAAATGGAGACACGAGTAAATCCAGTGAATTGCACGACTCGTGCTTGATTTCGGCAGCAAAAAACCGATTGGAGACTCCCCGTTTTTAGCCTGCGGCTGAATCGGTTAGAGTATCTTCTCCAATGCGCAAAACCTTATTCGACTTGACGGGGAGAGTGGCCGTGGTAGCCGGTGGAACCACGGGGCTTGGCCGCGCTATGGCCCTGGGCCTTGCCGCTGCTGGCGCTGATGTGGTCTCCAGTTCGCGCCGCCCGGAGGAGGTTGCGAAGGCCGCCGCCGAGATCGAAGCATTGGGTCGCCGCTCCTTGCGCGTTGTCAGCGACGTCCTCGATCGCGCCTCGATTCAGGCTCTGCACGACGCAGTCCTCGCGGGATTCGGCAAGATCGACATCCTCGTAAACGCCGCTGGGATCACCCTAAAATCCCCAGCGCTCCAGACAACCGAGGTTGACTGGTCGCGCATCATCGAGACCAATCTCACAGGCACTCTGCGAGCTTGCCAGATCTTCGCCGCCACCATGGCGCACGCCGGCTACGGACGCATCATCAACGTCGCCTCCCTGGGCTCGTTTGTCGCATTTCGCGGAGTCGCGCCCTACTCAGCCAGCAAAGCGGCCGTCGTTTCGCTAACCAGGACTCTTGCGATCGAACTGGCGCCCAACGGAATCAACGTGAACGCGATTGCGCCGGGCGTTTTTTCTACGGAATTGAACCGCAAGCTTGTTCAGGGAACGCCGCGCGGACAGGAACTGCTGATGCGCACGCCAATGCATCGCTTTGGGCAAGCGCATGAACTCGCCGGCGCGGCTATCTTCCTGGCTTCCGAAGCCGCTTCGTTCGTCACCGGCGAAGTACTCGCCGTCGACGGCGGATTTCTCGCCAGCGGCGTCAATCAATAGCTCAAGCTACCGCGCCGCGCTGCCCCGGCCGCCGCGCAAACGAACCAGCGCTATTGCTATTGCTGAACCGCCGCAATTTGCACCTTTCGCCCTTCGGCGCACGATGTGTAGATACTCCGCACCAGTTGCAATGCCCGGTAACCATCCGCACCGGACGACGCCGGCGGCCGGCCTATTCTGCAGGCCTCGCCGAAGTCGGCCAGTTGCCGCTCAAACGGCGTGAGAGAAATTGCCATGGGATCCGATGCACCCGACTTGGCCTGCTGCGAAATCGGCGCGGGCTCGCCCTCATCGTCGCGCACATCCCAGGTCGTTAATTGGTCGCCGGTCACAATCGCGCTTCCTTTCGTGCCGTGAATCTCGATCCGCTCCGGATAGCCCGGCCAAAGTGCAGTTGCCGCCTGGATCACACCCGTTGCTCCCGATGCATAACGGAGCACCGCGCACACCAGGTCCTCCGATTCGATCTTGTGCGTCGCGCCCAGGTGCCAGTATCCAAAAACCTCATCGACCGCGCCCATCAGGTACAGCAGCACGTCCACCTGGTGGATGGCCTGGCCGATCAATGCGCCGCCTCCTTCGCCGGCCCAACTTCCCTTCACCGGCCGTGCGTAGTATTCATCCGTGCGGTGCCACTTCACGTAAGCATCGGCTTCAAGGATTCGGCCCAGCCGTCCTGCCTCGATCGCGCGTTTCAGGAACAGCGTCGAGTCGTCGAAACGATGCTGGCTCACTACCCCAAGTTGGATTCCCGCGCCGCGCGCCACCTCGACCATCCGCGCCGCGGTCTCAAGGTCCACGGCCATCGGCTTCTCCACCAGAACATGCTTGCCTGCTTTCGCGGCCAGTTCCACCGCCGCCAGCCGGTAACCGGGAAAGGTGCAAACATCGAGACAATCCACGTCCGCACGTTGGCAAAGCTGCTCCGGCGTGGCCACAAACTCCGCGCCCCACGCGTCTGCGAACTTGCGCCCGCGCTCTTCGGTCCGGTCCGTAACCGCCGCGATTCGGTAGCCGATGTTCTTGTAAGCCTGGGCGTGCTTGCCCGCGATTCCGCTGGCGCCGATAAATCCCACTCTCATGGATGGTCAGTCTCCCGCATCGCTGCCGCACATCATCAAATGGCTGTTGAAACTCTAAGCGTGTGCAGCGACAAGTTTAGAACTGCTTCGCTCGCTTCCGCGCTCGCGGGGCGACGGAAAGTCCATTTGATGGAAGAGCACTTTGTGCAGAACCAGAGCAGCAGCGCCACGCAATCGCGCCGCATCGCCATCCATGGCCGCAACCACACGCGGTGTCTGTGGCGTAATGGACTTGGCGATCAACTGGCTCTCCAGCAGAGGGCAGATGCGCGGCCAAAGCGCCGTGCACTCTCCCACGATAATGATCACCTCCGGCGCCAGCCCGGCCGTAAGCATGGCCAACCCTCGCGCCAGGTAGGTCATCATTTTGTCGATCGAACGCAGCGCGCGGATGTCGCCCTTCAGAGCCAGCTCGAGCAGTTCCTGGAACGAAGTCAGTGTGCTTTCCGGCGCAAGTTCCTGGTAGTACCGCATCCCGGCGCGGTTCGACGCAAAAGTCTCCCAGCAACCCACGCTGCCACAGCCGCAAACAGGGCCGGTTTCCTCCAGCGGCATGTGGCCGAACTCACCCGCCATGTCGTCCCGGCCGCGCACGACGCGTCCATCCACCAGCATCCCCGCGCCGATGCCCTCTGAAACTGAAATCGCGATCATATTCGACGCCTCGCCGAAATTGCCGAACCAGCGCTCTGCGGACAGGCATGCGTTGGCGGCGTTCTCCATTTCGATGGGAGTCTCGAGAACCTTCTGCAACTCCGAGTAGAGATCGATCTGTCCCCAGGGCGCATTCGGCGAAAAGAGCAGGCGGTGCGTCCTCTGGTCCACGCGCCCCGAGACGCTCACACCGAGGCCCTGAAACACGCGGTCTCCGTAAGTTGCGCGCAGTTCCTGCGCCGCTCTCGCGATGTGGGCGATGGCAACTCTTGCCTCTTCCGGCGTGGAGCTGGCTTTGATGTCGAAGGCGACTGTCTCCCGTCCCAGGATCTTGCCATTGATGTCGACAACGGCGAGATTGGCTTTCCCCGGACGCAGGTCGATGGCCAATGTGACATGGCGGTCATTCAACGTCACAAAGGTAGGTCTACGGCCCCGCGGCAGCCGCCCCAGACTGCCTGCCACCACCCATCCTTCGTCGATGAGCTGGCCAATGATCACCGAAACAGTACTGGGCTGCAGGCCGGTCAGCCGCGCCAGGTCCGCCCGGCTTACCGGCTGATGCAGATGGATGGCGTGCAGAAGAATATCTCGGTTGATCTCGCGCGCAGTTTCGCTCGAGGCCACAGCGTGGCGGGGTCGGGTCGGCTTATCGATCGTAGGCATGTTTCGTGGGTCTCTCGTCACTGCTGGCCCCCGGATGGTTCTGCGCATGGCGCCACGTGCCGCGCAAGGTCTGCGGGGTCCGTACTCCCGCAATCACTATATCCGAGGCGGCGAACCACCTGCCGGGATTTCGCTCATTCTGAGGGGCGGAAAGAATGGTCGCAAAATAAGTGCGGCAGCCCCCGAAAGAGCTGCCGCGCCAATCGATCTGAAAAGCAGTTAGAAGTTGATCCGTCCGCTAAACTGCATCTGGCGTGAGCCCGCGTTTGTGCCGAAGGCGGCGACATTGAAGGCGTTGAAGTTGGTGATGAAACCAGTCGAGCCGCTGCCGACCTGACTGTTGGGGTTGTTGAGCCACGGGTGGTTAAACACGTTGAATGCCTCGAAGCGGAATTGGAATTCCGATTCGCGGTAGATGTGGAACTTCTTGACCAGGCTGGCGTTGGTCTGCGAGTTGCCGGGTCCGCGGAACTGGTTGCGGCCCGTATTCGGAAGCACCGGTGCCGCCGCCGACTCAACCGGGTTCGAGAAAATGGTTGGGTCAAACCAGGACTTGCCGCCAGAAACTGGGTAGGTAGCCTTCTGGGCGTGGCCACCCAACTGTTTATAGGAACCAGTGAGTTGGGCATACGTGGCGCCGAAGCCGGGAGTAAACCCACCGATCGTGTTACTGTTTGCGGTAACCGAGAACGGGAAACCGCTGTAGTGGCTGAACTGCCCGCTCAACTGCCATCCGCCGATGAGGTCGCCAACCAGCCCGTGGTTCAGCCACATCTGGCCGGGCCCGAAGGGCAGGCTGTAGACGCCCCACACCTGCAGATTGTGATGTTCATCGTAGCCCGCTGAGCCCCTGTTGAACCTGAACATGGACGGATAATTGAATGTCGTCCCGGCAGATCCCGAACCGGCGCCATTGTCCTCGAAGTCAATGGCATGCGACAAGGTGTAAACCACGCCCAGGGAGGAGTTTTTGCCCGCATTGCGGGTCAACTGCGTCTGCAACCCTTCGTACTCCGAGCTGAAGATCGGCAGGTTCACAGTGATGCCGCCGGTGTTGTAGCAGGTGCCCCGCGCGGTGCCCGTAACTGTGGAGGCGCACGGCGCTCCAATGTTGATCGTTTCATTGGCGTTGAAGCTGCACGCACCGCTATAGCCAGATGAAGGGCTGAACTGCCCATTCGGCATGCAGGGTGAGGTCGAGCTCGGAAAGTTTGCCGCATTCAGATAATTGATGCCCGCCGGCTGGCGGACGAAGTGGTCGCCTACGTAGGCGACGGTGCCCACAAAGCCCACCGGCAAGGTCCGCTGCACCACCAGGTTCCAGCTTTCGATGTAGCCGCGGCGGAAGTTCTGCAGAACCGTGTTCGTCGACCCTGCGACCGGGAGCGATGCGAACCCGGTTGAGTAGTTGGGAGCCAGCTTGGCCGTGTTCGGGATGCCGTAGGTTAGCGTCATGGGCGCATTGCCGTTTGCCGGATCGACGGCAATGGTAAAGTTCCCGGTTCCCTGGTAGTTAGGCGCCAGGTCCTCGGGGAACGAGTCGCGCAGGAAACGCATCGAGTCCGGATCGGTCGTCAGACCGAAGCCGCTGCGGATCACCGTCTTATCGTTCAAGCGGTAAGCAAAGCCGACGCGAGGGACGATCTGCCCCCATCCGGCGCCGATGCCGGCGCTGCGCGGATTGCCATTAATGCCGCCGACCTCCACATTGGCGGATTGTGGCAATTGGGGTAGCAGAACGGACGCACCGGTGTGATCGCGATAGGGAGCCGGATAAACCTCATACCGGATGCCGTAGGTCATTGTCAGCTTGGGAGTCATGGTCCACGTATCCTGCCCATAAAGGCCATGCTCGGTCCAGCGCAGGGCGTTGGGGTTGTAGACCTGCGATGGATCGCCAATCGCATTGCCGGTGCCGTTGTTGGGCAGTCCCAGCAGGAAGTCGGCGACTGAATTGTACCCGTCAATGGGGCATGCAGCGGTCGTAGCGGTCGGCGTGTTGCCGCAGGTCATGCCGCCCTGGAACGTGAAGCCGCCGCGCGGAACGTTGGGCTGGCCGCCGCTGGTGGGCTGGAAGTGGTTCAAGTCGAAGTGGTAGTAGGTGTAACCCATCTTGATGGAGTGCTTGCCCTTCAGCCAACTCAGGTTCACGTCGCCTGTGAATTGGTTATCGCGGAACTCGAAGGGGTTGGAGCCGTTGTTGTTCCCAATGCCGGTAAACGGCGATCCGAGGTAGAATCCCGGCTGGCCAACATAGTTCAGGCCGACGCCGTTCGTGCCCGGAATCTTAAGCACGTCCAGGCCATAGTCGCCGAGAGCGATGTCCAGCGTCGATTGCGCGAACGTCACCAGGCGGGTAAAGCCGAAGTCGGCGTCGATGACCAGGTTTTGGTTAAACACATGACTCATGCCCAGCCCTGCGTTCTGACCGCGCCCGCCGACATCGCCCGGCTGCCCACCGTCTGCTGTGGGACCGCCCGCGCAGGCGTTGCTGCCCGTGCAAGGCGTGTCGCCCAGCACCTGTGGATCGATAAACGAGTAGGGCGTGATGCCGTACTTGCCGAAGATTTGCGTATTCTCGCTGGGAATATAGGTAATTTTCGAGTCCGAGGCGTTGCGGCTGTAAGCGGAGGTCGCTATTGCCCGGTAATCGTTTTGCATTACCCCCGAATAGTTCACCGTCGGCTGGCCCGCTGTGCCGACCAATTTCGAGACCGCCAAAAGGTCCTGCATCATGATCCCGGGCGCGTATGCGACCCTCGACGCCGGAATGGTGTTTATGTTGCCAGCACCCGTCTCTCCATATTCAGCCGTGAAGCTGGGCCGGCACTGATATTGCAGATACCCGTTTGTGTACGAAGTATCCGGGCTCGGACAAAGCGTGGGATTGACCTGGCTCTCCCAGCCCGTCGCCTGCGGCTGCGGATCGTAGAGCGTGGCGTACGGAGCCGCCTCGGAGAAATTGCCGGCGTTCTGAAGAGCGTCGGGAACGGTTTCGGTGTTGGTGGCCAACGCGCGCTGCGTGACGCGGTTGAAGTTGGTAAAGAAGAACAGCTTCTTTTTGCCGGTAAGGATTTTGGGAATGTAGACCGGCCCGCCGATGTTTCCGCCGTATTCCTGATAAATGTTTTTGGAAAGCGCTCCGGTGTTAATCAGGTAGCCGCGCGCATTCAACACTGCGTCCTGGTAATACTCCCAAGCGCCGCCATGGAAATCGTGGCCGCCGCTCTTGGTGGTTACGCGGATGGATGCGCCGCCTGCCTGGCCCTGCTCGGCATTGAAGTCATCCGTCGTAACCGTCACGTTCTCGACGGCGTCCGCCGGCGTGACGTAAGCGATGAGGTAAGGCAGCCAGCCGTAATAGTCGATGGCGCCGTCAATGCGCGTGGTGTTGCCGTTGTAGGAGTTGCCGTTCACGTTCACGGACAGGGCGCGCGAGGGGTTGCCGCCAACGGAGTTCTTTTCCTGTACCTGGGCAGCGCCGGGAATCAGCGTGTAGAGCTCTTCGTAATTGCGGCCCTTGGTCGAGGTGATGGGCAGTTCCGATATCGCGGTCTGGCTGATTTCGCTATCCACTTCGGCGGTTTCAGTCTGCAATTCGGGAGCCGCCTCGGTGACCGTCACTTGCGTCGACACACTCGCCAGTTGCAGCGTAACGTCAATGCGCACCTGCTGGTTAACCGTTAAGGTGATGTTCTTCTGCGCATAGCCGCCGAAGTTTCCCGACTGCGCAATGGAGAGGGTGTACGCGCCGGGCAGCACGTCGAGAATGTTATAGCTGCCGTCCCCATTCGCCTTCTGAGAGCGGATTTCGCCCGTGGACTGGTTGGTGATGGTCACCAGCACGTTCGGAACTACCGCGCCTGTCTTGTCGGAGACGGTTCCTGTGATGGAGCCGTAGAGAACTTGTGCCTGAGCGATGCTGCTCATCATCAACAGCGCAAGAAACGCGACCGCCGTCGTCGCAATTCTGACCGCGTATGCATGGGTCTTTGAGTTACGTTCTGGCCTGCCTGACATAACTACCTCCGAAAGTTTGTTGATGTTGCCAACAGCTTTGCCAAACCGCATGGTTTGAGCAAAGCCCTTCTGCTCCCTCCGGCCGAAACCGGTAGGGGTATACGGCCATTCGATATGTGCTGGGTCATGCCTTAATTGGCGATCCGAAATATATAAATCTTTGAAGACCCTTGTCAAGTCAAAAAAGCAATCGACTTGCGACTTAAGGAAAACCGATTTACCTCAGCGCATGAAAGCGCCTGCCGCAACGCCTTCTCGTCGAATCGGCAAAATTTCTCACTGCCTTGTTTATTTTAGGTGGAGTTCCCTTTTAGATTCCCCGGCATAAGTCCAGCCCGTTGAGCAAATACCATTTAGTTTGATATGCGAACTTATTCAGAGAAGTATGCGTTTCCACGGCGCACAGTCCGAGGTATTCTCCAAGCTTTTACCGGCACTATGTGAGCGGCCGCGCCGCGCACAGGCCGCCGCATTCCTTCGGCGTTTACGCGATCCTGCGTTCGCCCCGCTACACTCTTATCCGGTGATCCATGATGACCCTTCGCGCCGAATCGCGACTCTTCCGTTCCGCCCTTCGTATTCTCTTTCTTATCTGCATGCCCCCGCTCGCGCAGCCATCGAGCGCGCAGGCTCCGGCGAGCGCCGCGAAACTCCAGCTCATCATCGTGCTCAGTCGTCATGGCGTTCGCTCACCGCTCACTTCGCAAGCCGATCTCGACAAATATTCCGCAGCGCCGTGGCCCACGTGGGACGTCGCCCCGGGCCTTCTTACTGCTCACGGCTACCAGTTAATGAAGCTGTATGGCGCATGGGATCGGGAGCGGTTCTCCGCCGACGGCCTGTTCGCACCCACCGGCTGCGCGGATTCGACCCACGTCACAATTCTTGCCGATATAGACCAGCGCACCCGCGAAACCGGCAAAGCTCTCGCCGAGGGGATGTTTCCGGGGTGCAACGTCGAAGTTCATTCGCGGCCCGATGGCGTACCCGATCCCCTCTTCAGCCCGCGGAAAGCAAACGTCGGTCATCCTGATCCAGCGCTTGCTGCGGCCTCGATTTCAGGACGTATTGGCGGCGATCCCAACAACCTGACCGAAACCTACCGTCCGCAATTGACCGCGCTCGATCGCATTCTGTCTGGCTGCGGGCGTCTGCCGCCCAATCCGCATCGCACCTCGATCTTTGATATTCCCGCCAGCCTCAATCCCGGAACGGCTGATTCCCCCGTAGCAGCACGCGGTTCACTCGTCACAGCCTCCACGCTGGCAGAGAATCTGCTCCTCGAATACACCCAGGGGATGAGCACCGCCGACACTGGCTGGGGATGCCTCGATGGCGCCACATTGCGCTACGTAATGCAAGCCAACATTGCGGCCTGGAATTACGAAGATCGCACGCCCACCTTTGCGCGTATCTACGCTTCCAATCTACTCGACCACATTCGCCGCACCATGGAACAGAGCGTGACAGGCAAGCCCGTTAGCGGCGCTCTGGGCAAGCACGGAGACCGCCTCGTCATTCTGGTCGGTCACGACACGAACATCGTCACTCTCGCCGGCGCGCTCGGAATCGATTGGATCGCTGACGGCCGCGTCGACGATTCGCCGCCGGGCGGCGCGCTGGTCTTTGAACTTTGGCGCTCATCCAAGTCCGGTCCCTTCGTGCGCGTCGCGTTCACCACGCAAACTCTTGAGCAGATGCGCAAAACGGAGCCGCTGACCCCCGCCAACCCGCCCGCAGAGGCGCCCATCTTCATCCCCGCATGCAGCCGCCCGGATCTTTCGTGCACTTGGGACAGCTTCTCGACCGCCATGCGCCAGGCCACCGATCCTGCCTACGTCACCGCTCTGCCGTGACCGGAAATCGCCTTAGCCGGGTAAAATGGTTCGGCGCTGCGGTCCGCGCTTTGGAGGAAACGTACTTGAAATTCCCATTGAAGATTGCCGCGTTGGCTTTGCTCTTGCTTGCCGCCGTCACCGCCTCCGCGCAGCAGGACTATTTCAGCAACTGGCCTGCGGGGCGCTCTCCGCAGGAAGTCGGCAAGGCCCTCGCGGAACACTTTGTCACTAGCCCGCACCAACACAGCCCGGGCACGATCTTTTACGGCGAGGTCGGCACATGGTACGGCGCGTTCACCTTCGCGGCGTTGACTCACGATACAGATCTTCGCGACCGCCTTATCAAGAAATTCGATCCGCTGTTCCCCGGCGGTGCGGAAGACGCGCTCATTCCCAAACGCGATCACGTGGATGACTCGATCTTCGGCATCGTGCCCCTCGAGATCGCAATTCAGACCAAGGACAAAAAGTATCTCGACTACGGGCTCTCCTTCGCGGACCGGCAATGGGAAAATCCTCAGCCCGATGGCCTCTCGCATGAGACACGCTACTGGATTGACGATATGTATATGCTCACCATCCTGCAGTTGCAGGCCTGGCGCGCCACTGGAGACAAAAAGTACCTCGACCGCGACGCCAATGAGATGGTCGCCTATCTCGACAAGCTGCAGCAGCCCAACGGCCTCTTCTATCACGCGCCCGATGTTCCGTTTTTCTGGGGCCGCGGTGATGGTTGGGTGGCCGCGGGCATGACCGAGATGCTCCGCGACCTGCCTGCGGATCATCCCCAGCGCGCGCGCATCATGGCCGGCTACAAGCTGATGATGGCAGCGCTGCTCAAATACCAGGCACCCGACGGCATGTGGCGCCAGCTCATCGATCATGACGAGGCGTGGGAAGAGTCGTCGAGCTCGGGAATGTTCACATTCGCGCTGATCACCGGCGTCAAGAACGGCTGGCTCGACGCGCCAACCTATGGACCCGCCGCGCGCAAAGCGTGGATCGCCGTCACTGGCTTCATCGATCAGAACGGCGATGTAACCAGCATTTGCGAGGGCACAAACAAGTTGAACAGCCTCGATTATTACCTGCAGCGCAAGCGCAGAACCGGCGATTTCCACGGGCAGGAGCCGGTGTTGTGGGTTGCGTCAGAACTGTTGCGGTAGGGCTGCATTGATGAATCAGTGGACATGAAGATTGCGTCGGCCAAAGGGCCGGCTCATCTCATTCCACGGTCTTCTCCCGCCGCTGTCTTTTCAATCCAGCCGCGTCAAATACGCGTCGCCTTCCACCGGCTGCAGGTGGCGCGCAATTTGCTCAGCCATTACGCGGTCATCGCCCTCCGGCCGGATACGGACCCAGAAACTCTTTTCGCCGGGGAACTCGATCACGTTCGCTCCGGGATAATCGCGCAGCAACTGCGCCTTCAGCGCTATCGCGTCGTCCTCATTGTGGAACGCCCCAATCTGCACGCACCAGCGGCCGCCCGTCGAAATCGGCTTGGGTGTTTCATACACATCCATGCGCACCATTGCCATGCCGGTGCGATAAATGCCCACTGCCTTGGCCGAAGCGATCGTTAGATCCAGCATCCTGTCTTCGACAAACGGTCCGCGATCGGTGATCCTCATGGCGCTTGATTCGCCGGTCTTCAGGTTGGTCACCACCACCAGCGATCCCATAGGCAGCGTGCGATGCGCGGCCGTCATCGCGTCGTCGTCAAACACCTGCCCGTTCGCGGCGTGACGCCCCTTGTAGGGCGCCGTATACCAGGTGGCGTAACCAACCTCGCTCAAAATCGGTCTGTGCGTCGCAACGAATGCGAGATCGTCGCCATTGATCCCTCCCGGCGGCGCCGGTGTTACCGGAATCCTGGCCGGGGCTGGTGCGGGTGACGCTGCAGGATAAGTCTCGGCCTCCGGCGGCAAAGCCTGTGGCGGAGCCACGCGCGTGCTCTCCTGGTGTTTGCACCCGTTCGCCCACAGCGAAAAAATTGCCAGCAGGGCGAAACTCACCGTCCCGCGCACCGCTCCGCCACGCCAGCATGCTACGGGCCGAGCATCCCCGCCCTGCAGCTCGCCTCCGCTCAAGAGCGCGGCTCCTTCGGTGGGACATTGGGGTTTGGGTTATTTTCTTGGTTGGGCGCATTGCCGTACGGCTGATTCGCCGCCGGGTTGTTTTGCCGATCAAAGCGATCGGCCAAGTTGCGCAGCGTGTCGGCCGCCGTGCGCATGGCTGAGATCGACTCTCTCCGCACTTGCGGAATCACAGCGTCGTTCACATAGGTGATAGCGTGACGCAATTCCATCTCGATCAGCTCGATCGCTTCGTCGATCCTCTGGCCCAACGTGGGCGGACCACCCCATCCCGGCATATTTGGCGTGCTCATAAGTTATGTCCCTTCTGACAACCTGTCCAAAGTCTGCGCGACACGACGTGCCGCGTCAATGCCTGGGCAGCCGATGGGGGACCGTCAAGATTACTATGGACGCAAGCGCACCGCTTTCGCATGAAGACTTTAGATGACAAGACGACGAAATGCGGCTTACTTTCTCAATGGCTTCGCAAGCCGCGCATCTTCAGCTTGCCTTTCTTCGCGCTGGCGCTGGCCTTTTGCGCCTGCAATCCCGCCGCGGCTCAAAACCAGACGAGCGAAGCCCCGGTTGAGCAACCTGCGCCCGCTGCTTCACCCGCTCCTCAGCCGCAAAGCTCAACCCAACCCGTCTCAGCCTCGCCTGCCCAAACAACAAATGTGCAGGTCGACAGTCCTCCGCCGCGGAAGCCCGCCAAGCCTCCAGAACCCGCCAATCCCTGCGCCGTGAAAAACGCCGGCGCATCCATGGCAGCCACGGGCGGCTTGCGCGCCGTCTCCGTGCTCGGCATGGGCGAAACCACGCGTGAGGCCGGCTCAATCGCGGTCGAGTCGACCGTCTGCGTGGAGCACGCCCCGTTCTTCAACTGGTACACCCGTTTTGTCACCGGCCCTGAGGTCATGCGCTTTTCGACTGCGCAAAAACTCCGCCTCGCCCTGGATAACCTGATCAACCCCTTCAACCTCGCCACCATCTTTGGCGAGGCAGGCATCGAAGTCGCGGCCAACTCGCATACGGCGTACGGTCCCGGCTTTCCCGGCTGGGGCAGGTTGTCCGGGGTCAACTTCACACAGGACATGACCGATCAGTTTTTCGGCACCTTCGTCGTTCCCACTATCACTCACACCGATCCGCACTACCATCGCCGGCCCGACCTCAACATTCCGCGCCGCGTCCTCCATTGCGTCGACGAGACCTTCTGGCAGCGAGCCGACAACGGCAGAAACGCCATCAACTACTCGCAGATCGTTGCGCCCATCATCGACATTTCGATCTCGAACCTTTACGTGCCCGGCCAACAAACCCATTTCTCAGCCGACGCCGAGCGCTACGGCGTCGATCTTGCCACCGCGCCCATCGACAACCTCATCACCGAATTCGTGCCTTCGATCGCCAGCCACATTCACACGCACGTCGTCTTCGTGCAGCGCATCATCAACCAGGTCGCAAGCAACCCGCCGTAGCACCGTGGTTATGGTTGCCGTTGGGCCGCTTTGTGGTGATAGATTCACATCACAAGAACCCGTCCCCCACCCATGTAGGCTTTATCAACTGCAACGGAGGATATTCGAGAAAATGAAAAGCATTCGCGGGTCTTTCTCTTTGAGTGCGCTTTGCCTGGCTTTTGCGTGCATGCTGCTGGGCGTGATGAGCAACCAGACCGCCAGGGCGCAGGCCTCGGCCCCGCCGATCGGCAGCTGGGTCAACGTAAACAAGACCAATGGCCTGGTGGTCGAGCAGAACGGTACTTGTGGATTCCTGGTTAACGGGAAGGCGAAGTGGTCCGGCACCTGCAGGTGGGAGACCCCGTCGGCCAGAGGCGGGATTCTGGACCTCCAATACCCGATGCCTCTCCAGCCCGGGCACATTCGCTGGAGTGTCATCTGGGTCAACCAGACAACCATCACGCTCGATGGAGAGGCATTCTACAAGCAGGCGAACTGAGTTTGCCGGGTGCCGGGAATCCGGACCCCAACCGCACGGACGAAGACCTGTTCGTGGGGACCCGGGACCCGGGGGCACCCCCCGGCAGCCGGAAGTCACTCGGGTGCGGCAGAAGCCGAGGCTCTAACTTCCGTGTGATCTGCCATTTGCCCCAATCAACGGCCCTCGCATCCGCGCCCCGCTCACAGTCCCCAGATCCCCATCCAGCCCCCATTTCCGCCATTCAATGCACCCCGCTTGGGTTGACCGGCCTTAAGACATACTCTCGTAATGACTTCTTAGCCCTCGGTTTATTCCGTGGAAACCGCTGGCTCCGAGCCGGACAACACTTTGGTTCCCGGCGCCTTCAATCCTTAAGAGGAGATTTCGAAATCATGCCCAAAGCCGTCAAGTACGCCGAGAAAGCCGCCGTCTACGCAGCCAAGGGAGCGTGGGTTGTTTTTGAGCGTTTGAACCGCATCAGCCCCAACGCGTCTTTTACTCCGAAATGGAGCGACAAGCCTCTCCTCAAGAGCTATCAGAAGGAGAAGCCGCCCCTCGGCTGGCCGCGTACCACGGATTCGCTGTGTCCCAAGTGCGTCCCCGAGATTCGCAAGCAGATCCTCGACGGCAAGCTACCCCACGAAGTTCTCCTCAATGAAAAGGTCGGCGAAATCAAGGCCCAGATCATCGAACGCGACGGCAAAATCCTGATGGTCAAGGACTGCCCGAAACACGGCCACTTTGAAGACGTGATGTCGATGGACCCAGCCTTCTTCAAACATCTTGAAGAGAGCTTCCCGGGCCGCGATATGCGCGCCCACGGCCAGGGTGACGAGAAGCTGCACAACCACGGCACGTCGACTGTGACACATGGGCGCGGCTCAGTGCTGA
>CAWIFE010000010.1:0-530793 GCA_963835355.1 uncultured Acidobacteriaceae bacterium | reverse complement strand
CATCCAAGCACGCAGGTCACGTCAGGAATAATCCATGGGAACAATGCGCGGCGGGATGGGAATGGGCATGCGCGCAGAGCGCTCGCCGCATGGCCGTGGAGCGCGCTCCGGGCAAGCCGATCCAACGAAGAAGAAGACAGATTTCCGCAAGGCGATGCCGGAGATCTGGAGGCTGGTGCGGCCGCGGAAATGGCTGCTGCTGCTCGGCCTGGTCTTGGTGGCCATCAATCGCGTCGCTGGCCTCACGCTGCCATTCGTCGCTCAGACCGTTTGTCAACCTGGTGCTGAGGAAGCACGAGAGCGACAAGCTGATGCCGCTGGTGGCGGCGGTGATTGTTGCGACGATTATTCAATCGATCACATCGTTTTCGAACACGCAGCTCTTGTCGAAGGCGGCGCAGCGCATGATCGCCGACCTGCGCCAGGAGGTGCAGCGCCACGTCGGCCGCCTCTCCGTCAGCTTTTATGACGCCAACCGCAGCGGCCTGCTGGTTTCGCGGATCATGAGCGACGTGGAAGGCGTGCGCAACCTGATCGGAACCGGCCTGGTGGAGTTTGTGGGCGGCCTGTTGACCGCAGTGATGGCGTTCGTCTTCCTGCTGCACCGCAGCGCGAAGATGACGCTGATCGTCTTCTCGGTGGTCGGCGTTTTTGTCTTCGTTCTGCAATACGCCTTCAAGACGATTCGCCCGATCTTCCGCGAGCGGGGCAAGATCACCGGCGAAGTGACAGGGCGGCTGACCGAATCGCTCGGCGGCGTGCGCGTAGTGAAGGGCTATCACGCCGAGGAGCGCGAGGCGGCCGTGTTCAAGGTAGGCGTGCTGCGCCTGCTGGACAACGTGATGAAGACGCTGACGATGACCAGCGTGATGTCCATGACGGCCACTACGGTGCTCGGGATCGTGGGCGCCATGGTCATGCTGATGGGCGGGCATCTGGCATTGCACAACCAGATGGACGATGGCACTTACATCCAGTACACGATGTTTCTGGCGTTCATGATTGCGCCGGTGATTCAAGTGGTGAATATCGGCACGCAACTTACCGAGGCGGTGGCGGGGATCGATCGCACCATGGAGATCCTCTCAGAGAAAGACGAGTTCGCGGATTCGGGGCGCGTCGTCAAGCTCGGCCAGATCAGAGGCGCGGTGCGTTTTGAGCATGTGGATTTCGCGTATACGCCGGAGAAGCCGGTGCTGCACGACGTGAGTTTCCGCGCCGATCCCGGATCGGTGACTGCGCTGGTGGGCTCGTCAGGCTCGGGAAAGTCAACGATCATCAGCCTGCTGTGCGCGTTTCACACGCCGGTAAGAGGCCAGGTGCTGATCGACGATATCGACCTCGCGACCGTTGATCTGAACACCTACCGCTCGCAACTGGGCGTGGTACTGCAGGAATCATTTCTCTTTGATGGCACGATTCGCGAGAACATCCTTTTCTCGCGGCCCGGCGCGACCGAGGAGCAGTTTCAATTTGCCTGCCGCACGGCGTGCGTCGACGAGTTTGCAGAGCGCTTTCCGGAGGCTTACGACACCATCGTGGGTGAGCGCGGGGTGAAGCTCAGCGGCGGGCAGCGGCAGCGGCTGTCGATTGCAAGGGCTCTCCTGGCCGAGCCGCGCATCCTCATCCTCGACGAAGCCACCAGCTCGCTCGATTCCGAATCGGAGGCGATGATCCAGGGTGGGCTTGCCGAGCTGATGCAGGGCCGCACGACGTTTGTTATCGCCCATCGCCTGTCGACCATTCGCCGCGCCGACCAGATTCTTGTCATCGAACAGGGCCGCGTGGCCGAGCGCGGCAACCACAGCGAGCTGTTCGCGCTGCGCGGGCGCTACTTCGATCTCTACACTCGCCAGCACGGCCTTGAAGCGAATCTGTTTCTTGCGCCGGGTGAGGGCGGCGACGTGGAAGAAGCTGAAGAATAGGCTTTCTTCCCGCAGCGCGGATTAGAGGTTTGCGAACTCGACCTTCACGTCGACGAGATCCTGGATCGGCTTTCCCCTCTTGGTAGCCGGCAGGAAACGATCGTGCCAGACGGCTGCAATGGCCTTCTTGTCGAGACCAAATCCGAGGCCTTGCCGCATCTGCACGGCCTTCGGCAAGCCGTCGGCCCCTACGGTCACCGTTACTGTTGCCACCTGCACAATCGGGTCGCGGACAAAGGGATCGGCGAAATCGGCGTCGACAGTGTGGATGAGAACCGGCGGCGTGTAGCTGGCGGGGCGATGGTTCTTGTTTTCAAAGAAGGACTCGCCCGGCGGCGCCAGATCTCGCTCCGTGATGACGACTTCAGGCAATGCCTGAGCCCGGTTTGCACGGAAGACCACGCGCACATCGATCCAGACGGGCACGGGCTTGCCCGCAAGCTTTCCCGGCTCGAATACCGACTGCCGCGCGGCTGCAATGGCCGCCTGGTCGAAGTCGTCGCCATGAGAATGAAGGAGCTGAATATGGCTGGGAACTCCATCGGCTCCAATGACCATGGCGAGCACAGTCATCCCCTGGCGGTCTTTTCCGTAATCGTAGCCGGGATAGGCCGCGGGCATCACGCTGATGAGCCGCGGCGCTGAAACTTCAGGGCCGGCGTAATAAACGCCGGACTCGTCAGGCGATTGGTGAACAGCCCAAATCGGCTGGGCGGCTGCCTGGCCATGCAGCCAGGTTGAAGCGATAGAGATGAAGACGAGAACTCCGAGCTTGCCCTTGTCCATTCCATTTCCTGATTTGGCGGGATGGTTGTGCTGTTCTCTCCATTCTTCGCGGGCAGGCAGTTTTCGGTCAATGCCGTTCGGGGCCGGTCCGAGATGCGATGGGCTCTGCGCGGGCTCTCGTGCAGGCGGCGATGTCCTGGGAGAGAGGAAACAGTGGCTCAAAACCGGCGTTTCACCTGTTGACGCGCGTCCCATCATGTGAGAACCTAGAGACGGACCCAAAGCTTGGAACAAAGGATCAACATGCGAGACGCAATTCCTCAAGGCACCTACAAAGTTCAGGCTCTCGACCGCGCTTTTGCCGTTCTCGATCTGCTTGGCGAGAGCGAGACGCCGCTCGGACTGGCGCAGGTGGCGGCCTCGCTGCAACTGCACAAGAGCACGGCGCATCGCTTCCTGATGGTTCTGGAGCGGCATCGCATGGTGGAGCGCACCGCGAACGGCAAGTTCCGCCTGGGGCTGCGGCTTTTCGATTTCGGCAACCGGGCGATTGAGCAGTATGATTTGCGCGACCGCGCGCAGCCACATCTGCGCAGGCTCGTCACCGAGACCGAAGAGACCGCGCACCTGGCGCTGCTCGAGGCGGCGCGCGTCATTTACATCGACAAGATTGAGCCCACGCGCTCGGTGCGCATGATTACGCGCATCGGCGCCAGCAATCCCGTGCACTGCACTTCGGTGGGCAAGGCGATTCTTGCGTTTCTGCCGCCGGAGCGCGCTGCAGACATTATTCGCCGCATCCGTTTCGAGCGGATGACGAGCCGCACCATCTCAACAGCCGAGGCACTGCGCGTCGAGCTCGACAAAACGCGCCGCCGCGGCTACGCGGTCGATGACGAGGAGCTGGAAGAAGGCCTGCGCTGCATCGCCGTTCCGGTTCTGGACGCGCAGCGGCTGCCGGTTGCGGCGGTCAGCGTGTCCGGGCCATCGTTCCGCGTCACCGCGCAAAAGCTGCCGGCCATCGCCAACCATCTGCTGCAATGCGTGCGTGGGATTTCAGTGGATATGGGCTATGTGCCTTCAGGCCGCGCCGCGCGGGCCGTCGTCAATGCGTAAGCGGGCCTGAAGTGGGCTTGAAGCGGGAATAAAGCCGGCCTGAAGCAAGCCATCATTCGCGCAACTTCACGGACCAAGGTTCGGCCAGCAATCCGGATGGGGACCGCAGTTTTTCGAGGTCGTTCGCGCGCTGCGATTCACGGGGTTGGGCCACATGGCTTTCTGATACACTCATGAATGTTCCCGCCGCATGAGCGCGTTGTTTTTGTAGCGCACGAAAGCGCGGCAGGCGCGATATAAACGCCCTCCCAGGGCGCGGAAATGCGAGACTCCCAGGGGCCGCCTTTCCGGTAGCACAGATTTTCCTTGGGGACGTAGCTCAGTTGGTTAGAGCGCTGCCCTGTCACGGCAGAGGTCGCGGGTTCGAGCCCCGTCGTCCCCGCCATCAATCAGGAAATTCCACGATTGGTGGCTGTTCCCGGAATACTCCACTCTTAATTTGATCCAGGTTCCAATGCTGCGCCGGGGATTGGTCCCGTCGAACCAAGCAGCGCGTCACTGAAACGCCTGGCTCAGGCTCAGCGGATCGAGGCCCGACAGGAATTTCTGTGCTTCAGCGGTGAGAGCGCTTTGCGCGGCCGTCTTCGGCTCGTCAGAATGGAGCCGGTCGATGCGAATCATGATGGGAACCGGATGCGCCGCGCCGCCGGCGAGTTCGCCAATCTGCGGCTTGAGAACGAAAAAGCTTAACCGGCCCTCTGAAGCGACCTGCTGTGACTGCGAACAGGACCCCGGTGTGCAGACGACGCTGACGACAATGCTGTCTGTGACTCCGTCGTTGTAAAAGCCGGTGTTGAGGTCGGCGGATTTTCCTTGCGCCGTGACGAAGGGCAGGGAAGTGACGAGATCTGGCTTGAGGCCGCGCGCCAGCCAGCACGAGTTGGCATCGTGGTAGTAGACAAGCGGCGCAACCCAGATGGCGAGGATGATTTCATCGGTTCCGGGCGCGGAGTAGGCGCCGCTTTCGACCAGCGTTTGTCCGCCGGATTGCTCGTACCAGGTGCGTGCGAGAGTGAAGCTGCCGATTTGCCTGGGGAAGCGGGCGAGGCCCGCGGTCGAAGATAGAGCCGAGGCGGGACCGCTTTGCCGCGATCGCAGCGCCGAAGAGGGCAGCGCCAGAATTGCGAGCAGCATGACGGCAAACGCAGCGCAGCGGATGAAAAGACTCCGCCGCGACAGGGGCGATTTTCCGCCGCCCGGCGTGAAGTCTGGCGGAGCCGGCTTCTCTTCCTTCAAGCTCGCGAGGCGGATAAAGATCAGGATCGCCACAAGGAACAAGCAGCTTCCGATGGCGTAATCCGCCTGCTTGGCTACGTTTTCAAGCGCGGGATGGCCGAGGGCGACGCGGTAATAGACCACGAGAACGCAGAGGCGGATGAAGTTGAAGAGGTATCCCAGCAGGACGCCGCCGAAGACGTAAGCCGCCCAGCGGCGCAGCGAGACGCGCTTGAGATAGCCGAGGACGAGAGCCAGGTATCCCAGAGTGACCGCGCCGCGAATGCCGTCGCAGCCGGGCGCAATGAACATGCCAAAGTCCGGCGAAAACATGAGGCGCAGTTGCGGCGTGGTGGGCGCGAAATGGATGAGCGTGGCGAAGTCGCGCGCGACGCGGGCGGAGATGTTTTGGAGAGGAATGTCGATCATGCTGCTGGTGAGCACGGGCACGGGCTGCGAGAGCAGCAGCAGTCCAAGAGGAAACCACGCCTTGCGCCAGACGCGCGGGCCGGCAAACAGAACAATAATCCCGCTGCCATAGAGATAAACGGGCAGTGTAAGCGGGATGAGCGAAACAAGAGCGCCGCCTGCGGTGACGAAGAGCTCGGCGCTGGCGCGCAGAATGCTGACGAAAAATGCTGCTCCGATCACAGCCAAGCCCCACCAGCTTCCGCGCAACTGCCAGCCGTTTTGCCGCCAGACGCGAAGAGTGAGGACGATGCTGACCGGCGGAATGAGCATGCCGATCGAGCGCAGCGGATCGGTGGTCCAGCATCTCCACAGCAGAGCGAGCTCGCGCTCAATGCCAAGGCAACCCAGCGCCGCAAGGATGGCGATGGCGCACCAAAGCGCGATCGACGGAGAAGCAGGCCGGCGGGAATCCTCATCCGGATCGAGCGCGGCCTGATCCGCTTGCCGTGTCGCGATTGCCAATTGTTCCGTCATCCAAGCCCCTCGTTGGATATCATCGCATCCAGATGCGCGCCCGTATATGTTGAAACGCGCTAGGGCGTTTGCGGCGGCCCGGCCAGTGGCGTTTTCACCGGCGTCGCGACTCCGATGAACTGCGTCAGCGTGTTTTTTCCGGCGTTCGTTACCCAGAGATTTCCGCTGGCATCGATGGCGAGGCCGTAAGGATCGAGAAGGGAAGCGTCGGTTCCGAATCCGGTTGAGGGCGACAGAAGCGAGCCCGGCGAAGTGCTCGACGAGCCGCCCAGCTCAGAGAGCGAGTTGCCCTGGAAGTTGGCCACCCACACTGTTCCGGCGCCGTCGATGGCGATTCCCTGGGGTCGCAGCAAGCCGCCGCCCGTTGCGGCATCGAGCTTGAGCGTTCCGCAGGTGTTCACCTCGCTCACACTGTTGCCGTAGTAATTCGCGATCCACACATTGCCGCTCTGGTCGGTGGCCACGCCCGATGCCCCATTGCAATCGCAATTGAAATTGGTCACAGTCGAGCCGTCCGCGGTGATTTCGGTGATGGGAAGCAAGCCGCCCTGGTTGGCCACCCAGGCATTGTGGCTGGCGTCAACGGCGACAGCGACAGGAAATGCGAGCGATGTTCCGCCCCAACCTGCGGAGCTCGAAATCGCCGAGCCTGAACTCGAAAGCAACGTGACTTTCGAGTCGCCGTAATCGGCGAACCAAACACTGCCGTTGGTGTCGGCGGCCACGCCGAGGGGAAAGTAGATGCCGCCGCTGGTGATTCCGGTGGCGATGGCCTGGCCGGAAGGGCTCAGCTCGGCAACATCGCCTGAACCGCTGTTCGAGGTGGTTTGCTCGTTGGCGATCCAGACGTTGCCCTGAAGATCGAGCGCCATGCCATAGGACTCGTTGATTCCTGAACCCGTAATTCCGGAGGGAAAGGTCGCAGCGCCATTCGGTGAAAACTCCGAAACAGCGTTGAAGTAGCTTGAGGCCCAGACATCGCCGGATGCGTCCACCGCGACCGATGCGGGCGTGTTCATTCCTCCGCCCGAGATGGTGTTGTGCAGCATCCAGTCAGAAGGCGCGGCGGCGAGAACCGGCGAAAAAGTTGCGTTGCCCGCGGCCAGCGTATAGATTGCGGCCACGTTGTTGGCGGGGGCGCGAGCGATGTCGAGCGCGGCATCGAGCGTATTGCCAGGCACGGTGCTGCCAGACGTCGCGGCGTTGAACAGCGGCGAGCAGGCACTTCCGCCGGCAGACGCAGTACAAGAGGACAGCGCATTGGCAAGCGTGTTCAGCTTTGCGGTGGGCACGGCGAGCGTGGCGGGAATGCCCACTCCGGGCGACGCGCCAGTAGCGGGATTCGCGAGATTGCTGCCCGTGAGGAATGCATTGTCCAGGCCGGGTGTATTCGTGCAACTGGCGCCCACATTCCCGCCGGCCGAAATAAACGAAGCCAGCGCCCAGACCGAAGCGGCCGTTGTAATCTCGTTCACCACAAATGTTTCGCCCGAGGTGATGCTGCCGCAGGGACCGAGACCGGTCATGAGCCAGAGAGAAGAGTTTGCCGACGCAGCAGAGGCCGGCTGGCCGCCTTTGGACAGCAGATAAACGGGAGTCTGCGCCGAGGGGCAGGTGTATCCGGCGGCAACGCTGAAGCTTCCATCGGCAGCGGCGGTCAGCGCAGTGGCCAGCAGGGCTGCGGGCGCGGAACCGTTGCCGGAGTTGCCCGCGGCATAGAGCTGAACCGTGGCCCCGCTCACCGGCTTTGTTGCGGCCATGACCTTGCCGGTAAAGGCAACGCCGGCGACAGGAGTTCTGGATGGGCATGAAGCGGGCGTGTTAGAGCTGACGCTCGGGGTGCAGCCGCCCCCTCCACCACCACCACCCCCGCCTCCACCGCCCGTGGAGACACTGCCGCCGCATCCGCTCAATAGGGCGAAAAAAGGGGCGGCCAAGGAAGCAGAGATCGAGATAGAAAGTGGGAGCGAGAAAAGAATCCGGGGAAGCTTCACCGTCATATTCCCCATTCTATTGAGGAGCGGGACCGCTGTTTGCAGGCTATCGTTTGCGGCTGCGCGATGCCCGCAGGCTCGCCACCAATGCGCCCGCGCCACCCACGAGCGCCAGCACGATGGTCGGATCTTCAGGCGAATCGTCGCATCCGGTTTGCGCGCGGAGCGGAACCACAACGGCGGCCAGCATCACGGCCAGGAGAAAAGCGTAGCGGCGAATCATTCGAATCTCCTTGACTCGATCCACGAGTCGTCAGCGCAAATCGGAGGTTGCCGCGGCAAAAGCTCCACGGCATTCAGTTCCAGAATACACGGAAAAATGCAACAGGGGTCTATGCCTCGAAAGGGTCACCAGAGCGGTAACCTTCCCGGTTTTCCACAGTCGGCCGATCCGGCCCGGTTTGGCCGCGCACCATCGCTGGCCGGCGCTGGGGCCGATTACCAGGGGTTTGGCCCCAATGGCTCGTAGTGGACCCAGTCAATGTCAACTGCCCCCGGCTCGGCGGCTTGCGTGGTGTAAGCGAACAGAGCAGGCCGCGACCCTTTCCACCAGCTGAATCGAATCTCCGCGTCCGCCCCAAGCTCGTGGAAGGTCCTGCCATCGTCGAGGCTGTAGGAATAGCGAGCCTGGTCGCCGTCGACGCGCACGCGAAGCTCGACTACGGGTTGCGAGATATCCGGACCGGCAGTGTGATCCTGAAGGTGAAAGAAGTTCAGCCGCCGCTGCTGCCCGTCCTGCTCAATCTCAAGGCCGCTGGCGGATTTCTCAAACATGGCCAACCCGGTGTGCACGCCGGGCTTGATGCCCGCCAAATCCATGCGGACGGTGAACTGGAAGGCGTTGTCCTGCATGCACTGCGTGAGAGTGTTGCGCGCATCGATCAAGCTGTCGGCTTCCATGGGAATCAAGCGCAGATAACCAGGCCTGGCGCTGAGCGACCAGTGCGCATCGTCGGGATTGTGATTCCACTCCCACTGCGGGCCGAGCTTGGCGCCGTTGAAATCGTCGGAAGTCTGTGGCCGCTGCCGCGATTCCACAAGGGGATGCCCCGGAATCGGGCCGGAGGGCGCGGGTTGCCCAGTCGACGCACCGTCAGGATCCGCGCCGATCACTGGCCAATCGTCATGCCAATGCACGGGCTCAAGGTGGACGATCCTGCCGTGCGCTCCGTCGGCCTGGAAATGGACGAACCATCCTTCGCCGTCCGGCGTTTCCACATAGCCGCCCTGATGCGGACCGTTGATGTTTGTCGAGCCTTGCGCCAGCACCACGCGATGCTCATACGGACCGTAGATTTGCCGCGAGCGCAACACCGCCTGTGCACCGCCGCCCACGCCTCCAAACGGGGCAAAGATGTAATAGTAGCCATCGCGCTTGTACATCTTGGGCCCTTCGAGAACCGGCAGATGCTCGGGATCCTGAACGATGATCTTTCCTTCGTCAAGCACACGCTTGCCGTCCTGCGACATGCGGTGCAGAATGAGCGGCCCGGCTCCGGTCATGGAGTGGATCAGGTAGGCTGTGCCGTCGTCGTCCCAGAAGGGACAGGGGTCCTCAAGGCCCGCGCCGGCAATCACGACGGCAGGCTCGCTCCATGGCCCGGTGATTTTTTCCGCCGTGCTCATGTAGATGCCTTCGCTGGGCGTGGGGAAATAGACATAGAAACGGCCATTGTGCTTTCTGATCGAAGGCGCCCATACCCCTTTGCCGTAGCGATTGCCGCCGATCATGCTGTAACGCGGGTCCATATCCAGGCGGTCGACCACGTGGCCGATGATCGTCCAATGAACGAGGTCGCTGGACTGCAGAATGGGAATGCCGGGCACGAAGTGAAAGGTGGAGGCGACGAGATAGTAGTTCAAGCCATCGCGAATGACGTCGGGGTCGGAGTAATCGGCGAAGAGAATGGGGTTGTGATAGACGGCGTTCAGTCCCGGCGACGTGAGCTTCGGCGGCGGGTCGGCAACTCTCGCCGAAAGCGGCGCCTGCGCTTGCGCTGCGGCGAGCGCCCCCGCCAGACCAAGGCCAAGCAAGAGTTTTCGCGGCGGACTGTGTCTAAGGATTGCCGTTCTGTGAGTCATCGAGTGGCCTTTAGAGCAATTCCGCAGTTGATTTAGCCGTCTCCAACTTTGGCGCGGGGTTGATTCTTCTTGACGAAGAATCAACTTGGCGTTCGAGGCTTTCGGGCAAAGTGACTGCGGAACTGCTGTGCGCTTCTGCTCGGGTTGCTTTTAGAGATAGAAACGGCCTCCGGCTGCCGCTCGACTCGGCACTCGACCATCCTGCCATGTCAAATGAATTGGGGAGCGTGGCATTCGGCCGCCCTCCCCAAGGTTGTTTAGAAGTCCAACTTCAACGACATCTGCGCAATGCGCGGATCGTTCTGCGGAGCCGTGCCGGCCCAGTTCTGCGGGCTGGTGCTGGTAATTTTGCCGAATGAGCCTGGGTTAATGCTGCATGCGTTACCCGCGCCCGAGGTGCCGCAGGTGGTGTTGGGATCGCCCAGGTTGGTGTGGTTGAACAGGTTGAAGTAGTCGGCGCGGAACGTCAAGCCGACCCGTTCGCCGAACGGGAACTTGCGAGCGATGCTGCCGTCCCAATCCACGTAATGCGGGCCGACAAACGAGCCCTTTGCGACATTTCCGAAGCTGCCGGCAACGGGGTTGGAGAAGGCAGCCGGATTCAACCACGATTTGCAGTTTGCAGCGCCAACGGCGCAGGTGGTGCTGCCATAAGCTCCGCCGCCGGCGTAGACTGCGCGATCGCGGCTCTGTTGCGAGCCATCGATGTTGCCGCTGTTCGCGAAGATGGTCAGCGGATCGCCACTCCGGTACTGGATCAGGCCGGTTGTCGACCAACCGTTGACGATATACCGGGCAACGCTGGGCGCATCGTTCAGGACTTTAGGAAGCGTGTAGACATACGAGGCCGCAAAAACGTTGCGATGATCGAAGTCCGCCGGGCCGTAGTCCAGTCTCTTGAAGTTCGAGACGGTGATCGGGTACACCCAGGAGTTGTTGTTGCCGATCGAAGTGGCTGCCTGGTTCCAGGGCATGTCGTTCATCGCCCTCGACCAGGTGTAATTGAACAGCAAGGTCATGCCGTAACGAACTCGCTGCTCAGCCGACAGCTGCATCGAGTTGTAGTTGGTGTTGCCGCCGGTGTTGGCCGCGGTGATGGTGCCCGTGTAGCAACTGTTTGTGGTTGCGCAACCGGCCTGGTTGAAGACGCGCGTTCCGCCCACGCCATTCACTGCGCCCACCACGGGGTTCAGTTCCATGGGCGACCACTCGTGGCTGCTGTGCTCGGCCACATAGGCCGCTCGAAACGAGAGGCTGCTCGACATCTGCTGCTCAACGGCCAGGTTCCAGTCGTAGGTCACCGGATCGTGGAAGCCCCGATACGGATCGTAGGTCAGCCAGCTCTGCGGCCCGATGGCGGTTGTTGCCGGTGGCGGCTGAGCAGCCGGGAAGGGATTGACCACCCCGGCTGTGACGTAGGGATTGGCCCAGCTCATTTCGTAGCCGGTGGGGCTGGATTGCAGACCAACGGACGTAATGAACGGCGCCAGGTTGGAATAGATATTGAACAAGGTGCTGTTGATGCGGCTGTCAAAGAAAACACCGCCGCCGCCGCGTATGGCCGTCTTGCCGTTGCCAAACACGTCATAGGCAACGCCGACTCTGGGCATGAAGTGGTTGTAGGCGGAGCTGACGCCGTTGGGGTTGAATCCCGGGTCGCCGGCGAACTGCATTCCGGAGGGTGCCTTCGGGTACAGTGTGGAGTGCGTGTTCGACGCCCACAGCGTCGGCGAGAAGCTGCCCATGCGGCCTTGCAATTCGTGCCAGGGCTTGAAGGGCTCGTAGCGGACGCCGTAGTCGAGCGTCAGATTGCGCGTCGCCTTCCAGCTATCCTGCACATACGCGCCAATGAACTTGCCGCGTGGATTGAAGAACTGCCCGGACGCCTGGTTCATTTGATAGAGAGATCCGAACAGGAAGTCAGCCATGGTGTCGCCGTTGGCCGCGTTGGCAGCGGAAGCGAAGTTGAACTGCCCCGGCTGCTCGAAGAGGTTGTTCACGTCAACTTTCGATAACTCGCCGTGAAAACCCGCGTCGATGTTGTGTCTTCCCATCAGGAAGTGGATGTCGTCGGTCAGCGTGTAGTTATCCCGGCGGAAGAAGGCCTGGGGGTTGACGCTAATTTCGAAAAACCCGCCTTCGACATAAATCTGGTTGATCTGCTTGAACGCAGGCTGCCAGATATTGACGCCGAGGTCGGCAACATCGATGCCGTTCGGCGTGACCGGCCCGCGCGAGTCGTTGTCAAGCTGATTGCTGATGATGAAGTTGTTGACGACGTGAGGGCTGAACGTGTGCGTCTCAGAGATCAGCGAATTGTAATAGTGGTTCGCGGCTCCGTCTTCGATGGAGAGAAGGTTCGTTAGGTTTTCCTGGCCCTGGAAGATGTACGCGTCGGAGAAGTACCGGAACGTCAATTTGTCTTTCGGTGTCAGCTCCGTGTCAACCTTGGCCGTGATCTCGGCGAAGCCGTAATCGTTCGGCACCTGGTAGAAAACGGAGCCAGTCGTGGTTAATGCCGGAACATACTTCAAAAAGTTGGCCGTGACCGAACTGAGAGCAGCCGGCGTCCACGTGTGCGAGGATTTTGCGGGGCACGAGGCATCGGCAACCATGTTGATCCCCGTCGGATCCAGCGGATTGGAGGCGCAATCGGAAAATACCAGGTTGTTTGTGCCCGGTGAAGTGCCGGACGAGTTCGCTCCCGCCTGGGCAATGGTTGGCAAAATGGAGGTGGTGCTGGCTGCAACCTCGCGGTCGATTGTCCTCTGGTATCCGACGAAGAAGAATGTCTTGTCGCTGTGAAAGAGGTGCGGAATCTGCAGCGGTCCGCCCACGGTGCCGCCAAATTGATTGCGTTTGAGCAGGTCCGGGGGGTTGGTATTTGTCGCGGTTCTGTAGGTGAAGTAGTTTGACGCGTTCAGGTCGGAATTGCGGACATATTCAAACAGATCGCCGTGATAACGATCGGTGCCGCTCTTGGTAATGATGTTCACTACGCCGCCCGCGTTCTGGCCGTATTGGGCGTTGTAGTTGTTGGTTTCGATGCTGAACTCCTGGATTGCATCGGGCATGGGGAAGGGCATGTTGACGTTGGTGTACTCGTCAACGTTGTTGCCGCCGTCGAGCATGTAGTTGGTCTGCCCCGTCAATGTGCCGTTGGCGGTGATCGTAATCGCCGTGGGGAAGGTCTTGGTATTCCCCTGGTCGGCCTGTGCGGGAGGCGCGATGGTAACGCCGGCTACTGCTTCCGTGAGGGCAGCTGCGTTGCGCCCATTCAGGGGCAACTCATTTACTGACGAAGTGCCGATCACCTGTTGCAGTGTGCCCGTCGTGACATCCACCTGTGCGGTGTCGGCGCTTACGGTCACGGTTTCAGTGGTCGTGCCCGGTTTCAGCGTGATGTTCACCGTCACCGCGTTGTCCGCGCGCAGTGAAACGCCCTTTTCCGTGTACGACTGGAATCCCGGCGCCTTGGCGGTAATGGTGTAGTTCGAAGGGGCGAGGATGGGGAACACGAAGTTGCCCTCGCTGCCCGACGTTGTCTGCGACGAGATTCCCGTTGCGGCCTGGATCGCCGTGACCTGAGCGCCGGCAACCACCGCACCGCTCGCGTCTGTCACAGTGCCGTTGATGCTGCCATTGCCTTGTGCGGACAACCGGCCGGGGATGCAGATGCACAATGCGAAAACGGCGACAAAACCACCGATCAACTTGGGAAAAGTCTTCATAGAGCCTCCTGAAACTGTGTTACTGACACTCCAAACAATCGCTTCGCGCCCGGATTTGGCGACATCGGGCTCACGAGAATACGAGCAGCGAGGTTTGTATTGAAACAGATTGACAGTTGATGAGACAGATACCGTCCCTGACGGTCAGGAACTTGGAATATCACTATTATTTTCTATAACTTAACTTAGCGGAATAATCGCATCCGGCCCTTGGGTAAAAGAGCGTTTATTCCGCCGACACGGCCAGGACCCTGGGAGGGCCCGGGGTACCGTCTGTCACCGTCGTTCCCAGGACAATCTGCAGGTTTTGCTCCGTGCCGTTCAGCCGGGCTTCCCTGGCAATCGCCTGCATCAAACTCGGGTCGGTAAGGAATTCGCCGGCGGTTTCAGTTCCGTAGGTATATAGACCGCCGATCACCACCACAACGTGTCCCGTCTCCGAGTCACGGATGCGGGAGATGAGCGCAAAATCCTCGAGGCGCGGGCTGTTGGCTCCGGTCACCGTTTCGCGGGGTTGGTTGGTGCCCCAGCTCCAGCTACGCGACGAGGGGTTCTTCGCATCGCGAATGTAGATCAGGTGCCGGTCCACATCCAGGGCCAGGCTGAAGCGCAACTGGCGGGTCAACCGCAGGCTCCACTCGTTGTTGAAGGCCCCGATCAGAACCACTGCGCCGCTCCTGAGATCGGAGAACGAGCTCTCGCTGCCTCTGCGGATCAGGACCTGCTTGTTTCTGGCTTCGAGCGCGCCAACCACTTTGGCGATGGTCACGGTGTCGGCGAAGGGAACGGTTTGCGACGAGTCGGAACTCGGCACCGGAGTCTCGGCGTTTCCACTCCCGTCCACGGCGGGAATTGTCGGCGGCCCGTTGGGATGGTCTCCCACTGCCACGAGCACTGGGCCCGGCGTGTCCAGAACCGGCTTCCAGAAAAGGTCTTCCGGATTGGCTCGATGCAGACTTGCGTATCCGGCAAAGATTGCGGCCGCGACGACAACGACCGAGAGTGCGCCAACATACCATCGATTCCACCACGGCGCAGGCTTACTCAACCCGCCAACAGGAACCGAGCCGATCTGAAAATGCGCGACGTGAGTCTCGAGCCCGGTGTCGGGTGCTCCCGTTTCGATTTCGGTTTCGAGTGCGGCGTGCCTCGCCTGACCGGGAAGCGCGAACCTGGGAATATACGAGCCCGGAATCAAACCCATCCGCAGTTCGGAGCGATGTTTCTCGTCGACGTAATACGTTGCCAGCCGCTTGCGAAGCTCGGTGGCGGCGGTGCGCACAATGTGATCGAGGTTGGTGTCATACGATGGGTCTCTGCTGAAAACTTCGACCCCGATGGTGCGTTCCTTGATCTGATCCGCTGATCCGTTCAGCGTCATTTCCACCACGTACTTGAGGAAAGCGACGGAGCGCTTGCTGGAGCGAAACACCTCGTCGCGAATCAGCAGGTCGAGCTGCGCGCGGATCATCTCCGCAGTCAGCTCCGGCGTCGTGCCGTCCTTGGATTCGGTCCCGATCATGGCGCTTCCAGTGTGAGCGATTCTAGCACGATCGTTCAAGAACCCGACCGCGTTCAGCGCGCACGGAAACGAGCTTGTAAACGACCGCAAACTCAATATTGAACGGGCGTTCGCAGCCCTCAGCTCATGTCTTGATCGGGCAGGCGCCGCGCGATCCGCCGCGCAATCGAGCGAAGTTATTCCGCCTCATGCAGATCAGCGATTGACCTCGTTGGGATGTTCGAAGATGTGGCCCATCTTCTCCTGCTTCGTTCGCAAGTAGCGCTCGAAGCTCTCCTGGGTCTCGACTTCGGCCGACACGCGCTCGGTCACGGTGATCCCCGCGGTCTCCAGCGCGGCTACTTTGTCGGGATTATTGGTCATCAGCCGCACGCGCGAAACACCGAGCAGCTTCAATGCTTCGGCCGCCAGGTCGTAATCGCGGCAGTCGGCGGCGAAGCCCAGCTTCTCGTTCGCCTGCACGGTGTCGAGTCCCTGGTCCTGCAGCCCGTAGGCCTTGAGCTTGGCCATCAGGCCGATGCCGCGGCCCTCCTGTTGCTCGTAGAGAAGAATTCCCGCGCCCTCTTCGGCGATTTTCTTGAGCGCCATCTCCAGTTGCAGCCGGCAATCGCAGCGCAGCGAGCCGAAGACGTCCCCGGTGAGGCATTGCGAGTGAATGCGCACCAGCGGCGGCGCGGAGTGAATGTCGCCCATCACCAGCGCGACGAGGCCCTCAACCGGACCCTCGACGCTTTTTGCCGGCTCGCAGCCCGGCGTCCCCGTGCTTGGCACGCCCTCGAAGCCGAGAATGCGGAAGCTGCCCCAGCGCGTGGGGAAATCCGCCTCGGCAACCTTTCTCACGCTCACTAACGCCATGCTTTCATTCTACGGTGAGGCCGCGATTCCGGCATTCTGCTCGATGCTGCCTTGACACCGTCCGTCGAGTGGCGCGGGTAGTGTCTTGGCCTCGATCTCCAGTGCGACGAACGGCTTCTTGATCGGCAATAGACCGAAATAGTACAGTTTTTTTGCGACTTCAGGAGTTTAGTCTGATGATCACCAGCATCCACACCCTGATTTATTCCGACGATGCCCCCGCAACGCGCGCATTCCTTCGCGACGTCCTCGGCTGGCCCTACGTTGAAGATGCGCTGGGCGGAGGCGTGGGTTGGCTTATCTTCAAGACCGGCGAGAGTGAGATGGGCGTGCACCCAACCCACAGCGTTTACGATGGCAAGACGTACGAATCGCCGCGGCACCATATGATCTCCCTGATGTGCGATGACATCTCGCGAACGGTCGCTGAATTGAAGGGCAAAGGAGCGGAGTTCCACGGCGAAGTTCAGGCTCAGGGCTGGGGACTCATGATCATGATGGCGGTGCCTGGCGCCGACGACATCATGCTTTACGAGCCCAGGCATCCGCTGGCGTATCGCCTTTGACCGATTGAAAGGGCGACTAACTCACTCCGACCGTTCACCATTCTCAATGCATTGTTTAAATCAGGACACTACCCCCGTCGCCGCGTTTCTCGCTTTCGGGCCGCGCGCCGCGATACATTGATCGTGTGACGGATAACCTCATCTGGATCACGCTGCTGGTCAAGCTGGGCGTGGTGGCCTCGGTGGCCAGCGTACTGGCGCGCGTTTCCACTTTCCGCCGCCTGTTTTTTGCCGAGAGCCGCAGTCGATCGCAAACCCTGGCGTTGCTGGCTTTCTTCCTGGTGCCGCTTACACTCGGGGTTTGGCTTCGATTTTGGGTTCCCAACTTTCTCGCCGCCGACATCTCTTTTGAAACCGTCATTCTCCTCGGCTTGCTCGTTGGTCCGGGCTGGGCCATGCTCAGCGGCGGCGTGTTGTCCGTCCCCGCCGTCCTTCACCACGAATATCTGGCGTTGCCCTTCAATATTGTTCTTGGCCTGGCCGCAGGCGCCATCAGCCGCTTCGTCGAACGGGAAGAGATCTGGTCCTTCACTCCCTTCATCGACCTCAGCCTCTACCGTTGGATTCGCCGCAACCTGATCAAGCCGCGCATCGACCGCCAGTTCCTCCTCCTGGTTCTGATCGCGGTGATGGAGATGATCCGCGACTGGATCGCCCACGCCTTTCCGCATCGCCTTTTTGCCTTGCTCGCCAGCAATCTCTGGCTGCAGGCGCTGGTCTGGCTGTGCGCGCCGATCTCGGTCGGGGTCGCCATCAAGGTATGGAATGCCCTGCGCGTCGAGATGTCGCTCGAAGAGCAGAAGCGCCTTCTGCTTGAAGCTCGCCTTGACGCCTTGCAGCGCCAGATCAACCCGCATTTCCTCTTCAACACGCTCAACTCCGTTTCTTCGCTGGTGCGCAGCCAGCCGGAGATGGCCCGCCAGATGACCGTCAAATTGGCCAATATTCTCCGCGCGCTGCTCAAGGATCACGACGCCTATG
The DNA here is from genome assembly GCA_963835355.1 of uncultured Acidobacteriaceae bacterium. GTDB lineage: Bacteria > Acidobacteriota > Terriglobia > Terriglobales > Acidobacteriaceae > Telmatobacter. The sequence continues at coordinate 513,135 of CAWIFE010000010.1, read as the reverse complement.
TTCCCCTGCGCGAGGAGTTGAAATTCACCGACGATTACCTCGACATCGAGGTCGTCCGCTTTGGCGCCGACAAGCTGCATGTCGAAAAAGACATCGATCCGCGCACTCTCGAGATTCTCGTGCCCAGCATTCTGCTGCAGCCGCTGATTGAGAACAGCATCAAGCACGGCCTGGAGCCGCGCATTCACGGCGGCACCGTCACTCTGCGCAGTCACCTCGAGGGCGACCGCATCTCCATTGAAGTCTCCGACGACGGCGTGGGCATGACCGGCCGCCCGGACCCGGCGATTCGCCGTACCGGCGCAGGCATCGGCATGAAGAATGTGAAGGAGCGGCTGGAAGTTCTCTACGGCAATCAGGCCAGCTTCAACGTGGTCTCGAATCCCGGCCGCGGCACGGTTGTCTCCATCGAGATGCCGGCGAATCTGCCGGGTGCTGTGTAATGCTGGAAGGTCGCAAAAGGAGGCCGGCATGACAGACGGCGCCAGCAAACCGGGCGATGCCCAGCGCGCTACATTCTGGAGCGCCACTTTCTGGGCCGCTACTTTGTGGAGCGCTACTTTGCCGGGCCGGTTGAACTCTTTGCGCAGGGCGCCTGCAGGCGATTCTGGCTCATCCAAGCATTCAGTTCGTCCTGTCCGAGGGTATCGTAAAATCCGATCCACCGCGGCGGCAACGCGAAGACGTACTTGCTGTTGTGACCCAGTTCCGATGGTCCAATGGGCGCTGCGCTAACCGACATGTCGCCATCATCCGCCTGCTGCCATTCCGCCGGCGTGAAGACCATGATGGGAATGTCCTGATACGGATTCGCAGCGGTCCACTTGGGATTGCGAATGAGGAGCTGCGGTCCTTGAACGGCCTGGCCGGAACCGGGACCGTTGCTGAGAATCATCCCATTCCATTTTCCAGTGACGATCGTGTATCCCTTCCAACTGGCCGGCAACACGAAGCAGAAGCCATATTGCAAGTTGCGATAGACGATCGTCGCTTGCGGGGTTGCCATCTTCGGAGCCTGAGCAGGAGCCGTTTGCGCGCTCCCGCTGGCCGCCGGCATCCCTGCGCATGCCGCCAGAAATAGAAGAACTGAGCGGAATCTCATGTGCGACTCCCTTCGCATTCGATCGCCGACATCCGAGAAACTGGCCGTGTCCCCAGCCAGTGCCGCATCGCTCTGCGGTTTCTGTTCCCGGCCGGCGCAGTTGATTGTATTCTCAATTCTTCGTGCGCTTCACGGTGCTGGCTTCGGGCTCCAAATGTAACAGCAAGGGGCTGCGGCTCAGCCTGCCACCAGGTAACGATCCATCCAGGAAAGGATCTGTGCCCGCATCTCGGGCAGTTCCTGGTGCGCGCAATCGAAGAGCTCGATGCGGCAATCCTCTTCGTGTCCATACTTGCGGTAGAGGGGCAGGAGCGCGTCGCGGATTTTTTCCACGCCGTCGGGCGGGGTGAGCGGATCTTTGCGGCCATTCACGCTCAAGCGGGCGCGCGGCACGATGAGCTCGTTGATCTGCGCCGAGCTGAAATGCTTCAGCAGCGAAGGAACATAGTAAAAAATTGAGTGCAGGTGCAGGCCGTGCGCTGCAATCAGCGAGTCGAAGTCCGTGAGGCAGCAAACATCGATGGCCGTATGCACGCGTGGATCGAGGGCTGCGAGCCACCAGGTCTTGGTAGCGCCCATCGACATGCCAAAGACGCCCAGCCGGTGCGGGTCGACTTCAGGACGGCTGGCCAGATAAGAGAGAGCCTGTAGCTCGTCAAAGATCATCATGCCGAAGAGAACGCGGCCCTGCCACAGCATCAGTTTGAATGCGTCTTCCTCGCCCTGGTGGCCGTCGGGATCGTGCTTGCGCTCGCCGAAGCACCAACTGTCGATGGCCAGGGTGACCAGGCCTTTTTCTGCGCAGACAGCGGCATACGGCGGCTGCACCTCCGTTCCGCGCAGCAACTGTTCCTTGCCCAGATCGTACTGGCCTGCATGCCAGTGGATGAACAGCAGCCCGGGAGCGGAAGGCTGGCGGCGATCGGGAATGAGAAGCAGGGCCGGCACCGGCTCGAGACCATTCAGGTCGAGCTCCCAGCGCTCCAGCGTGTAGCCTTCATGCTTTTCTTTGCGCACCAGTCGCGGCGGCGCGGGCTGGTGATTCCGGGGCAGGTCGCCGAGCAGATTCCACAGTTCGCGGCGGCGGCGCTGCTGATAGTCGCCGAAATCCTCGCCGGGCTGCGGCGGCACGACCGGCAGGTCTGCTCCCCGCATGGCCAGGCTGCCGGCTAGTGCCGCCGAACCGATCATCAGATCGCGGCGGCTGAATCGAGGTTTCACGCTTGGCACGTTCTCCTCTTTCGGCGCCTGCTTACAACAGGCGTGTCTGGCAAATTCGATCGCAGCCGTCCGAGAAACGGGCCGTGTCGCAACATGCGCCCGCATAGCTCTCGAGTTTCTGCTCTCGGCCGGCGCAGTTGATTGTATTCTCAATTCATGGTGCGCTTCACGGTGCTGGCTTCGGGCTCCAAAGGAAACAGCACGGTTGTCTGCGGCGGCCGCACGCGCATCCTGGTCGACGCCGGACTGAGCTGCCGCGAGCTCTTTCGCCGCATGAAGCTGGCTGAAGAAGACCCCGCGACCCTCGACGCCATCGTCATCACCCACGAGCACCAGGACCACGTGAATGGACTGGCCGTTACCGCGCGCAAGCTCGGGATTCCGGTCTACTTTACTGAGGCCACGCATCGCGCCTGGATGCGCTGGCTCACCCCGCGCCGCCAGATGACCTACAAGCAGTGGCTCGAGCTGTGCCGCAAGCAGGCTGCCGAGCGCGAAGCCGAGCCGGAAGTCACGGCTCAGGAAGCCGCGGCGGAAGAGAGTGACCCCGAAGAAGCCGAAGTCGAATGTCTGATTCCGGCTGGCGCACCCTCCGAGCCGACCGATCTGGAGCCCGGATTGGCCGCGGAACCGGCCACGGCTGAACCATCCTCAATTGGACCGTCTTCGGTCGATCCGCCGTCGCTGAAGGAAGACCCCACATGGTTACCTGCGGTTGAGTACTTCCGCGCCGGTGAGCCATTTTCCATCGGCGATATTGCCCTCAGCCCCTTCACCATTCCCCACGATGCCGCCGATCCGGTGGGGTTCGTTCTCAGCGCCGAAGGCGTCCGCATGGGCTTCGCCACCGACCTCGGCTACATCCCGCCGAACGTGAAAGAGCAGCTCCAGGCTCTCGACCTGCTCCTGCTCGAGTCCAATCACGACCTGGAAATGTTGCGCGACGGCCCCTACCCATGGTCGGTCAAGCAGCGCGTGCTTTCCCGCGTGGGCCACCTCTCGAACGACGCTACGGCGGAGTTCCTTTCGACCGCTTACGACGGCCAGGCAGCCTATGTGATCCTCGCTCATCTCTCTGAAAACAATAATCTTCCTGAGCTCGCCAGGGTCGCGGCCGAGCGCGCCCTCCTGGGCCGTGCCAGCCTGCTCGCCAACCGCCTGTTACTAGCGGAGCAACACCAGCCACTTTCGGCTATCCGTTTCTAGCCAAAAAGTATAGAATCGAAGTAAGTTAGGGCCAGTCGATCAGCCGGATGGGCCGGAAAAAGGCGCCAGAAAGCTTGTCCTGGCCAAGTGTATTTTCGGGACGCTTTGCATCGATCACCAGGGATTCGGCGTCCAATTTGGTAGCTTCCCTACCAGTCACCGGGTGGAAGCTTTGGCATTCGAACTGAATTCTTTTGCAGGGTGATTCATCCATGTCTACGGTTGGAAACAAATGCACCGACCGGGTTGTAGGCGCAATTCTGGCAAGCTGGCGCTACGATATTTCGGGGATCTCCCCTGAGATGCGCCGTGATTACGAAAGTCATTTTGCGGAGTGCGCCCGTTGCCGCGCCCGCCAAAAATTCCATCGCAGCCTCGACGTAGCCTTGGCGGTTCTCACCTCGACTGCCGCGCTTTTCTTCCTCTTCGCGCTCGCGGTTTTGAAGCACATCAAGCCTCTGGAGCATGTCGCCTTCAAAATCCTGGGCCTGGACATCTTCGACATGTACCACATGTTGATTTCGGCCGGAATCGCCGGACTGTGCTTCTCGCTCATCGCCATGGCGCTGGTGCTCATGGCCACGCCTGCTCCGTCGTATTTGGGCGGCATCGCCGCCGAGCAAGCGCGCCTGATTGAGCAGCGCCTGCCGGAAGCCATCAAGTCGCTGCGTCCGCGCTAACCGCTTCGCCAGTGCTGATTCGAAATCTGCCCTCCCAATTAGAAAGGCCTCCCCGCGCGGGAGGCCTTTTCGCGTTCTGGTCTAACTTTGCAATGGGCACGCGTCCGTATAATTGAAGCAAATCAGGAATGAAAAAAGAGTTTCCCGCTTAAGAAAGAGGGCTGAGATGTATAAAGTCGTTTTGCTTCGTCATGGAGAGAGCGTTTGGAACAAGGAAAACCTGTTCACCGGGTGGACAGATGTTGACCTGTCGGACAAGGGCAGGGAAGAGGCAACGCAGGCCGGCCGCATGCTCAAAGAGCAGGGATTTGCATTTGACATCGCCTACACCTCGATGCTCAAGCGCGCCATCCGCACCTTGTGGATCACTCTGGACCAGATGGACTTGATGTGGATTCCGGTCGAGCGCGACTGGCGGCTGAACGAACGGCATTATGGAGCGCTGCAAGGCCTGAACAAAGCGGAGACGGCGGCGAAGTATGGCGACGACCAGGTGAAAATCTGGCGTCGCAGTTACGACATTCGCCCGCCGGCGCTCGAGGAAACGGATCCACGCTATCCCGGCAAGGACCGCCGCTATCACGACCTGACAAAGCAGCAACTTCCGCTCACCGAATGTCTCAAGGACACCGTCGACCGCTTTCTGCCCTGCTGGCACGAGGTCATCGCTCCCAGCATCCGGTCAGGGAAACAGGTTTTGATCGCGGCCCACGGCAACAGCCTGCGCGCGCTGGTGAAGTATCTTGAAGACGTTCCTGACGACAAGATTGTCGATCTCAACATTCCTACCGGCGTGCCCATGGTGCAGGAGCTCGGCGACGACCTGAAATCGATTCGTCATTATTATCTGGGCGACGCCGCGGCGATTGAGCAGGCAGTGAATAAGGCGAAGAGCACGGGGGCGAGCCGCTAACGCTGCGGAGTGTTGGCCCAATTATCGACCGGGAGTCGCTGAAGCTGCGGCCCCGATCATGCTCATTTCTGCACTTTTCGTGCTGTCCTGATATATCCCTCGCGGTCATATTCGCGCAGGTTTCCGTTCCCGGCAATTACGAAGGTATCGCCGGTGTCGCTCAGGTATTTCCGGCCGCTTGTCGAATCGGTCACGGTCAGGTCGTCTCGCGTGGGACTATTACCCGGCGGGATCAGGACGTCCATATAGAACTTGCCCTTGCTCCTAACGATCACATATCCCCAGCCTCCTGCCTCTGGAGCGTCTTGCCAGCGGCCAATGAGCTCTTCTCCGGGGGCGACCTCGTAGGCCTTATCGGTGGCTTCATTTTGCCCGGAGGCCAGAGTTGGCGTAGTCGGCTGAGCGGGAGGTTCGGAGTTTGAATCGTTTTCTTTGGTGAGCATGTTGCTCGTTACCCAGCATTCCTGACCGCCCGAGGTCCGAACCCTGTAGCTGCTGAAACCCTCATCAATCACTTTCACGCTTTGGCCTTTCACTAGTGTCGTAACTCCGCTCGAGATGAAAAGCTCATTCATCTCGTCGTACGCGTTCTTTGCGGCAAGGTCAACCAGTTTGTCCAGGGATTCTTTGGAGTCCATGCACCAGATATCGTCGGTTACGTTGGCGTAGTCGTTGATTGAGACGACAGAATTTGGGTCGGTGTCAAAGAGCCTGGAACAGGCATGGATCAACCCGAACACAATGAGCGCAAATATGCCCCAAAAGACAAGGAAGCCTATGAGACGGTTCCTCTGCTTCGCTTTTACGCACGAGTCGCACCAGGTGGAAGAAAGATTGGATGTAGTTTCTGCGCCGCACTTCAGACACTTCATGGTCTCGCCTTTCCGCTGGAAGAGAAGGCAGAGTCGAGGCGCAATTGGCCGAGCGATTGTTCAGTTTTTCGATTGGAGGCCATTGTGCCCACTCTCCGCTGTGCAGACTCGGGAAAAGTGGCAAGCGCCGATTCCTTGGCGGCATCGCGTGACAGTGCGCATGCCTCGGCCAAGGTCGCGAATGAATGATTCAATGGTTGAACTTGGAAAGAGATTATCGCTGTGCGAGTGCCGTGGTCAAGCAAAACAAAGGGCGGAGCATGGCGCTCCGCCCTGTTTTTGCTTCGATCGCTGACGCCCTACTCGTTGTAGTTCAGGCCTTCAAGTCCGAGATACACCGCGCCAGAACTCAGCTCCTCTTCAATGCGCAGCAACTGGTTGTACTTCGAGATGCGGTCGGTGCGGCTCACCGATCCGGTTTTGATCTGCCCCACGCCGGTAGCCACGGCCAGGTCGGCGATGAAAGTGTCTTCGGATTCACCCGAACGATGCGAAATCACCGACGTGTAGCCATAACGGCGGCCCAGCTCGATCGCCTCCAGTGTCTCCGTGATGGTGCCGATCTGGTTCAGCTTGATGAGAATGGAATTGGCCACGCCCTCTTCAATGCCGCGCTGCAGCAGCTTGATATTGGTGCAGAAGATGTCGTCGCCCACCAGCTGAATGCTGCCGCCGAGCTTGTCGGTCAGGATGCGCCAGCCTGCCCAGTCGTCCTCGGCCAGGCCGTCTTCGAGCGACACGATCGGATACTGCTTGATCCAGTTTTCGTAAAAGCCGACCATCTGCTCGCTCGTCAGCTCGCTCTTGTCGCCTTTCTTGAAGACGTACTTTTTCTTCTCCGCGTCGTAGAACTCGCTCGACGCGGGATCGAGTGCGATGGAGATTTGTTCGCCGGGCTTGTAGCCGGCCTGCTCGATGGCTTCAAGGATCAGCTCGATGGCCTCGGCATTCGATTTCAGCGACGGCGCAAATCCGCCTTCGTCGCCCACCGCGGTGTTGTAGCCCTTCTTCTTCAGCACGCTCTTCAGCGTGTGGAAAGTTTCGGCCGCCCAGCGCAGCGCCTCGCTGAAGCGCTCCGCCCCAACGGGCATGATCATGAACTCCTGAAAGTCGACGTTCGAGTCGGCGTGCGCGCCGCCGTTCAATACGTTGAGCATCGGCGTGGGCAGCACGCTGGCATTGACGCCGCCCAAATAGCGATAGAGCGGAACTTCCAGCGTCTGCGCCACGGCCCGCGCCGCGGCCATCGAGACCGCCAGAATCGCATTCGCGCCCAGCTTGCTTTTGTTCGGCGTTCCGTCGAGCGCGATCATCGACTGGTCAATGAGTCTTTGGTTGGCCGCATCCATGCCTTCCAGCTCCGGCGCAATCACCGTCTCCACGTTGGCTACGGCCTGCAGCACGCCCTTGCCGCCGTAGTGGCTCTTATCGCCGTCGCGCAGCTCCACGGCCTCATGCTCGCCCGTCGAAGCGCCCGAAGGCACGATTGCGCGGCCCATTGCACCGCTTTCCAGGATGACGTCCGCCTCTACGGTTGGGTTCCCGCGCGAATCAAGAACTTCGCGGGCACGAATGGCAACAATCTCAGTCATATCGCTCCTTAAAATGCGGTGCTGCAGCCGGTCATTCAGTTGGGGACGGCGATCCACGGCCAGGACTTCTCCGGCGGCGCTTTGAATGGTGCCCAAAAGCTCCTGTCCGCGCAAAAAACTCACTCTCCGTCCAGCGAAAAGAATTGCTTGTGGAAAAAATGGTTCTATCCTTCCGGATTCTAGCAAACGGGGTGTGGATTGCCCGTGTGGCGGCGGTCACACCGCAAACAAGCCGTCGCGGAAGCGTCCAGGCAGTTACTCTTTTGATTCTTGACCCGCGCGGCACTCGCCGAATGCCCACCTATTCGCCATTGTGCAATGTCACGCTACGCTTAGGTTGGGTGGTTTTACGTCCGCGGCCAGCCGGCTGGGGCCGCGAATGCAGAACTTTCCCGTCTCCGCAGGGTCTAACGCAGGTAAGGTGACCTTTGCCTGAGAAAAAGGAGATCGGGATGAAACGGACCATTTTTGTTGTCGGCGTGTTGGCCGCAGCCGCGGCTCTATTGGGAGCGCAGCAGGCAAGCCAGCCAAACCCATACGCGGGCACTTCCAGCCCTCCGCCCGACGACACCATCACAACTCCCGCGCCGGAAACTGTACCGGTGGCCAAGCCCTCCCCCAGCCATCCCATGGCCGCGCAACCCGACGCGCAGCAGCAGACGCCGCCAGCACAGCAGTCTCTTGATGGGTCGCTCTATACCGTTCCGACAAGCCAGGGTCCCGCCAACCAGGGTCCGGCCGGCAACATTCCTTCCAACGCGGCCGACGGCACCGACGACGGCATCGTGCAGGTGGCGCCCGACACATCCGGCGCACCCGCGCTGAATCAGCGCCCCGTCGCAAGCGATCCCGACGGCGACATTGTTCACCCGGGCCCATTGCCGCCCGGCACTCTCGGCGAAGGCGCTGTCATTCGCGTCCGCTTGATGGATCGCCTGTCGACAGCGATGAGCCAGAGCGGCGACGAGTTTCGCACCCGCGTTGTCTCCGACGTTCTTCAGGACGGCCAGACCCTGATTCCCGCGGGCGCAGAGATTGACGGCAAGGTTGCGTCGGTATCGAGTGGCCATTTTGGCGGCCACGGATCGATGCGCCTGCAGCCGGAGACCGTGATTCTCGCCGACGGTTCCCGCTACCATCTTTACGCCCAGACCACCGGCGCACCCGGCTCCAATGACCGCGTCGGCGGCGAGGGCGACGTGACGCCCGGTTCCCGCATGAAGAAAGTCGGCATCGAGTACGGGGCCGGGGCTGGCGCAGGCGTGGTCACGGGCGCAATCATCGGCGGGCCCGGCGGCGCGCTCGCAGGCGGCATCATCGGCGCCAGCGTCATCACGGTGCACTTACTCATGGATCATCCGCAGGCTACGCTGGACAACGGCGCAGTCCTTTTGTTCACGCTCGATGAGCCGCTTCATCTTGTCCCCGCGGCTCAAACCGGAAACTAACTTCCGGGAGCGCGGCGAGAGCCGTGCTTCCCCCAGGAGGCGGGCAATGAACTGCAGTCAACTACTTGAACGGCGAGTCCCCACGAATTGGGAACGGCCAGCGCAACCCACTCGGGAACCCAGCGAACGCCCCGAGCTCCGAACCACGGATTCGTATCGCTGGAGCGCCGTGAGATTCACCTCGGTTGGGCAAACGTACGCGTCTCGGTTCACACCCGCTTTCAAGGGGTCGAACTAGTCGGCCTACCGCCGGCCCGAACCCCACGCCGAAGTGGATTGTGCTCAAGCAGAGCCGAAAGCCTGCCCATCGCGGTGGGCTGGTGGATGATTCTCTCGCCTTAGAGTCGTCAACGACCCGTACCTTCGTACCCCTAGAATTCTTCCGCTGGAATTCCTGCGCATTGACACTTTGGAGCTGTGAGCTAGAAGCTGAAAGCTGCAAGCGCTCACTTGTCTAAAGGCTGAAGGCCCGCACTCCCATGGATAAGTTCGTCATTCGCGGCGGCAATCCGCTGGTCGGCACCATTCGCGTCTCGGGCGCGAAAAACTCCGCACTGCCCTCGATGGCCGCGGCCATCCTTACCGAGGATGAGGTCACCCTCGAAAACATTCCCCAGGTTCGCGACATCGAAACCGAGCGGCGGCTGCTGTCCTCCATGGGCGCAGAAGTCGAACTGCGCGAAGGCGAGCTCAGGGATCGCGTCACGATTTGTTGCCGCACGCTCTCCGATCCCGTTGCGCGCTACGAGATCGTCAGAACCATGCGCGCCAGCTCGCTTGTGCTCGGCCCGCTTATCGCCCGTGCCGGTGTGGCGCGCGTGGCCATGCCCGGCGGCTGCGCCATTGGCGGCCGGCCCATCGACCTGCACATCAAGGGCCTGGAGAAGATGGGCGCCGTCATCACGCAGGAGCACGGCTACCTTGAGGCCCGTGCGGAACGGCTGCGCGGCGCGCATTTGATTTTCGAAAAAATCACCGTCACCGGCACTGAAGATCTGCTGATGGCCGCGGTGCTCGCCGAGGGCGACACGCTGATGGAAAACTGCGCCCGCGAGCCGGAAGTCGCCGACCTCGCTGCGTTGCTGAACGCCATGGGCGCTCAGATCGAAGGCGCGGGCTCGGCCACCATCCGCGTGCACGGAGTCGCGAGTCTCCACGGCGCGCGCTACCGCATCAACCCCGACCGCATCGAAGCGGGAACCTTCCTCATTGCCGGCGCCATCACCGCGGGTGACCTCATCGTCGCCAACTGCAATACCGCTCACCTCGGTGCTGTGATTGCCACGCTCCGGAATGCTGGCGCGCAGCTTGACGTGCTCGGTCCCGATTCGATCCGCGTCCGTGCTGCCGCCGAACTCCGCGCTGCCGACATCTCCACCGAGGAGTATCCAGGTTTTCCCACCGATATGCAGGCCCAGTACATGGCCCTGGCCACGCAGGCTGAGGGCGTCAGCCTGGTCCGCGAAAACATCTTCGAGAACCGCTTCATGCACGTGCAGGAGCTGGTCCGCATGGGCGCCAACATCAAAGTGGACGGAAGCACTGCCACCGTTCGCGGCCCGGCGCGGCTCACCTCCGCCGCCGTTATGTGTTCCGATCTGCGCGCCTCCGCTTCGCTGGTGCTGGCCGCGCTGGTCGCCGAGGGCGAGACCATCGTCGACCGCGTTTATCACATGGACCGCGGCTACGAGCGCATCGAGGAGAAGCTGATCGGCGTCGGCGCGCAAATCCAGCGCCTGGGCAACGTGTTTACGCCGAGAGAGCCGGTTGTGGTCGCCGGTTAACCGTACGGCCTGAACGCGCATCGTAACCAGAAAGCTTTCCGGGGGAACTTTTTTTGAACAGCGCAACGAATCCCCAGCCCCTGGGTTGATATGATGAATCGCCAGGAAAAAGCTCCCCGATTCCGGCAGATCCGAACCACGGAGGTAAAGATTCCTGTGAAAAAGACTTTTTTGGCAGGGCTGCTCGCTCTGTGTCTCATTCCTGCGGTGGCAATGGCGCAACTCATCGTCCGCATTGCGCCGCCTCCTCCGATCCCTGAGCACCATGACCATCCACCGCATGACGGATGGGTATGGGTCGAGGGCCACCATCGCTGGGACGGCCACCAATACTTCTGGGTTCATGGCCATTGGGCGCAGCCCCCGCATCCAGGCGCCGTCTGGGTCCCCCATCACTGGGATCGGCACGGAGACGGCTGGGTTCTGGTCGAAGGCCACTGGCGGTAGCCGGCGGTCCACAATTGAAGAACGGAAAAGCGGGGCGCGCATGCCCCGCTTTTCTGCATGCAAGCTCAAAAACGCTATGGCAAAGCGCAAGCCATCACGGAAACCACTGACTGATGCGGACGGAGAAGTGCGAGAGCTGACCACTGCGGACGCCGCCGAGGCTAGGCCCTTTTCAGCGTTGCCCGCCGCCGAACAAAAGGTGCTTCTCTCGCTCCGCAAACGCGGCCGTAAAAAGCCACCGCGGCCCCGGCTCGGTCGCAACAAGGCAGCGGGCGCGCGGTAGCAAAATCTACTGGATCTCGATCACCTCCGTCGCCGCTGCCGCCGCTTTCTCCGCCTGCTCCATCACTTTTTCCGCAATGGTGTAGAACGCCGCTGCCTGCGGGCTCTTCGGGCCGGCGAGCGCTACCGGCAATCCCCGGTCGCCGCCTTCGCGAATGGCCGGGATCAGCTCGATCGCTCCCAGAAACGGCACATTGAATTGCTTGGCCGTCCGCTCCGCGCCGCCGCGCGAAAAAATGTCGATCTCATGGTGGCAGTGCGGGCAGGTAAAGTGGCTCATGTTCTCCACAATTCCCAGCACTTCCACGTTGACCTGCGCAAACATCTCCAGGGCTTTGCGCGCATCCTCCAGGCTCACGTCGCTGGGCGTCGACACTACGATCGCGCCGGTCAGCGGCACAGTCTGCACCAGCGAGATGGCCACGTCGCCCGTTCCCGGCGGCAGATCGACAATCAGATAGTCCAGCTCGCCCCAGTTCACCTGCTGCAAAAACTGGCGGATGATCTGATGCAGCATCGGCCCGCGCATCACCATCGGCTTGTCGCCGGGCGAAATGTATCCGATCGAAATCGTCTTCAGGCCGTGCGTCAGGTTCGGCTCGATCATGTTGCCTTCCCCAACCTTCGGCGGCTGCGAGCTGCCCATCATCAGCGGCACATTGGGCCCGTAGACGTCGGCATCCATCAGCCCCACGCGCTGGCCCAGCTTGCTGAGCGCGATGGCCAGGTTTACGGCCACCGTGGTCTTGCCCACGCCGCCCTTACCGGAACCGACTGCGACAATCTTCGAGACGCCGGGCAATGCGACCGGTGAAGGCATGACCTGGGAATGAGCCATCGTTTTCGTTGCTCCTGATTCGATTGTTTCAGATCGCACGCCGCATCGTTTCAGATCGCGGATCGTGCCTGTCAGCGTTTTTCTTCCGCTTCGGCCAGCGCCGCCACGGCCAGCTTGCCCTCTGAGCGCCGCACGCTCTCCCGCTCGCGATGTTGGCGGCGGCGCAGTGCGTCCTCAAACCGCCGGACCTCGTCCGGCGTCTCCGGCTGCAACTGCGGAACTTTCTGCACGCGCCCCTGCTCGTCGACCGCGACAAACACCAGGTACGCGCTGGCCACGTGAGCCACTTCGCCGGTCCTCGTGTTTTCCGCCCACACCTTCACGCCCACTTCCATCGAGCTGGTAAACGCCCGATTCACGCTCGACTTCAGCGTGACCAGATCGCCCAGGTGTACCGGGCGGATGAAGTCGATATGATCCATTGACGCCGTCACCACGTTGGTGCGTGCGTGCCGGTACGCCGCCATTGCGCCCGTCAGATCGATAAAGTGCATCAGCCGCCCGCCCAGCAAATGGCCCAGCATGTTGGTGTCGTTGGGCAACACAATCTCAGTCTTCTCTGACTGCGTGCTCTCGACCGTGCGCACCTTGGGGTGGAGATCGACCTTGGGGTGAATATCCGGGCTGTTCATGCTTTCTCCATTTCCACTGCTTCTTTTTGCCGTCTTCATCGCTCGCCAGTTAAAATAGAATCTGCGGCGGCCTCGGTTCTGAATTCTTGCACATCTTTCATGTTCCAGTTTGGGCAATCCGCGCCAAAACCGCAAATCCCCCTCGGTCCGATGCACCGAAATCGGCCCGATCGCAGGCCAGATGGATAAAATCGCCGGATTGAAAGAGATTCTCGCGCTTGACCCAGGAAACAGCTTCGCTCGATACGGGGTCGCCATGGAACTGGCCAGCCGCGGCGAAACCAGCCTTGCCATTGCAGAATTCGATCAGCTCCTGGCCCACGATCCTGGTTACACTGCAGGCTACTTCATGTCCGCGCAAACGTTGGCGGGCGCGGGCAAAAAAACGCAGGCGATCGAACGGCTTCGGGCCGGCATCGCGTGTGCCGCACGCGGCGGTAATAGCCATGCCCTCAATGAGATGCAGACGATGCTCGGCGAGATGGAGGCGCAGGGGTAATGCACTGCCCGGCCGTGCCGCCGGTTCCCCTCTCCGCTCCAGTCTCTGAATCCGGGCACAAACTGCATCCGTCTCGCTTTAAGGGATTGCCCAGACATCCCTCGCGCGCCTTAGGCGTCTAAAGGAGCAATATGGCGAAATACTCGATCGTTGTTCCCTTCCACAACGAAGAAGAGAACGTCACCATCCTGTACGCGCGGCTCAAGCAAGTCATGGAGCAAACGGACGAATCCTTTGAGCTGATTCTCGTCGACGATGGCTCAAGCGACCGCACGTATAAGCTCCTGGAGGAGATTGCCGCCGTTGACTCCCGCGTGCTGGTGGTCAAGCTGCGCCGCAACTTCGGCCAAACCTCTGCTCTGGCTGCCGGCTTTGACCACGCTTCGGGCGACTTTATTCTTGCCATGGACGGCGACCTGCAGCACGATCCCAACGACATTCCCGCTTTTCTCGAAAAGCTCGATGAGGGTTACGACGTCGTCTCCGGCTGGCGCAAGGTGCGCATTGATAACTTCATCTTTCGCCGCGTTCCTTCCGCCTGCGCCAACTGGATCATGGCGCGCCTCTCCGGCGTTTCCATCCACGACTTCGGCACCACCTTCAAGGCCTATCGCCGCGAAGTCATCCAGAATATTCCGCTCTACGGCGAGATGCATCGCTTCATTCCCGCCCTCGCCAGTTTTCATGGCGCATCCATCTGCGAGATTCCCATCCGCAACTTGAAACGGGTTCGCGGCAGGAGCCATTATGGCCTGGGCCGCACCGTCCAGGTCTTCTTCGACCTGATGACCATTCGTTTCCTGCTCAAGCACATGAGCCGGCCTTTGAACTTCTTCGGCGGTGGCGGAATTCTGGCCATGCTTGTTGGCAGCATCATGGCCGCGTTTTTGCTGGCGCTGAAACTGATCAATCCTCATGCGGATTTGATGGTGCAACACGGGCCCATGTTCGTCATCGCGTCGGTTCTCATCGTCTCCGGCGTGCAGTTGCTGGCTCTTGGCCTGCTGGGTGAGTTGCAGGTGCGCCACTACTACAGCAACCAGCGTTCTACGTCCTACACCGTCGATCGCCTGGTGCGGCTCGAATCCAGCGACGAGCGGACTTTGCTTTCGGAGAGCAAAGACGACACCCTCTAGCCAGCGAACGGAATTCCCTCGTCCAATTCGCTTGCGGTACTGCGGCCTCAAGGTTCATTCTTAACCCTGACATGAAAGCCATCCAGATCCACTCTACCGGCGGGCCCGAAGCCTTGGAACTCGTCGATCTGCCGATCCCCCAACCTGAAGCCGGCCAGGTTCTCATCCGCATTGAAGCCACCGGCGTCAACTTCATCGAGATCTATTTCCGCAAGGGCGTCTACAAAGCATCGTTCCCCATGATTCCCGGCAGCGAGGCCGCGGGAACTGTGGAAGAGCTTGGCCCCGGAGTCAACGGATTCAAAGCGGGCGACGCCGTTGCATCCGTCGCCGCCATCGGCAGCTACGCCGAATACGCTCTCGTTCCTGCCGCTCAGTTGGTCAAGATTCCCGAAGGTCTAAGTCTGGAGCACGCCGCCGCCGCCATGCTGCAGGGCATGACCGCGCACTACCTGGCTTTCTCCACCTATCCGCTTAAGAAAGGCGATACCGCGCTGGTCCACGCTGGTGCTGGCGGTGTTGGCCTGCTCCTCACGCAGATGGCCGCTCGCATCGGCGCGCGCGTCATCACCACGGTCTCCACGAAAGAGAAAGCCGAGCTCTCGCGCGAGGCCGGCGCATCCGACGTGATTCTCTACACCGAGAAGGATTTCGAAATCGAAGTCAAGCGCCTCACCGGCGGCAAAGGCGTCGACGTGGTTTACGACTCGGTGGGCAAGACCACTTTCGATGGCAGCCTCAACTGCCTGCATCCCCGCGGCATGATGGCGTTGTTTGGCGCGTCCAGCGGCCCCGTTCCGCCCTTCGATCCCAGTTTGCTCAACAGCAAAGGTTCGCTCTTTCTTACCCGGCCCACGCTCTGGCACTACATCGCCACGCGTGCTGAGCTCGAGTGGCGTGCAGGCGAAGTGCTTGGCTGGGCCGCCAAAGGCAAGCTCAAACTCCGCACCGAGCACACTTATCCGCTGGCCGAAGCCGCCCAGGCCCAGATCGATATGGAAGAGCGCAAAACCACAGGCAAGATTCTGCTGGTTCCGTGAAGGTTCAGAACCGGAGATCAGAGCGGAGACGACGGACAGCGATTGATCCGTGAATCATTGCGTCCAGAATTCCCTGCGGTGAACAGAAATGAAAGAGCTTTACAAAGCGACATTTCCGGAAGGCTCAAGCGTTCGAGTGATCTCAAGGGAGGCGTTGGAGAAATTCGCGCAAGAGTGGAGATATCATCACAAGCTTCTGCCTGAACAAATGGAGTTTGCAGGAGCAACCGCAATTGTGAAAAAGGTCAGCTTCTACCACGGGGGCGACCAGTTGTACGTGCTGGAGAACCTGCCGGGGATCTGGAATGAACCGTGCCTTGAACTTTTGAATCCGGAAGCCAAACATGAGCACGATCTCCGTTAAGCCTTCCGACCGCGTCTTCGTTCTCACCGGCGCAGGCATCAGCGCCGAAAGCGGCTTGCCCACCTTTCGCGCCTCAGACGGCCTGTGGGCTGGTTTCCGCGTCGAGGACGTGTGCACTCCCGACGCCTGGCGTCGCGATCCAGCCGGAGTCTGGGCGTTTTACTCCGCGCGTCGCGCGCAAGGCAGCAAAGCAAATCCAAATCCCGCGCACATCGCGCTCGCTAAACTTGAAGCGCAGCTTCCTGGCCGCTATTTTCTCTGCACGCAAAATGTCGACGACCTGCACGAACGCGCCGGATCGAGGAATCTCGTCCACATGCACGGCGAGCTGGCCAAAGCGCGCTGCGAGCGCGAGTGCGGCCGTCCGCCCATCGAAGACCGCGCCATCTACGCGAGCCTCGACGAAGTTGGCCGCTGCTCCTGCGGCGGACGCATGCGCCCGCACATCGTTTTCTTCGGCGAGATTCCGCTTGAGATGCCGCGCATCGAGCGCGAGATCGCCGAATCCGCGCTGATGATCGTCATCGGCACTTCGGGCAACGTCTATCCCGCGGCCGGCTTCGTCAATTGGGCTCGCCAAACCGGAGCGCAAACCGTCTATATTGGCCCCGAGCCGCCCCTCAACGCCTCCGCCTTCACCCACATCGTCGAAGGCAAAGCCGGCGAAGTGCTGCCCGGGCTTTTCGACGTCCAATCCTAATTCGATGGGAGCCCCACCCTCGCGCCGCCTTTGTCTTTGCCGCTTTGGCGGGAGCGGGTGCTGACTCGCTGACTTGCTAGAACTTGAACCTGTACCGCGCCTCCACCGCGAACATCCGCGGATCGTTGTAATGAAACCCGCCAATCGTGATCGAGTTGTCCAGCAGCACGCGGTGATTGGTCGCATTGATCACCGTCGCCGACAGCTTCCAGTTTTCCCCCAGCGCGTGTCCCACCGACGCATCGAACGTCGTGTGCACCGGCAGGTACGGACCGAGGTAGGGACTTTTGTCATCGGGGCAAGAGGATAGGTCGGAACAAGCCAGCCCGTTCGTAAAGCCAGATCCGTAATACACATTTGTCGCGAACCACGTATGAGCGGGCAGTTTCGCCGTGAAGCCGGTGTTCAGCGTGTCGCGCTGGTCGTGATCGAGCGCCACGTAATCGGGCCCCAGGTCGCACGCTGGGTCGGTCGAAATGCCGCACGTAAATCCGCCCACAATATTGCCGCGCTGCTCGGCAATCTGGTTGGAATACGTCACGTAGAACTGCCCGTAGCGCCCGAGCGATGGCGAGTGCAGCGTCATCTCCCACGCGCGCATCAGCGCGCCATCCACGGCGATGGGAATGCAGGCGTTCGATTCGCCAATGCAGGAGTGATCGAGGAAGTTGTTCACGCGATTCTTGAACGTGTCTACATCGAGCATCCATCCGCGATAAGGAATCTCGATGCCGAACTGATGTTCCTCGTCGCGTTCCGAAGGCAGCGGCGTGAAGGTGTTTTCTCCGCCGCCGAGGCTGCCGGCATAATTCAGGACGGAACCTGAAACTGTAAGAATCGGCGCCGGCTGGAAAAAGTGCCCGTAAAATCCGCGCAACACCCAATTCAGTTTCGGAATCCGCACTGTCGCCCCGATGCGCGGATAGATTGCGCTTTCATTCAGTTCTGCGCGGTAGATTGAGAATCGCTCGCCGCCAAGCAGCGTCACGTACTTTCCCAGCCGCAGATGATCGCCCACGGAAAACTCCACCAGCCCCGCGCTTTCGTTGGCCGATTGGTTGGGGTAGACGGTCGGCGGCATCGTTGTATTATCGATCACGCCGAAGACGTCGCTCTCCTTTTGCGCGAACGAGTACAGTCCGCCGGAGAAGCTGTTCAAAAATGCACTGGGGCCCACATCGAAACGCCCATCGGCTTGCGCGCCCACATAGTTCGAGTCCTGATCCCAAGTGGTCGCCGCCGGAAAATCGTTGGGGCGCGAATTGTAGTCCGATTGGTTGAAGTGGTAGAACGGCGCCACCGAAATCAGCGCCTTGGGCGAAAGCGTGTGCACCCAGTTCGCGACGACGAACGAATCGCGCTCGTTTTGCGTGTCGCGCAGGCCCCAGGAACAGTAGTAGCCCATGTCGCCGCCGGGACATTCGTAGTCACTCCGGCTCGGATCGTACGGCACCTGAAAAAAATCCTGCCGGTACTGCCCATCCACGCGCAACTGATCCTTCGGCGTCTGGTTCCGAATCAGCGACACAAAGCCGCTCTCGGAGTTCGTCGCATCGTGGTGGATCGCAGGCACCGGCGTCGCCAGCCCGTAGTTCGACCTCGACCCCGTTGCGCTCGCGTACCACGCGCTCTTTTCCGAGTGATCGCCCAGCGCAATCTGCGCCTCAGCCGAGTAAAAATCGCCCGCGTAAAGCATCACCTCGCCGTTGCGGTTGAACTCAAACCCATTCCGCGGCAGCACGTTGAACATTCCGTAGGTGCGGTCGCCCAGGTCGGCGTCATAGCTGCCGCGCTCGGTCTCCATGGAATCGATGTCCTTGGGATCGATCTGCGGCCCCACGTTCGATGCGATCTTTGTATTGGGAATCGCCACGCCGTCGATCAGCCAGCTCGTCTGGTGGCCGCCGCGCATGTGCAGCATGTCGTGCGTCATGTATGCGCCGGGAACGTAGTCGGTGATCATCTCCGTGCCCGTGGTGCGGTCAGCGCCTGGCGTCTCGTCGATCGTCTGCCGCGTGATCAGCGTCGTCGGCGTCACCGTGTCGGCCGAGCTTGCCGTCCCGCTCACGACCACCGATTGCGTTGCACCCGCCACATCCAGCGGAATGTGCAGCACCGGATTGGTTCCCGAGGCCACAGTCAATGTCTCGGTTGCGTTGGCAAATCCGTTCGCCACGACCGTCAGCCGGTAGACGCCGATCGGAACCTCCGGCAACTCGAATTCGCCATCGGTATCCGTCGTGGAGTGCAGCGCGAAATCTGAATCCGCTGCCTTCAATGTCACCGTCGCGCCCGCAATCGGCCGGTGCTGCGGGTCGTGAACCACTCCGTGCACCGTGGCAAACACCGTTGCGGATGCGGGAAGGGAAGCGGCCAGCAACAGCGCTGCCACAGAAAGACAAAAACGTCGCATGAAAGAAGACCTCCGGACTCAGCCGGTTCGAACTCAAGCAGTCGTCGCAGGTTGCGCACGCAATCGCGCGATGACGGATAGCATTTGGGGATGCGCCAGCAACCGCCCACGCACAAGACAATTTCTGCTTTTGAAGCACTACGCCACGTCGGCGTGCGCATTCCATCAAGCGGACGAAATCCATCGTCCCGGCAAAATCAGGGAAGCAAAATCAGGGCAAATTGTTCGGCGCAGAATTTAGCAGCGGTCTGATGCAGGAGGGCCGCGACCGGCGTATGCGCGGCTGGGACCATAAAATGCCGCCATCCGCTCGAACCGGAGAGCGGGAGTGCGCGTGAATTCAGCGTGAAAACTTGCCTCTGCGGCCGTCAGCGCATGGGCCGGCATCAGCATTGAAAATGTTGGCCCGTGATAGAGCGGGCAAGTCAGCGGAGCAGAAAAGCCTGGCGTCGGATCGATGCCCCGGCCCGCCCTCATGGCCATGATCTGCGCGTATAGAACACAATGGTGCGTCCCGTGCCGCCGGCAGCACGCCGGCAGGCCCGCGTCCGCGCTGCTGTCGACGAAGGCCGACAGTGGCCCGAGCCCGAAAAACAGCACGAGGAAAATGGAGAAGCCGCGCCGCATCTGAAGCTCATGCTACCAGACGCTCAACGCCGCAGACCCGCTAGTGACAAAAAAGTGACAATGGCTCGTTCGCCACAAAAGAAAGGCTGACAAAAGCCGACCTCAGCCCGCCGACAACTGACAACTGACAACTGACAACTGACAACTGACCACTGATCACCGTCCACCGTCTTCCTCGGCTATCATCTACGTATCGCCTGGTTTTGCCCGCCAGCACAAAACAAAGGAAGAATCCAGTGCCTCAAGCGCACAGCTCAGCTCCGCCGTCCGACGCATCCGCCGCGCACGCGCGCAAGCCCGGCTCCGCGCGCCATCTTCGCATTGCCATCTTCGGTTTCGGAACGGTGGGCAGTTCGGTGGCGCGCATCCTCCTCGAATCCAAACCGCAGGGCCTTGAGTTGACCCACATCTTCAACCGCAAGGTCGCGCGCAAACGCGTGGCCTGGGCGCCCGCAAGCATCGTCTGGAGCGAAGACGCCGATGCCGTGCTCGCCTCCGACGTTGACGTGATTGTCGAACTCGCCGGCGGCCTCGATCCCGCTGGAACCTGGGTGCGCCGCGCGCTGGACGCGGGCAAAAGCGTCGTCACCGCCAACAAGAAGCTCATCGCCTATCACGGCATCGAACTGGAGCGGCTGGCTGCGGCCAAAGGCGGCCATATCAAATACGGAGCTGCCGTGGCGGGCGGAATCCCCGTCATTCCCGGCCTCGAGCAGGGAATGGCAGGCGACCGCATCGAGCGTATGGAAGGCATTTTGAACGGCACCTGCAACTTCATCCTGAGCAAAATGGAAGAAGGCGCGGAGTACGCCGCAGTGCTTGCCGAAGCGCAGGCCAAAGGCTATGCCGAAGCCGACCCCACTGAAGATGTTGGTGGATTCGATGCGCGCGCCAAGCTCGCGATTCTCATGCGGCTCGCTCTCCGCGTGCAGGTCGACCCCGACGAAATCGTGCCGCGCTCCATCACCACCATCACGCCCGTCGACTTCAGCTACGCCCGCGATCTGGGCTGCACCATCCGCCAGGTGTCGCGCGCGCAGCAGGTCGAGGGGCGAATTGCGGCTACTGTCGGTCCCATGCTGGTTGCGCTGCGCTCGCCGCTCGCCTGGTCTGGAGGGACCGAGAACATGGTCATCGCCAGCGGCCACTACGGCGGCGACGTCGTCTTTTCCGGCCACGGCGCGGGCGGCCATCCCACCGCCGTCGCAGTCGTCAGCGATCTGCTCGCCCTCGCTCACGACTCACGGCGCGTCGAAATTCCCTCGGCCCCGGCTCGTCTCGGCGATGAGTTCGAGGTCCCTCATTACATCCGCTTCCTGGTGCGTGACCGGCCCGGCATCGTGGCCGCCATTACCACCGCGCTTGCCGCGGAACAGATCAACATTCGCGCCATCGTTCAGAAAGCGGGCTACCCGGCCGACGCGCTGCCCTTCGTGGTTACCGTCGAGCCCTGCAAGACTTCCGCGCTAAAGCGCGCGCTCACTCACATCCGCTCCATGGATTGCATGCTTGTCGAGCCGCTCGATCTGCAGATGCTCGAGTAAAATTGTCTCGGGACCAGCAAATGTCTGACTCGTTCCCTTGGTCCCTTGTTCCCTGTCTCTGTGAGGTCATCCCGTGATCGGCACCAACTATCGATGTGAAATCTGCGGCGAAGAGAGCGAAAATCCGCAGCACTGGATCGTCATTCGTTGCAACGATGCTCAATTGACGGTTTTGAAATGGACGAAAGAAGCCGCCGACGCGCCGGGGGCGCGCCACTACTGCGGCGAACGACACGCGCAGGTTTACATCGGCCGCTGGCTCGCCGCCGCTTGCAGTTGAATTCCCGTCTCAATGTCCGTTCTTTGCCGGCCCGGTCGACTCGCGGATAATCAACTCCGATTCCATGAAGATGTCGATTGGGAACGCTTTCTTCTTGTCTGCAATCCGCTCCAGCAGGATCTTTGCGCCTCGCCGGCCCATCTCCGCCAGCGGCTGACGCACGGTGGTGAGAGAGGGCGTGGCGTAGGCCGCCGACAAAATATCGTCGAACCCCACCACCGAAACGTCTCCCGGAACGCTCAACCCCGCGTCCTTCAGAGCGCGAATCGCGCCAATTGCTGCAATGTCGTTGAAGCAAAACACCGCGGTGAAGTCGCGCGTTCTTCCGAGCAGCGCCTTCATCGGCTCAAAGCCGATCTCCGGCGCCATCGGGTGCTGTCCGTCCCTCGTTGACCATCCTGCCGCGTCGATGCGGATCGCCAGATCCTGATCCAGCTTGAGATCCATCTCTCTGGCCACCTGCTGAATGCTCTCCCAGCGGAATTCCGAGTCGGGAATCACGCGCGGGCCGCGCATGATGGCAATCCGCCGGTGGCCCAGCTTGTACAAATGCTCCAGCGCCTGCCGCACCGCCAGGTGGTGATCGAGCAGGATATTCGTGACTTTGTCTGCCGCGCAGTGCGCAGAAATGGCCACCACTGGTACCGGTACCGCAAGATCTTCTACGGCGGTATTCAGCAGCAGGAACCCGTCCACCGCCCGCTCCACCAGCATCCGGGGATACTTTTCGATCAGCTCCGGCTTCCAATCGTGGCACGCCGTGAAATAGAAATAATGGGCCGCGGTCAGCTCCTGCACCACGCCGCTCATCACGCGCGTAAAGTAGCCTTCACTCAGGTCCGGCGCCAGCACGCCCACGCTCATGGAACGGCTTTTCCGAAGCGACCGCGCAAAGTAGTTGGGCCGGTAGTCCAGCCGTTCCGCAGCCTCAACCACCCGCTTTCGAGTCTCCTCGGGGATGGATTTGGCGCTCGGCGAGTTGTTCAGCACAAGCGACACTGTCGTCTGGGAGAGCTCCAGATGATCGGCCAGCATGCGCAGGTTCACATGGCCTGGCGCCAGCGTCGACTTTCCCTTTGTCATGTTGGAGTTGTACCACGTCACCCGTAAAGAAGGTAGACGTATTCTTGGCTAGTACATCGATTTTCTGCTCACAATGTGAGCCGCGACACCCCGGAAAGGTGCATTTTTGCTCACTTCTTGTTTTTCGCGGTCTCCTTCTGCTCGTTCGGCGGCTGCCACAGGGCGGATTCGGCTCAGCCAGATTTCCACCCGTATGCGCCTGATTTTGCTTCGTTGTAACCTCGCGTTCATAATTGCCCGGTAGCCTGACCACTGTGGACGCCACTGTGCCTGAGATTCGCATCTCCCAGCCCCAGACTCAACCGGAAGCAGCCTCGGCTCCTCCACAGGCCTCCGCCCCGGCGCCTCCGCAGGAGCACTCGGCCATTCGCCGCTTCCTGCTCGCGCGCGGCAACTCCGCCATCGCCGACCGCGTCTTTCGGGTGCTGATGATTCTGTGCGCGCTCAGCATCTTTGGTATTGTGGTGCTCATTGCATGGCAGTTGGTCGTGCGCTCTCAGCTCTCCTGGCACGCCTTCGGCTTTCAATTCTTCTATAAGACTTACTTCGACTCCACGACTGGTTTGCCTTCCTACTGGGATCCGGTCAACGGCTACTTCAGCGCCTTGCCTTTCGTCTACGGCACGCTGGTTTCCTCGCTTCTCTCCTTGGTGCTGGCGGTTCCGCTGGCCATCGGCGTCGCCATCTTCCTCACCGAAATGTGTCCCGGAATTCTGCGCGCGCCGCTGGCCTTTCTTACCGAACTGCTGGCCGCCATTCCCAGCATCATCTATGGATTGTGGGCCGTCTTCGTCCTCGTCCCGCTGCTCCGACATTACGTGAATCCCTTCCTCATCAAGAGTCTGGGCTGGACGGGATTCTTTAGCGACAGCAATCCCACCGGTCTCGGCTTTTTCGCCTCCGCCGTCATTCTCGCCATCATGATCCTGCCCATCATCTCCTCGCTCACGCGCGAGGTAATGACGGCTGTGCCTCATTCGCAACGCGAAGCCGTCCTGGCCCTTGGCGCTACGCGCTGGGAGATGATTCGCATGGGCGTGCTGCGTAACGCTCGCGTCGGCATCGTAGGCGGCGTCATTCTCGGCCTCGGCCGCGCGCTCGGCGAAACCATGGCCGTCACCATGGTCATCGGCAACACTCCCGAGATTCATCGTTCCCTGCTGGCCAATGGCGCTTCGATGGCCTCCGTCATTGCCAACGAATTCACCGAGGCCGTAACCGACATGCACCTGAGCGCGCTCATCGAGATTGGCCTCGCGCTCTTTATCGTCACCATCATCGTGAATGCAATTGCCCGCCTGCTCGTATGGGCGGTCACCCGCGGAGCACCGGCAACGCAACGTTGAGAAACTGAAACACGATCAACGATAGCCAGGGAAGGGAACTGAAGAGAACGTGCAGCAGGAATTCAAAATGCGTGCGCAGGTCCGTTGGGCGGTCGACAAGGCCGCGACCGTTCTGGCCGTGACGTCGACGCTGCTGGTCATTCTTCCGCTGGTGGCAATCTTCGTCTATCTCATCATCAAGGGCGCCAGCTCGCTGAATGTCGATTTCTTCACCAAGATTCCCGCGCCGGTCGGCGAGACGGGCGGCGGAATGGCCAACGCCATTGTCGGCTCGGTTACGCTCCTCGCTCTCGCCAGCCTCATCGGTGTTCCCATTGGCATCGGCGGCGGCGTCTATCTCGCCGAGTTCGGCCGCGGCACCAAGTTGGCCAACGCCATCCGCTTCACCGCTGACGTGCTCAACGGCGTTCCTTCCATCGTCATGGGCCTTGCCGCCTACTCGCTCATCGTCGTGCCGCAGCATCATTTCTCGGCTCTCGCCGGCGGTGTGGCGCTGGGCATCATGATGATCCCCACCATCTGCCGCACCACTGAGGAAATGCTCCTCATGGTTCCGCACGCTGTGCGCGAAGCCGCTCTCGGACTGGGCGTTCCCAACTGGCGCTCGGTTCTCTCCATCACCGTCAAGACCGCATCGCCCGGAATCATCACCGGCTGCATGCTGGCCTTCGCCCGTGTCGCCGGGGAGACCGCGCCTCTTATCTTCACCGCCCTGGGCAACGATTTCTGGAGCACCAGTCTCAACGAGCCCATCGCAGCTCTGCCTCTGCAAATTTATGTCTATGCCATCTCACCCTACGACGACTGGCACCGGTTGGCCTGGGCGGGTGCGCTGGTTTTGATCGTTCTCATTGTGCTCGCCGTTTCGCTGGTCCGCTTTGTCACCAGCCGCGGCGTCTTGAAGGGGACAAGCTGAGCCAGTTCTGATTTCATCGTTCGTAGTTCACAGACAGGGAAGCGGTCGTTCAGCGATGCGAGAATCAAGAACATAAGGACTACGAACTAAGAACTAAGAGCTACGAACTACGAACTGTGAACTGCCTTTAGCAAGGAGAAAAACGCACGTGGGAGTCGGAATCGAAGTGACCAACCTGAATGCGTGGTACGGCACCAATCACACGCTGCAGGACATCAATCTGAATATCCCCGCGAATCACGCCACGGCCCTGATCGGCCCTTCCGGCTGCGGCAAGAGCACCTTTGTGCGCTGCCTCAACCGCATGCACGAGACCAATCCCATCGCCCGCGTCACCGGCACGGTCCGCATTGGCGACCTCGATATTTATAACGACACCACGCCCGTCGAAATCCGCCGCCGGGTGGGCATGGTCTTCCAGCGTCCCAATCCTTTTCCCACCATGTCCATCTACGACAATGTTTCTGCCGGTCTCAAGCTCAACGGCTTCTCCCACCGCCAGTCCCTCGACGATGTCGTTGAAAAATCCCTGAAAAACTCCGCGCTTTGGGACGAGGTCAAGGACGACCTGAAGAAGAAATCCGGCGCCTCGCTCTCCGGCGGCCAGCAGCAGCGCCTCTGCATCGCCCGCGCCCTTGCCGTCGATCCCGAAGTCCTGCTCATGGACGAGCCCGCCTCCGCGCTCGATCCCGTTTCCACGTCCAAGATCGAGGACCTCATTTTCCAACTAAAGTCGCAGTACACAATCGTGATTGTGACGCATAATATGCAACAGGCGGCCCGCGTGGCAGAGAATACCGGCTTCTTCCTCAACGGCCGCATGGTCGAGTTCGATTCGACCCACAAAATCTTCACCAATCCTTCTGACAAGCGCACGGAGGATTACATCACGGGCAGGTTTGGATGACACGCATACGTTTTCAACAGAGCCTTGAAGACCTGAAGGAGAATCTCCTCATCATGGCCGGGCTCGCCGAGCAGGCGATTCAGCGCGCCATTGAGGCCTACCGGGTCCGCGATCTCTCCATCTGCGACCTGGTCAGCCGCAGCGAGATCGCCATCAACCGCATGGAGCGCGACATCGATCAGGCTGCGCTCGACCTGCTCGCCATGGAGCAGCCCATGGCCATCGACCTGCGCTTCATCCTCAGCGTCATCAAGATCAACGCCGACCTGGAGCGCGTAGGCGACGCCGCCAAAAGCATCAGCGACCGCGTCCGCCACATGGAGCGCCTGGGCGCAGTCGACCTGCCTGTCGACATTCCCCGCATGGCCTCAATGGCCGCCGACATGGTGCGCAAAAGCCTGCAGGCCTTCATTGAAGGCGACGCCGAGCTGGCCCGCGGCGTGCTCACCATGGACGATGCCGTCGATCAGATGAACCGCGCCGCCTTCCGCGCGCTCACAAAAGTCATGGAAGAGCAGAGCCATCTCGCACCGCAGGCTCTCAACGCGCTCATGATCTGCCGCAGCCTTGAGCGCGTCGGCGATCACGCCACCAACATTGCCGAGGACGTTATCTTCTGGGTGCAGGGCGCCGATGTCCGCCACCACAAGAGCGTGCTGAAGGCAGCCGCCAATGCGGCGGCAGCAGCGAACGCGACGGCCGAAAACACGCCGGCCGCACCCGCCGCCACAAACCCGGACGGTACCGTGCCCATCGACGCCGGTCAAGCAAAAAGCTGAACCGCGGAGATTCGCAAACCCGGGGTGGGATAGCACCAACCCAACCCCGCCGCGCCTCCTGCTCTCGCCCATCCACAAAGAGTGGGTGCCCCATCCATGGCGCGTCTCTGTTTTTGCGCCATGGGTGGGATGGCACGAACTCGCGAATCCCCAGCAAAAAGCCCCGCTCATCGCGGGGCTTTCTCGTCGTTGACTTAGAAGTCAGTGGTACTGCGCTAAAAGCTAGAAGCTGAGAACTGACAACTGTGAACTAAGAACTGCGAACTGTGAACTACCTTCAATGCGCCGCCGCCGCAGGCGTCTTCACGCCCATCGCCGTCAGCTTGGCGCGCGCTGCCCTCGCCTCCGGCGTCTGCGGATGCCGCTGGATCAGCGAACGCAACTCGTGTTCGCCTTCCTCGCGCTTATCCTGCGCAATCAGCGCGAACCCTTTGTGCAGTTGCGCCGCCGGAGCTTTCGCGTTGCCGCTGAATCCTTCCAGAACCGCGTTGTAGTCGTTGATCGCAGCGTCATAATCCTTCTGCTGGTACGCGATCTCGCCCAGATAAAACTGTGCTGTCCCCGCCACGTCGTCCAGCGGATAGAAATGCACCACGTCCTGAAACTCTCCCTGCGCCACCTGGTACCGTCCCGCGTTGTAGTCGCGCACACCAGCCTGCAAAGTCTCCTGCAACGGCGGCGCTTGCTGTGTTGTAGCCGCTCCCGGCCCCGGCCCGCCTGGCGTTGTGCCCGGCACTCCCGGTCCGGGTTCCTGCCCACCCGGTGCAGCCGTTCCGCCCGGCCCCGTTCCAGCCGGTCCCGTCGCTCCGGGTCCGTTTGCGCCCGGCTGCTGCTGCGCTTGCGCCTGCGCTGCCTGCATCGCCTGCAGTTGCGCCTGCAGGTCCTGCACCGATTTGTCCAGCTTCGCCACCCGCGCCTTCAGCTCATCCACCGAATCGTTCAGCGACTGCACCTGCCCTGAAACGGCGTCCACCTTCCCATTCACAGTATCGTTCTGCGCGTTGATCTTCTGCTGCAGCGCGGTCACGGTCGCGCTCACCTGGGTTACCTGGTCGGCGGATTGCTGCGCCAGGTGCTCCAGCACCCCCATGCGCGCATCCAGCGTGGATTGCAGCCGCTGCACCGCATCCAGCAACTGCTGCACCTGGGTTTGCAACTCCACGATCTCCTTTGACACCGCGTGCGCCGGCATGGCCGCAGGGCCAAACAGAACAATCAGCGCCGCAATTGCAAGCAAACGCTGGCGAAGGTGACTTGATTTCTCCATGATTTTTTTGCCTTCCTGAATCAAAGAATCACTGAATACAACATACGGCAGCCGGGCTTTTCGAGCGAGGCCGCCGCGTCAAATGAAACTCGTTTCTCTGCCGCAAGCTGGTACCGAACCTTCATCCCCGCTAGCTCTGCTAACCCAGCCACCACCGCTGGGTGCCCCATCCTTGGCGCGCTTTTGTTTTTGCGCCAAGGGTGGGATAGCACGAGCCCAAACCTCGCCGGTGTTGCATTACTACAGAACAGGCTAGAAGCTAGGAGCTAGAAGCTAGCAGCTGCTCTCACCTGTCGATCGTGAACCCGTCTCTGCGGTTCAACTGCCAGCATTCCTCGGTCGAATCGGAGCAGAACGGCTTTTCCTTGCCGTAGCTGATCACGCGGATGCGATCCGCCGCGATGCCTGCCGTAACCAGCGCGGTTTTTGCCGCCTGCGCACGGTTCTGCCCCAGCACCAGGTTGTACTCATCCGATCCGCGCTCGTCGCAGTAGCCGCCGATCACGACCTTGATGTCGGGATGCGTATTCAGGTAATCGGCATTCTTCGCCAGGATTGCCTGCGCGTCGCCGCGGATATCGTAGGTGTCGTAATCGAAGAAAATCGGCTGCACCCTCGCGTTGAATTCTTCCTCCGCGCTCATGCCTTTGCTGGGCACGCTGATCGCAGGCGGAGAATTCACCGTCACGTACGCCGAAGCGTCAGCCGACCCTCCGTCTCCGCGCGCCACCAAGTGGTAAGTGGTCGACTCGGTCGGGGTTACCGTCTTCACGCCCACTGAGGGAACGTCGCCGATGCCGTCAATTGAAATCGAGCTCGCGTTGGTCGTCTTCCAGCTCAACTGCACCTGGTCTCCGGCTGAGATCACCGTCGGTGTCGCGCTCAATTGTGCCGTCGGCGTGCCAGAGGTCGCAGCCGGCGCCTCTCCGGCCGACGGCAAGGGTGCGGTCTTCTTGTTGCAACCCGAGACTGCGATCAAGGCGATCAGCAAAAGAGCAATCGAGAAAATGGATTTCTGTGTTTTCAAGGGAATTCTCCTTCTCAAAAAAGGTCAAGTCGCTCTCTCGGGCAACCGGGTTTTCTCGTCACCGCAAGGTGTCGCACTCCGATTTCAGCACCCATAAAATGATAGTTCATCGGATCGAAATCCCCGTCTAAAAACCGGGAATCTGCCGCGGCACTACATGCCTGAAACCTCACTTCCAGCTCCAGTTCGGCATCGAGTTGTCGCCGGAAAATGTCAGTTGCTGCTGACCCGTGCCGTCCGACAGCATCGTCCAGATTTGCGTGCGATGCCCGATCTGCCGCTGGAATACAATGTGGCGTCCGTCCGGCGACCACGATGGAAAGTCGTTGATGCCGGCTTCGTGGGTCGCTTGCAGCCAGTTCTTGCTGGCAATATCCATCACGTAGACGTCATACCCGCCGGGATCGCCGGGACCGTATTTGCGATTCCACGCAAATGCCAGCAGGCCGCCGTTCGGCGACCATGAGGGAGAGATGGCATAACCGCCGTCGGTCATGCGCTGCACGTTGGCGCCATCCTTATCCATAACGTAGATCTGCGGCTCGCCCGTCCGCCCGCTCACAAATGCAAGCTGGTTGCCGGTGCGCGGATTCCAAACCGGCGAAACATCCGAGCCGAATTCCGAGACGCTGTGCGCGTTGGCGCCGCTCACGTCTGAGATCCAGATGTCCGGATGCCCTCCGCGCGCCGAAGAGAATGCGATTTTCAATCCATCTGCCGACCACGCCGGCGACTGGTTGCTCCCGCCCGCGGACCCTCCGGGAAAGCTCACCAGCCGGCCCAGGTCCAGCGAATACATGCGAATCGCCCACCCGTCACCTCCCAGGGACGCGAACGCAATGCGGGAGTTATCCGGTGAGATGCGCGGAGAGAGCGAAATGCTGCCTAAATGCGTGACGGCGTGCTGGTTCTGCCCGTCGTAATCCATCACCCAGATCTCTTTCGACCCGGTGCGATTGCTGACGAAGTAGATTTTGGTTTCCGCGATGCCGTTAATCGCGCCGCCCAGCCGGTAGATGATCTCGTCGGCAAATCGGTGCGCCACCGTGCGCGCCATCTCCTGGCTGGCCGCCTCGTTGTACTGCGACGCCAGCACCGGCGAGCTTCCCGCTGTGCGCGCGTCTGTTAGCCATCCGTACACCACCAGCCGCCCGTTGGTCGCCGACAGCGCTCCGAACGCCACCATCGCCGCGCTCGCCGGCGCAGCCGACCATTGAGCCCCCACAAACTCCTGCGGCGATCCCGGCGTTGACTGCGGCGCCAGGCTCTTTGACACCATGTCGAAGATGCCCGCGTTCGTCAGGTCGCTGTAGAGTGTGGAGTCGAAGATCGCTTTCAGCGGCGTCGTCCCGGGATCGCTCCCCACCGGCTTGAAGTCGGCCGCGGCCAGGCGAATCCGCTCGTTGCCCAGGTTCGTTCCCGTGCGTACCCAGTCTTGAGCGGAGATTTTGGGCGGCAAAAGATACGCCAGGGAAAGGTAGAACAGGGCCAGGTACCGGGGAAAGACCCGAAATGTCGCTTTCATGCCTTCTCAAAATCCTTCCTGTTGGGGGTTCAGAAGTTTCTGCGCACGCCACGAACCACTAACCACGAATCACGAACCACCAATCATTAATCGCTAACCACGGCCGCCTGCTCACCACCGTACTAACTGACCACTGACAACTGATCACTGACAACTGCTTCTCAGTACTCGCAGTAGTACGAAACCTTCAACGTGCTTTGATTATAATTCGACGGCAACTGGCCAAACGTGTCCACGCGCTGCACTCCGAGCAGGCACGAGTTGTCCAGCGTCGTGCTCCCGCTTGATGTGTCGAGCTGCGGCCGGCTGTGGCTGCCGTCCCGGTAAATCATAAAGTCCAGAATCACGCGCGCTCCCTTCGGCGTGCGCGGATCCACCTGTCCCTTGTCCCAGGTCTGCGACATCTTCCGGTTGATCTGGTCCACATACCACGGGAACAAGCTGGCAAAATTATTGTCGCCAACTGTCGTCGGTCCCCCGGATCCTACCTGCATCTGGCGCGGCATCACCGAGCCGTTTTGCTCGCCATACTGCGCCACATTCTGCTTGGGCGGCGGCTGGTGCATTTGCGTCTTCTGGATGTTCTTCGCCGTGGGCTTCGTCGGCTTGCCCAGAATCGGAATCGACGTCTCATCCACGTGCTTCTGTTCCTTCGGGCTCGGAGCAGCCGGAGCCTTGCTCGGCGTCTCCGTCGCCAGCACGTTCTGGTTGATCTCATCGGCCGGCAGCGGCAGCGTGCTCGTGAGGTTTACCTGGATTGATCCGCCGGCGCCCGCTGCACCCCAGGTGTTGTGATGGAAGAGCCCCATCGCCCACGCGTAATAAATCAGTGTGCAGGCGATTGCCAGATGCAGCCCCACCGAGCCCGCCGCCGGCCCCGCAAAAGGCTCCCGCGTCAGTTCCCGCTCCAGGTGTTCGCCGCCCTCAAGTACGCTTTGCATTCAAATGACTCTGTCATCCTGAGCGGAGCGGGACGCGCTTGGCGCGTTCCGCGCAGTCGAAGGACCTGCGGTTGCTCTTCGCGCTCTTTGCCCAGCACAAAAAGTGGGTGCCCCATCCTTCGCGTTTCTCTGGCGAAGGGTGGGATACCACGAACCCAACCCGACCGCGCCTCCCGCTCTTGCCCTGCCACAAAAAGTGGGTGCCCCATCCTTCGCGTTTCTCTGGCGAAGGGTGGGATACCACGAACCCAACCCGACCGCGCCTCCCGCTCTTGCCCTGCCACAAAAAGTGGGTGCCCCATCCTTCGCTTTTCTCTGGCGAAGGGTGGGAGAGCACGAACCCAATCCTCGCGCTCTTCGAAAACTCAGTTCCCGCCCGCCGCCGCCCCCTTCAACTCCAGCGGCTGCGTCACAATCGACACATTCGTGATCCCCGAAAGCTTCACCGCGTCCATCACGCTGGCGAACGCCCCGAACGGCACCCGCTCGTCGCTGCGCAAATAAATAGCCTGGTGCGCCGGGTCCACTCCCGCCTGGTGCAGCTTCGATGCCAGATCGTGCACGTTCACCGGCTGATCGTTCAGGAAAACATTCTGATCGCGGTCGATCGTCACCACCATCCGCTGCTCGGTAATCTCTTGCACCGTTCGCGTCTTGGGAACATTCACTTGAATCCCCGACTGCAGCACCGGCTCGGTGATCATGAAGATCACCAGCAGCACCAGCACCACGTCCACCAGCGGCGTGATGTTGATCTCCGCCAGCGACGATCGTGTCTGCCCGTTGTTTGTTGTGAATGCCACGCTCAACCTCTCCGCGAACGCCTTCTTGCTCTCTGAGCGCTTGTGCCTGAACCAAGACGCCTGAATCAGGATTGGGTGCCCCATCCTTCGCCTTTTTTCTGGCGAAGGGTGGGATAGCACGAACCCAACCCGGTCCACAACAAGCTCTCACCCACCCACAAATGGGTGCCCCGGTCTCGATTTCGGGACCGGGTCTAACTCCGCTAGCTCCGCTAGCTCCGCTAACCCCGCTACTTATATAGACTGCTCTCCGCCTCGCGGGGCATCTCAGCCGGTGCACGCGGCGGCGCCTGCGTCCGCTGCGGCATCTCTTCCAGCGAGTTCAGCAGCTCCCGGCAAAAATCGTCCGTCGCCGATGCGAAAATCCTGATCCGCGCTGAAAACTGGTTGTACGCCACCACCGCAGGCACGGCCACAAACAATCCCGCTGCCGTCGTAATCAGCGCCTCGCTAATGCCCGGCGCAACGGCGCGCAGCGTCGCCGCGCCTGCCGTCCCCAGCCCGTGGAACGCGTCCACCACGCCCATCACCGTTCCGAACAGCCCCACAAACGGGCTCGTCGCCCCGATGGTCGCCAGCCACGTCATGCGCCGCTCCAGCGCCGTGATCGCCGTGCTCGCCGCCGTCTGCGCGGTGCGCTCCAGCGGCGTCAGGTTCCGCGGAGGCCCAGACCCGCCCGTCTGCCGCTTGTAGGTCTCGTACACATCCTCAAAAACCTGCGCCAGCGGGCTCGCGCTGTAGTCGCCGGTCAGCGCCGCAATCTCCTGCAGCCGCGTTGCCTTGCGAAACGCGCGAATGAATCTCTTGCTCTGCTTGGTCGCCCTGCTGAACGTCGCAACCTTGCCCAGAATGACCATCCACGAGTAAAGGCTGGCCAGCAGGAGCACGGCCAGCACGATGATCGCGACCGGCCCCACATTGCTCATCATTTCGGCCAGTTCGCCGAAGCCCGGCGAAGGCGCTGCGCCACTCCCCGCGCCGCCGTCAGCCTGTAAAAACAACGCCAATGCCGCTGGTAAAGATCGCCATTCACCTCATTCTCAACGGTAGCAGACCGCGTTCTCCCGCCCAAGTGACCGTTTGGGTGCCTCTAGTATTGACGCGCCCCGCTTGACGAGAGTTCCCGCTTTCCCGCCCTCGGACCGTTAAGCAACACTCCCGGCGAGCCCCGTTCATGCTATGCTGCGCTCGGATTCCCATGGACAATAGTTTCGGTGGCAGGCTGAGTCGCCTCACCCTCCGAACGCCGTGGTAAAACGGATCAACCATGCTCGTCGAACTCCGCGCTGAAAATTACGCTGTCATCGATCACGCCATTGCCTCCTTCGGGCCCGGCCTCAACCTCCTCACCGGCGAAACCGGCGCGGGCAAATCCATCCTTGTCGACGCGCTCGCCCTCCTCCTCGGCGGCAAAGGCTCAGGAGATCTCGTCCGCCACGGCGCTGAGAAAGCCGCTCTTTCCTGCGTCTTCGAGTCCACGCCCGGTGCTGAAGCCATCCTTGAAGCCAACGGCATCGATGCCGAAGGCGCTGAAATCATTCTTCGCCGCGAAATCCTTTCCACCGGAAAGGGCCGCGTCTTCGTCAACAACCAGCCCGCCACCGTCCAGGTACTCAAGCAGCTCGCGCCCGAGCTTGCCCTCGTCCACGCGCAGACTGAAAGCCTTTCCAGCTTCGACCAGGCGCAGCAGCGTCTTCTTCTTGACCGTTTCGCCGGCATTTCGTTAGATGCGGTCGCCGATGCTCACGCTCAGTGGCACGCCGCCGCCGGCAAGCTCAACGATCTCCTTCACGGCGAGCAGGACCGCCTGCGCATGGTCGATCTCTGGACCTATCAGAGCAAGGAAATTGAGCAAGCCCACCTCGCTTCCGGCGAAGACGAAGCCCTTGAAACCGAAAAGCGCGTCCTCGCCAACGCCGAAAAACTCTACGCCGCCGCCATGAGCGCCTTCGACCAACTTTACGAAGGCAGCGCCAGCGCCGAAGCCGCTCTGCGCGATGCCCTTCGAAATGTTGAGGAGCTCGCCCGCTACGACGGCCGCTTCTTGGAACCCGCCCAGCAGCTCGCCTCCGCCCGCGCCACCATCTCCGACATCGCCGCCTCGCTCCGCGACTACGCCGAAGGCATCAACGCCTCGCCCGAGCGCCTCGCCGAAATCGAAGACCGCCTCGCCCTCATCGATCGGCTCAAAAGAAAATACGGCAAGACCGTCGCCGAGGTCATCGCTTTCGGTGAAGACGTCGCCCGCAAGCTCTCCGAGGTTGAAGACCGCGACGAAATCCTCAAAACTCTCCGCGCCGAGCTCTTGAAAGCCGCCGCAGCCTATCGCAAAGCCGCCGCCGCTCTCACCGCCGAGCGCAAGGCCGCCGCAGCCAAACTCGCCAAGCTGGCCGAAGCCGCAGATCAACTCGCTCGCCATGAAGGTCAAGTTCGAAGTCGCCGTCACCTCAAGCGATCAGGAATCTTCGTGGACCTCCGCCGGCTGGGATGAAGTCGAGTACCGGATCGCCACCAACCCCGGCGAGCCGCTCAAGCCGCTCGTCGAAATCGCTTCCGGCGGCGAGCTTTCCCGCGTGTTGCTCGCTCTAAAAGTCGCCGTTGAGGAAGGCTCCCAACCCAAATCAAACTCGACCAAAACGAAAAAGAAAACCACGCCGCGCACGCTGGTCTTCGACGAAATCGACATCGGCATCGGAGGCCGCGCCGCCGAAGCCGTCGGCCAGAAGCTCAAAGCCCTTGGCCGCGCGCAGCAGGTCCTCTGCGTCACCCACCTGCCGCAGATCGCCGCCTTCGCCGATCAGCATCTCGCCGTCGAAAAGCGCGAAAAGGACGGTCGCACGCAAACCCGCATCCGCGTCCTCGACGACCGCGCCCGCACCCACGAAGTCGCCCGCATGTTAAGTGGCGCGAAGGTCACCGACACCAGCCTCCAGCACGCCGCGCAAATGATCGCCGGCAGCAGATGATTCTCTCCTACGTCACCGAATTCGAAGGATTTGCGAGGTAAAACGTCTGCTCGACAAATTGCTGGCGGCAGTACCATGATAGGACGGAGAAAAAAGGAATGCTGACCCAATCCGAAGCAGACCAGTTCATCCAGATGGCAAAGCATTTCCTGCGTCCTCCAGCGTCGATCTCGATTCCGCCCGGTCTGGACGATACTTTTGAACTCGCCGGCCCAGGCGACAGGGAGAAATTTCACTTGGACATTTGGCGAGGAACGATTCGCATCACGAAGTTAAGATTCCAGAACCGGGTTCAGACCGTCGTGGTTCTGGTGCGTCTCGACGTGGATGGCGCCCCACATACGAACCCAGATGGGCAACGCCTGACTGGCACGCATTTGCATCTTTTCCGTGAGGGATATGATGACAAGTGGGCCTATCCCGTGGACGCCGCAAGATTCACGGTACTCAACGATCCAGGCACGACATTCCAGGAGTTTTGTACGTACTGCAACATCGAGTCGCCTCCGCCAGTCCAGGGGGTGATCGTATGATCCGCGCCGAATGTCAGAAGCTCATTGACGGATACGTCGCATGGCTCCGAAAAGGACTTATCGTCGAAAACGTCGGCGAAGCCTGCGAGTTGACCACGCCATTTCTTGATCGCCATAACGATCACCTCCAGGTGTATGCCACCCGAAAGAACGGAACGATCATCCTGTCCGATGACGGGTACATTCTTTCCGACCTAAGGACCAGCGGTCTAGAGATTGACACCCCGAAACGGAAGATGGTGCTCGATGGAGTGCTCAAGGGCCTTGGAATCCGATCGGAAGACGACCGGCTGATGGTCGAGGCATCCGAGGGTAACCTAGGACAGAGGCTCCATTCGCTGATTCAGGCCATGCTCACCGTCAACGATATGTTCGTGATGGCGCAGCCAAGGGTCGCGAGCTTTTTCTTCGAGGACGTGCGGAACTTCTTAGACAGCCACGATGTGCGCCATACGCCAAGAGTAAAACTTGCCGGCAAGAGCGGTTACGACCACGGTATTGATTTCCTGATTCCAAAGTCTCGGAAGCGCCCCGAACGAATCCTCCAAGCAATCGGCGCGCCCAAGAAGGGACAATATTTTCGCCTATCTGTGGACGTTGAGCGATACCAGAGCCGCCCGGGGCCAAGAGGCCGAGGTCGAAGCCTACGCTTTTTTGAACGATCAGGAACAGGCGGTCGGGGGCGACGTAGTTGACGCCCTCAATGCATATGGCGTCATTCCCGCGGTCTGGTCCCAACGCTCTAACTATCTTGATGCGCTGGCCGAATAAAGAAGGAGATTGGCCACCCGAATACCGCGATCCTCAATCGATCAAACTTCGGTGGCGCCAATCTTCGCGCGCAGGGTAGGAAAGCACGAACCCTTCACGCCGCCGTGCGCTTCCGCTTCTTCGGCCCCGCGTCGGGCACAACCGTCCGTTCGGGCGAGCGCAGCAACTCCTTGAGCTTCTCGGGCAGCGCGGAGAAGGGAACAGCCTGCGCGAAATCCTCCTGGGTAAACTCGCGAACCCCGCCCTCGTCATTCGTCAATGGTTTTCGGCTTGCCATGCTTGCGGAGTCCCCGGAATCAGTCGATAGTATAAGCGCTAGGGTATACAATGTCTACCTAGGAGGTTCAGAATGGCGACCGGCATGGTGCACATCCGCGTTGACGTAAAGGTGAAAACGAAGGCTTCCAAGGCCCTGGCCGCAATGGGCCTCACCGTCTCCGATGCCGTGCGTCTCCTTCTGACCCGTGTTGCCGCCGAAAAGGCGATGCCCTTCGAGGTGCGCGTTCCCAACCGCGAGACCCGGGCGGCGATCGAGGCCGCCGAGCGCGGCGAAGTTTTCCGCGCCTCCAGCGTCGCTGAGTTGATGGCAGATCTGAATGCGGACGATTGAGTGGACCGCTGCTTTTCGGCGCGATTACAAACGGACGAGGGCCACGCCCCGGCACCGCGACATTGAGGACCTTCTACCTCAGATAGCTGACCTTCTTGCTGTGAATCGCCCGCTCGCCGAGAAGCATCGCGACCATGCCCTCGGCGGCAATTGGAAGGGCCATAGGGAGTGCCACCTGAAGCCGGACTTATTGCTGATTTACAAACTGCCAGACGAAAACACGCTGCGCCTCACCCGTATGGGCTCCCACAGCGAACTCTTCTCGAAGTAACACGTATTGCGCGAACGAGAAACCCGTGGCCCAAAAGCTCAAAGAACTTCAGGCTTGGAAAGGCCCCAAGCGCCGTGCCCGAATCCGGAACCGCAAGAATCTTCAGGGCTCGGCAGGCAAGGAGCAATGAGAAGCAAGAATATGAAGAACGCCAATCCTAACCCGTTGACCCCCAAGCTTCGTACCGAGCTCAATGCCTTGGCCGCAATGCCGGACAGCGAGATCGACACAACCGAAATGCCTCCCCTCTCCGGCTGGACCAGAGCGGTCCACGGGCCGAACCCCTCCCGCGCCAACAATTGCCCTAGCACTACTACGCGCAAGGAAACCGCAGAGCCTTAACCCCGCTCACCCCGCCCCCGCCACCGCCCCTTTTACATTACCTAGGTAATTCTTCGCCGTATTTTGGTTTGCATTTCGCTGGTGACTTCGATAACCTCTGATTCGAATCAACTGCACCCCTCTTCCCTTGCATCGTTTCTTTGGCCGCATTTGCCTGTCCCATTTTGCCTGCCTTGGAGTTCCCTGCTTTAGGAGCCTTTATGCGAATGGCGTGTCTTCGCACTTCCGTGCCCCCTCGCAGCCCTCTGCCTCCGCGCGGTTCTCTCGCGTTCGCGTCCCTTCTGACGTCATTCCTCCTCGGCCTTTCGCTGATCACCGTCTCCCCCTTGATCACCGGCTGCGGCGGCGCGTCACTCGGCGTCAATCTCAACACCATCGCGGCCATCGCGGCACCGGCCACCAATGTCCGCGTGAATCAGACCGTTCAGCTCACCTCCAGCTACCTTGCCTCCGGGCTGCCGATGACCTTCTCCGTGAACGGAATCCCAGGCGGCAACGCAACGGTCGGCACCATCTCCAACTCGGGCGTTTACACAGCCCCCGCTGTCGTTCCCAATCCCTACACCGTCCAGATCACTAGCTCCATCGCCAAATATCCAACTGCCGTCCCCGGCTCCGTATCCATTCAGGTGTGGAATCCGATTCCCGTCCTCGGTGCCGTCACTCCAAACGGTTTCTCCGAAGGCACTACAACCGTCACGGTGAACGGATCGCAATTCATCTACGGCGCGCAAATCAGTTGGAACGGCGCCTTTGTTCCCACCACCTGGGTCTCCACCACCCAATTAGTTGCGCAAATCGCCGCGCCAAACCCGGGCATCTTCCCGCTCACCGTCACCAACCCCGATCCCGGCTCGGCCAGCGCGCTGCCACTTTCCTTGAAGGTTGGTCCCGGCTTGGTCGTGCTCACGCTTGAGCCGAACTCCGGCACCGATGTCCGCGTTTCAAACACGCTGAACCTCGGCCTCATGGTCAACGGCACCGATAATCCCGCGATCACGCTGCAGGTGAACGGCATCGCCGGCGGCAACGGAGTCCTCGGCACGGCGATCGCGAACGCCGATGGCTCCATCACTTACACCGCGCCGCCCGTTGTTCCCACGCCGAGCAACATCGTTCAACTCACCATCACCAGCGTCGACAATCCCGCCGTCTCCATCACGCAGAACATCTCGGTGATGAATCCCATTCCGATTCTCAGCTCCGCATCGCCCATGGCATTCAATCCCGGGCCCGCGACCATTGTGCTCACCGGCCAGAAGTTCATCACCGGCGCGCAGGTGCTGGTCAATGGAGCTCCGGTCGCCACAACCTTTAACAGCGGAACTCAACTCACGGCGAATCTCGACCAGGCCCAGCCGGGCAATCTCGATTTGCAGGTGCTCAATCCCAATCCCGGCCCCGCCGCGTCAAACGATCTCATCGCCACCGTCAGTGGCACGCCTCCCACTCCAATCGTCGCTCCCAATGACGCCGCGCGCTTCCTCGAGCAAGCCACCTTCGGTCCCACCGACGCCGACATCCGCACCCTTTCGCTTGAGGGTTACCAGGCCTGGCTCAATCAGCAGTTCGCCATTCAGCCAACTCCCACCGAGCCAGGTGTCGAGCAGGCCGTCATCGTGAATAACCCGCCCTGCGCCACCGCCGATGTCAAATGCAACACTGCGCTCTTCCTTGAGAACAACCAGGATGAAGGCTTGGTGCAGGACACCTTCTGGCAGCAATCGCTCACCGCGCCCGATGAGCTTCGTCAGCGCGTCAAATACGCGCTGTCCCAAATGTTCGTGATCTCCAGCAACAACACCACGGCGATTCAAAACATGCCGCGCGGCGAAGCCAGCTATTACGACACGCTGGGCAACGACGCCTTCGGCAACTACCGTCAGTTGCTCCAGGACGTCACTCTTCATCCAATGATGGGCCAGTTCCTTTCCATGCTCGGCAACGACAAGGGCAACGCCACCACCGACCCCGACGAAAACTACGCGCGCGAAGTCATGCAGCTGTTCAACATTGGCCTGTGGCAGTTGAATAACGACGGCACAAAGCAGCTCGTAAGCGGTCAACCCGTCCCCACGTACTCAAACAACGATGTCATGGGATTAGCCGCCGTCTTCACCGGTTTCAGTTGGCAAATCCCCGGCGACACGAGCGATGATGGATGGTCCAACTGCTGCCTCTATGTCGGTCCCGGTCAAGGCGAAGAACTCCTGCCTATGACCGCCTATCCCGACCACCATTCGACGGTCGAAAAGGACTTTCTCGGCGTCACCATCCCCGCATCGGGCAGCCCTGACCCCAATGGCGATCTCAAAATCGCTCTCGATACGCTCTTCAACCATCCCAATCTGCCGCCGTTCTTCTCCAGGCAGATGATCCAGCACTTGGTCACCAGCAATCCCAGCCCCGCCTACGTGAACCGCGTCGCGCAAGTCTTCATCAACGACGGCACCGGCGTGCGCGGCAACCTGCAGGCAGTGATCACCGCTATTCTCATGGACCCCGAGGCGCGCGACTCCGCCACCTACGTCGGCAATCAGCAATACGGCAAGGTCCGCGAGGCTCTGCTGCGTTACACCGAGTGGGCGCGGGCTTTCACCGCGCAATCCCGCACCGGCTCTTTCGACGTGGGCAGCACCGAAGATCCCATCTACGGCCTCGGCGAAATGTGGTTCCGTTCGCCCACCGTCTTCAACTGGTTCGCCCCGGGCTACACGCCGCCCAACTCGCCCATCTCCGCTGCGGGCCTGCTCTCACCCGAGATGCAGATGACCAATGTCTCCACGGTTGTCGGCTATATCAACTATCTGCAAAACGCGATCGGCGCCAACGCGCAGGGTGGTCCCGACGTCTTCTCGTACTACTCCACTGAGATGACGCTGGCTGCCACGCCCGATCAGCTGGTCGATCGCATCAATCTGCTGCTCATGTCGGGTCAAATGTCCTCGACTCTCTACAACCAGATTCTCGCCGCCGTCAACGCCATTCCCATTCCCAGCGGCAATCAGAACGCTATCAACGCCGCGCTCTTGAGCCGCGTGCAAACGGCCATTTATCTCACCGTGGCGTCGCCCGACTACGCCGCGCAGCAATAGGAGCCAGCCATGAGCTGCAACTGCAAACATACCCGCCGGCAATTCCTCAGAACGGCCTCCATGGCGTCCATGGCCGGCATCTATGCCAGCCCGTTTCTCCTCGAGCTCAATTCGCTCGCCGCCATGGCGCAGTCAGCCACCGGCTCTGACTATCGCGCGCTCGTCTGCGTCTACCTGCAGGGCGGCAACGACGGCCACGGCACCGTGATTGCCACGGATCCTTCCTCCTTTGCTGCATTCACCGCCGCTCGCTCCGGCGCGCCCGGCCTCGCTTATCCACTCGCCGAACTGCTGCCCATCACCCTCAAAACGCCGCAGTCCGGCCGCACCTTCGCACTCAATCCAGCTCTTGGTGGCGTGCAATCTCTCTTCAGCGCTGGCCGCGCGGCCATTGTGGCCAACACCGGAACACTCGTTGCGCCAGCCACAAAAACACAGATCAACTCGAACTCCGTCCCTCTGCCCGATTCGCTTTTCTCGCATTTCGATCAAACCGCCGCATGGCAGGCCATCGCTTCCAACCTCGGTAGCAGCGAGCTGGTGGGCTGGGGCGGCGCAGTCGCCGACGCCATTGAAGCCATGAACATGAACTCCAACTCCATGTTCACCTGCATCTCCACCGCCGGAAATGCGCTCTTTCTCGCCGGCCAACAATCGTTTCAGCTCAACGTCACCTCCGCCGGGCCCATCCCCATCTACGGCCGGCAGAACCCTCCGTTTGGGCTGCCCGCCGCCGTCAACCCGCTCGACTCCATCCTTACCGCCGACGAAAACAATCTCTTCGCGCAGGAGTACGAGATCGTCATCAACCGCTCCATGCAGGCGCAGGCCACGCTGGCCACGGCCATGGCCACTGCCGGCGTCGGTGGTGTCGCCAATCCTCCGCAGTATCTTGACCCCATGACCAACATGCTCGCCGACAACCCTCTTGCTACTTCTCTCCAAACTGTCGCGCGCATCATTGCCGGCCGCGCCCAACTCGGCGTCACCCGCCAAATCTTTTATGTCCAGCTCGGCAGCTTCGACACCCACAACAACCAGGCGATCCAGCACGCCCAGCTCCTCACCCAGCTCGGCTCCGCCTTCCAATACTTCGACGGCCTCATGGTCGGCATGGGCCTCGGCAACAACGTCACGGCCTTCACCATCTCCGACTTCGGCCGCACTCTTACCTCGAACTCCAACGGCACCGACCACGGATGGGGCAGCCACCATTTCGTCGTAGGCGGCGCGGTGCAGGGTCA
Organism: uncultured Acidobacteriaceae bacterium; assembly: GCA_963835355.1. Classification (GTDB taxonomy): domain Bacteria; phylum Acidobacteriota; class Terriglobia; order Terriglobales; family Acidobacteriaceae; genus Telmatobacter. Next base: position 471,089 of record CAWIFE010000010.1, on the reverse strand, counting down.
GGACATGTACGGCCAATATCCCGTCGTCGGGAGCGATCAGGTGAACGATCTCGGCGCAGGCCGCCTCATTCCCACCACCGCCGTCGAGCAATACGCAGGCACGCTCGCCAGTTGGTTCGGCCTATCTGACGGCCAGATTCGCACCGTCTTTCCCAACTTCGGCAACTTCGGCACCGATCCCTACCTCGGCTTTATGAGCTAGGGGGAAGGATTCAGCCTTTGGTTCTCTCAGGCGTCTCTGCCACGGAAGGGGCAGGACATTATAGATAGATAAAGCAACCTACCTTAACCAGGGGAGATCCCATCCATCGTGCCGCTCCATCGCACGATGGGTGGGAAGCCTCGCCTGCCACTCGCGATCTTTTCCGCTCAGGCACCGCGCTCCCATACACAAATCAATGGGTGCCCCTGGTCCGGGGCCCCACCGACAGGTCCACGTCTGTGGGGTGGTGGTCCCTCGCATTTGGGGACCAGGGATAGCCCCGCTGGCGCGCTCCGCCTTGCGGGTCGCGCGCCGAATCCACCGCTCGAATCGCGATCGCTCGCGAAATTACTTCCCCGCCGCCGCGACAGGCTGGAAGCCATCCACCCCAAACTGCCACAGCAGGAAGCTCCAGTTGTCCGCGCTCAGTTCTTCGTCCTGTTCCTTGGTCGAACCGATGCCGTGCCCGCCGGCATATTCCACGCGCAGCAATACCGGCTTTCCGCTCCCGGTTGCCGCCTGCAACCGCGCCGCCATCTTCCCCGGCTGCCATGAAACAACGCGCGGGTCGTTCCAACCCGTGGTCAACATCACCGCGGGATAATGCACGCCGTCCTGTACATGCTCGTACGCGCCCATCGCAAACAGGTCCTCGAATCCCCATTGCGTCTGGGTCGTCCCGAACTCCGGAATGTTCGGCGGACCGTTGGGCGTATTTTCAAAGCGCAACGAGTTCGACATGGGCACCTCATCGATGGCCGCCGCGAACAAGTCCGGCCGTTCGGTGATCGTCCTGCCGATCGTGATTCCCCCTGCGCTCCCTCCCTCGATGCCCAGTTTTGGCGTCGAAGTGTAGTGGTTGTCGATCAGGTATTGACCGCAGGCGATAAAGTCGCGCCATGTATTCGGCTTGGTCAGCTTCTCTCCGCCCTTGTGCCAGTCGTCGCCGTACTCGCCGCCGCCCCGCGGATGCGCGATCGCAAACACGCCGCCTTTCTCCAGCCACGCCAGCAGCACCGGGTTGAACTCCGGATCGATGGAGATCCCATAAGCCCCATAGCCCCACAAGAGAGTCGGATTCGTGCCGTCCATCTTCGCCCCGCGCATGTGCACAATCGACAGCGGAACCATCGCGCCGTCCCAGCTCTGCACCTTCACTTCCTGCGTCACCACGTCCGCCGGATCGTCATAGGGGCCCAGCGGCTGCAATTTCGTGTCCGTCATAGCGCGCGTCTGCGGATCGAAGGAATAAATTCTCGGAGCCTTCGCCCACGAAGTCATTACAACAAATGCTCCGGCAATCCGCTCATCCGTGCCCGACAGGCCCACTGAGCCTTCAAACGGAAGCTGCAAATCTTCCGCCTTCCCGCCCTGGTAACTCACCCGCTTCAGTAATCCCAGTGTCCCGTCCGTCTCCTGCACATACAGACCGTCCTGCGCAGTTTCAATGTCCTTGATCACGGATTCACCCTCCGGCAGCACCACCTCCGCGTGTTCCATGTCGGGATGTTCAAGGCTCGTCTTGAGTACCATGAAATGCGGCGCGCCCTTGTGGCTCAGCAGGTAGAGCTCGTCGCCATCGACCGCAAACGACGTCACATCGTCGCTCACATCGCAAATCTTTTCCCACGGCGTGTCCGGCTTTCCCACCGCATCCGCCGGCGCCTTGTACATGGTCGCTTCGTTCAGCACTCCGTGCGCCACAAGACCGATCGCCCACCGCGAATTCGACGTCGGAAGCACAAACGGAACATCGGCCGCGGCAATCTCCACCTTCGGCGACAGCCCGATTCCGAACGCCGGCACATCCTTGTCGGGGTCGCTCCCCAACACGTGCAGATAATCGATGCTCTTCTGTTCATAATCGGTGGCAGGCTGGCCCGGCGCCAGCTTCTGCAGCCGGTTATAAAAGAACGAACGATTGTCGGTCCGCCACGCGATCGCTCCAAACCGCCCGCGATCAATCGTCTCCGTCAACTCCTTGCCCGTGTCCACTTCCAGAATGTGAATCACCGCATTCTCCGAGCCGCCTGCCGACACGCCCACTGCCACCATCTTGCCGTCCCACGACGGCGAATAGTAGCTGATCGAATTGTGCGAGCCCTCGGCAACCGGGTACTTCGCCGGATCGAGCAAGATGCGTTCCTGGCCATCGAGCCCGTCGCGAACGTAAAGTTTCGACACGATCTCGTTCGCCAGCTCCTTCTCGTAGAAGATCCGTCCCCCGGGAATGCGGTTCACGCTCGTCACCGTCGCCGGCGTCGATCGGTCCAGCTCCTTGATCCGATTGAGCAGCGCGTCCCGCCCCGGAATCGTCGCCAGCACACCGCGCGTGTAATCGTTCTGAGATTTGAACCACGCCACGACGTCGGGATTCGTCAGATCCTCCATGTACCGGTAGGGATCGGTCACCGTGACGCCGAAGTACTGGTCCGTCACCGGCCGAACCGGCGCAACGGGCTGAGCCGCCGGAGCAGGCGCACTCCCCGCATTCTGTCCCGCTACAACGACTGGAATCAACAGGCCGGCCACAAGGCCCAGCACAAATGCCCGCCCGCTCAATTTCCGCAACCAACCTGGAATCCGCATTCCGCTTTGAAGCTTCCTCCGGGCCCCGTGCCGCACTGTCCAGCTCGTCTTCCTTTTCATTGCATTGACCTCCGTAAATTCCCGAATCCACCTAGCCTAGCATTCGATCCTGAATCCAATTCTGAATTTTCGTCTCCGCCCAGCGCGCCGCAGCGATAAGCTAGGAGCTGGAGGCTGGAAGCTGTGTCTCTGATCCCTCGAACCCGATCACTCTCTTCTGAGACAACTCCCACTCCTTTCAACCCCTCAAACCACCAGGAGGAATCATGTCCAAACTCAAAGGTTTTGCAGTTGCGGCACTCGCAATTGGCCTGTTTTGTTGTGCGCAGTCCGCGCCGGCCCAGATCTCCGTCACCTTTGGAGTAGAGCCCGTCTGTCCCTACGGCTACTTCGACTACGCTCCCTATCAATGCGCGCCCTACGGCTACTACGGGCCCGATTGGTTTGTGAACGGAATCTTCATCGGAGCGGGCCACTGGTTCCACGGCCCCGCACACTTCTACGGCCATGTCGACAACCGCTTCGATCCTCGCCACGGCTATCACGGACCGTTCCCCGCCCGCGGCGCTGAACCGTTCAACCACTTCCAGGGCAACGAGGCGCGCGACGGCCGCGGCCACGTCGGCCCCGGCGATCACGACGCGCACGGTGAACACGCCCTCCCCGGCTACCACGGCGGCGGCGACCACGGCCACCACTAAACCCCAACTCCCTGCCCACACCCACAACGAAAATGGGTGCCCCTGGTCCCTCGCATTTGGGGACCAGGGATAGCCCTGCGGCGCGCTCCGCCTTGCGGGTCGCGCGCCGAACCCCGCCCGCCCTCGACCCTACGCGCGTTGTCATCCCGAGCGGAGCGTGTTTGGGGCCCCACGTTAGTGGGGTCGCGGCCCGACCGCGGGCGGAGCCGAAGGACCTGCTTCTGCTCTTCGTCTTGTTTTATCGCACGAATTCAACGGCGCGCCGATCCCGCCGCTCCCCGGCGCGCTCCGCCTTGCGGGTCGCGCCCCGCCCCGCGCAACCCCCCTCCCTTCAACTTTCCCCCTAACCCCCTGAAAACACGCCGCAAATACTTCCCCCAAGTTTGCCGATCATTTCCCCCTCCTGGCGCACAATCAAGAAAAGCTCCAAATCCAGGGCGGCGATCCGCCGGGTGCCCCTGGTCTCGATTCTGAGACCGGGGTTTCCCGCGACCGGACCGCTCCGCCCACAAAATTCGCGTTCGAGGGGAGAAACATTCTGATGAGTCTATCTGTGTATGCAACCAAGGTGACCGCTGACGCGGTCGACAAATCAAGCCCCTCCTTTGCCAACCCAGCCGTTGCGCACTCCTGCAAAACCTGGAAAAAGACCTTCCGCGACGCGCTCGGCGCCGGCGAATCCGAAGTGCGGGCTGCCATCGAAGCCGCCGAGGCTTATCGTGCCGCCATGCCGGCGCTCTCCTCCCGCGAAAGCTGCCGCGACTTCATCGCCTGCGTCGCGCAGGGCATCCTGCTCGGCGCAATTTCAGAGAAAGACGGCGGCAAGCTCCTCTACGCCGCCCAGGTCGCTCTCGCCGCGGTCAATTCGGAGCGGAGCTCCGCCAACGCATCCGAATCTCGTGAAGATCTTCCCGTTTCCGCCGCCAGGCGCGGCCGCAAACTCGAAGACAAAAGGAGGTAGACCCGATGAAGAACATCACCGTCGCCATCTCCAATCAGAGTTACGATGCCGCGCGGGTCTGGGCCGCAGAGCATCGCACCTCCCTTTCCAGGGCCGTTGCCTTCATTCTGGAGAATCTTCCCAATATACCCATGGGATCCAAGGCATTCCCGCGACCCAAACCTCCCGCCATTCCGCCATCGAGACAAGCCACCGATCGCCGAGCACGAACGGCTAATCACTGACCACTAACCACTAACCACTAACCACTAACCACTAACCACTAACCACTAACCACTAACTCTTCACTAACCGCTCGCCAATCGTCTTCCCAAATTTCATCTGGAGTTGATCAATATTGGCCAGACGCCAGTTGGGGGGAGGCGTACATTCTCTAGCATGTCTACCGAAACACAAATCGATAAGGTTGAAAAAGACGGCGAGGACGGCGTGATTGTGACGTTCTCAGATGGGACAACATGCGGTTATGTCGTGGAGGAGTTGCTGGACCTCAGACCGATCCGGGAAAAGGTCAAAGAGACTCTCGTCGTCCAGTGACCGGCTTGCTGCGATCTACGATCAGTCGATCACTGAAGTAATCGCTGATCCGACCACTGTCCGCTGACCGCTGGTCACGAGCCACTAACCACTAACCACTGACCACTGACCACTGAACACTGAACACTGTTCTTACCCCACCCCCCCATCCACCAGACCCCACCCCCCCATCCACCAGACCCCACCCCCCCATCCACCAGACCCCACCCCCCCATGCCAGTGTGTGAAACTGTGAAACTGTGAAACTGTGGAGCCTTTAGAATCAACAACTTCTGTCCACAGTTTCACAGTTTCACAGTCTCGGTTTTGAGTTTTTTGTTTTTCGCGCTTCGAGTGAATGGCTAAGAGCCAAAAGCGAAAGGTTTTTTCGGTTTTCGAGGTCTTAGTTTTTCAGCGGAGTTTTTTGGCTTTTCTCGCAGCAAATCGACCTGTCAGTAGAGGGCTAACAGCCGTTCGCTGTTCACTGTCTTTCTAACCACTAACCACTAATCACTAATCACTAACCAAAGATCGCCATCACGATGTGATTCACCGCGAAAGCGGCTCCGTAAGCCAGCGCCAGCATGTAGAGGAACTGCACTGCGGGCCAAAGCCAGCTATTGGTTTCGCGCCGCACAACGGCGATGGTCGACGTGCACTGCATGGCGAAGGCGAAAAAGATCATCAGCGCCATCGCGCCGCCCAGCGTCATGTCGTGGTGCAGAGCGGTTTGCAGGTTGAGCGCCTGCGTGCTCGGGTCTGCGCCGTAGAGCGTTCCCATGGTGCTGACCATCACTTCGCGCGCCAGCACGCTCGACAGCAGGCCGATGCCGATCTTCCAGTTGAAGCCGAGCGGCGCAATCGCCGGCTCGATGAAGTGGCCGAGGCGGCCGATGAGCGAGTCGGCCAGTTGCGGCGCGCTCAAGCGCGCCTGCGGCGGTGTGAATCACCGGCAGATGCGCCAGCACCCAAAGCGCCAGCGTGACGCGCGACGATGATCGTTCCCGCCATTCTGCACAAAGATGCGCGCGCGATCCAACAGCCGCAGCGCCAAGCGAGTAGAGCGTGGGCATGCGGTACTGCGGCAGCTCCAGAATGAACGGCGTATCGCTCGACTTGAGGATGGAGCTCTTGAGCAGCCGCGCGGTGGTGAATGCGGCCACGAAGCCGGCCACGTAAAGGCCGAGCATGACGATCGTGCGCAGGCCGAGGAATCCGTGCAGGAAGTAGGTGTTGGGAATGAAGGCCGCAATCAGCAGCAGATACACCGGCAGGCGCGCCGAGCAGGTCATGAACGGCGTGACCAGGATGGTGGCGAGCCGGTCGCGCTTGTTCTCGATGGTGCGCGTGGCCATGATGGCCGGAACGGCGCAGGCATATGCCGAGAGCAGCGGGATGAATGCCTTGCCGTTCAATCCGATCGTCCGCATGACGCGGTCGGCGATCAGCGCGGCGCGGGCCAGATAGCCCGAGTCCTCGAGGATTCCGATAAAGAGAAACAGCAGCAGGATTTGCGGCAGGAACACCAGCACCGAGCAGATGCCCTTCCACACGCCGTCGAGCAGCAACGATTGCAGCCAGCCCATTGGAAGCAGCGGACGGGCAAGGTCGGCCATGCGCCCGAGAAGTTCGCCGAAGCCGTCAGAGAGCGGCTGGCCCAGCGCAAAGACCACTTCGAAGACGCCGATCACAACCATGAGAAACAGCAGCGGTCCCCAGACGCGATGCAGCAGCACATTGTCGATCTTGCGCGTGTTCTCGGCCGAAAGAGGCGCCTGGTAGCCCGTGTTGCGGCTGACCTGCGCGGCCCAGGTGTGCGTGCTGGCCGCGTTGCCCATCACAGGCAGCGAGAGGGGCTTTGTCTTGGCGCCGTGGCCGTTTTGCTGATTGAGGAAGAGCGCGACGGAATCGAGGCCGGTTCCGTGCGTGGCGCTGATCTGCGCGACCGGAGCGCCCAGTTCGCGCGCCAGCTTGAGCGTGTCGATTTGCCCGCCGCGCGACTCCATCAGGTCGGACATGTTGAGCAGCACCAGGGTGGGCAGACCCACGTCCAGCACCGGCGCAGCCAGCATGAGTTGCCGCGTGAGGTGCAGCGAGTCCAGGACCAGAAGTACAGCGTCGGGCTTGGGGGTACCGGGCATGCGCCCGCGGAGCACGTTCACTGCCACGCGCGCATCTTCAGAGTACGGAGTGAGCGAGTAGATACCCGGCAGATCAATCAGCGTGAGGTCTTCGCGCCCCACTCCCGCCATCACACCCATGCGTTGCTCGACGGTGACGCCGGGATAGTTGGCGACCTTTTGCCGCAGTCCGGTGAGCTTATTGAAGAGCGTTGATTTGCCGGAGTTGGGAGGCCCGATGAGGACAACGGTATGCAGGGCGCTCTCGGTTGGCGCCTTCGGCGGCTCAAAGACCGGAACATCGCAGCAGGCGTTCATCGCGCTGCCTCGGAAAGTTCGGGAGCTTCGGAAGTGTCGCCGCCTGGTTCGGCAGATTCGTGTTCCGAGGAGGAGGCGGCTTCGATCCCGGCTGCGGCTTCAAACGGACGGACCCGGATGGCCGAAGCCGTCTCATGGCGGAGCGCGATCTCCATGCCGTCAATGCCGAACACGGTGGGGTCCCCGGCCGGAGCGCGGCGCAGCGCCGTCACCTCGGCATCGGGCACAAAACCCATATGCATCAGGTGATTCTGGACGCTCTCAGGCAGATCGAGGGCGACCAGCACCCCCCTCTCCCCAACCGTCAAATCACTCAGCACACCCACCCCACGAACTCCGTTCCGCCGCCCGCCAAGGCTACGCAGCAGAAAAATACGACCGGAATGGTCGTAATTCAGTATACGGCCAAATTGCCTGCGGCCGCAATCGTGGTTTTGGGGGATATTTGACTTGGGCATTCCCATGACCTGACCTCCAGGGAGAGGGCATCAGCTGGGATCCCCAGCCCCTCCCAAAAGCCCCCTGGCGGACCCTTTGCTCAATTCATCGGAACGATGATTCATTCTTAGCAGTGTTGTTTTTGCGGGGAAGTGATCCAAATCACAGGTCCTGGCGGTCGAGTGTTGGTTGCGGGGGTCGAGGAGCGGTGATACAAGCGAACCATGACGGCCGACGAGTTACGCTCCACATTAACTTCGCCTGAACCGCCGGGCGAGTTGTCCGCTCCGCTTGCTGCGCTTTGGTGGGATGCAAAAGGCGATTGGGCGCGCGCGCACGGCTTGGTTGACGATCTCGAAACGCCTGACGCCATGGCGGTTCACGCCTACCTGCATCGCAGGGAGGGCGTCGACTGGAATGCCGACTACTGGTATAGCCGCGCCGGGCGAGAATTTCGTCGGCCCACGCTCGAGGCCGAATGGGAGGCGCTGGTGAAGGGGCTGGCGGGTGCGTGAACACAGACGTTGCGGATGATCGGGTATAGAATCCACTTTTTGCACTATGGAATGCGGGAAGGGCTCGGTCATGCAATATCGCAAATTTGGAAAGCTGGATTGGAAGGCCTCGGCGCTGGGATTTGGCGCCATGCGGCTGCCGAGCACAGATGGGCAGCGCGGCAGCGCGAATATCGATGAAGCGGAAGCGACTCGCATGTTGCGTTATGCCATCGATCATGGCGTGAACTACGTCGATACTGCCTATCCCTATCACGATGGCAACAGCGAGCTGATTGTTGGCAGAGCGCTCCAGGATGGATACCGTGAAAAGGTCCGGCTGGCGACCAAGCTACCCACGTGGATGGTGCAGGGACCGGCGGATTTCGACCGATTTCTGAATGAACAGTTGGGAAAGCTACAGACGGACCACATCGACTTTTATCTGATCCACTCACTGAACAAGGCCTTGTGGCCGAACATTGTGCTGAAGCACAACCTGCTGGGCCAGGCCGAGCGGGCGCTGGCCGATGGGCGCATCAGACATCTGGGATTCTCGTTTCACGACGACTACGCGGGTTTCGAGGAGATCGTCAACGGCAGCGACCTTTGGAGCTTCTGCCAAATCCAGTACAACTACATGGACACGGAGAACCAGGCGGGCACTCGCGGGCTGAAGCTGGCCGCGGAAAAAGGGCTGGCAGTGGTGGTGATGGAGCCGCTGATGGGCGGGCGGCTGGCCGATCCGCCGCCAGCGATTCGCGAGATGATTGCGGCCGATGGGGCAGGGCGGAGCCCGGCGCAACTGGCGCTGGACTGGGTGTGGGATCAGCCGGAAGTTTCCGTGGTGCTGAGCGGCATGAGCACCATGGAGCAAGTCGCAGACAACCTGAGAATTGTGGATCTGGCGCGCGTGGGCAAGATGACTGAGGCGGGTCAGGCGCTGATTGCACGGATCCGCGAGAATTACCGGTCGCGGATCACAATTCCATGCACGCAATGCGGTTACTGCATGCCGTGCCCCAACGACGTGAACATCCCAGTGAATTTCGAGTTGTTTAATTATGCCCACACCTACGACGACGTAGGCGCGGCGCGGTTCCGGTCGAAGTTCGCGCTCAAGGAAGGGCAACGCGCGGGCGCCTGCATCGATTGCGACACTTGTGAAGGATTGTGCCCGCAACATATCCCGATTTCCGATTGGATGCCGAAGGTGGCGGAACTGCTGGCCTGAAAAGAGCAGAACTGCGGCACATGTTCGGGAGCATCTGGACGATCTCGACGATCCGGGCAAAGTGACGGCGCATTCGCGCTGACTCGGAAGTCTCTGGCGGCTCAGAATCGCGACAATCAAATTACAAACCGAAACTAATCGGGCGCGTAGTCTAAGTTGTGGTCGGCGCGGATTACGGCGGAGCATGATTCGCCAATGAGTGTGGAGTCGGGATGGGGATTGAATCGCCGATGCAGCTGCAGGGCGCGAATGCAAGCGCGGAGAGTGCGGGGCAGGTCTCCGCGCTACCTGTTCTTCTTCTTCATGTTCATGAGCACTGCAATTGCCGTTGCATGATGTGTGACATCTGGCAAAAAACCGACGGCAAGGAACTTGATCTTGCGGGTTTTGCGCGGCATCGCGAGTCGATGACGCGGCTCGGCGTTCAAGAGGTGGTGCTGACCGGCGGTGAGGCTCTGTTGCACCGTGGATTTGAAGAGTTGTGCGCGTTTCTCCGCGACTGCGGCGTGCGCATCACACTGCTGACAACGGGTCTGTTGCTTTCCAAGCGCGCCGAGGCGGTCGCCAAAGGAGTGGATGAGGTGATCGTCTCGATTGATGGGCCGGAGCAGGTTCACGACCGAGTGCGGCGGGTAAAGGGAGCGCATCAGCTGATCGGGAAGGGAATCGCGGCCGTTCGGGAACGGAAGCCGGAAATGCCGATCAACGCGCGCTCGACGGTGCAGAAGGCCAACCACCATGTGATTCGGCAGACTGTGACTGGAGCAAAGGCGATCGGGCTCGATTCGATCTCGTTTCTGGCAACGGATCTCACCTCACAGGCGTTCAACCGCGATCTGGTCTGGACGATCGTGAGGCAGGATGAAGTGGCACTTTCGCGAAACGAGGTGAAGGCCCTCGAAGAGGAAGTGGAGGCATTGATCCGGGACAATGCGGAAGATTTCCGCTTGAAGTATATTGTCGAATCGCCGGAGAAGATGCGGCGGATTGTGCGGCGGTTCAAGGAGCATCTGGGCGAGTGCGCGCCGGTAGCGCCTATGTGCAATGCGCCCTGGGTTTCTGCAGTGATCGAAGTCGATGGCACAGTGCGTCCCTGCTTCTTTCATCAGAAGATAGGGAACCTGGATGGAAAGACCCTGGATCAGGTCATCAACAGCGAAGAGGCGCGGCGATTCAGGGCATCGCTGGATGTGGAGACCAGTCCCATCTGCCAGCGATGCGTGTGCTCGCTCAATCACAAGCAAGGCGGGGTTCTGGCGAGCTCAGAAAAGATTTGAGCAATTGCGGAAATGCTATAAACTGGCGGCGTGCCAGCGGCTTCCCAGCTTGAAAGGACGATGACTCGTCGCCACTCGGGAGTGGTGCGGGCGACGCACTGGCTCACGTTCGTGGCCTTCCTTTTGCTTCTGGTGACAGGCGGAGAGATTGTGATTTCGCACCCGCGGTTCTACTGGGGCGAAGTGGGGAACGTGAACACGAAGCCGCTCTTCGTGATCCCCATCCCGTCGTCGCGCGATACGGTGCCCACCGGATATGGCTACGTGATGCCGGATCAGAATGGATGGAGCCGGTATCTGCATTTCGAAGCCGCATGGGTGGCGGTGCTGACGGGGCTGGTATACGGAATCTACGGGCTGGTGAGCGGACATTTCCTGAAGAACCTGGTTCCAGAACGGCGCGACTGGAACTGGCGCGCGTATCGGGACCGGATGGCGAAGTATCTGCATCGCGGACCGCCGGATCGTACGGGAGAGACTTCGTATAACGTGCTGCAGCGAACGGCGTACATAGCGGTGATTTTTGTTTTGTTTCCGCTGATCATCTGGACCGGATTGGCGATGTCGCCGGCGTTCACTGCGACGTTTCCGTTGACTGCGGCGCTCTTGGGCGGACGCCAGTCGGCACGCACGATTCACTTCATTGATTCCGGGTTGCTGCTGCTGTTTCTGCTGGTTCACGTAACGATGGTGGCCATGTCAGGATTCTGGAGGCGCGTGCGGGGCATGGTCACGGGAAACCTGCGAAGTTCCGAGGTGGGCGATGAATAAAATCTCGCGACGCAAGCTGATTTATGGAGGCGTTGCCGCCGCCGCGGGCGTTGGAGGCCTGGCGGTGGCGGACCGCATGGCCAAGCGTTATGGGCTGATCCCGCCGGATGGCGGAGGGGTTTACGGACCGGGAGAGACGTTGACCTATGCGTGCCAGAGGCTGCTGACGGTGAACAAGCCGGCGCGCGAGTTTCCGCGGAGCATGATTTCAAAGAATCCGTTTGCCAACGAGATCGCGCCGCCGACCGATGCATTCAAGCGGCTGGAAGCCGGTGGATTCAAGGACTGGCGACTGGTGGTGGAGGGAACGGTGGCGCATCCGCTGGTGCTTTCGCTCGCCGATCTGAAGACGCTGCCTATGCGCAGCCAGATCACCGAGGTGGCATGCGAGGAAGGATGGTCGTATGTCGCCGAGTGGATCGGGACGCCGCTTTCAAATGTGCTGCGTGTGGCGGGAGTGCTGCCGCAGACGCGCTATATCGTGTATCACGCTTTCGAAAAGAGCTTGTGGGGAAGCATCGACATGGCGGATGCGTGGGACGAGCATACGCTGCTGACGACGGGCATGAACGACGGCGATCTACCGGTGCCTTTTGGCGGCCCGCTGCGGCTGCGCCTGCCTCGACAGCTTGGCTACAAGAGCCTGAAGTTCGTGACGCACATTACAGCGACCGATGACATCAAGAAATTCGGCAAAGGACTGGGGTCGGTTGATCCGGAGTATGGATACTCATGGTACGCGGGGATCTGAGAGACAGGGAACGAGGGACCAAGGGACCAAGGGAACGAGGGAACGAGGGAGCGAGGGAGCGAGTCGGCAAGTCGACCGCTCGACGGATCGCCCCGAAGCTCGATCAGTGCATGAGCGCGCCGGCGTGGACGCCGATGTAGTAAGGCCACAGGACGAGGGCCAGAGCACCTTTCCAGAACGTCAAGTGCAGGTAGCCGATGGTAAACAGCCATGCTGCGTACCAAGCCATTCCAATAAACGACTGTTGATGGATCTGAACCTTCTGCGGGTGTGGTGCGCAGGCGTCGGTAGACATGAATTCCTCCGTCATTGGGCGCTTTGAATTTTGATACGGAGCGGTGTGCTCCTTTGTTCCGCCCGCAGACGACTTGATCAAGACTTCCCGGATGTTCGCAGCCGTCGTACGCCTCAGGCGACCGCCCATTGCAGGATATAAACATCGTTTCACAGGGTGGGATTTCTGACCCTTCCTGTGTTACCCATCACTGCCCCTGACCGCCTCAAAGCTGAGACTCACGTTAGCGGCTGATTTCCCTCATGTGCCGCATTGTGGAGCGAAACGAATGAGTGAACCAAAGACTGTGATTCCCACCGTGATTATGGACGGGAACGAGGCCGCGGCATCCGTAGCCTATCGGCTTTCCGAAGTTGTTGCTATTTACCCCATCACGCCCTCGTCGCCGATGGCCGAGTGGGCCGATCAGTGGCGCTCGGAGGGGAAGAAGAACATCTGGGGCGCTTTGCCCATCGTGGAAGAGATGCAGAGCGAAGGCGGCGCGGCCGGTGCGTTGCATGGCGCGTTGCAGGCCGGGGCCTTCGGGACGACATTCACCGCCTCACAGGGTCTGTTGCTGATGATTCCCAACATGTTCAAGATCGCCGGTGAGTTGACCCCGGCTACGATGCATGTTTCGGCACGCACACTGGCGACGCACTCCTTGTCGATTTTTGGCGACCACTCCGACGTGATGGCTTGCCGATCCACAGGCTGGGCGATGCTCGCCTCGAATTCCGTTCAGGAAGTTGCCGACATGGCGCTGGTGGCGCAGATTGCCACCCTCGAATCGCGCATTCCGTTCATCCACTTCTTCGACGGCTTTCGCACCTCGCACGAAGTCGGCAAGATTCTGCCCATTAGCGACGAAACCATTCGCGCGCTGGTCGACGACAAGTACCTCATCGCGTTTCGCAAGAACGCCCTCACGCCCGATCGTCCGTTTATCCGCGGCACGGCTCAGAACCCCGACGTTTTTTTCCAGGCTCGCGAGGCGTGCACGCCATTCCACGCCGCTGTGCCGGGCATTGTGCAATCGGTGATGGACCGTTTTGCCGCCCAGACTGGCCGCGCCTATCGCCTCTTCGACTACTACGGCGCATCGGACGCGGAGCGCGTGATCCTGCTGATGGGTTCGGGCGCTGAGGCGGCCGAAGAAGCTGTGGACGCGCTGAACCGCCAGGGCGAAAAAGTTGGCATGGTCAAGGTTCGACTTTACCGGCCCTTCGACAGCAAAGCGTTTCTTGCCGCGCTGCCGGCAACCGTCAAGTCGATCGCGACTCTGGATCGCTGCAAGGAGCCAGGCGGAGCCGGAGAGCCGCTCTACCAGGACATCATGACTGTGCTGGCGGAGAACGCGGCGGACCTGCCGTTCGCCGCGATGCCCGCCGTGATCGGTGGACGCTATGGCCTCTCGTCGAAAGAGTTCACGCCGGCGATGGTCAAGGGAGTCTTCGATGAACTGGCAAGGCTTTCGCCGAAGAACCACTTCACCATCGGCATCAACGATGACGTGAGCCACTCGAGCCTCGAGTACGATCCCGAGTTCTCCACTGAAGATCCCAAGACTGTGCGCGCGCTGTTCTACGGACTCGGGTCCGACGGCACAGTGGGCGCAAACAAGAACTCGATCAAGATCATCGGCAGCGAAACGCCGAACTACGCACAGGGCTACTTCGTTTACGACTCGAAGAAGTCCGGTTCGATGACCACCTCGCACTTGAGGTTCGGGCCCAACCCCATCAGATCCACCTACCTGATTACGCGCGCCAGCTTTGTGGCCTGCCACAACTTCAGCTTCCTGGAAAAGATGGACGTGCTCGAGGCGGCGATGCCGGGCGCCGTTTTCCTGCTCAACTCGCCCTATTCCGCGGCCGAAGTGTGGGACAAGCTGCCTCGCAGCACGCAGGAAGAGATGCTGCGCAAGAAGATCGAGTTCTACGTGATTGACGGGTACAAAGTGGCGCGCGAAGCCGGCATGGGCTCGCGCATCAACACCATCATGCAGACCTGCTTCTTCGCCATCAGCGGCGTACTGCCGCGCGACGAGGCGATCAAGCAGATCAAGAAGTCGATCCAGAAGACCTATGGCAAGCGAGGCGATGCGGTGGTGCAGAAGAATTTTGCCGCCGTGGATCACGCGCTGGCGCATCTCGAGAAAGTCGAGCTGCCCGCGGCCGCCTCATCGAGCTTCGATGTCGCGGGAGCCATCTCCGACAAGGCGCCGAAATTCGTTCACGACGTGCTCGGCCAGATTGCCGCAGGCAAGGGCGACCTGATTCCGGTGAGCGCGATTCCCGCCGGCGGCGCATTCCCAACCGGCACGGCGCAGTGGGAGAAGCGCAACATCGCGCAGTTCATTCCTGTGTGGGACAAGGACCTGTGCATCCAGTGCGGCAAATGCGTGATGGTCTGCCCGCACGCAGTGATCCGCGCCAAGATCTACAATCCCGAGCTCGGCGACAAATCTCCGGCTACATTCAAGTGGGCCAAGCCCAAGTGGCGCGGCATGGAAGAGGAACGGTACACGCTGCAGGTTGCTCCGGAAGATTGCACTGGCTGCGCCGTCTGCGTGGAAGTTTGCCCGGTGAAAAACAAGAGCGACGCCAGCAAGAAGGCCATCAACATGGCGCCGCAAGCGCCGCTGCGCGAGCCGGAACGCGACAATTGGGATTTCTTCCTCTCGCTGCCCGAAGTGGATCGCGCGAAGCTCTCGCACGCTCAAGTGAAGGACCTGCAGCTTCTGCAGCCACTCTTCGAGTTCTCCGGCGCCTGCTCGGGCTGCGGCGAGACGCCCTACATCAAGCTGATGACGCAATTGTTTGGCGATCGGCTCTACATCGCGAACGCCACAGGCTGCTCGTCGATCTACGGCGGCAACCTGCCGACCACGCCTTACACGAGTAATGCGCAAGGACGCGGACCGACCTGGAACAATTCGCTCTTCGAAGACAACGCGGAGTTCGGCTTCGGCATGAGGGTTGCGCTCGATCAGCAGAAAACTTTTGCCGAAACACTGGTCACACGGCTCGCGTCAGAGATCGGCGCGGAGTTGGCGGCTGACCTGGTCGGCGCCTCGCAGAA
Source organism: uncultured Acidobacteriaceae bacterium (assembly GCA_963835355.1). Lineage (GTDB taxonomy): Bacteria > Acidobacteriota > Terriglobia > Terriglobales > Acidobacteriaceae > Telmatobacter. The sequence continues at coordinate 455,359 of CAWIFE010000010.1, read as the reverse complement.
AACCGAGACAGAGATCAATCGGCAACGCGAGCGCGTGAGTGCTCTTCGCGAGCACCTCGCCGGGAACGAGTCGTCCGATGCACGCAACCTGCTGGCGATTGCCGACGCGCTTGTGCGCAAGAGCGTGTGGATTCTGGGCGGCGACGGCTGGGCCTACGACATCGGCTTCGGCGGGCTCGATCACGTGCTTGGCTCGGGCAAAAACGTGAACGTGCTCGTGCTCGACACAGGAGTTTATTCGAATACCGGCGGCCAGGCCTCGAAGTCCACGCCGCGCGGCGCGGTTGCGAAATTCGCCGCCAGCGGCAAGCCGAACAGCCGCAAAGATCTGGCCATGGAGGCTGTGAGCTACGGCTCGGTCTACGTGGCGCAGGTGGCTCTTGGCGGCAACGACAGCCATGTGGTGAAGGCCTTCCAGGAGGCCGAGGCGCACGATGGACCGTCGATCATCATCGCGTATTCAAGTTGCATCGCGCACGGCTACGACCTGGTGCACGGGCTGGAACAGCAGAAGCTGGCCGTGCAATCGGGCTATTGGCCACTCATGCGCTACAATCCCGCGTTGCGCGAGGAAGGCAAGAATCCCTTCCAGCTCGACTCCAAGGCGCCGTCCATCCGGCTTAAGGACTACGCCTACCGCGAAGCCCGTTACACGATGCTGGCGCGCAGCAACCCCGAGATGGCTTCGGAGCTGCTGACGGAAGCGCAGGACGACGTCGAGCGCCAGTGGCGCGTCTACTCCGCCCGTGCAGCGATGCCGGGCCGGGGTGAGACTCCCCACATCGCGCCACTTGAAAAGGTTGAAGCAAAGCCGGAAGACAAACTGGCGGCCGCGGCTGCCGGAGGTGAGGAATGACCAATATTTCCATGCATTACCTGGGCATGAAGCTGAGCGGCCCGATTGTGGTTGCGTCCACGCCGCTGTCGGAGTCGATTGACAATATTCGCCACATGGAGGATGCGGGTGCTTCGGCGATCGTGCTCACTTCGCTCTTCGAGGAACAGTTAGCTCTTGAATCGCGCGCGCTTGACGAAGATTTGTCGCGAGGCACGAATTCGTTTGCCGAGTCTCTGGATTTCCTGCCGGAACTCTCCGACTATCGCATGACGCAGGATGGATATCTCGAGCATCTGAAACGCGCCAGCGAGGCCGTCGATATTCCCATCATGGCCAGCCTGAACGGCGCCACCAGTGGCGGTTGGGTGAGCCTCGCGAAAGAGATGGAGCAGGCCGGAGCGGATGCCATCGAGTTAAATACTTTTGCACTGGCCACGGATCGCGACCAGACCTCAGCCGCGGTCGAGCTGCAACTGCTCGAACTCGTCTCCAGTGTGTGCAATGCGGTCAGTGTTCCCGTTGCCGTGAAGCTTTCGCAGTCGTTCACGAGTTTGCCGCATCTGTGTGCGCGGCTGGAAGAAGCCGGTGCGAGCGGCGTCGTGCTGTTCAATCGCTTCTATCAGCCCGACTTCGATATCGAAACGCTTGAAGTGCGGCCGACGCTGCACTTTTCTACTCCGTCGGAATTGTTGCCGCGCCTGCATTGGGCCGCCATTCTTTATGGCCATCTCAAGGGCGACATCGCGATCACCGGGGGCGTTCACTCCGCCGAGGATGTGCTGAAGGCGATTATGGCCGGCGGCAGCGTGGCGATGATGGTCTCAGCGCTGCACATTCATGGCATTGAGCACATTGGCCGCGTGTTGGGCGACCTGCGCTACTGGCTCGAAAAGCGTGAGTACGCATCGCTGACTGAAACGCGGGGCTGTCTCAGCCGTCGTTCCGTTCCCGATACATCGCCGTACGACCGCGGCAACTACATCAAGACGCTCAGCTCCTACAGCCTGAGGCAGACGGTGGCGGCGTTCTAAAGAAATCTTCCCGGTGGGTTCGAACGAAACGATGACGGCCGCACGAATGTGCGGCCGCCGATTTGGCGAGCCAGGCGAATGCCCATGAAAACAGCCATTGCTTTCGTGCTCATCCTTATTGCGCCGGCGTGGATTGCAGCAGTCCCCACACCGGCGTCTCCGTCTCAAGGAACGCTCTCTCAGCAGGAACAGAACAAGGCAGTCGCGCGGCGCGTATTTGAAGAGATCTTCAACCAAGGCAAATTCCAGGTTGCCGACGAAATCTACGCCCCGGAATTCGTCAATCATGGGTTGCATCGGGACGCAAGCCTGGCGGAGGATCAGGCCGCCGTGCACTTCGAGAAGCAAGCCTGTCCTGACCTGAAAATCACCTATGGCCCCATGGTTGCCGAAGGCGATCTGGTGTCAGTGCTGTGGGTCTTTCGCGGAACAAACACCGCGCGGGTGGGTTGGCTGCCAGCGACCGGCGCCAAGATCGAAGTGAAGGGCATCACCATCTGGCGCATCACTGATGGAAGAATCCGCGACGAATGGACGACCTTCAACGAGCTCAGCGTCCTCCGCGAAGTAGTCTATCAACTGCGCTGGCAACTGCTAGGTGCAGTTTGCGTGGTGCTGATTCTCTTTGGGATCGCGGCAACATTTATTCGCAGGTTGTTGTTCCGGCGCCGGGCGGCTTAGTTCTCCAGAAATCGCAGCACGGTTTTTTCCAGCACGCCGCGCGCCCTGGGTAGCGCGGCCTCGACTGGATCGCTAAATGTCTCGCCCAACTCCGTCGAGCCGGTGCCGACCGTGAGAAGCAATGCATGCGCTGACATCGAACCATACAGCGCACGCGACAGACCGAGCAGCCCGGACGGGTCCACGTGATGTGTCGCGGCTTCGAAGCATTCCGCATTCATGGCGACGGGGGTAAGGTTCACTCGTCCTGGCGCAGAATCGACCGAAGAGTCGACAAAGAGAACAGAATCGGCACCCGCGATGTCTTTTGCGAGATCCGGCGTCCACTGGTGACGCGCAACCACGCGTACTTGCCCATCGTCGCGGAATCGCTCCGCTGCCCACTCCGCGAGCCTGGGCCCAATGCCATCATCGCTGCGGAGCGTGTTGCCGCAGGCAAGAACCAGGCAGTTGGACTTTTCAAAGTGCAGCGGCTCCGCGAGTTCGGAATTCAATTCGTCTCCTTTATGGTTGTCGGTCATTCGTTTCGATAAGGGCGCGCATTGGAGGCAATCACCCACGCACAACTTTGTCGAGCACTTCGCCTTCGGCCGAAACAAGCGTGATCGCCAACGGCATCTGTCCAAAGGCATGCGTGGAGCAGCTCAGGCACGGGTCGAAGGTGCGAACAACGGCTTCGACGCGGTTGAGAATGCCCTCGCTGAACTTGCCGTTCTTGATATAGTGTCTGGCGGCTTGAAGCACTCCCAGATTCATTGCCTTGTTGTTCTGGCCGGTCGCGATCACGAGGTTAGCCCAGGTCATTTTGCCGTTCTCGTCCACCTTGTAGTGGTGATGCAGCACGCCGCGCGGCGCTTCCGCCTGGCCAGCGCCCTCGAGGCGATTGACGCCGGCGGTGGCGCGCACGTGCTTATCAAGAATCCGTGAATCGGCGAGAATTTCCTCGATCCTTTCAATGCCGTAAAGCATTTCCACCAGGCGCGCATGATGATAGTGGAATGAGCTCTCGACCAGGCCCGCCGACAGTTGCTTGAACTCGGCAAGCTCTTTTTCGGCCTTTGGAGTACCCATCGACTTGACGATGTTCAGGCGCGCCAGTGGTCCTACCCGGTAGCTCCCTTCGGGATACCCGAGCGGCTTATAGTAGGCGAACTTGGTATAGCTGTAAGGCTCCACTGCTTCGCCGATGACTTCGGTATAGCGGGTCGCCGTGATGCCGTCCTCGATGATATTCCCCTTCGGATCGATCATTCGCAACGCGCCGTCGGTAAACTCGATCGACTCATCCTCATTGATGAGGCTCATGTAGTTGGATGGGAAGTTGGCGAAGACCTCGATCTCTGCCTTGAATGTATCCGCAATCTTCTTATATGCGCCCAGAGCCAGAGCGATATTGGCGTAGGCCTCGGGGATCATGGCCAGAATCTTGTCGCGTTTCTCGGTGGAGAGCGGCTCAGTGACGCCGCCGGGCACAACCCAGCCAGGGTGCACGCGCTTTTCGCCGAGCAGTTCGATAATGCTCTGCCCGAAGCGGCGCAGTCCGATACCGGCGCGGCCCAACTCCGGTTTGGCAGCCGCCAGGCCCAGAACATTGCGCACTTTGGGATCGGCATCCATGCCCAGAAGCAGATCGGGCGAGGCGAGATAAAAGAAGCTCAGCGCATGCGACTGCACCATTTGGGCCAGGTTCATCATGCGGCGCAACTGTGCCGCCGTGTGCGGAATGCGCACCGACATGATGGCTTCACATGCCTTGGCGGACGCGATCAGATGCGAGACCGGGCAAATGCCGCAGATTCGTGCCATGAGGCTGGGCATCTCGTAAAACGGGCGGCCTTCGCTGAAGCGCTCAAAACCGCGGACCTGCGTGACGTGAAAGTGCGCGTCTTCCACCTCGCCCTGGCCGTTGAGATGGATCGTGATCTTCCCGTGGCCTTCAAGGCGCGTTACCGGATCGATAGTGATGGTCTGGCTCATAACTCAAGCTCCAAAGCGGGTCAGCGCCGGAATATCCAGCGGCCCGCCGTTCACCAGCGCGGTGAGCGCGGTGTGAAATGTGTCGGCTGAAGGCGGACAGCCGGGCAAGAAGACGTCGACCTTCACAAACTCGTGAATGGGGCGCACGATCTTGAGCAGTTTGGGCACCACGACGCAGGGAATCTGCGCCTGAGCGCTGACGTTCTGGATGTAGGCGCGGTCCAGAATCGCCTCCGGCCCGATAGGGTTGCGCATCGAGGGTACGTTACCGGTGATCGCGCAGTCGCCCATGGCCACCAGCATTTTTGAGTGGTCCCGGACTTTCTTGATCTTCTTCTCGTCATCGACCGAGCTGACTGCCCCCTCGACAAGCGCGATATCCACTTCGTCAGGGAACTCCTTGGTGTCCACGATGGGGCTGTAAACCACATCCACTACTTCCGCCAGTTCCAGAAGCCGCTCGTCCATGTCGAGGAACGACATGTGGCAGCCGGAACATCCGTCGAGCCAGACCGTGGCAAGTTTCAGTTTGCTCATTGCGCTTCCCTCATTAGGTTCAGGTAGGGCAGAAATTCCGGATACTTGGGATGATCGGAGCCAATCTTGCTCTTGTCGAAGAGGGCTCCCGTGGGGCAGACCTGCACGCACTTACCGCAGCGTGTGCACGCCGAGCTTCCCCAATCCTGGTGCAGGTCAGAGATGATCAGCGAATTGGTGCCGCGGCCCATTACATCCCATATGTGCGCGCCCTCGATTTCGGAGCAGACACGCACGCAGCGTGTGCACAGGATGCAGCGGTTGTGGTCGATGGTGAACCGTTCATGCGAGGCGTCGACGTTCAGTTCGGGGTTGCGATAGGGCAGCCGGATGTGGGTGAGGCCCTGCTCCTGACCGAGCGTTTGCAACTCGCAGTGACCGTTGGAGACGCAGACCGAACAGATATGGTTGCGCTCAGCGAACAAAAGTTCGAGGATTGTCCGGCGATGCTTTTGCAGGCGCTCGGAATTGGTGCTGACTTCCATACCTTCCTGCACCGTAGCGACACAGGCAGGCAACAGTTTGTTCGAGCCCTTGATTTCCACGAGGCACAGCCGGCACGCTCCCACATCGCTCAGGCCTTCAAGATGGCAAAGCGTGGGAATGTCGATGTCGTTCTCGCGCGCCACTTCCAGAATCGTCTGCCCGGCGCGGGCGCTGACCTCCTGTTCGTCGATGACAAGAGTTTTGACGTCTGTTTCCACGCTCATGCCACCACCTCCACGGCTGCTTCAATGTTGCAGACGCCGGCCGGACAACGCTTGTGCACGATGTGCTCGATGTACTCGTTGCGGAAGTACTTGAGCGTGCTGAGCACGGGATTGGGGGCCGTCTGGCCAAGCCCGCACAGACTCGTCTCCTTCACCGTCGAACAGAGATCCTCAAGCAGCGCAAGGTCATCCATGGTTCCAGTTCCATCGCAGATGCGCGTGAGCAGCGTGAACATCTGCGCCGTGCCCGCGCGGCAGGGAATGCACTTGCCGCATGACTCGGTCATGCAGAATTCAATGAAGAATCGCGCCACGTTGACCATGCACGAAGTGTCGTCCATCACGATCATGCCGCCCGAGCCCATGATCGAGCCCATCTTCAGCAGCGCGTCGTAGCTGACGCCCACATCCAGCATGTCCGCCGGGATGCAGCCCCCCGATGGGCCTCCTGTCTGCACCGCTTTGAAGGTGTGACCGCCGGGCACGCCGCCGCCGATGTCTTCGATAATCTCGCGTAGCTTGATCCCCATCGGCACTTCCACGAGACCGGTGTTGGCGATTTTTCCGGTCAGCGCGAAGACCTTTGTCCCTTTGCTGCGCTCCGAGCCCATGTTGAAAAACCACTTGCCGCCGTTGCGCACGATGGGCGCAATGTTGGCGTAGGTTTCAACGTTGTTGATCAGCGTCGGTTTGCCCCAAAGGCCGCTTGAGGCCGGATATGGGGGCCGGGGCTTCGGCGTACCGCGCTTGCCTTCGATCGATGCGATGAGAGCCGTCTCCTCGCCGCACACGAACGCTCCCGCGCCCAGCCGTATTTCCACATCGAAGTTAAACGGCGTGTTGCAGATGTTGTTGCCCAGCAATCCGTGGCGGCGCGCTTCGCGGAGGGCGGTCGTGAGTCGCGAGACGGCAACCGGATACTCTGCGCGCACATAGATGAAGCCTTTGCTCGCGCCCACGGCGTACGCGGCAATCGCCATTCCTTCGATCACGCGATGCGGGTCGCCTTCCATAACGCTGCGATCCATGAACGCGCCGGGGTCGCCTTCATCGCCGTTGCAGACCACATACTTGACGTCGCCAGCCGCCTTGGCCACGGTGCCCCACTTTAGCCCCGTGGGGTACCCGCCTCCGCCGCGCCCACGCAGCCCGCTCTCCGTGATGCGGTGAATTACGCCGTTGGGCGTCATCTCTGTCAACACGGTGAGGAGAGCTTTGTAGCCGTCGCGCGCGATGTAGTCGTCAATCTTTTCCGGGTCAATGTAGCCGGCATTCTCAAGCACGACGCGTACTTGCTTGTCGAAGTGCTCGTCGAGATTGCATTGCAATTCGGGAACGGGCGCACCGCCGAGGCTCTTCACAATCGCCTCGGCATGGCTCGCGTTCACGCGCCGGTAGAGTCTTTCCTCGGGGTCGACGCGCACCAATGGCCCGTGTGAACAGGGTCCCATGCAGCCGGTGCGGCGCACGAGCACCTTCTTCGCACCCGCCTCGGCGGCCTTCACCAATGCATCTTTCAGTTTGTCGGCGCCCTGGCTGGCGCAGGCCAGGTCCATGCACACGTTGATCTCGTAGTCGTACTTTTCGTTTTCCTGCTTGACGTTTTTGGCGATCTGTTCGAGCTCCTCGATTGTCATTGCGCCGACCACCTTTCCAGTTGCTCGAGGATCTGCTCCTGCGTTACCTCACCGACCACTTCGCCGTCGCACAAGGCCACGGGCGCGCGACTACATGCGCCCACACAGCGCGCTACCATCAAGCTCACTTGTCCATCCGGGGTGGTCTGTCCCTGCTTGATGCACAGCCGCTTTTCTGCCGCGCCGATCAGCTTGTCCGCGCCCTTGATGTAGCAGGCCGTTCCGGCGCACACCGTAAGGGTATGTTTGCCCGGCGGCTTCAGAGTGAAATAGTGATAAAACGTCGCCACTCCATACGCCTGGCTCAGCGGCACGTGCAGCGAAAGCGCAACAAAGCGAATCGAATCGTCATCGAGATATCCAAACGACGATTGCACGGTGTGGAGCGTCTCGATGAGAGCGTGGCGGGCGAAGCCGTTCTTGCGCATCGTGCCGTTCACGATCTTCCATCGTTTGTCTTCGCTGGGTAGTGGTGGGGGCGCGATTACGGGCACATTTCCTCCCTGGTTGGCGTATCCGGAGACGTGCATCGGGCGTGGAGCAGCGCATGATCGCCGCCTGCGCCTGATACTACCATTGTTGTACGTGCGCGGACCGTCCGCCATCCGTGACAGCAATCACGGGCGTATGGGTCTATCCCATTTATTGGCATCGGTTTCGGCCGTCCCAGATTGAAACGATTTGGACTGCGGTTCCGCCAGCAGCAGGGAGTGTCTCGGCGCACAGATTCAGCGAAATACAGCCGTAAAGCTGTGCGACGGATCACTCAATTAGACCCTTCTCATCGATCCGCGATTAGAGTCGTGCCTTGCAACCGCCATGCCGGCTGGATGGCGAGAGCGAAGCGAGGTACTATTTGCCGGTCTTAATCTCGAGTTTGTAATCGCTGTAGTCGATGGTCACAACGGTACGGCCGAAGAGCGCGCTGTCCGATTCGGCGCGCGCATGGATCGCCATCGAGTATCCGTTGATGTTGGAATATTGCCGCATCATGTTCGTGGTTCCTGAAAACGCCGATGGGTTCTTTGATGCGACTCCGTCGATCTGAACCAGAGTTCCATCCTGCGCGTCCACCCACATGGTTCCGATGATCAGATTCGGAGCTTCTTCTTTAGGCTTGATGTCCAGCGCAAAGCAGTTGCGCCCATTCAGCTTCTGAACGGCTGCGGAGTTCAGCTTCATCACGTAGTTCGCTGAATTGAACCAGGATTTCTCGACATTTCCAGACTGATTGATGGTCTGCTCGCTATCCAAGAGCGGCTTCAACCCGAAGTGCAGAAGAATCGACGATCCGCTTTGCGATATCACGGTGTAGGTTTTGCCTTCGCCTTTCTTGTAGGTGTCCCGGACCGTCATCTCCGCGGCGGGATGCACCTGATCGTCGCCCCTGTAAATGACGTAGTGCTCAACGTCTGTGAACCCGAGAATATTCTCAAATCGGGCCGCAACCGCGGCATCGACACCGCGGATCACTGCTGCAGGATCGTGCTCCTGCGTCGGCGCCGGAGCACACGGCAGCAGCAGGATGCAAACACTCGCAATCGCGCGCGTCGTTCTCAACTGCCAAAGATCCATTGAACCAGTCCGTATCTCTCATTATCTGTCTTCTGCCGTAGTCCGGGCCGCCCAATCCAGATTGGCTCGGGAATTGCGAAATGCTCCAAATGAGGAGTCTTTGCAACCTGCTGCGCTATGCTGATGCCTGAGCGAGGCACCGAGTTGAGGCAGGAACCCGATCCAAAATCAGGACGATCCGAAGGGCTGCTGCGGCGCGAGGCGATCGCCGTGCGCGGTGTTGTGCAGGGCGTGGGGTTTCGGCCCTTCGTCTACAGGCTCGCAACGGAAGAGGGTCTCGCAGGCTTCATTGGCAACGATACTGGCGGCGTCACAATCGAAGTCGAAGGGCCGGCGAGCCGCATCGAGTCCTTTCGTCGCCGGCTGCAGGCTGAAGCTCCGCCCCTCTCTCGCATTGATTCGGCTATTGCAATTGCAGCGCAGCCCACGGGCGAGACCGCCTTTCGTATTGTCGCCAGCGCGGCCGGCGGCCAAGTTTCGACCGGCATTCCGGCTGATGCAGCGACCTGTTCCGACTGCCTGCGGGAGCTGCTCGATCCGAATGATCGCCGATATCGCTACCCGTTTCTGAATTGCACCAATTGCGGCCCGCGCTTCACGATCACGCGCCGCATTCCCTACGACCGCCCGCAAACCTCGATGGCGGATTTCAAGATGTGCCCGGCCTGCCAGGCGGAGTATGACGATCCCACCAACCGCCGCTTTCATGCACAGCCCAATGCCTGCCCAGTCTGCGGCCCGCGCGTCTGGCTCGTAACGCCTGACGGGGCAGAGATTGCGTCGAGCGATCCAGTAGCGGAAACGATCGAGCGGCTGCTGGGCGGCGAGATCATGGCGATCAAAGGCATTGGTGGATTCCATCTCGCGGTCGACGCCACCAACGAATCAGCCGTCATAGGCCTGCGCGAGCGCAAGCATCGCTACGGCAAACCGCTTGCGATCATGGTGCGAGATCTGGATGCGGCACGGGGCATTTGCGCGCTGACGCCTCAGGAAGAGAACCTGCTGCTCACCGTCGCGCGCCCCATCCTTATCGCTCGCAAGAGGGCAGACTGCGGCATTGCTCCATCCGTCGCGCCGGGAATCCCGTGGCTGGGGGTCTTCCTTCCCTACGCGCCATTGCAGCATCTACTCTTCGCCGATGCCCGAGTTCGAGCGCTGGTGATGACCAGCGCGAACCTGAGCGAAGAGCCGATCGCGATCGACAACGACGAGGCGTTGTCGCGGCTTGGCCAGATTGCAGATGCCTTCCTCATGCACGACCGCGAGATTCTTCAGCGCTGCGACGATTCGGTGATGGCGCTCGTCGACGGCGCGCCGCAGCTGATTCGCCGTGCCCGCGGCTTTGTTCCGCTCGCGGTGCCACTGCCGTTTGAGACTTCACCTCCACTTCTTGCTGTCGGCGGCCATCTCAAGAACGTCTTCGCTCTCGCCCGCGGTCGCTTCGTCTACCAGAGCCAGCACCTCGGCGATCTTGAAAACCTCACCGGTCTCGATTTCTTCCGCGAGTCGCTCGCTCACCTCATGCACACCTTCGAAATTGAGCCGGAGACCGTAGTCCACGACCTGCACCCCGGCTATTTGTCGACGTCATGGGCCAAAGAATGGGCCGGCGAACGCGGCTTGCGCGTCATCGCCGTGCAGCATCACCACGCGCACATTGCCGCCTGCATGGCCGAGCATGGAATTGAGGGCCCGGTCATTGGCCTGTCGGTCGATGGCACAGGATACGGAACTGATGGCCGCATCTGGGGCGGGGAAGTGCTCGTGAGCCGATTAGACGGCTTCGATCGCTTTGCCCATCTCGAGTACGTGCCGATGCCCGGCGGTGAAGCTGCGATTCGCGAGCCGTGGCGCATGGCGCTCGGGCACCTCCATGCTGCGGGCCTCGACGTCGAATCGCCGGAAATGCTCAGCCTGCTGAACGCGAAGGAGCAGGACGCGCGTGTGATCAGGCGGATGATCGAGCGTGGGCTGAATACGCCGCTGACTTCGAGCTGCGGACGGCTTTTCGATGCCGTGGCCGCCGTGGTTCTTGGACGCGGTGAGGTGGATTACGAGGCGCAGGCTGCGATTGAGTTGGAAGGAGTCGCCATTGACGAACCGGATGAACTCGATTCCGGTTACACGCTCGAACTGCTCGGCGGAGATTCGAACACGCACGAGCCTGCGCGCATCTCCGCAGCTCCGCTATGGCGGGAACTAGTCGCCAATCTGCACGCCGGCGTTGCCAAGCCGCGCATCGCAGCGCGCTTTCATGCCGGCGTTGCTGCAGCCTTCGTGCGCACAGCGGTTAGGGCCAGCGACGCAACTGGGGTTCGCCAAGTGGCACTCTCCGGCGGTTGCATGCACAACCGGCGCCTGGCGCGGCTGTTGCGCGCTAGGCTTGAGGCGCAGGGATTCGAAGTTTTCCAGCACAAGCAGGTAAGCCCGGGCGATGGAGGGCTCAGCTACGGGCAAGTTGTGGTGGCTGCGTCGATTCTCAGAAGCACATTAGCCGGATAGCCGCACCAGCTCCTGCGCCTCGTCGCGCGGGCCGAGGATCGACATGCGCGGAATGCGCCCGCGAACCATGGCCACTTCGTCGCAGCGATGCAGGCGCGGACACATCTGGCAATCCTTGAAGATCTTGTCCGGCAACTCCGACTTGTCTTCCACGGTGCGGAAGCCGTACTTGAAGAAGAAATCGGGAATGCGCGTGAACAGGCACACCGACTGGACGCCGTGCGTTTCGGCCTCTTCGATCAGCGCTTTCAAAATGCTGCCGCCGGCGCCCTGTCCCTTACCCTCGGGCTTGACCACGATGGAGCGCACTTCGCAGAGATGCGGGCCGTAAAGGTGCAGTGCTCCGCAGCCGAGAAACACGCCGCCATCGGATTCGGCGACGGTAAAATCGCGAATGTTTTCGCAGATTTCGGCGAAGGGGCGCTTGAGCAGCGTTCCGTCGCCGGAGAGCGAGTTCACGAGGTCGTAGATATTGGAGGCGTCGTGGAGAAGGGCCTTACGAACCTGCATGAATTGCCTCCGCGACATTGTGATTGGCTAGTGCCGCGATCCACTGAGCTGCGCGATCCAGTGCTTTGCGCACCCGTTCGCGCGAGGTTCCTCCGATCACATCATGACAATCCAGCGTGGCATCGAGCGTGACGGCAGCGTAGAAGTCCTCGCCGAACTCCTCGCCAAACTGGCGCAGCTCGCCGATGGTCAGGCCGTCCAGTTCGACGCCTTTTTCGATGGCAAAGCGAACGGCCCGGCCAACTTTCTCGTGAGCCGAACGGAAGGGGACACCCTTGTGAACCAGGTAAGTTGCCGCGGCCATCGCATTCATGTAGCCCAACCGCGCCGCGTGGTTCATTCGGTCGCGATTGAGTTCCAGTGCGGCCGTGAACCGGGCAACGAGATTCAGCATTTGTGGTACGAAGCCGACGGAAAAGACCGGTTCCTGGGTCTCCTGCATGTCTTTATTGTAGGCCAACGGCAGCCCTTTGAGCAGCATCGCCACCGCGTTCGCCGCACCGTGAATGCGCCCAACTTTTGCGCGGATCAGCTCGATCAGATCCGGATTTTTCTTCTGCGGCATGGCGCTCGATCCCGTAGAAAAAGCTTCGGGCAGCGTGACGAAGCCAAACTCTGCGGTGGCAAATAGGGTGATTTCCTCGGCAAACCGGCTCAGGTGCAGGCCAACGAACGTGAGCGCGTTGAGATACTCGAGGATGAAGTCGCGGTCGCTCGTCGCGTCGATCGAATTGGCGGTCGGGGCCGTGAAGGCGAGTTCACGCGCTGCGATCGTTCGATCGAGCGGCAAAGTTGCGCCGGCCACCGCTCCCGATCCCAGCGGGCAGAAGTTGAGCCGCGCCGCACAATCCAGAAGTCTGTCCGCATCGCGCAGCGCCATCTCCACATAGGCAAGCAGCCAATGCGCGACAAGAACAGGCTCCGCACGTTGCAGATGCGTGTAACTGGGCATGACAGCGTCGCCGGCTGCACGCCCCTGTTCGACCAGCGCGCCCGCCCAGACGGCAAGGCCGTCGACTACGAGTTCAATTTGAGCGCGAACATACAGCCGCAGATCCGTCGCAATCTGTTCGTTGCGGCTTCGGCCGGTGTGCAGCTTGAGGCCGAGCTCTCCGATCCGATCTACAAGCTCAAGCTCGACAAAGTGATGAATGTCCTCCGCGGTCGCATGATCGCGCACCCTTTCCTTGCCGGCGTCTGAACTGAATTCCGCAGCAATCGCATCGAGCGCTGCGCGCAGCTCCGTTGTTTCAGCTTTGGACAAGATTCCTGCCGCGGAGAGAGCAGACGCGTGCGCTTTGCCGGCGGCGACTTCGTAGTCGAGAAGCCGCCAGTCAAAGACGATGGAGCGCTGCCACGCTTCGAATTCCGCGTCGAGCGGCTCGCGAAAGCGGCCTGACCACATCTTGCCGGATTGTTGCTCGTTGAACATTGCTTTCTGGCAAAACCAGAGTTACTGTGCCCTTTCTGGCTGAAGTGCGAGGTCGCCGCTCCCTGTTGGTTGCGTCGACTTGATTGTAGCGGTTTCGGGATGTACGACTCTGGTTTTGCGGTCAGCGTACCTCATGCTAGTTCTTCTCCTTGCTGCCGTTGAGCTGCGGCATTTCGCTACCTTTACTGAGCGTGAGGAGGCCGGTTTTGGCGTAGGTGAGCAGCTTCTCCCGGGTGTCGGTAATGTCGAGGTTGCGCATGGTGAGTTGCCCGATGCGGTCGCGCGGGGAGAAGGTGGATTCAGTCTTCTCCATGCTGAGGCGCTCGGGATGAAAGGTGAGGTTGGGCGACTCGGTGTTGAGAATGGAATAGTCGTTGCCGCGGCGCAGCTCGAGTGTGACCTCGCCGGTAATGGGTTTGGCGACCCAGCGCTGGGCAGATTCGCGGAGCATGATCGCCTGCGAGTCGAACCAGCGGCCCTGATAGAGCAGACGGCCAAGCTTGCGGCCATGGTCGCGGTACTGCTCAATGGTGTCCTCGTTGTGGATGCCGGTGATGAGGCGTTCGTAAGCGATAAAGAGCAGGGCGAGGCCCGGAGCCTCATAGATGCCGCGGCTCTTGGCTTCGATGATGCGGTTCTCAATCTGATCGGACATACCCAGGCCATGGCGACCGCCGATGCGGTTGGCCTCGAGGAGTAGGTCGACGGGCGAGTCGAATTGCCGGCCGTTGAGGGCTACAGGCGTGCCCTCTTCGAAGCGAATGGCGACCTCTTCGCGCTGGATTTCGACATCGTCGCGCCAGAATGCCGTGCCCATGATGGGAACGACGATTTTGACAGACGAAGAGAGATGCTCCAGATCCTTGGCTTCATGCGTTGCGCCAAGCAGGTTGGAGTCGGTGGAGTAGGCTTTTTCCGCCGACATTTTGTAGGCGAAGCCGGACCGCTGCATGAAAGCAGACATCTCGGCGCGACCGCCCAACTCGTCAATGAAAGCGGCGTCAAGCCACGGCTTGTAAACCTGGAGGCCGGGATTGACGAGCAGTCCGTAACGGTAGAAGCGCTCGATGTCGTTGCCTTTGAAGGTTGAGCCGTCGCCCCAGATGTGGACGTCGTCCTCCTTCATGGCGGCGACCAACATAGTGCCCGTGACCGCGCGGCCGATCGGAGTGGTGTTGAAATAGGGAACGCCGGCGGTGGTGATGTGGAAAGCCCCGGCCTGGAGTGCAGCGATGCCTTCACGAACGAGCGGGCCGCGGCAGTCGATGAGGCGGGCCTTTTCGGCGCCATACTCGAGGGCCGCGCGCGGGATGGCGTCGTAATCGGTTTCGTCGGGCTGGCCGAGGTTGGCTGTATAGGCATAAGGGATCGCGCCCTTTTGCTTCATCCAGTGCAGGGCGGCAGAGGTGTCGAGCCCGCCGGAGAAGGCGATGCCAACTTTTTGGCCGATGGGCAGGGACTCGAGAATTACGGACATGGTCTCCTTCTAAAGTTCACAGTTCTTAGTTCGCAGTTCATAGTTTCTGACGCTTAAGCGTAAGCCGCCAGGAACTGTGAACCAGGAACTAGGAACTCGCTACTGGAACTTTTCCACATTCACAAGTCCACCCAGCAGCAGCAGCAACAGCGCCTTTTGCACGTGCAAGCGATTCTCCGCCTGATCGAAGACGATCGACTGCGCGCTATCGATAACCGCGTCGGTCACTTCCTCTCCGCGGCGCGCAGGCAGGCAGTGCATGAAGACCGCATGAGACGCGGCTTTTTGCATCAGCGCCTCGTTTACCTGGTACGGCCTGAAGATTGGGGCGCGCTTTGTTGACTCGTGCTCGAATCCCATGCTCACGCACACATCGGTGTAGACAGCATCGGCGCCTTCAACGGCTCCCCGCGGATCCTGCATCAGCCGCAGTTCGCACTGATTCTTCTGAGCAATTTCGCGCGCGATCGTCACGATTTCGCTCTTGGGCGAGTAGGCCCGCGGCGTGGCCACGGTGACGTTGGCGCCCAACTGCGCTCCCGTCAGCATGAGCGAGTGGCACACGTTGTTGCCGTCGCCAACGTATGTGAAGTTGAGACCAACGGAAGTGCCGAAGTGTTCCTCGAGCGTCATGAAATCAGCCAGCGCCTGGCAGGGATGCTCATAGTCAGAGAGGGCGTTGACGACAGGCACTCGCGAATTGGCAGCCATCTCGGTGATTGTGTCGTGCGCATACGTGCGTAGCACGATTACATCCACCCAGCGCTCAAGATTCTTGGCCACATCGGCAATGGTTTCGCGTTCGCCCAGCGGCGAATTTGTTTGATCGACGAAGATCGCATTGCCTCCCATAGTGTTGATGCCGGCCTCGAATGCCAGGCGCGTGCGCAGGCTCGCCTTTTCGAACATGAGCACCATCTGCTTGGCGTCGAGGCCATTCCGGTACTCGCGAGGGTTGCGCTTGGCGTCGTGCCCCAGCTTCATGATGGCGCGCACTTCAGCGCTGGAGAGATCGGCGATCGAACAGAGATCTTCGCCGGCCATACGCGCGGCAGCGGCAAGGACATCGGGGTCCTTTTGCAAGGCAACTTCGAGCTCTTTACGTTCCATGGTCGTTCTGCTAGCCATGATGGTGACCTCCCGCAGACGCGTTGTGCGCCGCAGCATGTACTGTGAAGATTTCGTCCAGCGCCGCAATTGCCGTGTCCACATGAGTGCGTTCCAGAATGTACGGCGGCAGAAAACGCAGCACGGTGTCGCTGGTGCAGTTGATGAGAATGTGGCGCTTGAGCATTTCAGCCGCGGTGAGCTTGGCAAGCTCCGCCGAATCAAGCTCGGCGGCAATCATCAGGCCCTTGCCGCGCACGTCGACGATGGCGTCGTGACGTGCGGCGAGATCGCGAAGACGTTGCTGGAAGTAGTTGCCCACTGCGGTTGCACGCCCGAGCAGACCTTCCTTTTCAATGGTGTCAATGACGGCGATGCCGACAGCGCAAGCAAGCGGCCCGCCGCCGAAGGTCGTGCCGTGCATGCCGGCGTGCATCACGCGAGCAACTTCTTCGGTGCACATCACGGCGCCCAGAGGAAGCCCGCCTGCAAGCGGCTTGGCGAGGGTGGTCACATCGGGCTGAATGCCGTAGTGCTGATACGCGCACCACTTTCCGGTGCGTCCCATGCCGGATTGAATCTCATCGACGATGAGCAAAGCGCCGGTGGAACTTGCCAGGGCGCGTGCTTCGGAGAAGAACTCCTGCGTCAGCGGCCGCACGCCGCCCTCGCCCTGAATGGATTCGACGAGGATGGCGCAGACATCCGTTGAGAATTTGACGCGCAGGTCGGCAATGTCGTTGAAGCGCACGAATTCAACGCCAGGAACCACGGGCGCAAACGGCTCGCGGTACTTTTCCTTGAACGTTGTGGACATGGAGCCGAAGGTGCGGCCGTGGAAACTCTGCTCCAAGGCAAGAAACTTCGTTCCCATTTGCACGCCTTCGCTGCGCTTGAGTCCCGCGTAGGCACGAGCCAACTTGAGCGCGCCCTCCCATGCTTCAGTGCCGGTATTGGCGAAGAAGACGCGGTCGAGGCCGGTGCGTTCCGTGAGACGCAACGCCAATTCTGCCTGGCCTTGATGGTAGTAAAGGTTCGAGCTGTGGATGAGCGCACGGCTCTGACGGGCAATCGTCTCCACAATTGCCGGATGATTGTATCCGAGAGCATTGACGCCGATGCCGCTGAGCAGATCGAGGTACTTCGTACCATTCTCGTCTTGGATGTAGACCCCTTCACCGCCCACGAAGAGCACCGGGCTCCGCTCGTAGGTGGAGAGGAGCAGGCGGGCTTCGGCGGCGCGAATCTCTTCAAGTTTCATCGTTCGAAAACCTCCTATGCGACCATCACTTCCGTGCCATGGGCCACACGCGAACTGCACAAATCGGGCAGGGAACCCGCCGCTTCGGCGGGCAGAATCCGTACGCGCTTCACCCCGTTCAGAAGCGCCTCGCGGCATGCGCTGAGCTTAGGCAACATGCCGCCGGAGATGACCTCACTCTTGACCATCTCCGCAATTTGATCGATGGAAAGCCAGCGCAGCACTTCGCCGTTGGCTCCTTTCACGCCGGGAACGTCAGTGAGGAAAACGAGCGCGTCGGCGTGGCAGGCTATAGCGCATGCCGCGGCCATCTCGTCGGCGTTGATGTTGTAGTACTCGCCGTCGAATCCCAGGGCCATGGAACAAAGAACCGGAACACCATTCAACTGCCAAACGGCTTCAATCCAGCGGGGGTCACTCGCGACGATCTCGCCCACGAAGCCAAGATCGGGCGACGTACGCTTCTTGCGTGCACGGAAAACCAAGCCGTCACCACCTGAGAGGCCGACTGCCGGCTGACCCAATGCGCCCAGAGCAGCGACCAGACCTTTGTTCACGCGGCCGGCAAGAACCATTAGCGCGACATCGCGCGTCTCCGCGTCTGTGACGCGCAGGCCGTCAATGAACTCGCTTTGCTTGCCCAGCGCCTTGAGAGTCCGGGTCAACTGCAGGCCGCCTCCATGGACAACGACTACCTGGTTGCCATCGCGCGCAAGTTCGGCGATAGCTCGCGTGCAGCCTTCGAGCAGCTTGGAATCTTCAAGGCCAGCGCCACCGAGTTTGACGACGTACTTCATTTCAGTCTCTCCGCGGCGAGTTTCATGCGAGACCCTCCGATTCGGGCCAGCCCAGCATCACATTCAAATTTTGGACCGCTTGGCCGGCAGCGCCTTTCAGGAGGTTGTCGAGACAGCTGATGATCACTGCGCGTTTGCCGCCGGCATCGAGTTGAAATCCGATGTCCGCGTAGTTTGTCCGCGCGGAATACTGAATCTGCGGCAGCGCCTTTTCGTAAAGCCGCACCATTGGGCTTTCCGCAAAAAACTTGCGATACACTCGCGCTAAACTCTCATGCGTTTGCGCCTTCGTGAAGTGCACGTAAATCGTCGATAGAATTCCGCGCGGAATCGGCAATAGATGCGGCGTAAAGACAATCTGGCAGCCCGAAACGCCGATCTCCTCCAATATTTCGCCGGTATGGCGATGGGCAAATACGCTGTAGGCGGAAAGATTGTCCGCCGCATACATGAAGTGTGTTCTCCCTGTGGGAGCCTTTCCGGCCCCACTAACACCGCTCTTCGCGTCGGCCACAATTCCATGCTCGAGATCGATCAGGCCGGCAACCACGAGAGGTTTCAGCGCCAGAATAATTGAGGTTGCATAGCAGCCAGGATTAGCAACCAGTTGCGCAGACGCAATCTGTTTGCGATGCAACTCTGGCATGCCGTAAACGGCCTTCGCCTGCGTGGAAGCAGCCAGTTCAGTTCCTTCGTCCGCGAAGGCATACACAGCCCGGTTGGCCGATTCGGTCAGCCGC
Organism: uncultured Acidobacteriaceae bacterium; assembly: GCA_963835355.1. Classification (GTDB taxonomy): domain Bacteria; phylum Acidobacteriota; class Terriglobia; order Terriglobales; family Acidobacteriaceae; genus Telmatobacter. The sequence continues at coordinate 436,544 of CAWIFE010000010.1, read as the reverse complement.
CAGGCGGCGCTCAAGTCAATCACGCGCAGCCCGCGCTTGAGCGCTTCCGGCACCCACTCGCGCGACTGCTCGTGCGGAGTCGCGAGAAACAAAACGTTAACGCCGCGCTCGGCCAGAAGCTCCCATGAGAAGGCCTCAATTTTCAAGTCGGCGCTACTGTTGTTGTCACCCAATTGAGGGTGAATCTCAGTGAGCAGAACTCCGCCTCGCGCCTGATCCTTTGCGTCCACACGCCCAGCGAAAACCGGCGGATGATTCTTCAGGCGTGGATGATGCAACAGCAGCCTCGCCAGCTCGGCTCCGGCGTAGCCAGTCACTCCCACAACCGCGGTTTGCAGCGTCTTCGTCATACGTCCAGCATCGTCCTCAAGCGCGTTTCCACTTCGCTTGCGTGGCGTGCATCCGTGCAAATAATCAACACTGTGTCATCGCCGGCAATCGTGCCCACAACTTCCGGCCATTCTTCGCGGTCGAGGGCCGCCGCAACCGGCTGCGCCCCGCCCATCGCCGTACTCAAGACCACCTGATTCATCGCCTGGCGCACGCGCAAACCAAAACTGTCGATCATTTCATTGAGAGAGGGCGGTTGATCCTCTTCTTCTTCCGCCGCGATCGTTGCCGTGCTGTGACCATTGGGGAGCGAGTAGCCGCCTGGGCCCTTTGACAGGCGCAGCTGGTGAATGTCCCGCGAAAGCGTAGCCTGCGTCACCTGAATGCCGCGGCGGCGCAACTTGCGGCGCAGCTCGTCCTGGCTCGCCACTGGCGCGCTGGCCAGCACTTCGCGAATCACATTGAGGCGTTGGACGTTCATTCCAGGGTACCGGTTCCTGATACGGCAAATCAAAGGCGCGGTCCGCAGGGCGGAAACCGCGCTTGAATAAATATACGACAGATTTGTATAAGTATGCAAGAGATTTATTGACGGATTTGATTACTTGCGGGTCAACACCGGCGAGCGCCTGTTTGATCATGGAATTCATTGCTTAGCCGCATCGAATTCCAAACAAGATTCATTTCAAATCTCGCCAATTTGATCCGAAGGACACGTCGGCGACGAGGGGTACCTTGAGCTTGACGACACCCTCCATGTCCTCCCTTACGAGAGCCGCAGCCTCGTCTGTTTCGTCGCGAGGAACCTCAAACAAGAGCTCGTCGTGAACCTGCAGAATCATGCGCGTTTTGAGTTTTCGGGCCGCGAGTTTTCGATCGAGTGAGATCATGGCGAGCTTGATGAGATCTGCGCCGGTCCCCTGAAGTGGAGTGTTAATCGCGGTGCGTTCGGCGAATCCGCGCTGATTGGGATTGCGGCTTTCGATGTCCGGGATCGGCCGTAGGCGTCCAAACATGGTGCGTACGGAACCATCTCTACGGGTCTGTTCGAGCGTCCTCTCGATAAACGCTCTCACGCCTTGATAGCGCGCAAAGTATCGATCGATGTAGGCCTTTGCTTCGGCCTGCGGAATGCCCAACTGCGCGGCGAGTCCGAATGCGGAGATTCCGTAAACGATTCCGAAGTTCACGGCTTTTGCGCGATTGCGCGTTTCCTTGTCCATGGTTTCGACGGGGACACCGAAGACCTCGCTGGCGGTGAGGGTATGAATATCGATGTTTTCCGCGAAGGCGCGAATCAGCAGCGGATCGCCGCTGAAATGCGCCAACAGGCGCAGCTCGATCTGCGAGTAGTCTGCCGAGAGCAGTTGCGTGCCCGGTGCGGCAGTGAATGCGGCGCGAATCTCGCGTCCCAGCTCCGTGCGCACGGGAATGTTCTGCAGGTTCGGATTAACCGATGAGAGACGGCCGGTAGCCGTGGCCGCAGCCTGAAAGGTCGTATGCACACGGGAATCAACATCGGCGAGCAGCGGCAAGGCGTCGACATAATTCGACTTGAGCTTGGACAGGTGACGATACTCAAGAACGAGCCGCGGAACTTCGTGTTGGTCAGACAGGAATTCCAGTACATCCACCGCGGTGGAGATGGCCTTGTTTTTGCCGCGAGCCGGCGGAGCGGGCAGACCCAACTTGGTGAAAAGCACGATGCCGAGTTGCTTGGGCGAATTGATATTGAAACGCTCGCCGGCCTGTTCAAAGATGCGCTCGCCGATGCGGGTCAACTCGCTGCTAAACCTCTCCGAGAGTCTGCCCAGCGCAGTTGTATCGATGCGGACTCCGGCTTTCTCCATGCGGTATAGCACGGGCGCGAGGGGTAGGTCGATCTCGGAGTAGACGCGGGCGACACCGGCCTTGTCGACTTCCTGGCGCAGAGCGGGAACGAGCGAATGAATGGACGCGGCCGCGGCGGGGAGAGACGAGGGGGGTGGTTGGTTGTTGCGCGCGGCGACGTCGGCCAATGCCTGTGTGGCATGGGTGGGGTTGAGGGCGTAGGAGAGAAGCATGGTGTCGTCCACCGGGCCGCGCAATGCAACACCCGTGCCGCCGAGGAGGTGGAGCGCTAGCTTCCAGTCGTGGACGCGCTTGGGCAGGGTGGGGTCTTCGAGGAGCGCGCGTAGCTCGGGGGTAAGCGGCAGACGGAGGGCGCGGGCGGGATCGGCGGAGACTCCCAAATAGAAGTTGGACTTCTTTTCGGCGGCTTCAGCGACGTCAAGCAGCGAAAGCGAAGGCGGTTGCTCGTCTTCCGATTCGTCGGCGGAAGGCTCTACTGCATCGAGCGCAAAGGCAAATCCATTCTCGCGTGCGGCGGCGTAGAAGGCGGAGGCCTGCTCGACGCTTGGTTCATCAAGGAGCTCAATCAAAGCTCCGCCCTCCGCAGGGGCAAGGTCGCGCAGCATCGATGTGAACTCGAGCTCGGTGAACAGAGTGCGGCAGGCTTCGAGGTCGGGGGGCTGGGTCTCCATTGCGGCCAGGTCCAGCGGCAGCGGGACGTGGGTGTCGATGGTGACAAGCTCCTTCGACAGCAGAACCGTGTCGCGATTCTGCTCGAGCGATTCGCGGTAGGCCTTGCGCTTGACCTCGGCAGCGCGATCGAGCACGGCCTCGACAGTGCCAAATTCCTTGATCAGCTCCACGCTGCCCTTGTCGCCAATGCCGGGCGCGCCGGGAATGTTGTCGACCGAGTCGCCGCGCAGCGCCATGACGTCGACGACTTTATCGGGGGGGACGCCGAGCGTCTCGGTGACTTTGGCGGGATCGAGAATCAGGTTGTCCTTTTGCGGGTTGAGGATCTTCACCTGCGGCGTGACGAGCTGCATCATGTCCTTGTCGCCGGAAACGATGAAGACCTCGTGCTGCTGCTCGGCGGCTTCGCGGGCGAGGGTGCCGATGACGTCGTCGGCTTCGAAGCCTTCCGCCTGGAGAATGGGAATGCGCAACGCCTCAAGGGCGCGGCGAATGTAGGGAATCTGGCGGCGAAGGTCCTCCGGCATGGCTTCGCGCTTGGCCTTGTATCCGTCGTAGGTCACGTCTTCGAAGCTCTGTGTCTTGCCGTTCCAGCGGCGCAGAGTCCCGATGGCGCGGGCTCGCTCGTCGCGGAAAACTTCGCCGCTGACGTCAAAGACGGCGGCAAAGTATTTGGGCGCGAAGTCCTGGCGGAGCTTCTTGATCATGTTGACGAAGACGTAGGTGGCCGCGGTGGGCAGTCCGGAGCGCGTGGACATGGGCCGCGAGCGCTGCATGGCGTGATAGGCGCGGAAGATGAAGCTCATCGCGTCGAGGAGGAAGACAGGCGGCCTGGATGACTCAGTCACGGAGAGAGAATAACAGCGGACAGTGAGCAGTGGACAGTGAGCAGAGCGCGGGATTCACTACTTCAGGCGATGAACATGCAGTCGCCGTAGCTGAAGAAGCGGTAGCGTTCGTGGATTGCGTGCTGGTAGGCGGAGAGAACGCGGTTGAGACCGGTGCGCTGGGGGCCGGCGAAGGCCGAGACCAGCATGAGCAGGCTGGACTGAGGCAGATGGAAGTTGGTGAGCAGGGCGCCGACGATGCGGAAGTCGAAGCCAGGAGAGATGAAGATGTCGGTTGCCGCGGAGTGCGGCTGGATTGGGCCATTTCCGGCGGCTAGAGCGGCGGCTTCGAGAGTGCGGACGACCGTGGTGCCGACGGCGACGATCCGCCTGCGCTCCGCTACGGCGCGATGAATTGCGTCTGCAGCCCCGGCCGAAATGGAATAGCGCTCGCTGTGGAGATGGACTTCTGCCACGCGCTCGACGCGGAGCGGAGCGAATGTGCCCAGGCCGACGTGGAGCGTGACGCGCGTTATTTCGATTCCTTTGGACGAAAGTTGTTCAAGAACAGCCGGAGTGAAGTGGAGGCCCGCGGTGGGCGCGGCAACGGAGCCGCGTTCACGGGCAAAGACGGTCTGATAGCGGTCGCGATCGGCATCGGCGTCGTCACGATGGATGTAGGGCGGCAGCGGCGTGTGGCCGATCTGGTCGAGCACGGCGAAGAAAGCATCTGTCGAGCCCTGGACAGGAGCGAACTCAAGCAGACGCTCGCCGAACTGGCCGCGCTCGAGGACTTCGGCTTCGAGCGCGATTGTGCCGTTTGGAGCGGGGAAGACGAGGCGCTCGCCGATGGCAACTTTGCGGCCGGGACGAACGAGGGCGCGCCAGCGAATGTTGCCTGCTGACTCGACAAGCATGACTTCGATGCGGCCGGTCGGCTTCTCACGATCCCGGACCAATGTGCGGTGCGCATAGAGACGCGCGGGAATGACGCGGCTGTCGTTGAGGACCAGCAGGTCTCCCGGGCGCAGATGTTCACCAAGACCAGAAAAAGAATCGTCGCGGAATGCGCCGGTTGCGCGGTCCATGACGAGCATGCGGCTGGAGCCGCGTTCGGCTGGAGGCTCTTGCGCGATCAACTCTTCGGGCAGAACGTAGTCGAAGTCAGAGACCCACTCCGTGGTTTGATCCTTTGGACGAGAGTATTCAGGCATCAGCGGTAGCTTTCCCGAAGTGATCGAGAGCGTTGATGCGGGCGCGTTCGAGGGCAGCGTTGAGCAACTCGCGCTGCGATTCGAAGTCGCCTTCGGCGAGATCGGCAGGAACGCATTGTCCAGCGAGACCAACTGACGGCGATGCGTGTGAACGGCATGGGAACGAGGAAGCGATCCCATGAACGCAGCGACCAGGCGCGGCGCGGCTGCAGATGAAAGGCGCCGATGCGCGCGCCGGTGAGGGCGGCGAGTTTGATGGGGCCAAACTTGGTGCGAAAAATCGGGCCGCGCGGGCCGTCGGCGGTGAAGATTGCGGGACGGCCGGATTCGATGACGCTCTTGAGGCCGAGCAGCGCCTCCTGTGCGCCGCGCGAACTGGAGCCGCGCACGGTTTTGTATCCGAAGAGCTCGAGAGTGCGCGCGATCAGTTCGCCGTCGAAGCTCTGGCTGACGATGATGGTTGCGCTGGTGCGACGGAAATAAAACGTGCAGGGCAGAACACATTGGTGCCAGAAGCAGAAGATTTCAGCGGCTGCTCCGGTGCCGAAGGGAAGTGGCGTTGCGCCTTCTTCGGCGATGGTTTCAAAGCGCCAGGATCGGCCGACGACCGAGAGCAATGTCCAGACGAGACGCGGAACAATGGCCAGCAGGATGCGCTGGCGGAAGGAAAACTGTTCGCTGGCTGCGATGGTCACTTAAGTCGATTTTAGAGCAGTTTCGGAAATGCTCTGTCCGGTAAGAGCGTTTACGAAGGTCGTCGCTCTCTGCTGGCCGCGCTTTATTGAGTTTCGTGGATTCGGCAACAGCAATTTCGGAAACTGCTGTTCGGCGCTCGAAAGATGAACTTGTTGGCGAGTCAGCGACAAAAGCTCGCGAAAAGGAAACTGCGAACTGTGAAACTGTGAAACTGTGGACAGAAGTTGTTGATTCTAAAGGCTCCACAGTTTCACAGTTTCACAGTTTCACACACTGGCATGGGGGGGTGGGGTCTGGAGGATGGGGGGGTGGGTCGGATTTGATGGGGGGGTGGGGTCTGGAGGATGGGGGGGGTGGGTCCGATTTGATGGGGGGGTGGGGTAAAGGCAGTGGTTAGTGGGTAGTGGTTTGTGGTTAGAAAAGCGGTGATTGGTGAGTCGCGATTCGTGATCAGAAAAACAGTGATGGGTGGGTCGTGAACGATTGATGGAGGGCAACTGCCAGTTGCCGGAAGGCGGCAGCTAGTTGCCGGTATCCTCTGGCCGGTGAGTCGTTGGGGTGGGGCGGGGACCCTTCGACTCTGCTCAGGGCAGGCTCCCGCACCGCTCTGCGGGTGAGGGATGCGCACGAGTTGGAAAGAGGAGTTCGCCATACTGGTCTGATTGTGCGACGAAGAAACAGTGGTTAGTGGGTAGTGGTTAGTGGTTAGAAATAGAGCACATCGGGGAGAGGATCGTGGTAAGCGATCGATTCCGGTTTGCTCTTCGATCATGGGACCATTGTGCGCCAATGGGGCATAATGATCGGCGAACTTCACGGAGATCGGAGATCAGGGGGCAGAGATCAGAAAAGGAAGGACTTAGGGTGAAGATTGTTGGCCTTGATGCGAGGCCGGAGGCTTGACAAGGTGAGAGACGCGACGGGGTTAGCGGGGATGGCGGGGGGTTGTGGGGACTCGGGGTGACTGGTCCCGATTCGCCATAAGCCGACGCAGCGATTTATTGAAACACGGAGATATATTATTGAAAAACGATAGATTATTATTGACAATCGATAAAACTTGGTCCAGGATTGCATTCTGTTGGAGGCAATATGAACCTGATCGGCCCGAAGTCGATTGCTTCGAAACTCCATTTAGTCGTCAAGATCCTGTTTTTTCTGCAGATTGCGCGTGTTCTGCTCATGGCAGCCGCTCCGATTTTTCCTTCTGGGTCTTTTCAATACTTGTCGTTCGATGTTCGAAGCGGTCCGCTGGAATTCTCCTTCGATGTGTTCAGAGGCACCGAAGCGAGATGGTGGATTTGGGGTATGGAAGTGGTTTCACGAACCTGTCATTTGGTGGTTCTCTACCTGCTGATGCGAATCCTGGAACCTGCGGGGATCGGAGAGCCATTCAATCTCAAAACGCCGAGCCGCCTGCGGATCATGGGCTGGGTTGTCGTTGCGGGCTCGCTTCTGCGAACGGTTTTTTGCGCCGAGTTGCTATGGCTCGGATTAAGGCCCGAACCAGGCGTCTGGATCTCCTGGGCCATCGATTTCGACGCGATCTTCATGGGAATCCTGCTGGTGGTGCTCGCGGAGGTTTTTCGCCGCGGCTACGCACTCAAGGCAGAGAGCGAACTGACGGTATAGGCAGGGAGCGATGGCGATTCGTGTACATCTCGACCGGGTGATGCTCGAGCGAGGCATGTCTTTGACGGAGCTTGCCGGCCGCGTGGGAATTACGCTGGCGAACCTATCGATTCTGAAGAGCAACAAGGCAAAAGCCATTCGATTCTCCACGCTCGACGCGCTGTGCAAAGAACTGAACTGCGCTCCGGGGGATATTTTGAAGTTTGAGGTGAGTGCGGAAGAGAGCTCAGGGGTCAGTGATCAGTGATCCGTTGAGGTGTCCGGTGTCTGTGGTATGCCTGCTGAAAAGCGCTTCGCTCGGGATGACACGGCGTGGGTGGGATGAAACGACGGGGCGGCGTGGTGAGGGACGCATCCCGAAAAGCAGGTCCCTCGACTCCGCTGAAAAGCGCTTCGCTCGGGATGACACCACTGTGGGTGGGATGACACGGCGTGGGTGGGATTGAGCGAGGTTCGTTGCGAGGGGGGCATCCCGAGAAGCAGGTCCCTCGGCTCCGCTGAAAAGCGCTTCGCTCGGGATGGCACGTTTGTGGTGAGTGAGTGTTCGTGCGATCCCACCCTAGCGAAGCTAGTATCCACCCCGCGGACGTGGACCTGTCCGTGGGGGCCCCGGATCGGGGGCACCCGTTCTTTGTGATGGGTAAAGGGCGAGAAAAGCAACCGCAGGTCATAGTCCGGTGGGACGTGATGTGGATCACAGATTGCAGTCATTGCGGGTCCGCATACTTGGTTACCGTACTCAGGAGTCTGCCCGTGAATCGTTTCGGTGCGCGCATGTTCGGTTTTACATTGTTTGTTTTTCTCGTTTCGGCGATTGCCGTCCAACCCGCCAGGGCTCAGCAGGATCAAGCCAAGCATGTGATGCACCGGTTGATTCCAGCCGGGGATACCTGTGCCACCTGCCACAAGGCGATTTATGACCAATGGAAAGCCAGCCCGCATGGCGCCAACGGTGTGGAATGCACCGTGTGCCACGGCGAGACAACAGCAAAGGACTTCGCGGGCACGCCGGCGTTAGGCACATGCGACAGCTGTCACACCGATCAGGTGGCACAACTGAAGTCCGATCCCTTCATGAATGGCAAGACGTGCGTGAGCTGTCATCAGGCACACGCCTTTGTGGAGCACAAGAAGGCGGCCCCGGCGGACAAGTAATCGCAATTTCCAGGCGTGACTTTCTCGAACTGCCGGCCGGCGCATCCGCGCTGACCGCCCTCTACAACGCGGCCTATGGCGCGAGAGATGCGCAGATCCCTCTAATCGCCGGATTTGGGCGAGTCGGGCCAGGCTGGGCTGGTGAGCTGGATGGTCATCGTGGGGCCGTCGGGATAGATGGGGCCTTGTTCCCTGACGAAGGTTGGAGTTTGCGCGGTGACGGCCCAGATTTCAATATTTGGCGGCTCCTTACCGGTGAGGGGCGCCACGATGCCAGCAACTCCGCCGAGCTGGATTTTGATTTCATAATGGATAGCCTTGCGGGTGGAGCCGACCAGCGAATAATTGTCTTCGCCAAGTTTGGAAATGACGAGTTTGACGACGAGCGGCTTGGGTGTGGCGACGACCATTGAGACTGTTTTTTCGGGCGCATCGGAGGCCATGTTCTCGACGACGAGCGGGACCATGCCGTTGGCGAGGTCGGGCGGCAGTTGAAGATGGTCGGTCCTGACCTCTTCCTTGCCATCTTTTCCTGCGGTACGGATGGTGACCTGGCCGCTGCGCGCGTCGACGAAGACATCCATGGGATGCGGGAAAAAAGGCCCCTTCTGAATATGGTGGTCGGAGATGAGCTGGAAGACGCGACGTTGCGAGAAGACCGTGGTGTCATCGTCGATGGAGCCGTCTTTGAAGGTGAAGAGCGTTCGTGAAGTGACGCGATCGCCATGGACGACCTGAGTACTATCTCCTGAAGCAACGATCTGGCCGTCCTGCGAACGCAGTTCGAGGAAGCCGTGAAAGCTGCCTTGCGCATAGCGGACGATTGGGGCGTCTGCCTGGGCGGTGGGCTGCGCGGCGCAGACGAGCAGAGCGATGAGGGACCAGGATTGGAGGCGTGGCATGAGAGGGATAACCATAAGATGGCCTGTTGAGTGAGATGGGGTTCGGGGCGGATGAGTTGCTACGGAAGACAGTGGTTAGTGATTAGGGGTTAGTGAACAAGTGAAGGAGTGAGGAAGTGAAGGGGTTAGGTTTCAGGGGTCAGGGATCAGAAAAGCAGTGGGTCAGAAAGTCAACGAGTTAAAGGACCGCACGATGGGCGAAGCCGTGTTCGACTTGCGTTGTTTAGTGACCGGGAATTGCTCAGGAGTAGCGGAGCCAGCGGAGGAGTTCGGGGAGGGTGGGGCGCTTGCCGTACATGAGGATTCCGACGCGGTAGAGGCGCGACGAGAACCACAAAGCCCCCCAGATGGTGAGCAGCAAGAGGCCGATGGAGACTCCTATTTGCCAAACAGGGGGCATCTGCAACTCGATGCGCGGCAGCATGACATAAGGCGAGGTGAGCGGGAAGAGCGAAGCAGCGATGGACCAGGTGGAATTGGGATCCTTCAGCAGCAAGGGAAGAGCGCCCATGCCCATATAGAGCGGGATGATGGCCAGGGGCATGAACTTCTGCAGATCCTGCGAGGTCTCGCAGGTAGCGGCGAGGCCGGAAAAGATGGCACTGAAGAGAGCGAAGCCGAGCACGAAGTACAGGGGGAAGAGGAAGATCAGCGTCCAGGAGAAATGGAGGCTGAAGTTGCCGGAGAGCAAAGGCGCGGCGAGCGAAGACCCCAGAACCAGAACGGAGGCGAGAACCCAGATGACGATTTGGGTGAGGCCCACGGCGCCGACACCGAGGAGCTTGCCGGTGAGCAGATCGTCGGGGCGGGCGACGGCGAGCATGACCTCGAAGATGCGCGAGCTTTTTTCCTCGATGATGGCGCGGGCCATATCCAGGCCGTAGAGCATGATGGGCATGGAAAGCAGCAGGAGCAGGACAAAACTCTTGTAGAAGGGGGCGATGCCGCTGCTTTTTCCAGCCTTGCCCTCCTTGCTTAACTGCAGTGTTTCGATAGGGACCCACTTGAGAGCGGCGGCGACGTCATCCGGCTTCATCCCCGCGGCGAGCAGGCGTTCATTGACGATTCCGCGGTTCAACTGGTCCTGCATCCCTCCGATATTGGCGAAGCCAACGGAGGCCAGCGAGGTATAAGAAGCGGTAATGGCTCCGGAAGAAGAAGAATCGATCGAGAGAATTCCGTCGATGGACTTGGCGTGGAGCTGTTGGAGCAGAGCCGCGCGATTTTCAGGAGATGCCGGGGTCACGACGTCGACCGTGTACCTGGCATGGGTATCGAAGAGCATCTCCCGGCGAACCTGATTGGCGAGCGAACCATTCTGCGCAACGATCGCGATATGAACTCCGGTACCGGCCTTGCGCCCAAAAAAGTAGCTGGCCCCCATTCCGCCAACAATCAACAGGGGCAACAGCACCGTGGAAAAGATAAAGGCGCGGCCACGAATCTGCTCGAGGTATTCGCGGCGGGCGACGAGGAGCATGTTACGCATTGGCGCGGCCTCCCACGGTCTGGATAAAGATTTCCTCGAGAGAAGGCTCGACGAGCTCGAAACGGTAGATGGCGGCCATGGAGGCGGCGAGATGAAGGAGCTTTTGCGCGTCGCCGTGGGGCTTGAGCTGGATTTCGGCGTGGCCGGAGTAGTTGTTGGACAGGGCGATTTCGTCACTCTTGAGAAAATCGGCGCTGCCCTCGAATTCGACGATGACGTGATTGCGCTCGTAACGGCTCTTGATCTCGCGCAGGTTGCCGCTGAGGACGGCATCGCCGTTGTTGATGAGGCAGATGGAGTCGCAGAGTTTTTCGACCTGGTCCATGCGGTGCGTGGAGAAGAGGATGGCTTTGCCGCGGGATTTGAGATCAAGCAGAGCGTCCTGAAGGAGCGTGGTGTTGACGGGATCGAGGCCGCTGAAGGGCTCGTCCATGACGATGAGGCCGGGGTCGTGGAGGAGCGTGGCGATGAATTGGATTTTCTGCTGCATACCCTTGGAAAGCTCCTGCGTTTTCTTGTTGAGGGAATCGGAGATTTCCATGCGGGAGGCCCAGTCGACGGCGCGCTTGCGGGCGGCTTCGGCGGTGAGGCCGTGGAGTCGGCCGAAGAAGACGAGCTGGTCGAGGACGTTCATTTTCTTGTAGAGGCCGCGCTCTTCAGGAAGATAGCCGACGCGGTCGAGGCTGCGGCGGTCGAAGGGTTTTTCGAAGAGGGTGATGCGGCCGGAATCGGGCATGGTAATGCCCATCATCATGCGGATAGAACTGGTTTTGCCTGCGCCGTTGGGGCCGAGGAGGCCGAACATCTGGCCGGCATCGATGGAGAGCGAAAGATTGCGGACGGCAACTTTGCTTTCGTAGGCCTTGGTGACTCCCGCGAGCTCAACGACCGGCATGGCGGCTCCAGCGGAAGTGGTGTGGGATTGGATGCATGATGGAGCGAGATAAGGCGACAGGAGAAGTGTAGCAAAGGCAGGGAGCCAGCGGTGTTGGCGGAATTAGGGAAGAGCCAGTATCCAATAGCCAGTAGCCATGGCGAGCAGATGAGGCGATGTTGAAGATTTGCGCGAAGGGACGGATTGCGGGGGTATACTCGAACAGCCTTCCATCCCCCAAGAAGGAAAGTTTTAGAGAGAAAGGTGATTCCCCATGGCAAGTTATATGGTGCAGGTGTCGTACACCTCTGAAGCGTTGAGCGCCTTGATTGCGAAACCGCAGGATCGCGCTGGACATATCGGCAAAGTGATTGCGGGTCTGGGCGGCAAGTCGATTGGGTCGTGGCTGGCGTTTGGCGACCACGATCTGGTGATGATCGTGGAGATGCCGAACAACGTGAGCGCTGCCGCGCTGTCGCTGGCTGCAGCCGCGGGCGGCAGCTGCAAGACGGTGAAGACGACGCCGCTGCTGACGATTGGGCAGGGAATGTCGGCGCTGAGAAAAGCGGGAAAGTCGGGTTACAAGCCGATTCCCGGGGCAAAAAAGTAGACGCGACAATTCAGGCGGATGCGCGCGCGGGTGGCGAGCGGTGGGGAGAGGTGTGCGCGGGGGTTCTTTCGCCCGCTGACGCGGGCTTTCGATTTTTATTGTGTTGGCTGACCCCAGGCTTGCGCCTGGGGCTACCTTCTTTTGCCCGCTAACGCGGGCTTTGCGTTGCAAGAAGGCGGAGAACAGGGAACTCCAACATCGTGTGGGCGAAAGACAAAAGCAGGTCCCTCGGCTCCGCTGAAAAGCGCTTCGCTCGGGATGACACCGCGTGGGTGGTGCCTAGGTTCGCGGTGATTACATGAGGCGGCGGCGGACAAGGTCGAGAGCGAATTGCGAGGCCCACTCGCGGACGCGCTGGCGATCGCCGCGGAAGGTGCGGTCGATGGCGTCGGTCCCCTGAGCGTCGGACACGGCGATGTGGACGAGGCCGACGGGCTTGGATTCCGTTGCGCCGGTGGGGCCTGCGATGCCGGTGACGCCGAGGCCGATGGTTGCGCCGGTTCGCGCGCGGATGCCTTCGGCGAGAGCTTTAGCGACTTCAGCAGAGACAGCGCCGTACCTTGCGATGAGATCGGCAGGGACACCGGCAAAGTCGGTCTTGAGCTCGTCGGAATAAACGACAACTCCGCCTAGAAATGAACGCGACGCACCGGGAACGGATGTGATGCGCTGGGAGATGAGGCCGCCGGTGCAGCTTTCCGCGACGGCGAGCCTGGCCTGGCGCAGGCCGAGATAATACAGGACGATCTGCTCGAGCGTGTCGCCTTGCGAAGAATAAAACCAATCTGCGAGGGCTTCTTCAATGCGCTCGGCGAGCTCGTCGACGCGCGCCTCGGCGGCCTCGTCGGTGGGCTTGGAGCAGATGAGAGTGATTTGCAGGTCGCCGGCGTGGGCGAGGAGGGTGGTTTCGATGTCGGCGTACGTGGAGTAGATGGGAGCGAGAAGCTTGTCGGCCTGCGACTCGGGGATCATTGCGGCCTTCAGCGTGCGGACGGCGATGGAGCGCGGCGGGGCGGCTTCGCGGAGGCGAGACAGACACTCGGCGTCAAAGAGTGGACGGCACTCGTGGGGCGGGCCGGGGAGGAGCATGAGGAGTTTGCGGAAGCCTGAGAAAGTGATGTCGAGCCACTGGCCAGGCGCGCTGCCGTTGGGATTGGGGAGAACGGTTGCGCCGTCGAGCACGTCGGCCTGCTTGAGATTGTTGGGCGGCATGGTGATGCGCCATGTTGCGGCGCGAGCGTGGAGAGCGGCGACCTGCGTGGCGTCGCGGCGGAGGGTGAGGGAGAGAGCTTCAGCGACGGCTTCGCGAGTGAGATCGTCTTCAGTGGGCCCGAGACCGCCCATGAGGATGAGAACGTCAATGCGGGTGAGAGCGGTTTTGACGGCGGAGACGAGATCTTTGCGGCGGTCGCCGACGATGGTTTTGAAGGCGACGGAAATGCCGAGGGAGTTGAGCTGCTCAGTGAGATAGAGAGAGTTGGTGTCCTGGCGGAAGGGGGTGAGCATCTCGGAGCCGACGGCGATGATTTCACTTTTCATAAAAAGTGGTTAGTGATTAGTGGTTAGTGGTTAGTGATCCGCAAACAGTGGTTAGTGGTTAGAAGGCAGCGACTTCTCTTTGAGTGCTTTCAGGATGCCGTTGATCATTTTCGTAACTTCGATGGATAAAGCCTCAGCTTCGTCGATTGACTTTGCGCTGCCTAGCCCGAGTGACCGTGCAACTTCGAGCTGAGTCTGCAATTCAAAGCCCGAGCCCCGTGCCATGCCCAAAAAATGCCGGAACTCACCTGTACCCAAGCGGCCCTGACCCTCCGCGATATTGCTCGCAATTGAAACCGCTGCCCGCGTCATCTGGCTGGACAATCTGTACAACTCTTCTCGGGGAAAATTCTGCGTTAACCGGTAAATCAAAGTTGCCAATTGAATCGACTTCTGCCAGACAAGCAAATCTCGAAACGATTGCACAGACGGCTGACTTCCCATATCCGTATTCGCTTTTCCGTCCGTGTGAGATCACGGACAAAATACAAAACTACTACCGGCCGCGGTCGCTGGGAAGTGCGCGCGGCGGATGGCTAAAAGAGGTTCAGGCCTTCGACTCCCAAGTCCACATCATAAACGGCTTCGTTGGTGGCGAGGATGGTGGAACCGAGAGGCGAGAAGGCGACGCCGACAAGGTTGGAGGCGGAGACGACGAGCGAAGCTTCGGCGTTGGGCGTGACGCGGACCAGTCCGTGACGGCCGTGGAGGCAGGCGGCGAGATAGACATCGCCCTCGCGAGAGATGGCCAGGCCTTGCGGGCGGCCGAGGCCGCGATACCAGGCGCGGGTGTCGCCGTTAGGCTCGATGGCCCAGATGGCTTCGTTGGAAGAGAGCGATGGCGCGGTGACGAGGAGCGTGCCGGCGGCGTTGACGGCGAGATGATAGGCGGCGACGCTGGGCTCGAGCGTGGCGTGGACGAAGATCTGGCGCTCGCGGTTGATTTTGAAGATGGTGCCGCTGCGATCGCCGACGAAGAGATTGCCCTCGACGTCAAAGGCTGCGCCGGTGGCGACGCCCATGCCTTCGACATAGACAGTGGATTCGCCTGCGGCATCGATGCGGTAGACGTTGCCCTCGGCGCGCGAAGTGACGAAGAGATCGCCGTCAGGATTGAAGGCGAGGCCGGTGGCGTTGAGGATTCCAGTGACGAACGGAGTGGCGCGGCCGTCGGGGCTGACGCGAACGATGGAGACGGGCGTTTGCTTGCCGCGCGGGCCGGAGATGGTGGCGTAGACCATTCCGGAGCGGCTGACGGCGGGGCTGGTGACGGGATGGAGGCCGTCATTGAGCTGGCGGGCGATGCGCAGAGCGGCGGGGTTGGCTGCGCCGGCAGGGGTGCGGACTTCAATGAGTCCGGCGGAAGCTTGCGCGGGGACGCGAAAGACGAGACGAGTGGGGCGGCTCATGAGGACGTGGGCCGGCTGATTGTCGACCGAGACGGAGGGCAGGCCGAAGCCGTTGGGTCCGAGATAGATTCCGGTCAACTCGACTTCGCCGTTGGGCAGAGCGGCGGCGGGGAGGACATCGTCGACGCGAGGCAGGTGGCCGACGGGAGGAGCGGGTTGAGGGGAGGTGCGAGCCATATCTACGACCAGACGCGAAAGCCGTCAGAACCAGAATCGAGCCAAGTCAGAACCAGATGCGCAAAAGCGAAGCGATACCTAAAGCATACAGTCCGGCGGCCACATCGTCGAAGACGATTCCCCAGCCGGCGGGAAGGCGCTCGAGGCGGCGGACGGGGAAGGGTTTGGTGATGTCGAAGAGGCGGAAGAGGACGAGAGCGATCAGGCCGTGACGCCAGTCGACGGGGCAAAAGAGGAGAGCGATCCATTGGCCGGCGACTTCGTCAATGACGACGAATTGGGGATCGTGGCCGCCGGATTCGCGCTCGACGATGGTGGCTGCGGGGACGCCGAAGACGAGGGTGAGGGCGATGCCGAGAGTGAGGGCGAGTGTGAGTGTGAGTGTGGGGGGATGGAGGGTGAAGGCGAATGCTGCCCAGAGAAGTAAGGCGGCGACGGAACCCCAGGTGCCGGGGCCGGGCTTGAGGAGGCCGGCGCCGAAGAAGGTGGCGATGGCGTAGGCCCAGGGGGTTTTCTTCATGGTCTGGATTTTTTTCTGGTCCCGGACCGGATCAGCGGGAGAACGATTATCCGTCATCTGAGTCTCCGCCGCGACTGGGGCCGAGGCCGCCTAGGTCTTCGAGGACTTCGGGGTCGAGGATCGGGGAGCTGATTTTGTAAACGCCCGTGGCCCATTTGCCGAGATCGATTTTGCGGCAGCGGTCGCTGCAGAAGGGGAAGTCTTCGTCGGTGGGGCGGACGATCATTTGGCAGGTGGGGCAGCGGAGGAGCTTGACGGATTTTTTGCGGGGCGACATAGCAGTTGCCGATTTAGTTCCATCGTACAGCGGAGCGGAGCGGATGGGGTCGTTGAGGGATTGTGCTATCTCCGGTCTGAGAATCCGGACCGGGGGCACCCATCCACGCTTT
This sequence comes from uncultured Acidobacteriaceae bacterium, assembly GCA_963835355.1. GTDB lineage: Bacteria > Acidobacteriota > Terriglobia > Terriglobales > Acidobacteriaceae > Telmatobacter. The sequence continues at coordinate 420,258 of CAWIFE010000010.1, read as the reverse complement.
CCCCGCACCCATTCAGTGGTTAGACGAAGATACCAAGAGCAACCGCAGGTCCTTCGACTCCTCGGTCGCCGCGCCGCCCTCGTCGCTCAGGATGACAATTTCACTTCTACTACATTCCTGTGAGCAGGGTTTTCAGGCGCGCCAGGGCTTGGGTGCGGGCGGTGGTGTTGGCGGGGTTGGTGTTGGAGGGATCTTCGCCGGCGCGCATGAAGCCGTGGCCTGCGCCGTCGTAAATCTGCGGGTCGTACTTTTTGCCTGCGGCGGCCATGGCGGTTTTTGTGTCGGGAACGGTGGCAGAGATGCGCGCGTCGCTGCCGGCGTAGAAGCCGAATACGGGAGCGGTGATGGTCTTGAGGGCATCGGCGGAAGGCGGAGGGCCGTAGAAGACAAAGGCGGCGGCGAGGTTCTTGCGGTTCGTGGCGAAGCGGAAGGATTGACCTCCGCCCCAACAGAAGCCGATGACGGCGAGCTTGCCGTTGGCCGAGGGGAATTTGAGCGCGTAGTCGGCGGTGGCGTTGAGGTCGGCGGTGACGATGGCGGGATCGAGCGAGGAGACGGCCTTGATGACGGATTGCTGGTCAGGGAATGAACTGGTGCCTCCGCCGCTTGGGCCGAAGCCGGAGAGCAGATCGGGCGCGATGACGATGTAACCCATGGCGGCGATGTCGTCGGCCATGGAGCGCGCCCAGTCGGAGAGGCCGAAGATTTCGTGGATGAGCAGGACGACGGGCGCTTTGTGGCTGACTTCGGGATAGACGACGAAAGCGTCGACGGTGCGCGAGCCGTATTTGACCTTGACCCATTCCTGATGGCGCGGAGATTTGTCGAGGATGGACTTAGCCCAATCCTGCGCGGAGGCGGGTGCGGCGAGGGCGAAGACGGCGCAGAGAAACAAGATTGTGGAGACGAGACGGGGAAGCGCGTTTTTCATGGCGGAAGGATAGCAGAAAGGCAGGGAACAAGGGAGTTGGGAACAGGGAATAAGGAAGTCAGTAACCTGAAGTTCAAAGTGGCCGGCGGCGGTGTTTTTCCTTTGCTTCGGCCTGCCGGGGTGTGATAGACAGGGTTAAGTTTCGCTTCCCCAAGTACAAACCATCCTATTCGGCATAGTTCGATTTAAAGACTCTAGGATCCCCGTAGCGTCCCGACGGAAGTGAGCGGAAGGAGTCTTCGCGATGCGTGTTTCCCATTGCAGTCGTCCTCTTCTCTGGTGTTGTGGCGCTCGCGGGTTGCGCGGGGATGCCGGGCTCGAACTCCTCATTGACGAACTCGCCCCAGGGTGCGGCGATTTCCGGAAAGGTGCACGGCGGGCAGAACCCGATCAAGGGCGCGCACGTGTACCTGATGGCTGTGAACACGACGGGCTACGGCGGCCCTGGGATTGCGGCCTCGAGCACCAACAAGTCGGCATCGGTGCTGACGAGCGGCGCGGGGCAGGACAGCCTGGGCTACTACGTGACCACGGACTCGAACGGCGATTTCAACATCACCGGCGACTACACATGTCCCACCACCTGGGCGCATACCTATCTTTACGCGGTGGGCGGCGATTCGGGTTCGGGAGCGAATTCGGCGATTACGCTGGTGGCACCGGTGGAGCAGCTGCCCGGGCACAAGCGAGTTCATCACTGTGAATGAGGTTTCGACGATCGCTTCGGCGTACGCTTTTGCGGGCTTTGCGAGCGATCCGACGCATGTATCGACTTCAAGCAGCGCCTTCGACGCTAACGCCGCGACCAACGCGGCGAACACGATTGTCAGTCTGGAGAACCCGAACACGGGCGTGGCATACGCGACAACGCCGGGCGGCAACGGAACCGTGCCTCAGGCGGAGATCGATACGCTGGCCAATATTCTGGCAGCCTGCGTCAACTCGACCGGGTCCGGATCAACGCAGTGCAGCACGCTGTTCATGAATGCGACGAGCGGCGGCACGCAACCCACCGATACCGCAACCGCGGCAGTGAACATCGCGCATAATCCAGGGGCCAACATTTCAAATCTGATCGGACTGCAGACGCCCACTTCGCCGTTCCAGCCGATGCTGAGCAACAGCAGCCCGCCGAACGATTTTACGATTGCTGTGACTTACGCGGGCGGCGGGATGAATGACCCGCTGGGTCTGGCGATTGATTCCACAGGAGACGTGTGGGCGACGAACACCAACGGCGGAGCGAATTCGCTCAGCAAATTTGGTCCTCTTGGCGTGCCCATTTCGGGCAATTTCGGCTTTACCGGCGGAGGGCTGGATGGGCCGTATGGAATCGCCATCGACTCGGGCGGAAATGTATGGGCTGTGAACTCAAGCGGCAACAGTCTGAGCGAATTCAATTCCTCCGGCTCTCCCGTTTCCATGGCCGCCTACTCGGGCGGCGGATTGGCGAGCCCGACCAACATCTGCATCGACGCCAACGGCGATCTATGGATTGTCAACCCAGGCGCCAACAACATCTCCGAGTTCAGTTCGAGCGGCACGCCGGCGATGGGTTCGCCCTTCAGCGGCGGTGGGATCGACGCCGATCTTGACATTTCATGCGATGCCGCCGGCCATGTGTGGATCAGCAATTTCTATGCGGTTCTCACCGAGCTGACGACATCCGGCGCGCCGGTGACCAGCGGCGGCTACACAGGCGGCGGATTGAATGAGTCCTATGGCATTGCGATTGACCGCTCAGGCAATGTGTGGACGGCCAATGCCGGAAACACTTCCATCAGTGAGTTCAATTCCAACGGAGTCGCGCAGTCGGGCAGCGGCGGTTTCACCGGCGGAGGACTAAATTCGCCGCAATACATTGCAGTGGACAGCGCGGGGAACGCGTGGGTTGCCAATGAGGGCAGTCACTCGATTAGCGAATTCAATTCCAGCGGCACGGCAATTACAGGATCGAATGGATACCAACTGCCCACCACGGCGGTCACGCGGGAGATTGCCATCGACGGAAGCGGAAACATCTGGGCCACGAGCTACAACGTCGACCTTCTCACCGAATTTATCGGTTTGGCTTCGCCGGTGGTAACGCCCATTATTGGCGGTCTTACGGGTTCCTCCGGCGCACCGGTCATCACAAATATCCAGCCGAACCCGGCGGCGGTGGGAACCTCGGTGACGATTACCGGGGTAAACTTTGGCGCGACACAGGGCGGGAGCACAGTTACGTTCAATGGGACGACGGCTTCGCCGACGGGCTGGAGCGCGACGAGCATCATTGTGCCGGTGCCGGCGGGAGCATCGACGGGGAGCGTGGTTGTTACGGTGGGCGGCCAGACGAGTAATGGATACTTGTTCACTGTCAGTCCCCCTGCCCCAAACATCACGAATATTCAGCCGAACCCGGCGGCGGTGGGGACCTCGGTGACGATTACGGGGACGAATTTTGGCGCGACACAGGGCGGAAGCACGGTGACGTTCAATGGCACGACGGCCTCGCCGACGAGTTGGGGCGCGACGAGCATCTCCGCGCTTGTACCGGTGGGAGCGACGACGGGGAACGTAGTTGTTACTGTGGGCGGGCAGGCAAGTACCGGGTACTTGTTCACGGTGAGCGGGGGCACGATGCCCGGCGACAATGTTACCTGGCGCTACGACAATTCGCTCGACGGCCTGAACCCGAATGAGACGACCCTTACCACTGCGAACGTAAACTCCACGACATTTGGGAAAGTGGGAGAGTTCACCGTGGATGGCCGGATTGATGGTGAAGTCCTCTATGTCGGCCAGATATCGATTTCGGGAGTGATGAAGAATGTGATTTACTTCGCCACCGAGAATGACATGGTGTATGCGGTCGATGCGGACAGCATCAGCGGCACGACAGCGACGGTGCTCTGGAGCAAGTCGCTGGTTCCAAGCGGAGAGGCGCCGGCGCTCGACGAGCAGACTGGCGGCTCGTGCGGCAATGTTTCACCCACGGGCGTCGAGGGCACGCCGGTGATCGATCGCGGGCGCAATGCAATCTATGCCGTCGCGAAGACCATGAGTTCCACCACGAACACGAGTCAGTTCTTCCGGATCTACGCGTTGGACCTGACGAACGGCAACGAATTGTTTGGAGGGCCGACGACTGTTTCGGCGACGTATCCGGGGACGGGGGGAAATGCCTCCGGAGGCATCGTCACATTCAGCCCGAGAGATCAGAGCAATCGACCGGCGCTGCTGGAGACCGGAGACAGCATCTACGTCGCGTTTGGCGGCCAGAGTGGCGATTGCGGGCTCTACTCAGGATGGCTGATTTCTTACAATGCGGACACGCTGGCGCAGAGCGACGCGATCGATCTGAATCCCAATAGCTCGCAGGGAGGCATGTGGAACAGTGGGGCGAGCCCCTCCGCGGACACAGCGGGATCCATCTATGTTGCCACGGCCAATACCGGGGATGACAGTTCAATCGGGCCCAATGACTATCCGAACTCGGTTGTCAGGTTAACAAATTCAGGGGCGATGGCGATTGCCGACTACTTTACGCCATACAATGCGGAGGCTTTAGACAGAGGGGACGATGATCTCGGCTCGGCAGGAGTATTGATTTTGCCGGATCTAGTGGATAGCTCATTGGTAGTGCACCACTATGCAGTGGCGGCCGGCAAGGATGGGAATATGTATGTGGTCGATCGCGACAACCTGGGTCAGTTCAGCATGTCGACGAACAATATTGTCCAGACGATTACCATCAACAGTGGTGGAGCTGGCTATGAGAATTTCTCCACGCCGGCCTATTTCAACAACAACGTGTATGTTTGTCCCTCGAATGAAACCCTCAAGGCCTTTGCGATTACCAACGCGCGGCTGGCGACGACTGCGACCATGCAAACCACGACGGCTATCGGTACCGCGGGCTTCACCATTTCATCGAATGGCACAAACAACGGAATTGTCTGGGCGATTCAGCCGACAACTGGGAATGGGGTTTTGTATGCCTTCGATGCCTCGAGTCTTTCCACAATGCTCTACGCATCGAACCAGGCCACGGGGAATCGGGACAAAACTGCCCAGATTCAGGGGAACTTCCATACGCCGACGGTTGCGAAGGGAAGGGTTTACTTTGGCACGGGATCTACGGTGGCGGTGTTTGGACTGTTGCCGTGATGAAGTGACTCGGGCCGGTCTCGGAAAGCGATCCCCTGAGGTGCGGCGAATATTTATCGTTGCTCATTCGATCCCGTGCTATCAATTGATGGGTGGAGGAATCGACATGCGATGGCTGATCACCAACAGGAACATTGAGCCGGACAGGTTTGGCACCGATCAGGATGAACTTACCTACTGGACGCTGAAGCAGCCGGGGCTGGCGCTGACCGATTTTACGTCGTGGGCTCCGCAATCGTTTGACAGCTTCAAGCAGATGCTCGTCAATGCGGCGGATCAGTTTCCGAATCCGTTTGGATTGCCGCCGGAGGCGCAGAAGCACATCTGCCTGTTTATTCACGGATACAACAACGATTGGATTTCGGCCATGAACACATACGGCTCAGTGGCGCAGACGCTGTTCGATGGCCCGAATTCGATGGGCGAGCTAATTTCGTTCGACTGGCCATCGAAGGGCTCCTTGCTGGGATACCTTCCCGACCGCTCCGAGGCGCGGCAGACGGGTGACGACCTGACCGAGGTGCTTTCGGAACTCTACGATTGGATGGCGGCGAAGCAGCTTGCAACCAAGCAGGACACAGCGAACGCGTGCAAGGCGAAGACCTCAGTGATTGCACACAGCATGGGCAACTATGCGCTGCAATATGCAATGGAGGCGGTGTGGACGCGGAAGAATCAGCCGCTGCTGGTGAGTTTGCTGCAAGAGGTGCTGATGGTAGCTGCCGACGTGGACAACGACATCTTCAAGAGCGGCGAAAACATTTCGGATGGAGACGGTGAGGGATTGGCGAACATGAGTTACCGCATTACCGCGCTGTATACGGGGCGGGATAATGTGCTGGGCTCGTCGGCGGGGCTGAAGCACTTTGGCAAGCGGCGGCTGGGGCGATCGGGGCTGGACCGGACTTACCCTGTGCCGGATAACGTGTGGGACGTCGATTGCTCGAGCATTATCGATCCCAGCGTTGGCGGGATCGCGATTCACGGCGAGTACTTCAATCCCCAGGAGCAGAAGTGCTATGCGCTGATGCGGGGCGTGCTGGAAGGAACCGACCGCAGCGTTCTGATCGCAAGTGGGCTGGTGCCGGCGTCGATTCCGAAGCAACAGGCGGATATTTAAGCGGCGCAGCACGCGATTGCATAGGCGCGCGAAGGCTCGCTACGACTTCCAGAAGGGTGAGGGGCCGATCCACTGCATATCGTATTGGTTCATGAAATCTTTCGTGGGCGCGAGTTCGGGATGGGCCGCAGCATCGATGAAGTACCGCTCCATTTTGTCGGCGGGCGCGAAGGCGATGAGCATGTGCGCCGGTGAGCCGGTAGCGGAGAAAGTGTGAGGGATGCGGCGCGGGGCGAGTATGGATTCGCCGGGGCCGAGCCGCAGGCGATGATCGCCGACCTGGAAACGCACTTCACCTTCCATCACGTAGAACCATTCTTCCTGGGACAAATGCATATGCAGGGCCGGACCCGTGTCGGGCATGAGATTGCGGTGCTCGATGACGAGGAGGTTGCCTGCAGTGTCGGAAGTGATGACTTTGAAGGCGAGCGAGCTGAAACCGAGGGAGTGGAGATGGCCGGACCGGTCTTCGCCGGCGGGGACGGGATGGACGGCGGGTGCAATCGGCGCTTCGGTTGAGCTTTGCGCGAGGACATTTTGGAGGGCGATGGCGGGGAGGAAGGACGCGGAGGATTTGAGGAAGGTACGGCGTTGGATGGACATGTAGGGATAGTAAGGCAGGGGGTCGGGAGTAGCCAATAGGGAATAGAAAGACAGGGACCAAGGGACCAAGGGAACGAGGGAAAGAGAGGACAGGGAATAAGGGCAGTTTGATGGGGAGAGGATGCGGGCGACGAGGGGAGTGCGGGAAAAAGCAACTGCTATAATTGCGCGAAGATTCGTTCCTCCTCCTCTTTCGCCATGCCGCTGCTACGATTTGGTGAATTCGAGCTCAACGAGCAGACATTTGAGCTGCGCAAAAACGGCGCGCCCGTCCGGATTCAGCAGCAGCCGGCGCGTGTGCTTGCGTTTCTGCTACAGCATCGCGGGACATTGGTGACGCGCGAGCAGATCCGGCTGGCCATCTGGGGCGAGGACACGTTTGTGGATTTCGAGCAGGGGCTGAACTTCTGCATACGGCAGATACGGCTAGCCCTGAACGATCAGGCGGAAAGCCCAAGCTATGTGGAGACGCTGCCGAGGCTGGGATACCGTTTTGTAGGGAAGATAGAAGCAGGCGGAGAGGGCGCGGAGGCTCGCGAAGAGCAGCGCCTGCGGATCGCGGTGGTCCCTGTGGAGGAGCTCTCGGGAAAAGAAGGAGACTATTTTGCGGCCGGGCTGACGGAGGATATGATCTCCGCGCTGTCGCGCATCGATCCGGCGCGGCTGCGCGTCATCTCGGTTCCCAGGCTGGAGAGCGGCGACGGAATGGCGGCGCATCTGGACCGGATGCAAAGAGAGTTGAGTCTGGATTACTTGCTGCGCGGATCGGTCAGGCGTTCCGGCGATACGCTGCGCATCAGTGCCCGATTGCACGATCTGCGCGACCGATGCGTGCTTTGGTCGGAGACATACGACCGCAAGGCGGGCGACCTGCTGGCAGTGCAGGAAGAGGTGACGGAGCGCGTGAGCCGGTCGTTGGCGGTGGAACTTTTCCCGAGCGCGACGGTGGGCGCACGGCGGTATTCGAAATCCTCTGCGGCGTATGACGCTTATCTGAAAGGGCGTTTTTTCTGGCACAAGATGACCGCCGATGCGATCGGGCGGAGCATGGGCTACTTTAATGAGGCGCTGGCGCTCGATGCAGGCTTTGCGCCGGCACATGCGGGCCTCGCAGACTGCTACGCGCAGATGGGATCGTCGCGCGTGGGAACGATGAAGCCTCTTGAGGCCGTCGCAGAATCGCGTAAACATCTGCAAAGAGCGTTGGATTTGGATGAGACGCTTGCCGAGGCGCATTGCACGCTGGGCCTGATCAAGAGTTGGTACGACTGGGACTGGGAGGGCGCGGGCGTCGAGTTCCAGGCGGCGCTGGCGCTCGATCCAAGCCAGATAACCGCGCTCATTTGGCAGTCGCTTCTGCTATCGGTGAACGGGCGGCATCAGGAGTCGCTCGCGTCGACGCAACGCGCGCGAGAACTAGAACCACTTTCGCCCACCGTCAATCTTTATCTTGGATTGGCCTACGTGCATGGCGGTCAATTCGATCTGGGGATCCGGAGAATTAGAGAGAGCGTTGAGCTCGATTCAGGCTACTATCGATCGCAAATGTTTCTGGGCAGGGCATTGAGCGCGATAAACGAGCATGACGAAGCGGTTGCAGCGCTCGAACGGGCGCTATCTCTCCGGCCCGACAGCTTCGAATCGAGCGCACTTCTGGGATTGGCGCTGGCAGGCAAGGGCGATCGAAAAAAAGCCCTCGCCATGGTGAAAAAAACTCAGGAACTGGGCGAGAAATGTGAACCGGCGATCATGATCGCGTGCATTTATGCGCGTCTCGGCATGCCGAAGGAAATGTTCGAGTGGCTCGAGCGGGCCGTGGCGGTCAAGTCGACCCCGATCTATGTCCCACTGATCAGCGTGGAGTACCGTCCTTACGAAACCGACGCTCGGTATCACGGATTTCTGGCATCCATTGGTTTGTCGCATCGCGCGCGATATTAGCTTGCCGGCGCAATATTCTGGTTGAAGCAGAAGAAGTTGTCAGGGTCGTACTTCTTTTTCAGTTCGGCGAGGCGGGCATAGTTTGCGCCGTACGACGCTTTGACCGCCGACGACCCTTCATCTCCCAGATAGTTCACATAGGCGTCCGAGGCTCCGAGGGCTGCGAGAGCAGCGGCGAACTCCTGCGCCCAGGCGATGCACTTCTCGGCCATCGATGGGTCGGTCCATGCAGGCATGATGTTGATGCTGTAGTGCACACGCCTGAGGCCGAAGGCGGTCTGCTGGACGGGCACGCGGCTGGCTGCGCCGTGCATATGCTCAAGGACCACCTGCGTTTGTTCGGTAGGCATCTGCTCTGTGTAATGCAGGATGGCCTGGATCGCGCCGTCAGTAAGCTCGCGCAGGAAGGGGCACTTGAAGTAGTAGTGCGCCCCTGCCGGAGCGGTGAAGTCGAGCATGGTTTGGATTTCGGTATATTTCTTTTCGCCGATCATGTCCGCGGCGGGCGGCGAGTCGAGGAAGAACCGCTTGCACACGTCCGCGCGGCCGGCGTTCGATCCGCTGTGGCAGAGAACAATGGCCGCCATGGGATGGCCGTGGCCGGTGAGGAGCGCGGCGTAGGCGGTGAGCTCATCGGGCGCGTGAGAGGTGAGGTCTCGATACCGGCGCAACAGGTCGAAGGCGGCCGGGCGCGGATATAAAACGATGCCGCCGTGGACGGAAGCGAGCTCGTGGAGGCGGAATTCGAGCGCGGTGACGATGCCGAAGTTGCCGCCGCCGCCGCGAATGGCCCAGAAGAGATCTTCGTTCTGAGTCGCGCTGACGGAGAGGTGATTGCCATCGGCGTTCACGAGGTCAGCGGAGATTACGTTGTCGCAACTGAGGCCGTGCTTGCCCATGAGCCAGCCGATGCCGCCGCCGAGAGTCAGGCCGCAGACGCCGGTGGACGAGATGACGCCGCCGGTCGTGGCCAGAGAATACTTCTCACATTCGCGATCGAATTCTCCCCAGGTGGCGCCGCCCTGGGCGAGTGCGGTTTGACGGCCGGGGTTGACCTGGACCTCTCGCATCAGGGAGAGATCGATCATGATGGCGCCGTCGGCGACGGACTTGCCGGCAACGCTGTGGCCGCCGCCGCGCACCGAAGCGGCGAGGCCGTGTTCGCGAGCGAAGCGAACCGATTGAATGACGTCGGCGATGCTGGTGGGGCGCACGATGACGGAGGGCTTGCGGTCAATCATGCCGTTCCAGATTTTGCGCGCAGTGGTGTAGTCCGGATCATCTGGGGTGAGGACGGGGCTGCTGAGGACTCGGCGCAGCCCGGCAAGTTGGTCAGTGGTGAGGCCTTCGATGTGCTCTTTCATGTTGGAGAGATTACCAAATTCCGGGTTGAGCCGGGATGAGTTTTGGATGAGTTGGGTGAGCAGCGGAACTCAGTCGTAACTCATATCCGGCTCATTGAGTCCGGGGCGAGAGTGGGGCAGACTCCTTTCATCACAGGGCGCGAGCGGAACGAGGCGCCGAATCTGAAAAGGAGAGATCACCATGAAGAAGAATATGAAGCTCGCTTTCGCAGCATCAATCGTTGGGCTCGCACTCGCGTGCGTCCCCAACGCTCAAGCGGCCTGTGGGGGCGTCACACTGCCTCAGGCTCATCCCAGTAGTCTCCAACTCCAATCCGGCTCTGCGCGCCTGGTGCGGGCGGCGCTGGCCAACCAGGATGGCGACGACGACCGCGGCACCGCATCGATCGTCGGTATGTGGCATGTGACATTCACATCTCATGGTTCGGGCAGCGACTTGCCCGAAGGCGCGCCGGTAGACAACGCGCTGGTTGTCTGGCATGGCGACAACACCGAGATCATGAATTCCGATCGGCCGCCGCAGGATGGGGATTTCTGCATGGGCGTCTGGAAGCAGACGGGGAGATTCACGTACAAGCTGAATCACTTCGCATGGTTTGCCAATGCATACGATCCGACGAACCCGCTGAGCTGGAGCGAAATCGGGCCCGAGCAGGGTCCTACCCAGATCGTCGAGGAGATCACCCTGAGCCCGGATGGCAACCACTACTCGGGTACATTTACGCTGGATGCATACGATACGTCGGGCAACCCAGCAGTCCACATTGCCGGTGTGATCAGCGGAACCCGAATCACCATGGACACAAAGGTGCCGGGTCTGCTCTAGAAAAACGGCTGGTCATCGCAGTTCATTTTTGGCAAGGCGGCGGGATAGAGAATTCCGCCGTCTTTTCTTTTTTGCCGGGCGAAAAATGCGGGCTAGCTTGCCAGGGAGAGGATGCGGGCGACGAGGTCGTAGTCGTGGGATTCGGTGATTTGGGCGCGGTAGAAGAGGCCGGGTTCGAGGGCGTCGAGAGGACCGATGTCGTTGATGAAGACCTTGCCGTCGATTTCGGGAGCGTGGAACTCGGTGCGGCCTTCCCAGAGGAGCGGGGTTTCGGCGCTGGGGCCTTCGGCGAGGAGGGTAAGCTCGCGGCCGACCCAGTTTTTCTTGGCGCGGCGCGAGATGGATTGCTGGAGCTTCATGAGACGCCGGCGGCGCGATTCGATTGTGCGATGTGGGGTCTGCGCGTCGAGCGAATATGCCGCTGAGCCTTCTTCATGCGAATAGTTGAAGACGCCGAGCCAGTCGAACTTCGCCTCGGTGATGAACTCTTCCAAAACTTCAAAGTCGCGGAGCGACTCGCCGGGAAAACCGACAATGAAGCTGGTGCGGAGGGCGATGCCGGGGACGGCGGCGCGGACCTTGTGAAGCGTCTTGAGAAAGATGTCGGCGGAGGCACCGCGCTTCATGCGCTTGAGGACATCGGGAGAAGCGTGCTGGAGCGGGAGGTCGAGGTATTTGCAGATCTTGTCGTGGCGCGCGATGGTGTCGAGCAATTTGCCGGTGATGCGGTTGGGATAGGCGTAGAGGAAGCGGAGCCACTTGAGGTTCGGGATGCGGGCGAGGGTGTCGAGGAGGGTGGCGAGGCCGTCGCGGAGCCCGAGGTCTTCGCCGTAGCAAGTGGTGTCCTGACCGATGAGGGTGATTTCGCGAACGCCGCGAGCGACGAGCTGCTCGGCTTCAGCGACTACGGATTCGAAGCGGCGGGAACGGAATTTGCCGCGGAGATTGGGAATGACGCAGAATGTGCAGGGGTGGTCGCAGCCCTCGGCGATCTTGATGTAGGCCGAGGCGCGGGGCGTCGATAGCAGGCGTGGAGTGGTTTCGTCGTAGAGATAAGTGGGCAGTGCGGACGAAGCGCCGGCCCAGGCGTCGCGAAGGAAGCGGCCGGAGCGCTCGCGGGCGTCGCCTTCCTTTCTTGAGGAGCGAGATGATTCGGAAGATTTGTGCGTGCCGGATTGGGATTCTTTGCCGGGTCGAGTTTCGGCGTGGACGCTCGTGAGGATTGTGAAAGGTGAGAGCGGGGCGGGTTCGGGAGCGGAGTTGAGGCCGGCGGCTTCAAGGATTGACTCCAGCTCGCCGGTGCCCACGACGGCGTCGACTTCAGGGATGTTTTTCTGGATTTCGTCGCGATAGCGCTCGACAAGGCAGCCGGCAACGATGAGCTTTTTGGCGCGGCCCTGAGTTTTGAGGCGAGCCATCTCGAGGATGGTGTCGACCGACTCCTGCTTGGCGGTATCGATGAAGGAGCAGGTGTTAACGACGAGGATTTCGGCGTCTTCAGGGCGGGCGGTGAGGCGAGCGCCGGCGCGGTCGAGCAGGCCCATCATGACCTCGGAGTCGACGAGGTTTTTGGGGCAGCCGAGGGAGATGAAGCCGACGGAAGGGGCCGCGGGCGGGGATGATTGCTTCACTTACTTATTGTAGTCGTGGGTGAGGGATCGGGAGGTAGGGAACGAGGGACCAAGGGAACAAGGGACCAAAGATCAGCTGTCTTTGCGGTAGAGGAGGTCGCGCATGGCGCGGCGGCGGGCGGCGTTGACTTCGAGTTCGGCGCGGCGCTCGGCGTAGTCGGTGGAGCGGCGCGGTTCGGGCCCGGCGGATTCTTCCGGCTCACTGCATGAGGGGCAGCGATTGGCGAAGCCGGGCTTGCCGGGGTGGAGCTCGAATTGCTCGTGACAAATGACGCAGGTTTTGATCGGGAAGGGCATGCGGAAATATCTTAGCGAAAGTTGGCTGTGGAAATAAAGTGACAGTGATTAGTGGTTAGTGATTAGTGGTTAGTGCGGGCCTGGAGTAGCGCCTCATATTCGGAGTTCAGGATCACGAAAAAATCTAGTTGGCGAGGACGGCGCGGTAGCGGACCTTGCCTTTTTTGACTTTGTCGATCGCCTCATTGGCCTTGTCCATGGGGAAGCGCTCGGTGGTGGCTTTGATGCCGTGGCGGGCGGCGACGTCGAGCATTTCGCGCAGTTGGAAGGGGCTGCCGACGGGGCTGCCGCCGATGGTGCGCAGGCCGGAGACGAGTGGGAAAGCGTGGACGGAGACAGGAGATGGAGGAACGCCGACGAACCAGAGGGCTCCGTTGGGGCGCAGGGCCTGGAGGTATGCGCCCCAGTCCTGATCGGCATTGACGGTGGTGAGGATGAAGTCGAGTGAGCCGGCCACTTCTCTCATGGCTTTGGATTCGCGGCTGTTGACGAAGACCTGGGCGCCCAGGGCGCGGGCGTCGTCTTCTTTGGCCAGTGTGGTGGAGAAGGCTGTAACGTGGGCGCCGAAAACGCGGGCGAACTGTATGGCGAGGTGGCCGAGGCCACCGATGCCGACAACGCCGACGCGGGTGGAAGGATTGACGCCGAAGATGCGCATCGGGTTGTAGACGGTGATGCCGCCGCCGAGCAAGGGGGCGGTCTGTTCGCTGGGCAATACGTCAGGGATAGGAATGACAAAGCGGGCGTTGGCGCGGACGAGATCGGCAAAGCCGCCGTGACGATGCACGCAGGTGCCCTCAGAAGAGGCGCAGAGATTCTCCTGTCCGCGCATACACCACTCACATTCGCCGCAGGAGTTGGATTGCCAGCCGAGACCAACCCGCTGGCCGAGCTCAAGCGAGCGGACCTCGCTGCCGAGAGCGGCGACAGTGCCGATGATTTCGTGGCCGGGGATGAAGGGATACTGGCTGATGCCCCAATCGTTGGCGATGAGGTGCAGATCGCTATGGCAGATGCCGCAATGGGTGATCGCGATTTCGACTTCGCGTGCGCCGAGCTTGCCCGGGTCATACTTCAGCGGAAGAAGCTCCGACCCCGCAGCATGGGCCGCAAGTCCCTGTATTTGAGCCATGATTGCCCCCGAAGCCTCAATAGATTTAAGCAATTCGCCGGCTTCTTCCCCAAGAAGAGCCGGTCGAGATGAGAGAAAACTAAATCGATATTGCGTTCCTAGTTTAAACCGCCGGGCTCAATGTGGAGGTTGAGAATCCAGAAGCCGCTGAGGACGCCTCCGGCGGGTGCTTCGCCGACGAGTTCCGCAGATTCGCCGTTAAGCCCTGCATCCTGAGCGTTGCGGAGGGGCTCAAGGGCGTTGGCGACCGAGAGCGGGAGGCTGGTGAGGGTCTGCCCGTGGATCTCTCCCTGCGTTTCAGGCGCGAGGAGGCTGATATAGATGCGATCGGCGGCGTGCTGATCCTGAGCCTCGGCGAGGACGGCGGCGAGACCTTCAGGCGCAGCGGAAAGACGTGGCTGAAGCAAAGTGCGATCGAGCGTGGCAGCGTCAGATACGAGAAGGCGGAGGTTGCCCGATGCGAGACGGGTGGGCAGCCTGAAGGCGATGCGGACGTTGCGCGCGGGCTGATGCCAGGGGCGGAGGGTGGCCTCGACCTCGACGGTGTCTCCGGCATGCGCAAGGTCGGTGGAGGCGATGCGCGCCTGATCGAGAGTGACGGACACCTGCCGGGGAATGGCCTGAATGCGCATATCGATGGAGCGGATGACGCCCTGGCGCGCGCCGTTGGAATAGAGGCGGGTAAATTGGCTGCCAGCGAGGAGAGCGGCCATCATGGACGCGGGGGCTTGCTGGCCGGAGGACGCCCAGAGATCGAGCGGGACGGGCGGAAAGCCGGCTACATCGATGTCGCCTGTGACGTGGTAGCTGAGGGCCTCAGAGCTTTGGTTCGACTCGAGGAGGGATTGGTAGACGACTACCTGGACGGCGGTGGGCGTGAGGGAAGGCAGGTCGAGGACGTCAACGTTGATCTTGCGGGGACCTTCGGGCGAATCGAGAGCGAGGTGGACGGGGATCATGCGGGCCTGAGCGCCGAGCACGCCGCTAATGGCGGACTCGCGATCCTGCGTAAATGCGCCGACGGTGACGCCGGTGTTGACGATCTTGAAGGAATTGAGCGGCGAGGCGAGGGTAATGAGGACGTCGGCGGTGGTCATGGGAAGAGAGACGGGGCCGGCGCCGAGGACAGGGTGGCCGCAGGCGAGGAGTTGCTTCGGATCGACCCAGGTGACGGTGCAGGTGGCGGAGACTTCGAGATCGCCGCGAATGAGTTGCATGCTGACGGCGGAGCCGGGGACGAGCGTGGGAGGAACGGCTTCGGAGCCGGGGGTCGAGGTTGACTGGGAAGACGAGGCGGGTGCGGAGGACGCGCCGGAGCCGGACGAGCCGGAGAGCGAGCCACCGGCAGCGACGGGGGAAAGGGAAGTTCCAGCGGTTTGCTGCTGCCAGAAACGGATGGCTTCGGGAAGGAATCCGCTCATGACGAGTGGGGTGTCCATTGGCCGGAAACTCATGTCGGACTCGGTGCCCAGGTCGCCGGCGGCGAGCGGATTCTGATTGGCCGCGGAGTTGCTCGCGTCGAGCGATGAATTGGGAGCGGGAGTGGAGGCTTGCGCGCCGATTTCCGTGTTTGGGGCGGAGAGATCGGGTGTGAGATCGCGGACGGGAATGTCGCGGACTTCGAGCATCTGCTCGATGGGGGTGATGCCGGCGATGGGTTCCTTGGTGAATTGGCCGATGCGGTAGGAGAGCGAGCCGGCCAGCTTGCCGTCGATATAGACAGGACTGCCGCTCATGCCTTCGACGACGCCAGTGTATTCGGGCTTGTCGCCGTGGAGGCGGACGAGGATGAGGTCCTGGCCGGGACCGCGAGCGCCGCGCAGGACGCCGAGAATTTCGACCTGCATGGGTTCGGGGGTTGAGCCTTGGAAAACAGTCCAGGCCGTGCCGGTCATGCCGGCATGAATCTGGCTAAGAGGAAAGAAGCCGGGATTGGCTGGCGGGCCGGCGAGGATTTGAGGCGACGCAGAGGAAGGCGCGGGGGATGACGGTGACGATTGCGCGGGCAACAAGGTGGGCGAGGTTGCTGCCAGCGCAAAGGCGGCGAAGAGGGCGAGGGCGGGGAAGCCATTGGTTCCCTTCAGGCGGGTTTCCACGTCTATTAGAGTACGGCATAAAGGCAGGGAACAAGGGAACAAGGGACCAAGGGAACAAGCCAGCGAGTCAGCAAGTCGGCGAGTGAGCAAGGGAACGAGGGAGCAAGGCAGCGAAGCAGATCGCGTATGCTGAGGAACACAAGAGGTTGAATATGTTGAAGGCGGATTTGAAGGCACGGGTTTTTGGACGAAGTTTAGCGGGATTGTTGTTTTTGGCACTGTTGGCGGTGGCGATTGCGCCGCTGGGGCGCGGGCAGAGCCAGGGGCAGGGCCAGAGCCAGCCAGCGGCGCAACAGCCGCCGGCACCCCAACAGGCGCCTGATGCGGGGGGCCCGAGCGGCGACAACGGCCCGATTGCTCTGCCCAAGAAGCCGGATAACGCGGACGCTCCTCCTCCGCCGGCACCAGCGCGGCCCGAGTTCAAGAATCCGGAGGGCACGCCCAACATGAGTCTGCGCGTAGAGGTTCCGGAAGTGACGGTGGACGTGGGCGTGCTGCTCGAAAAGAATCACCAGTTCGTGCAGAATCTGAAGCCCACGAACTTCCGCATTTATGAGGATGGAGTGGAGCAGAAGATCGAGGGATTCAGGCGCACGGAGGCGCCGATTACGGTACTGCTGCTGTGCGAGTACGCGGCGCGAGGATTCATGTTCAGGGTGGACATGCTGAACTCGGCGTGGGCCTTTACGCAACAACTGCGGCAACAGGACTACGTGGCCATGATGACCTTCGACCTGAATACGCACATCGTGAGCGATTTTACGCAGGACAAGAAACAGATTCTGGATGGCATCAACATTCTGGGCAACGAAGTGTACATGCCGGCGGCGTTCAGCGAGACCGACATTTTCGACGCGCTGAACGAATCGCTGGACCGGCTGTCGCGGGTCGAGGGGCAGAAGTACATCGTGTTGATTGCTTCCGGCGTGGACACGATGTCGAAGCTGACGCTGGATGAAATTCTGAAGCGGGTGAAGGCGTCGCACGACATCACCATCTTCAGCATCTCGACGGGCGGAATGCTGCTGGCGATGACGGAAGGCCAGGGGGGCATGGGGGGCGGTATGCGCGACATGACCTACCTGCAGGCCGAGAACCAGATGAAGACATTTTCCGAAATGACGGGCGGGATGCACTTTGAGCCGCGCTTCAGCGGCGAGCTGCCGGACGATGTGAAGTTGATCAACGAGAACATCCGGGCGAAGTATGAGCTGGTTTACCACCCGTTGAATCCCAAGCAGGACGGGACGTGGCGCAAAATCCACGTGGAGCTGGTGGACGACGAAGGCCAGCCGCTACGCTTGCAGGATGAGAAGCACAAGCCGCTGAAGTACGACATTATTGCGCGGGACGGGTACCGGGCGAGGCAGGAAGTGGAGTAGGGCAGGGAACAAGGGAACCAGGGAACCAGGGACCAAGGGAACCGGGAAGCCAACGATCAAAGGCTCGCCCGAAGGGGGTGGGCCTTTTCGGCAAAAGACGCCGTCGCTTGATTGCGGCTTCGAGCCGTTCTGAATCCTTTTTTCATTGTGGGACGCGTGCGGGAGCACTGTGACTCCTGTCACCCGAATGCACTGCTATCAACCCCTATGATCACGAACGTGAGGTTCGCAGGTGATGCGGCCGCAATGGATTTGCGGATGCGCACGATGCGGGCCGCCAAGAAAATTTTGTAAGGGGAGAATGCAATGGGACTCGTTCCGATCATGTGGGCATTATGGGGTGTGTCGTTAGTCTTTATGGCCGGCGTAAGCATTTTTGCGGCGAGATTGGGAAGGAATGAAGAGGCGCAGATTTGTCTGGCCGATTCATCGAACCGAGTGAGGTCCGATCAGGATGCCATTCTGG
Source organism: uncultured Acidobacteriaceae bacterium (assembly GCA_963835355.1). Lineage (GTDB taxonomy): Bacteria > Acidobacteriota > Terriglobia > Terriglobales > Acidobacteriaceae > Telmatobacter. The sequence continues at coordinate 402,317 of CAWIFE010000010.1, read as the reverse complement.
CCCGGGTGAACAAGTTTCGTCCGGTGAAGATGACGGCACTGTGGGTTGCTGGAGCGATGACGGCGATCGTGCTGGTGTACTACCTTTTTGATATCTTCCATCAGTTCTGAAGATTTAGGAGTCTGGGACCGCGATACGATGCAACCGCGGCGGGGTGACGCACGCCGTTGCGGGAGCGAAGGCCGGGCATGCGGAGCCTTAGAGGCCCCGCACGCCGGGACGATCTCGCCGGTTCCAGTTCCTAATCGACGATGTGGAGCTGGATCACGATGTCGCGGACGTAGTACGCGACGACGATGACGGTCATGCCTACGACCAGCCAACGAGCGATGCGCACCATGGGCTCGACCCTGGCTACTTTTGAAGCGATGACCGCTTGCTCGGCCTGCTCGTGCGAGAACGAGTCGTCGAGGAAGATCTGGTCCTCTTCATTCTTTGTCAGGTTGGAGCGATAGATGTACATCGCGGCCATGAAGACGACGAACGCGGACCAGACGGTCCACATAATCGGGACGAAAGTCATTCTCCACCTCCGAACGAATTCCGGTCCCAGAAACCAGCGGGGTCGTAGGGAAATGCGGTCTCGCGGCCAGAGGGGCCCTTACGGTTCCTCATCATAGTCCCAATTGGGTGAAAAAGTGAACCGTTTTGCATAAAGCCACGTGAATGATGGAGGTGAGCGGGGCAGGCGGGGTTCAGCGACCATTCGAGTGGAGGTGCATCTAATGGCATGTGTACCGAAAGTGGGGCTTGTCGAAAGGTTCCACTGGAGGGTACAGTACGAAGAGAGCAAGAACTCTAAGTTATCGAGGGAGAATTCATGGCCACGACAACCGTTGCACCGAGCGAGGAAACCACTAAGAAAGCGCCACTTGTGCTGACACCGCAGGCAATTGCAAAGGTGCGCGAGATCATGGCGACCCAGGACCCGCTGCCGGCTGGGCTGCGCATTGGCGTGGTGGGCGGAGGCTGCTCGGGGTTCCAATACTCGATGGCCTTTGAGAACCAGGGTGGAATGATGGATAAAGTGTTCAATTTCGAGGACTTGAAGGTCTTCGTGGACGCGACGTCGCTGATGTACCTGAATGGCTGCACGGTGGACTACGTGGAAACGCTGGAAGCGGCCGGATTCAAGTTCGAGAACCCCCAAGTGAAGTCGACCTGCGGCTGCGGTTCGTCGTTCCAGGTGTAAGAAAAGCAGGGATCAAGGGACCAAGGGACCAAGGAAGAGCGAGAACAAAGGCAAATGCAAAGGCTCGCCCGGGAGGGCGGGCCTTTTGTGTTTACGGCGCGGAAAAGGCTTGTTATTGAGGGGCCTGAGTCTCGGGAGGCCCTGAGGGGGTTGGGCTTTGGGCGGGGCCGAAAGTTGGGGTACCGACTGGGGTGGTGGTACTGGAGGCGGGCTGGCCGACCAGGCCGGTGTTGCCGCCGCCGGCGGTTTTCATGTCGGAGAGCGGGTCGTAAGTGAACTCCCACTCGTTGTAGTGTTGCTTTTTCTTGTAGACGAGGATCGAGGTTTTGTCGCTGCCCGGGGAGAAGCCGATGATGCCCGCGCCGCCGAAGGTTGGGGCGGTGGAGTTGGAGCCTGTGCTTGTCGATGAAGTGCCGCCTGAGAATGCGCTGCCGGAAGATGCGGTTGTGCCGGAGTTATCGCCGCCCGTTGCGCCGGAAGCGCCAGCGCCGGAGGAGCCTCCGGAGTTGTCGGTTGAGCCGGATCCGCCCGTAGTGGGATTCTGACCGCTGCTGGTGTCGGAGGGTCCGAAGAGGGAGCCCGAGCCCGAGCCGGAAGAAGTTCCGCCGAATGCGCTGCCATTATTAGATGCACCCTGCAGGCCGGCGCCGCCTCCGGGGCCGATGCCGGCGAGAGTAGATGCGTTGCCGGCGAGCGGCTGGCCGAAGAAGCCCATTGCGGTGGGGGTTTTGTTCTGGCCGAACAGAACAGGCTTCCAGTCGGCCTGGCCGGTGATGGGATCTGTGTATTTCTTGCGCAGGAAACGGATGTCGTTGGTGTTGATGAGCGCCTCGACGTTGGGCGGATAGGCGTGAAATTTGCGGTAGTAGAGCTGAATGGCGCGGCGGTATTGCAAGCCGCGATGATAGGTTTCGAGGTCGCGGTCACGCTGGATGGAGCGGGCCATTCTGGGCGCGGCGATGGTGAGCGAGAGGGCGAGGAGCGCCATGAGGAAGATGGCGATGAGCATGATGTAGCCCTGCTCGGAGGAGGGGATGGATTTGGGAGGGTGATGGGAGGCGTGCGCAGGTACATGACGAAAGGCAGAAGCAGGTCCCTCGGCTCCGCTGAAAAACGCTCCGCTCGGGATGACACTGCGCGGGGGTGCGGGCGCGGGGTTTGGATGCGGGCTATCCCCGGTCCCCAAGGGCGAGGGATCGGGGGCACCCATTTCTTTGTGGTTGGACGAGGGTTGGTTCGAGACGGAGCTTGGATGCGTGCTATCCCCGGCGCCCTGAGAAATGCGAAGAGTGCGGCGAATTGGAGAGTGAGGAGTCATGAGGGGATTCAGAGCTGCGAAATATCGATTACCTGGGTGTTGTTGTAGGCGAGGTCAGTGACTTCGACGTTGAGGGGACGAATGACGCCGATCTTATAGCGATGGTCGACGATGTCTCCGGTTTTTGCCATGAAGATGTCGTCGCCATGCATGAAGAACGCCTTGAGGTCCTTATGCTCGTCCTGGGAGTAGCCGAAGTAGCGGAGATCGATGGCCGGAGGCTTGGGCGGCGGGGGCGGCGTGTTTTGCGCGGCTGCTGCCTGGGCGTTGGGGCGGGCCGAGATAAGTGGCTTCGGGATGGGGATGGGGGCCGACTCGGCGGAGAAGATGTTGCGGCCAGTGCCCGAGTATTCGATCCCTTCGCTCTGGGCCAATTTATCGAAGTGGAGCGAGGGATCGATGCCTGCGTTATTGAGCCGCTGCGCCTCGTTGCCCGTGGCGGGCGATGCGCCCGTTGGAGCGGGAGGGTTTTGCAGCGTGGAAGCGACCGGCGCGGGACCGGAGTCGGCCGGCGAAGATGACGAAAAGAACTGGCGGTAGACGAAGAAGGCGCAAATGAGCAGGATGACCGCGAGCACGCTCGCCGTGATCACCTGGCGCTTGTTTTCGGTTCCAAGAGCGAGGGCCATGATTACTCGCCCTCCTTGGCTGGCGCGGAAGCGTCGGGAGGTTGATCGCCGGAAGATGGAGCCATCGGCAGACCGCTGGCTGCGGCGTCAGCTGGACGGAGCCAGGTGGAGACGCGAAGGCGAAGGTTGACGAGGCCGCCCTGCTGGCCGGTCAACGACATGCCGCGAATGATGAAGAAGATTTGATCGCGCTCAAGCGAGTTGATGAAGTGCATGATGGCGGCATAGTCGCCACTGATGCCCGCGTCCATGGAAATCTCAGTGAGTGCGGAGCCGGGCTTGCCCTGTGCGTACTGAACGCGCGAGAGGCGGACGCCGGATGAGACGGCCAGCCCGCCGATGCGGGTGGAGATGACGGAGTAATCGAAGGGAATGCGCTTTTTGTAGAAGGCATCAATCTGCTGGCGAGATTTTTCGACGCGCTGATCGAGACCGCGAAGGGGAGCGGTCTGGATTTCAAGGGCCTTCAACTGAATCTGCTTGCCGGCGAGGACTTCGTCGGAGTTGCTGTTCATTGCGGCCCAATCCAAGCCGAGGCGAACGGCGAGGACGATGGCGAGGACGAGCAAAACGGCAAAGCCGGCAACATGCCAGGTGAGCGGAGATGCCAGGCGCTCACGCAGGGACGAGGATGATCCGTTATCGCTCATTGCGGACCTCCCTGATTTGGCCCTGTATAGGGCGGGCGGCCCCTTCCCTGCGGAGAATCAGGCGGGTGGTGCGAGTGCGCGGGGTTCTCGATGCCGAGGGGAATGGCCGGCGGGGCGTGGTGCGCGGGCCTGGCGGCGATACGCTCTTCCTCAAGATTGGGCGGGTTGTAGTCGGCGAGCAGCTCAAAGTCGAAGCGGTTGGAGATGCTGATGGGCTCCTGGCGCTGCGATGGATTATTGCTGGACTCGGCGTTCTCGCCGGTGATGCGAGGCAGAAGGAATCGGCGCGAATGCTCAAGGTTGGCGACAAGATCGTCGGCTTTGTCGCGTGGACCGACGACGCGCACGTGCACGGTGATGTGACCGTCAGGGGCACGGATGGGTTCGATGGAAGTGACCTGCACACCGGCAGGGAGGACGGTTTCCATGGCTTCCATGGCCAGGGTCCAGGAGAAAGCTTTCTCGTCGAAGAGCTGATTGAGAGCTTCGGCCTGGACGAGAACCTGCGCATTGTTGGGGTGGTGCATCATGGCCTCGGCCGCGGCGCGCTCGGCTTGGACGCGGGCGATCTGGCCGTCGAGAGAGTGCTCGCGGGCGCGTGCATCACGGGCCTGGCGGTCGAAGAGATGGAGGCCGAGGAAGAAGAGGAGACAGAGCACGACGAGCGCCGCCATAGCGATGCGCAAACGCTTGAGCGCCGGACCGAGATTGGCATAGGGTCGAGAGGCGAGATTGATCGTTATTCGCATCGAGCTAGCTCGCTCCGGCCAGCGCGCCTGCGACGCCGGCAAAACAGATTTGAGGAAGCGCGGTGACGGCGCCTTCGCCGGGGCGCGAAGCCCATTCGACGACGGAGAGATCGGGATCGCCGATGGAGGCAGCGAATTCGGCGATGTCCTGAATTCCAGCATAGTAGAGCGTGCGAGGACGGGAGCCGAGCTTGTCTTCAAAATAGGCGGAGGCGACGGCGATGCTTCGCTGAATTTCGGCGATGCGCTGAGCTGAGTCGTCGGGAAGATCGAGAGTGCGATAGAGGAGGAGTTCCTGGCCGGTGGCGATGGAAGTGGTAATGGCGTGGGCGCTGAGGTTGGCGGCCATGATGGCTTCAATGGAGTCGAAGGCTTCGAGCGCGGCAAGCGAGGAGGAGAGGACAGCTCCGGGCTCATAACCGGCGGCGCGAACGGCGGACTCGTATTCAGCGAGGATGGGGCCGGGTATGACGGCGGCGAGGACTTTACATTCGGAGTCGGTTTGGGACAACAGCTGATAGCTGACGCCGGCGTGCTCGACTTCGAACGGGACCATTTTGCGCAGGCGAAAGCGCACAACGGGGAGAGCCTCGGCGGCTTTGGCGGGCAGGGAATCAAAGTCGAGGACGAAGACGCGGACGATGGTGTCAGAGAGGACGATGGTGACGGCGCGGGTGCGGGGAGAGACATCGTCGAGGGCGGAGCGGATGGCGGCGGTGACAGCTTCAGGCGCGCGAAGGTTGGGCTCTTCGATGCCAGGGACGATGGCGCCGGGGGATAAAGGAACGAATGCGTAGACGTGGCCGTGCGCCAACTCGGATGCGCCGCGCCGGGCGCGCGCGGCGGGACGAGCCGCGGCGAGGACGCCTTCAGGCGAGATTTCGACCGCAACCGGCGGACGGCCCGCGGGAGCAGTGGTGAGTTTCGTTTTGTTCAAGAAAGATGCCAAGTACGAGTCTCCGGTTCCGTTTCTGTTTTCAACCCGTCTTCAATTCCGGCTCAGATGCCGGGGATGAATTCCCGGCCTACCGTGACGCCTCAATAAATGTAACCTTGTTGATCTCTTTGAGTGTAGTGACGCCGCGGCGAACGCGCTCGATGGCGGACTCGCGGAGAAAGCTCATGCCCTCCTTTTGCGCCTGCCTGCGAATCTCGGAGGTAGGCTTTTTGGCGAGGATGATCTCACGGATGGTGTCGGTAAGGTCGAGCAGTTCGTGAATGGCGGTGCGGCCGCGATAGCCGGTGCCGCCGCACTCCATGCAGCCGGAGCCCTCGCGGAAGTCGAAGTCGCGCCACTCGGCGGGATCCATGCCGCTGGAGATGAGGAGCTCGTCGCCGTAATGAACGGTGTGTCCGCAGTACTCGCAAACCGTGCGCACCAGGCGCTGGGCGAGGATGCAGTTGAGCGCGGAGACGAAGTTGTAGGCTTCGACGCCCATGTTGAGGAAGCGGCCGAGGACGTCGACGACGTTGTTGGCGTGGACGGTGGTGAAGACGAGGTGGCCGGTGAGCGCGGAGTTGATGGCGATCTGCGCTGTTTCCTGGTCGCGTATTTCGCCGACGAGGATTTTGTCGGGGTCGTGGCGGAGGATGGAGCGCAGGCCGCGGGCGAAGGTGAGGCCTTTCTTCTCGTTGACGGGAATCTGCGTGATGCCGCGAATCTGATACTCGACCGGGTCTTCGATGGTGATGATCTTGTCTTCGTCGCTCTTGATCTCGTTGAGCGCGGCGTAGAGGGTGGTGGTTTTGCCGGAGCCGGTGGGACCGGTGACGAGCACCATTCCATAGGGCTCGCGAATGTAGCGGCGGAAGCGGCGAAGGTCTTCTTCGGCAAAGCCGACGACGTCGAGGGTGAGGTTCTTGAACTTCTCGCTCATCGACTCCTTGTCGAGAACGCGGAGGACGGCATTTTCGCCGTAGATCGTGGGCATGATGGAGACGCGGAAGTCGATGAGGCGGTTCTTGTAGCGGACGCGGAAGCGGCCGTCCTGCGGGACGCGCTTTTCAGCGATGTCGAGCTCGCTCATAATCTTGATGCGGCCAAGGATGGTGCCGTGATGCTCGCGGGCGATGGGCGCCATGGCTTCCTGGAGCACGCCGTCGATGCGGTACTTGACGTGGACGGAGTCGTCGTAGCTTTCGATGTGAATGTCGGAGGCGCGGCGCTCAAGTGCGGTGAAGATGGTGGTGTCGACCAGGCGAATGATGGGGCTGATGTCTTCAGCGTCGCTGGTGAGCTTCTCGATGGAGATGTTTTCGTCGGAGTTTTCGTCGCCGGTGAGCACGTCGAAGGTGAGGCCTTCACTGGCTTCGTCGAGGACGCGCTGCGATTGCTCGGTTTTCTTGAGCAGATCGGTGATCTGCGAAAGCGTGGCGACGCGGGCCGTGATGCGAGCGCCGAGGAGGCCGGCGATCTCATCGAGCACCATGAGGCGCGAGGGGTCGCTGACGGCGATGATGAGCGTTTCGGGAGTTTGCTCGATGGGGACGAAATTGTAGCGGAACATGAGCTCGACGGGGACGGTGCGCAGAAGCTCGTGCTGGATTTTGAAGTTCTTGAGGTCGACAAACTCGGCGTGATAGCGGCGGGCGAGGGCTTCGGCCAGGGCGCGCTCGTCGACTCTGCAGATCGGGGCTGACGGGGGTGGGGAGCGTAATAACGTTGCTATCGGGGTTGGTTTCGGCCATAAAACAACTCTCCTAAAGCGGGAGCAGTTACATCCCAGTGGTCTGCCCCAGCGAAAAGATGGGCAGGTAGAGAGAAACGAGAATGAAGACGACGACAACACCCATGAGGACAAGGATGGCGGGCTCAATGAGCGCGAGCGCGGCGGCGAGAGCATTGGCCACGTCCTCCTCAAAGAACTCGGAGACGGAGTTGAGCATTTGGGGCAGTGCGCCGGTTTGCTCGCCGACGGCGATCATCTCCGCGGCGAGATCGGGGAAGACGCCGGTTTTGGTGAGGGAGTCGGCCAGGCTTTTGCCCTCGCTTACGGTGGTGATGGAGGCTTCGACGGCTTTGGAGACGCGGCGCGAGGAGATGGAACGCGAAGCGGTTTCAAGCGAGGGCACGAGCGGAAGGCCTCCGGTGAGCAGCGTGGAGAGCGTGCGAGCGAAGAGAGCGACCTGATACTTGAGCCAGATTTTGCCGAAGACCGGCATCTTGACGCGAACGCCATCGATAAAGTCGCGGCCGCGCTCAGTGATGGCGAAGCGATAGAAGGCTGCACCGACGATGAGAGCGCCGAGCGCGAGCCAGAGGATGTTGTGCTGCATCCATTTGCCGAAGTTGAGGAGGTCGACGGTGAGGGCGGGGAGCTTGCTGCCGAGCTGGTCATAGAGCTTGGCGAACTGGGGAATGACGACCGTAAACATGAAGATGAGCAGAGCAAAGACGAGGACGAGCAGCACGCAGGGATAGATGAGGGAGCCGATGAGCTTCTTGCGCAGGGTGAGAGCGACTTTCTGGAAGTTGACGTAGCGATCGAGGACTTCAGTGAGGTTGCCGGAGCGCTCGCCGGCGAGGAGCGTGGTGGTGTACATGACGGGGAAGCCACTCTGGGCCTCAAAAGCTGCCGAGAGCGCCTCGCCGCGCTTGACGCGGGCGGCGACATCGTCCAACTGGCTGGAGAAGGCGGCTTGTTTCTGGATTTTACCGAGCATTTGAATGGAGCCGAGGATGGGCAGACCGGCGCGGATGAGGGTGAGGAATTGCTGATTGAAGATGAGGAAGGGTTCGAGCTTGATTTTGCGGCGGCCAAGGCCAATACTGCCGCGCGCGCGGACAGAAAAGACGTGATAGCCGGCATGGGAGAAGCGGGCGCGCAACTCTTCGGCCGTGGCCGCGGACTGGACCTGCTCCTGCACGTGGCCACGCTCATCGGCCAGCTTGATGACGAATTCTGCCATGACTCCGCTTGCCAATCGAGAAGGATTGGGCCTTCCCCAGGCGAATTTCTCAAAATTCAGGGTACCAGCTTACACTGCCTGTTCTCGTAACGGATAGACGCGAAAGGGGGTGGCAACGCTCGGGGGCGGCCGGTTTTGCTTCTGATTCGCTTTGGCGCGGGTGCGCGACCGAATTTACGGCGCCTCTTCGGCGAGCCTGTATTCTGATTTCATTCCGTCCTCGGTGGACGAAGAAACGCGACGGAGCGGTGCGGACGATGGATTGGGCGATCAAGGACAAAGCGATTCGGGTGGGAAGCGGCGCGAGCTCCGGTCGCGGGCCGGTCAGGCTCTGGGGGTGGATGGCTGGATTGATTCCGGCGCTGGCGGTAGCGGCGGCGCTGATTCCGACGGTCCTGTTTCCGGCGTTCAGGATTTCGGCACTCCAAGGGCCACTGCACGCCGCCGCGGTTACGCCCTATCCGCACGACCTGGCGCAGGTGAGTTTTGCCGTGGCGGGGGACGTGATTCCGCATGAGGCGGTGAAGGCGTCGGCGGCTGCGGCGGGCGACGGCGAGCAGGGGTGGGCGGCGCTTTTCAGCGATGTGGCGGATGTGTTTGAGGGGGCGGACTTCGGATTTGTGAATCTGGAGACGCCAGAGGCGCCGACACACTCGCATGGGACGAAGGCGTTCCTTTTCGACGCGCCGGTGGCGCTGCCCGAGGCGCTGAAAGCGAGCGGGATCAAGATTGTGTCGTTTGCGAACAACCACGTGATGGACCAGGGATGGGCAGGGTTCGAAGAGAGCCGCGAGCACCTGAAGGAAGTGGGGCTTGAGTTTGCGGGAACGAGCGACGATGCTGCGACCGCGTGGCAGCCGGTGATCACGGAGGCGAACGGGATCAAGGTGGGCTGGCTGGGAATGACGCGATGGCTGAATGGAAACCGGAATCCGGACAAGGATGACCAGCCGCATGTGAATTTCTATCCGTATCCCGGCGAAGCGAACGGCGCGCCGGGCGCGGATGAGGCGACGGTTTTGGCGGCGGTGAAGGCGGCGAAGGCGCAGTGCGATTTGCTGGTGGTGAGCGTGCATTGGGGGATCGAGTACGCGACTGCGCCGCGGCCGGAAGATGTGGACCTGGCACACAAGATGCTGGAGGCTGGAGCGACAGTGATTGTGGGCGGGCATCCGCATGTGCTACAGCCGATTGAGACTTACCAGACGCAGGATGGACGCGACACGGTGATTTTTTACTCGATGGGGAATTTTTTGTCGAACCAGTCGCGGAGCTATGTGGATGGGCTGAATCCGGACTCGAATGGCGAGCCGAGGGACGAGATGATCGGGCTGTTTTCAGCGGTGAAGAGGGACTACGGACCGGCTGGAGTGCGCGTGGAACTGGGGCACGTGGGGGTTTTGCCGGTTTGGGAGGACAACAACCGCAACGAGCTGGCGGCGGGACGCGAGAAAAAACCGATGATCAAGCCGGTGCTGATCGACCGGGAGATTCCGGCGCTGGAGGCGCGGCTGGATGCGCTGAACAAGGCAGCGGGTTTGAGCACGACGCAGGCAGCCGTGCCGGTGGGAGGCCCGAACGGCGAGGGAATGGCGGGAGCGAAGAACGCCGCGCCGGAGCAGGGGAGTGAAGCTCTGACGGCCGACCAGAAGAAGGAATTTATCGAAGTGACGAAGCGGCTGAAGCTGCTGACGGACCGGCGAGAGCAGATCCTGGCGCGAGTGGGCGACGACTATGTAGTTGCGCCGCCAAAAGTCGCCGCAAAACCGTGATTGGCGGCGAAGATGCAGGAATCGGAGAATCTGCGGGAGCCGAAAAATGGGACTAGCGTCTTAGCGTGGATCGTCGGGCTGCTGTTGGTACCTTTTCTATTCGTTGGCGCTTGCTTTGCGGTGCCTTACGGCTTTTTTCTTCGATGGAGGCAGCAACACCGCGAGGATGCGCTCAAGTCGCTGATGAAATCGCGAGGAAGGTTCATCGGGTGGAAGGAATTCGTACGCGCGATGCGCGAAACCGGAGGCACTTGCATCGAGGAGAGATTCTCGGCCAAGGGACCGGTTCGATTGTGGTGGACACCCGAGGACGTCTGCGGCGAATCGCCTCACGAAATCATTGACTGGTTCACGATGCGCAAGGGGCGGCGATATGAGCCGTTTGTCCGGTGGTGCCGCGAGCGCTATACGGGCGCGGATGGGGGCAGCGCCGTGCTTGTGGAGACATGGGGCGTGCCGAAGAAGGAGATCTACGCGCTGTGGGCGGAGTGCCGGCCGGAGTCGAATAATGATTCGAACAGGGCGCGCTGGATTGAGGTAGCGCCGCCGGAGATTCTGCCGCGGCGCCCAAGAAAATGATTTTGCATTCAGGCTAAGTTCCGGATTAGGGCACCGGCATTCAAGGGCGGTGGGGCGCTTTTAAGCTGCGAACGTTTTTCTTGGGGCCGGGTGGTCAGGATTTGCGGAGAACGCCAGTGAGGCGCTGCCAGAGCGAGCGTGGCGACGGCTCAATCGGCGGCTGGGCTTGAGGATGCGTGAGCTGAGGATTTGTTGCGGGGCGCGCGGCTGTTTCGGCTTCGTCTTTTTCGCGGGCGTCGTGAAGGACCTGCCAGAGCGCGACTCCGTCATCTTCGCAATCGGTGTGGCCGCATTTGCGGCAGAGGTACTCGCGGATGACGCGGCCAGAGAATGAGTTCTTGTCGGTTTGATCCATCAACTCGCCGCATTGGGTGCAGATCATGACGCCCTCCGGGCAGTTCACAATTCACAGTTCGCAGTTCACAGTTCACCGATGGATTCTGCGCGTGTTAAACGATGAGCTACGAACCAAGAACTGAGAACTGTTCTTCAATAGCCGTTCGCCACCAGCCAGGCTGCGGTGAGATCGAAATCTGATTTTTTCGCGGATTGCAGCTGCATGGCGGCGAGCTTGACCAGCACATCGGCCTCAATGTTCACGGGCGCGCCAATGGCGAGCGCATGGAGATTGGTGCGCCAGTAGGTGAGGGGCAGGATGGCGATGGAAATGGTTTCGCCATCGAAGTCCGCGATGGTGAGGCTGATGCCTTCAACTGCGACTGAGCCTTTGTGGACCATCCACTGACGGACATTTTCGGGAACGCGGACTTTGAGGGTCCAGTCGGTAGTCTCACGGTGGAATTGCGGGCTTGATTCGGGGATGACGGGGTCGAGAGCGGTGAGGACGCCTGTACCGTCGACGTGGCCCTGGACGATGTGGCCGCCGAGGGGGCTGCCGGCGGCGGTGGGTAATTCGAGATTGACGTTGGCGCCGGGAGCGAGAGAGCCGAGCGAGGTGCGGTCGAGAGTCTCCTGGGCGAGGTCGGCGTGGAAGTAGGTTGGGTCAGGATCGAGGGCGGTCAAGCAAACACCGGAAACGCCGAGGGAGTCGCCTTCGCGCAGACGGGAGGCGATGCCGGGCGCTTTGACGATGATGCGGCGAACACCGCCGCGATCGGTGAGGCTGACAAGAGTACCGGTCTGCTCGATGATGCCGGTGAACATGGAACAATTCTAAGGGAACAGGGAACAGGGAACGGCGTAGCTGACGGAGTCAGGGGCCGCCGAGCAATTCAAAATTTGATGGCGACCCCCTTCTCGCACATATCGCCGAAGAGGGAAAGAAGATTGGTAATCCCGAGGAGTTCGCGGACCTGCTTGCCGAGATTGATGAGCTCAAGACAAGAGCCGCCGGATTTTGCCGAGACGTATAGGCGGACAAGAGTGCCGAGGCCCATGCTGTCGACTGAAGTGAGGTCGGTGAGGTCGAGGATGATGCGCTTGGAGTTGGGGATGAGGGGATGGACCGCATTGTAGAGCTTGGTGCAGACACCGGCGTAGAGGCGGCCGTGGCAATGGACGAGAGCCGTGGAGCCTTTGTGCTCGATGTTGAATGTGAGCGATTGCGAAGCCGCTGTTTGGGGCATCGATTTTTCCTTAGCGGGGAATCGGAGGGGGAGACGTGTTGCGGATGATTGTCTCATAGAGACATGGGGCAGGTGTCAGGTTTCAGGGGTCAGGGAGCAGAGACCAGAGAACAGGGAACAGAGATCAGAGATCAGAGAACAGAGAACAGAGAACAGTGAATAGGGAACACAGATACAGGGACTCAGCATCCAGTCTCCGCGATCGACTCAAACCCGCGGTCGCGGGCATCAGCCCACGCGCCGGAACCTCAATGCCTGGTATGGACGCCCTTTGAGCTTGATCTTTGCGTTGCCTTCAAAGGTCCCGGGAAGCGGGCTTATTGTCATCTCCCAAGGATCGACGTACTCCGCGGTGAATTTTCCATCGGGCAGCGGAAACTCATAGAAGATTGGCTGATGGAGATCGAAATAATAGAAGCCCTGTTGCTTTTTAGTCCCGGTTGAATCGAGGGTCCAGGCGTTCAAGTAGTAAGGGTCGGCCAGCGCTTCAAGCCCGGAACGCTTTGCATCATTGCCTGCTGCGAGAGCGGATTCTTCCAACAGCTTTCGCAGGAACCTGATTCGCTCAGGGCTGCCGCCGTGGAGTTTGCCACCGTGAGCCCACCAAATGACCGGCGTGTTGTTTTCATTCAGAGCCGACAGTGGTAAGTCTGCGTCAAGATATGTCTCTCCGTGGGTTACGTAGCAGCCAGCCATTACACCGAGCCAGAAGCGGCGCGCCATCTCCGGACCGGAAAGATTTCCCCAGCGTCGATTGAGGTTTCCCTCGTATTGCACTTCGTCGAAGCAGATTGGCTTGCGCCAGGCCTGCAGCCATTCGGCGGCAGAGTCGAATTTGGCGGTCTGCAGACTGGCGTGCGTCACCCACGGCAGAGCGTAGTCATACATCGTGCTCCCGTAGTGAATCGAACGAAGATGCGACACCGGGTCGTCCTGTTCGACGATATGGAAGAAGCGATCGAAATCCTGACGCGACTTTGCCTTCATAAAGTCCCACTCGTTGGCCAGCGACCACCAGATGTTCCGGTAGGCCGACATGCGCGCGAGCACGTAGCGCAGATAGCGGTCGTCATCGGCGGCAGACATGGTTGCGTAGCCCCAGCGGTCGTAGGGATGGAAGAGGATCAAGTCGGCTTCAATATTCATCTTGCGAAGCTCGGCGATGCAGTCTTCAATATGGGCGAAGTAGGCAGGGTTCGGGCGCGTGAAGTCGCTCTCGCCCGCTGCGTTGCGCTCGAAAGGATAGAGCGTCGGCTCGTTATGGTTGTACTCGTAACTCTTGGGAAAGACGCACATGCGGATTTTGGTGAATGGGGCGGAAGCCAGCGTTTGCAAGGTTTCCTGCTGGACGGCTTCTGCCTGGTTGACCCAGGCGTAGCAGGTCGTGCCGAAGGGGAAGAACGGCGTTCCGTCCGCATACGCAAAGTGTTGGGTGTTGCAAACTCCGACCGGACCATGTGCGCCGGGAAGAGCTGCTACGCAGGTGAAGGCGCCGGTCTTTCCGGAAAGTGCAGGCGCGGTGCTGCTGGTGGCGTACGTCCATTCGCCTTCAGTGTCGGGCATGAAGCGGATCTTATAGACACCTGCTCCGTCGTAGAACCCGTTCACCTTCACCGTCCGGCGCTCGAGCGTAAACATCGCCGCAAGCTGCACATCGGTGAATGGGTTTCCACTGGACGGCCCGGTCAGAGCCAGCTCAAACACCTCCCAACGCGGCACAGGCGCGTGAACGTCTTCTGCTTTGGGCTCCGCAGCCAGTGAAGCTGTGGCAGTGGCGAGCGCAGCCAGCGAGCAAGCGGAGCCAATCTTCAACATCTCGCGACGATTGATTCTAGCCATAGTGAAGTTGCCCTCTCCGCGGAGTTCGGGTTGAGTTAGTCGATCGAGCGAATGGAGGCCACGCAACCGGTCTCATAAATACTTCTGGAGCATAGCGTGCAGGCAAGGGGCCCGACAACAAGGCGGGTCCTCGCGGGGGGCATCGATACTGCGATGTGGGGAGAGACGCGGAGCTTCCGCGGACTATTCGCTGGCGGGGGCTTCTTCAGGAGTTGGCGAGTTCGTGAAGGCGGGGCTGCTGGTGAGAGTGCGCCAAGCGAAGAAGAGTTTGGCGCGCCAGCGCAGGATCATGCCAAAGGCGAGCAGATAAAAGAGAGCGCCGGTTTGCTCAAGCGTGAGGAAACGGTCAAAGAATCCGCGAGCGAGATAGCGCACAACGGCCAGCACGATGATGACAGCGAAGAAAGCGCTGGAGCGCTTCATCATGATGACGCCGTTTTGAAGATGGAGGTCGGAGGTGAGCAGCAGCGGGTAGGCGAAGATGACTGCGCCGATGAAAAATGCGCCGAGACCCCAGGTCCATGGAACGCGGAAGGCGGGGACGATGAACATGCAGAATCCGGTGGCCATGCCGAGCGGCGGCATCACGATTTTCTTGAGGGTCACGGCGCTGCGGCCCTCGCGAATGCGCCAGGCGAGCACGCCGGCGAGGCCGATGAGCGAGACGATAGCCGTGATGAGGGGAGTGGAGTGCATGTGGGTTTGCCTTTTCGCTACGGTTGCGGGCGGCACCAATTCTTGGGTCGCGGGGAGCCGCATTGGCCTACATACCATTTTATAGGACGGTTGAAACTGTGGTTCGGCTTCGATCAAACCGTTTCGGTTCCTCGGAAGGGAAAAACAACCACAGGTCCTTCGACTCGTTCGCGCCGCGAACTCGCTCAGGATGACAGCGTTGGGATAAGAGCGGTTCGTTACTGCTGCGCCGGCGGCCAGGGGTCGAGGAGGAGCGAGCTGAGGCCGAGGTCGTCGCCGTAGCGCTCGACTTCGACTTCGGTCATGTGGACAAAGCTCGGCAGACCCTTGAAGGCGGGAACGGCGTCGGAGCCCATGATCTGCGGCGAGATGAAGAGATGGAGGCGATCGACGAGGCCCGCGGCGAGGAATGCGGTGTTGAGGCGCGTGCCGGTTTCCAAGAGGAGGGTGAGGATACCTTCTTCGCCGAGTTTCGAGAGAACTTTGTCGAGCGGGACGCGGCCGGCATCCGAGGGAAAGACTTCGACACGGACGCCGCGGCTCTCAAGCTCGCGGATGCGGGCTTCGTCGTGCGAGACGGTGAAGATGACGACGTCCTTTTGCGCAGTTGAGACGAGCTTGCAGTCTAGAGGCATGCGGAGGGCGGAGTCGAGGACAATGCGCAGAAGCGGGCGGCGGCGGCGCAGACCGCTGCGGTCGGTCATCCAGGGATCGTCGGCGAGGACGGTGTCGACGCCGACCATGGTGGCGTCGGCGGCCCAGCGGAGAGGTTGAACGGCGGCGCGTGCGAGTTCGCTGGTGATCCAGTAGGGCGCGTGGGGAGTTTGCTGAGCGGGCGGCGGCGCGATGCGCGCGTCGAGGGTCATGGCGACTTTCATGAGGACGAAGGGGCGCTGATGCTGGATCCAGCGGGCGAAACCTTCGTTGAGGCGGCGGGCTTCAGTTTGGCAGGGGCCGACCGTGACTTCGATTCCTGCGGCGCGGAGAGCTTCAAGGCCGTGACCGGCGACGGCGGGATTGGGATCGATGGTGGCGGCGACGACGCGGCCGAGGCCGGACTTGATGAGCGCATCGGTGCAGGGCGGCGTGCGACCGGTGATGTTGCAGGGCTCGAGGGTGACGTAGGCAGTGCCTCCGTGAACGCGGTCGCCTGCGTGAGCCGTGGCCTCGCGGAGGGCGACGATTTCGGCGTGATCGAGGAGATCGTACTCGTGCCAACCCTCGCCAACGACCTGGCCGGCGCGGTCGAGAATGACGCATCCGACGGCGGGATTGGGCGAAGTGACACCGATGCCGCGGCGCGCGAGCTCGAGGGCGCGGCGCATCCAGTGGAGGTCGGAATCGGCAATTTGGTCCAAGACATTCATCTTATTCCAGCAGCGAATCGACAAATTCTGTCGGCGAGAACTCTAGCAGATCGGTCATCTTTTCGCCGACGCCGACGAAGCGGACGGGGAGCGAGAGCTCGCGGGCGATGGCGACAGCGATACCGCCTTTTGCTGTGCCGTCGAGCTTGGTGAGCAGAATGCCGGTGACGCCGGCTGACTGCGTGAACTGGCGGGCTTGCTGGAGGCCATTCTGGCCGGTGGTGGCGTCCATGACGAGGAGCACTTCGTGGGGCGCGCCGTGGACGAGGCGTGCGGCGGTGCGGCGCATTTTGTCGAGTTCGTCCATGAGGCCGGACTTGGTGTGGAGGCGGCCAGCGGTGTCGACGTAAAGATCGTCGATGGAGCGTGATTTGGCGGCGGAGATGGCGTCGAAGAGGACGGCGGCGGGGTCGCCACCCTGACGGGTCTTGATCATTTCGACGCCGGAGCGCGAGGCCCAGATTTCGAGCTGTTCGATGGCTGCGGCGCGGTAGGTGTCTGCAGCGCAGAGAAGGACGGAGCGGTTTTGCGCGCGGGACCAGGCGGCGAGCTTTCCGCTCGAAGTGGTTTTGCCGGTGCCGTTGACGCCGACGAGGAAGGTGATTTTGGGCGGCGACACCTGCGGTGTGGAAGCCGCCCCTTGCGGGGCTTTAAGAATGGCGACTAGTTGTTCCTTCAGGAGAGCGCGAAGCTCAGCGCCGCCTTCGATGGCCTGATGGCGGGCGCGATCGCGGAGGGCATCGAGAATGGCAGTGGTGGTTGGGACGCCGAGATCGCTCGAGAGGAGGGCGGATTCGAGATTGTCGAGGGCGGACTCGTCGACAGTGCGGGTGAGGGCGGCGAGATCGGAGATTTTGGCGGAGAAGGACTCACGGGTGCGCGAGACGGCCTGGCGCATGCGGTCGAAGAAGTTCTTTTCTGGCTTTGGACCAGACTTTTCGGGATCTTCGCTGCCAAAGAGGGTGGTGATCATCTTTTCCAGTTTAACTGCGGGACGCGAACAAAGTTCCCCGCGTGTCGCCGAACATCCGTTCAGGCACTGGTTGCTGCAGTCCAGTGCATGTGATGGCACGTTTAGCGCAGAATCGGTTGGGACAGACGACGCGCTCCGATATGCTGGAAAAGAGGCATGCAGGCGCCCGAGAAAAAATGAATAACATTCCCCAACATCCGCTTGGAAAGGTCATCGAAAGCCGGATCGCCATCATTGATGGAGCGACGGGGACGACGATTCGCAACTACGGGATGAAGGAAGCGGACATTCGCGGGGAACGGTTCAAGGACGCGAAGAAGGACCTGCTGAATAATGGGGACCTGTTTACGCTGACGCGGCCGGAGCTGGTGGGCGACATTCATCGGCGGTTTCTGGAGGCGGGAGCGGACATTCTGGAGACGAATACGTTTGGCGCAACGAGCATTGCGCAGAGCGAGTTTTTTGTCGACGATCCGCGGGAGCGCGGGGGACGGAAGGATCCCGAGTTCTATCAGCGAGTGATCGACGACAAGTTTCTGGGCGAGCTGGCGTGGGAGATCAACGAGAAGTCGGCGCGGCAGGGGCGGGAGTGGGCCGATCGCGTGGGCAATGAGACGGGACGGCAGCGATTTGTAGCGGGAGCGATGGGACCGCTGACGGTGTCGTTGTCGAATTCGCCGGACGCGGACGATGCAGGGTTTCGCGTGGTGACGTTCGACCAGGTGACGACGGCATACAAGCAGCAGGCGCGGGCGCTGATTGCTGGCGGCGCGGATTTGCTGCTGGTGGAGACGATCTTCGACACGTTGAATGCGAAGGCGGCTTTGGTGGCGATCCGCGAGGTGTTCGACGAGGATGGCCTGACGGCAAACGGCAAGGAACTGCCGGTGATGATTTCGGCGGCGGTGGGACGCGGCGGGGAGACGATGATTTCCGCGCAGACAATAGAGGCGTTCTGGACCGCGGTGCGGCACGTGAAGCCGTTCAGCGTGGGATTGAACTGCTCGCTGGGCCCGGATTTGATGGCGCCGTTCCTGCGTGAGTTGGCCGAAAAAGTCGACGTGGCTGTTTCGTGCTATCCGAATGCGGGATTGCCGAATCCGCTGTCGGCGACGGGATTCGACCTGGGGCCGGAGGACATGGCGCGATATCTCGGCGAGTTTGCGCGCGAGGGACTGATCAATCTCGCGGGTGGTTGCTGCGGCAACACACCCGAACATATCAAGGCGATTGCGAAGGCGCTGGAGGGCGTGGCGCCGCGCAAATTGCCCGAGGCGGCTGCGGAGACTTGCGGCGTTGAGAGCTACCCCACCCAAGGCGCAGAAGCAGATACGCGCCTTGGATGGGGCACCCAACTATGAGCGCGACTGGCACAAAGCTCGTGGAATCTCGGCCGCTGCGATTGTCCGGATCGCAGCCATTCACGCAACAGCCCGGTGTCTTCATCCTGATTGGCGAGCGGACCAATGTGGCCGGGTCGCCGAAGTTCGCCAAGCTGATTAAAGAGGGCAAGTACGAAGAGGCTGTGAGCGTGGCGCGGCAGCAGGTAGAGAACGGGGCGAACGTCCTCGACATCTGCATGGACGAAGGGATGATCGACGGCGTGGCGGCGATGTCGCGCTACCTGCAGCTGCTGGCCAGCGAGCCAGAAGTGGCGAAAGTTCCGTTCATGATCGACTCGTCAAAATGGGAAGTGATTGAGGCGGGATTGAAATGCCTGCAGGGGAAAGGCATCGTGAACTCGATTTCGCTGAAGGAGGGCGAGCAAAAGTTTCGCGAGCACGCGGCGACGGTGCGGAAGTATGGCGCGGCGGCGGTGGTGATGGCCTTTGATGAGCAGGGACAGGCGGCTGGTTTCGAGGACAAGACGCGGATTTGCGAACGGGCTTACCGGATTCTGACGCGCGAGCTGTGCTTTCCGCCCGAGGATATCATCTTCGATCCGAACATCCTGACCGTGGCGACGGGGATGGAGGAGCACAACAACTACGGGATGGATTTCATCCGCGCGACGCGATGGATCAAGGACAACTTGCCGCACGCGAAGGTGAGCGGCGGCGTGTCGAACGTGTCGTTCAGTTTTCGCGGCAACAACAAGGTGCGCGAGGCGATGCATGCGGCGTTTTTGTATCACGCGATTGCCGCGGGCATGGATATGGGCATTGTGAACGCGGGCATGCTGGAGGTTTACGAGGAGATTGAGCCCGAGCTGAAGGATTTGGTGGAGGATGTGCTGCTGAACCGCAGGCCAGATGCGACGGAGCGGCTGGTGGAGTTCGGCGAGAAATTGAAAGCGGCAGGAGCGGCGGGCGCGGGGGAAGAGAGCGACGAGAAAAAGGTTGAAGAATGGCGCAACGGGACGGTGGAGGCGCGGCTGAGCCACGCGCTGGTGAAAGGGATCGACGCTTACGTCGAGGCGGACACGGAAGAGGCGCGCGTGAAGCTGGGAAGGCCGCTGGCGGTGATCGAAGGCCCACTGATGGACGGCATGGGCGTTGTGGGAGATTTGTTCGGCGCGGGAAAGATGTTTCTGCCGCAGGTGGTGAAGTCGGCGCGGGTGATGAAGAAGGCAGTGGCGTATCTGACGCCGTTCATGGAGGCGGAGAAGGCGCAGATGGCCGCGGCGGGCCAGGCGGTGAGGGTGCAGGGAAAGATTGTGCTGGCGACCGTGAAGGGAGACGTTCACGACATTGGGAAAAATATTGTGGGCGTGGTGCTGGCCTGCAACAACTACGAAGTGATCGACATGGGCGTGATGGTTCCCGCGGAGAAGATTCTGGAGCGCGCGCGGGAAGTGAGAGCGGACATTGTCGGGCTGAGCGGGCTGATTACGCCATCGCTCGATGAGATGGTGCATGTGGCGCGGGAGATGGAGCGGCAAGGGATGAAGCTTCCGCTGCTGATTGGCGGGGCGACGACGAGCCGCGCGCATACGGCGGTGAAGATCGCTCCACACTACAGCGAGCCGGTGGTACATGTGCTCGATGCGAGCCGGGCGGTGCCGGTGACGACGAGCCTGCTGAGCGAAGAGGGCAAGCCGGAGTTTGTGGCGCAGCACCGCGCAGAATATGAAGCGCTGCGCAAGGCGCACGCAACGCCGCGGCGGGCAGTGGTTCCGCTGGAGACGGCGCGGGCGAGGCGAACGCCGATCGAGTGGCGGGTAGAGGATTTGGCGAAGCCCGAGTTTCTTGGCGCGCGGGTGCTGGACGATTTTCCACTGGCGACGCTGAGGGAGTTCATCGATTGGAGCCCGTTCTTTCACACGTGGGAGCTGAAGGGGGTTTATCCGCGGATTCTCGAGGACGAGAAACAGGGCGAGCAGGCGCGGCAGATTTTCGCGGAGGGGAATGCGCTGCTGGACCGGATTGTGAAGGAGAAGCTGCTGAGGGCGCGCGCGGTGTACGGATTTTTTGCGGCGAACGCGACGGGCGACGATGTGGAGCTATACACGGATGAGAGCCGAGAGAAGTTGCTCACGCGAGTACATTTTCTGCGGCAGCAATCGGACCGCGAAGGGAACGAGCCGTGCCGGTGCCTGGCGGATTTTGTTGCGCCGAAGGAGACGGGGCTGGCGGATTCCATCGGAGCGTTTGCGGTGACGAGCGGGTTTGGGTTGGGTGAGCTGTGCGACCGGTTTAGAGCGGCGCACGACGATTACAACGCGATTATGGCGGAGGCGATTGCCGACCGGCTGGCCGAGGCGTTTGCGGAGTGCCTGCACAAGCGCGTACGCGAAGAATGGGGCTACGGGCATGGTGAGAAGCTGAGCAGCGACGAGCTGATCCACGAGAAGTATCGCGGGATACGGCCGGCGCCGGGATATCCGGCGTGCCCCGATCACACAGAGAAGGGCACGCTGTGGGGGCTGCTGGATGTGAAAAAGAACGCGGGCATTGAGCTGACGGAATCGTTTGCGATGTGGCCGGGATCGAGCGTGAGCGGGTTTTATCTTGCGCATCCAGCGAGCCGGTACTTCAGCCTGGGGAAGATCGGCCGCGACCAGGCGGAAGACTACGCGCGGCGCAAGGGAATGAGCGTGGCCGGAGTGGAGCGCTGGCTGGGGCCAAACCTGAATTACGAGACGGCGTAGCTCTTTTGCGCCGATCACTGAAGAGCCGAATGGCAGCCAGCACCGGGTGGCAGCTCTCCGCTTGCAGCGGAAAGCGATATGGGCGATCTTCAGCGCCGTATGCCCGAATGCGCGTCCATTCCATTGACTCAGGAAACCGGCAGTGATCAGATAGGTGCATCGGGGGACGAATGTGGTTGATCGCCTGGCGCGAAAGAGGGTTTGTAGAAGGACTTCGGCAATGACGCTGGCAGCGGCTGTGTTGTCGGGCGGGCTGTTGTGTGCCTGTGGTGGAGGCGCGGCGGGTAATTCCAATCCAGTCCAGCAGGCGGCTGCGCCGGTCATCGCCACGTCCGCAGCGTTGAATGGCGCAGTGATTGTAAGCTTGGCGTCCCCGACACAGGGCGCAACCATCTACTACACAATCGACGGATCGGCTCCCACGCCGGCGTCGCAGATTTATGAAGCGCCGTTTTTGGTTTCGTCGAACATGACTTTGAAGGCCATTGCGCAGGGTACGGGCAGCGCCAGCAGCATTGCATCCCAGATTTTCAATCTCAGTATTCCCTCGGGCACGCTTGTCTGGAGCGATGAATTCTCAAACGCGACGGGAAGCAACGTTCAACCCGATCCGAAGGTGTGGGCGTACCAAACCGGCAACAGCGGATTTGGCAACAACGAATTGGAGACGTATTGCGCGTGGGCATCGAATGCCGCGCCCTGTTCGGCGGCAAGCCCGAGTGTTTATGTGGGCACTGACGGCTATCTGCACATCGTCGCGCAGCAGCCATCGCCAGGCGTCTACACTTCGGCGCGCCTTTACACGCAGGGGCTATTCGGCTTTCAGTACGGCCGCATCGAGTTTCGCGTGCAGACGCCGGAGGCACAGGGTTTCTGGCCGGCGGCGTGGTTGATGGGCAACACGGAAGCGACAGTGGGGTGGCCGGCCTGCGGAGAGATGGACGTGATGGAGCGGATCGACGCCGCGGGGCCGCCACCGGGAAATCCACCAGCCGGCACGTCCGATTGGAATGAGGGATCGATTCATGGAACCGGGTTTACGGGGGCAAATCTGGGGACGACCTACGACTTCACCGGCGGTGCAACGGCATCGGGCTGGCACACGTATGGCATGATCTGGAGCAAAGACAGCGTGTCGTATTACGTGGACAACTCCAGCCTGCCTTATGTCACCTATACCTCGACCAGCCTGAATGGCTTGAGCGGCGCGGTTTGGCCGTTTGACGGCGGCCAAAGCAACTTCATCCTTCTCAACCTGGCCATCGGGGGCAGTTGGCCGGGCCCTCCGAATGCGGGCACACCTTTCCCGTCGCAGATGCTTGTGGACTACGTGCGGATCTATACGAATTGAAGATGCGCTTTTCGAGGATCGCGCGCGATGGCGGAATCGTATTCGCCGACGGGGAACTCGTTGGTAAGCGCATGCTTTTTTGAAAAAACAGAGCCGGGGCGAGAGCCTTTGCCCGATGTAACATGCCCGACGTAACAGGGGCGATTGTTACTGCCCTCAAGAAAAATAATTGAATCGCGGCGAAACTTTTGAATCCTCCGAGGGTTCGTGAGTGTAATTGGGGATTCTGCGTCCATTGCATCTTGCGGGAGTCGATCCCGGCGAGAGGCACAGGGATTCTTTGCCTTGGAGGGCAGCTTATGAAGCGTGCAATGTTCGTTGTGTTCTCACTTCTGCTGACACCATCGCTGTTTGCGGACGCCAGTTCGCGGCTGATCCCGGCGGGAGCGCTGGTATCGTGCACGACCGGCGACGGGAAGATCTCTTCAAAGACAACTGCTGTCGGCGATCCGGTGCTGTGCAAGGTGCAGTTCCGGCGCGGCGACTTCATGCTGCCTTATGGAAGCTACCTGGGCGGACAGTTCGCTGAGTACAAGGATCCCGGCCACTTTGTGGGCAAGGGTTGGATGGAACTGGACTTCGACCGGCTGTACGTGGGCGATACCGTGGTTCCGATCAGCGCAAAGGTGGTGGATGTTCCGGGGTACAAGATCGATGCGCAGGGACGGATCCTGGGCAAAGGGCACGCCGTCCGCGACACGGTTCTGTGGATGATTCCGGTATTGTGGCCGATCGATCTGATCAATCTGCCGCGGCGCGGACCAAGACCGACGCTGAAGTCGGAGACGGCGCTGACGCTGCGGATGATGGACGACATTCAGGTTCCAGCTGTGCCGGAGCCGCAGCGCGATCCGTATGGACTGTACCAGCGCGGGCCGAATTCGTATGCGCCGCAGCCGGCGCCGCCGACGCAAGCGCCGGATGAGGAACCGCAGCAGTCGTATGCGCCTGAGCAGCCCGCGCCGGATGAGCAGCCTGCACCTCCGGCGGTGGCTTATGCGCCGCCCGTGGCGTATCCCGCGCCTATGCCGTACGCGCCGCCGGTGGTCTATCCGAGCGTGATGCCTTATGTGGGAGTTACGATCGGGCCGCGCGTTGGATTTTATGGGTATGGGTCGAGGGCGTATGCCGGAGGGCCGGTCGTGCGCGGGTATAGCTACGCGCCGCGGGGTTATGCACCTGCTGTGAGGGGTTACTCGTACGGATATTCCGGGCGCGGATATGTGGGCGGAGGATTTGCGGCACGGGGACCGATGATGGCTGCGCGCGGCGGATTCGCTGTGAGAGGCGGGAGAGCGCGGTAAGCGAATAGGGCGCAAGGGAGCGCGCAGTTGATTTTGGCCGGAGCGGAACTGCGAAATGCAGACCCGCTTCGGCCGTTTGATTTTTGGGAACTGCAAGTGATGCCAGAACCAAGTCTGCAACTAATGTGTCAGGAATTGAACAGGAATTTGCACTGTTTTCGCGGCAGATTGACCGTGCGTTGACAGTCGCGGCGCAATACTCGGTTCGTGATCCAACAGACTGGGCCAAGAATACCTTTGGAGCTGGCGTTTGACGCCAGTTCGAGGGCGGAGCTTGCGCTTCCGGCAGGCATCCCAACCCAAACAGAGCCGACGCCTGCTTTCCGTGTTCGCGCCGATGTGGGGCGTTACCGGCTGCGGCTTGCGGAAACGCTGGAGGATCGCGAAGCGGCTTGCCGGTTGCGTTTCAAGGTTTTCAATATCGAACTGGGCGAGGGGTTGGAGAGCTCGTACGAGACGGGGCTCGACGTGGATCGATTCGATTCGATCTGCGAACACCTGCTGGTGGAAGACAAGACGAGCCGGCGCGTGGTGGGAACGTACCGCATGCAGTCGGGAACGACGGCGGCGCGGAATCTGGGTTACTACTCGGAGCAGGAATTCAACCTGCTGCCCTATGAACCGCTGCGGCCGGGGATTCTGGAGCTGGGGCGCGCATCGATTGACCGCGAGCATCGTACGCCAGAGGTCTTGATGTTGTTGTGGAGGGGGATCGCGCAGTATGCTACCGACATGGGGCTTCGTACTTTGCTCGGTTGCTCTTCTTTGAATTCCAACGACCCTGCCGAGGGTTGGCAGATGTATCGCCAGCTCGAGAATTTCAGGGTTCCACCGGAGTTTGAGACCACACCGACCGCAGCGTACACGTGCCCCCCAGGAAGCTACGATTTCGCCCAGCAGAGCGCTGACGCACAGCCGTCGCCCTGCTGGACCGATCGATTGCAGCCGGAAGATTCAGCTCCGGCGCCAACTCAAATTGCGGTGAAGGTTCCCAAGCTGTTGAAGACCTATCTTGCGATTGGCGCGCGCATTGCAGCGCCGCCGGCGTGGGACCGCGAGTTCCGCACCATCGATTTCCTGACGCTCCTGGATTTGAATCTGCTATCGTCCGCGGCTCGCCACCGCTTTCTGGGGCCGTTGACGACGTGACGCTGCGGGCCTTCCGGCGCGCTGTGGCGCTGGCGTTCGCTCTCGCAATGTGCGTGGTTCGCTACTGGCTCGATCGTCTGCGGGGGCCGATGACACTGGAGCGGCGCGCACTGTGGCTGCAGGGGGCAGCACGGGCAATTCTGAAAGGCCTCGACATCAAATCGCAGGTGGAGGGCCAGCCGCCGGCGTGCGGTCTGGTGATTTCGAACCACCTGAGCTATCTCGACATCATCATCATCAGTGCGACGATGCCGTGTTTTTTTGTGGCCAAGATGGAGATCGACGGCTGGCCGTTTTTTGGCAAGGCGGCGCGGTCAGGGGGGACAATCTTTCTCGATCGTTCGAGCCTGGCCAGCGCGATGACCGTTGCTGAGCAGATGACTGAGCGGCTGAAGCTGCCGGTTCCTGTACTGCTGTTTCCCGAGGGCACGAGCACGGATGGCGCGCAGGTGCTCAGGTTCCATTCGCGGCTGATCGATCCCGCGACTTCGACGGGCGCGCCGATCACGGCGGCGGCGATCCGGTATGTGATCGAGGGCGGCGTTGAGGAGCGGGAGCTGTGCTGGTACGGCGATGAGGAATTCATCAGGCATTTGTGGAAGGTGCTGGGCGTGACCGGCTTCTCGGCACAACTGAGATTTGGCGAGCCCCAGATTTATTCGCACCGGCGCGTGGCGGCGGACCAGACGCACGCGGAGATCACGGCGTGGCGCGAGGCGGGCACGTTGGAGACCGAGAGCGCGATGGCGACTCAGTAGTTGAAGTTGCAGGCGTCAGACATTGCGCCCGAGTGCGGCTTCTCCGGGCACAATTCCAGCTAAAACAAGCGATGATTGCGGGATCCGCGTAGAGGCAGCGACCCAACGGATGGCGCTGGGAGCGAGCGAGAGGGCGGCGAGCGCGGTGGTGCGGCCGGCGAACGTGACGGCTGCGCGCGAGAGCCATGTGGCGAGGGCGATGGAGCGGGCAAGTTGGGTGCGGAGAGCGCGGTTGTAATCGGCGGCGGTGCGGCCGGCGAGAAACATCTGCGTGGCGAGGGCGGCGGAGTGAAGGGCGATGGAGATGCCGTCGCCGGTGAAGGAAGGGATGACGGCGGCCTGATCGCCGATGCACCAGAGACCGCGAGACTCATGGATGAGGTAGCCGTATGGAATTGGAGAGATGGCCAAAGGACGCGGCCAGAGCGGCGCTGTACCGTCAAGAAGCTCGCGGAGATGGCTATTGCCGCTGAGGATGGAGGCCAGGAGCTGCGGCCAGCCGCCAGAAGAGCGCAAGGTGGAGCGGCGAACCACGAGGCAGAGGTTGGCGACGCCGTCTTCGATCAGCGACAGTCCGCCATAGCCGCCCGGAAACAGGTAGAGGTCCATGCAATCACGCAGTGCGCGAATTTGCGAAGGCGACAACTGCCAATGCAGTTTGAACCCGACGAGGTCGGACTGCTTCGCAGGTGAGCGGGTGAAGCCGCGGAGGTCATGCTTGCCGGTGGCAAGGAAGACTGCGGATGCGCGAATGGAGTCGCCGCTGCTGAGCGAGGCGAACCAGCCATCGGCGTCAGGCGCGAGCGATTCGACGGCGACGCCGCGAACAACCTGGCAGCCGCTTTCTTCGGCGCGAGCGAGGAGGGCAGCGTCGAGCACGCGACGCGAGAGCGAGAGCGCCCGAAAGGGAAGAGGAGCGCCGATGAGCTTGCTGCCGGCAGAGAGGCGAAGAGTGCTGATCACGGTGGCGCCGAGCTCGAGGGGGACAACTCCGACCTGATGGAGATAATCGACGGCCTCACGGCTAAGGAACTCGCCGCAGACCTTGTGATGTGGGCCCGGTTCTTTCTCGAGGAGCACGACGCTGCCGCCGGCGGCGGCGAGGCGGAGAGCGACCATCGAGCCCGCGGGACCGCCGCCAATGACGAGGTGATCGACATGGCGAGTGGAGGCACTGCGGGCCGGGGCGCTGCGATTCTGGACGCTGCGATTCTGGGCACTCACGGCGTTTTTCTCCGGCTGACGCAAAGACGTGCCGGCCTGGATGGCCGGATCGATACGGCGTCGAAGTCGATGCTCGCGCCAAGAGTCGTGTGAAGGCCGGCGGTTGCGCACATTCGCTGCCAGTCCTCTGGAACAAAGGCGCGGGCGATGGAGACGGGGCCGTCGTGCTGAACAAAAGGGTGAAGGCCAGCAATTCTGGAAAAGAGCCGGAGAAGATGATAGGGAACCGGAGCGCGGGAGAGATCGTTGATGAACCAGCCGAGTTGAGCGTGGGTTTCCATCCATTGCACAAAACGAATCACGTCGGGGTCAGTGAGGTGGTGGGTAAAAAGAGAGCTGATGACAATGTGAATCGGCTTTTCGGGCTGCCAGGCAAAGACGTCGGCAGCGATCCAACGAATGCCGCTCGCCGATGGGGTGGCCTCGGCTGCGATGGCGACTGCGTCAGGGTTGAGGTCGATGCCCGTAAGTTCGACCGCAATGCCGCGCGTGCAGGCCCAGCGCTCGACGCGGCGAAGGGTGTCGCCATAGCCGCAGCCAACGTCGACGATGTGGAGCGGCATCAGGGCCGAAGTTGTGGCGCCGGGAGTTGTGGCGAAGGAGTCGAGCCAACGCGACAGCGGGCGGTAAGCGAGGAACCAGCGATTGAGGCGCGCAAGGTCGCGAAGGCAGGCGCGGAGCTGGTCGCGCGAGCAGGGCTCGTCCATGAGTTCGGTGAGCCGGGCGCGATAGCGGAAATCAATCGCGTCAGACGGCATGGAACATCATGGTTTCCGCGGTGACTCCCGGGCCGAAGGACATGGCGCAGCCGAGTTGGCCGGGGCGAGCGCGCTGCATCAGCTTGTGCAAGACGAACATGACGGACGCGGAGGACATGTTGCCGAAATTGAGGAGAATACTGCGCGAGTCGGCGAGAGCTTCGACCGGGAGAGCAAGCCCCTGCTCAGTGGCGTCGAGGATGGTGCGGCCGCCGGGATGAACGGCCCAGAGATCGATCGAAGAGAATTCATGTCCTCGAGTGATCCGGGTGCCCGCATCAGCAAGTCCCTGGCGTAACTGGCCTGGGACCTGGCCGGAGAGATGCATGTCGAATCCCTGTTCGCCGATGCGCCAGGTGATGAGCTGATCGGTACCGGCGAGATTGACGGCGAGAAAGCTGTCGATGGCGAAGCCGATGGGCTCGGCGGTGACGAGATAGGCGGCACAGCCATCGGCGAAGACCGTGAAGGCAAGCAATTGCTCGAGATCCTCGGTCTCCTGCATGTGCAGGGAGCAGAGCTCGAGCGAAAGGAGCAGGACTTTGGCGTCGGGTTCGGAGCGAACGATGTGGCGGGCGGCCTTGAGCGCATTGATGGCTGCATAGCAGCCCATGAAACCGATGAAGGTGCGCTCGACGGAGGGGTTGAGGTGAAGAAGCTCGATGACTTCGTAGTCGAGACCCGGCGCGTAGAGGCCAGTGCAGCAGGTGACGATGACATGGGTGACGCCCTGGCGTTCGGCGTCGGTGAGCGCGAGCCTGGTGACGGCGCAACGCGCGAGTTGGGGAGCGAACTGCCGAAAGGCCTCCATGCGCCTCGCCGTGGAGGGGAAGCTGCCGCGCACGAAGAGAGCGTCCTCGTCCTGCATTGAGCCGGTCTCAGTGACGATGGGCTTGAGGAAGGAGTAGCGGTGTTCGATGGCCGCGAGACGAACCATGCGGCGATAGAGATTGCGGCGCGTGCCCTCGGGCAGGAGGCTTTCAGCAAAGGGAAGGAAGGGGCCGTGCATGTCGTGCGGCGGGACGGCTGTGGCGATGCGATTGAGATAGGCAGTCGTCAAGGCGCCCCTCCGGACGTTCTGGTTTACGAGCCTCTCTGACAGCATACCGCTCCAAATGGCGCAGGGTTGCAATCGCGGTGTCATCGAAATGCAATTGTTGGACGTTATGAAAGTGGATTTGGGTTCACGCCGCGATAGAGGGTGGGGGGGCCGTGGAGCCGCGAACGACGAGACTCGTCGAGACCAGGAACTCGCGCTGAAGCCGGGTACCACCGGAGTCTTCAATTTGGGCGTGGAGAGCGCTGAAGGCGGCACGAGCGAGATCGATGCGCGAGAGGCGGATGGTGGTGAGCGGAGGCAGCGTGTACTCCGCGAAAGAAATGTCGTCGAGGCCGATGACCGAGAGATCGCGCGGTACATGCAGGCCTTCCAAATAGGCGGCGCGCAGAACGCCGATGGCGGTCATGTCGTTGGAGCAGACGATGGCAGTGGGGCGATTGGCGAGCTTGCTCAACTGATCGAAGCCGGCGACGCCGCCCTTGAGGGTGTGGTCACATTCGATGACCCACTTCTTTTGCAACTGCAGACCGGCGGCCTGAATGGCAGCGCGGAAGTCGTTCTCGCGCGTGATGGCGGAGTGCAGGCTGTGCGGGCCGGAGAGAAAAGCGATGGAGCGGTGGCCGAGCGAAGCGAGATGGCGAATGCCTTGATGGATGCCGGTAGAGTAGTCGAGGAGAATGGTGCTGGCTTTGGGATCGTCGAGTTTGAACTCGGCGAGCACGATGGGCACGCCGCGGTGCGTAAGCTGATCGAGGACCGGTTCTTCTTCACCGAAGGTCATGACGGCAACGCCGTCGACCTTGCGCTCCAACATGCGGCGGGCGCATGCGGCCAGCACGGCAGGATCACTGTTGGTGGAGCTGACGAGAATCTCGTAGCCACGGGCGACGGCAATCTCTTCAAAGCTCTGGATCAGCTCAGGAAAGAAGGGATTGGTGATGTTCTCGACGATAATGCCGAGGAGGCGGCTGCGTCCGGAGACGAGTGTGCGCGCGTGGGTGTTGGGCAGGTAGTTAAGCTGTTTGATCGCCTGCCAGACACGTTTGCTGA
Organism: uncultured Acidobacteriaceae bacterium; assembly: GCA_963835355.1. Taxonomy (GTDB): domain Bacteria; phylum Acidobacteriota; class Terriglobia; order Terriglobales; family Acidobacteriaceae; genus Telmatobacter. The sequence goes on along the minus strand of CAWIFE010000010.1, from coordinate 372,314 downwards.
GGCGTTCACTGACCAGCGAAGAGCCGTTCATGGTTCTGGAGACCGTAGCGATGGAGACTTTGGCTACGGCTGCAACGGCACGAATGTCGGGGAGTTTAGCTGCGGTCCCGCGTTTTGGTCTTCGAGGCACGAACCAATCCTAATGCAGCAAGACTGAGCTCATGAAAGGAAAAATAATTCGATTTTCCACCGGGGATTGAGAGTGCGCGGAAGGGAATGGAGTCAGGCGCTTTCAGAGATGAGCAGGCGCAGGTCGCGCAGGTTCTGGCCGGTGGGCCCGGTGGCGACTGAGTCACCGATGGCGGTGAAGAGCGGACAGGCATTGAATTCGGCAAGGGACTGCGCGGGATCGAAGCCAAAGGCGCGGGCACGCGCGACGGTGGAGGGATCGGCGATGGCTCCGGCGGCTCGCGTGTTGCCATCGATGCCATCGGAGCCGGCACTCAAGACGGCAAGGTGTTCGCCGGGATGGTTGGCGAGTTCGAGGGCGCAGGTGAGGGCGAATTGCTGATTGCGACCGCCGGCGCCGGGCGTGCGCGTGAGAGTGACAGTGACTTCGCCAACCGAGATCAGGCAAAAGCGCTTGTGCTGGGCGCGGAATGAGTGGAAGCGCTCCAGCAGAAAACGGGCCGCATCGGCGTAGTCCCAGTCGTCGCAACTGTTGTCGACCACGACTTGATAGCCGTGCTGCCGCGCCAATGCGCGCGCGTTTTCGACCAGGTCGTGACTGGAGAGCAGAATTTCGAAGACAGAATCGCGAAAAGCCGCATCCTCGCCGCTCATGCTGGCGGCCGATGTGATGCGACGGGGCCGAGCGGCGTCGGTCCAAGGCAGCTTGGGCAGGAACGAGGTACGCCAACTCTTGTTTCCGGGCGACTCGGGCAGATCCTCCCGCTCAAAGAAGGCGCGGATGGAGGGCGGCAGCTTGGCCGAGAGGTCGTACTTGGCGAGAAGCTCGCGAACTTCTGCCACGGTGGAGTGATCCGGCGTGGTAGGACCGGAGGAAAGCGCATCGAGCGTGCGCAGCGGGACGTCAGGGAGGAGCAGGCTGACCTTAACGGCTTCAGGCGCGGCGATGGCGAGACGACCACCCTTGACCGCGGAAAAATGCTTGCGGAGGGTGTTGATCTCGTTGATCGGAGCTCCCGACGCAATCAGCAACTGGTGAAAGGCGGCCGTTTCTTCAAGGGTAATTTGCGGATCGAGAGGCAAATCGAAAATGGCAGAGCCGCCGCCGGAGATGAGGAAGAAGACGAGCGTGTCCTTTCGGGCTTTGCGCAGGAGGGTGAGCGCGGCACGCGCAGCAGCGAAGGAGTCTTCATTGGGAAGGGGATGGCCACCTTCGAAGTAGCGAAAGCGCCAGTTGCGAGCCGTGGGCATCTGGTTGGTGCAGCAGATGCCGCGCAGGCCTTTGCGGCGCTTCATGCGCTCAAGCAGGACCTGGAGCATGGGGCCGGCAGCCTTGCCAATGGCAATGACGAAGATGCGCTTGTAGGCAGAGAGATTGATGTCGGCAGGACCGCTGCCGTCGGGCATGAGGCGGTGCAGTGTATGTCCTTCGAAGCGCAGGCGGCGGTCGAATGCGGAAGCGATGTTACAGGCCTTGAGAGCGCCGGTAAAGATTTCGGTAGCCGTGTCGTGTATCGCTTCGAGAGCAGCATCGCTGGCCGGAGTCATGGCAGCAGCTCCTTTGGCCCAATGGTCACGTTGGCGAGATGTGTCTCAAATGAAGTGAATATCAAGGCGGAAATCATTCCATTTCTGATTTTACGCTGAAACCTGCGACAGCACCGTGCGCTACGGTATTCTGGCAGCACCATGAACGAGCCTTCGAAATTGCCTGCTCTTGACCCGATTGGGCTGACGCGTCAGTTATGCGAGATCGAATCGACGACCTATCACGAGGGCGCGGTAGGCGATTTTATGGCGGAGTTTCTAGCTAGGCGCGGGTGGGAAGTGGAGAAGACGGCTGTGGCGCAGCCGGCGGATAGCCAGACGGAGGGGCCGCGCTGGAATGTGTATGGCGGCCCGGCGGGGAAAACGCCCGAGCTGGTTTTTTCGACGCATATGGACACTGTGCCGCCGTACATCCCGTTCAGCGAGGATGCGGAGTGGATGTATGGGCGCGGAGTGTCGGACGCAAAGGGAATACTTGCGGCGCAGGTTGCGGCGGCGGAAGTGCTGCGCGCGGCGGGCTTTCGGATTGGTTTGTTGTTTGTATCGGGCGAGGAGCGCGACTCGGCCGGCGCGAAGGCGGCGAACCTGAAGCCGAAGGGAAGCCGCTATTTGATCAACGGCGAGCCGACGGATAATCGCGTGGCGCTGGCGTCGAAGGGAGCGCTGCGCGTGGTGTTTCGCGCGACGGGGAAGATGGCGCACTCGGCGTATCCCGAGTTGGGCGAGAGCGCAGTGCACAAACTGGTGCAGGTGTTGGGAAAGCTCCTGGAATTGGAACTGCCGGTGACGGAGGACATTGGGCCGAGCACGCTGAACATCGGGCAGATTCATGGCGGGCACGCGCCGAATGTGATCGCGGACAAGGCCGAAGCTCAGGTGCTGGTGCGGCTGGTGGGGGATTCTGCGCCGGTGAAGGCAGCGCTGCTCAAGGCGGCCGAGGGACTGGCGGAGGTGGATTTCACGCTGGAGATTCCTTTTGCGAGGCTGCGTGCGCCGAAGGGATTGCCGACGATGGTGGCGAAGTTTACGACTGACATTCCGCAACTGAGCAATTGGGGCGAGCCGGTGCTGCTGGGGCCCGGCAACATTCATGTGGCGCACACGCCTTTTGAGAAGCTGGCGAAGAAGGAATTGCTGGAGGCGGTGGAGCTGTACGTGAAGGTGGCGAAGCAACTGTTGGCGTAGTTCCTCGGCGGGTTCGAATGATGGCGCTGCGCAAATCTATTGATAGTTGCCGATGAGGACGAAGGGCGCCCAATAATACGGATGGGCGTAGCCGAGGCTGCTGGGTGCGGATGTCTGGTCCTCGGTTTCGAAGCCACGGCCGGTTCCGCCGCCGGGGACTGCGCCGCCGCCGTGAAGGAAGGCGAGTTGAGCCTGGCGAAGCGCTTCAGCTTTGCCATCGGCCGGATTTCTGACCCAGCGGTCGTAGAAGTCGCTCATGATGTGGCTGGTGCTGAGGTCGTTCACGTCCCAGAGCGTGGCGAGCACGGCTTCGGCATCTTTCTGCTGAGCAACCATACCGAGTGAGTCCATCTCCAGACCGTTGCGCGATTTGTAATCCTTGGCCGTGCTGCAGGCCGAGAGCGTGAGCAGGCGTGTACCGTGAAAAGCGACCGAGGAGTTCTCCATCGCGGAAAGATTCCACTCGAATCCGCCGGGGACGCCGGTCGAGTCGCCGCCCATCATGAGAAATGGCTCGTCGCCACTGCCGGCGATGAGAACAAAGTGGCTGGCGATGTGAACGACGGAGAAATTATTTCCGGCACCGAGATCTGACTTCAACGCGGCGAGAGTGAATTGCTCGTCGGGCAGCAGCTTGCCCTGCATGGGGCCGTGGGATGCGGGATCGGAGGGATCGTGGACGATAGCATCCAGTTCCGGAATGACGCCGGGGAGGGCAGGAAGGCCGTTGTAGCTCTTCGAGAGGCCCATGGCGAGCGCGCTGGGCGGGGTTCCGCCTGGAAGCGGGGAATCCGTGATGTGGCCGTAGCTCTCGGGGGTGAAGAGCACATTGTGGAAGCGCTCGACCAGGTAATGGTTGCCGTCGTAAAGCGCGCCGATGGGGACGTAGCGCAATGCATCGTCGAGCGACCAGAGGAGAGTGGGGACGCTGCCTTTCGCGGTGCCTTTCGGACCTGGCGTTGCTTCGAGGGACTTGAGCTGGCCTTCAATGGGCGCAACGATCATGGAGTAAAGCTGATTCAACTGCGGACGAGGATCGGACGAGGGCGAGCCGACGGCTTTGAGCGCTTCAAATGTCCTGGCGCGGATGTCGGCCGGCGAAGCAGGCAGAACGATACCTTTGCGCGAGGCGGCGGTAACGACGATGGCATAGGCGTGATCGTCGCCGAGGAGCAGGCGAATGCCCATGACACGCGGACCGAGTTTCGAAAGCGAATCCTGAAGAAAGCTCTTTGTAGTGTCAGCGGAAGCCTGGCCGGGCGCGGACTGCGCATCGAGTTCGGGAAAGATCTTGTTTGTGAGTACGGACTGAATGTCGCCGCCTTCCTGCTGGATGGTTGCGCCGAGCGACTTGAGCTGGGCATCCTCGTCAGGGGTGCGCGAAGGCTTGGCCTGGAGTTGGCCGTATGCGAGGCTCGATTCCTCGATGACGCGCGCTTTCTTTTCGAGGTCGGGCAACGCGCTCTCGGCATCCTGCTGCGCGGGCGAAAGCTTGAGCGGCTCGATGCCCGCCGATGAGCCGGGCGCGGCGGTGGTGACGACGTCCTGGAATTCCTGCTCCTTGAGGAGATCGAGAATTTGCTCGGCCTGGCCGAGGCGGCCGGTTTCGACGAGCAACTCGGCGAGCATACGGTAAGCGCCGGAACGCGATTGCGCAAAGCCGGCTTGAACTTCCTTCTCCATGCCCAGAATGTTTTTGCGAATCTGCTCGTAGTCGTTGACCGCGAGGAGGCCGAAAAAGATGGCTTCCTCAGGTTGATGCTGCTTGCGGAAGCCGATCATCATTGAGTTTTCAATGTTGCCTTCGATTTGTGGATCGGCGGTTGCTTTTGCGAGACCAAGTGCCGCGATGGCGCTGGCGAAGGACAGTTCCGGCTGCTTCAGAGCCGAGTAAGCCCAGGCGATGGTCATGAGGTCCTGCGCTTCATCGCGCTGGTCCTTAACCTCGCGCCAGATGACGAGCGCCTGAAGGTCGAGGTCGAAGGCCTGTTGGGCTTCGTTCATGTCAGAGTGATCACGACCCAGGTTGTTGAGGGCCATGGCTTCGCCGCGGCGGCTTCCGACCTCGCGAAAGATGGGGAGTGCCTGGCTCGCGTAGTCGAGGGCCCTGGACGGCTGGCCGAGATCGGCGTAGGCGCGGCCGATATCGCTGAGCGCGAGGGCTTCGCCACTGCGATTGCCCACCTCGCGCCAGATGGGCAACGCCTGGTTGTAGTAATCGAGCGCGGTCTGGTGCTGGCCGAGGTCGCGATATAGGCGGCCGATGTTGTTGAGCGTGAGCGCTTCGCCCTGGCGATTGCCGAGTTGGCGCCAGAGCGCAATGGCCTGGTTGTAGACGTCGAGCGCTTTTTGTTTCTGGCCAAGTGCGGCATAGGCGGGGCCCATGTCGTTGAGCAGCAGAGCTTCGCCGTTGCGTTCGCCCAAGTTGCGGTAGATGGGAAGCGCCTGATTGAAGTAGTCGAGAGCCTGCTTGCCGTCACCCATGTCGGACCAGGCTCGGCCCATATTGTCGAGAGTGCTGGCTTCTCCATTGATGCTGGCAGTCGCGAGGAAGCTCGAAGCGGATGCGGTTTGAGCCGGAGCGGGGCCGGGTGGCGCGTTCTCGGCGGCAGGCGAAGCATTGACTTCGTGCCAGATGGCGAGGGACTGGTTCAGGAATTTGAGGGCATCGTCGTGTTGTCCGAGATTGTTATAGACTTTGCCGATGTTGTTGAGCGTCTCGGCTTCACCGGCACGCGACGGGAGCGCGCGCCAGAACGGCAGCGCTTGATTGAGCAGGTTGAGAGCCTTGTCTTCCTGACCAAGATCGGTGTAGACGCGGCCCATGGTGTTCAAGGTGGTGGCCTGGCCAAGCATGCTTGAATACTTTTGCTCGATGGGCAGCGCCTGATTCAGATCATCGAGCGCCTTCTGGAGCTGGCCTTCGCTGTAGTAGAGGGCCCCAAGAGTGTTGAACTCCGAGACCTGCTGGCGAATGTTTTTGCTGGAGCGCGCCTGCGCCAGATTCTGCTCGTGCTGCGCGATTTGAGCGGCCAATGCGCCGGGCTGGGCGGATGCCGATGCGCCAGCGAAAATCGCCGCAAGGCAAACTGCGCCGGTGCGAAGCCGACCGAAGTTCCAATTGATCATGGCCTGCATTGTGTTCAAGGGTGAGCGCTCGCCGTTGCCGGAGCGGGGGCGCGGAGAGCGAAGTCCGCGTCGGCGGAGCTGCGATTCATGACGGGATGCTGATGCATGCCCTGCGAGGAGACGCTTTGCGAGACCTGCTGCGCGACAGAAGCATAAATCTGGCTTAAGGGCGTCTGGCCCTTGCTGGTCTTGAGGGCCTGGAGCAGGAAGTAGGTGAAGTAGCCGTGATGGAGCTGGCTGCTTTCGAGCGATTCTTCATTGACTTCGCTGGCGGCCATGACGATGCGGCCCGTTCCATCCGACATGTGCGTGAGCATTGCGCCTGAAGGCGCGGTGTTGGCGAGAGGAGCTGAGGACTGCGATCCGTTGTCGCCAGCTGCGCCACCGCTGTAGCAGGTGTCGAGAAAGACGGCGGTGCGGAGGGCCTTCATGCGCGTCGAGACGGCATCGGCCAACTCGACCATCGGATACGCCGTGGCGTAGAGCGCATCCTCGTCGAGTTTTCCGCCGGAGTAGACTTCGGTGTCGTAGGTGATGAGGTAGTTTGCGCCGCCCGCAGTGTCTGTGGTGCGCGGCGTGCCATGCGTCGCGACGTAAATCACAACGAGATCGTTAGGCTCGGCGTGGCGCGCAATCCAGTTGAGCTGTTCCTTGATGTTTTTGGTGGTGGCCTGATCATCGGTGAGGACGTGAACGTTGTCCGCTGGAAAACCGCCAATGGAGGGGTCTTTGAGCGCGGTGGCAAAGGCGGTGGCATCGGCGCCGGTGTAGTTGAGCTGGGGAATCTGAGCATCGGTAAAGTGACCGATACCGATGACAAGCGCCCACTTCTGCTGCACTGGACCGGGCTTGACCGGCGGGGCGACAGGCACGGGAGTTTCAGTGCCCTCAGCCTCGATGCCGCGCGAGGCCGGAGTGGAAAGAATCAGCGGATTCAGATCCTGATCGAGCGCCTCAGAGCCATTGAAGTGCGCCTTGTCCATGGCGTATTTGGCGAGAGCGTCGTGGCCGAGGCGCTTTTCAACGAGACTGCGGTAGTACCAAGCGTCGCCCAGCTCAGGACATTCGGCGACGGCGGACTTGAGCAATTGCAGAGCATCTTCAAAGGCTTCGTTGCCGCTCTGCGGCGTAATGCGTTCGAGCGCCTGAATGATGAGGTCCTGTCCGGCGCCGCAGCGAATTCCCTGAGCACGCGCGCATGGAGATGCGACGAGCGTTGCTGCCAGCAACGACAGGATGGCAAGACCGGATCGAGTGCGAGAGTTCATTTTTCGGCTACGTGCCCTGAGGTTGGCGCAGGACTTTTCGTGGATCGAGCCTTCATTGCCGCCAGGACGCGTGCGCTGACGCCGCCGCTGGTGAGAGCCTGCTGGCCCGCGGGACTGAGGTCGAAGTCGGTTGCATTCGCTCCGTGGATAGCCTGGATGATGGTTCCCTCATCCATACCGGATTTGACCATGGCGATGATTTGCGTGTTGTTCAGCCCCTTGTGAGCAACTGCGGGCGGCTTCTTTGCGGCCTGCGCTTTCATCTCGGCGAGGAGGTGGACGCTGACACCCCCCGTGGCGAGGGCTTTCTGACCGGCCGGCGTGAGATCGAAGTTGACCGCACTGGCCCCGCGAATGGCCTGAATGACGGTAGCGTCGTCCATACCGGACTTGACCATGGCGATTACCTGATCGTTGGTCAAGCCCTGGGCCTTGGAATTCGCAGCGTCCACAGCCTCGTTCCTGGCCTTCTCCGCGTCACGTTGTTTTTCCAAATCGAGTTCTTTGTAGTGCGCGATCGCGGTCTCGATGCGCTTCTGCGGCTCGACGAAATACTTCTCGGTGGGCTTGGCATCAATTGCTTTGCCGTAGTTGATGGCGGCCTGGTCAAGGTACTTCATGGCCGCCTTCTCATCGTCGGCTTCATAGGCAAGCGCCTCGTAGGCCACGCCAATGTTGTAGAGCCGGTAAGCGTCTTCGTCGGGTTTGGGAAACGGCGGGGCGGTCTCAAAGGTTTCGAGGGCGCGCTCCCAAAGGTCCATTTCGGCGTCCTTGTCACCTTCCTCAAGCGGGCCGTCCTTGCGCGCGAGCAGGACATCAATCGATTCATCGGAGTTGACGAGATGCTCGGCAATTTGCTGCACGGCGTCGATAATCAAGCGCGATCTTAACTCAGCGGGTGTGGGAGGGCCATCCTCGCTCTTTTGCCCGCCCTTCGCATGCGAAAGGCTGCCCGTCAACTGCCCCAACACGCCGTGCGCGGTCGAATTCCCCGCGCTGTCGAATTCCCGGTCGTAAGTGGATTCAATGTTGTCAGAGATAATCCCGTGACCATTTGCGTCCTTGGCCTGAAAGGAAACATTGAGTTTCGCCGTAATGCGCTCAACGGCGCCAACCTTGGCGATGGAAGCGATCTGGGTCCCGCCAAGGGCCGCGGCCGGCGCCAGCTTATTGGTGTATTCGGGATCGGGATGCGAATACTCGGTGATCTGGCAAATGATCTGCGTCGAGGGATTGTCATCGTCGCGGAGATTCGGATCGTCTTTGAGCAACTCGGTTTCGAGAAGGGCCTGGAAATCGTAGGGAAGCGAGCCATCTTCTTCGGTGTCGGCGGAGTTGACGATGACCTTGATCGTGTCTCCCGGCATGTGCACCACGGCAGGCAATTTGCGGTGAAGGGTGACTTTTTCCTTGGTGGCGCCAAATCCCTGCGCGCCGGCGGAAGCAGTCACAAGCGCCAAGACACACAAAGTTGCCAATACGACGATTCTTGCGGAACGGCTCATCTTGACCCCCGTCGATTTACCGTTTGTTGTCGCCGCCGGCCGGCCCAGCTGCGTTGCCAGGCCAGAGCACGACGTCCACCGACAGTCCCTAGCATACCGTTTTGACAGCGATTTCGTCATTACGCTACTTGCTCTTGCTCGTCGAGCTGGAGCTGCTCTTCCTGGCGCTCGAGGACGGGCAGGATGACGAGCTCGAGGAGCTGGAAGCAGCGGGCCTGCTCAGATTTGTATCGGAGGGCTGCACTGTAATGTGCATTGAGGCATAGGTGATCCCGGGAACCGAATTCTCCGCGCGCTCCGCAAGCGGCAGGTTGGGATCGGCATCTTTGGCGACCAGGTAACCCTGGATCAAATCGAGATTTGGCAGGGCTTTGGCCAGCTCGTCGACGTGCCTTTGGGGAACCATCAGGTAGTCGCCCGATTTGAGGCCGATGTAGGCTGGATCGCGATCTGGATCGTCCAGCGCCTGTTGCGTGGCCACGGCGTGCGTGAGGTTGCCGGACATGATGAATCGTGTGCGGTCTTCCCAGTAACTGAGCATCTCAGTGAATGTGCTGAGAGCGGGCACGCTGATGGCTGGAAGGCTGACGATGGGAGCCGCAATTTTTGCGCCCTGAATCATGATGTTGAGGGCCTTGAGAAACATCGATTGCGCTGCGGCCCTGGAGATGTTTACAGCGAGTTTGCCGGTTCCCTCCGTGAGCAGAATCTTGCTGGTGCCTTGCATGGCCTGGGGCGAGCGAAAGCCAAGGGCGTCGAGAGAGACTTTGCCCGCATTGTTGGGCGAGACCGATGCGATGGCCGACCAGGCGAGAGGCGTAAGGATATTCACGAAAGGGTGAACCTGCGTCGTGTCGACGCGCAGTTGCGAGGCCTTCAGATTGGTTTCGCCAGCTCCGGGGCGAAACTGGGCGAGGGCAATGCTGACACCAACGTCGCCGTCGTGGTCGAGCAGCTCTTCCTTCCGGATGTCCGAGGCGTAACGAAGGCGTTTGTTGTCGCTGTCGTAGTGGAGGTACTGGGTCTGGGCCGCGGGATCGGGAAGCTGGTCCGTCGGGCCGCGCGAGGCCGCTTTGCTGCCGTAGTTCCCGCTGTAGGGGTTGACAGAGTCGTAGAACCCGTTCCAGAAACTGTAGGAATCGTGAGGCAAGTCTTCTGCCGGGGCTGGATGAGGAGGAGGAGGAGTGGAAGCTTGTGCGGCGGCGAGTTGGGGAAGCAGCGCAGTCATCATGCCGAGCGCGGAGGCGTCGGCAAGGAAAAGGCGTCGAGAAACTGGCATCAGATTACCCTCCATATGTCTTGCCGGAGTGACTCAATAACCTGCCGGCTGCTCACTTGATGTGTGGGCCCGATCGATGAAACGGGCCGTTGATGTGTGAAGCTCGACTCTCCGATGCATGAAGGCTAATTGGTCGCACTTTGCGGGGCACTGTGAACGGTGGTGAGCCCAATGCCCCAGTTAGTGGGAACCTCGCCAGAAAATCCGCGGGTTCCTCCGCTGGTTTGATTCAAGAGTTTCTCCAAGGGTGACGAGACGCCGCGAGTGCCGCGCGAAGCGACGCCTTCAAAGTTCAGGACGTATGGGTCGGCGAGCGGCTGCTCAGTGCTCAACATGATGAGCGTGTCCACACCATAAGGCGGACCGATGCGCAAAACGGGCGCGCCGGGCAGAATGAACTGGCGGCCGTTTTCGGAATCGTTGGGAAACTGATTCTCGGAATAGTCGCGCGGGTAAAGAACGGTGCCCTGACCGTGGCAATCGATGTCGAGCACATAGACCCAGCGATGATCGATGATGCGGTCATCGGAGGCGAGGGCCATTTTGAGCTGATCACCCTGGTGCGTGGTCTGATTTGCCGGAAGCGGTGTGGCGGCGTTGGAAGGAAGCAGTGTCAGCGAATAATATTCGTCGCTTGATGCGTCCGCAGGGCTGTTGGCCAGTTCGAGCCAGCCATGCACCTTGGCGAGCAGGGACGAGTAGTGGTTCAGCTTGTCGCCTGCAGCATCGATGGTGGAAGCGCTGCCGATAGGTACCCAGTCCGTGCGCACCGGGTACTGCGAGGTGGCCGAGCAGCCGGGACTATGCGGCGGCGCACTCGGCGAGGGCGGTCCAGCCGCCAACTCGCTCTTGTGATACCAGGCGTAAGCGGGACCATTGGCAGTGAGGACACCGGTGAGCGCGTAGTGCGCGACCGACATATTGCTTGCGACTTGAACGGCGCTGTCGGCGCCGGCAGGCTTGACCTTTGCGGCCAGCGCCTGCGAAGGCGGAAGGTTGACCCAGAGCTTGGCGCCGGCGGGAAGGTTCTTCTTGACTGCGTCGGCGGTGAGCGGCGCGCCCAGGTTGACCGGGGTAGCCGAGCCAGCCTGCTGCAACGTCCAATTCGTGCCGTCCCAGCTGAGGACGTGGGTCCACTGCTGCTCCGCAGGATCGGAGACCAAGGCAACTCCGGATGATTGAACTTGCGCGACGGCCGCGTCGATCTGGTCCTGGGAGAGATTCGAAGGCCAGAGCCAGACAAGCAACGGCGGATTGTCGGCCGGAATCCATTTGCTCAACTCGAAAAGGTCGCCCGGAGAAACTTTGGCGCCCGAGGGGCTGACGATTAGGGCCGAGGAGCGGGCGAGTCCGTCGAGGCTGGTGATGCGAAGCAGGACGTTTTGGCCGGCGCTGTTGGCGATGGTGGCGGTGAATTCGCTGCCGACACCGAGACCGGAAGCGCGGCCGATGTCAAGCGAGACAGAGCCATCATCGTTTGTGCCGAGCGCGGCAGCGCGCACCTTGTCAGATTTAGCGGCGGCGCCACCGAAGAGCGGCTGCTCGCGCCGCGCGGCGGTAGCGTCAAGGTCAGGCTCCTGATCGGGCACGTTGCTGCCCTCGAGGACCGCTTTTACGCGCTCGTAAACAACGGAAGCGGGCGTGTCGGCAGGCAATGCCTGCAGAGCCTGAAGCAGCGCGGCAGTGAACGCGCCGTGCGGCTCGGCGCCGGCCGGCATTTCCTTCGCGGTCTGGTCCTGTTGCGCGGCGGAAAAGACCAGCGCGGAATTGTCGGTGCGCTGGGTCGGCGCGGGTCGGGGCTGGCCGTTGGGCAGCGCGTCTGGGGCTTCATTGATGTCGCGCGGATCAAAGGCCAGAGCGCGCTCGCGGTAAACCGGGCCGATGCCACGGCTGATACCGCCGGAGTGGCAACTGTCGAAGATGACGGTGAGATGGACGCCCTTGTCGAGAGCGGCGTTGAAGATGCGCGTCATTTCGCGGTCGCGGACGTCGTAGCCGCCTTTGTAGGCGTCTGAGGGAACCATTGTGCTGTCGGCGTGAACATACTGACCGCCGACCAGCACCGTAAGCTTGTTGCCCTTGGTGTTGACTCGAAGCGAGCCGTGGCTGGCGTCGTAAAAGACAACGGTGTCGCCCTTTTGCGGAATATCCACGAGGTATTTCTGCATTGCGGCAAGAATGCCGTCATGCGTGGTTTGCGAATCGGGAAGGAGGACCATTCCCGGGCTGGGATGAGATGGAGCAGGATTGGTGAGCAGAACGACGTTCGCAGCAGGGAAGCCAAATTTAGGACTGGCGAGGAGGTCGGCCATGGCCTGCGCGTCGTTGACGGAGCCATCGAGATTCTCGAAGGTCCCCAATTCGCAGCGGCCGTAGATGCAGCCGGCAGGATGATCCGCTGTGGTTCCCGCAGGCTGATAAGTATTGATGCCGATCAGGAGCGCTCGCTCGGTTTGGGCAACAGCAGACGACCCAGCGAATGAGCCAGCAAGCACGAAGGCCAAGGCAGAAAATCCGGCGACGTACGATTTCATACGAGCTCCCATTGCGAACTGCAAGCGGTTTTTCCCCCCATTTTCGCGGTGCTATCCGCGGACCCCAAAACCGAACGTAGCGACCCCAACAGGGAAGAACCACGCATCTCAGTGTCATCCAGCCACGAAGCCTCAGGAATCGCTCGGTTCACGCCGGGTGAAACACTGAGCTTCTCAGGAAATTGCTCAACCAGCGCCGCAAGCAAAGGAATGCGCCGAGGCTTGTTCCCTTGCGTTTTATCGACGTAAACCGAGGCGCAAGGGTTTCAATGAAAATTGCAGTTCCTTAGGGGGAGGCGGCAAATCTAATCGAATTCGTAGTGCAATCGTTCTCGCCGAAGAGAACAGCAAAAGTATAGCTCCACGGGGCAACAAAGCAATCAAGAGTGTTGAGGCGCGCAGATGGGAAGGTTCGCCGCCAAGGGAGCGATGACGGAAGCGCGGCGAGACGAACGAATTGTCGTTCAGCCTTCGTCTGGAAGAGCGGAGAGCGGTACATCTGTGCCGGAAGATTGGCATGGGAAGCGTTCTAATTCATCGCTCCCGGAACCGGCTAATCAGGCGAAGAACGAACAGTCGAGGAGCCGATGAGCGATGGAGCCAGTTCGGCGCGGCTTAAACGGCCGGCTGGCGCGCTCCGGCGCGTCATCCAAGCTGGCATTTGGTGCGAAAGTCACTCGGCCGGGTCCTTTGTCGCAGTTGCCGGCAGCCCTTATCGATGGCACGAAGGTGGCGATCAAAGACCGGGCAGAGTGCAGACGCGAGGCGTCCTACAATTGCCACACTGCGTCCCGTGCCAGATTTGTTGGGTGGACTGTTGGCGACGATTAACGTGTGTGGAATGAAAATGATATAGGATGTTGTCAATTCGGGATCGTCAAGCAACTGTCTCACAGTTTTCTTGTCTTGCCCGCCCCTGCCGGGTGCCAATTGTGCGTTATTCTGGACTTCGGTGCAATGCAAACAGGGGCGAAGTAGCCCTGTTGTCGATGGTGTGTCGAAGTGTATCCCCATTTCGGATGAGCGTCTCTGCTTAGCCTAAAGTTTCACCGATCAGCTGGGACTTAGAGGGGCGGAGCCTACCCTAAATCGAAGCCGAATCGATTCAACAAGTGATCAAGTTTTGTCATTCCTTCCTTCGCGATTCATGAGTTCCTGCGATTAAACGGGATCGTTCTGCATCTCAAAACCAGGCTCGTGGGGTCAATTATGACAGTTCTGAAGCCGCGGTCACGCACGATCAGCGTCCGTCTTTCCGAAGAGGAGTACTTGACACTCCGGCGCATCTGCTCCTTGACCGGAGCACGCAGCGTATCGCACCTCACGCGCGAAGCGATGCGCTCTGTTCTGGGAGACGTGAATCGAGAGGTTCCGTTTGGACGTCATCTCGAGGAGTTTCGCGCGGACATGAAGAGTTTGGAGAAGAAGGTAGAACAGTTAGAGGCAAGAATCACAACATTCAAGACCGAAGGCGCTCAGTGAACGAGATCGCCCTCCAAGCGGCGCCTGGATTGGTCGTCCCACGTCTTCAAGCCGAATTAAGCAACACTTACTTAAGGCCTTGTTGACATCTTCGCTGACCGAAAGGTCAAGAAGCGCCGAAGCAAAATCTGTATTCGGTCTGAGCATTCCCCTTGAGCGAAAACTCTACCAGAAGCGGGCAATCGAGCATGCATGGGGTTGCCAGCTTTTGCGCCACCAACACGAAACGAAAAACCCACCCGTCAAAAGGTTGAGAAATGCGCAGCGTATTGCTTTACATTCGAAGAATGTCTGAATCCAGGCCGCGTTGGACTCGCATCCGCGGGTTCCTGTTTGCATCAGGATTGGCCGTAATGTTTTGTGGAATGATCGACGTCCAGATTGGTCCGGCCCAGGGAGCGGACCAGAACTGCAGCGCCGAGGGTTCGGCCGAAACATGTGGCCAGAACGAGGGGGCCCAAGCCTCACCTGCCGGGGGTAATGGCGTCCAGGGAGCGGACCAGGGCAGTGAAGCGCAAGCACCAGCTTCCTCCGGGAGTAACGGTGAGGGAGCGGCCCAGAGTGATAACGCCGGGGGCCCGGCTCAGACATCTGCCCCGAACGGTGGGGCCGAAGCACCAGCCCAGAGCGGCGGAAAGGCCGCATCGTCTGCCCAAAGCGGCAACGCGCAAACACCAGATCAGAGTAATCGTCCACAGGCGGCAGGGGGGAATGCGACGCCTGCAGGAACGAACGCCGAGATCCAGCAAAGTGGACCCCAAGAGATACAGCAGCCCAGTCCATATGGAGATATGCAGTCTCTGCATGATCTTTACACCCAGGTCCCGTCGAGTGGAGGCAAGCTGCAGCGGTTTGGAAGCGACGCATTTCTTCTGGGCACGGGGAATGCGAATGAATTGCCAATGGATCTCCCCGCCGGTCCCGATTATGTTCTTGGGCCGGGAGACAGCCTGATCGTGAATATGTGGGGCGGCCAGTCGAGCAGGCTGAACAGAATCATCGATCGCCAAGGCCAGATTGATCTCCCTGAAGCGGGCACAATCATGATTAACGGGATGACAATCGCGCAGGCGCAGAGTGCCATCCAACAGGCCCTTAGCACGCAGTTTCAGAGTGAGCACGTCGAAATTTCCCTTGGCCGCCTGCGGACGGTGCGTGTCTATGTTGTGGGAGACGTGCAGCGGCCCGGCGCTTATGATGTCAGCTCTTTGTCCACGCCGTTGAGCGCCTTGTATGCGGCCGGTGGTCCGACCAGCCGCGGTTCGCTGCGCATTCTGCGCCAGTATCGTGGCGATCAGCTGGTCCGCGAAATCGACCTTTACGACTTTCTGTTGAAGGGCGTCCGCTCAGACGTCGAGCGTCTTTTGCCTGGCGATACACTGCTGGTTCCACCGGTCGGTCCGGAGGTTTCAGTGGAAGGAGTCGTGCATCATCCCGCGATCTACGAGCTGAACGGGGAAAAAACACTGAATCAGGTTCTCCAACTAGCAGGAGGGGTCCTGAGTACAGCGAGCTTGAAACAAGTCAATGTTGCACGAATCGTGGCTAACCAAAGCCGCACCATGTTAAGCCTGCAACTCCCCGACAACCCGGCGGAGGCAGCGCAGAAGCTTGCCGACTTCCATGTACAGGGTGGCGACGACGTTGTCATTTCACAGATCTTGCCCTATAACCAAGATGCGGTTTACCTGGAAGGACATGTCTATCGTCCTGGCGCGTATCCCTACAAGAACGGGATGACGATTAACGATCTTTTGAGTTCGTACCAGGACGTGCTACCTGAAGCGGCCGACCATGCGGAACTTGTCCGTCTCCTTCCGCCCGACTTCCGGCCAGAGACAACCAGCTTCAATCTTCACGACGCGCTGATTGGAAATGATTCGTTTCTCCTCGAACCCTTCGATTTGATTCGCATCTATGGCAGGTACGAGATCGATCCACCCACCGTCTCGATTGAAGGGGAGGTCCTTCGTCCCGGCACCTACCCGATGTCTCAGGGCATGACTGTGGCGGGATTGGTGAGCATGGCCGGAGGATTCAAACGTAGCGCCTATCGAGATGAAGCCGACCTGTCCAGCTATGTGGTGCAAAATGGCCAAAAGGTATTGGTGAGCCATAGCACCGTCGCAGTTGAGAAAGCGCTCGATGGCGACAAGAATGCCGATGTGGCACTTAATCCAGGCGATGCCGTCAGCATTCGGCAATTGTCCGGCTGGCAAGATATCGGTTCGTCGGTGACGATAACCGGCGAGGTCGAGCATGCTGGTACTTATGCGATTGAACCGGGAGAGCGTCTTAGCTCCGTGCTGATGCGAGCGGGAGGTTTCCGACAGGATGCGTATCCGCCGGCAGCGGTTCTGGAGCGGGAGCAGGTCCGTCAACTGGCCGAACAAGCCCGCCAGCAAATGATTCAACAAATCGAGAACACACCTCCCGAGGTGAAGCAAGGAGTGATCGGCGCGCAAGCAGCGACAGATGTGCGGCAATCCCTCGAGACGCAGCGCCAGGAGATTCTCGCGAGCCTTCGCAGCCATCCTGCCAGTGGCCGACTGATCATCAACATCTCGTCAGACCTCAGCAGATGGGAGAATACGCCAGCGGACATTGAACTGCGTGCGGGCGACACACTGCTCATACCCAAGCGGCCAAGTTTCGTCATGGTGAGCGGCCAAGTGTATAACCCAGCCGCAATCAGCTACATCGCGGGACGAAATCTCGCCTGGTATTTGCGCAAGGCGGGCGGCCCGTCAACTGTCGGCGACAAAAAGCAGATCTACGTGCTCCACGCCGATGGGTCAGTTTTGCCGCGCGACAGTAGCTGGCTGAGTAATAACTTTATGAGCGTCCGCATGCGGCCCGGCGACACTATCTTCGTGCCCCAGAGGATTGTCGGCGGCTCAACGGTGTGGCAGAACATAGCGGCAGTGGCACAGGCCATGGCGGCGGCGGCGTTGCCGGTCGCTATTGCCGCAAGCTATTGACCTGTTACAGGACAGGCATTGGGTAGTTTCAAGAACCCGGTCGAATGCGCGGCATTTACCCCTAGGATCGGAAGTTGGCACGAAAGGTGCGAGTCACTCCTTCGTGAGCCTTTCAATGCGAACGTCGACTCCGTTTGCAGTCAATAAATTCGGTGCCGCATAGTTTCCCAGAGAGTGAGTTTCAAATGGACGATTCTCAAAGCGAAACACCAGCTCCGGAGCTTTCCGCCCAGGCAGATGAAGTAGACTCCGTCGATGGCGAAGAAGGCGGCGAAGCGCTAAGCTCAAAAATCGCTCGTTTCCTGCTGAGATGCTGGGTGAGAAGATGGATGATCTTTGGCATTCTTGTTGCCGGCATTCTCGTGTCATTGCTGTACGCTTTCCGTCTGCCAGCCTTCTATACATCGACAACAACCTTAATGCCGCCTGACAGTGCTTCTCCGGATCTCGCGCATCATGAGCGCGCTTACGAACACTCCCGAAGGCAGGCTTGGCGGTGAAGAGCTGGGGCTGTATACACCCGGCGATTTGTTCATTAGCATTCTGCAAAGCCGAAACGTCCAGGACGGCTTGATCAATCGCTTCGATCTCGCTCATTACTATAAAACGCACCTTATCGATGACACCCGCAAATCATTGGCGGGCGCCACCAAGATCGTTGTCGATCAAAAGAGTGGAGTCATTTCGATTAGTGTTACGGCCGGGAATCCTGTACTTGCTTCAAACATGGCGCGGGGGTATGTAGAGGAACTTAATCGTGTAATGACCGAGAATTCCACGTCGGCTGCTCGCCGTGAGCGGATCTTTCTCGAAGGGCGGGTAAGAGATGTTAAGCAGAAGCTCGATGAATCCGCCAAGGAACTTAGCCAGTTCTCCACTAAAAGCGGCGCAATTGACATGCCCACGCCAGACAAAATCGATGGTAGACGAGGGGGCTCAGATTGCAGGCCGAGTTAATCGATGGACGCAGCCAACTGGCAGCACTAAGGCAAACCTATTCGGAGGATAATCTCAAAGTACGCGGTCTGGAGGCACATAACGCGGAGCTGCAGCAACAACTTAATAAGATGGGTGGGCTGCCCCAAGGATCCGGCTCTGACACAGATACAACCAAGTCTCCATATCCTACTGCTGACGAACTGCCTTCCTTGGGACTTACCTATTATGACTTAGAGCGCGAAATGCGCGTTGAGGAAGCGCTGTGGGAGGCCCTCACAAAGCAGTATGAAGCGGCCAAAGTGGAGGAGGCCGAGGAGCTTCCAACGGTTCGCGTTTTAGACGTTGCCGAGATCCCTGGGCGGAAGTCCGGGCCTTCGCGGCGGTTGGTTGTCGAGATAGGTGCCCTCCTTTCTCTCGTCCTAGCCTGCATTGTGGTTCTCGTGGGGATGATTTGGGAAGCAATGGATCCCGAGGGTGAGCCTAAGCGCGGGCTGACAGAGATCATCAACAGCGCAATGAATTCTCAACGATGGTATTGGAAGCTGCCCGGAATGAGATGGATTCACGGACGCTTCGAAGGATCAAGAGGACCCGATTAAGCCGCCGCGAGCGATTCGCGAGAGAAGTGATGTGGCGATTTGCCGCAACTTCTACACAAGCGCGGGGGGCATCAGTTCGGACCCTGATTCATCGCGTCCGCTGATTCCGAATGCGACTCAACAGAAGACTGACTAAACTTCTTCAAGGCGCTCCTTGTCAGAACGGTCAGCGGAACGACTTGGGCAACAAGCGTTGAGATAACCGTCCCCAGGACCGCACCTATGATTCCATAATGAATCACAAAGAAGATGGAAAGGGCAAGGTTCAGTACGGCCATCACAAGTGCGGCGATGACTTGAGCCCGGAGTTGCCCCACCCCGTTCAGTAGGAAGTTCATTGGTTGCAGGTAGGCATAGAGAACGGATTGAAAGCCGAATACGGCCAATAAGGCTGCCGAGGCGTGCATCTGAGGACCGACCCAGACGGCCAGGATCTGATTTCCGAAGATAGCCAGGAAGACTGCGGCAACGATCGTGAACACGGTTCCACCAACAGCGACTCGCCTAAAAGTCCTGCGAATCCAGGGTCCGTCTGAGTGAGTCACTGCGTCCGCATACGCGGGCCACATGGCACCGGAAAGCATATTCAAGAACGCGTTGACCATGTTGAAAAGTCGCGCCGGAACCGCATAGGCGGCCACAGACTTTGCACCGAGAATCTGCGCGATGACGATGTTATCGGTCTGCATGCCAACTGATATGGCCAGCGCCAACAGGAAGAACATCATTCCGGTGTGGAAGAGACGCGATGCCGAATCTCGCGAGAAGGCGCTGGGACTTGGCAGCAACTCCGGATGAGACCGGCCAAAGAGCTCCAGACCATTGAGCATTGAAACCAGGACCGGCGGGGCAGCGAGACTCAGCACTAGAAGCGGAAGACCCCCGTGGATGCGAATCGCAAGCAGCAGAGCAAGCAGAGAAGCTACGCTTCCGAGGCTATCCCAGAGGTTGTTTACGAACCCGTTCTGCATGCCCGTCTGGATGTTCCGAATTGCGCACATGGGCAAGTTGAGGACGAAACAGTAAAAGAAGACGAGAAGCGCTGGACCGGCTTCGTGCATGGCCAGCGGCGAGCGCAGGTTAAACAGGCGGCTCGTATTGATAAACGGATAGGCGGCAGCCATTGCCAGAGCAAAGAGGGCTGCGATTCCATTGAGCACCCAAAATGCGCTGGCACTTGCCTTTCTCGCGGCAAGCCAATCTTTACGGCCCACAACGTCCGCCATGATGTTGATCAAGCCGTTGCCTATGCCCAGATCGGCAAAACTCATCATCATGACAACCGAAGTGATTGTCATCCACATCCCATATCGCTCTGCGCCCAGATAGCGAAATGTCAGGCGTACAGTAAGAATCGAGGTCGCCATCGAAACGATTTTGCTGAACGAGTTTGCAGCCACTGTCATCGCGGCGCGGCGATAGCGCTCACGCGACCGGTCTCTGGCAGTCTCGATTTTGCCGGACCGGAGCCGGAGGAGCGAGCGGAGCCGGGGAAAGGCACTTCTTCTGTATGAAGCGAACGATTTCATTGAATCCCGAAAGGGCGACTATTAGCGGATAGGCGGAGTTCAAAAACGCGGGCGCCTCCGGGCTTTGCGCCAGCGGGGAATATTACCTCGGATTTCCCGCCGCACCCGCAGTGAAGCCCCTTATGCAAGAGGCCGCAGCCCACTCGGTATCTCATGGCCTTCGAAAGCATCATAACTTTATTCCCCTTCGCCCTTGCCTCTTGGTTCCAAACGAATATATCACTGACTGCCGTCGAGAGCGGTTCGATCGCAATCAACCAAGAATCGTTCACTCGCGTGCCCGGTTGGGTCTGCCCGGAAATCGGAGCTGAGACACTGCTGCCGCTCTGAGGACGGGATTCGAGGTATGCTCCTGACGAAACAAAAACAACCTGACCTACAGATTCGAGGGCGCGCTTAACCTCGGAAACACGATCCATGAAAGGCGCCAGCAGAATGCAACCTCTTCTCAAGAACCTCGCTAAGGCGGTGATGAAGCGATTCGACCGTCGCATTGCGAACGACAGCTACATTCGGCAACTTGAAGAAGACTTTATGCCCGCAACGGCGATGAAAATGCTCTTGGAAGGCCGATACGCCGACAGTGCGCACCTCGGGTTACAAGACGGCAGCCTAATGCGAGCGTTGCGCAATTCGCGGTCTCAGCTAGGGCAGGACATCTTTGTCTTATTCGAACTGGGCTTCACGACGGGTGGCTATTTTGTTGAGTTCGGAGCAACAAACGGCATCGATTTGAGCAATACTTATCTTCTTGAAAAGGAATTTGGCTGGCGCGGAATTGTCGCCGAGCCCGCTGCCCGTTGGCACAAGGATTTGAAAAATAATCGACATTGCCTTATCGATTCGGGATGCGTTTGGCGTGACTCCCATTCAGTTTTGACCTTCAATGAGTCAGATCGGGGCGAGTTCTCGACGATTGATTCTTTTAGCTCGTCAGATTTTCACGGTCGATCAAGAAGGCGTGGCAGAAAATACAACGTTACTACGATCTCCCTGGAAGATTTGCTAGACAAGTACGATTCTCCCAGGAGGATCGATTATCTCTCCATCGATACGGAAGGCACTGAATACGAAATACTGAGCGCCTTTAACTTCGACAAATACGAATTCAGGACAATAACCTGTGAGCATAACTTTTCCTCGCACAGAGAGCGGATTCATTCCTTGCTAACAGAAAAAGGGTACCATCGAAAATTTGAAGGAATCTCAGGCGTTGACGATTGGTATGTGAGTGCCAACTAGAGCCTTGCCGCACACTTGATACCGCATGATCCCGAACGGGTTTCCGAGCCAGGATGAATTCTGCGTTGACTCAAGCTAAGCGCTTCGATGTGACGCCTATCCGCAGACGTGCGGGGAAGTATGATAATGCCGACATTCTTGTCTTTTTCATTCCCTGTCTACAGTTCATTCATATCAACGTCGTTGGCGTCTTGGAAGGCTCTGACGTACTGATGCTGGCTGCCTTTTTGTATCTTGTCTTCGACGGGAAGATAAAGATCGTGAGGCCGGCCGGCAAGAGATTTCTGGTTCTTGGTTCGTTGTGGCTTGCTTCACAAATTGTGACGGACATCGTCAGGAAGTCTGCATTCGGCGACTATGCGCGTGGCTGGAGCATGATCGGGTTAACCGTCACCGGTTTTGTCGTGCTCTATATGTTGCTGTATGGGCGACCGCGCCGGCTGTTGATCTATGGTTGGGGGTTAGTTACAGGCAGCGTGCTTTCGTTTTTCATCAGTCCCAACGATTATGCACAAGGTAGCCCGTGGAAGTTTGGGATTGCATTTCCGGTGAACCTGGCGTTATTTCTTCTCATATCAAGCGAAAAGTGCCGCGGCCACTGGCCAATTGCTTTGAGTGCGTTGATGGGCGTGATCGACATCTTCATGGGAACGCGCAGCCTGGGCGAAATCTGCCTGGTCGCTGCCTGTTACCTTCTCGCCACTCGCTTCTTGAACACAAGAAGCAAGGCAGGCTCCAGGGTGAAGGCCGGAACGAAACTGGCTCTAGCTGCATTAATCGTATTGGGCATCGCCGGCACCGCATGGGCTTATCAAAATGCGGCTACCGCGGGGATTCTGGGTGCGGACGCAAAAGAGAAGTATGAAGAAGAATCGAGCGGGAAATACGGAGTGCTTGTTGGCGGCCGGCCGGATTTATTGGGAGCCATTCCCGCAATTTACGATTCCCCGATCTTAGGACATGGTTCATGGGCCAAGGATTGGACGTATCTCAAAGCAGAGCGGGAGGCGCTGTTACTGCTGGGATACAAAGAGGCATTCCAGATCACGCGCGAGGATTACATATCAGGGTATATCCCGGCGCACTCGTACTTATTGCAAGCCTGGATATGGGCGGGTATTGTTGGCGCGCTTTTCTGGGCGTGGGTCTTTGTGTTCACGGCAAGAGCATTCATGAGGATCTATCCGCCTACGGTTGCTCTACTGCCGCTATTTTCGCTCGTCGCGCTTTCCTTGCTGTGGGAGGTTCTGTTTTCTCCCTATGGCGAAGACGTACGAATCGTTTTTCCGTACTACATGGTGGTAGTGATGACCCTCTGGAACGCGGCGCCGCGCAAGGCTGCACGCACCGTGACAAAGAAAGGCGAAGAAGAAAGAACAACGCCGGATTGCCACTTCAACCGCCGCAATGATCTGAACGCACGTGTTGTCACAGCGCGAATATGGGTTCTCGCGTATTGTTCCCCCTTGCAGCACGATTCGTACGGCCGCGCATGCACCACCCTCTACTCGTCTTTACGCTGGGTAAGAAGTCCCGAGTTCCGACTGCGGCTAAGAGGTATGCTCGTTTCCAAACCGGAGCCGAGAATCGGTGGCATTCGTTGAATGAAAATGGTGGGGCAGGTCAATCAGAGAGTCGACTCCGACGATGAAAGCTATCAGCGAATTTGCGAACTTGCAGCGCTGTTTTACAACTCACCCCCTAACTTGCGATGCGCCCTTAAGAGCGTGGGTGCGTTTCGCCTTGTGGCAATTACGCAGTCGGCTTCAAGGCGAGATTATTTTCCGCTGGATCGGAGGACAGCGGCTGGCAGTCCGACACGGCATGTCTGGGGCAACGCAGAACATCTACGTTGGTCTGCATGAGTTTGCAGACATGATGCTTGCTCTTCACTTTCTTCGGGAGGGCGATTTGTTTCTGGACATTGGATCCAATGTGGGCACTTACACCGTGCTCGCTTCTGGCGTTTGCCGGGCAAAAACGTGGGCGTTTGAGCCAGATCCTGGCACCGTGCAGCGCCTCAGGAGAAACATCGCTGTCAACAGCCTGGACACGTATGTACAGGTCCACGAATGTGCCTTGGGAGCGGGGCAAGGTGAGGTTGCGTTTACTGTCGGTTGCGACTCCGTGAACAAGATTGCGACCGCCGATGACAAGAATGTGCGAATAGTCCGCTTGGAGCCGCTCGACGCCATCGTCGCCAGCTCTGAGCCGATCATGATCAAGGTCGATGTCGAAGGAGCCGAGGAAGGCGTTCTTCAAGGAGCGAAAGGGCTTCTCGCAAATCCATGCCTTAAAGTTGTTGAGATGGAGACGGTCACGCCTGAGAGCACCAGCATTCTAGGTAGAAATCAGTTTGATAGAGCGTACTATGATCCGTTTTGCCGCAGTTTGCATCGAGAACCAATTGATCTCAAATCATCCAACTCTCTGTTTGTGAGAGATTGGTCTTTTGTCGCAACCCGTCTGGCAGCTGCCAAGAAAGTTCAGATCCTCGGCCGTGAGATTTGAGAAGCCACCGGGCTCGTTCTTTCCGCCTCGAAAGCGCCGGGAGCCATTCTTGCAAACGTCGTTCCGGGAGATCGGTTGCGCCATTGGCCAGCCAAGCAATGGAATTGTTCAGGAGAAACAGGCTACTGCTCGAGACGCCTGAGAAAGATTGCGCTGGGAAATTGCCCGCTTTGCACGGTGATACCGTCTTCGAAGATTGCAGATTGAATATCCGGGAAGATTTTTCGCAGTTCGCCGGGACGTTGATGGTGAAGCATGGACAACGAGCCGGCGATCTCAAAACTTCGGTTCATCAAAAGAAAGGCGTAGAGGAGCGCGGTTTCATGGGAGAAAAACAGCGCCGTGGACAGCACGTCGGGAGAATAGTCGTAGGGGAAGTAGATGTCGTGAAAGTGGACGTAGACGCCGGGCGCGAGACGGGGCAGCATTTCCAGAATGATGAGGTTCAGTTCGCCGGCGGGGGCAAGGGCGTGGCTGGAGTCGACAAAGAAAAGATCTCCAGGGCCCAGCCTCTGAAGGCACTCGACGCCAACATCCTGGACCTTTTGAGCGATGAGATCGATTCGACCGGTTTTGCTTTCGTGTTGAAGAAAGGCGGTTGGGTAGGGCTCGATGCAGACGATACGCGGCGAATAGCCTTCATCCTGCGCGGCCAGAAGGCAAACCGCGGTGGAAACGCCGCAACCGATCTGAACGATCTGCTTTGGCCGGTGCGCGCGAATAAAGCAATACAGGAAGTCTGCCTCGACTTCGCCATACCCCTCGTCGCTGCCGTTCATTCGAACGGCGGATTTGTAGATCGCGAACTGCTTTAAAGCATCGCGGTAGTCTTTCGTGCATGCGTCGATCCATGCCACCTGTGAATCGATGTTCCCCAAAACGCCCTGGAAACTGCGCGGTTTCCGCCAAGAGGTACTGCGGCGCAAGGTGCGGATATCGGGGATCTCCGAATAGAAGTGACGCGGGAGAATATCGATACCAAACCGCTGGCCGATCTCGAAGGCGTTCCTTAAAAGGCTTTTACTGCGCGTCTTAAGAAACCGCTTGAGCGAGGTTGGCATGACTCGTAATCTCCTGAATCGGCATGAAACCGCTGAGTTATTCTGCCTCGCTGAGAGGTTCTGACTGGGTTTTCTGATTCAACGGGAATCCTCATCTCGGCGGCTCAATCGCTGCCAGTGTACACCGGGCGACCACCCGAAAGCGCAATGCGATACTTAGCGCATTGTGTCCGGCTTACGGCGGGCCGGAATGCGGATGGCGGGTTTCACGCTGTTCTTTCTAACTGCCGATCGACCTGTTCAAGTCGTGAGGCCAGGCTGATCCACGCGCCTTCACGAAACGAATAAGCCAGAATAAGCGGCGGAGAACCGCATGAGAATAAGTATAGTTACTCTGTCCTATAACCAGCGGGCGTTTCTGCGGGAAGCCATCGATTCAATTCTGCAACAAGACTACCCCGACGTGGAGTACATTGTTGTCGATCCTGGCTCGACGGATGGTAGCCGCGAGTTACTCGAGAGCTATGGAGACAAGATAACTCATCTTATTCTCGAGCCTGACCAGGGCGCCGCGGATGGCCTGAATAAGGGGTTTGGCCGGGCAACCGGTGAGGTTTTCGGATTCTTAAATGCCGATGATTTTCTGTTGCCCGGCGCCCTGCGCCTGGTTGGGGAGTTTTTCCAATCGCACCCGCGCTGCGATATGGCCTTCGGAGATGGGTATGTTGTGGACGCCGAGGGCCGGAAAATGCGCCAGGTGAGGGCTAGAGATTTCTCGGTTCGGCGTTATCTCTATGGAGGGACGCGATGGATGCAACAGTCGACATTCTTCCGTCGCAAGGCATTCCTGCTGTCGCCTGGTTTCAACATCGAAAATCGAACCAGCTGGGATGGCGAGTTATTCGTGTCCATGACCCAGATGGGAGCTACTGCAGGGTATATCAACGCAGACCTTGCCGCCTTTCGGATTCACGGCGCATCCATTTCGGGAACCGGCAGGTTAGAGGATACTTACCGCGAAGATTGCAGGCGCATTTTTCGGCAGATTCGCGGGCGGGAGTGGCGTGTAACGGATGAATTGTTGTGTCTACTCTATAAAGCTGAAGGTCTGCTTCTCCGCACAGGATGGTGGTTGAAAGCTCTGGCCAGAAAGAGGGATGCCGCATGAGAGTCGCCATTCTTTGGACTGGCCTGTCGGGATACTTGAATGCATGCCTGAAGGAACTTGCCAGCCGCGAAGGTGTGGAACTGTTCGTGAGTCACCAGGCGACCGAAGAGCAAGTACCCTTCGATGACAATCAATATGCGTGGATACCGAGGCGATTGGTGTGGCGATCGAGGGCCGATCTCGCTCCACTCGGAGGGCAGCTGCGCGCATTTGATCCGGAGATACTGGTTTTCTCGGGATGGCACGTGCCGGCATATCGCCGGATAGCGAGGGGTCTGGCTAAGCGGTGCCGGCGCGTGATGGCAATAGATAACCCTTGGGAGGCCACGCTGAAGCAGAGGGTAGGAACGCTCATCGCGCCCTGGTACATCCGTCCCCTTGCAGATGCGGTCTGGGTTCCAGGTGAACGGCAGGCGGCTTTTGCCAGGAGGCTGGGTTTCGAGCAGCGCGCTATTCTCTGGGGTCTGCTGTCCTGCGATCAGCCGGGGATCGAAACCGTACACCTTTCGCGTCTAGCTGATGGACGTGCCGTGCCGCGTTCGTTTCTGTTCGTGGGAACGTTCGCCTCCCACAAAGGAGTGGATCAGCTCGTCAGAGCCTACGCGTCATACCGGGAGAAGACAATCGACCCTTGGCCTCTGGTCTGTTGCGGTGCTGGCCCTTTGGGTTCTCGCCTGGAAGGCAGACCGGGGATTCGCGTCGAAGGATTTGTGCAGCCAAACCGCCTGCGCGACATATTGGCCTCAGCCGGATGCCTCATTCTGGCCAGCAGCGTTGATCACTGGGGAGTTGTAGTTCACGAGGCGGCCTCAGCGGGGCTGCTGATTCTTGCATCCGAGAATGTCGGAGCAGCGGTACACCTCGTCCAGGATAACTACAACGGGTACCTATTTGATGGCCGGGACGTGGAAGGGCTCGCCGCACTTATGTCTCAAGTCGGCAATCTGAGCGAGGCACGCCTTGACGCAATGTCCCGGGCCAGCCATCTGCTCTCAAAACAGTATTCACCTGCACGGTGGGCCGATGCCCTTCTTGATGGTTTCCGCAGATTCTCTGGGTATTGAGGTGAGCATGTCGCCGGTTCGATTCGCGATATCATATACCGTAAAAAATGAATCGCGGTTATTGCCGTCTGCAATTGACTATCACTTTGCCGTTGGCTGTTCACGCATCTTTATTTACTGGGACGGAGGATCGGACCACTCGGCTTCGTTGATTTCCAAATATCCCTCGGTTGTAGCTCGAAACTCGATCACTCCTGACGAACTAGAAGATGCCCCGCAGTGGATCACTGAAATCCTTCCCGCGTGGGGCACGGACATGGATGTTCGCAAGCAAGTTAACACATATTATGCGGCAAAGAGCGCTGCACTCGAAGGTATTGATTGGTTGATAAGTCTTGATGCCGATGAGTTGATTTTGATGGACCGCAATAGTCCAATCAATCAAGATCATATCGTGAAGCAATTAAGTCGTGTACCGGACAACATTGATCAATTGCTTTTGCCTAATCTTGACTGTGTGCCCACTTCCGCGGAGTCCCGGAATCCGTTTTCGGATTGCGTTTACTTTATGAATCGTTTTCCAATGACCGAATTCATTTGGCGATATTCGCGTGCGTTCTTCACTCGGATCTTGAAGGCGCCGGCGCTTGCCGCGTGGTATGACTATTTGTTTTATCAAGTTCGGTTTGCTGGAGCGCTGCCTCGTTTGATGCGCGACCCCAGGCGCCGACGTTTGATTCCAGCCAGCTATTTCTTAGGTTACAGTAGTTACAAATGTTTCATTAGATTGAGAACATTCTTCAACTTCAAGTTTGAAACACATCGCTGGACGCGTAATCTGAAGGCGCCCCGTAGCAGGCGTCTCGGCAATATACTTCATTATGATCTGCCAGATTGGGCTTATTTTGCTGCGAAATTTCGGCAGCGGCAGCAGGGAGTACAGAAAGGCTTTTATCTGAGATATCGGCTTGCACTTGTGGCCACGAGTTGTTCGAATAGCGAGATTGCGAAGTTCTTCGAGCGCTATATTGCAATACAGGACCCATTTCGCATTGCCCGTTTGGAAAAGAAGGGGATTTTGTTGAGAATCGATTCGGTTGCAGAGTTTATGAAGGGAAGACCTTGAGAGAAAGTCTTGAGGGAATTTCGGATTGTGCTACCGATTTTGCCGGGTTGTGCCTTTATAAGGAACAACGTGAGGCCAGTGCCGAGAATGGGGGCGCTGCGACGATGGCGCATCAGCACAGAGTTCCAGCGAGAGGAGGTCCGGCTTGAAAAAGGCGCTTCCGCAGATGGTACGAAATTATGATGTAGACCGGCGGCACGTGCTACCGGCATTCCGCGACGCGGTAACACTGGCCACGCTCGGCCTCACCGTGAAAAAGCACCGTTCGCAGCTGGTCCGGCTCGGCCGATCAATTCGCCAGCAGGCGTTCGAGATGCGCGATCAATTGCCCTCAGTGAAGATTGCGGAGTTGAGCCAGTTTCTTGGATGTGACGAGGCAAAGGAGCTGGTACTTCCGCCGCTGGACGTGATTGTCGGAGGGGGCCTTGGGTACGTGGAGCTCTATGCATTGCTGGCCACCGTGGTGAGCGCCCTTCAACCACGAAAGATCATGGAAGTGGGCACCTTTAGAGGTGTGAGCAGCTTGGCCATGGCGTTAAACGCGCCGAAGGCGGAGATCTATACGTTCGACCTGCCGGACGACGCAGAGGGCACAACGGACGAGGGGCTTACGAAAGGCGACCAGGCCTGTGTGGAGTTTTCGCGGGGCTACAAGGGCGCGGCATTTTTGGGACATCCTGTTGAAAGCCGCATCCATTTCATTCTCGCTGACTCGCTGAAGATGGATGTGCGCGATTATATGGACAGCGCGGATTTTTGCTTCATCGATGGCGGGCACTCTTACGAATGCATCAAAGCGGACACAGAGAACGCCTTCAAGGTGCTCTCGCCGCGAGGCGTGATCTTGTGGGATGACTACTCGTGGTATTTGGAAGGCGTGGGCCAGTATTTGACAGAGCTGGCAAAGACGCAGCCGTTGTGGCACATCGCCGGAACCAATTCTGTAATCTATCGTCGCGACTGATCGCGGGGCGTGAAGGACGCTCCGTGGAGACCGCGGCGGATTCTGACCTTGAAGAAACCTGGCTCGAGAAGAGCGATGACCGAATGAGCAGGGAAATTCACTACAACGCTGCGGATCACATCTCGGCAAAGACGGCAGAGGACCCATACCTCCGCGCGGCTTTCTCGTTCCGCGACAGATTGGCGCGGCAGCTGTGGAACATCTGCTGGTTGCTTCTGTATCGAACATCCCCGCGCCCGTTCCATTCATGGCGTGCGCTGTTGCTTAGGGCGTTCGGAGCGAAGATGGGGCCGAACTGTCACTTTTATCCCGGCTCGAAGATATGGGCTCCATGGAATCTGACGTGCGCCGACCTGGTGGCTGTAGGCGATGGCGCGGAAATCTATAACCCCGCGCCGATGAGCTTCGGATCGCACGCAATCGTGTCGCAGGGCGCCTATGTCTGCGGCGCGACCCATGATTTCGATGACCCCACGTTCCCCTTTCTTGCTTTTTCCATGGTCATGGGAGCCTACGCGTGGATCTGCGCGCGAGCATCGGTGAGCCCCGGGGTCAACGTTGGCGAAGGGGCCGTGCTTGGATTGGGGTCAGTAGCCACTCGCGACCTGGAGCCATGGGGAGTGTATGCGGGCGTGCCAGCTGTCAAAGTGAAGGAAAGAAAGCGCACCGTGGGCAGCGTAGCAACTCCCGCGGCGCAGTAATGCCAACCGCTGGCGCCCGAGCCCTGAGCGTTGCACGTTTGTTTCGCGTCCTCACGCAGACGACATGAGTTCTCCAGTTTCACAACCTGTCCGGTATCAGACGATCCTGGGCGTTCGCTTCTTTAGTGGGACTGCTCAGGAAGCCATCGATGAAATATCGCGGGAGGGTGGCCTGGTGATCGTGCCCGCCGCGCCTGCGCTCAAGAACCTACCACGCGACAAAGGGTATCGGGATGCGCTGCTGGGCGCGGACTTCGCCATTGCCGACAGCGTCCTGATGGTGCTGCTGTGGAATCTGATGCAACACAACCGGATTCCCAAGCTCTCAGGGCTGAAATATTTGCGTGTGCTGATCGAACAGGTCGATTTCCGTCAGAGCGGCAGAAGTTTCTGGGTAATGCCTTCCGCGGATGCGGCCAAGCGCAATGCGGCATGGCTGCGAGGAATGGGCGTTCCGGTGGGCGATGAGAATGTTCACATAGCGCCCATTTACGGCGCAGAGATTCGCGACCCGGAGCTTCTGGAACGGCTTGAACAGCACCGGCCCAAACACGTGGTCCTCGGCATCGGTGGCGGTATTCAGGAGCGGCTGGGATTCTATCTCAAACAGAACCTTACCTATCAGCCGGCGATCCACTGCGTGGGCGCGGCCATAGCTTTTCTTTCCGGAGATCAGGTGCGAATTCCAGCATGGGCTGACAAACTGGGCCTCGGCTGGCTATGGCGCAGCGCCTCCAATCCGAAGCGTTACGTTCCACGCTATTGGGATGCCCGGCATCTGGTGCCATTGATGCTGCGGTACCGGGACCGCCTGCCAATTGAGGGCTCCTGATCAGGTCTCATCCTCAGGCATCCAAAGCGCAACTGAGCCGTAGGCGCTGTTCTTACCGCAAGGATACGGCGGGGCACTTTCAAGTTTTTCTCAAGCAGCGCACGTTTCTTTCGGCTCCCGCCGCGGGCTTTGAGCAGCAAAGGAATTGTGCAAGCATGCCTGATCGAGAATTCATCTTGCCAGAGTGCGGAAACTA
Organism: uncultured Acidobacteriaceae bacterium; assembly: GCA_963835355.1. Classification (GTDB taxonomy): domain Bacteria; phylum Acidobacteriota; class Terriglobia; order Terriglobales; family Acidobacteriaceae; genus Telmatobacter. The sequence continues at coordinate 341,462 of CAWIFE010000010.1, read as the reverse complement.
AGCCTCATGCATACGCTTCACATTATCGGCAGCTTTTCCCCGGCGGATGGCGGTCCGCCTGAAGCCTTGCGCCAGCTTATAAAGGCCTACGTCGAAGTAGGCGCCGGGATCGAGACGGTTTGCCTGGACAATCCGGGTGAGCCGTTCCTGACGGGCATTCAATGCCCGGTGCATGCTCTTGGCCAGCCCTATCTCGGCAGGTTTGGATTGTCGCCGCGTTTCTGGCGCTGGATCGGCGAGAATTCAGGTCGCTTCGACGGCATTGTGATGCACGGGGTATGGACTTTTCCCAGTGTCGCTCTTCGTTTCGCGGCGCGCCGCTCGGGAAAGCCCTACGGGATTTTTGCTCACGGTTCGCTCGATCCATGGTTTGTCAGGAAATATCCGCTCAAGCACGTCAAGAAATTGCTTTACTGGCCCATGCAGTACAAGGTTCTCCGCGATGCAAGGGCTGTCTTTTTTACGACCGAATCTGAACGAGATCTGGCCAAGACCAGCTTTCATCCGAACAAATGGAATGGTGCGGTCATCCCGTTCGGGATCTCCGACCCCGAGCAGGCCAGGAGAGATCCTGCTGTCCAAATCGAGGCGTTTTACCGCAGGTTTCCGGAGCTTCGTGGCCGCCGCTATCTGCTGTTCCTGGCCCGCATGCATGCGATTAAGGGCTGCGATCTGCTCCTCGAAGCATTTGCGAAGCTCGCGGCCTCAGTCCCGGACGTGGACCTCGTCATGGCCGGTCCAGACCAGATGGCAATACAGGCAAAGCTTCAGCGCATTGTCGAAGAGCTTGGCATTGCCGACAGAGTCCACTGGCCAGGCTTTATTGGCGATGACCTCAAATGGGGTGCGCTCCGGGCCTGCGACGCCCTGGTCCTGGCGTCTCACTCGGAGAACTTCGGCGTCGCGGTGGTCGAATCTCTTGCCGTAGGACGTCCGGTGCTCATCAGCAATCGGGTGAACATCTGGCGGGAGATCGAGGGCGACAATGTGGGTCTTGTCGAGGATGACACGTTGGAAGGCACAGAACGCCTCTTGCGCCGGTGGTTCGATTTGGCTCGTGCAGAACGCGACGCCATGGCCTCGCGCGCGCGACCCAGTTTTCTAAAGCGTTACACACTAAAACAAACTGTGGCGGCTCTCGATCGGATATTCTCTTGCGACGATGCTCGATCTGGACAGGATCAAGGCATGGACGGTCTTTCGAATGATTCCCATCTCTGCATCGCGCCGGCGAAAAAATGCACGGTCGCGGAATAGCGAGTACTCGTGGGCGCGGCCTAACTGGGTCTCGCTGTACTTATGAGAGCAGTTCACCCGAGTAGGTTTCGGCCGCCGGCTGACATAAAGCCAGTGGCAGTAGAGGCGAACACCGCAAGCGCCGCACAGCATTGCGAATTTCTTTGCCGACCTGCCCATTGAAGTTGATGAAGCCTATCATCCCACCAGCGGCACCATCCATTGTGCACGAGGACTTGCGATGAATGAGAGGGCAAGTGTTGCAGTTATCATCTTGACCTACAACGAAACTGTGCACTTGCAGCGGGCTCTTGAGCACATTGCCGGCTTTGCCCAGGAAGTCTTTGTAGTGGATTCATTCTCGACAGACGGAACTGCGGATCTGGCGAGATCCTGCGGCGCGCATGTCCTCGAGCACACCTTTCAGAATTACGCAAAGCAGTTCGAATGGGCGCTCGAGAACGCGCCTATCACCGCCGAATGGGTCATGCGTCTTGATGCAGATGAGGTTGTCGAAGCCGACCTCGCGGCGGAGATTGTGGCAAAACTTGACAAGCTTCCTCCAGATGTTACGGGAGTGAATCTGAACCGCAAGACAATTTTCCAGGGCAGATTTATTCGTCATGGAGGGAGATATCCTTTGACGCTTCTTCGGATCTGGCGCCGTGGCAAGGCGCACATCGAAGACCGTTGGATGGATGAACACATGTATCTCGCGGAGGGGCGATCAGTAACGTTCGATGGCGGCTTTGCGGACCACAGCCTGCGAGACCTCACGTTTTTCATTGACAAACACAATTGGTACGCAAGCCGTGAGGCGTTGGATGTGCTGAACAAGCGCCTTCATCTATTTGAGCCGTCGTGCGCTCTGACCGCTGAATCGACAGCCCGGCAAGCCAAGCTGAAGCGCTTCTTTAAGGAATCGGTCTATAACCGGATTCCGTTTGAATTCTCTGCCTTCGCGTATTTCTTGTATCGATATTTCATCCAGCTGGGCTTTCTCGATGGACGCCAAGGCCTTGTCTATCACGTCCTGCAAGGGTTTTGGTACCGCTTTCTGGCAGGAGCAAAACTTCGCGAACTGGAAACAGCGGTACGCGATGCCTCGCCCTCCGAGGACATCCGCAGCAAGATTGCAGGCTTAACACGGCAAAAGTTTTAGGGCGAGAATTCTCTGCTCGCCCCACAGCCATCTTGGATGAGTCCGACCAGAGGAACGACGGCGAATAAATACTCATTTCAAGCCGCGTCGCGATCGGTAAAGTTGGCGCCGATACCGAAGAAAGCCAGGGCAGAGTCGCTGGAAATCGAGAAGATCGCATCACACTGGGGTTGATCCATTTACCCAAAACTGGAATTGACTCCTTGCATCCTCCATCAAATCGGTACCCGGAAAGATCAATTCCGCTCTGCTAGTCTAAATTCACAGTCTGCTGGATCAGTGTCGGATTAAGAATGCCCGGCATGTTCATACGCTGCATCAAAACCTGTGCGAGTTCCATTCAACGCCCACCCTCAAGGAGAAGAACGGCATGGCGATAAAGAAAGCGTTGGTTTGTGGCGCCGGCGGCTTCATCGGCAGCCACATGGTAAAGCGTTTACGAGCTGAAGGGTACTGGGTTCGCGGAGCGGATCTGAAGCATACCGAATACAGTTCGTCGGAAGCAAACGATTTCGTAATTGCCGATCTGCGCCTTCGCGAGAGCTGGGAAGCAATTCTAGACGAGGGGATGGATGAGGTCTATCAGTTCGCAGCAGATATGGGTGGTGCTGGTTATATTTTTACCGGGGAGAACGATGCCCACGTCATGCATAACTCGGCGATGATCAATCTTAATGCGGCGGACTTTGCCGCGCATCGCAAAGTGAAGAAAATCTTCTACTCATCATCTGCTTGCATGTACCCTGCCTATAATCAGGAAGACCCGAACAACCCCAAATGTGCTGAGGAGACCGCTTATCCTGCGGCTCCCGACAGCGAGTATGGTTGGGAAAAACTCTTCAGTGAGCGGCTGTACCTGGCTTTCGGTCGCAATTTCGGGCTGAACGTCCGGATTGCACGCTTTCATAACATCTTTGGCCCCGAGGGCACATGGCAGGGCGGAAAGGAAAAGGCTCCTGCCGCACTTATGCGCAAGGTAGCTGAACAGCCGGATGGCGGACAGATCGAGATATGGGGCGACGGCTTGCAGACCCGCTCGTTCCTTTACATCGATGAGTGCATTGAAGCAGTCCGCAGGCTGGTGGAGGGCTCTTTCCCGGGTCCAGTCAACATAGGCTCGGAGGAAATGGTTACCATCAATCAGATGGCCGAAATGGTTATGAAGATTGCGGGCAAGAAACTTTCCATCAAGCATATTGCCGGACCGACCGGCGTGCGGGGCAGAAACTCAGACAACAAATTGCTGCGCAAGGAGCTCAGGTGGGAGCCCAGCCAGAGCCTCTACGACGGCCTGTCAAAGACTTATCCGTGGATTCACAGTCAGATGCAGGCCGCGTCGAAGATGAGCCCGGAAGTGACTGCCGGCGTCCGCTAGAAAAAGCAGTGTGACGAAGATTTTGATCGCCTCAACGGCATTGCGATTGTTACAGGATCGGGGGATCCCAGCTGCACATGAAGAAAGCCTTAATTACCGGCTGCACTGGCCAGGACGGCTCCTACCTAACTGAGTTCCTTCTCGCCAAAGGATACGAAGTTCACGGTCTCAAGCGGCGTGCGTCGAGTTTCAATACCGATCGCGTTGACCACATTTTTCGGGATTCTCACGAAACGGGCAACCGCTTCTTCCTGCACTATGCGGATCTCACCGACGGCAGCTCGCTTTCCTCGCTTCTGCATAACCTTGAGCCCGACGAGATCTACAACCTGGGCGCGCAGAGCCATGTAAAGGTGAGCTTCGAGATTCCGGAATTCACTGCAGATGTGGTCGCGTGCGGAACCCTGCGACTGCTCGAGGCTATGCGGTTAACGGGCGTCAAGTGCCGTTTCTATCAGGCCTCATCGAGCGAAATGTTCGGAAGCGCGGCGCCTCCTCAAAGCGAGGCGACGGCCTTTCATCCGCGCAGTCCCTACGCCTGCGCCAAGGTCTTTGGGCACCACATTACGGTGAACTATCGCGAGAGCTATGGAATCCACGCGTCGAGCGGCATTCTCTTCAACCATGAATCTCCGCGTCGCGGCGAGACCTTTGTCACTCGCAAGATCACTCGTGCGGTAACGCGCATTAAGTACGGAGTTCAGAAGAAACTCTTCCTGGGTAACCTGGAAGCGCGCCGCGATTGGGGGTATGCACCCGATTATGTCCGGGCCATGTGGCTGATGCTTCAACAAGATAATCCAGACGACTACGTGATCGGCACCGGAGAGGCGCATTCAGTCCGTGAATTCGTGGAGCTCGCCTTCGCAACGGTCGACCTGGATTGGCATAAGTACGTGGAGATCGATCCCCGCTACTTCCGGCCGGCCGAGGTCGACTATCTCTGCGCGGATACCACGAAAGCACGGAAGGCCCTGAACTGGGAGCCGGCTGTGACCTTTACGGAGTTGGTCCGCATCATGGTGGAGGCCGACATCAAAGACCTGGAAGCTCGCCTCAAGGGTGGGACCGAAGCCCTTCAGCTTACAGTCGCTGCCGAGGGTGGGCAGTCATGATCCGATTGTCCGATAAGCGAATTGTGGTCACAGGCGGAGCAGGATTTCTTGGGCGTCATCTGATCGCCCGGCTCAGGGAAGTGGGCTGCCGCAACATCTTCGTTCCGATACAGAAGGAATACGACCTAACACGCCTCGACGCGATTGAACACTTGTTCGATGAGCATCGGCCGGAGATTCTCATTCACTTGGCAGCTGCTGTGGGGGGCATCGGCGCAAATCGTGCCAATCCAGGCCGATTCTTCTACGAAAACGCGATCATGGGCATCCAACTTATTGAGGCCGCGCGACGTCACGGGGTCGAGAAGACGGTGGTCCTGGGCACAATTTGCGCTTATCCGAAGTTCACGCCGGTGCCATTTCGTGAGGAAGACCTGTGGAACGGCTATCCAGAGGAGACTAACGCTCCTTATGGATTGGCTAAGAAGGTGTTGCTCGTGCAATGCCAGGCGTATCGCGAACAGTATGGAATGAACGCCATCTTCCTTTTGCCTGTGAATCTTTACGGGCCCGGCGACAACTTCGATCTGGACTCGTCTCACGTGATCCCTGCTCTGATCCGCAAGTGCCTCGAAGCAGTGGAGGCGGGACGCGAAGAGATTGTGCTGTGGGGCGACGGGTCGCCTACGCGCGAGTTCCTCTACGTGGAGGACGCGGCGGAGGGCATCGCCCTGGCGACCGAGCGGTACGATAAGTCCGATCCGGTGAATCTGGGCAGCGGCATGGAGATTTCAATTCACGATCTGGCAACGACCATTGCGGAGTTGACAGGCTTCACGGGACGGATCATCTGGGACACGAACCAGCCAAATGGCCAGCCGCGGCGGCGCCTGGACGTCAGCCGGGCTGAAAGAGAGTTTGGGTTCCGAGCCGCAACCCCATTTGAGGTTGGCCTGCGCAAGACGATCGATTGGTATCTCGGTTCCTTACGGCATAAGGATTTGCGGTGAAATTCCAAGATGCTGGCCATGTCACGGCCTCTTCCGAACGGCAAGCGACTCTGCATCGCGTTGAGATCGCGCGCCGGAGATTGTCCGCGCTACACTAACACTCACCTTGATGCAGATTATTGGACGATCCGATCCGAATCACTTCCTTTAAATTGATCTTCACGATGCCTTGCGTCTTATCCTGCCAGGGGCTGATGCGCATGGTTCATGAACCGGAGTAGCCAAGTGAACAGAAAAGCGGCGGTCACTGCCTCTATAAGACTTGCGACGGTGCTCGTTGGAGTTGTCCTGATGGCAGCAGGCTCGCTTGCGGCTGAACAATCAGGCATAGCGGGCAGCGCAGGACAATCTGCAAGCGTCTCAAATAGCTCGGGAGCCGACTGTGAGCCCGTCACGCGGGGTTCGACCTATATTCCTGTGGACAGTTGGGTGTATCCGGCGGTGATGCGGCTCTATGCGCTGGGGTATATCGACAACGTCTACCTGGGTATGCGTCCGTGGACGCGTGCGAGTTTGAGCACAATGCTGGACGACACCGAAGACCGTCTCGAAGATGTGGATGAAGGACCGGTTACGAGCGAAGCCGAAGGAATATATGATGCGCTCAGGCGCGAGTTGCGCAACGACACTGAAGATTCTTGCGTGGCGAAGAAGGGCAGCTTCCATATAGAGTCGGTCTACAGCGTGATGCGCGGCATGAGCGGCACGCCGCTGCGGGACAGTTATCATCTCGGCTCGACCATCGTCAACGACTATGGCCGACCCTATGCCAACGGCTTTAATAACTATTCCGGCGCAAGCGGCTATGCTTCCGCGGGATGGTTCGCGCTTTATGTGCGCGGCGAGTTCCAGCGAGCACCTACGGCCGCCGGCTACTCGCCTGCGCTGGTCGGGGAACTTGCAACACTTGACGTCACGAACTACTTCTTCAGCCCAACCTGCTTCGCGGCTCAGCAAGCCCAGACGACAACAACATGTATCCCAATGCCGAACCAGGAGCAGACGACGATGCCTGTGGGCCCCGTTGCCTCGGCCACACGGGTACGCATCATGGAAGCGTACGTCTCTGCCCAGGTCCTCAATCATGTAATCTCCTTCGGCAAACAGGATGAATGGCAGGGCCCGGCGATGGGTGGCTCCATGTCTTATTCCAACAATGCCGAAAACATTTACGCCTTCCACATCAACCGTATTGAGCCGCTGGATGTACCTCTGCTTTCCCGGCTTACCGGTCCTTTCCGTTACGAGTTCCTCATAGGTCCATTGAAGGGGCACACCTATCCCATCGATCCCTGGGTACACGTGGAGAAGGTCAGCTTCCGGCCGACGCAGAATCTTGAATTTGGTTTTGAGCGCACCGTAATCTGGGGAGGCGAGGGCCACACGCCCATCACCATCAAGAGTTTCCTGAGGAGCTTCTTCAGCTTCGCTTCTCCGAGCACTGCTGACAAGAACAGCACTCGTGACCCTGGAGCCCGGTTTGGCGCGTTCGATTTCTCCTATCGACTTCCCTTCGTCCGCAACTGGCTTACTCTTTACACGGATTCGGAAGTGCACGACGATGTCTCCCCGATCGATGCTCCGCGTCGTGCAGCCTGGCGGCCCGGTCTATATCTATCCCATGTGCCGGGCATTCCTAAGTTGGACGTGCGCGCCGAAGCCGTTTCTACGAATCCCCCCGGCGCGATGGGCGGCGACGGTCACTTCATGTATTTTGAGGCTATTCAACGCCAGGGATATACCAACAACGGTCAGATGTTCGGCGACTGGATTGGCCGTGAGGACCGAGGGGGCCAGGGCTGGATTACTTACCACCTGAGCGGTAATGAGTGGATTCAGGCAGGAATTCGTAATCAAAAAGCCGCAAAAGATTTCATTCCCGGTGGAACGACCCTAAACGACATCAACTTCCAAGTGGTTAAGCGCATCGGCAAGGATTTCGAGATCAACGGCAACTTCGCCTACGAGCATTGGAAGGCTCCTATCTATCTTCCTGGTCAGCATACCGTGACCAATACAACCATCCAACTCACTTGGTTCCCGGGAAGGAAAGTGAGTTTCTAAGAAATTCCGGGCCAGTTGCGGCGGCCTTTTGACGTGTGATTGTCCATTTGCATTTTCTTTTCTTAGTACACTTGTCAATATGAACAGCTTGATGATCAAGGCGCGATCGATCGCGCGGCGTGTGGGTCTTAAACGGCTATACTATAGGGTTTTTCCAATTAGAGATTATGAGGAAGAATTCCACAATGTCATATTCGAAGAGCTGCGCGCCGGCGACTTCGTGTGGGATGTGGGAGCGAACGTCGGGTTTTACACCAAGATTTTTGCAGAGAAGACGGGAGCCAGCGGGAGAGTCGTCGCATTCGAGCCGGCACCTGAGACTTATATCGAGTTATGCCGGCAGACAAGCAAATATCCCTGGGTGCAGAATGAACAGATGGCGCTGAACGATTCAGACGGCGTCTGCCAGCTGGTCGTCTACGATGAAGCGATCGACAGCACATTTCATCATTTGCAATGGGACGCTGGTGAGGCAACGACGACCAACAGTGTTGACGTCCCTGTAATGCGCGGGGATTCTTACTGGTCTCGATCAGGGAAGACGCCCAATTTGCTGAAGATCGATGTCGAAGGCTTCGAAGAAGAAGTGCTAACCGGGATGAACGGTCTGCTGTCTGCGCCGGAATTGCGAGCAGTGTTCCTGGAGGTGCATTTTCAGGTTCTCGAAGAGCGCGGCCGTGCGGAAGCCCCAATGCGCATCGAGAAGCTGCTTCGTGGCAAAGGTTTTCGACCGAGATGGGTGGATCGTTCTCACATAGCGGCAAAACGAGAGCGCTCGTGAGGTCCTCATACAGCGTGCTGCACCGCACGGCGAATGATCGCCAATTCTTCAGGCGAAAAGCGGCAGTGTTCGACTGCCTTGATGTTGCTCTGGAGATGCTTGAGTTGCATCATAGACGGGATCACGACGGAGATGCCGGTCTCGCTGAGGATGCTGTTGAGCACTAACTCCGGCAACAGCGACTCATCGGCGGGATCCAGCTTTTCGCGCAGGGAAACCGGCAGCTCCGCCGTGGCGTGCAAACAAGTAATCTTCTCGCGGCAACGGCTGATGCCCTCCGGCCCGCCAAAGGGATGATTCGCCACAAGAAACATTGATTCCGCGGCGCGAGCAGTCTGCGCCGTGAAAGCCAGATTGAGGATGTTCAAGGGGAACTGTGCCGTCCTCAACTGCGGGGGCCGATTGGCGAAGACAGCGCCGATGACATCTTCTTCGCCCGAAATGCCTGCCAAACGAACCTTGCCAGCCTCGACAAGGCGCCCAAGTTCATCCATCAAAGTGTCTTGATGCAGTGCGCTGATCGGCGCCGCGTGCATGAGCAGAATATCGACGTGGTCGGTTTTCAACTCACGCAGACTCATTTCAAAGCTGGACTTGAGAATTTCAACTGTGAACTGTCCGCTCGCGAATTGATCCGCGGCTTGTTTTCTAGCCAGGCCGCGGAGCCCCGGAAAGAGTCGTAGAGCTGCTCGCGCCAACGGCTTTACACGCTGCTTCCATCCGTTCGGGTTTGCCGGCACAATTCCAAACTTCGTCGATAGCACGACGGAATCACGCTTTTTGCCGGCGAAGAATTCGCCGAGCAATCCTTCACAGGCACCGTAGCCATACGAGCGCGCCGTGTCATAAAAGGTGATTCCCGCGTCGTACGCCGCGCCCAGCGCAGCCAGAGAATCGCGCCTTCCGGTGCGGCCCAGCATCGCGGCGCACCCCAGGCCGAGAACCGACACGCGAGGAAGCGGCGTCTGCGGCCCGCAAGGCACAATCTCAGTGGTGCGCATGGCGGTAGAATAACATCGCTATTGCTTCAAGCCTGCCAGTCGGTGCGCCAACCTCATTGCGAATGCAACGGCAAGCAGGGTCGAGTTCGCTTGGCCGGTCGTGGGAAAAACGGCCGACGAGGCGACGTACAAATTGGACAATCCATGCACCTTGAGGTCTGAATCTACGACGCTCTGATCCGGATCTTCTCCCATGCGCGCGCTTCCGACTTGATGGAATCCATCTGAGGCCGTTTCCCAGATATGCTCGCGCATCTTCTGGGGAGAATCCCAATACTCCAGGCGTCCAATGCCATTGTTGCGAAGAGACTGATCGAGCAGCCGGTGCGATTCGATCACGCTATCGATGTCCTGATCGGTATAGCGCAGATCGATGCTGGCGCGAGGCACGCCGAAGGCGTCGAATTCACCCGTCAGCCGGATGCGGCTGGATGGGCCTGGAACCTGCTCGGCGTGGTAGTGCAGCGCGTATTTGCCGCCACGGTTGGGTACCAGAAAGCCCGGCTTGCGGGGTTTGAGCAGGAATCTGTCGTGCAGAATCCGGACCATGTCCAGTGCTCCGCGCGGCGCGCCGAGTATGGCGTTGCGCAGGTGGGCGGCGAGCTTGTACGGCCGCGAACCGGTATGGGCCAGGCGAATTGCTTCAGGGAGCAGGCGGCGTCCAGTGGGCGGAAAAGCCAGAGCCAGAAAGACCGAGGAAAGCACGCCGCTACGATGGCTGGGATCGTAAAACGGCGGGTTGTCCGGCCAGAATGACGTGTTCAAAACACGATTCGTCGTCTGCGAATCGGTGGTGAGCATGAAGCGCCTGCGGTAATAGGCGCCATTGGCATCCAGCTTGAAATCCAGGTCCCTGAAAGAGTCCGGCTTGTCGAGCTGAATGCTTGCAATCTTTCCGGAGAGATGCCCCATGTAGTAGCGGCCAAGCGGCCCATCGACGCCGCCGAAATGGTGCGGATGACTCTGCTGGAAGTGGAGCAAGTGCCGCGTGGTCTCAACACCGCCCGCCGCCAGGATGATCTGTCGCGCCCGGATCGTCTGCTGACCGCCTGGAGTGGCAACTGCAAGGCTCTCCACCGTCTGCCCATCGCTCGAGAGATTCAACCCGGTGACTGTGCTTCTCAGGCTGATTTTGATCTTCGGCGAGCGCAGCAATCGATTGCGATGCGCGAGGATAAGACGCGGGTCGGTCGACCAGCGCTCCACAAAATCGAGCGTCAAACCGTCGGTCAGCTTGCGCGCATAGGGAATGGCAAATGAATCGTCGCCGCAGAGGAGATACTTGCTGGCGAGTTTGTACCAGGGCCGGATGGCTTCGTGAGTGACGGGCCAATGCGCGTCCGGCACGAAATCGCGATCCAGGAAGTCGACTTCATCAAAGGCTACACAGCGACCGCCCCAGGTCCATGAGGTACCTCCAAGGGCGCGACATACGGCCAGCTCCATCTCGGCGTGGCGGCGCGCATCTGCAATCTCTGCGCGGGATGCCTCCGCAATCGTGGGATTAACCTCGTCGTCACCGGATTCCAGGACCACCACATCTCGGCCGAGCTGTTCGAACTCCAATGCCAGGGCCATGCCAACTGGGCCCGAGCCAACCACACACAAATCAGCGATTGAGTCGCCAGGATGAAGTTTTTCTATCATCAATCAGGCCAGTTGCACGGAATCCCGTCAGCATTAGGCCAGGCAATATGTACTTCACAACCGCATGGAACTGCGGAGAGTGACGCAGAAATTTGGCTGGAGGTCATGAAGCCTTTCGTGTGAAGACATTATATCTCCCGGCGTTTGCCGACTATGTTTTCAAAGTCTTGTAGAAGCTCGAATGGCGCGGAGTACTTTAGGGTGACGAGTTTAATGCGCTGGACCGTGCAAGCTGCAACGTCGGCAATATAATCGTTCGTGCGACACCACATATGGAGAACTCGCTGAGGGCTTTGACAGCTGGATAGGCTCGGCAGGGAGGCGAAATGTGTCAGGGCGCCAGCGCGAGTTGACGAGGAAGCGGCCATGAAGACTTCGAAACACGACGTTTCCCGGCCATTTTAGTCCAAGTAAGAGTCCTGCCGTGTACACCTGGGTTCCTGGCCCTGGGATGGATGCCAAAAAGATCGTGAGCCGGGTCATCGGGCCGTATATTTATAATCTGGACAGCGCAATGTGAACGCCCGATTCGGGCCCAAAGGTGCGGGAAGCATTCCGGAAAGAACCGCCCCGTAAGTCATTGCAGTCCTGCTGGGTTTCTGCCTTGCAACTTTGGAACAGCAATGATGACTCTCCCCCAAAGATGGTTTGCTCCATGGGGTGTTCGTCAATCCTTAAGGAGACATTATGCGTTTGAACCTCCCCCTCAAGTTCATCTGCGCAGCGCTGTTTGTCGCCGCGGTATTTCCCGTTTATTCTCAAGTCCCGCCAGCTGCCCGCCAAGGTAGCGTGCCGATCGTCATCGGCGCCGGTTTCTCCGATTTCAGCATCGATTGGGCCCATAGCAGAATGGAAGGCATCTCAGCGTGGGTCGACTGGTACCCCAACCGCATGCCGACAGCGCTGCATGGCTTGGGCGTTGAGGCCGCAGGGAACGATATCAATTATGGGCTTCCTCCGGGATTCACCCGGATGCGCCAGGATACCGGTGAGGGCGGTCTGATCTACGCCTGGAATCGCTTCCACAACTTCCGTCCTTACGTCAAGTACCTGGCCGGCATCGGCAGCATTGACTTTCCCAGCACGACTGCCTATACGCACGACACCTTTTCGGTCTTTTCACCCGGGGGAGGGTTGGAGTACCGCGCCTGGGGACATGTTTGGATACGCGGCGACTACGAGTACCAGTTCTGGCACCACACCTTTGGGCCTACTGACCTCACCCCTAACGGCTTTATCATTGGCGCCTCATATGATTTCAGACCAACGGCGTCTGAGCGGAGATAGGCCATGGTACCAGTCCGATAAGGACAATGGACCCTTAAACCGGTTCTCCTTCAGTCTTGGTGCAAACTCACCCTGTGTATCCAGGGAGCGTGGGTTTGACACGGCGAAATCTGTGATCGGTAGCCCTGCGCGCCACGTGTTGAGCTGGAAGTTCAGTGCGGGCAGTCAAACCAGACTACGTCGGTGCGGTAGGCAAGAATCGGGGCGTCTTTGGCGAATTGCGCTTTCCACAGCGCAGCAGGGTCGGGAGCGGCGCGGTATTCGCCCATCACCTTGCAGCGCAGACGCAAGGCATCGTTCAAGGCGCCCTGCTCCTCCACCTGCTCTGAAGACCCAGATCCGTTCACGAGCACGACCTTGCCATGGAGCTTCCCAGCCCATATCTGCCAATCGTCCGGCTGTAGTATGGCATACCCATGGGAGCTATAGAGAGCCTCACCAAGGTAAGGCCGCAGCGGCTTGTGTCTCAGACTGAAGACCGAGCTGGTAGTCGAGATAAAGAAAGAACGGAAAACTCTCGCTGACAATCGTCGCGCCGCGTCGCGCGTCGCCTGCTACGACGCAGGCAACTTTGCCCCACGGCTCATATAAGTTTGTCGTTGCATAGTGCCGGCCCGAAGCGATGCCTATCCAACCTGTGATTAGCAGCATGGCAATTGCCACTACTGACAGCCTGGGACAGCGAGAAGCACGGCTCGTTACGGAAATGCCGATGGCCAGAAACAGCCAGGGGAGCAGAAAAAGAACCCGCTTGACGCTCATGTGCCCGCTAAGTGCCAGCAGAGCCATTGCCAGGATGAAATAGACAAGCCAGCGGCGGCCAGAACTGAACCAGATGGCCACGAGTAGAAGAATCGCACCCGCAAAAATGGGAATACTGAGTGGGAGATACCACGGCGCGATGGCGACAGAGCCGAAGATGGAGAAGACCGGAAAGCCGAAGGTGGCAAGCGAATTCTTCAAGTCGAGAGCTGACACGATTGGCGCGGCATTGCTCCGCAGGTCGCCGAAGGCGATGTTAAGGAATGGCAAGATACCGAATGAGACGGCTGTTGCTACCACGAGGAGCGGGCGGAAGCGCCTTCTAACTAACTGACGATGAAATATCGCTAAGTCGGCAAGAAATAACAAGAGAAGAACAACCCCAAAGTAATTGGACCAAACCATTAATCCGGGATTTCCATTTTGCTTGTCCGGCGACGAAAGAATACACCCCTGAGTGCCCGGCTCGCCACCTTTTTCGCATTCGTTCCAACGGCAAAGCCCCCTTCCTGCCCCGCGGGTCCTCTGCCCAGGCCAAAAAGCCGTGATTTGCCTGATTTCGAAGCGATTTCTCAGACACCCCTCCCTCAACTCCCCTCCGTCGTCCAGATTGGTTTCGCCTGGCTTCCGCGCCTATCCGGCCGGCAGCGGCAAAGCCAGAATCCGCCGCAACATGCTTGCGAACAGGCGCCGCGTCAGGTGGCCCTCGGCCAGCATCATCCAGTAGTACCGAGCGTGCTTGACTAGCCGCCCGCCGGTCTTCACCAGCCGCTGCTGCAAGCTGGTCAACGACCACGTTTCGATTCCCTTCGGCAGCACCAGCCGCCGCCACAGGTTGCCCAAGTTGTATGCGATCACGCTCAGCCACAGCCGCACCTCGTTCGACCGGAAACGGTGGCAGCTTAGCCGCGTCATCTTCACCGCCTGCTTGCCCTCCTTGATCCACTGCTCGGCAGTGCCCCGCTTGTTATAGAACCGTACTACCGCCCGGCTCGGCGTCTCCAGATTGGTCACGATGAATCCGATGCGCGGGAACAACTCCCCGGCATGATGTTCCACCTTCGCCACGACTCGCCGTGCCGTCGTCCAACTGGCGGCCCTGTAGAGAAAGCCCTTGTACCACACGATCGGTTTGTGACTGGGACGCCCCACCGGGCGCGGCAGCAGTTCGGCCACATCCCGTTCCAGGTTCTCGTTGGCCGGAATGCGGATGGCGTACTTCACGCCCCGGCTTTCCAGCGCCTCGTAAATCTCCGGCTTGGCGAAGGCGGCGTCGGCTCGAAACACCACTTCCTTGCCCAGCTTCTGTTGCCGCTCGATCTCCGGCAGCAGCAGTTCTTCCCAGCCCTCGGCGCTGTGCACGTTGCCGGGCCGCAGCTTGGCGGCCAGACAGTCGCCCTCCCGGTTGAACAGCAGCAGCGGGTGATAGCAGGTCGATTCGAAATGCCCGTTGTAGGCGCTCTGCTCTTGCTCTCCGTACACCGGAATCTCCGTCGAATCCATGTCCAGGACCGTGCGGTACCCTGAATCCAGCGCCTCCGCTTTCGCGATCAATGCCCGGCTGAGCCCCGCCAGCCCGGCGAAGTTCGCGTCTTCGGCCAGCATCTCGGTCTCGAAACTCTGCAACCGCGAGGTGAGAGCGGCGCCTCGATCCCATATCTTTTCCGAACCGATCAGCCGAAAGGTCGGGTCCTGGGAAAGCCTCTCGGCGTCGTTGAGATCTTCGTAGCCAGCCAAGCGACTATAGACTGATTGCCGCAGCAGGTCGGCGAAGCAAAATTGCGCGTTCTTCCCACGGCAGTCGGTCAGATGCTGCGCGATCAATTCGCCGAACCCGAGCCGCTCGTCGAGTTCGCGCACCAGGATCAGGCCGCCGTCGGAAGTGACGCGAGAACCTTGGAAGTCGACCTTGAGAGAGGCATTGAAGGAAAGCTGAAAAGGCCGGTTTTGTTTCTCACCCATTGGGTATTCACCTCCGGAACGTCTTCACCGCGTTCGCACCCTCATAAACATTGACGATTGCGACGATCCGAGGTTTCAGAATTACGACTCAAAATGGAAATGTGGGTTAATAACGCTGCGATCCCAAAGGAAACCCATGACCAGTGATCATGATCGTCGAGTATCCGCAGATAGGCCCAGGTGAGCCAAGCCACGAGAAACATGCAGAAGCAGTACCATCCGGTAATGCGCCCGTATTGAAACGCAAAGGGCCAGAGGAAGCCGACGGCAAGCGTGGCCCAATACGCTCCTTTTCCGGAGATTGTCCCCGAGGACATAGCGGTGATTAAGATCCCGACGATGAAAAAGAGGTTGGCGAACACACGAAGCATGAAGAACGAGTAGTTTGTCACAAGGAGCCAGAAATGCAGGACGATTTCCGATAAAGGCGGGTGCTCGTTCGCAGGGTTCCCCGAGATAAAGTCCTGCAGAATCGTTGAGGGCTGGTTACCTGCGTATGCAACGATGGTGCTTTCGTCGTCCAGGATTGTAAAGCGGGTATTCGTCGAGATCATGGCAGCCGCATAGATTATGACGATCGCAAGCGTTCCCGCCAATGAGGGCAACCGAACGTGTCTTCGAGCCTGGCCTTGTCTGTCTGTCATTCAGACCCGCATGGCTTTCGCTTCATTGACGCGGAGAAACTCTTTGATGTGTTTGAGGGCGCCGTTGACACTGCGACGCACGCGAAGCATCTTGAAGGTCAACCATAAAGTGTTCGAATCATCGGAGTTTTCGGTGATTACTGAATCAGGACGGTGTCGTCATCAGTGCGGCAAAGCAACACCTGCGATTTGCTTGAGGACGTGCATCGCTCCGAGGTATTCCACTCGATCGTTTGATAAAATACCTACACCGTTCACGTGAAGGGCATTGGTCGTGCTCCGCCTCTTTGGGCCAGAATCGGTGCAAGGTCTGGAAGTTGTGATTGGCGCGCCTTTAATTTGATCGGGAGGTTTACTGGTTGAAGTCCTTGGCCCGCCGTCCGATGCAGATTGACACACCTCGCGTATTTGAGGAATCAGACCTGACAACCACGATTGTCATCTGCACACGAAATCGTCCAAAACTGTTGCGGAAATGCCTCGAAGGAATCGCCAACCTGGAACGCACAGCGGATGAGGTGATCGTTGTCGATAACACTTCGGGAGACGAAGAGACAGAAGCTGTAGCCCGGGAGTTTGCTGCAGTCTATACCGTTGAGCCAATCCAGGGGTTGAGCCGCGCACGCAATCGAGGACTGGCCGAGAGCAACTTCGAGATTGTCGCGTATTTAGACGATGACGCTGTGCCCGACGAGCGCTGGCTGAAACTCCTGCTTGAGCCGTTCGCGGACCCGCATGTAGCAGTCGTGACTGGCGGGACCGACTCGCCAGAGTCTCGCGCCAGCGGCAGTAACCCAAAGCCAACTCGTTTCCTCAGCAACAAAGACCATCAATGGTTTGAGATTGCGGCCTTTGGCGGGTTGGGAATTGGCACCAACATGGCGGTGCGCAAAGCAGCGTGCAAAGGATGGAAGGTCTTTGATGAACGTCTCGGCAGGGGCGCCCCGTTCCACGGTGCGGAAGAACACAACGCTTTCGTGCACTTTCTCTCGCTCAGTTACTGCGCCGCTCAAGTTCCTGCCGCGGTTGTCTTCCATTCCTGCCAGAAGCCAGACAACATCAAGCTGGAGGCCCGCAATCAAATTGCTTATTCGATGTTGCTATTCTCTGAGTATCCGGGCCACCGCCTGGATCTCCTGCGATTTTTTTTCCGCCGTGCGCTGCGAAGACCGCTAACTTGGCCGCGAGATGCGCCGGACCCCGGTGAAATCATTACCTGCGGATGGCCTGTGCTTCTGGCAGAGAGCTTCAGCGCGGCCCTGCTCTTCTTCCGCACCAGGAAGCTCAGGGGCTAATCGGAAGGACACCTGAAGCGCCTGCGCGTCTTGAGCCTGGCGCTTGAGCGCCTGAATTCTGCATTTGCGAATAGAGATTTCCGGGGGGCGGATCCCGATGGCCAGCGTCAGTATCCAAAAGGAGCTCACACTATTTTAAGGATGATGGCGAGCCGATGCGGAGACACCACTTCAGCCGCGAGCGCAGGGCCAGCTTGATGCGCCAGTCACGCAATCTTCTGATCCCACCCCGACGGGCGCTGAGGGCAAATTCAATCAGCGAATCGCCAGGACCAACATAAGCACGCCTGAGAAGATGCGGATCGCCCGAAAGATAATTTAACCCCTCTTCCACACTGAAAGCCAGATCGAATTCTCCTCGGACCAAATCGCAAACTGCGTCGTTGTATTCTCCGTAGGGATATGCGAACGCGACGGGGGGATAACCCAGCAGTGCGGTAAGGTCGTTCTTGCTGCCGACCACCTCAGCTTTCATGACGGAAGCAGACAGTTTTGTCAGATGCGGGTGTGTGCGGCTGTGCGCACCAAACTCAATTCCCTGGCGTGCCCAGTATCGAATCTGTTCGGCGGTCATTAGTTGGAGCGTGCCACAGCCCTGGACCTCGTCCCAGGTGTTGGTTCCAGCCAACCGTTCGGTCACAACAAACACGGCAGCGCTAAATCCATACTTCCTAAGAATCGGCAGGGCATAGTCGGCGGTGTCGGCGTAAGCATCGTCGAATGTCAGCAGAATTGGCTTCTTAGGCAAGCTCGACCCGTGGCGAATCCATTCAAGCCAATCGGAAGGCTTAATGCCGGCATATCCCCGGCGAGCCAACCATCTGATCTGACGTTCAAAACGCTCGGGTGATACCGTCAATTCACGTTTGGTGCCGGGCCGCGCCGGGCCAATGTGATGATAGAGAAGTGACGAGCAGCTTCGGCCGAACTCGTCTTCCAGGGCCTTCCAGGAGCCGGCGACGCCGAGTGCGCCTTCGATGTGTGCAATTGTGTTGACCGCATTGAGATAGCGCAGCGCGGACTCCCGGATTTTCGGGAATCGATAAAAAAACTTTTCCAGGCGAAGCGGCAGCGACAGAAGCGGAACGAGCGACAAAGGCAGACTCGTGCATACCTTCCACAATCGTCTCTTTCCTCGGTGCCTTTCAGCCCAATTCGACAAACCGCAGTAGGGCCGGTACTCATGATGTTTGCGGCTCGTGCGAAGATCGCCCGCCCCCGACGCTTTGGCCTGCGATCGCAAATAGTCTGCAGAGGTTTTCACATAGTACTCGTGAACAACCGCCGCCGGCAGATAACGAAAGGTCAATCCCATCTTCCACAGGCGCAATC
The DNA here is from genome assembly GCA_963835355.1 of uncultured Acidobacteriaceae bacterium. Classification (GTDB taxonomy): domain Bacteria; phylum Acidobacteriota; class Terriglobia; order Terriglobales; family Acidobacteriaceae; genus Telmatobacter. Next base: position 322,849 of record CAWIFE010000010.1, on the reverse strand, counting down.
CTAAGTCCAGCTCTTCGGCAGCTAGAAACTGCTCATCGAATCCTCCACATCGCACGAGGGGATCCAGAGGCATCGAACTATTCACGAGATAGGAAAGCGCGACGAGGGAGGATGTTCCCTCAGGAAAGCGCAAATCCATGTCGGGCCTGATGCGGCCATAGTAGGCATCTCCAATACGCTCGATAGCAGCGCGAATGATCGTGTGCGAACTGTCGGGCGCGATATACATGCGGCCCTGCACCACACATGGATCGGCTCCAGTATGTGCTGCGCAATGCTGCCCAAGGAGGCCGGGCGTCGTGATGAGGTCGTCATCGAGGAATAACACGAGCTCGCCCACTGCTGCTCGAATACCCAAATTCCGGGCGGCTCCTGCGCCACGGTGCTGCGATTCCAGCACACGCAGGGAGCACTTCGGCTTCAAATCGCGCAGCATTTCGGCCGTACCATCGGTCGACCCGTCCATGACAACAATCACTTCGTAGTCTTGCGGCGGAAAATCCTGCGCCAGAACCCCTGGTAGCGTACGCTCCAGAACATGGCGCCGGTTATACGTGGGAATGATGACTGAAATCCTAATCATCAAGGGCCTTCTCAGATCTTTGCGCTGATCGATGCTTATGAGCGTGTGAATGCGAAAAAGACGTTTCGGAGGTCAATCCTCAATGAGTCATGCACCTTACTGTTTGGGCTTGCGGCAGTAGATGTTGGTAACTACGGGAAAGCGCGCATCGTAATCATCCAATTCCTCCGGCCTCAACTCTTCAAGCGCCAGTCCGAGATTGATGGCCACAACGGCTAAGCAATTGCCTTCGGCCTCCACGACAACCGTGCAGTCTGGCCAGACACGCTGAAGTAGTTCCCGCCAGCCGTCCGGTGTAGGTCGCCAGAAATCAAGACCCACCTTGTCAAGACGGAAGAGTCCCGCGGCGTTCGCGAGAATCACGCCGCCTGGCTTTACCACGCGAAGAACGTTGCGGAGACAAAGCTCAAGCTCGCGGAAGTGCTGGAGTGTGCATGGAAGCAGGAAACAATCGTAGGCCTCTGACGGCAAAACGTTCTCGCAATGGGCAATGTCGCAAAGGAATGTAGGAGCGGAGTCTGGATCTATGTCCACGCTATGGACAATGCGAAGATCGTGGCCATACCTGCGCGTATAAGTGTTTCGATCGATTTCCAGAACATCCCCGGTAATGGCGGCACGGTGCCGCTCGAAGAACCGGTCAACATAATACCGATCGACCGGTGTTCCACGATCCCACCCGAAGTCGTTCGAGAATGGCCTAACTCGCCGGAGATTTCCCCACCATGGAAGCCCCCGTCGTTTAACAATGCAGCGTAGACGTGTTGTCCACGCTGGCCCAAACGCCCGCATTACTTTGTTGCGAAGCGGTTCCGGCGGCGTGTTTTGTCGAGAGATTTCCTTTCTTCCCATACCCGCATTGTACCCTCGCAAAATGGCGAGACAGTTGCTCGCGCCAGAAGAGGCAAGCAGCTACTTGGGCCCTTGGGACTTCTCAGCTCGACAACGTCGGAACCTCTGGTTTTGCGCCCGCTGATTGAAGCAGTTTGGGCCGAGTGTGAAGTGAGTGAATTGACTTGGAAGGTGGCTCAGCATTCTCGCGAGTAAGGGAAGGTATGATCAATCGCTCGCTGCTAGTGGTTAGCATCCCAAAGCTAACTTCGAAATATACATCTGATTAGGCACCTATCCTAAACCTTCGCTAAGTCCATCGTACTAAGTCAGAAGGCACGCGAGGATATCTCGAAGAGCGTTGTGAATTCCAACTCCACCCTTTGCTGCGATTCGATACTGCCCCATCGCGGCGCCTTGGAGCATCAGTTTAATCCGATCCTTGCGCGACATATTCCCATAATATCGAGCGCGCTGTTCCATGACATCAGCTCGCTTTGCCATGAGATTCATCAACTTACCGAGGCGCTCAGAAGCCAATGTAGCGTCGCATCCTAAGGATTCCAAGTCCTGGATCATGCCTGACAGCAATACGGAGTGTTTGCGGTTAAATTCCGCGCTTGCCCGATATCTCTCTGCGAGGTCAGGGGGAAAGATCCGCTTGAACAGCGAAACCCTGGTGCGTGGTGGCGCCTTTACAACCTTTGTCCATGCATAATTTATGTCTGAATACACGCGCCACCGCATCAATACTTCGGGAATATAGAGCACCTTATCCATCGCGGTTGCAATTTCCAGGAGCAGTACGTCATGGCCAAACTCGACGGCGCCTGCCGTCTCTTTATAGTGATCCGGCGCCAAGGAGAGTAAGGTCATTTCCTGAAGCGACTTTCTGATCACGATGGCATGCCCGGGGAAGTCCCTTTTCCGCAGGTGCTTTCGAAAGCGGCGGTGTGCGGGGTAGACAACTCCCGTTAGATTGCCATCTTGATCTACCCATTCGGCCGCATGCGCAAGGAGAAGAGCATCTGACTCCCGACTGGCTTGGAGGACACGAGCAAGCTTCTGCGGGAGCCACTCGTCATCCTGATCGCTAAACGCTATAAGCTCTCCCTGGCACATCCGTGCTGCCTGGAGGAAGTTAGCAGTGTAGCCAAGTCGCGCGGAGTTATGCACGATAACGACAGGGAACGGAGCCGAGGGAGAAAAATCGTTAATGATACTTAGTGTGGAGTCTGTCGATCCGTCGTCACAAATAACTAACTCAGATGGAGGCAAAGTCTGCCGGGTGAAACTGTCAAGCTGCTGGCGGATGAATCGTTCTCCGTTATATGTCGCCATGGCAATGGATATCTTAGTCATCTGAAATCTCGCTGGAGAACTGACCTGTCGGTCACGGCCGGTCGAGCCGGCAAACAAATCGAAGATCAGGCCCGGACACGGCTACGAGCCAAGGCGCTAGAAGCACTATCTGCTGGCTTGAAGGCCTGCGACCGGAGCCGGAAGCGGCTCAAGCAATTCGGTTTTCCATACTAGATTTGGCCTCAACGCGCCAGGCCAGTGACCGCTGTAAGCACCGCGCAGTTCGCTGGCAGTATCGTGAATTTCGAATGCCAAAAGGTCCTCCCAATCGGCGACTGCGTTGGCGCCAACGCCATTCAGGAATACGACGAGGCGGAGTCTGTAAGTACCGTTGTTCATCAGGTCGGCAGGTACGATAAATGAGCTCCGCAGCAGGCCCGCCGGAGCCGGAGAGTCACGATTCTCGGTGGTTGCAAACACGCTGACACCATGCTCGTTGTATACTTCTGCCGCTAAATCCAAGCGGGTGAGTGGAGCAAGCTTCCAGCATTCAAACTCCACTATCAAAGAAGTGCGAACAGTAAGCTGGTCCGTGGGAGACCCATTGAGCGGGCGGACACGCGCTCGATGAAGGCGGATCATGTCGTTTCCTGGTGCGGTCTCAATATTGTCGTGGACCACATCTTTGAAGGCAGGCAGCCAGTTCTGAAGGTAACGCGATGTAACGGTTGCGGGCGGCCCTTCCAGAACAACGCGGCCTTCGTGAAGACAGATGGCTCGCGTGCACAAGCTATCGACGGCCAGCATGTTATGGCTGACAAAAAGCACTGTCCTGCCCTGGCTCGCGGCATCTCCCATCTTGCCCAGGCACTTTTTCTGAAAAGCAGCATCGCCCACTGCCAGGACTTCGTCGACCAACAGAATCTCGGTCTCCAAATGCGCCGCAACTGCAAAGGCCAGCCGAACGTACATCCCGCTCGAGTAGTGCTTTATCGCAGTGTCCAAAAGGCGGCCACATTCTGCAAACTCCACGATCTCGTCGAATTTGTGTTCGATCTCCCGGCGGGTCATGCCTAAGACTGCCCCGTTGAGGAATATATTCTCTCGTCCGGTAAGTTCCGGATGAAAGCCCGCTCCCACTTCGAGCAGGCTGCCGACCCGGCCCAGAATCTCTGCGTGCCCCTCAGTTGGCTTTGTGATTCGCGACAGGATCTTCAGTAGAGTAGACTTGCCGGACGCGTTTCGACCGATGACTCCCAGCACTTCGCCGTGGCGCACTTCGAGCGACAAGTCACGCAGCGCCCACAGGTCCCGTTCGTCAATTGCCGGCTTGTTCCCGCTCGGCGCCATTGCGCGAAACGGGGCGCGCACCATCCCGGAGATGGTTTCGCGCAAAGTGCGATAGTGCGGACGCAGCCCGATCCGATAGCGCTTGCCAATGCCGTCGCAAAGAATCGCGATTGGGCCGCCGCTGTCAGATGAAGTCCGCAAAGGTGTCCTCGGTTCTGCGGAAATAGTAGAGGCCGGTCAACAGCAATGCAGTGCCCGTGAAGATGGCGAACATGACGGACTCGGCGGGAAAAGCTCCTTGGCCGCGCAGCGCCCAGCGAAAGCCTTCCAAGGCCCCCACCATCGGATTCAACTCATAGAGCAAGCGCCAGCGCGTCGGAACCGAACTGAGGGGATACGCAACAGGAGTCGCGAAAAACCAGAATTGCACAAGAAAGCTAATCGTATAGCGAACGTCGCGGAACTTGACGTTGAGCGCGGAGAGCCAAAGGCCGGCGCCAAGTGAAGACAGGATCACCGGCAACACAAAGAGCGGAAACAGCACAACGGCGCCGGTCGGCTCGATGCGAAAGTAGATAAGAAACAAAACCAGCACCAGGAGACTGATGGCAAAATCGAGCAGGCTGGCGAGGATTGCGGATAGGGGTATGAGAAGCCGCGGAAAGTAGACCTTGGAAATCAGCCGCTCATTGTTGACAACACTGTTGCTGGATTCGATCAAACCCTGCGCGAAGAGCTGCCAAATTACCATGCCTGCATAGGCGAAGACCGGATAGGGCAGATCGTCCGAGGCCATATGAACGACACGGCCCAGAAATGCAGCCAACGCGAGCGCAACGGCTAGCGGCTGCAGAATAGCCCACGCAATACCAAGGGCCGTTTGCTTGTAGCGGACCTTGATATCGCGCCAGGTGAGAAAGTAGAGAAGCTCGCGGTGCCGCGCGAGATCAGCCCATCCCAGCGTCCAAGCGGAATCCGAACTCCTGATGACAGTTGTAGCAACCGCCGTCGCCGGCTGGCTATCGGAAGACATCATCTGGCCGCCTTGGAAAGAACGACATGATCTGAATGGAGCATGACGAATCTATTGTAGAGTAGCTGAATTGAGTCCGTGCCGGCGCGGAGAAAGGAGAGGGACATGCCGCCTAAAGCACTCGAATATATTTATCCCGGCATTCTTGCAGCGCAGGCAATTCATGCGGCCGTCAAATTCCGCATCCCCGATCTTCTTGCCTCGGGCCCCAAGTCAGCCGCAGAGTTGGCCACCGAGTGTGGCGCGCATGCGCCGACTCTCGAACGACTGTTGCGGGCGCTGACGAGTATTGAGATGTTCCAAAGGCTGCCAGATGGCCGCTACAAGAACTCGCCGGGCACCGAGATTCTGCGCAGGGATCATCCCCAGTCGCTGTGGGCGGAAGGAGTATTTTTGCCAGCACCTTTTCTTTGGCGTCCGCTAGGGGAACTGGAGGAGTCGGTGCGGACGGGTGAAGCAGCTTTCGATCGGTTTTTTGGGCAGGGCTTTTTTGCCTACCTCGCTGAACACCCGGATGAGGCCGCGGTCTTCAACCGAGTAATGACGCAGGAGATTCTCTGGACAACGCCCGCACTGCTGAAGGCATATGACTTTTCGCGCTTTAATCGTTTAGTTGACGTGGGAGGGGGCCATGGCGTCTTCCTTAGCTTAATTCTTGCGGCGTTGCCAAAGCTCGAAGGAGTTCTGTTCGATCAACCGCAGGTAGTCGCGGGGGCGAGGGACACCTTCAAAGGCGATGCGGCCAAGCGAGCGACGATGTCGTCGGGCAACTTCTTCGAAAGCGTGCCTGAGGGCGGCGATGCCTACCTGCTGCGGAGAATCATCCACGATTGGCAGGATGACGAAGCGTTGAAGATCCTATCCAATGTGGGCGCTGCCATGAAGCCCGGAGGCACACTGCTCATCATTGAGGGCCTCATTGACTCCGCCGTGCGTCCCGTTGGTCTTATGGACCTGATGATGCTGGTGCTCGGCGGCAGAGAACGCACCGAGGCCGAGTTTCAAAAACTCGTACAAAGCGCAGGTTTCTCTCTCGACCGCATCGTGCCCGCCGGAGCTTATTCAGTGATCGAATGCAAGCAGCGGTAGCAAAGCTTCCAGGGGAACGGGCTTCTCGGCGTCCGTCACTTCAAGTCAGTGCTCAGGACCGCAATCGCTTCGATTTCAACCAGGAGTTCCGGCCGGCAAAGTGCCACTTCGATATCTGTGCTTGCAGGCACCGGGTCAAGCCCAAGCCGCCGATAAAATGCAGTTCGCTCCTCGTTGAACGCGTCGAAGTCGCGCTGGATATCCCGCAGATAGCACGTGGTTCGCACCACGTCGTGCCAACTGGCCTGCTCACTTTCAAGAAGTCCTGAAATGTTCCTGAACGTTCGTTCGAGTTGACGGCGAATGTCGCCGATATGAACGCTTACGCCGTGCTCGTCAATGCTCGCGGTTCCAGAGACGAGCAGAATCGCAACGTCCTTCAGTTGAATCCGCAACGCTCGCGAAAAAGAGCTCGGCTTCGCATAGGCATACGCTTCGTTTAACAGCTTCTGGTTGCTCACCGCACGCTTGATGATCGGCAAGTTTATTTTGATGGTTGCTTGATCGATGATTTCGCGCATCGAAAAGTTATTCTCCACCGTTACCAACATTGTCCTTCGTTTGAAACATGGCGATGGCCTCTATCTCGACAAGCAGTTCGGGCCGGCAAAGTCTGGCCTGGACTCCGGTAGACGCAGGTAGTGGATCGAGATTCAGATCATTGTAGAAAGCGGTGCGCGCATGGTTGAATTCATCGTAATCGCGGTCGATATCGCGCAGATAGCACGTGGTTCGCACCACATCGTGCCAGTTGCACCCTTCGCTGGCAAGCAAACCGGAAATGTTTCCGAGCGCGCGCTTCACCTGTCCTCGAATATCGCCAATGTGAACGGTATTGCCGTGTTCGTCGCAGGAAAACGTTCCTGAGATGAGCAGGATGGTCAGGCCGTTCAGATCGATTCTCATACCGCGCGAATAAGAGCACGGCTTGGGCTCCGTATAGGCTTCGTTGAGCACGGCTGTGTTGCTGATGGCGCGTTTCTTGATCGGCGAGTGGCCGATCTTTCCGGGAATGGTCGATCGCTCGTTCAAGTAATAATCACCTGTAAATCTAATCATTCTATGGACCAGCGCACTGCGTCAATCGTTAAGCGCCGAGGGCATTCGGGACGCTTCTTACGTCGAGGCCTTGCACATTATATTTCGCGGAGCCACGGCCGTTAGACGTTCTCAGCATTCATTTACAATCGGAATTGTGAAACAGCTTAAAGGTCGCATACAGCAATGCAGGCGTGTCTTTTCAGCGTCCATGATCCGCGGAGCATGACCCATGCGCACTTTTTCCAGTGATGCACTCCGGGCGATCGCGCATTACGCTGAACTCACACCCCAAGCTCCCGCGCTTATCGAGCCGGGCGGAATAGTTCTTAACTACAAAGAATTATGGGATCAGATTGAAGCCATAAGCCGCCGGCTTCGCGAGGCAGGCATTGGCCCTGGACAAAGAGTCGCTATACTGCTGCCGCAGGGCGCGCTTCAGGTGCTTGCAGTCACCGGCGTGCTGAATGAGCATGTCGCCATCCCTCTGCAAACCAAGACAACAACCGCTGAAGTCGAAGCGCATCTGCGTCGATTGTCTGTCACCGCGCTGATTACGTCACAGGAGTTCATGGAGGAGACCGAATCGGCAATTCAATCAGGAGTTATTGTTCTAATTGTCCGAGAAGGAGAAACTCCAAATGAATGGCGGATCCGCACCACCAATGTAGCGCGAACTTCGCCAGTTGAGACTACCAACGCCATCCTATTTCTGATTACCTCGGCGACAACCGGCAACTCAAAAATCGTCCCTTTGTCGCCCGCGAATCTCGACGCCGGAAACGAATCAACACGCGATGCTGCTCGATTGACATCTGCTGACCGTCTATTGCTGATGGTTTCGCTCTGCCACAGGCTGGGCATTGAAAACGCACTCGCTCAATTGCTCGCCGGCGGCGCAGTGATCGCAACTCATGGCTTCGATCCTTCTGCCTATATTCACTGGCTGAACAGTCAAGAACCCACCTGGTATGTCTGTGCGCCGACGGTGCATCAAGGTGCCCTTTTGCAGCTTAGAAATGGACGGCCGTCCGCCCCTCACTCTCTTCGCCTCCTTCAATCGGCAGGAGCGCCATTGCCGGTTGAGGTGAGGCAGGAACTGGAAGAGATCTTGTGCGTGCCCGTGCTGAATGGTTATGGCGCGACGGAGGCTCACTACATCGCGATCGAGGCTTTCCCCCCTATCCATCTCGAGCCCGATGCGGCCGGGCGGTCTTGCGGCTCGGAAATCGGCATCATGGCTGCTTCGGGAGAGCTGCTGCTGTCAGCGGAAGAAGGGGAAATCGTAGTTCGCGGCGCCGCGGTTTTCTCTGGCTATTACGACGATCCCGAAGCCACCGACGCAGCTTTTCACAATGGCTGGTTCAGAACCGGTGACTTGGGCCACCTCGATCGGGAAGGGAACCTGTTTGTGACGGGCCGCCTGAAGGAGATGATCAACCGCGGCGGGGAGAAGATTCTGCCCGGCGAAGTCGATGCGGCATTCGAGTCCCACCCCGCGGTGCTTGAGGCGGCTGCCTTTGCAGTGCCTCATCCCACGCTAGGCGAAGACGTGGCCTGCGCCGTTGTGCTGCGCGCTGGAACGGAGTCGCAGGTGAGCGCGCGCGAGCTGCGACGCTATGCGACGCAACATTTGGCGTCGTTCAAGGTGCCGCACCGCATTTACTTCGTCGACGAGATTCCGCGCGGCGAGCTGGGCAAACCGCAGCGATGGTCGCTGACTGAGAGCCTGAGCGGCAGAAACGCTACTGCGCCGACGCCTGCCGAGATTCACGGAACAGGTGAAAGCCAATGGCATTGTGATCAATCTCCACGAAATCTGGGAGCGAATGTTGGACCGCGAAGACCTCGGCTTCGATGAGGACTTTTTTGAAGCCGGAGGCGATTCGCTGGCGGCAATTAATATGCTCGCCGAGATTGACCAACGCTTTGGCAGTCAGACAAGCGCAGCAGCCGCGAGTTTCATTGACGAGCCTACGCTCGCGCATCTTGCCGGCCTGGTGGGAAATCCATCGCCGCCCAGGCCAAGCGGTAATGACTCGGGCGAAATGCAGATCTTCCCGGTCCGCGACGGCGTTTCGGGCACGCGGCTGTTCTGCTTTCCGCCCGACGGAGCTGAGGGCCTCCCCTTCCGCCGGCTGGCCAAGCATTTGCAGGGCGAGATGGATCTATCGATTGTTCGTCCGGCCAATACGTGGTACAGTCGCTCGCTTTTTACGTTCGAACGCGCTGGGGCAGAGACGCGCAGCACTCATTCGCCAGGCGCAACCTCAAGGCCCGTATTTTGTGAGCGGATACTGTTTCGGAGGTTTGTTGCCATTGAGACGGCCCGCCAGTTTTCGCTCGAGGGGCAGGAAGCTCGGGTCATTCTCTTTGATACGTTAATGCCGGGATTTCCAGGCTTCTTGCGCGACCGGCGAATCTGGACCGAAGCCATCGGGCGTCAGTGGAAACGACTTTGGAAAAGCAAACATCCTGGATTAAGACACAATCTTCGCAGATTCTCTCGTCAACTGGCTTGGTCTGCGATCGTTGTTTTCCGGCGATTCCTCGTTCCAATCGAGAGTGTTCGCGCCATCCAGCGGGTTTTCCAGTGGGCCCAACTCGATGATTACCCGTTCTATAAGGTCCGCTCCCTGGATGCCCCATTCCTGCACATTCTAAGTGCGGATGAACCGCGCCTCCTTGACGCAATTGGCGCCGCTTCCCGTTTTGGATGGAGAGCGTTTGCGCGAGGTGGCATCGAGGAGCAGTATGCCGCCTTCGATCATGCCAACATCCTCCACGAGTTCAACCTGCCGACTATTGCAGAAATCCTAAAGAAGTGGTGCGGTGTCCAGAGCAAATCGGGTGAATCGATCGGCAGTATAAAGCGCGACGAGAGGACTCCCGATCGAGAATAAAGGTATTGTTAGACTGCTCTCGAGGTTAGTTATGGTCCCCTGATCAAGACTGGATCAGACAGCCGTAGACGTTGCAAAACTTGTGAGGTCTTGAATTAACTCTCCCTGGGCTGGTTTGAGTCCTCGGAATCCAAAGGGCCAACCTTGCCCCTGATCCCGTCAACCAGGCCCCTCAAGCTAAACCACAAGACACTCAATCGCCCCTCATCGAACAGGAGAATGTTTCTGTGGTCGATCCAAAGCCTGCGAATCAGCACCCGAAAGTCGCTGCGGCTTACAGGGAGGTTCTTTAGTACATAGATGGTATTCCGCGTAATGTAGTAACGCGCTACTTTCCCATAATGGTCGTACCAAATATCGGTCCATAAGAACTTATGCCGTTTCTTAGACCCCTCTTGATGCAAGAACACAGCTTCCGGGCAGATGTATGCGCCGAATCCGGCACGGGCAAGCCGTTTGCAGAAGTCGACATCCACAAAGTAGATGAAGAGATCTTCGTTGAATGGTCCGACCGTGTCGAATACTCCAAGCCGGATGAGGCTTCCAGACGAAATGACTTCTCCTCCGTACAAAGGCAATCCGCCGTTTTCCCGTGGGGGAAATTCAAGGTATTGCTGGATATTCCGATCGAAGGGGCTGGCCGCCAAAATAGCCACGTTTCGTATCCCCGCTCGCCCGAGAGCTTCGTATCCCCGCACAAGCTCGTCAACCATGCCGGGAGTCGCTTCGCTATCGTGGTCCAGCGTCAGAATCCACTGAAATCCTCTGCCGCGCGCCCACTCGACAGCTTGGTTGAAGGCACGCGCAATGCCTTCGTTGTGCTCATTCAGGATCACGGTGACCGAATTGGAGTCTTCCAGCCGGTTCAGCTCGCGCCGGGTAGGCTCGCCAGAGCCATTGTCGACGATCAAAACATGGCCGACCTGATTCTTTATTGCATCGACACAGCAGCAGAGCGCCTCGCCGATGTTGTAGGTGACAATGGCCGCACAGATTCGAGATCGATGAGGTGTTTCGACCGAATCGAATTCTGCTTGCGTCGGGTCTAGCACGCCGTAACTCCGCGGTGCTCCGTTATTTGGATACCACAGCGACGGCCCCCGCAGCCACCGCATGGTCAGCGCCTGATCCGGCGCCGATGGTTACCAGCTTCTCTGCCTGCCGGGTGCGATAGTCGTCGTAGGCTTGTTGCCAAACCGGCGAAGTCAGTTGTTTGGCAAGCGGCTTCTTGTACTCCAGCTCTTTAAGGAAGTAGCCGCACTTGCTGCAGAAACGCTCGGCGAGATCTTCCATGTCGTCGTTCTCTGACGGAAGCGACTGCCTGCCGATATTCCACTCGAAAATGCGATCCATACCCGCGGCAACCGGGCAGTGATAATACCCGGTCGGTCCAAGTCCCGTTCCACACCGATACGTGTACTCGCAGGCATTTCGGAAATCGACTTTTTCGTACCCCTCCACTTCTTCCGGTGAGAGGTTGAAGGTCGCATGCTTGAGTTCGAGGGGCCGCTTTCCGCTTTTGTTGCTGTTCTCCACCTCAATATCTTCGGGAATCTGCGCGACCATCTGTTGCACTTTGTCGCCAGCTCCGTTGGTCAGAACCTTGATCCTCGTTTGCGGCGAGTAGCGATTGCGATAGGTGCGCAGAATGTCAATGATCTTGAGAAAGTCCGGGTGCACGGTCGGTTCCCCGCCGGCGATCTCCATCAGATTCCAGTGATAATCGGCAGCCGTACACTCATCGACAAAGCGCTGGATCTGCTCGATGGACATTTGCGCATCCGCGGGAGCCTGGGCAGAGGATTCGTCGCAGTTGAGGCAGCGGAGATTGCATGCGTAGGTTAATGCGATCCCAATCACGCGACGATTGCGGCGGAACTGAGGGCCGAAGACACGGGTCACGCCAGGCCCGACACGCCAGAAATCGTACATGCCGCGAAGTTTGAGAGAGGGACCCAACGCCCGGGAAAACAGCCCCCGCATCGAAGAAGGCAAGTACGGCTTTAGGCGTTTCCTGTAGGCGGTGAGAAATCTGTCAAGAATCCTCAAAGGGGGGATCCTCCGGGGGAGCACTAGAAGGATGATAACAAACTTCAATGAAGGCGACTTGCGCTTGGATGAGCGCTCTGGCGCTGTTTTTCCTAATCCGAGAGCGACGGTTGTTAACTCCTTTGAAAGTGGCGGCGCATCAAATGCCGCGCTCAACTTTGATCTGGATGCGGACCATCGTCGGCGAGAGTTTACGTTTGTGTGAGTAGCCCGTCATAAACGGCGATGGTCTGCTCAACCATCTTCGCAATCGAAAAATCACGGAGCGCCCGCTGGCGCCCGGCAATGCCCATCGCTTCCCGTCTCCGCTCATCGGAGATTAGTTCGCGCAGACGCGTTGCAAGCTCGCCGGGCGAAGCGGCAGCAACCAACCAGCCAGTTTCGCCATCTTGCACCAACTCGAGTAGACCGCCAACCGCGCTCGCAACCACCGGCAAACCCGCGGCCATCGCCTCCAATGTCGCAATTGGAAAGCCCTCATCGAGAGACGGCTGAACAAAAACATCCCACCCGGCCATGACAGTCGGAAGATCGTCTCTCCAACCGATGAAGGAGACGTGACTGGATATCCCGAGCCGATGACACTCCTGTTCCAGGAAGGAACGCAAGCTCCCGTCGCCGGCGATTTCCAATCGAAGGTCATCGATCTCACGCGTAAGTGCAGCTAAAGCCTCGAGCAGATACCTGATTCCTTTAACCGGCACAAGGCGACAAGCCGTTCCAATCACGAACCCCTTGTGCGCGCTTCGCTTTTCAGCGAAAAGAGAACCATTGATACCCGGATAAATGACCACGGCGCGCGAATCGCGAGAAAAATCCGCCACGATTTGCGAAACGGCGATCAAAGCATCCCGTTCAGGCAAATTGAAATGAGACGGGACGATCCCAGTGTTCTCGTCGGCACGGAAATGGAGGGTACGCACGATTCTGGCATGGGTCAACCAACGGCCCATTCGGGTGAGCAAACGCCCACCGGTATGCTGGTGAATGATGCTGAAGTCGGCTGACCGCAGGAGCGACGCATAGCGTGCCGCTCCCAACGGATCACTCGCGCCGCCGTTCCAATTCACGCAGGTGGAACGGATGCCGGCGCGACGCAAATGCTCGGCAAGCTGGCCAGGCTTCAGAAAGCAAACGTGAGCTTGATAAAGCGCCGGATCAACGCCAGTCGCCAGATCCTCGACAATTTTGCAGATAGCAGTGCCCCGCGGATCAGCTGTATCCAGGACGTGAAGGACGCGCCGTGGAGTCATTCCTTCGGTCCCCTCATTCGCAGCGCTTTCATCGCATCCTGGTCGTCGTGTCTGCGCGAGTCAGCTCGCAATCGCATCATGTGCCGCGCGCGCCAGTCTCTATGAGGAGAATTGAGGCGGACAAACTCAGTAAGGGGCCTAAGGCACTGAAGACCGGCCGAACGGCGTTGCCGCCTGCATTATCGTAGGCTCCCATTGCAAGCGCCGCAAGAGCCGCGCAAAGCGATGCTACAACCCATGTTCTTGGCAAGCGCCCTAGCCGCCAAACCCCCAACGGCAGGAGCCATCCGAACACATAGAGGGATTCCCGGGCGATGAGACATCCGACGAGACCCGACAAGTAGAAAAAACCGGCGCCGCTCTCGTCCCACCGTGAAGCGGCAAATGTCATGAGCGTGGACGGCGGTGAGACGCGTGCCATCAAGAGAATTAGTGTCGCGAAGCCAACCGTTACCATGGCCCCGACCCATGCGAGCCGAGTGAGCCTGAGCGCCCCTCGCCGGCAACAAGTCAGCCACCATGCAAACGCAAAGACAGCCGAAAGGGGAACAAAGGTTTCCTTAGCGAGCGCCCCCAAAACACCGCAAAGCGGCAACAGCCACCAACGTTCCGTAAGCATCGCCCAAGCCACCGCAATCATCATGCAGTTAACGGCTGAGTCCACATAGCCGGAGAGATTGAAGTTCGGCACGGCAAAGTTCGTCAGATAGAGAAACCCGCTTACAAGTGCCACAGCATAGTCTCCGACAATCCGATGACTGATGCCGACCAACACGTAAGCTGTGGTTGCGATAAAGAAAGAATTGACGGCCAAAAGCGCGAAGAAAACGGGATTCCAGGTATGCAGATGACCATTGACTAGCCAATAAACGGGCCTGGCCAAGTACGGAACAAGGATGCGGTGCGCCTCATCGCCGGCCAAGTTGCCACCGGTAACCAGCGAAGAATACCCGATGGAATCGGAGAGACCAGGAACCGACCGCGGGTCGTAGCGGCTGATCGTCGGATATCCCAGACCCATGCAAATGAGGAAGAAAAGCAACCACAGCATTACCTTTTGTCCGTGTGGAACCTTCACTAATCTTGCCTCCGGCTGTCCCGTTCCGCACTGAGACCGTGCTCTGTCCAAAATCATAGATTGTCGATCTAACGCAGGGCTGGATTTTTCCATACAGCTAATGATTCGCCCGAAACGTAGACTGCAGTCCCCATGATCCCCCATCACAAAGCCTTGATGCGCCGCGTTGGCGCCAAAGGATGAAGGACCTTCGTCAGACCGCTGAGATCGTAACGAGTTTTGAGCAAATGGGTGGTTCCAATTTGCGGGATTGGCTGTTTCGGGATCTTAGAGCGGCGGAACTGGGAGCGTTTCCATGCCCCGAATTGCGGTACCGGAGTAACGCAGCAAGGCGATTACGCATCGAAATCAAGAATGCGCTGCTGAATGCGACACTCTGGAATGGAAGTGGCTGCAGGACCGCAGTTTTGGGGCATTATTACCGAAGTAATTAACGGTGGTAATCTATGAGGGTTGACTATGCTTAAACGGAGCATGTTATTGAAAGAGATGTGCTCTTACCCCTAGCTCCCATGGTATGTTTAATGGTGCTATGGAGAGGCTCGACTGCTCTCGAATGTATTCGGAAGTGCCGGATTCTGACCAATTGACGGCGCTCAGCAATTCTAGCCGATGACAGTTTCTCTCTCATTTTGGGTCCGTTAGACGAACCGCGGAGGATAAGCGCATGCAAAGTTATTTTTTGAGATCTGTGGGCCGAGTACTCGCCTCGATTTCTCTGTCATTAATGCCTGTTGCCTTGGCTGCTCAGGCTGCTCCAGCTGCGAGGGGAGTTACTAATAATGACTCTCCGTCCAGGTGGGATATCTTCGTTGGTTATAGCTATCTGGCCCCCAAGGGGACAGTCCAGGTTCTTCAATCGAACGGCTCGACTGCGCCGTTTTCCTACGATGCAGTCAATGTGGGCGGGCTCGCCAGTGGAACTTATTTCTTTAACAAATTCGTCGGATTTCAGGCGGAATTTGGAGTCCACGAGTGGGGCGGCCCAAGCGCAACCGGCAAGAACCCCGGCACCGAAGGGAACGACGATGGCTTCGTAACTGTGGCCGGTGGCTTGTTCGTTCGATTTCCTACCGGCAACATTACGCCGTTCGGGCACGGACTCGTCGGTGGTGCGATGGTCGGTGGGCCTGACCATGAGCCCAATAAGTGGGGTCCTGACCTCACGATCGGCGGAGGCATGGACTATGAGACGCCGTTGCTGAACCATCACCTGGCCATTCGTCTTTTCCAGGCCGACTATGAATACATACACGCCGATTGGGGGAATGTGGGGTTCGGCGGTCGTGCAAACATCAACGCGGCGCGGTTGAGCACGGGCTTCGTACTGCATATGGGCTCGATTGCACCTCCGGCGCCAATCACGCTGGCTTGCTCGGCGAGCCCGGAGACGATTTTCCCTGGCGACCCGGTTACGTTGACCGCTTCGGCAGGTGGCCTGAATCCGAAGGACCACGTGATCTATACCTGGACCGGGACAGGCGTGACAGGCAACGACACGAATCCCAAGATCGACACCAGCGCCCTGGCGCCGGGCGAGTACACGGTGACAGGGACAGTGAAAGAAGGCAGAGCCGGCAAGGAAGGGCTGAATCCGTGGGAGACCGCGACCTGCACGGCCGGAATCACGGTAAAGCAATTCGAGCCGCCGACGATCAGTTGCTCCGCCAGTCCGAGCACGATCAACCCCGGTGACAAGAGCATGATCACCGCTGCCGGCGTGAGCCCGCAGAACCGCCCGCTAACTTACAGCTACTCGGCGCCATCCGGCACCATCAACGGTACCGGCACGACGGCAACGTTCGATTCGACGGGAGCTTCGCCCGGCGGAATACCCATTGCCTGCAACGTGACCGACGACAAGGGCCAGACCGCAACCGCAAGCGCCATGGTGACCATTACCGCGCCGCCTCCACCGCCGCCACCAGCACCCACGCCGGAACAAATCCAGCTTGAGGCTCGCCTGGCTCTGCACAGTATCTTTTTCCCGACCGATCGGCCCAGGATCGACAATCCCGAAGGCGGTCTGGTAGCCAGCCAGAAGGGAACTCTGACGACCCTGGCGACGGACTTCAAGAGGTATCTCGAGCTCAAACCGGGTGCCCGCTTGACTCTGAGCGGACATACGGACGTGCGCGGATCGGTCGAGTACAACCAGGCTCTTTCCGAACGCCGGGTCGCTACCACAAAGCAGTTCCTGATTAGCCTGGGTGTTCCCGAAGCCAGCATTGAAACACGCGGCCTTGGCAAAGAGCAGCAGCTCACCGCGGATCAGGTGAAAGCTCTGGTCAACCAGAATCCTGACCTGAGCGCTGCGGACCGGACGAAAGTCCTTCACAACCTGAACGTCATCGTGCTGGCTCAAAACCGCCGGGTAGACGTTTCTCTGAACTCCACGGGCCAGCAATCGACGCAGCTGTACCCGTTCAATGCTACCGATGCCATGACTCTGATCAGCACAAAGTCTCCAGTGCCCAGCAAGAAGGCCGCGGAGAAGAAGGCGAAGTAAGGTCAGTAGCCCCCACGCACGGCTCCCCCTGAAAAGGGGGAGCCTGATTTTCCAGCACATTGGTGAAGGAGACCCAAATGCATTCGCTAAATTTGAAGTCTGTTATGGCGGTTCTCGGCGTGGCGATTTTTGCCCTCTTGCCCATGGGGTGCAAGAAGGCCCCGCCGATCACATTAGCGTGCAACGCCAGCGCTCCTACCGTCTACCCCGGCGATCCACTGACCGTATCGGCTACGGCCGCGTCGGTGGACACGAACAAGAAGAACAACGTGATTTACAGCTGGAGCGGAGACGGCGTAACCGGCAATGGCACTTCAGCCACCGTGAATACAGCTTCACTGGCGCCCGGTTCGTACACTGCCAAGGCTGACGTGAAGGAAGGCAAGAAGGGCAAGGAAGGCTTGAAGCCCGGACAATCCGCGGAATGTTCTGCCGGATACACGGTGAAACAATTCGAGCCACCGACAATCAGTTGCTCGGCCAGTCCCAGCACCCTCAAGCCGGGTGACTCGGCGACCGTTACGGCAGTGGGCGTGAGTCCGCAGAATCGTCCATTGACCTATAACTACACGGCTACGGCGGGCACGGTGACGGGCACCGGGACGACTGCGGCGTACTCCTCGGCGGGCGCGCCGACGGGAGCAGTGGGGATCACGTGCGGCGTATCTGACGACAAGAATCAGATGGCGTCTGCCAACACGACCGTGACCATTCTGGCTCCGCCGCCGCCGCCGCCGACACCCAAGACGCAGGCGCTGTGCTCGACCAGCTTCTCGAACGACCCCAAGCGCCCGTTGCGCGTGGATAACGAAGCCAAGGCCTGCCTGGATCAGGTGGCTCTGGATCTGAAGCAGCAGGCTGACGCCAAGGCGGTACTGGTGGGCGAGTCGGATGCCAAGGAAAAGGCGCTGACAGACAAGCAAGAGAAATACGCCGCCAAGCACAAGCACGCGAAGGTAGAAGACGCCGCCGCGCAGCGCGCTGTGAACGCCAAGGACTACCTGGTGACGGAACAGGGCATCGACGCTTCGCGCATCAGCGTGGCCACGGGCATGACCGACGGGCAGACGGAAGAGAACTACCTGGTGCCTTCGGGCGCGATGTTCAGCACGGACGTGACGGGTACGATGCCGGTGGACGAGACGGCGGTGAAGCCGCAAATGCGTAAACCGCTGGCGGAGCGCCACCCGACGAAGAAGGCGGCGCAGTAAGCCGGCTCTCTTCACAACAAGAATCCGCGAGCCCTTCTTTCAAAACGAGAAGGCCACGGAAACTTAACTAAGCATTCCATTGTTCCAAGTGTCTTTGAGGCTGACCGGTGAACCGACCGGTCAGCCTCTCGCATTTTGGGTCTTATGAACATCGATGGCTTGATCGGAGGGGTTTCTCAGCCGGCGCTGAGCAGTGCTGCGTGACTTTCTCTATTCTCACAAGAATCGGCCTGCTTCGTTGCCTTCGTCATCTTCCCGACTCCGGAAACTGCGGTGCTTAAATGTCAGCGATAATCAGTCCTTCGCCCTACCTGAATGTACTACCTTTATGAGCGGGCTGCTCGAACGCGTAAAATGCATACATCATCCGGGACACATCATGATTCAGTTCAACAAGAGGACCGCGCGTGTCAGGTTTTCCCAGCGGCGGATTCAGGTCGCCGTTTTGTCGACCTTGCTGGCCGTTGCTGTTGCGCTTCCCGGGGCCGGCGGCCAAACGGCAAAGCAACCTGCGAGTCAAGATGTGGACTTAACCATGACCGCCAACGAGGTTTCGCTCAATCTGGTGGTTCACGACAAGAAGAACAAGCCTGTTTTGGATCTGAAGCCGGAGGAGATAGCGGTCAGCGACAACGGTACTCCGGTCCAGCTCAACAGTTTCCATCTGGTCAACGGCGCGCAGAAGAGCGAGTGTCTGATCACGTTGGTCTTCGACCGGCCTGTGCAGTTGGCGGGCAAGAATCTTGAAGCCGACCCGACGATCATGAAGAACGCGCGGGAAGCGGCGGGGAAGATACTCGCCATGGTTCCGGAGAAAGGTTTCTCCATTTCGGTTCTGACCGCCGAGGATCGATTGCGGCTTGAGAGCTCGTTCACATCGGATCGGAAGTCGCTTACGCAGGCCATCGGCTCGGCCACCGAGCCGAAAAAAGTCTGGAACGGCGGCGAGGCCAGCCCGCTGGAAAAGCAACTCATCACAGCCGCGCTGACCGGCGTCGGTCCGGAGGGAAAAGCCGTCAGCGTGCATGATCGGGCGCTGGATAAGTTGCTCGTCAGCGCAATCACAGGCTCCGGCAAGATTGCACAGAATCAGCATTTCCAGCCTTTCCTGGCGGGCTTGCTCGCTTTGGCGCAATCCCAGCAACAAATCCATCAGAGAAAAGTGTTAATTTTCTTTACGGCCTTTCAGGAAGAGAAGAACAACTTGCGCACCAAGGAGGCGATCCAGTCCATCATCGGAGCTGCCAATCGAGCTGGGGAGAGCATCTATGTTGTCGACGTGAACTCATCGAACCGCGTTACGAGCCAGATGAGTTCGTCGTCCGCCGAAGTCCTGGGCTTCGCACTCGGCGGTCCAACGAGCGGAGGAGCCGACGGTTTGACCAGCACACAAGGCAAGATCAATTCGATGGGTATGGAAGGGTACATGCAGTTAGTGCAAAGCGATCGGAACAACGACGACATGAAAGCCCTGGCTGGGGAAACGGGGGGCAGTTATATCCCGTACGACCAGTTGCGGAAGTCGCTGGCCCAGATGCTCCAGGACATGACCACATATTATGTAGCGACCTATGTGCCTCCCATCAAGGAGTACGACGGAAAGTTCCGTCCCATCGCGATCAAGCCGTTGCGCGCAAAGCTGAAAATTCGCACGCAGTCGGGGTATCTTGCACTGCCCCCGCAGAGTGGCGGCGATGCCGCCCCGCAGCCCTTTGAATTGCCGCTGCTGAGGATCCTCGGCCAGGAGAAGTTGCCCGCGGATATCCCCTTTCACGCCGCGATCCTGAGCACGGCCGCGACGGCCGATGGAGAGGTGAGTACGCTGGCCATCGAAGTGCCGCACTCCGGCCTGGAGATTCATGACGACAACAGCACCGGCATCCACTCCGCCAGTCTTTCGATCGTCGCCAATATCAAAGACAAATCCGGTGAAATAATCGAGCACTTCAGCGAGGATATTCCGCGCCGCAGAATTCAGAAAGACAGCGACAGCGCGGAATTCGGAGCGATTTCGTTTCAGCGGCACTTTCTTGCGCCTCCGGGCGAGTACATACTGGAGGCGGCCGTTCTGGACCACTACACCGCCAAGGCCGGCGCCCGACGCACAACCTTCGAGGTCCCCGACACTACCGCCGTCCCATCGCTCGGCAATATGATTCTTGTACGCGAAGCCGAGCCTTTGCGCGCCGACGACGACACCGCGGAGCCGCTGCGCCACGGAAATGAGATTCTGACGCCGAATCTCTCCGGTCGACTGATGCCAGGGGCCAAGGTAATCTCGGTCTTTTTGAGTACCCACACCGACCCCCACGCAGCCGAGCCTTCCGCCCTCAAGATCCAGATTTACCGGGACGGCAAGCCGCTGGGCGGCGAGCCGATGACTGTGCCTCAAACGAGGGGATCGGAATTCGCCTCCTATTTGAACAGCTTTTCCATCAACCCTCCGGTGAACGGCGTTTATGAGGTGAAGGCAGTTCTCAGCCAGGGCGGCAGGAGCGCGGAAAGCAGCACCGCGTTCGAGGTGACGGGCGGCCAGCAATCCGGCGACATAGAGATCGCCTCCGTTCTTGATGCGCCGCTTCCCGCTCATCCCTCCGGACCGCTGGCCATCACCATTCCGGCCAACCCGATCGAGCGTCCATCGGTGGACGAGATCAACTCAATCCTCGCGGATGCAACCAAATACGCGATGACTTATCGAGACACCTTGCCCAACTTCATGTGCGAGCAAGTGACCGATCGATATATCTATCACGTCAATCTGGGCGGAACAGGCCAGTGGGATCATAAAGACAAGTCCACTGAACTATTGACGTATTTCGAACACGAGGAAAACCGCAGCTTGCTGGAACGGGAGCAAAACGGCTCAATCAGCAGCGATGACACGGAGAATGCTCGCGGCGCAACCTCGGACGGGGAGTTCAGCTTTACGCTTTCCGGCATCTTCCGCCCCTCGTCCAAGACGGACTTTCAATGGAAGGAGATCGGAGTGCTGGGAGATGGTACGGTGCAGGTCTTCGACTATCGCGTCGCGCCGGAAAACTCGACTTTCAATCTCCGGGCGAGCTCCACGGATGTCATCACGGTCGGCTACCACGGCCAGGTGTATATCGATACCGTGACGCGGATGGTGCGGCGCATCACGAAGACGGCGGACAATGTGCCGCCCAGATATCCCATCCAGGGGGCTATGGTCAACGTGGACTACGACTTTTTGGTTCTGAACAACCACGACTATATGCTGCCCATCAGCGCGCAGGTCATTTTGAAGAAGGGCCGGGGCGAGCTGGACATGAACCAGATCGACTTTCAGAACTTCCGCCGTTTCGGCTCCGATACGCGCATCGTCAATGACGGTTCCGTGGCGAAACCCTGAGCGAAGTCGAAGGACCTGCAATGCTGGCGGAGAGGGAGGGATTCGAACCCCCGATACCCGTAAAGGTATGCCTGATTTCGAGTCAGGTGCATTCAACCGGGCTCTGCCACCTCTCCGCACTGGCCGTCGCTTGAAGAAGCCGTCAACAATGCGATATGACGCGCCCACGACCGCTTTACCAGCGACTCAGGAACACCGGCCTTGATTAGTTTAGTGGTAAACAAGCTCCCATTGCAACGCGCCGTGAAGGATGGGCCGCAGAAATGCCGCCTGCGGGAAAGATAATAATAAGCTCCAGGCTCAAAGAAGTTACAATCACAGTTTCCGGCAGGCATTCGGCCCATTGATGTATCTTTTGCTTTGGTTGCGACTGCACCAGAGGGACGCGGCAGACCGGCAAGCGGGACCACGGGAGAGATGGATTTTTGACCATGGAGTTCCACATTTCGCGGAAGGCGCGGGAACGATACGGCTTCGCGGAGACTCTTTTTTCATACAACGGCAACGTGATTTTGCCCAATTTGCCGGCGTGCCGCGAGTTTGCGCACCGGATGAACCAGATGCGCGACGTGCAGAAGCATCCTGAACTGGCCGTGCACGCGGGGCAGCTTTTCGCCATGGGACTTATCGACGAGGCCAGCCACGTCTTGATGGCTCGCTACCGCGAACAGTTCGATCCCCAGGTGATGACCTCGGCGCTCGACTGGTTTGGCGCGCAGGTGGGCACCGACAACCTGGAGAAGATGCTGCTGGTGTTTGTGGAGCATTTCCCAGGGCAAAGCGTGATGCGTGGCCGTGAGACCCCTGCGGAGTGGCTTGCAGGCGAGACAGCGGGAATGCCGCACCGCGCCGCGGCGCTTGAAGAATTGCTCCTGCTTTGGACCGCGAATCGCAATGAGGCGTTCAAGCCGTTTGAGGAGCTGTTCGAGGACCGGACGCTGGCCGAGAAAACTGTCTACAAGCAAGTGACCGCGCAGATGCCCGAGTACTTCGCCACGCGGCCGCTGATTCCGCTGCCGGGCGCAAAGGCGATCAGCCTGCTCGATATGTTGCGCGCACCGGCACTGCGCTCGCCCCGGTCGCTCAGCGATCAGCTGGAGATTATTCGCCAACTCTGGAAGCCATTGATCGGCGACGCGCTGGAGCGTTTCCTGCTGATGGCCGCGGAGGTTCTTCGCGAAGAGGAGCTGGCCGTCTGGGCGCAGTTTAACCCGCCGGGGACGCGGCAAGGGCCGCAGCAGTGGCCGTCGTTTGTAAGCCACGCGGAAGTGCCGACATTCGGCGACCCGATGCACGAATACGAGAAGTTTTCCGCCGACATGGCCTGGATGCCCGGCGCGGTGCTGCTGGCCAAGAGCACGTATGTCTGGCTGGCGCAATTGAGCCGGCAGTATGGGCGCCATATCGGGCGGCTCGACGAAATCCCCGAGGAAGAACTGGCGACGCTGGCTCATCGCGGCATGAATTCTCTGTGGTTGATTGGCGTGTGGGAGCGCAGCCGCGCGTCGAAGACCATCAAGCAACTCTGCGGAAACCGCGATGCCGTGGCTTCGGCGTATTCGCTTTTCGACTATCGCATTGCCGACGATCTGGGCGGCGAGCCGGCTTACATCAACCTGCGCGACCGTTGCTACCGGCACGGCATACGCCTGGCCAGCGACATGGTGCCCAACCATATGGGCATCGACTCGCCCTGGGTGATCGAGCATCCGGAGTGGTTCATCTCGCGCTGGGATTCGCCCTACCCGGCTTACAGCTTCAATGGCCCCGATCTCTCGCACGACGGCCGCGTGGAGATCAAGATCGAGGACCACTACTACGAGCAAACCGATGCCGCGGTTGTTTTCCGGCGGCGCGACAAGGCCACTGGAGAAACGCGCTACATCTATCACGGCAACGACGGCACCAGCTTTCCGTGGAACGATACGGCGCAGCTTGACTACCTGAATGCGGCAGTGCGGGAACAGGTGATCCAAACCATCTTGCACGTGGCCCGTCTGTTTCCCGTGATTCGTTTCGACGCCGCGATGACGCTGGCCAAGCGTCACTTTCATAGGCTGTGGTTTCCGGGGCCGGGTTCGAGCGGAGCTATCCCTTCGCGCGCCGAATACGGGATGAGCCAGGAAGAATTCGACCGGGCGATGCCCCACGAGTTCTGGCGCGAGGTGGTCGATCGTGTAGCCGCCGAAGTTCCTGGCACGCTGCTGCTGGCGGAAGCGTTCTGGCTCATGGAGGGTTACTTCGTCCGCACGCTGGGCATGCATCGCGTGTACAACAGCGCTTTCATGGTCATGCTGCGCGACGAGGACAACGCCAAGTACCGTTCGGTCATCAAGAACACACTCGAGTTCGATCCTGACATCATGAAGCGATATGTCAACTTCATGAGCAATCCCGACGAGCGAACGGCCATCGATCAATTCGGGAAGGGCGACAAGTGCTTCGGAGTGGCGGCGATGATGTCCACGCTACCAGGTCTGCCCATGTTCGGCCACGGCCAGATCGAGGGATTCACAGAAAAGTACGGCATGGAGTACCGCTGGCCGCGGTACGAAGAGAATCCCGATCGCTGGCTCGTGGAGCGGCATGAGCGCGAGATTGCGCCGCTGCTCAAACGGCGTTGGCTGTTTGCCGAGAGCGGCAACTTCCTGCTCTACGATTTCTTCGCACCCAACGGCTCGGTGAATGAGGATGTGTTCGCGTACTCTAACCGCAACGGCGGCGAGCGCGCCTTGGTCGTTTATCACAATCGCTACGCCAATGCGCTCGGGACGATCGATTTTTCCGCCGCTTATGCCGACAAGGGATCGGGCCAGCTTCGGCGGCGGCGATTGGGCGAGGGGCTGGGGCTGAGCGGCGACCACGGCTGCGTGGTTGCCTGGCGGGATTCGATCACCAGCCTGGAGTACCTGCGCCGCGCCGAGGACTTACTCGATCGCGGCCTGACATTCAACCTCCACGCTTACCAATGCCATGTCTTCCTGGATTGGCATGAATTGCGCCCCACAGCGGAGCAGCCCTGGGACAGGCTCTCGGACTGGCTGAACGGGCGCGGCGTTCCCAATCTTGCCGACGAACTCGTCAATCTGGAACTCAAGCCCGTTCACGATGCGCTGCGGCAGCTCCTCGATCCGGGTGTCGTGCGGCATTTTGCGGATATTGCCGAGCATCCACGCTCCGTGGGCGCGGAGCGAGCGAAGAAGATCGAGCGGCAACGGAACGAATTCCTGAAGCAGGCGTGGGCCCGCGGCGAGACTTTTCTCGGCGAAGCTCAGGCTGCCTACGCGACGCGGCTCAGGGTAGAGAATCAGCCGGCGCTCGGCGGCGAACCGACCGCGGCGGCATCGCAATCGCCGAGATTCATTCAGCTTCTTCGCGCGGCCATGCGCATGCCTCAGGTCGAGGCGCTTTTCCCATCTCCGTGGACCGCTGCGGCCCGCCGAATGCTACCCAGCCCGAGCCCGCAGTTCACGGCAACGGAGATGTGGGGCCCAGTGTTGGCCTGGTGCTCCCTGCAACTGCTCGCCGAGTGGATCGATAAGGAGCAGCCGGAACGGACTGCGCTCGATCTCTTCGATCGACTGCGCTTGCGCGAACCGTTCGCCCGGATTTTTGGGGCGCTTGGATTCGAGGGCGAAGAAGCCTGGCGGGTGGCGGCGCGGATCAAAGTGCTGCTGCTGGTCAGCGCCGGTATCGGCAAAGCGGAGGAGGCGGCGCCTGCTGCCAAAGTCGAAATTGCGGCGACGGAAACGCCAGCGAAGCAGGTGGCAGCGCCGGAAGCGGCGTCAGTTCTCGATGAGAAGGTGGCGCTTGCTCCCGCTTTGTGGCTCGATCCAGACGTGCGCTGGCTATGCGGCGTGCATGAGGCGGAGGGGCACATCTATCTGATCCGCGAGCGCTACGAGGAGCTTCTCTGGTGGTTGCTGATGCCTTCGCTGCTGGGGCTCGCGAGCGAATCCGCGCCGAGCCGCCTGGCTGTGGAAGAGTTGAACAAAATCGTTGCAGCGGCGCTGGCGTCGGCAGAAGCGGCGGGTTATCGCATCGATGTTCTGCTTGGCAGGAGCGAGGCAGAAGTCATCGCCGAGGCACCGAAACCGGCGCGGGAAATGAAGCCGCGAAAAAAGCGGGCTCGCAAGCCGAGGAAATAGGGCCAGATACGATTTGCATCAATGAGTCCGCGCTCTCTTTGCGCGGATTCGGGCCAGGCGGAGCTGCAACACGCCCATCCCTCATCGGCCATAAATCCAATCGTCACAGGCCAATGTGACGTGAGGCACATCGGGGAGTCCTCGGGGAGGTTCAATGTTCCTACCGGACATTCTCTGGGGAGAAGTCGTGCAGGCTTAAGTGTGCCTGGGCGGGCTGAATCGAGTTGGATGGGCCTTCGGCGCACAAACATCTTGGGCTTTTTCCTTCATTTTGTTCCTTCTCTCCGAGAGTTCGCGCACATGCGGGGAGGCTTGGTGCATTGTGTCTGCGCCAGGCGGACCAGGGAGGGAAAATGGCAAATGCCACCCACGACGTCGCCCGTGAAGGTCTTGAGGATCAAGAACGCCTGCTGATCGATCAGGCTATTGCCAAGAATGGGAACCGGGCTGGAGCGCTGCTGGGAATCCTGGAAACCGTTCAATCTGCCAACACGCACAAATTTCTCTCCATGGAAGCGCTGCGTTACATCGCAGAGGAGACTGGCGTTCCGCCGTCGCGCGTCTTCAGCGCGGCGACATTCTACGCGCTCTTCAACCTGGAACCGCAGGGCGACAACGTGATCTGCGTTTGCCGCGGCACCGCCTGCCACACGCGCGGCTCGCGCGACCTGCTGGACAAGCTGTGCCTCGACCTGGGAGTGGGCGAACACGAAGCCGACGAAAACAGCGAAGCCGACAAGATGGCGCTCACCACGCCGGACCGTCGCTTTACGATTCGCACCGTCGCGTGCTTTGGACAGTGCGCGCTGGCGCCGGTGGTCGAAGTGAACCACCACATTCTGAGCCATGTGAATGAGCGCACACTGCAGCGCGAAGTGAAGTCGTTGACCCAAGGGAGGAAATGATGCCGCGCATTCAGGATATTGGCGCCTTCAACTCTGTGCGCGAAGCGGGTCTTTCCAAGCTCACGCCGGCCGTTCCTCGAATCACGGTTGGCATGGGCACCTGCGGTCGCGGCAACGGGGCGGAAGAGGTCTTTCACGCGCTGAATGAAGCCATTCAGCGCGGCGGCCTGGATGTGCTGCTGGCCAGTGTCGGCTGTTTCGGTTCGTGCTTTCAGGAGCCGCTTGTGGGCGTGCGACTGCCCGGCAATCCTTTGGTGATCCTGCGCCGGGTACACGCCAACGATGCCGGTCGAATTCTGGAGGGCGTCACCTCAGGAACTCTGCCAAAGGATCTCATCTACTGCAAGATCGAAGAGTGGGATCACATCACGGCGCACATCCGCTACGGCCAGGGCTATCCGGACATACCGGCGTGGAATGCGATGCCATTCTTCAAGGGTCAGAAGAAAATCGTTCTGCGCAACTGCGGTTTGATCAGCCCGTCGGATATCGAAGAATACATCGCTGTCGGCGGCTACCAGGCTCTTTACAAGGTGCTCATCGACGGCCGCACGGATGCGGTGATCGAACAGATCAAGGCCTCGCGGCTGCGCGGGCGGGGCGGGGCGGGTTTTCTCACCGGCAACAAGTGGGATTTTCTGGCCAAGGCCAAAGGCGACGCGAAATACATCATCTGCAACGCCGACGAAGGCGATCCCGGCGCCTACATGAATCGCAACGAGATCGAAGGCGACCCGCACTCGATGCTCGAGGGCATGATCATCGGCGCTTACGTGATGGGAGCCACCGAGGGCATTGTGTATGTGCGCGCGGAGTACCCGCTCGCGGTCCGCCGCCTGAATCGCGCGATCGAGCAGGCACGGGAGTATGGCCTGCTGGGAACGAATATCCTTGGCCGCGGATTCAACTTCAATATTGAATTGGTGCAGGGCGCAGGAGCCTTCGTTTGCGGTGAAGAAACTGCGCTGATCGCCTCGCTCGAAGGGTTCGCCGGACGCCCGCGGCCGCGCCCGCCCTATCCCGCGCAAAAGGGATTGTGGGGCAGGCCCACCAACATCAACAACGTGGAGACCTGGTACAACATCGCGCCGATCATCACCCGAGGGCCGGCGTGGTTTGCCGAAACGGGCAGCGCCAAGAGCCCGGGGACCAAAGTCTTCTCGCTTGTGGGCAAAGTGCAAAATACCGGCTTGGTGGAGATGCCGCTGGGCACGCCGCTCAAGAGCTTTATCTATGACATTGGGGAGGGCGCGGTTGCAGGCCGCCGCGTAAAGGCTGTGCAAACGGGCGGGCCGTCCGGCGGCTGTATTCCCGTTGAAATGCTTGACACCCCGGTCGACTATGAGAGCCTTGCGCAACTCGGCTCCATCATGGGCTCGGGCGGCATGGTGGTAATGGACGAAGACAACTGCATGGTCGACGTCGCTCGCTACTTTATCGAGTTCACACACTCGGAGTCGTGCGGCAAGTGCGTGCCATGCCGCGTGGGCCTCAACAAGGCGCTGCGCATCCTGAACGCGATCTCCACGGGCAGCGGTACAGCCGAGCACATGAACCTGCTTGACGAACTGGGTCGCATGATCCGCGACTGCTCGCTGTGCGCACTGGGCCAGTCCGCGCCCAACCCCGTGCTTACCACGATTCGCCACTTTCGCGATGAGTACGAGGACCACATCGTGGCGCATCGCTGTCGCGCCGGCGTCTGTCAGGAGCTTGCGCTCTCGCCGTGCGAGAACAGTTGCCCGCTGCGCATGAACATTCCGCGCTTCCTGGAGCTTTATAGCGAGGGCCGACTCGATGACGCGTTCGAGTCGGTAATTCTCGACAATCCTTTGCCTGCCTCGACGGGGCGCGTGTGCCAACATCCGTGCGACAACCGCTGCCGCCGCCAGTCGTTCGACGAAGTGGTGAACATGCGTGAGGTTCACCGGCTGATCGCCGACTCCATCTACCAGTCAGATCGTTTCGGTGTTCTGTTGCAGCGCATCCAGGAACGCAAGCTCGCGCCGACAGGCCGCAAGGTGGCCGTGGCCGGTTCAGGGCCGACGGGCCTCACCGCAGCCTTCTATCTCGCCATGCTGGGCCACGATGTGACGGTGTTCGAGGAGCGGAATGAAGCCGGCGGGATGCTGCGCTTCGCCATTCCCGAGTATCGGCTGCCCAAGGCCGTGCTCCGCCGCGAGCTCGATCTCATTGAGGGCGTCGGTGTGAAGTTTGTCTTCAACACCCGCGTGGGATTCGATCTCGCGCTCAACGATCTGGCGTCGAGTTTCGATGCCGTTTTCATCTCCATCGGAACCTGGAAGGAATCCTGGCTCTACCTGCCCGGAACCGAGCTGAAAAACGTGCATCCGGCTTTGCCTTTCCTTGAAGCTATGGCGCGCCGAGAAAAAGTGGCCGTCGGATCGCGGGTGGCGATCATCGGCGGCGGCAACGCGGCCATTGACTCCGCGCGCACCGTGATGCGGATGGGCGCACAGGCAACGATTCTTTACCGTCGCGAGCGCAAGGACATGCCGGCTATCGATGAGGAGATTCAGGCGGCGGAGGAAGAGGGCGTGCACTTTGTCTTTCTTGCTGCGCCGCATCGCATCCTCGGCGGGGCAGACGGAAGCGTGAAGGCCATTGAGATCGTGAAGACGCGTCTTGGCGAGTACGACAAATCGGGGCGCAGACGGCCGATTCCGACCGATGAGGTGCAGCGCTTCGAATGCGACAGCGTGATTCTGGCGGTGGGCGAAACGTTCGACATGGATTTCTGCCGCGCCTCCGGCCTGGAGCTCAAGGAGGAAGGTACGATCGTCGTTGACCGCTTCACGTTTGAGACAAGCCGGGCCGGTTTTTATGCCGGCGGCGACGTAATCACCGGCGCTTCCAATATGTCCAACGCGATGAGCGGAGGCAAGCAAGCGGCTCGGAAGATCGACGAGCGCCTGATGGGCCAGAAACAATCGGGCGCCCCGAATATCGACCGGTGGGAACAACTCATTCCCGAATTCGAATACAGTCATCAGGCACCGGGGGAGCCGAGCCTATCGCGCCGTCACGCGGCGGCTTCGTTGCCTGCAGGCAGCCGCGCGCATTCCCAGGAGGAAGTGGTTACCGGGCTCAATGCGCACGAGGCGCTGGAAGAGTGCCGCCGCTGCCTGCGTTGTGACTTGCGTGGTACACCGGGAGCCGGATAATGCATCGTTGGCATCGCAAGAATGGGTTGCCTCATCTTTTCCGCACGTTCTGTGGGAAGGGTGGAAAATCGGCAAAAACGAGCACGGGCTTGAGGCCCATGAGCGAAAGTCGGTAGCAAAATGGACACGAATATCAAAGCAACCAAAAACGTTTCTCTTCGCATCGATGGCGAGCTCGTTGCCGCGCACGAGGGAGACAGCATCCTGGAAACGGCAAGCGCCAACGGGAAGTATATTCCGACGCTTTGCTATCTCAAGGGCCTGAGCGCGGTGGGCGCCTGCCGGCTTTGCGTGGTGGAACTGGCCGGAACCGACCGCTTGCTGCCCGCATGCACAACGCCCGTGCAGGAGGGTATGTCGATCAAGACGACCTCGGCGCGGCTCACGCTCTACAGGCGTATGGCCGTCGAACTTCTGCTCGTCGAGCGCAACCACATCTGCTCTTCGTGCGTCTCAAACGGCCACTGCGAGCTGCAGTCGATGGCGCAGTCGCTGGGCGTTACGCATGTACGCTACGCCTACAACAATCCCCGCCTGGCCGTCGACATGACCCATCCCCGCTTTGTGCTCGATCACAATCGGTGCATTCTGTGCACGCGATGCGTGCGCGTTTGCGCCGAAGTTGAAGGCGCGAATGTCTGGGAGGTTTCATCGCGCGGCATCTACTCGCGGATCGTGAGCGACCTGAAAGATGACTGGGGCAAGGCGAACAACTGCACTGCCTGCGGCAAATGCGTGCAGGCCTGCCCGACGGGCGCGCTCGCGGAAAAAGGCTTCGCCGTCCACGAGATGGTGAAGCAAGGCGAGCAGGTGAGCCGTCTGGCCACGCAGCGCGCCACTCCCGCCAACGGGCCGCACTGACGCGACTTACGGATTGCCGCCGAATGCCGAGGGCTGAACGGTGATGGTGCCCATGCGGCCGGAGTTCTCGTCCACGATGACGACGCGAACCACACCGGCCTCTGGAAGCGATGGGATCCGCTCGTTGAAGGTAAGCCCGTCGCGCATGGTTCGCTCGTAGGTTGCGGGCAGCATGCGCATAGCCTCCACCACACCAGAGACCTTCGCGTGCCAGTCGGCATCGTCCCGCTCTACAAGAAAAATATCCAGCTTATCGGCCCAACGATCGCCCTCCTTTTCCAACGCCAAACCGGCTCCGGCCACACTCAGCCGAAGCAGGCGTCCCTGGGCGTCGCTCTGTGGAGTCGCCGTGATCGCAATCTCGTTGATGTCGGCCGGTTGCCACACCGCTTGTTGGAACCTTTCGTTCATGGTTGCCGGCTCTTTGGCATAGAAATACCCGGTCCGGTAGCGCAATGCGATTCCTTTACGGCCCTGGACTTCCACGGTCAAACGATGATAGGCATCATCCGGCTGTGTGTCGGGCGTAAAGCTCACGAGGTAGGTGGCGCGGCCATCGGCCACAATCGAGTTCAGCTCCGCGGCAATATCGCCCGCACGGCGCAACGCGTGGCCGCCGGTAGCCGTCGCCAGATCGCGAAACTCTCCTTGAATGGGATGTGCGTCCTGCTCCATACTCGACGTCAGTCGGCCGGGGTCGGTGTTGCGCTGCGACTTCGCCAGCGCCTCCTGAGCGTCCTGCTGTTCCCCGGGCGGAAGTGAAGCCATATCCGTCAGGGGATTGGTCACGGGATTCAGTTCTACGTTGGCCCCTGCCAGACTGGCGCCGACGCCGCCGGCTTGGAGCTGAGAGACGTCGAGCGGATAAAGACTGACGTTCGCGTCGTTCAAAGTCTCCCGTACGCGCAGGGTGAGCGGGCCCAGATTCTTATCGCCTTTTTCGTTATTCGGTTCCTTCTCGCTGAAGTCGGCGAGCACGTTATCGCTGGCCACCCAGACAAGCGACTTGTGCCCGGAGATGGCCGCTAACCGCCGGCCGACACCCTGCAACGCGACCAATGCATCGAGCTCCGGAGAATCTCCGAGCGACTGCAATTGCGGATCTGGGGGATTAAACATCTCAAATTCGCCGCTGGGCGTGTTTCCGTTCACAGAAAACAGGTCCGAGACATGCCGGACGTAATCCATATTCTGCCGGTTTCTCTCCTCCTCCTCCTGCGCCTGCGCCAGGTCCCGCGCGTTGGGCATCCACTTCGCCAGCGCCGCGGCTAGCGCGGCGTGGTCGGTCTGCGGCTCTTGCAGCACATTGAAGCCATGCCTGCCCATCACGTAAATTCCCACCAGTTCGCTGGCGGGCAGCGATTTAAGAAAACGCAGCATCTCGCTGCGCGCGTTACTCAGATCGCCGAAAGCGACGTTGGCGGTGTCGATCATGAGAATGGTGACGCTCGCCTTGCTCTGTGTAACAGATGCCTGCTCGCCCATCGACTCCGCATCCGGCAGGTTTGAGTAGACCGGCGGGGCGTTCGCCGCGGCGGATTGGCTCGGCGATGCCGCAGCCGCGGTCGCCGGCGCTTCACCCGCCTGCGAGAAGAACCGGATCTGCTGCTTGACGCCGTTGTCGAGAATGACGAAATCCTCCGGCTTCAAATTCGTCACCGGGTTGCCCTTCTTGTCGAAGGCCGTCACGTTCACGTCCACAAGCCGCGTGGTCGCGCGAAGAGTGAACTGCGGCGCCGGCGCGTTTGTCGATGGTGGAGGGCTGGGCAAACCTGCGGCCGTGGCCACGCTGATCTCGGGAATCTCAGGAGCAGCAGGCGCGGCCGGCGCAGGCGCTGCGGTGGGCGTCGTTGCCGCGGGGTTGGCTGATTCGCGCGCAGCCACGGTCTCCGCTTGCGGCGCTGGGGTCGACGCGGCACTCTCGGCCGGCGCCGCCGGAGTTTCGTTCAGGCCAGGCCTGGCCGACTCTGCCTGCGCCGCGCTGGGGGGAGGCGTCTGGACTCCCTCTGCCGGCACGATCCGCGTCTCCGAGCTAAACACGTGATACTGCGTGAAGGTCACATCGTTCAACAGAGTCTGCTCGGCTTCTGAGGGCTTGGTGCCTGTGTAGACAGCGACTGGTGCCGATGCGACGCCGATGGGTGCGGTAGGAACGAGCTGCTGTGTTTCTTCCGCAAGGCTTTGCCCCAGAGACAATGCAATGCCGTGCACCGGGCAAATATAGGTCTTGCCGCCGATGTTCACGGGGCTGTATTCAACGGCAATCTCGGCCTTTGTGATGGGGTCGCCGGGTTTGAATTCGGCCTCGATCTCAAGCCGGTAGATTGCGCCAGTATCGGGATCGACGGCCATCTCGCCCGTGTAGGCCGCCGGCGCATGGAAGACGCGGTTTTCGCCCGTGGGATCCGTGGTGCAACAGTAATCAATCTCGAAGTGCGAGCGCTCCTTGGGGACTGAGTAGGAGAACACGGCCAGCGCTTCCGCTCCGGCCTGCTCCCAGCGCAGCCACGCAAGGTTGTTTTGCGCGGCATCGAGCAAAACGGTGGACAGGATGGGGCCGAACTCGCCCCAGCTCCGAAGGCCGCGTCGCGCAACGGCATATTTTCCGCCCTTGGCCTCGTCGTCGGCGACCTCACGTCCATCCACGTAGCTGACCTGTTCCCTGTTGGCACCCTCCAGGTGCAGCGGCTCGTACTCGGTTAGAGATAAACCCAGGCGCTGGGGCGAATCCGCGAAGCGAACCGTTGTCCTGGTGGCCAGAAAATCCGGCAGCTTGGGAACGGTCTTCACCACATAGTTCACGACCAGTGCCATCAATCGCCGCTGCTCCGCGAGGTCAGGAGCCGGCTTCTCGGGCGTCTTCTGCGCAGGCGGGCTTAGAAACGCGGATTGATCCACGACCGCGAGCAAGGCCTGCCGGCTTCTCTCGCCGGGCAGCGTCTTTTCCAGCTCGCTCTCTTGATCGCGGGTTATCCGCTCTGTCAGCTTCAGGTCGGCAATCTGCCGCGCGGCTTCGGCGTCTCCCTTGGCGCTTAACGAGAGCAACTGCTGGCGCAGCTGTTCGACGGTAACCGGGCGTGCGGCGAAAACGGGAATGGCGAACGAAAGCAGGAGCAAAGTGACAGGAAGGGCGCGCGTTGCCATCGACTTCTGAGCCTTTCCGGGGAAGGCCGCCTCAATGATGATACCCCGGGCACGGCCACAGACACGGGAACTCCCACTTCGTATTCGAAAGCGGTTGTCTTCCTTCTGTGATGCACGATCAATCCAGCGGCTCAAAAGGGTAACGGCGTCCGATGCCTTAGCCGCCGACCTAATTCCGTGTCTGCATGGCCGGTTGCCTCACGATGGCGTCCTCTCGCAGCCTTGCTTGCTGGCTGCCTGTAGAATGACAAAAGGGCCGGCGGGTGCGCTCGCACGGCGCCCAAAAATCGATGAGTGAACAGGAAACAGAAGTTTATCCCCAGACGCAGCCCGTTTCGCCGGCGTGGGACAGAATTGAGCGGGCGCGGCACCCCCAGCGCCCTTATCCCATGGATTTAATCGAGCGAATCTTCACCGATTTCAGCGAGATTCACGGGGATCGCGCCTTTGGCGACGATGAGGCTGTAGCGTGCGGCATGGCGCGGCTGGGCAGCGACGAAGTGATGGTGATTGGCAACCGCAAGGGCGGCAGCACAAAGGAACGTGTGCGCCGCAACTTCGGCATGCCACATCCCGAAGGCTATCGCAAGGCACTGCGCGCCATGAAGCTCGCGGAGAAGTTCGACCGGCCGGTAATCACCTTCATCGACTTGCCGGGCGCCTACCCAGGCGTGGGAGCCGAAGAGCGGGGCCAGGCCGAGGCTATCGCTCGCAACCTGCGCGAGATGGCGCGGCTGCGCGTGCCCACGATTTCCATCATCAGCGGAGAAGGCGGATCGGGCGGAGCGCTGGCGCTGGCCGTGAGCGACCGCGTGCTGATTTTAGAGAATGCGCTGTACTTCGTGATTACCCCGGAGTCCTGCGCGGCCATCATGTGGCGCGATGCGGCGCACAAGCAGCTAGCTGCAGAAGCCATGCGCATCTCAGCGCCCGAGGTTGCCGCGGTGGGCTGCGTGGATGAGATTATTGCGGAGCCGCCGCAAGGCATCCATATGGAACGCGAGGCCGGGACCGGAATTCTTGGATCAGTGCTCACAAAACACCTGGCCGAATTGAAGGCCATGCCCGTCCAAGAGCTGGTGACTGCGCGGCAACAGAAATTCCGCAACATCGCCCAGTTCTACACACAGGATTGATTCCCCAAGCCTTCTTGCGGCCGGAAGCAAAGTCATCGCGGTAACCATGATGCATAAACGAGTGAATATGCGCGGCGAACGGTACGCGGGCGATCAAGGCGGGCGCTTCGGACAGATTGTGTGCCGGGGGTGGGTATGAACCAACCCGGCTATACCGGCGGCCGCCTGCGCGCGTACCTGCAATTCCTGGGCGCACTCCTCTATTTCTTCTTCGCCCGGTCGCTGGCCTTCCATGCGGCCGAAGGGCTGGCCGGTGACGCATGGTTTCCGCTTGCAGAACAAGCCATGCTGGCGTTTCTGCTGCTGGTGGGATTCGCAGCGATGGGCTTCTGGCTTGATCGCCAGATACGACCGATCAACCAACAAGGTTTGCCGCGACGTGAAGGCTGGCTGCGCGAGGCGGGATTGGGCATGGCAACCGGGTGGGGTCTGGCCGTAGTCTGCGTTCTGCCTTTGATGGTTGCGGGCGGCATTGCAATCACTGTCTTCACGCGAGGCTCGGCCTGGGGGTGGCTGGTGGCCGATGCGGCGTTCTTTGCGCTGGCCACGCTGGCGGAGGAGGTGGCCTATCGCGGCTATGCATTCCAGTGTTTTGTCCGGGCGGTGGGGCCGGTGGGGGCAACGCTGGGATTTGCCGCCATTTACGCGATCGTGCAGCAGCTGATGCCGGGCGCCAGCCGGGCCAGCTTCGTTGTCTCGCTGGCGTTCAGCTTTCTGCTTTCAACCGCCTATTTGCGTACGCGCGCCCTATGGGTAAGCTGGGGCCTCAACTTTGGCTGGAAGGCAAGCCGGGCTCTCGTCTTTGGGCTTGCGGTGAGCGGCGTCAGCAGCCATTCGCCGGTGGTGCAGGGCGATCCCATGGGGCCGTTCTGGCTCACGGGTGGAGCGTTCGGGCTGGACGGAAGCTGGCTGGCGTGCGGTGTTCTTTTTCTGGCGCTGCCGGTGGTTTTTCGCGTCACGCACGATCTGGATTTCCGTTATAACGCGCCGGTCATTGTGGCAGCGGGGATTCCCGTGGACCTGGATGCCGCCGCGCGCGCGCAACACGAGGCGGCCATGGGCGCGGCCGCTCCCGCAGGTCCCACGCTGGTGCAGATTGAAACGAAGGCCGGCGAGCCAGGAGCAGGGATCAGGCAGTAGTCCGAAGTTCAAGGCGGATTTGCCTTTTCCCTTTGTTGGAGCTAAGGTTTGCGTATTGGCGTTCGCAACCATGGGAGGTCCCCATGAACCCGCGTCATCTTGTCCCAGTGATTGACCTGACACCACGATCAACCGCAAACAGCAGCCTGCGCGGAGCCTTGTGCCGCGCCGGAGCCGGTTGCGCGCTGGCGGTGCTGCTGACGGCCGGTTCTGTGACGGCCCAGGTCCTCACGGTGGACACCGGCGGCGGCAAGGGCCCTTCTGCAGGCGTTGGGCAGGTGGTGGACCGGCAGTTTGCGCAGATTACGCCCACTCACGTGGATTTGCCCAAGACCGAGCTCGACCCCAAATCGCGGATTCTGCTGGAACGCGACCTGCAGTCGGATCAGGGATTCGCCAACCGGCCGTTTCCCCGCGGCCACAAGGGCCTCACACTCCAGGCCAATGGCAAGCTTGAGCCGGCCGGAGCGAGCTATTTGAACATGGTCGTCAACGAGGGGCTCTCCGCCAAGCCCGGCACGCGCGTGGTCGTGACCAACATCAAGATCGACAAATCCAGGATCATCCTCGACTTCGACGGAGGACCTGACGCAAAACATCGCTTCCTGCGCCACATCCAGATCACCATGGGGCCTGAGATGGGCGACCCGGACGAAGACCCTTCGCTGATGAACCAGGAAGGCGATCCGGCCGGCTCTCGCGTCACGCTGGTGTTTGCGAATTATGTTCCCGCGTTGACGCCGGCGCAGGTGAAGGCGCTGCTGGCCCCGCTGATTTCCTTCGATGTGAAGACGCCCATCCAGGCCTACACCGATACGCTGCCCACGTCCCTGAAGGACGCCATTCTCGACCACAAGGTTCTGGTGGGAATGAACACGGACATGGTGATGTTCGCCAAGGGCCAGCCCGACAAGAAATCGCGCGAGATGGATGGGCAGATGCCGTTCGAGGAGTGGGTTTACGGCATTCCCCCGCAGGAAGTGGATTTTGTTCGCATTAACGGCAACCGCGTAATCCGCGTGGAGATTGCGAAGGAAGGGCAGCCGCTGGCGATCTTCACCAAAGATGTGGTCGAGCCGATGCTGGTCGCAGCCGGAACGCCGGAGCTGGCTTCGCAACCAAACGTTCGGACGATACGGGAAGGCGACGTCGAGACCGATCCGAACAGGCAGGAGGCCGCTCCGCCGCCCAGCCTGCGCAATCCCGGCGAAACGCTGCCTGCCGACAATCAAAGCACGGGCGAGATGCGCCCGGTGCAGTTCCCCAAGCCGCATACCGACGAGACGCCGGGCGCCAATCCCGACGAGCAATCGAGTGCGCCGCCCAGCGCGTCGGCCTCTCCAAACCAGTCTGCGCCCGCTTCGCCGGGCCAGCCCACGCCGCCGAACACATCCGCGACGCCCGCAAGCGGATCGCAGCCGGCTCCGGCGAGCACGACGCCGGCCAATTCCGCGCCTGCCAATGGCGGCAAGCAGCAGCCGCCAGCGACGTCGAATCAGTTGGTGTCGGTAGCCAATAGCCATTAGCCAGTAGCCAATAGCCAATAGCCCGAACCGACAGCGAGTCGGCGAGTCAGCGAGTCAGCAGGTCAGCGGAGCTAACAACTCAGCAAGCCAGTCAATCAGCAAAACAGTGAATCAGCGAGTCGCGAAATCGCGAATTTGCGAATCAGCGAATCTGCGACAAAAAACCGCGACTCGAAAGCAAAAAAATCAACGGTGACGCGAAAACGAAAAGTGCGACTGTGAAACTGTGAAACTGTGGACAGAAGTTGTTGATTCTAAAGGCTCCACAGTTTCACAGTTTCACAGTTTCACACACAGGCATGGGGGGGTGGGGTGCGAAGGATGGGGGGGTGGGTCTGCGGGTATGGGGGGGTGGGGTAGAAAACAGTGTTCAGTGAACAGTGGTCAGTGGTCAGTAAAAGCGCTGGCCGAAGAGAGAATTTGAGTCAGGGAGCGATTCAGGTGTGCAAAGTTTTTTGGGTAGAAGCGGATCACGGAATGGGTGTGCGCAGGAAAGAAAACAGTGGTTCGTGGCTAGAAAAACAGTGTTTAGTGCGTAGTGGTTAGTGATTAGAAAAACAGTGACTAGTGCGTAGTGTTTTGTGGTTAGAAAGGCTTGGAATCCAGTGGGCTGTGAACTGGCTTTTCTCGGTCTCTCGTTCCGTTGCTCCCTGGCGCGCGGCGGTCTTCCGTTCTCTTGCTCCATTGTTCGCTTGCTCCGAAAAACAGGGGTCAGTGAAGAGTGGACTGTGAACAGCCAATAGCTGGTAGCCAATAGACAGTAGTTGGAAGTCGGAGAAGATCCCAACCTGGTCTGGTCGTTGTTTGAGCAGAAGCGGATCATGGGACGAGTATGCGCTCAAAGCGAGAAATGATCGGCAAACTTGGGGAAGGCAGGGACCGAGGGACCAAGGGACCTAGGGACCAGAGAAGGAAAGACTTACGGGAGCCAGGCCGATTTATTTTGGAAACGGGGGCTTGACACGGTTTTGGGGTGGGGGCAGGGGTCAGGGAAAGCCAAGGGAACCTCCAGGCTGTCCCCAGGTTTACCAAGGTTTATGGCACATCATCATTCAGGTTTCCCTCTCGCATTGCAATTTACCTTCCCGGTCCCGCGACACCTTGAACCAACAAAACGATGCTGGAATATTCCTCCCAGTGATTCTGACCTGCAAGCGATTTCTGTCTGTGTAGGGAACTTCCCAAGTAGCCCCAGGCACTACGTGAATCACGCTAAATCTATTGTCTCCTTGAAAGGCTGAAATGAAATCAACGTTCCGCTGCTCTCCTGGGTCAAGCGAAAAAGCACGCATTTGGTCTTCTGGTCTGGATGGGTTATCGTGCCGTAGATGTAGCGGAATTGGTAGAAATTCCCAATTCGCCCATTTCGGAGATATTGCATTTAGCTGGACGCTTACGTTTTCTATTGTGACTCCTTCGCTCCGATTTATGATCTCGATCTGATAGGCTTTTGCGCGCTGGTAGGCGTGAGGCTCCCCCTGTTTAACTGGCCACTCTCGGGCGGATATTTGCACTATATCGATGTGCCTTTCAAGACGCAGGTGATAATCGCGCCACAGCTGATAACCAGCAAGAAATACCACCGCAGCAAGAACGTATCCGGAAGCTCTCCACCACGATGGCTGCCAAATCAATGTGAAGAGAGTGAAAGGGAGGCCAATCACGCCAGCCCCCCAGAGCACTTCCCATGCGTGCTCTTTGACTGCTACGAAATAGGACGGCATCTCCGCCAGTCCGCCCCAGAAGATGCGAGTGGCTTCACGAAAACTACGCATATTTCCCCGTGCACGAATGGTAGCGCCTCGGCGCCGCGACGTGCAGACTAAAAGGTACGCTGATTCATCATTATCCTCCCGGCGGGGTGGCCCCGATCTCGAGGAGGATTTATCAAGTTGGCGGTGCCCCCGGTCCCGCGCCCTTGGGAACAGGGGAGCGGGAATCGAGCGGCCGGTGGCGCATCCACTCGGGATGTTGCCAACCTCTCTCGCGGGCGGTCGAGTCCGAATCGATTTCGACGCTCGATCTCCAGGGTTCGATCTCCAGGGTTCGGCGCGAGCCCGCAAGGCGCGAGCGCCGCGAGGCTTGACACGGTTTTGGGGTGGGACCAAAAGTCAGGAAAACCAAGGGAGCGTGCCGTCTGCGCCCAGGTTTCAGGTTTCTGTCCTCAGGTTTCCCAGGTTCCCCACGTTCCCAGGTTTCCGTTGTCAGAAAAAGTTAGATTACTGAACCTCATGGACAGCCGGAGGTTTGTATGGAGTTACGTTGGAGAGATACTGCTTCCAATTTGTTCTTATTCCTTCCTGAGCTTGTTGGGGCGTCATGGCCCCGCTGCACACCTGCTTATGAAGCCAGTTCTCGACTTTGTCCTTTTGCTCAGACCCGTACTTTCCGCCATGCGCTTCGGGCCACAGGTTGGTTGGATCATCGGGATGCCCACCGATCTCGAGTGAGATCAGGTGATCCTCTTCATAGTCAAGCGGCTCTACGTCTCCATAATCGTACTCTGTGATTTGCGCAACCTTCAGTTTGTCGGTGTACTCGACGGGCGGACGGATCAGGCTCGTAGAACCGCCGTGACAGATGGTTTGTCTATCGGTAGTCCAAGCCTTTCCGGGGGTACACGTGCTGTCGGGCAACCCGTTGCTGCTCTTGCAATGCGGTGTTGGGTTCGTCGGCACTCTGGTCATCAACTCGGCGAGGGTTGGCTTGGAGTAGTCAGCGATCGAGCCGGACGCGGCTCCCATTACGAAGGCGAGGCAAGGAAGCAACAGGTGGACTTTTTTCATGGTGAAAGAAGTTTATTGCAGTTCGATCAAAGGGCAAGAGAAATTTGTTTGAACTTAGGTTCGCCATTCTTCTCCCCCCTCTGGGACCGGGGGCACCCATTCGTTGGTGGCAGGGAGGATCGCGAAGAGCAAAAGCAGGTCCCTGGCGAAGGGTTGCTGGACGAGGGAATCAGGCAGCGGTTGAGTTGAAGCGAACGGGCGCCGGCGCTCCTTGAAGGGAGACGAAGCGGTTGGGCTGGCAGCAGGCTCGGGCCAGGGCGGCCAGGTCCGATTGCATTTCGCGATCCAGCTTGAAGGACTCGAGCGCGGCGTCGAGCACAAGCGCAGATGCGGCATCGCGAGGGCGCTCAATGCGGTAGTGCATCCACTTGCCTTCTCTCCGCGCGGCAACGACTCCCGCCTTGCGCAGGTACGCCAAGTGGCGCGAAATCTTGGGCTGGCTGAGGCGGAGAATCTCCACGAGAAAGCAGACACACACCTCGCGCCCTGAAATCAGATTGAGCAGCCGCAGCCGCGTGCGATCGGCAAGCGCTCGAAACAAGGGCGCCAGGTCGGCCGGCTTGGCTCGGGAACTCATGGCTCCATGATATACGGATTGACAGATATGTCCAGCTCGGGATATATTTGCGCTGACGTATATGAGGAGAGACAAATGGACTCTGCAACTGAGGTGAAAGAGCAAGTGAAACAGAAGTACGGCAGCGCCGCGCGCGCGATTGCGCAGGACGGAAGCGTTGCGGCATGTTGCGATCCGGGGCTTCGCTGCTGCGATCCGATCACGGCCAACCTCTACAGCGCCGATGAAAAGGGGCTGATCCCGGAGAAGGCGGTTCTGGCCTCGCTGGGCTGCGGCAATCCCACGGCGCTCATCGAATTGAAACCAGGCGAAGTGGTGCTCGATCTGGGATCGGGCGGGGGAATCGACGTGCTTCTCTCCGCG
Organism: uncultured Acidobacteriaceae bacterium; assembly: GCA_963835355.1. GTDB lineage: Bacteria > Acidobacteriota > Terriglobia > Terriglobales > Acidobacteriaceae > Telmatobacter. The sequence continues at coordinate 281,533 of CAWIFE010000010.1, read as the reverse complement.
CGCCGCGTGGGCCCAACCGGCAAGGCCTATGGGCTGGACATGACGGACGACATGCTGGCTCTGGCCCGCGAGAATCAGCGCCGCGCCGGCCAAGAAAATGTTGAGTTCCTGAAAGGCGAAATCGAAAACATTCCGCTGGCCGAGGGTTCCGTCGATGTCGTCATCTCGAATTGCGTGATCAATCTCTCGGCCGACAAGGATCGCGTGCTGCGCGAGGCGTTTCGCGTGCTCAAGCCGGGGGGCCGCTTTGCCGTGTCCGATGTGGTGGTGCGCGGCGAAGTGCCTGAGCAGGTGAGGCAGAGCATGCTGCTCTGGGTGGGATGCGTGGCCGGCGCCCTGGAGGAACAGGATTACCGGAAGCGCCTTGAAGCCGCGGGCTTTGGCAGCGTGGAAATTGAGCCGACCCGCGTCTACGACATTGAAGACGCGCGGCAGTTTCTTACGGGATCCGGCGTGGATGTGGACGCAATCGCGGCCGAGACGCAAGGGAAATTCATGAGCGCGTTTATCCGGGGCACAAAGCCGGCCACAAAGCCTCAGGCGTTGGCAGAGGGCGCCTGCTGCGGTTCAGGATGCTGCTCGACAACTTCAGAATCGGTGAAAGGCTGATGCGAATGCCCGCACACTACAACGTTTTGTTTCTCTGCACCGGCAACTCGGCGCGGTCCATCCTGGCAGAAGCCATCCTGAACCATAAGGGCGGCGGCGCCTTCACCGCGTACAGCGCCGGCAGCCATCCTTCGGGCACGGTGCGGCCCGAGGCGCTGAGGCAACTTGAGCTCGCGAATATTTCGATCGCGGGGCTGCGCAGCAAATCATGGGATGAATTCGCGGGTGCGGATGCGCCGAAGATGGATTTTGTCTTCACGGTCTGCGACAACGCGGCGAAGGAAGTTTGCCCGTTCTGGCCGGGACAACCGATGACCGCGCATTGGGGCATTCCCGATCCGGCCGCGGTGAAGGGAACGCAGGAGGAGATCGCGAGGGCGTTCCGCGATGCCTTCATGGTGCTAGACCGCAGGATCGGACTCTTTCTTTCCCTGCCGCTCGGTGCGCTTGACCAATTCGCCATCAAGCGCGAGGTCGATAGCATCGGCCGTTCGTAGCAGAGCTTGTGGAGGCCTGAAGTTGAAGAAGAGCCGTCTTTCGTTTCTGGACCGCTATTTGACCGCGTGGATCTTTGGAGCGATGGCGGTTGGCGTCGCGCTGGGCTGGCTGGCCCCCGGAGTGGTGCCGTTTTTGAATCGCTTCAGCGTCGGCACGACTTCGATTCCAATCGCGGCGGGGCTCATCCTCATGATGTATCCGCCGTTCACGCGAGTTCGCTTTGAGGAACTCCACGAGGTCTTCCGGAATAAGCGCGTGCTGGGGCTTTCTCTCGTGCAGAACTGGCTGATCGGGCCGGTTCTGATGTTCGTGCTTGCCGTGGTGTTCCTGCGGGGCTATCCAGGGTACATGGCCGGTCTGATCATGATCGGCCTGGCGCGTTGCATCGCGATGGTGATCGTGTGGAACGAACTGGCGAAGGGCGACACGCAGTACGCGGCGGGACTGGTGGCGTTCAATTCGTTGTTTCAAGTGTTTTTCTATTCGGTTTACTCCTGGGTGTTCATCACGGTGCTGCCGGGCTGGTTTGGATTGCGTGGTGCGGTTGTGAACATCTCCATCGGCGAGATCGCCCGGAGCGTGTTCGTCTACCTTGGTATCCCCTTCATCGCCGGATTTCTGACTCGCATCGTGCTGGTTCGCGCCAAGGGACGCGAGTGGTACGACCGGAGCTTTGTTCCGCGGGTGAGCCCGTTGACGCTGGTGGCCCTGCTGTTCACGATCGTAGTGATGTTCTCGCTGAAGGGCGGTACTATCGTGCGCCTGCCGCTGGACGTGCTGAGGATCGCGATTCCGCTGCTGATCTATTTCGTCGTCATGTTCCTGGTTTCGTTCTACATGGGGCGGAAGCTGGGGGCCGATTATTCGAAGACGACGACGCTGGCATTCACAGCTGCCTCAAATAACTTCGAGCTGGCCATTGCGGTCGCGGTATCTGTTTTCGGGATCAATTCTGGCGCCGCGTTCGCGGCTGTGATCGGGCCTCTGGTCGAGGTGCCAGTGATGATCGCCCTGGTGAATCTGGCTTTGTACTTCCAGCGCCGTTACTTCATTGACCCCACGCCGGGCAACGTCGAAGGTGTTTGCGTCTCCCACCCCCGGTAGGCTGGGGCGAAAATACAGGGAGCGAAGAGGCAGGGACCAAAGGAATAAGAGATCGAGAAAACAGGGGCCGGGAAGGCGGGGATCCTTCGAATTTGCTCAGGGCTGACTCTCGGTTCCACCATCGGGGGCTTTGCCCTCATCAACGGCCTCGGGCGCGGACGCCGTTTTCTTAAGGCGAATGGGATTCATCAGGGTGGTTTGCGGTAGCGGCGGGGCTTGGAATTCCCTTTGCTGGACTTTTATTTCACTTTCGATGGTGGTTAACTCGCGTTTAAAGCTGGTGAGCTTGTTTTGGATTTGGATGAGGATCTCATGCTTGCGCAGAACTCCATGAGGTTCGGTGTCGCTTGGCTGCACTTGTTTGACATCGGCCTTTGAAGAGGGAGCCGGTGCAACCGCAGAGACAAACAACTGCATGGTCCTGTTTAAGATTCCCGGCGGCGACTGGTTCGTCGATTTTGGCTTCCGGCCAGGCTCCGGCACGATCTCAATGAGCCGCCTGACTCTTTCAGTGAGAGCAAATATCTCTGCTAACGCTTCCCGGATCTTAATCAGGAATTTGCCCTCTTGATTCGTGAGCAATTTGACCAGTTGATTGGCGGCGTCCTGAGACTTGCCTTTTAACTTCCTGAGCGCCTTGTGTTGCATTTTGATGCGCTCCCAGCGGTCGCTAATGGCCGGCATATCCGACGAAATGCTACCCAGCCCAGCAAGGACGGCAACGTTCTCGAACTTGCCGACATTTTCGGGCTTGCCGCGATATTTCTCCGCGATTGCGGCGGCTTGCTGGTAGGATTCCTTCGCGTTCGGATAGAGCTTGTCGAGCTCGTCGATTACGCCGATGTTGTAATGCGACTCGCAGACGATGCGGTCAATGGACTCACGAATGTCTGGGTTTGCATCTTTATCTGCTTTCGAGCCCAGCGCCGCGTCGAAATATTGCCGAGCCAGGGCGCGCTGAGTCTTGTCGTTACGATGGGCAGCCAGGAGAGCGACGGCGTAGTGAAAGCACACTAATCTGTATTCCGGCACCAGTCTTGTGGCGTCAATGTATTGCTGGGCAATCATCAAGTTGTAAAGCGCAGAAGTCATCAGGGCGCCATCGTCTGACTTCGAACCTTTCTGATTGACAAGCTGGTCCGACGGCGAAGCTTTCGTATCGTCGGGCTGGTCTGGCTGCGAGGCATCCTGATCGTCTGGCTGGTCAGGCTTCGAGGCTTTCTTATCGCCTGATTGATCTGGCTTCGAAGGTTTCGGATTGGCTGGTTTGTCTTCTGCCATGGTTCTTTCGCCTTTAAAGCGCGGTATTCAGCAGACGCACACCCTGCCGGTAGGAGGATGCGGCAATGGCCAGCCCGGGATCCGCTGGCCGCTTCGCAAGCCGGTATAGAAGGCGGAAAGCCGCTCTTTGTGAGGCCAAGGCGACTGCGTCCGCAGATTCATCTACCTGAGTGGATGCGAAGACCGATAAAGTTCGTTCTTCCGAGAAGAAATCTTTCAGTGTGTCGCGCTTTTTATCGATGTCGACGTCATTCGGAGCTACGTTGTCTTCCTTGTTATTACGCGAAATTCCAACATTGCAAGTCAGGCGAACGCTGGCGAATGTTTTGCCATTGATCTCTTCAAACAACACAGAGCCGGTGACTGAAGGCCACCCCTTCTTCCACCAACTGCGAATGGTGTTGGCAATGGCTCCCAGGCTTGCGTCCAAGAATCCCAGCTTGAGATTGATACTCTCGTAAGCTGTGACCTGATAGAAGCGATGGCGAGCAAACCCTTGAGTATCGATGTTTTCAATCAACTCAGAGATATAAGGTCTGACGAGGTCTGACGGCAGGGGGAGAATGTCAGTAATGAAGTTACGCCACATTAAAGCCGAAGGATCGCCTGCAGCGTCAGTACCAATGAGTGAGGGCGGGGCCGCCAGGAAAGACGAAGTATAGAGATCCTGGAAGAGCGGATTGTAATACACGTTGAGGGCGTCGATGAGCGCGCCCGCAGCCGACTGCTTTGTTGAATCAGCAATGGAGGAGACCGACCATACGATCGGCTGCTTTACATCGGACACTCGGCGCCAATGCCAGCGGCGGGTTGAAAATCTGAGGAACAGGAGAGCTCCGTACAACACAACCCCGATGACGCAAAAGGTAATGACTCGGCCGATCAGCGACACTACTCCCGGTAGCCACTCCCCGATGCCTGCAAAGGATGGAAGCATTGCCGGCCACTGCTGCTGTTGAGCCCGAGCCAGGCGAGAGGTGCTGTCGTCGATCTCCCTGGCCGCCCACTCGTCAGGGCCGTACTTGGCCGTCGCCTGGCTCTCATCCGATTTCAGTGTATTGAGCTCGTTCTGAGCAGCGGCGTAAGCGCCCTGGTCGGTCAGGGTGCGAACCAAATCGACGCCCCGGTGAACCGCGGTTAGCCGTTCCACCTGGAGCGTCTCTTGAGCGCGACGGTAGCACTTTACCGGCGCAGGGTCGGCTGTATCGAGCGCCATCGCCGCCGAACAGTGCTGGAGCGCATCATCCAGGCGTCCAAGTTCCAGGTAACGGACCCCGAGCAGGTACTCGCAGGAAGCATTTCCCGGAGCAGCGCAGACGGGAGTTGCTGGTTTCGGCTTCTGGGAGGGAGGCGAAGTGCTTTGAGCTGTTCCGGCTGACTGGTGTCGCGAGTCATTCCGAGGCGGCTGAGATGGGGACTGGCCGAGGAGAAGCACTGCGACCAACCCGATTGGAAGCGTCGCAAGGCTCATCTGAAGACATCCCGCCTTTGAATAGGATTCAGACCAGTTGGGATATGCTAACCCGTCTTTCTCTCGAGAGCAATATGTTCTTTTGCCGGAAGTGGTGTGTTCATTTCTGAAGGCATTGGGTGATTGGCTGCGGTTTCAAAAGCAGGGATCAAGGGAACAAGGGAACGGAAATGCCGGAGCGAAATGGCAGGGACTACGGGACTACGGGACTTAGGGACTTAGGGACTGAGGCAGCAAGGGACTGAGGGACTGAGGGGGTGTAGGACGAGGAAACAGGGGATGGGGAGCTGACCTCTTCTATCGCATAAGACACTGCGAAGGGAAGTATTTCTCTGCAACGCGCGTCGCCGCGTCGATTCTAGACTCGCTGTCCCGCCTCTCCAGCAGGACTAACGCAAGCTGCAGGCCCTGATCTATTTTTAGCGCCTTGTCCCAACGGTGAGCGATCGCGGCCTTCTGGCCGCCCTTCAACGCCGTCGTCTCGAACTCATGGGCCAAGGAGGAGCAGACGTCGTGGCTCGCAGCCAATTGGTCTTTCAGGGCTTGAAGCTCGAGTTTGCGAATGATCGATCCCAAGGGTCCTATTCCACCTCTCTCTTCAGAAGTTCCAGGGCGAACTGCAGGACATTGCAATCCACCATTTCTTTGGCCCGCCGTTGAGCCAGAATGTGTCTCGCCTCAACGGATTGTGCGAACTCGGATTCCAGTTCCAGGGATTTGCATACGAACTGGTGGAGGCCCAGCCTCGTTTCAAGGTTCTCGACACGCAAGGCCTGAATAATAGAACCCATAAGCTAGTGACTATCGAGGCAAAAATAATGCGCGCCGAACCCGGCATTGTTCTCCGGTTTAACCCTGCTGCCTTGGCGACGGTAAGGTGGCGCGCGTAGTTGAACTGTAGCTGTGGATTTCCGGTACGAGATGTGATCTGGGTCACCGGAGTTCTTTCGTGAGCCTGGCGGGAGAGGGACCAGGGGAACAAGGGAACAGGGAAAAGCGAAGGGACGATCGATGGGTTCTTTCGCCCGCTGAAGCGGGCTGTTCTCGGGTACGATGCTGCGCGTCCCCAGGCTTGCGCCTGGGGCTAACTTCTATCGCCCGCTACGCGGGCTGGGGGTCGGCGGGCTGGGCGGACGGGTGGCCCCGATTCCGAGAAGGATTTATGAAGTCGGGGATGCCCGGTTATCCCCGGTCCCCAAGGGCGAGGGATCGGGGGCACCCGGCGGCGGCGGGTTAGCGGTCGAGGACCTGGTAGCGCGCCATCATGCCGGCGAGCATGTGGTCACTGATGTGGCAGTGATAGAGCCAGATGCCGGCGGCGTCAGGCACCATGTCGGCGGTGATCATCTGCGCGGAGATGACGGAGAGAACGTCGGTGCGCTGGCCGTTGACGACGACGGTGTTGCCGTGCCAATGGGGCGTGTGCGCATTGTTGAAGTCGCCGAGAGTGGCCACGTACCAGCGGACGTGATCGCCCTTCTTCATGGTCATCATGGGCGTATTGCCGTAGATGTATCCGTTGATGGACCACTTGACGTTGGTGTCGGCAAAGCCCGTGCCGGCGACGGTGCCGAAGATCCCGGTGGCGGTGACGGGCTTGAATTCGTAGCGATTGAGTTTCGAGGGATCGGGGATGTGGGCGTTGATGTTGTCGTCGAGATACCAGCTCTCGTTTTCGTTGATGGCGATGAAGATGGTGACAAATTCGTGGTCGACGTCTTTGGGACGGCCGTCAGGGAGGGCCATGCCACGGCGGGTGATGACGAGTCCGCCGAAGAGGCCTGCGGCCACGTCGCGAAGCTCGTCGCAGTGCGAGTGATAAAGCCAAAAGATGGAGCTGGGATCGTTCGGCGCGGGGCCGGCGCGCTCGGGAACCTGCCAGGTGTAGGTGTGGGTGACGCCGGGCGCGACGCAGCCGTCGGACTGGTCGGCGCCGGTGGTGCCGTCGTTGTAGTCGGAGCCTTCAGAGTCCTTGAGGTAGAGAACGCCGTGCGGATGCATGCTGTAGGGATGTATGGCGTTGTTTTTGAAGACGACCTTGATGGTGTCGCCGACTTCGGCGTGCAGGATGGGGCCGAGGATGCCGAGGTACTGGTCCTGGGGCGCGCGCGGCTTGATTGTGGCGAAGGTGGCGTCGGTGTACTCGTGGTAGACGGCCTTTTTGTAGACGCGGCCGATGTGGTTGGCGCTGGTTTCAGTAAAGCCCTTGGCGATGGGGTCGAAGTCCATGCCCATGGCTTCGTCGCGGCCTGAGGGGGCGTAGTCCCACTGCACCTCGTCGGCGGCGACATAGTAGATTCGCGTTTTGCCGGCCTGGGCGGCGGGTGCGGCATGAAGGGATGCGGGAAGGGCGCAGAAAATGGCGGCGGCCAGGCAGATGGCGCCGAGCGCGGCGCGTCGGAGATTTCGCTTGCTCATGGTTCCTCCGGAGAATCGGTTGGGGTTGATTTTGCGCACGGGACTCCGGTCGCGCGGCGCGGTTCAAAGGAGGCTGTTGAGGGTTCCGGGGAAGCTACAAGCGAGATTCTAATTGGCGGTGCGGGGCGTGGCAAGGGTTTTCTAACTGGTGGACGGACATTTGGCGGTCCGCGGGACCGGTGGCCCGGCTCATATAAACTGGAAGGAGCGAGCCGTGTTCTCTTCTATCCCATCCAAGCAGAGCTTGGATGGGGCACCCTCAAGGGAGCGAGGAGTGAGCAGCGGCCGCAACCGTTGAAGCCGTCCCGCCAGGGTGGGATGAGTGCAGAGACATCCACAAAAGGAGACAATCTTTACTGATGGCAAAAATTGCGAAAACAGGTGACCGCAAGAAGGTGATGGATACGACGAAGTCGACCGACTGTCCGAAATGCAGCAAGCCGACGCGTATCGTCAAGCGCGTGAAAGATCGGGAGCGCGGCGTCCCGGGCGGAGTGTATATTTCATGCTCTGCATGTGAGTTCTACGAAAAACTCTAAGTGTTGCTTGAAGTTTGGTTTACAAAGAAGGCCCGGCATAGAGCCGGGCTTTTTGCATTGGAGCAGGGACCAAGGGGCCAAGGAAACAAGGGAACGAGAAGACAGGGACTGCGAGACTTAGGGATCCTTCCGTTTTGTTCCATCGAGAATCCTGTGCTAGTTCGGCCTGCGCTCCGGGGCGGAGCCGGTCTAATTGCCGGATTCTTGGTTGCTGGATTTCTGGAACCTCTCACGCGCCGCTTGCGTACTCAACACCAACGGGAGAAATCAATGAAGAGCTTTGTTCGCCTCACCCGCCTCGCGGCATTGGTTTGCCTGGGCGGCTCGCTCAGCCAGGTGGCCGCACCCGCACCGCCAAAAACCACATCGGGCGCCATCGTCATCGTCTTCAAGGACGGCCATCGCCAGATTTTCAACCTCTCTGACGTTGACCGCGTCGAGTTCGCGGGGACCTCTGCGGCTTCCGCTGACAGCTTCGACTCCAGAGTGCCCAGCCGTGGCCGGTTCATTGGCAAGTGGGAGTGCGGCGACGGGCAAGGAAATGATTTCTACATCACACTGGACGAGAATGGCAGCGCCTACAGGAGCATTGGTGACGTTCACGGGCGTTGGGAGTATGTTGACGGCGAGGCTCGCGTGACGTGGGACGACGGCCGCCAGGACGCGATTCGCAAATACGGATCGCAGTTCCTGAAATTTGCTTACGGGCCCGGCAAGTCGTTCACGGACGATCCTGACAATGTAGCGCATGCGCGCAGTGCGACGCCCCACTCGAGCTAGGGCCTGTTAACACTACCTGGAGTGGACGGCTGGTTCACTCCATCGCTTCCGCCATCTGCTCCAGCACCGCCTGTGCGGCCTGGGCAGGATTTGCCGCCTGCGTGATGGGGCGGCCGACGACGAGGTAGCTGGCGCCGTTGCGGATGGCATCAGCGGGAGTGGCGATGCGCTTCTGGTCGGCTGAGTTTGCGCCTGCGGGGCGGATGCCGGGGACGACCAGAATTCCTGCGGGGCCGGTGAGGGCGCGGAGAGCGGCAACCTCCCGCGACGAACAGACGAAGCCGCGAATTCCAGCCTCAAGACACATTTTTGCGAGCAGCTCCACTTGATGCGCGGGCGAACGATCGAGGCCGGACGCTTTGAGGGCAGCTACATCCATGCTGGTGAGCACGGTGACGGCGAGGAGCTCTGGCGGGTTGGGGGTGCCGTCGAGTGCTGCTTTTGCCGCGGCCAGCATGGCTGGCCCACCGGCGGCGTGAACGTTGACCATGCGCACGCCCAATGTTGCGGCTGAGCGAACGGCTCCGGCGACCGTGTTGGGTATGTCGTGAAACTTGAGGTCGAGGAAGACGGAGTGGCCGCGCGCGACGAGAGGCTGGAGAACGGCGGGCCCGGCTGCAGTGAAAAGCTCCATGCCAACTTTGAACCAGTGGCAGGTTCCTTCGAGGCGATTTACCAATTCAAGAGAAGCAGCCGCGCTGGGCACATCGAGCGCGACGATCAGGCGCTGGCGCGCGTCGTCGAGCTTGTCCACCTGCTTGTCGGCTAGGCCGTGAGGCGCAGCGGAGACGGGCGAGTTCAGCCGTTCGGGGATGGGCATACTTAAATCCTAATGGATTTTGGGCGATACGATAAGAACGTGGGTAGAGCGACGTTGAGAGTGGAGTCGTTGCGCATGCGCTGGTGGATGATCGGGATCCTATGGTTGGCCGTGGCCGGCACGGCACGGGCGGCGGGCGTGGATACCAACCCGATGAATTACGACCCGCAGGTTCGAGCGGCTTTCAAGGATTTCTACAATCTGGATTACACCGGGGCGGTTGAGATCCTCGAGCGCTATCACGCCGCGCATCCGGGCGACCCGCAGGCCACGGCGTACCTGGTGGACGCACTGGTGTTTCAGGAGCTCTACAACGAGGACCTGCTGGACACGACGTTCTATGCGAATGACGGTTTCCTGACCGGACGCCACGCCATCGAGGAGGACGAAAAGAAGCGCGACCAGATTTTTGCGCTTGCCGATGAGGCCGTGCACGAGGCGGATTGGCGGTTGAGCCAGAATCCCAACGATGTGAATGCGCTTTTTGCGCGCGCCTGGGTGCGCAGCCTGCGATGCACCTATGTGGCGATGGTGGAGCGGGCCTATGGCACAGGGTTCCGGCTGGCGACAAAGGCCAGAGACGATGCCGAGCGCGTGCTGGAGCTGGACCCGAATTATGTGGACGCGAAGCTGATCGCGGGAGTGTACGAATACGTGGTTGGAGCGCTGCCGTGGCCCTTCAAGCTGATGATCGGGTTTGCCGGAATTACGGGATCGAAGGCGACCGGGCTCGAGATGCTGCGCGACGATGGCGAACTCGGCGTGTTGACGAATATGGATGCGCGAACGGCGATCGCTCTTTTTTTGCGGCGCGAAGGGAAGTACGACCAGGCGATTCAGGTGGTGCTTGAACTGAAGAACGAGTATCCGCACGACTTTCTTTTTTGCCTTGAAGAAGCCAATTTGCGGAAGGACGCGGGCGAGGGCATGCGAGCCGTGGATACGTACCGGCAGATCCAGGCCGACAACGCGAGGCCGGGCTACTTTGCCGAAGCGCGCATGGAGCTGGCCGACTTTGGGCTGGGCGATGCGCAGCGCGGCCAGCGCCATTACGATGAGGCGGCGGAGGCCTACGAGCAGGCTGCGCGGACGCCCGGTGCGGGTCCGGAGCTCAAGATCCGGTCGCTGCTCGATGCAGGAGAATGCCGCGATTTGAGCGGGCAGCGACAGCCAGCGCTCCGAGATTACCAGGCGGCGATCGATGCGGGGCCGAACACCTCGCGCGCCGACCAGGCACGGAGGTACTTGAAGGCACCGTATAGGGAAAACTGAAAAACAGGGACCAAGGGAACAAGGGAACGAGGGAACGAGGGAACGGGGACCAGCCAATAGCAAGTAGCCAATAGCCAATAGCCAGTGGCCAGTAGCAGTAGCAGTAGCAGTAGCAGTAGCCTGCAGGGGATTGAAGGGCGGAGATCAAGGGGCGCGATGGAACCGGACAGGGCGGGGATTCGTATGATGAAAGCAGCGGGCCTGTTCCTCGGGAGGGATTGATCATGGCGGCATACTGTCAGAATTGTGGAAATGCATTGCATCCGAGCGCGCGATTCTGCACGGGTTGCGGCGGAGCGGTTCCCATGGCTAACGCGATACCGGGCCGTCCGCTGCTGCGGCCGCACGTGGGGCGCATGATTGGCGGCGTTTGCATGGCGCTGGCGCAATCCAACGGCTGGGACGTGTCCGTTGTCAGGATTCTCGCGGTGGTCGGGTTCTTCTTTTCGAGCGGATTGGTTGGAGTGGCCTATCTGGCTGCATGGATCGGGATTCCCGAGGAGACGATGCCGTATCCGGGGCCTTATCCGGGGACCTATCCGGGGCCTTATCAGGGACCGAATCAGGGACCGAATCCAGGGGCGTATCCTCCTCAGGCGTGATCGGCTCAGGCGTGATCGGCTCAGGCGTGATCGGCTCAGGCGTGATCGGCTCAAGTGTGACTGGCTCAAATATGAACGGCGAGTACGTTTCCGGCGACGCCCGATTGAGTTTCAGCGAGGCGGGCGAGGGGTTGCCGGTTGTCCTGCTGCATCCCACACCGCTCGATCGCGATTATTGGCGCCCGCTGACGCGCGAGCTTGCAGGGATTCGCGCTGTCGTTCCCGACTTGCGAGGGCACGGCTGTTCGGAACTGGGCTCGGGCCTGCCGACGGGTGGATTCGCCCACATGCCCAGCGCGCCGGTGCTGACCATGGCGCAGCTGGCAGCCGATGTTTTGGCGCTGCTTGATCATTTAGGAATTTCGAAAGCGGTTTTTGGCGGATGCTCCATCGGAGGCTACGTGCTGCTGGAGCTGTGGCGGAGAGCGCCGCAACGAATGCGCGGCATGATCTTCGTGTGTTCGAAACCGCAGCCGGATGCGGAGGCAAACCTGGCCAAGCGCATGGAGACCATTGCGCGGGCGCGGGCGGATGGCGTTGAAGCGCTCTTCGACGGCATGGCGCAAAATACGGTTGCGCCGTCGGTGCGCAGGGAACGACCTGAAGTGGTAGCGGAAGTGCGGGCGCAGATGAAGCTGACTGTCGACGCTGTGGTGGCGGTGCAGGCGGGGCTGGCGGCGCGGCCGGATTCGATTCCGACGGTGGCGACGATTCGCGTGCCAGTGCAGGCGATTGCGGGGGCGGAGGACGCGGGCGTGACGGCCTCGGATATGGAAGCGTTTCGCACGGCTCCCGGCGGATGCGAGTTGCACGTGATTCCGTGCGCCGGGCACTTCGCGGCTTACGAACGGCCGAAGAAAGTGGCTGCGATTGTAGCGCCATGGCTAAGGCAATTCGAATAAGGCAGGGAACAGGGGAGCAAGGGAAAAAGGAAGCCGTAGGCCCTGCAGAGTCAAACCGAGGACGTGTGCGGGTCTGGAGACCCACACGACAGCCGGTCTGGAGACCGGCGCTACAACAATGAGTCTGCCAGCTGTGCGGAGCTTCCACGGACATACACTTGGCGTTGTGCTGATAGAATTCCCCACGAAGTGGATCGAAATCGATCCTGGCTTCGGGAGAAAATCACGGCTTCAGGAGAAATCCGATGAGCAATGTTGTTCTAAAGAATTCTGGCCGGCGCGAGTTTCTGCGCGCTGCCCCGCTGGCAGCCGCTGCGGGAATTACGCTGGCGAATTCGTCGTTTCTCGCGCCGATGGCGAGCGGACAGGCTGCGGCCAGCGCGGGGCCGGCGGGTTTCCAACTGTTCCGCGCGCAGGAGATTCAGGACGACGCGAAGGCGCTTGTGGCCAGCCCGGGCAACAACAATCTTGTGCAGGGTAAGAACTTTACCGTGGTGCTGACGGTGGAGACGGCGAAGAGCGCCAAGGAGTTCGAGTGGCACGAGGGGCGCGACCATGTTTTCCAGGTTCTGGATGGTTCGACGGTGTACGAGGTAGGTGGAACGCCGAAAGGCGCGCACAGCATGGGGCCGGGCGAATGGCACGCGCCGGAAGCGGAGGGCGCGACGACTTTGACTCTGCAGAAGGGCGATATGCTGGTGATCCCGCGCGGCACTCTGCACAAGCGGAGCACCGCGGGAACCGTGACGTTTACGCTGATTTCACCGCAGGGAAGCGGCCAGTAGCCAGTAGCCAATAGCCAATGGCCAGTAGCCCTGTAGTCGAATCGCTACTGGCTACTCCCTATTGGCTGCCGGCTAGCGGCTGCGCATTTTTGCAAGCAGGCGCAGGATTTCAAGGTAGAGCCAGACGAGCGTGACGATGATGCCGAATGCGGCGTACCACTCCATGTACTTGGGTGCGCCGTAGGCTACGCCCTGCTCGACAAAGTCGAAGTCGAGGACGAGGTTGAGTGCGGCGACGGCGACGACGACGAGGCTGAAGCCGATGCCGACGAGGCCGTTGCCGTAGACCGACGAGAAGAAGGAGATGTGGAAGAAGCTGAGCAGCATCTGGGCCATGTAGAAGAGGAAGATGCCGCCGGTGGCCGCGACCACGCCGAGGCGAAACTTCTCGGTGACCTTGATGAGCCCGGACCGATAAGCGAAGAGCAACACGAATAGAGTGCCGAAAGTGAGAGCGACGGCTTCCATGGCGATGCCGGGATAGCGCAACTCGAACATTGCAGAAAGACCGCCCAGCACGAGGCCTTCGAGCAGGGCATAAATGGGCGCGGTGACCGGCGACCATTGCTTCTTGAAGGCAGTGATAAAGGCAAAGATGAGGCCGCCGAAGGCGCCAATCATGATCGCCGGACCAGCGAAGCTCAGGTCGCGCGTCTGCATGAACGAGTTCCACGTCCACGCAGCGGTGACTACGGCGCAGAGAAGCAGAATGCCGGTTTTGTTGATGGTGCCGTTCAGCGTCATGCGCTGCGCGGCGTCGATCAGGCTACCGCCGGTCTGGCTGTTCTGAAAGTCGCTGAAGGTGTTCTGGCCGAGGGCAGGATTTGCTGTCTTGAACAGTGCCATTGAGTTTCTCCGTTCTTATTTTATTAGACGGATTGAGGGACGAGGGAGATTCAGGGCAAGCTTCCCGCCTTTCGGTTGCGGATGAAGCGGCTTCTGAATGAATGCGTGAACTGTTTTCTCTTTGTGGATAAGGCCGTTGATCGGCATCATGAGCAAAAAGCAACCACAGGTCCTTCGACTCCCTCGCATCGCCGTTCCGGCTCGCTCGGTCGCTCAGGATGACAGAAGCAATTCCAGATCAGAATGACAGTAGCAATTCTGGATCAGAATGGCAGCAGCAATTCTAGATCAGAATGACAGCGCCGATTTTAGTGCGAAATCAAAGTCTGAAGCTCAGTCCAGCGTCTGCACGCCGAATTCGCTTTCGTAGCGCGCGACGGTGGACCTGAGGTTCTCGATGGCGTCGACGGGCTGGATGCCGCCGCGCGCGCCCTGGGCCATGCAGTTCATGGCGGCGGCAGCGCAGGAGAAATCGAGCTGGCGGTCGAGTGGCCACTCGCGCAACAAGCCGTAGATGAATCCGGCGCGGAAGATATCGCCGGCGCCGGTGGTGTCGACCACCGGCACGCGATAGGCGGCGCTATGGATCAACTGCTTGCCGTCCCATGCCAGCACGCCGTCTTCGCCGAGGGTTGCCGCGCTCAGACGGCATCCATAACGCGATTGCATGCGGCGCAGCGCGCGCTCGAGGTTGGAGTCGTCCATCAAGCGGCAGGAGAAATCCTCGCTCACGATCAGATAGTCGATGTTGGCGACAAGGTCTTCGATGCCGGGATAGGTGTCATCGAGATCGGCGACCACGGGAATTCCGGCAGCGCGGGCCCAGCTTGCAGCTTGCGTGGCCGCGGCGGTGTCGTGACCATCCACGTGCAGCACACGGGCATTCACGATCCATTCGGGGCGCAGGTCCGAGGGCTGAAGAACCATTTGCTCATTGCGCTGGCAGATGACGGTGCGTTCGCCGTTGGCATCGATGAGGATGACGTTGTGCAGGCTGGCGGCTCCGGGGACGGTGACGATTTGCGCTTCTGCGCCCAGACGGCGAAAAGCTTCCTTGTGCAGGCGCGCCGCATCGTCGTCGCCCAGCTTGCCCACGTATCGTGTGCGCAGGCCCCAGGTTTGGCAGGCAACAACTGTGGTGGCGACCTGGCCGCCGGGCTGAACCGAGCGACTGGAATACTGAACTTTGGAGCCGGGGTCGGGGAATTTGTCGAGCGGGATCAGAGTGTCCGTGGCGTTGAGGCCGACGCCGACAACATCAACGAGATCAGTGAGACTGGATGGGGGCAACGGAGCCACACAGATATTGTAATGGGAATACAGGGACCAAGGGGACAGGGAGAAAGGGAGCGAGGGAGGAAGGGAGCGAGGGAGCAAGGGAGCGAGGGAGGAAGGGAGCGAGGAAGCAAGGGAGCGAGGAAGCAAGGGAGCGAGATGACAAAGTGCACGCGCGAAACAAATGCAGCGGGATGCTGTAGGCTCAATATATTCTTCTGGTCTCGGATTTGATTTATGGCTGAACCAAAATCTTCGCGTCCGTTTTATCGTCCGCAGCCAGGCGGGGCGCTGCATTGCGGCGGCGTGTCGCTGGAATCGCTGGCCAAGCGGTTTGGCACGCCGCTCTATGTTTATTCGGGCGATCAAATTGCCGAGCGGCTGACGATGTTTCAGGAGGCGCTCGCAGGGCGGGAGCCTCTGGTTTGCTACGCGGTGAAGGCCAACTCCGCGCTGGCGATCGTGAAGCTGCTGGCGAAGCGCGGCGCGGGATTCGACATCGTGTCGGGGGGCGAACTGGGGCGCGTGCTGGCGGCAGCGCCGGAAGCTGCCGGGCGGGTGGTTTTTTCCGGAGTCGGGAAAACGGCTGCGGAGATTGACGCAGGGCTAAAGGCGGGAATCCTCACATTCAACGTGGAGAGCGAGGCCGAGCTTAAGCTGCTGGCGGCGCGGGCAGGCAAGCTCAAGACCCGCGCGCGGTTTGCGCTGCGCGTGAACCCGGACGTTTTTGCGGATACGCATCCGTACATTTCGACGGGCCTGCGCGAGCACAAGTTCGGGATCGATATCAAGCGCGCGCGCACGATATACAGGAGCGCGGCGAAAGATCGCTGGCTCGAGGCGTACGGGGTGAGCGTCCACATCGGGTCGCAAATCCGGTCAGCGGATCCTTTTGGTGCGGCGATTGCGCGGGTGAGCAAGCTGGCGGCGCAACTGAAGGAAGACGGCATTGCGCTGAAGGCGATTGATGCGGGGGGCGGCCTGGGCATCGACTACCACGACGGCGCGTTTGACGCGACGGGGAAGGTGGAGGAGTACGCCGAGACACTGAACCGCGCGCTGGGAGAATTCGACGGCCGGCTGCTGATTGAGCCGGGGCGATTCCTGGTGGCGCAGGCGGGCGCGCTGGTGACGCGCGTGCTCTACGTGAAGCGCAACGGAGAGAAGACTTTTGTGATTACCGACGCCGCGATGAACGATTTGATCCGGCCCGCGCTTTACCAGGCGCACCACGAGATTGTTCCCGTTCGGCCGAGGGCAGGGAGGGCGATGGTTGTCGACGTGGTGGGACCGGTGTGCGAGTCCGGCGATTTTTTTGCGCGCGACCGGAGGCTCGGGCCGGTTGAGCCCGGCGACCTGGTGGCGCTGCTGGACGCGGGCGCGTACGGGATGGTGCAAAGCTCGAACTACAATTCACGGCCGCGCGCCGCGGAGGTGCTGGTGGAGGGCGCGAAGGCAAAGCTGATCCGGAGGCGCGAGACGGTGGCCGATCTGCTGGCAACAGAGCGCGTCTAGCACGGTAAGAGTGTTGCAATGTCCGACGGAATCCGGGGACCGGGTAAAATGACTCAATCGCCGGGCCGGGATTGGATGATGACGATGAAGGCTACAGAGTTTGAGATTCGTCACCAAACACTCCTTCGCCTCCTGGTTGTCGGCGCGGCGTTTTCCACGTATCTTTTCGATCCCGTCGATGTTGTCTGGCGAGCCGTGGAGCATCGGCCCGACGCCAGGCTCCTTGAGCGCCTGTGCTTTGCTTTCGCCACGGCGTTGATCGGCATCGGCGCCGCGCTTTCGACTGCGGCGGTCGCGTCTGCGCAGGCAAAACGCGAAAACGGTGGGCGTGGTCCGCGCATTCGCCGGGCTGGGCCTATTGGTAGCGTTCTATTTGCGGTTGGGGTTGCGTCCCTTGCGCCGGTTCCAGGGGCCGTGATTCTTGTGCTGGGCGAGTCTGTTCTTGCTCTTCGACTGATTTTGTTGGAGCGATCCTCTGGCCGCGAACAAAATCTCCCGGGCGCTCCGCATGCGTCGTGGCTTCGAGCCGTGCGCGAGGAATCCGCGAAGTGGGGCATTTTCCTGACGATGGTCGTCTTCACGTCGCTGCTGATTGACCGAGTGGCCGAATTGCTTGCTGTCGCCAGCCTGCTGGTCTGGGCCGCGCTTAACTTCCGGTCGTTCGGAGGTCGCGCAACTCGGTGACGAGCGACAATTCGCGCTCGCGTGCAGCAGAGGTGCAAACCCAGCCAGTAAGACGGCGCACTCCATCGGGCCTGCCTGATATGGTGTTGCGCGGAGGTCTCTCGATGCAATTCGCGACGTGGACAGCACGAGCGCTGATCATCATAGTGGTGGCGGCTGGAATTTCTGCCGCTGCCGGCGCTGACCCATTAAGAGTGAACACCGCGCAGGGCAAGGTGCTCGGCAAAAACATCAATAACGGCAAGGTGAAGGCGTTCCTGGGTCTGCCTTATGCTGCGCCGCCGGTGGGTGATCTGCGCTGGCGTGCGCCGGAGCCTCCGGCAAAATGGAAGGGCGTGCGCGAGGCCACGCAATACGGCGCTCGCTGCATCCAGACCAATCCATTTTCCGACATGGTGTTCCAAGATAGCGGGCCCAGCGAGGATTGCCTCTATCTGAACGTTTTCGCGCCCGCGGATGCGAAGGGCGGGAGCAAGCTGCCGGTGATGTTCTGGATTCACGGGGGTGGCGACACAGCCGGATCGGCCTCGGAGCCGCGCCATAACGGTGACTTTCTGCCGTTGAAGGGTGTGGTGCTAGTCACGATCAACTACCGGCTTGGCGTTTTCGGCTTTCTGGCTACGGCCGATCTGGCCAAAGAAGCTGGTGGCGTGGCAGGGAACTACGGGTTGATGGACATGGTGGCAGCGCTCCATTGGGTCCATGACAACATCGCCAAGTTTGGCGGCGATCCGGGGAACGTAACGATCTTTGGGGAGAGCGCGGGATCGTCCGCGGTGTGTACGCTGATGGCGTCGCCCCTTGCACAAGGGTTGTTCGAAAAGGCCATCGGCGAGAGCGGCGGTGCGATGAACCTGCACGGGGACCGCGAGCAGCGGGACCAGCAGTGGGCTGCCTCGCTCGGAGCCACCACGCTGGCGGAACTGCGCGCGATGCCCGCGGAGAAGATTCTCGATGCGGCGGCACAAAAAGGTGCGCCGGGCTTTTGGCCGGTGATTGACGGCCGCCTATTGACCGAGCCTGTGGCCGACACGTATGCGGCGGGAAAACAGGCCCACGTTCCGATGCTGGCCGGGTGGAATCGCGACGAGCAAAGCAATCTTTCCGTCGGCATGACGGTGGAGAAATGGAAAGAGTTTGCGGCCACGACATTCGGAGACAACGCCAGCGGGTTCCTCACTTTTTTCCCCGCCGACAGCGATGAGCAGGCGGTGCGCTCGGCCATTGACTACCAAAGCGATTCCTTCATCGCCTTCAACACGTGGAAGTGGGTTGAGGCGCAGGTGAAGACAGGCGACGCACCCGTCTACCGGTACCACTTTGAGCAGCCCGCTCCGCCGAGCAAGTTTCATCCCGGATGGTTTGCATTCCACTCCGACGACATCGAGTATGTTTTCGGCACGCTGGATACGCGGCCCGGCGCGGAGTGGCTGCCGGAGGACCGCAAGCTGAGCGAGCAAATGATGGATTACTGGACGAACTTTGCCAAGACCGGCGACCCCAACGGGCCGGGACTGCCCGAGTGGCCGCGCTTCGACAAAGACGGCGGTCTGAATCATCTGGACAGCACGATCAGATCGGGCCCGGACACGACGCAGGCGCGTTACGAGTTCCTGCTGAAATGGATGCCGAAGTGACGGCAGCAGTAAGCCGCGCGACGCCGGATTACTGGTGCACGCCCGAGGCTTCGACGAAGCCGGCGGTCTGCACTGAATCGGCGCCGGGAGACGATGGCCGATTTACGAGCGACGGAAAAGCTCTGACATAAAGGGTCGATTCCGTTTGGAATTCGCAGTATCATTTCCAATGAGGCTGCTATGGAAGAACGCATCACAATTGAGCCAGGAAAGCGGTCGGGCCAGCCGTGTATCCGCGGACTGCGGATTACCGTTTGGGAGGTGCTGGGCTGGCTCGCAGCGGGCATGAGCGAGGAGCAGATTCTCAAGGATTATCCGGAACTGGAGCCGGCTGATTTCCGCGCGGTCTTCGAGTATGCCTCGCTTTGTTAACAACAACATAGTTAACAACAACTTAGTTGACAACAAAGGGAAATCGTAATAAGATTGTATTAGGTCGGGTTGCTCCTGCTGATTTGGGGGCTATGGGCTAATGTCCCTCCCGTCCTCCAAACCTACGAAGGAGCCGCCGAGAGGCGGCTCTTTTCATCTGGCTGCTATACTGTCCGCACCTTTATGTTCCTTCTTTATGCGGACGAGGCCGGATCTATCCAAGATCCGAACCAAGCCTATTTTGTATTGGCTGGGCTATGCCTCTTTGAGCGTGCGGGTCACTGGATTGAGCAGGAAATGAATCACGTGGCACGCAGGTTTTCTCCTCTGGATCCCTACCAAATTGAATTTCACGGGTCGCCGATGCGGTTTGGTTGCGAGGGATGGGAGTCACATCCATTTCGTGAACGGATACAGGCGCAAATCGACATACTTACAACTTGTATTCGTGGCCGATTTCCTCGCGACATTCGTCTTTTTGGAGTTGCAGTCAGAAAGGCCGCAGTACCCGGTGAAGATGTTGCAGAAATGGCTTTCGAGCAACTTTGCTCGAGGTTTGACCACTTTCTCGCCCGGATGTACCGCACCACGAGTCAGCCAGAGCGAGGACTCATCATATTTGACAAGTCGGCCACAGAGAAGCGGATTCAAACTCTAGCGCGAGAGTTCAAATATGAAGGGCACACGTGGGGACGTACACGCAATTACGCAGAAGTTCCTGTGTTCCTGGATTCGAAAGCTTCTCGCCTGCTCCAATTGGCTGACCTCATTTCCTATGCCCTATTTCGGCACTTCGAAAGAGGCGACTCGCTGCTTTTTGACCGAATCAGCGATTGCTTCGATCGCGAAGGCGGCGTGACCCACGGGCTGCACGTCCGAAGGTAATCGAAAGCTTATTTCTCTTTACTGGTGCACGCCCGAGGCTTCGACGAAGCCGGCGGTCTGCGACGGAGACGTGCTGTTGGAAGGCGGGGCAGCGAAGCTGGATCCGTTGGCGTTGAGGGCTGTGGAGTAGTCGGGGCCGAGGCCGAGGCTCTTGAGGGCGCGCGGATCGGGCATCAGCTTGGTTTGCCAGCCATGATCGGCCTGATACTTCTGCATGGCAGCGACCGTGGTGGAATCCCAATTGCCGTTCGGGTCGGCGGTCAGGTAGTGTTCGCGGACGAGGGCCTGCTGAATCTGCGTGACACGGTCCGAATCGATGGCTTGCTGGCCGCGCGCGCGATGCGATTTGTGCCGGCTATGCGAAAGCTTGTGCGTGGTGGCGCCAGAGTGGCTGCTCGTGGATGAGTGGCGGACATTCGCGGCGAATGCAGGCGGCACAAGAAGAGCCATTGAAATCAGAAGCGCCAATCCTCGACGAGATGAAGACATCTTAATGCCGCCTGAACTACTCGAAGATTCTAAGAACTCTTCGTAGAAGTTTAGCCAAGGGGTAGAAATGGGGCAAGGGGAAAACCAAACACCCGCATTGAATTGATTACTTTAGGAACCAGCGCCGGAAACGAATTCGCGCATCCGGCGCCAGTGCGATGCGCTATAAAGTGCCGCCGATATAGTTGATTCCCTGTTCGGGATGATGCGGGTCGATGACTTCGAAGACCACATCGTCGCCGGTTTTGAGTTTGCTGACCACGGCGTCGAATTGATCCTTGTTGGGAGTTGGCTGCCGGTTGATATGGGTGACGACGAGGCCGGGTTCCAGTCCCTGCAGGTCAGCGAAGGAGCCGGTGCGGACCGATTCAACGATGACGCCGGAGGTGTGAATGTGCTTGACCGTTTCCGGTGAGGCATCCTGCACGACGATGCCGAGCTTGGCTTCACCCGCGCCACTGCCGTTGTCGTCATTGCTTTCAGGCTGCGGATTATTGAGATCGGCAAAGACAGTATCGCGATCGCCGATGGTCACCGTGGTGTCCTGGGGTTTGCCATCGCGCATGTAGCCGAGACGAATGGTTGAGCCGGGCCTGCGGCTGGCGATTTCGTTGACCAGATCGTCGCCGTCCTTGATGGAGCGCCCGTCGATGGCGACGATGATGTCGCCGGCCTTGAGACCGGCCTTGTCGGCGGGGCCGCCGGGCTGGACTTCCTGAACCAAAACGCCATTCTTGAAGCCATAAACGCGATTGACGGCTCCCGAAAGGCCTTCGCGGAACTGAATGCCGATGGAGCCGCGCGTGACCTTGTGGCTGGGGCTGATGAGGTCGTTGTAGACATCGACAACGGTGTTCGAGGGCATGGCGAAGCCGATTCCCTGATAGCCGGCCGATTGCGTGTAGATGGCGGTGTTTACGCCGATGACCTCGCCGTTCATGTTCAGCAGCGGTCCACCGGAGTTGCCGGGATTGATGGCCGCATCCGTTTGAATGAAGTGCTGAAACTGGCCCGGAGCTCCCTGGTCGATGGTGCGGTTCTTGGCGGAAATGATGCCGGCGGTGACGGTCTGCGCCAAGGCGAATGGACTGCCGATGGCCTCGACCCAGTCGCCCACTTGCGCCGTGTCAGAGTTGCCCAGCTTGACGGTGGGCAGCGGAGTGCTGGTATCGATCTTGATCACGGCAAGATCGGTTGCTTTATCGATGCCGATGACGCGAGCGGGACGGCCGAGGTCCTGGGTGTCGGGATCGGTGGAGAGCTTGACGTAGATCTTGTCGGCTTTGTCGATGACGTGATCGTTGGTGATGATGTAGCCCTTGGCGTCGACGATGAAGCCCGAACCGAGCGACTCCTGTACCTCGCCGTTGTCGGCACCGCCGTCATCGGGTCCTGGCGCCTGGCCGCCGAAGAAGCGATTGAAGAAATCCTGGAAATTGTCCTGGCCTTGCTGGCCATTGTCCTGATCGTCATTGCCGGGGTTCTGCTGATTGGGCTGCGAACGGAACTGATGGAAGTTGCGGCGGCCGCCTTTATCCGATTGCTTGGGCAGAGTCTGCGTGTTGATGTTCACGACAGCCGGTCCCACCAGCTTGGCGATCCTGACAAAGTCGTTGGGCGGAGTCGGCGTGGTGACGACCTTGAGGGGAGTGGCGTCGGTGCTGGTGTTCTGCGTTTCCTGGCCGCGGACTCCGTGAGCGGCAAACGATCCAACCAGGACGGCGGTGGAGACCGTTGCGAGCAGGATGAAGACCGAGGCGAGACGGCGCGAGCGTAGCCGTTCGAAGAGCAAGTTCATAGAGTTTACTGACCTCATGAGAGCGGTTATGCCGTGGGCCGGCAAGCAGATTGCGCTACTCCTTCAGTATAGCCATTCGCGCGTCGTGTCCGGCACAGATCCTTCGGCGTCAGGCAGAGCAAGGATGAAGGCAACGCTGCGCCCCTGATTGGTTAGACGCGGGCCGAAGGGAAATTGTCGTTTCATGCTGACGACGAGTGCGGGCCTGGAGGCCCACACTACAGCCGGTCTACCACCCCAACGACGAAGACCTGTCGTTGGGGCCCCGGTCTGGAGACTGGCGCTACAAAAGGCCGCCGTTGAGAACGAGTCAGGGAAGCGGCGCTACTGGTCGACAATTACTGATCAGCGGCCCATTCGAGCATGGCGAGGGTGAGAAGAAGCACGCGCTTGAGAGCGAGCTCGCGGTCTTTCGACGAGTACCATTCGCGCAGCGTGTGAGCATCGCCGCCGTCTCCGCCAGCGCCCATGGAAAGCGCAGGAACGCCGAGGGCGAGCGGGATGTTGGCGTCCGTGGAACCGAGGCGAAGGTCGGTGCGCAGGCCGAGATGGCGGTCGACGGCGCGCAGAGTAGAAAGCAGCGGCGAATCGTCAGGCAGTTGCGCGGCGGGACGGTCGCCGATTTTGGAGACCGCGAAGGAGAGGCGCGAGCGCGAACCTGCGCCGGCAGCTTTGGCTTTTTCATTCCAATGATCGACGGCATCCTCGACGGCGCGATGCAATGCGACTTCAAGGCGGAGAAGTTGACCGGGGTCGGTGGAACGGAGGTCGATGTTGGCCTGAGCGCTTTCAGGGATCGAGTTGACGCTGATGCCGCCGCGAATGGTTCCGAGGTTGAGCGTGGTTCGCGGCTCATCGGGGAGCGGAGTTTCAGCCAGAGCGGACAGAGCGGAGGCGAGCGCGGCGATGGGGTTGGGAATGCCCGCGTCAGTGAAGCTGTGGCCGCCGGGCCCGGTGATGGCGATTTGATAGCGGCGGCTGCCCAAAGCCTGGGTGACGGCTGCGTCAGCGCCGGGGCCGTCGAGAACAATGTGAGCGGCGATGCGGCCGGCGAGCGCGCTGTGCTCGTAGATATGACGCACGCCGCGCAGGTCGCCCTCGCCTTCTTCGCCGACATTGCCGACGAAGACGAGCGGGACGGGCAATTCAAATTCCGCGTTCTGGGCAGCCGCACGGAGAAGCGCGCACACGACGGCTAACATTCCGGCTACACCGGCGGCATTGTCGCTCGAGCCCGGAGCTTCAAGCCGATCGCCGTTGAGGATCGGATGAAGCGGAGTGGCGGCGGGGAAAACGGTGTCAATGTGCGCGGAGAGCAGAATGACCGGGCCGGTGCAGTCGGCGGGAAGGCTTGCGGCGGGCAAAGTGCCAAGAACGTTTCCCGCGGCATCAATTTCGACGCTGCTGAGACCTAATTGCGTAAATCGTGCGGCCAGCCATTGGGCGCGAGCCTGCTCGCCGTGGGTGGGCGCGGGAATCGCGACCAGCTCGACCTGCCAGTCCATGATGGTTTTGGGATTCGCATGCAGCCAGGCGAAGGCGGCGTGAATCGGTCTTTGCGCGGCGAGGGCGGTGACGCGCGAGAACGCCGAGGCTGAAGACAGAACCGGCATCGAAGTGAATTCAGAGTAGCAGGGTTGGTGGCGGCCGGGACCTCGACGCGCTGCTACGATGCGACCCTAGACTCTTTTGGTTCTATTGGGTGGTCAGTCGCTGCAACAAGAGCGACTGCAGATTACGCCGGCCATCGGCAATTACATGTACAACGACGTCGGTTCCCACAACTTCATAGATCAGCCGGTACGGCTTAAAGAACACCTGGCGGTACTCTGCTTGCAGGCCGGGCGACAATTCGCGTGGCCGCGAACCGCGATGCGGAAGCATCGCAATCCCTTCGACCGTCTCCGTAAGGCGGTCGAGTACATGGTCCGCTTTCGCAGGAGAATCGTGATCTGCGATCCAGTCGTAAATATCAGCCAAATCGTGTAGAGCGTCGTCAGTGACTTGAACCCGGTATTTCACCGCGCCAGGGCGCCTTGCTTCTTTGTAGTTCCACGGCTTGTCTTGCGACTTTCAGAGCCTCGCTTGCGAATGGAGCTGACCGCATCAGTCCACGAGTGCACCTTCCCGGCCTGGTATTGTCTGTTGCCAATAGCGAGGATTTGCAGAAGCGCCAGCGATTCCTGCGATTCTTCGTAGGAGTGAACGTCCATCAGCACCGCGCGCGCTTCGCCATTTTGCGTGATGACGATAGGCTCACGCTCCTCGGCGATTCTGTCCAGGAGTTCCGCCGCATGGGATTTGACGTAGCTGATCGGTTTGATCTGGGTCGAGTAACGCATGGGTGGCCTCCGTCCCGAGGAGCGGACCAAATATAGTCCTTTTATAGACCGAAACGAGGCGGAAGTCCAGCCGCGCGCTTTCAAGTGTTTACGAATCGATAGGATATTCCACAGAATGCAGGAAGAGGCCGCGCGCGGGGGCCGTGGGACCAGCCTCGGAACGGGAACGCGCAGCGAGGATGCGGGGAATTTCTTCGGTGGCGAGATGACCGCGGCCCACGTCGATCATGGTGCCGACCAGGTTGCGAACCATGTGGTGGAGAAAGCCGTTGCCGCGGACGCGGTAGACGAGAAGCACGCCGGCGTCGGTCGAGCGCTGCTCCCAGTGGGAGGCGGAAACCGTGCGGATGGTTCCCTTCTTCGCTTGTGC
The DNA here is from genome assembly GCA_963835355.1 of uncultured Acidobacteriaceae bacterium. Lineage (GTDB taxonomy): Bacteria > Acidobacteriota > Terriglobia > Terriglobales > Acidobacteriaceae > Telmatobacter. The sequence goes on along the minus strand of CAWIFE010000010.1, from coordinate 256,239 downwards.
GCCGGGAGGCAAGTCGTGATCGCCGGGCTCTTCTTCTTCGGCGAGATTTCTGTGCGATTGATCGGGATCGGTTGCGGCAAAGCTGAGGAAGTCGTGTTCGCCCTCGAAGAGGAGCGCGCTGGCCTGGAGCGCATCGAGCGAGAGCGGCCAGGGGCAGGCGTAGACGTAGCGGGCGAGGAAAGGCGGGCAATCGATGGAGCGAAGGATGCGGTACTCATAGGTTTTGGCGATGGCCGAATGCCGCGCATGAAAAGTGCTTCGCACCGTTCTGGTTTCGGAGACGCGAATCGATGGGGGGAGGGTCCGATTGAGCGCGCGTTGCAGGTTCTCGGGCGGAATGGGAGCGCGGAGAGCGAAGCTGGCGACTTGAGCGAGGGCGTGGACGCCGGCATCAGTGCGGCCGGAGCCCTGAGGCAGAGGCGATTCGCCGGTGACGCGGCTCAGCGCAGCTTGCAATTCGCCCTGGACGGTCGGCAGACCGGGCTGCACCTGCCAGCCTTGGAAGTCGGTGCCGTCGTAGGCGAGAGTGAGCTTCCAGGTTTGGAGGCTGGCGTCGGCTTGAGTCTGATCGGTCACTGGAAGCGCTGCTTATCAGCGTAATAGACGGCGATGGGCAGGCAAGGATCTCATCAAGGATGGGAGCGTTGTGGCCGGGCGTGAAAACCGGGTGCGGGTTGGTGCGATTTTTGTCCTACTTTTCAGTATTATCGTTGATTGCAAAAGAGTTATCAGATTTGGATAGGGTTTTTGGGGCGCGAGAGGGTTGCGCCAAGAGCGGCTCTAGCGGTATTTTACTAACCAGTTAGTTAAAACAGGGATGGCGGTGTGATGAGTGGAGCAGACATTGACAGGCTGAGGCCGTCGAAGTCCTCAGCGATTCATTCATAAGGTTCGCTCGCTCGCACAAGGTTCCCGCACGCTGTGATCGTTTGCGAACGAGATCGGCGTTTGCATTCGGGCTTGAGATTCGAACAGGCGAAGAGACGATTGCGATGGCTCTTCTGCGATGGGTCTGGGCGATGAAACAATTGCAGGGAACGAGAGGGGTATCGATTTCGTAATCAAGGAAGAGCCTTCACGGGCAACGTGGAAGCGATAATCGTCTTGGCGAAGATGTGAGTGCATCCGGGGCGGCCAATGGCCTCCGCGAGGCAGGGCGATCCGAAAAGAGCAGCCAGACACGGCAACCGGGCAGGACAACCGAGCATCGCGAACTAACAGCGCAAACAGGCGGCGCAACCAAGTGTGGAGAGGAAATATGCATTCTTACAGGACGAGTGTGGTTTTTGGGGAGCGGAGTGCACAGGGCAGTGAACGCAATGGAACGAGGCAGAACAGAGAGGCGGTAAGGAAAAGTGGCGAGCGAATGCGCGCCTTTGCTGTTGTGCTGCTGACGCTGGCGGCGACGACGCCCGCGAGCTACGGCCAGCAAGCAGGCGCAGGCTCGAACGGGCCGGACAAGGCGGCATCGGAACTGCCGTCGGCGCCGGCGCCGGTGGCGACGCAGCCGTACCCGTTGCGCACTTCGGGCCGCGATTATTCCAAGCCGTTCGGGAGCTGGCTGCGCAATCCGATCGGCGTCTACATGCCGACGAACATTCCCACGGCGAGCTTCACGAACTCCGTGCGGCTGACCGACCTGGTGAAGGACGGCAAGATTTACCTGAGCCTGTCCGATGCGATTGCGCTGGCGATTGAGAACAACTACGACATTGCGATCGCGCGCTACGACCTGGAGATTGCGGACACGGATATTCTGCGCACCCGGTCGGGAGCGTTGCCGCTGGGCGCGCCCTCGGGGCTGGTGACAGGAACGCTGGGCGGTTCGACTTCAACCTTGTCGACCGGCGGCGGGCCGGGCGGGACCACTGTGGGAGCAGGCGGCGCTGGTTCTGGCGTGAACGGTCTGACGCTGACGACGGCCGGAGCCGGGCCGTTACCGGAGAATCTCGATCCGGCGGTCACAGGGACGATTCAATTGGAACGAACCCGGACCCAGCAGACGAGCCTCTTCAGTCCCAGGTCCACCAGCAGCAACGACGTTTACAACTTCACGTACGACCAGGGCTTCGTTCCGGGAACGTCGCTGGCGATCGCCTGGAACAACGGCCGCGGGAACACGAGCAGCTCGCTGGCCAGCTATACGCCGCAGCTTAATTCTTCGTTCAAGGCCACGGTGACGCAGCACTTGCTGCAGGGAGCGGGAATCTGGGTCAACAAGCGCTTCATGTACCAGGCGCTGAATGACCGGCGGATCACGGACTCCTCGTTCCGGCAGCAGATTCTCTACACCGTGAACCAGGTGGAGACAATCTACTGGGGGCTGGTGCAGGCCTATGAGGACGTGCAGGCAAGAGAGCAGGCACTGGATCAAAGCAACCAACTGCTGACGGACAACAAGAAGCAGTTGGAGATTGGCACCATGGCGCCGCTGGATGTGGTGAATGCGGAGTCGAGCGTGGCGACGGACCAACAAGGATTGATCAGCGCGCAGAGCGCCCTGAACTACCAGCAGGAGATCATCAAGCAGGCGATTGCGAGGAACCTGAACGATCCGGCCCTGTCGGCTGCGCCGGTGATTCCAACCGACCGCGTGACCCTGGAAGCGATTCCGGAAGAGAGCCAGCCGGTGGAGGCATTGGTGCAGGAAGCGTTCCAGCAGAGGCCGGAGCTGGAGCAGGCGGTGCTGACGCTGAAGAACGACGAGATCACGCTGAAGGGAGCGCGGAACGCGCTGCTGCCGACGCTTGATGTCTACGGGTTTTACGGCGCCAGCATCATCGGCGGCGCGGTGAATCCAAACTGCAACTTTGAAGGGTTTTCGTGCGTGGTTGCCGGCAACACCGCGCCGGGCGGTTATGGGGGCGTGCTCAACGACCTGGTGAACAGCACGGCTCCGGACAAAGGAGCGGGCTTCAGTTTGACGGTCCCAATCCGCAACCGGGCAGCGCAGTCGCAGCAGGAGCGCTCGCTGATGGAATACCGGCAGGCGGAGTTGCGGCTGGAGCAACTGCACACGGAGATCCGGATGCAGGTGGTGAACGCGATGTTTGCGCTGAACAACGATCGCGCGCAGGTGCGGGCTGCGTTGGCTGCGCGCGACTACGCGCAGCAGAGCCTGGAGGCGGAACAGAAGAAGCTTCATCTGGGCGCATCGACGACCGCGAATGTGCTGCAGACGGAGCGCAGCCTGGCATCGATGGAGGACAACCTGATCGCCGCGCATGCCGCCTACGCAAAGGACCGCTCAGGTCTCTATCAAACTCTGGCTTCGACGCTGCAGCATTACGACATCAATCTGACGGAGGCCGCGTCGGGGACGGTGACGACAGCGCCGGTAGTTCCGGGAGTGGAAGCAGCGACACCGGGGAAAGAGCCGACGATGGCTCCGCCGGCGACGCCGGATCAACCGGCAACGCCGCCGCCGGCACAGTAGGTGTTGCTGTGCTATCCCTGGCCCCTCCGCCGCGGCGGGCGAGAGACCGGGGGCATCCAAGATGAGTGGAACGGTGAGATGGCCTGGCGAGAAGCCGGGCCATTTCTTTTTTCGGCGAGATCGAACGCTAGCGTTCGGCGATGCGATCCAGCAAATCGAAGAATTCAGGAAAGCTGATGGCGGCGGAGTCTGCGCCCTGGATGAGCGTGTCGCCGGTGGCGCGGAGGGCAGCGACGCTGAAGGCCATGGCGATGCGGTGATCGCCGCCGGAATCGATTGGCGCGCCGTGAAGGGTTTGGCCGCCGGGAATGTCGAGGCCATCGTCGAATTCGGCGACTTCCGCGCCCATGGCGCGGAGATTCTTCGCAACGAGAGCGATGCGGTCAGACTCTTTGACGCGCAGCTCGCGCGCGCCGCGAATGCGAATGCCGCCGCTGGTGAAGGGAGCGATGGCGGCGAGCACGGGCAGCTCGTCAATGAGCTGGGCGGCGAGAGCGCCGCTGACTTCGGTCGAGCCGAGGCCCTCGGACGGCGCGGAAATCTGCACGACGCCGACCAGCTCGGCGTGCTTTTCTTCGAGATTGAGGACGGCGACGCGCGCGCCGAGGGCGGTAAGGACGTCGAGCAAAGTCGCGCGCGTGGGATTGAGGCCGATGGAGTCGAGAACGAGGCTGGAGCCGGGGAAGAGGGCGGCGGCGCAGAGGAAAAATGCGGCAGAGGAGAGGTCGCCGGGGATAGCGGCGTCGATGGCGCGCAGCCCCTGCGGGCCGGCGATGGAGATTGAATTGGACGTGCGGGTGAGCGTGGCTCCGAATGCGCGAAGGGCCAGCTCGCTGTGATCGCGCGTGCGGACTTCTTCGAGGATGGTTGTGGTTCCTGCGGTTTGGAGAGCGGCGAAGAGAATACAGCTTTTAACCTGCGCGCTGGGAACCGGTGTCGCGTAGTCGATGGCGTGAAGCGGGCCGCCATCGATGATGAGCGGCGCATGACCGTCGGTAAGCGTGAGGCGCGCGCCCATGGCCTCGAGAGGTTTACGAATGCGCTCCATGGGACGGCGCGAGAGCGAGGCGTCACCGATGAGGGTGAAGCGGCCGGTCTGCGGCGCGAGAAGACCGGAGATCATGCGCATGGTTGAGCCGGAGTTACCGCAGTCGAGGGGATGAGCGGAGGGAATGACGCGGCCGGCGACACCTGTGATTTCGGCGGAGTTGGGGCCCGTGCGATTCACTTTTGCGCCGAGGTCCGCCATCGCGGCTAGAGTTGAAGCGCAGTCAGCGCCGGTGGAGAAATTGGTGAAGCGAGAAGTGCCCTCGGCGAAGCCGGCGAGCATGGCGTAGCGGTGGCTGATGGATTTGTCGCCGGGCAAGCGCAGGCTGCCGATGATGTTTCGAGCGGGACGGATCAGGCGGTCGTGCGCGGTGTGGGCCAAGAGGGCTCCGTATTGCAGCTTCCAGCTACTAGCCTCTAGCTGGTTCTTGCGAGAACGGAGATGATTGCGTTCTCGGCATTTTACTTAAGGGCTGAAAGCCGGGACAAAATGTCTGCTTCTAAGAGTTTATCGAATGAGGAGCCGGGGTTCGGAATCGGAGGAATTGGCTGCCTTTTGAGGAAAAGTGGCTGGAGAGAGGTGGCGACTGGGCCGGATCGAGGCTCCGCGGAGGCCGGAATTCAGGCATGGCATAAAATCCGCGGGAACGTTATCATATGGGTGGTCAGATTCGTCTAATTTTGCAGTAGTCGGGGAATACCTTGAAACGAATTCTTGCTCCGGTGGCGTGTGCCCTTGCACTCGGCCTGTGTTTGGGAAGTCTGATTGGTTGCGGCGGCTCGTCGGGCAGCACGACGCCACCACCTCCGCCAACCACCTATGCACTTACGGTCGACTCGACCAATCCCGCCAGCGGCGTGGCCATCACCGTATCTCCGGCCGACATCAATAGCGGCGGTAACGGCACGACCAGCTTTACCCGCACCTACGACTCGGGCGCCTCGGTGACCTTGACCGCGCCCGCGACCTCGGGGAGCAATACTTTCTCCTCGTGGACCGGCTGCACGTCGGCCAGCACCGTCACCTGCACGGTATCGATGACCGCCAATGCGACGGTCACAGCGAACTATGCCACACCCCCGCCGATTACCTATACACTTACGGTCGACTCGATCGATCCCACGAGCGGCGTGGCCATCACGGTCTCTCCGGCCGACAACAACGCCGCCGGCAACGGCACGACCAGCTTTACCCGCACCTACAACACGGGCACCACGGTGACCTTGACCGCGCCCGCGACCTTGGGGAGCAACACATTCTCCTCGTGGACCGGCTGCACGCCGCCCAGCACCACCTCCACCTGCACGGTATCGATGACCGCCAATACGACGGTCACGGCGAACTATGTCTCACCCCCGCCGCCTAACTATTTACTTACGGTCAATTCGACCGATCCCGCCAGCGGCGTGGCCATCACCGTCTCTCCGGCCGACGACGACAGCCAAGGCAACGGCACGACCCCCTTTACCCGCATCTACAACACGGGCACCTCGGTGACCTTGACCGCGCCCGCGACCTCGGGGACCAGCAATTTCTCCTCGTGGACCGGCTGCACGCCGGCCAGCACCACCTCCACCTGCACGGTATCGATGACCGTCAGTGAGACCGTGACGGCCAATTATGTGACTCCTGTATTGATCTTGCCGACGGTCACGGTAACGCCAGGCTCTTCGGCCATCACCACCTTGCAGCCGCTGACGGCGACGGTGGGAGTGAGCGGCGGCGCCGGAAACCCGCCGCCCACCGGATCGGTGACGCTGACCAGCGGTACCTACACCTCGGCGGCGACGACGCTGGCGAGCGGCAGCGCGCAGATCAATATTCCCGCCGGCTCGCTGGCCGTGGGAAGCGATACCCTGTCGGCAAGCTATACGCCGGACTCGGCCAGCTCAACGACTTACAAGACCGCTACGGGCATATCTTCGACGGTTACGGTTACGCTGCAGACCGGGATAACGGTGAACGAGTCAATCTCCGGCCCAGCCGTGTCCGATCAGCTTTTGGGCATGAACATGGCTGCGTGGTACGACGTGGTCACCAATTCGACACAGGAATCGTGAATAGCGCGTATCAGACGCGGCGGGCATCAAGGCGGTGCGATGGCCGGGCGGATCGTGGTCTGACGCTTATAACTGGGAAACCAATACCGAGTGCGGCAGCACTGCTAACGGGAATGACAGTTTCAACGAATTTGGCGTCACACGACATCGTTATTCCGGCTGGGCTGGATGTGGCGCCTGACGGCAGATTACGGCACGGGCAAGAATTGCACAGGACCTGGCGACCCAACCGAAGCAGCCGCGTGGGTGACTGCTGCGCTCACCGACGGCATCACGGTGAGCCACATGACGGTGGGCAACGAGGAATACGGGAGCTGGGAGACAGACCTGCATACCCTGAAGAACAACGCGGCCACCTACGCAGCCGCGACGGCGGGAACCACCGGCTACTATGCGTTGGTGAAGGCGGCCTCTCCGAATACGCTGGTTGGTGTTTCGGTCAACCCAGGCAACTCGCCTGCATGGGATCCGACGGTGCTTGCCGGCGCGCCCTATGATTTTGTGGAATACCACTTTTACCCGGAGACGCCGGGCCAGGAAAGCGATACCTTCCTGGTGCAGCAGGCGGCGCAGGAGTTGACCGCGATACATCAACACCATCAAGTCGGAACTGAACACAGCCGGGAAACCGAACACGCCCATTTACGTGGGCGAAATCGGGGGGCCTTACAGCAGTCCGGGCAAGCAGAGCTGGTCGATTACTCAGGGTTTGTATGCAGGCCAGGTGCTGGGCGAAATGATGAACGATGGAGTCACGCGCCTGACCTGGTGGATTGGATTTGGAAATTGCAACGGGACTGCCGGCAACGATAGTGCCTCGCTCTATGGGTGGCAGGACTTTGGGGCCTACAACGTGTTCTCCGATGGACCGTCCGATGGCACCTGTCCGAACGCGGGCGCCCTTGGTTCCATGTCTCCCACTGCGCGCGCGTTCCAGCTCTTCAGCAACGTGGCCGTGAACGGCGAAAGCGTGCTCACAGCGACCGTGGCCGGCGACACGACGGATGTGGTTGCCTACGCGGCCACCCATAGCGGAGGAACGGCGCTGGTGCTGTTCAACCGGAACGAAACCGTCAGCGAGCCCGTATTGATCACGCTTTCAGGGCAAAGCGCCGCCACAACCGTCACTGTAATCACCTACGACAAGGCCATCTATGACCTGTCGGGTTCGCCGACGGGGGTTTTCCCGGACCCGAGCGGGACGAACACGTGGGCGGCGCCAACTACCACCAATCTTGGCGCGCAAACCCTGCCGCTGACGTTGACGCTGACGCCGTGGAGCATGAACGTGGTCTTGATTCATTAATCCTTTGGCGGTGGATCCCTGGTCCCCAAGTGCGAGGGACCAGGGGCACCCAGTTGATCAGCGGACGCGGAGGACGATGATGGTTTCGTCGTCGAAGCGGTCCTTGCTTCCCTGAAAGCGGGAGACATCGGCGAGGACGGCGTCGGCGATTTCCTGGGCGGAGAGATCGCGGCTGGCGCAGAGCAGGCCGGCGAGGCGTTCTTCGCCGTACATCTCTTCCTTTTCGTTTTCTGCGTCGAGGATTCCATCGGACACGAAAATGATGACGTCGCCCGGCTGGGTGGCGACGCTCAATTCCTCATAGGTGACGTTGGGAAACATTCCAATGGGAAAGCCCTCGGCGCGGACGGGGAGCGGCTGGCCGGCACGGCAGAAGACGGGCTGGACAGCGCCGGAGTTGGCGACCTGGAGGGTCTGGTTTTCGTCGTTCCACAGGCAGAAGAGCATGGTGACGTACTGCGAGTCGAGCTTGCGTTCCTGAAGGGCATCGTTGAGGAGTGCGAGCATGGCGGCCGGCTCCGGCTGCTGCGCGGCGGCGGCGTGCATGATGCCGCTGACGAGCGCGGCGAAGAGCGCGGCGGGCGCGGCCTTGCCGCTGACGTCGCCGAGAACGATGGCGGTGCGGTTGGGGCCGTAGTCGAGGAAGTCGTAGAGATCGCCGCCGATGGCGCGGGCGGGAAGAAAGCGGACGGCCAGATCGGCATGGGGATGCGTGGGCGCCTCGGCAGGGAGCAGGCGAAGCTGCACTTCGCGAGCCATGGCGATATCTTTCTCAAGCTGGCGCTCCTGGCGGTGAACGGCCTGATAGAGACGCGCATTCTCGATGGCGATGGCGATCTGCGAGGCCAGCGTGGTCAACATGCGCTCGTGCTCTTCATTGAAGAAGTTGGGACGAGTGTGTTCGAGATCGAGCACGCCGATGACGCGGCCCTTGTAGAAGAGCGGGACGATGAGCTCCGAGCGGGTCTCGGGGTTCATGGGCAGATAGCGCGGATCTTCGTTGACATCGGGGACGTTGATGGGACGCCACTCGCGGACCGCTGCGCCGACAATGCCGCTCGAAATGGGAACGCGGCGAATGGGCGCGTGGACGTAGCCGAAGCGCCAGGCGTAACGGGTGACCAGCATGTCGCCTTTTTCATCGAGCAGCATGATGGTGAACATCTGGTAATCGATGAGGCGGCGGAGGAGCTGGCCGACGCGCTCGAGGAGAGGATTGAGCTCGAGGATGGAGGCGAGCTCGACGGCGATTTCATTGAGGACTTCGAGAGTCTGCGCCTGGCGGGAGACGCGGGCGTAGAGGCGGGCGTTTTCAATGGATTGCGCGATGCGTGAAGCGGTCATGGTGAGCACGTGCAGGTGCTCGGGACGGAAGAAGTTCTCGTGCTCGCTTTCCAGGTCCATGACGCCGATGAGGCGGTTCTTGGCGATGAGGGGGACGGCCAGCTCGGCGCGCACGTCGGGATTGGCGGCGATGTAGAAGTCCGCGGTGGAGACGTCGTTGAGGAGGATGGGCTGGCGGGTGAGCGCGACCTGACCCACAACACCTTTGCCGACGGGAACGCGAGTGCGCTCGATTTGAGGCGTGTGGCCGATCTGGAAGCGCATGCGCAGATCGTGCGCGCGCTCATTAAGGAGAAAAATGGCGAAGATGCGATAAGGGATGAGGGAGCGAACGAGTTCGGATGTGCGGGCGAGAAGGGTTTGCAGGTCGAGCGTGGTGTTGAGCGCGTCGGTGAGACGCATGAGGTAGGCGACGTCGGCGGGCTCGATGCGGGCATTGATGGGGTCGAGATAAGCGGGCGAGTCAGCGGGGGTCGCGGTTTCGGCCGGGCGATAGTCGCCTTCGAAGTCGTGCGGCGGAGATGGAGGAGTGTCGGACATGTGGGGTCGAAGGAATGATACAGAAACAGGGAACAAGGGACCAAGGGAACAAGGGAACAAGAAAACAAAGACCGAAAGTGCGCTCCGTCACGCAGGGGATATGTGTAATGGCCTATCTTTGAACGAAACCTTCCAAGGCAAAGTTGAAAGGGGCCAATCGTGGGAGCATCGTTCAAGGATCTCGTTGTCTGGCAGCGGGCGTTGCTGCTGAGTACTGAAATCTATCGTCTCACCTCGTCGTTTCCCCGGGCTGAGCAATTCGGGCTGACGAATCAGTTGAGGCGCGCATCTGTGTCGATCGCAAGCAATATTGCAGAAGGATACGGCAGATCGACCAGGGGAGAGTATTTGCAATCCCTCGGATACGCAAGGGGCTCGAATTGCGAATTACAGACGCAACTCATGATCGCAGGAGCGCTTGGTTTTGGCGAGGAGGAAACGAGAGAATGTGCTGAAGGCCTCTCAGCGGACGTCAGCCGGCTCCTCAATGCTCTCATCGGTAAGTTGAGGCAGTAAGTCTCCTTGGTCACTTGGTCCCTTGTTCCCTCGGTTCCTGTTCTCACTCCGCTCCGAGTTCGCGAACGAGGGCGACGGAGGCGGAGGAGCCGATGCGGTTGGCTCCGGCTTCAAGCAATGCGCGGACCTGGTCGACGGTGCGGATGCGGCCGGCGGCTTTGACGCCGCAGCGCGCGCCGACCACTCCGCGCATCAGGGCGACATCCGCGGGAGTGGCGCCGCCCGAGGCAAAACCGGTGGCAGTGTTGATGAAATCTGCGCCCGCCTGAATCGCGATCTCGGAAGCGCGCAGCTTTTCCTGCATGGTGAGCAGGCAGGTTTCAAGATTGACCTTGAGCGCAGCGCCGTGGTGATGAGCCACGATAGCGACAGAGTGGATGGTGTGATGGACGGCATCGTGATTGCCGCTCTTCATCAGGCCAATGGGAAGGACCATCCCCAGCTCGCGTGCGCCGAGGCGGAGCAGGGCCGAAGCCTCCTGACGCAGAGTGGAGACCAGAGATGCGCCGAGGGGAAAGCCGATGGTTGCGGCGACGGGAACGCCCGTTCCGGCCAGCAGCCTGACCGCAGTGGCCGTCCAAACGGGGTTAACCACCACACAGGCGAAACGGTAGCGGGCGGCATCGGCGCAGAGAGTTTCCACCTGAGCGCGGGTGGCGTCCTGTTTGACGAGCGAGTGATCAATGACGGCGGCGAGAGACTGCCAATCGGCGAGAGCTTTGGCCGTAAATGCGGCCGAGTCGAAGGTCCCGTTATCAAAGTCCAGATCGGAGTTCGGGATGGCGACGGAGGCGGTCATGGGGGATGCTCCTTATGATGCGCGGAACTTGATTTACGGACAGCTCATGCGCAGTCTCCGGGAGATGAGTATACGGCGACGCCGGGGCCAAGCCCAAGCGAAAGTGGTAGAAATCAGCCGGCCGGTGAAACGACGGTGCAAACGAGCGGGTGACGCGCGCGAACGATGGTGGTATTGGACCGGAAGTTCTGCGGCTACGGGGTCTGACCGGGCGCCATGATGCAGATGTCGGGCAGGTTGCGATAGCGCTCGCCGAAGTCCATTCCGTAGCCGATGACGAAGAGGTTGGGAATGGAGAAGCCGACGTAATCAGCTTCGATCTTTTCAATGCGGCGCGACGGTTTATCGAGCAGCGTGGCGATGCGCAGAGACTTGGGATGCTGCTGCACGAAGAGCTTGCGCAGATAGGCCAGGGTGAGGCCGGTATCGAGAATGTCCTCGACGATGAGGACGTTCTTGCCCTCGATGGGCTGATCGAGATCCTTGATGACTTTAACGGCGCCGGAGGAGCGCTGGCCGTTGCCGTAGCTGGAGACGGCGACAAAGTCGAATGTGGCGTCGGCCTGGATGGCGCGGGAGAGATCGACGAGAAAGAAGGCAGCGCCCTTGAGCACGCCGATCATGACCAGTTTTTCGCCGTTGAGGTCGCGGGTGATTTGCGCGCCCATTTCGGCGACGCGTTCGGCGATCTGCTGGCGGGAATAAAGAACGTCAAGGCCCTGGTAGGTCATAGTAGCCATGCAAACAGTATCGCGCGGAAATGCGTTGGGGCAAACTGTGAAAATCGGGGGTGGAAAGGCAGCGAGGCAGCGAGTCGGCCGGGTCAGCGGAGCTGGCGGGGTTAGAGCCCGCGTTGGGGCGAATAGGGACCTGCGCACGTCTATACTTGAAGAGGCATGCTTCCCTATATCCCGCTTCCGTTTTGGCCCCACCATTTGAATGCTTTTGGCCTGATGCTCTGGCTTGCCGCGGTTGTTGGCGCGATCATCGCCGACCGCGCGTTCAAGCGGGCGAACATTGATGCTGACGCGGTAGGAATGGTGGCGGTCGCGCTGGTTGTGGGCATCATAGGGTCAAAAATCTGGCACGTGCTGGATACGCCGGAAGAATTCCGGGCAATTGGCTGGCGGGTTTTGTGGGATAACGCCGGATTCGCATGGTATGGCGGGTTGACATTCGGCATTGCTGCTCTGGTGCTGATGGGCTGGCGGGCAAAGATTGGCGTCCTACGCACACTGGATTTGCTGGCTCCCGCAGCGGCGATCGGTTACGGAATAGGTCGGATCGGGTGTTTTCTTTCCGGGGACGGGTGCTATGGGATCGAGATCCAGCCAGTCCACATTCTAGGGATCACGTTTCATCCGTGGGGAATGGCATTTCCACATGGGATAGAGCCCGTCCTGGTTCCGGTGTATCCGACGCCGCTTTACGAACTGGGAGCCGGACTGCTGATTGGCTGGTATTTGTGGTGGCGGCTGGGCAAGGCGCATGCGAGAGGCGCCATTCTGGGCCAGTACCTGGCGTTGAGCGGCATTGCTCGCTTTCTGGTTGAATTCATCCGGCGCAACCCCAAGGTTCTTTGGGGTTTGTCGAATGCGCAACTGGCCAGCGCGGGGGCGGTGGTTGTGGGGATTGCGATCACCTGGTGGGCTTCGACGCGGCCGGTGCGGCTGACGGAGAAAGCTCAAGAAAAAGCGGCGACGCAGGTGGAGAAGACGGCGTAGGCACCGTTTTTCTCGGAAGAGCTTCTATTCGAAAGTCGGGATAGGACGGTGAGATTTTCTGCGCGGTGGAATCTTGAGGTCAACGCCGCCGAGTGCGGCAAAGCGTTTGTGAATGGCTGTTCCTAAGTCTTTCTCTCGGAGCTTCGTTCCCCCATCCTCAACTGCACTTGAAATAAGTTCGCGCGCTTCGGCTTCCATGGAGCGGCCATTGCGGGCAGCGCGGATCTGCAGCTTGCGCTTGACGGATTCGTCGAGTTTGCGGATGACAATGGTGGCCATGAATCGATGCTAGCACGGGAGTGCTAGCAATGCAAGCAATGCTAGCACTCGAAGCCTAGACGCTTCGCCTGGGCCGGCTCTCCGCATCTCGGCGGAGTGATCCACCTCACAAAGCGTCCGCCATCCACTCATCGGAACGTGATTTACCACACCTGTGATGACGCTCACAGCCACGTGTACTTTTTGGTAAGTAACGTCGCTCACAATATACCGGCGAATTCCCGAAGTGGTTTCCTCCTCCTGAATCTTCGGGAATTCGCCCGTATAGAAGTGTGAGCGAGGTAGGCATGGGCAGAACAATTTGGGAATCAATGCAGCAGAAGGGCTACAACCGCAGAGAGTTTCTGCAATTCTGCACTGCGGCCGCGGCGGCAGCGGGGCTGGCAAAAACCGGCGTGGCACAGGTTGTGTCGGCTTTCGAGAAGAAGGAAAAACCGGCCGTGGTGTGGATGCACTTTCAAGAGTGCACCTGCTGCAGCGAGTCGTTTATCCGGTCGTCGCACCCGATTGTGGCGGACGCGCTGCTGGATGTTTTGTCGCTGAACTACACCGAGACGTTGATGGCGGCGTCGGGGTTCCAGGCGGAGAAGAGCCTGAGCGACACGATCGCGAACAACAAGGGGAAATACATTGTGCTGGTGGAAGGCGCCGTGCCCACGAAGGACGAGGGCGTCTACTGCATGGTGGGCGGCAAGACGGCGGAGCAGATTCTGCAGACCGTGGCCGCGGATGCGGCGGCGATTGTTGCGTGGGGAAGCTGCGCGTCGAATGGCTGCGTGCAGGCGGCCAAGCCCAATCCGACAGGCGCAACGCCGATCTCGAAGCTGGTGAACAAGCCGGTGATCAATGTGCCGGGTTGCCCGCCGATTGCGGACGTGATGATGGGCGTGGTGACGCATCTGCTGGTGCTCGGGCAGATTCCTGCGCTCGACAGCCAGGGGCGGCCCAAGGAATTTTATGGACGGCGCGTACATGACACCTGCTATCGGCGGCCGAATTACGACGCCGGGCTGTTTGTAGAAGCGTGGGACGACGAGAACGCGCGCAAGGGATATTGCCTGTACAAGATGGGCTGCAAGGGCCCAGTGACCTACAACGCCTGCTCGGTGGTGAGGTGGAACGAGGGCACGAGCTATCCCATCCAGTCAGGGCACGGCTGCATCGGTTGCAGCGAAGCGGGCTTCTGGGACAACGGCCCGTTCTACCAACACCTGGCATCATTCCCTGGATTCGGCATTGAAAGCACGGCCGACACCATTGGCACCGCGGTTGGGGTGGCCACGCTGGCCGGAGTTGCGGCGCACGCGGTGGTGACCAACATACGCAAGCGCAGCGTGATTGCGGAAGTGCACGCTGAAGATCAGAAGGAGAAGTAAACAGCTATGGCTACACGTGTCGTCGTCGATCCTGTCACTCGCATTGAAGGCCACCTGCGGATTGAAGCGGTGGTGGAGAACGGCGTCATCACGGACGCATTCAGCGCCGGGACCATGGTTCGCGGCCTGGAGAAGATTCTGATGGGTCGCGATCCGCGCGACGCCTGGGCCATCACGGAGCGCGTATGCGGCGTGTGCACCACGGTGCACGCGCTGGCCAGCGTGCGCTCAGTGGAAGATGCGCTGGGCATCTCCGTGCCGCCAACGGCGGAGATCATCCGGAACATCATGCTGACCACGCAATACGTGCAGGATCACGTGATCCACTTCTATCACCTGCACGCGCTGGACTGGGTGGACATCGTGAATGCGCTCAAGGCGGATCCCAAGAAGGCCGCGGAACTGGCGCAATCATTTTCCAAGTGGGACAAAAACAACACGGCCTATTTCACGGCGGTGCAGGACAAGATCAAGGCATTTGCGGCCAGCGGGCTGGGAATTTTCGCCAACGGCTACTGGGGCCATCCGGCGTACAAACTGCCGCCGGAGGTGAACCTGATCGGCGTGGCGCACTATCTTGATGCGCTCGAGTGGCAGAAAGAAATCGTGAAGATTCACGCTGTGTTCGGCGGCAAGAATCCGCACCCGAACTATCTTGTCGGCGGCGTGCCGTGCTCGATCAATGTGAACGAAGTGGCCGCGATCAACACCGAGCGGTTAAACCTTGTGTCGCGGCTCATCAGCCAGGCGGACGAGTTCGTCAACGAGGTGTACATTCCCGATTTGCTGGCGGTGGCTTCGTTCTACAAGGACTGGGCAGGTTACGGCGGCGGGCTGCACAACTATCTCTGCTACGGCGAGTTCCCGACCAACGGCTACAACCATCCGGAGTCGTTCAAATACGCGCGGGGCGCAATACTTAATCGCGATCTGAGCACGGTGTATCCGGTGAATCCGCGCGACTCGCAGGAGATCAAGGAGTACATTGCGCACTCCTGGTACAAGTACGACGGGGGCGACAGCGTGGGCCTGCATCCGTGGGACGGCGAGACGAATATCGCCTACAGCGGACCGAAGCCGCCGTTTGAAAGCCTGGAAGGCTACGACAAGTACTCGTTCCTGAAGACGCCGCGCTGGAAGGAAAACGCGATGGAAGTGGGACCGCTGGCGCGACTGCTGGTCTCGTACGCCTCCGGTCACGCGGATGTGAAGGAAACAGTCGGCATGGTGCTGGGCAAGCTGAACGTGCCGGTGGCTGCGCTGTTCTCGACGCTGGGAAGGACGGCGGCGCGCGGCATCGATGCGGCGCTGGCGATGATCTGGCTGAAGGATTTCTTCGGTCAGTTGATGGATCGCGTGAAGATCAACGAGGTGTCGACGCACAACGGGGAGAAGTGGGATCCGAAGACCTGGCCGGCGGATTGCGAAGGCGTGGGCCTGGTGGAGGCTCCGCGCGGCGCGCTGGCGCACTGGATCAAGATTCACAACGGCGCGATTGAGAACTACCAACTGGTTGTGCCCACGACATGGAACGGCTCACCACGCGACGGCAAGCAGCAGCGTTCGTCGTTCGAGGCGGCGCTGATTGGGACGCCGGTGGCGAATCTGGAGCAGCCGGTGGAGATCATCCGCACCATCCATTCCTTTGACCCGTGCCTGGCCTGCGCCGTGCATCTGTACGATCCGCAGGGAAGGCACCTTCACCAGGTTTCATTCGAGTAATGACGATGAGCACACAGAGCACCCGTGTACGGGACGTTTTCAAGCTGAACGGCGGTGCGCCGGTTGAGTACAGGCGCGTGTACGTGTGGGAACTGCCGGTACGCGCATACCACTGGATCAACGCCATCGCGCTGACGCTCTTGTGCGTGACCGGATACATGATCGGCCACCCGGTTCGCATCGCGTACGCATCCGAGGCGTACCAGCAATACTGGTTCGGCTGGGTGCGGTTCCTGCACTTTGCGTCGGCGTGGGTGTATGTCTTCAATTTTCTGGCGCGGCTTTACTGGGGATTTGTGGGCAACAAGTACGCCAAGTGGACGAATTTCTTCCCGGTGACGAAGAAACAGCAGCAGGAAATTGTGGACGTGGTGAAGACCGACGTGCTGCAGGTGAAGATGCACGGAGAGATCTCCACCGGGCATAATTCGCTGGCGGCGTTCATTTACTTTTTGACGTTCATCGCGTTTTGCATCCAGACCATCACCGGCTTCGCGCTCTACTCTTCGATGAGCTCATCGTGGATACCGAAGTTGTTCAACTGGGTGGTGCCGCTGCTGGGCGGCGATGCCGGGGTGCGCTTCTGGCACCATACATTCCTGTGGTTCTTTGTCACGTTCGTCATCGTCCACATTTATCTGTCGTTCTATCACGATTACATCGAGGGGCGCGGTACGGTAAGCTCGATCATTGGCGGGTGGAAATTCGATAGGGTGCCGAGTGACCGAGAATCCAAAAAGCCTTAAGAAGACACTGGTGCTGGGCCTGGGCAACGTCATCATGGGCGACGAGGGCGTTGGCGTTCATGTGGTGCGCGCGCTGGAGAAGCACACATTGCCGGCCGGGGTGGAGTGCCTGGATGGCGGGACCGGCGGTTTCATTCTGCTGGAGCCGCTCGAAAGCGCCGACCACATCATCCTGATCGATGCCGCCGCGGACGGAAATCCTCCCGGGACGGTCACGCGCACGACGCCGCGCTTCTCAAAAGACTATCCGCCGACGCTTACGGCTCACGACATCGGGGTCAAGGATCTTCTCGACGCGTTTTACATGCAGGGCGGGACGCGCGAGGTGATTTTGTATGCGATTGCCATCGATCCAAAACAGCCTATTTCGATGGAATTGTCAGCGGACTGCGCCAGGGCTGCCGAGACGGCTGAATACGAGATTCTTGCGGAGCTGAATACGAACGCTGCCGGCGCGTAAGTCCTGCCTTGAGCTCCTATTCC
Organism: uncultured Acidobacteriaceae bacterium; assembly: GCA_963835355.1. Lineage (GTDB taxonomy): Bacteria > Acidobacteriota > Terriglobia > Terriglobales > Acidobacteriaceae > Telmatobacter. Next base: position 238,860 of record CAWIFE010000010.1, on the reverse strand, counting down.
AGCGGATGGGATTGCAAATCGGACCATTTCAGTCTAATATTCTGACCATGGAAGCTATGGCCTGTTGTCGCTCGTGTATGCTGCTCGCGCGGCAACGGTGACCTGGGTCTGAACTTCCGAACAAAAGTCCACGGTTTCCCCGATGCCCGCGATTGAGCCGAAAGCTCCCGCGGGCATTTCATTTGAGTGGAATGAAAAGAGAAGAGACGAGATGAGCGAAGCACCGGCGCAGGCGGCGCCAAAAGAAACCAAAGCCCAGCGGATGGAGCGGCTGAAGCGCGAAAAGAATCCGTGGGAGGCATTTGACGAGGTTCGTGCGTTTGCGCGCGCAGGGCGATCGAGCGTGGCGCCGGAGTGGGCGTCCGCGTACTTCAAATGGTGGGGCGTATATACGCAGGGCGATGGCGTGGGCGCGACCGGGGGCAAGGGCGGAGAAGGCTTGTCCACCGAATGGTTCATGATGCGGATCGGGATTCCCAACGGGATCGTCTCCGCGAGCCAACTGCGCGCGATCGGCGAAATTACGCGCAAACAAGCGCGCAATCTGGCCGACATTACGGTGCGCCAGAATATCCAGCTTCACTGGTTGACCATTGAGTCGCTGCCGGAAGTGGTGGACGCGCTGGACTCGATCGGGCTTTCGCCCAAAGGCGCTTGCGGTGACGTGGTGCGCAACGTGACGGGCTGCCCGCTGGCCGGCGTGGCTGCCGACGAGCTGATCGATGCCTCGCCGATCGCGCGCGGTATCGCGCACGAGTTGACGGCCAACAACGACTTTTTCAACCTGCCGCGCAAGTTCAAGATTTGCGCCACCGGCTGTCCCTCGTGGTGCAGCTACCCCGAGATCAACGACATTGCGCTGACGCCGGCCAAGCGCGGCGGCGAAGTTGGCTACTCGCTGCGCGTGGGCGGAGGGCTCTCGAACGAACCGCACCTCGCGGTGAAACTCGATGCGTTTGTGCGGCCCGATCAAGCGATCCGCGTGGCGCGCGGCGTGGCGGAGATCTTCCGCGAGCAGCAGGGATTGCGCGAGAGCCGCGACAGAGCGCGACTGAAGTACTTGTTCATGCGTGAAGGCTGGACGGCGGAGCGATTTCTCGATGAGCTGCACGCGAAGATCGGATTCAAGCTCGACCCGGCAGCGCAAGAGCAGATCCCCGACGATGTTCTTCGCGATCACGTGGGCATTTATCCGCAGCGGCAGCCGGGTTTGGCGTACGTTGGAGCGTCGGTGTTACGCGGCCGCTTGACAGGTGAACAATTAGTAGTGGCGGCGGAGTTGGCGGAACGGTTTGGAAGCGGCGCACTGCGCCTCACGGTCTCGCAAAACCTGGTGATCATCGATGTGCCCAAGGCGAAGACCGGGGAGCTGGCGCGGGAGCTGGGCCAGATCGGATTGCACGTGGAAGGATCGATGTTCTGGCGCGGCGCTGTTGCCTGCACGGGCACGGAGTTCTGCAAGCTGGCGATTTCAGAGACCAAGGGCTTTACGCGGTGGCTCGTCGACGAGATGGAAGAGCGGCTGCCGCAGTTCGACCAGCAACTGAAGCTGCACGTGACCGGCTGCCCGAATAGTTGCGGCCAGCATTGGATTGCGGACATCGGCCTGGAAGGCAAGAAGATCAAGTACGAAGGCAAGCTGACGGACGCTTTTTACTTCTGCCTGGGCGGAGGAGTGGGCCAGCACGCCGGGATTTCGCGGCCGGTGGGTTACCGTTGCCCCGCGCCGCTGGTGCCTGAGGCGATCGAGCGGCTGTTGCGCCATTATCTGGCCGGGCGCTCGACAGAAGAAAATCTGCGCGCGTGGTTTGGGCGGCACACGAATGACGAATTGCGCGCGCATCTGGCAGGGGAAGTTTTAGAGGCGGTGGAGCGCGATCTGCCGGCAGGGCCCGTGCCGCATGCGGTGGCGGAGGGATGAAGGCAGGCACCAAGGGACCAAGGGAACGAGGGACCAAGGGAACAAGGGACCAAGAAAACAGGGGCGACCAACTGCGAACTGCGAACTAAGAACTAAGAATTGGGAACTAAGAACTGAGAATTACGCGATGAGTTTGTTGCCAATATTTCTGAATCTTGAAGGGCGCCAGTGCCTGCTAGTGGGCGCGGGGACTGTGGCTCTCGAGAAGATTGGGTCGCTGCTCAAGACGGGCCTGCGGCTGCGCGTGGTTGCGCCCGAGGCGCGGGCAGAGATTCGGCAATTGGCGGCGGAAGGCAAGCTCGAGTGGGTGCAGCGGGAGTTTGAGCCTGCGGACCTCGACGGCAACTTTATTGTGATTGCCGCGACGGACGTGCCGGAGGTAAATGCGGCGGTCTATCGCGGGGCTGTGGCGCGCGGAATTCCATGCAACAGTGTGGACGACATTCCCAACTGCGACTTTTTCTTTGGCTCGGTGGTGAGCCGCGGCGATTTGCAGATTGCGATTTCAACGGCCGGCGAGAGCCCGGCTGTGGCGCAGCGGCTGCGGCGGGAGATCGACGAGCAACTGCCGCAGGATTTGGGGCCATGGCTGGCGAAGCTGGGTGAATTGCGGCGCGAAGTGCTGGCGACGCAGCCGCGCGGCGAAGAGCGAAGGCTGCTGCTGCACGAACTGGCGCAGAGGCAGATCTGCGATTCGGCGTTGTGCGCGACGAAAGGGTTGGCGCGAACAGGCAGGGAAGCGGCGCACGCGATTGCGGGCAGCGTTTATCTGGTTGGAGCCGGTCCGGGCGATCCGGAATTGCTGACGCTGAAGGCGGTGCGGCTGATCGAGAGCGCGGATGTGATTCTGCACGACGACCTGGTGCCGCAGTCGATTCTCGATTTGGCACGGTCCGACGATAAATCCGGCGCTGAATCCGGCGCCGAAGTCGTGAACGTGGGCAAGCGATGCGGCGCAAAGACGATTACGCAAGAAGACATCAACGCATTGATGATCGAGCACGCGCAGGCACAGCGCAGCGTGGTGCGGCTGAAGAGCGGCGACCCGTTGCTGTTCGGCAGGGCCGCAGAGGAGCTGGCCGCGCTGACCGAAGCCGGCGTGCCGTTCGAGATTGTGCCGGGCGTGTCGGCTGCGTTTGCGGCGGCGGCGGCGATTGGCCGCTCGCTGACCGATCGCGATTGGGCTTCGCACGTGATTCTCACGACCGGCCATCATGCGCAGTCGCATAACCGCGAAGCGCTGCCTGCCGTTGAGGCGGGCACACGCGTGGTCTATATGCCGGGCCGCGACCTGGCGTTGCTTGCCGCCGAATGGCTGGCGGAAGGCCTGCCGGCCGATCTGCCGTGCGCCGTGGTTTCGCGCGCGGCACAGCCGGACCAGCAAGTTGTGCACACGACTCTTGGAGAGCTGGGCGAAGTGGAACCCGCTGCCGCGCCGAGTTTGCTGATCGCCGGTTGGGCTGTGCGGGAACTTCCGGCGGGCGAACGGCTCGCTGGCGACCGGCTGGCTGAACGCGCTGCAATCAAGACAAACTGAGTCCAGATTCGGGTTCTTCAGGCCCTCACTCCCGGGAATCCAGTCGAATTCATCTGCTTCCGTCGCGCCCGCGAACGGCACAATCCCCTCAAAACAAAGAAAAAAGCCGCAGTTGTAACGTTACAGTGGCGTGTTGAGACTACCGCTCGGGCGGCAGATGAGTGAATCTCAGCTGCAACGGCGGGCAGTCTGGCCGGTTGGGTGGCCGATGGGGGGGACCCAGAGCGGTTCCACAGCTCAAGTGCCCTTTCCAGCGCCTTGCAGGGTGGCTTTTTCTTGATGAAAAAGCCACTCGGCAGTTGTGGGCCTGGGTATGGCAGTTGTGGAACCGCTGTAACCGGTTCACTTGCCCGTTCAGGCTTCCGCCGTGTTCGATCCTGACTTTCCCGGAGGTGATTATGAATCAACTGCACACAGTAGTGGCGCGGCTCGGCGCGGTTGGCCGCTGCGCTTTGGTGGGGGTGCTGGTGGGAATGCTGGCGACACAGGCCGTGGCCGAGGGCGCAACGGCTGTGACCCCTAAAACGACGGCGAAGCCCGAGACGACAAGTGTCCCGGGCGGATCCCAGACGGAACAGATCAACCTTGCAGCAACATCCAACCTTCCGCTGGCGGCCGAGGACAACGCGACTGCCGACGCGAATGCATTGCCGGATGCTCCGGCAGCGCCGGCCGGGACAAGCGACTCGGCGAGCCTGACCATGCCGCCCGCATTGAAAGCGATGATGGACGATGCTCAACAGAAAGCGCAGAACCTTCAATCGGCTCCTGCAACCAAGAGCCACGGGTTGCAGAGGCCCGGAATGCTGATTATGGGAATCGTCGGCATACCGCTTGCGTTACTTGGCGGATCGATTCTTGCAATCCGAGGAACCAAGGATGAGGGTCTTAAGGTGGGAGTTGGCGTGGGCCTTCTGGTTCCGGGCGCAGCCATGAGCGGATTAGGTTTTTACTACGCGTTCAAGCCCAAACAGTGAGCGCTGAAAATGGGCCGAAGCAAATCAGATAAGGGGGTCTCCGGCTTAGGCGAAGGCCCTCTAAGCTTTATGTCTCAACTTTGCAAACATCGCGTTCATGCTGAATGGAGAGGGTGGTTATGCTCTCCGAATCAGGGTCTGCATGGCCAAAGTGGGGTACTTCTGCGCGTGGTAAGATCATCCCATATCCGCGGAAAAGGCTCCAGATGCCTGGCATCATCGAAAGCCACGCTTCCCCCCGCAATCCCGACGCTCGCCTACAGGAAATTCGTGCAACGTTGGAGCGATTGCTTGGGACGCAGCATTTTTCTGCGGCGAGCCGCCGCGGGCAGTTGCTGCGCTATCTGGTGGAGCACACGCTCAAGGGCGACGCCGACAAAATCAACGAATATGCGATCGGGCTGGAAGTATTCCAGCGGCCGGAATCGTTCGATCCGCGCATTGAATCGCTGGTGCGAACGGAGTTCAGCCGGCTGCGCCAGCGGCTCAAAGACTATTACGCGGAAGACGGCTGCCGCGACTCCATCGTCATCGACTTTCCGCCGCGCAGTTATGTGGCGAGCTTTACCTTCCGCGACGCCTCAAAGCTTCGCGAGACCACTGCTTTTCCCGAACCCGCACGCGCGCCACAACTGGCGCCGCCGAGTGCGCCACAAAATGCGCAGTGGGCGCGGCGGATTTGGATTCCAGGGGCTATCGTCATGACCTGTGTCGCCGCAGTCGCGGTTGCTGGAATCATGCTGTGGAAGCAGCATGCTTCGCTCGCGGTGACGAAGCAACCGATTCGTGCGATTGTCGTTCTGCCCTTCGAGAACTACTCGCCCGATCATCGGGACGACTATGTTGCCGATGGAATTACGGAAGAGCTGACCAACGACCTGGCCCAGTGGCGCGAACTTCGCGTGGTGGCGCGGACTTCGGCATTCGCCTTCAAGGGCAAAGGCGAAGACATCCGTCAGATCGGTCAGCAGCTGAATGTGGACACGGTTCTGGAGGGGAGCTTTACGCGGCTGGGCGATCATGTGCGCATTACCGCGCAACTGAACCGGGCGACCGACGGGTATCATCTGTGGTCGCACTCCTACGAAACACAGTCGAACGACATGCTGGCCATGCAGGACGAGGTGGCGACTTCGATTACGGATGCCATTCGCCAGATACGGGGAGGGTCGGCTCCCGCGATCCACGAGCCAACAACCAATCCAGAGGCGCTCGATCTTTATCTGCAGGGCGAATACCAATACAACCTGCACACGCCGGAATCGCTGCAAAAGGCCGTGGACCTGTTCCAGGCGGCCATAGCGAAGGACCCGAATTTCGCGCGCGCGTATCTGGGAGTTGGTTTGGCGGAACTTGCCGAAACGTCGATGACGACCATGACGCACGAAGAGAGCATTCCGGGCGTCCGGGCGGCCGCGGAGAAGGCGATTGGCCTCGATCCGAACCTTGGGGACGCACACGGTCTGCTGGCAGAAGTGATCTATACATGGGAGTTGAACTGGAATGATGCCGAGACGGAGCTCCGGCGCGCAATCGAGCTGGGGGCCGGCGCTGAAGTGCGCGCGCGGTATGGCTGGTCACTGGCGACACGGGGACGATTTGCCGAGGCGCATGAGCAGCTGCGCCTGGCAGCGGAACAGGATCCTCTGTCTGTGCTGCCACCATTCGATGAGTTTCTGACCTCTTACCTGGAGCGCGACCAGGCAGGGCAGCAAAAGGCGCTCGATCGTTTGCACCAGATCAATCCACAGTTTTTTGGCGGATCTGCCTGGACGCTCGTTGGAGCGATGGCGCGTCACGATTGCACGGTGGTGCTGGGCGACGCGAGTCGATTCGCGAAGACATATCCCAAATTGCCGGTAACGGAGACGATGCTGGCGTTTGACGCCGTGTGCAGAAACGACAAGGCCGCGGCGCTCGAACGGATCAGGCAGATGGAGGCCGAGAAGGCACCGCACTACCAACTGGCGATTGTGTACGCACTGCTGCACGACAAGGATGATGCGATTGCGGAATTGAACAGGGCCGCCGATGCGCACGAGGGGCAGATTCTCTATATCAAGTACGATCCTTTCTTCGATGAGATCCGCAACGATCCCCGATATGTGGCGCTGGAGAAGCGCGTCGGGCTGATACCCTGAATTCATGAAATTCGGCGTGGTGGTTTTTCCGGGGTCGAATTGCGATCACGATGCCTACAATGTGATTGCCGAAGTGGCGCGGCAGCCGGTGGTCTTTCTGTGGCATGACAGCGAGGACCTGCAGGGCGTGGATGCGGTGCTGGTCCCCGGCGGATTTGCGTATGGCGATTACCTGCGAACCGGCGCGATTGCGCGTTTTTCGCCGGTGATGCAGGCGGTCAAGCGGTTTGCCGCGGGCGGCGGCCCGGTGCTGGGAATCTGCAACGGGTTCCAGATATTGACCGAGAGCGGATTGCTGCCCGGCGCGCTGATGAGGAACGCGGGACTGAAGTACATCTGCAAGCAGGTGCACCTGCGCGTGGAGACAACGAACAGCCCATTTACGAACCAGTTGAAGAAGGGCGCGGTGCTCCAGATTCCGATTGGGCACATGGAGGGGAACTACTTCTGCGAGCCGGATGAACTGAAGCGGCTGGAGAGCGAGGACCGGATTGCATTCCGCTACGCTACGCCGGCGGGCGAGATCACGCGGGAGGCGAATCCGAACGGGTCGCTGAGCAACATTGCGGGAATCCTGAATGAAGGACGGAATGTGCTGGGTATGATGCCGCATCCGGATCGGTCGAGCGAGGCGCTGCTGGGATCGGCGGATGGATGGGGGATCTTTGAGTCGATGCTTGAACGGCAGCTGCTAGCCTCTAGCTCCTAGCTTCCAGCCTTTGCGCGGGCGGGCAAACAGTTTTGGATTTCGCGAGAAGTGGCTAGCAGCTGGAAGCCGGAAGCTGATTTCACCATGATCGACATTCACCAACATTTGATTTATGGAGTGGATGACGGAGCGCCTGATCTGCAGGCGTCGCTGGACATGGCGCATACCTCGGCGGACGAGGGCGTGACGCACATTGTGTGCACGCCACACGCGAGCGATGAGCACCCCTACAACAAGCCGCTGATTGAGAAGAGGTTCGCCGAGCTGAAAGAGCGACTGCGAGGTGTGGTGGAGTTGAGCCTGGGATGCGACTTTCACATGACGGCGGAAAATGTGGCCGATGCGGTGATGAGTCCGTTGCGATTTTCGATCGGCGGCAAGGGATATTTGCTCATCGAGTTTCCATTCCAGGTGATTCCGCCAGGCATGAATGATGCGATGACCCGGCTGCAGGCGGCGGGGTACACGCTGATCGTCACGCATCCGGAGCGGTATCCGGCGGTGCTGCGGCAACCGCAACTGCTGGGCGAGTGGATGCGGAACGGATGCCTTGTGCAGGTGACGAGCGGCTCGCTGTATGGGCGGTTTGGGAAAGCGTCTGAGGCGTTTGCCAACGAGCTGCTGGAGCGCAATTGGATTCATTTTCTGGCAACGGATGCGCATCATCCAATATGGCGGTCGCCGCACTTGAAGAACGGATATGAATACGTCGCGAAGCGCCGGGGCGAGGAGACGGCGAGGCGGTTGTGCGAGACGAATCCGCGAGCGGCGGTTGAAGGTGCGCCGTGGCCGGAGCAGCCAGAGGCAGAAGGGTTGTGGGAAAAAGTGCCGCTGAAGTTTAGCGGGCGGGGCGCGGCGGAGAGGTCGAAGAGCGGGCGGCCCGACAGAGACCATGCGGAAGAAGGCGGCGACGGTGGAGCGAAGAAGGGCTTCTGGAGCCGGCTGTTTGGAAAGTAGCAGCGGAGTTAGGGGTTGAAGGAGTTGGAGGCTCGATCTGCTCGATCCGAACCCTGCAAGGAAGATTTGTGACATTAAGCTCTCCATCGCTTTGCATTTTCTTTTCGGCAACGCTGGCAATTTCGGGTCTTTCCGCCGTGTTGCTTTCGCAATCGCGTGTCACTCCCGCTGCGCCGCCTGCGGCCAGGGCCCTTTCCAGCTTGGCAACTCCGAGAGGTTTCACCATTGGCGCCGGCGCCAGCGATCCGGAAGAGCTCGATGACAAAATCTACGCGAATCTCGCTGCCTCGGAATACAACGCTATTGAACCCGGCAACGTGATGAAGATGTATGTCATGGAACCTTCCCGGGGAGTCTATGACCTTTCGAAGGCCGATGAAGTTGTGAGATTCGCGCAAGCACATGGCCTGAAGGTGACTGCCAGCGCCCCGATTTGGGACGGAAATCCTACAGACTACGGAACGGGTAATCCGTCGTGGCTCAGCAAGGGCAAATTCTCGTCGGCGGAATTGAAGAGAATTTTGCGGGACTACATTATGGCGATCATGCAGCACGAACACCGCAATTATCCCGGCGTGGTGAACCGATGGGCGGTGGTGAGCGAGGCGACTCATCTTTGCGGGCCCTTGTGCGCGGGTCTTGGCAAGGATGCGAGCGGATTTCCTGCTTACGTCGCGCTGGCTTACGAAGATGCACGCACGGCCGATCCGACTGTCCAGCTTTGTTATGACGATTTTGGCGGGGAAGGTTTGGGCGAGACGTCCGATAAGGTCTACAAACTTGTGGCGTACCTGAGGTCAAAAAGGCTGGTGGACTGCGTGGGATTGGAAGGGCAATGGGAAGGAGATGGCGTGAACAAGATACCACCGGCTGCGGATATTCGAGCGAACATCAATCGGTTAGGGACTCTTGGATTGAACGTCTATTTCAGCCAGGTGGAGATTGGATTACCTGTCACCAATGGCGTAGCCAGCGCAGCCGATCTGACGGCACAGGGGAACTCATACTCCGCATTGCTGCGCGTTTGCCTTTCGACCGCCGCGTGCAAAGGGTTCTTCACGTGGGGCATCACCGACAAATTCGCTTTTTGTTACAGGGCAGGAATGTGCGCGCCACTTCCTTTTGATGGGAGCTACCACCCTAAGCCGGCTTACTATGCGCTCGATTCAGCGTTTGGCGATTGAAGCGCGGCCATGGATCAACTGAGGCCGAGGCCGCCGTCGACGACCAGCGTTTGGCCGGTGATGAAGTGAGGGCCGGTGGCAAAGAAGAGGACGGCCTGAGCGACGTCGTCTGCGTCGCCGTTGCGGCCCATGGGAGTTTTGGCGGCGAAGCGGGCAGCCTGTAGTTCCGCCCTGCGCTCGGCCTCTGAACCCGCCATCCTCTCCGCTTCGAGGCGCGAAGGATCGGGCGCGGCTGATTCCTGAGCAGCGCTCGCGTTGTTGGGGCACTGGTCGCGCAATTCGATCCAGCCGGGAGCGACACAGTTCACGCTGACATCGGGCGCGAAGGCCTTGGCCATGGCTTGAGTGAGCATGTGCAGCGCGGCTTTTGAGGCGCAGTAGTGTGCGTGGCCGGCCCAGGGGTGAAGAGCGCCGAGCGAACCCATATTGATGATGCGGCCGTGCGCCGCACGGAGATGAGGCAGGGCTTCGCGCGCGACCAGGAAGGGGCCGCGAGCGTTGGTTTCGAAGACGGCGTCCCACTGAGCGAGGGTCAGGCTCTCGAGGGCGGCGGAGGCAAAGACGGCGGCGTTGTTGACGAGGATGTCGAGACGGCCAAAGGCGGCGGTGACCTGGGCGACGGCGGCGCGGACAGAGGGTTCGGAGCGAACATCGCAGGGGACCGCGAGGGAACGGTGGCCAAGGGCGGCGATCGCTGCGGCGGTGGCAGCGGCATCGGATTCAGAGGAGCGATAGGAGACGGCGACATCGGCGCCGGCGTGAGCGAGGGTGAGCGCGATGGCGCGGCCCAGGCGGCGAGCGCCTCCGGTAACGAAGACCGATTTGCCGGCGAGTGGTTCTGTGGGCTTCACAAGATCAGTTTAGCGAGGCAGCGGAGTTAGCGGGGTTAGCTGCGTTTGACCCACGGAGTTCACTTCGGTGCGGGTTGCGATTGGCTCGGATTCGGCGGCGGATCGGATTGGCCGGAAGAATCATGACCGGAAGAACTGGGGGGTTTGCTGCCGGAATCAGGGGGCGGGGAACTCGGCGGCGAGCCGCCTGATTTGCCCGATTCAGAATTGTTGCCCGATCCCGGGCTATTGCCTGCGCCGGAATCCGGGGTTGAGTTTTTGTAAACCGAATACTGCGCGGCAGGCCTTTTGAGGCGAACGTCCATCGACATGTTGAGCTTGTCGATTTTGTAAATCTGGCCGTAGGTCTGGAAGCCATTGGCGATCACTTGAAGAGTGACGGTGTCGCCGACGGGAATCACGTCGATGAGGGCCTTGCCGTCTTCGTTGGTCTTGAGCTCGAGTGCTCCCGTGTCCTTATCGCCCTGGATGGGATGGAAGATGACGTGAGCGTCCGCAATCGGCTTTCCGTTGTAGTCGCGAACGACAGTGACTTCAATCCGCGAAGAGGCTGGCGGGACTTTGTATTTGCGCCCGTGGTGGGAGTCGTCATCCTGCGCGCGCAGGTTGAAGCAGCCGGCGATGAGGCCAAAAGAAACAAGAACGAAGCAGAAGCGAAGAGATGCACGGCGGAACATGCCTTCCATTGTAAATGGAAGCGAGAAAGGCTGGCCTGGGGGCAAATTTCGGCCGGAAGCCGCTGACTGGGCCGGTTCGGCGAGAGACACGGCGGGTCAGGCGGTCCTCTATGAGGAGGCAGGTGGCAAGATTCACCGAGAAAATAAACGCGGAATTCGTCAAGAAATTGAAGAATATGAGTGAGAAGCACTCAGATTTTAACGGTCAGCCTCTTGACAAGCTCGTCTGGGTTGCCTATCTTTAGCAATTGGAAGGTTAGAGTGCTAGCCGGCCACGGCAGACTGGTGGGAGCGCTCACCGGAGTGGCCGAAATCCTCAGCGGCGGGCACTCCGCAACTTCCTGATTCTGTTGATTTTACCAATCACCAAGAGCCGCGTTTTCGGGAGCGAACCGGTGCGCGGCGAGACCGAGAAACAAAAAAGGAGAAGCAAAGCGATGGCAGTAAAAGCAGCAACAACGACATTCACTCCACTTCACGACCGGATTCTGGTTCGCCGGGTGGAAGAGGGCGAGACGGTTCGTGGGGGCATCATCATCCCCGACAGCGCGAAGGAAAAACCCCAGGAGGGAGAGGTCATCTCCGTGGGCAAAGGCAAGTCGAACGACGAAGGCAAGGTGTTTCCGCTGGACGTGAAAGCGGGCGATCGCGTGCTGTTTGGCAAGTATTCGGGCACGGAGATCAAGATTGACGGCGAAGAGCTTTTGATCATGCGCGAGGAAGAAGTCCTCGGCATCCTGAAGAAGTAAACCGCCCGCTGCGGCGGACGAGTTGTCAGTTTTCAGTTCTCAGTTGTCAGTGGGTCCACAAAGTGATGGGCCGCGCCGCTGACGAAGAGACGGAAAGAACTGACAACTGACAACTGATGACTGACAACTGGATAAGGAGAGTTTCGAGACATGGCAAAGCAAATCTTGCACGGTGAAGAATCCCGTCAGGCGATTCTGCGCGGCGTGAACACGCTGGCAGACGCTGTGAAGGCGACGCTCGGGCCCAAGGGCCGGAACGTTGTAATCGAGAAGAAGTTTGGCTCGCCCACCATCACCAAGGACGGCGTGACGGTGGCCAAAGAGATCGACCTGAAGGACCCGCTGGAGAACGTGGGCGCGCAACTGGTGCGCGAAGTTGCCTCAAAGACCTCGGACGTGGCCGGCGACGGGACCACAACCGCAACTGTGTTGGCGCAATCGATCTTCCGCGAAGGCGTGAAGACGGTGGCGGCAGGCGCGAATCCTACAGCTTTGAAGCGCGGCATCGAGAAGGCCGTTACCGTAATCAACGGCACGCGCGACAAGGATGGCAAGTGGAACCAGGATGGCGCGCTGAGCAAGCTTTCAAAGCCGGTGAATGAGGGATCGGTAGCCCAGGTGGGCGCGATCTCGGCCAACGGCGACGAAGAGATTGGCGCGATTATTGCCGAAGCGGTGAAAGTGGTTGGCAAGGATGGCGTGATCACGATCGAAGAGTCGAAGACCATGCACACCGGCCTCGAGACTGTGGACGGCATGCAGTTCGACCGCGGCTATCTGAGCCCGTACTTCGTAACCGACGCGGAACGGCTGGAAGTAATTCTCGAAGATCCGTACGTTCTGATCTACGAGAAGAAAATCAGCGCGATGAAAGATCTGCTGCCTCTTCTGGAGCAGGTTGCGCGCGGCGGCAAGCCGTTGCTGATCATCGCCGAGGACGTTGAAGGCGAAGCGCTGGCAACGTTGGTGGTCAACAAGTTGCGCGGCACGCTGAACGTGGCGGCGGTGAAGGCTCCTGGATTTGGCGATCGGCGCAAGGCCATCCTGGGCGACATCGCGGTTCTGACCGGCGGCAAGGCCATTACCGAGGACCTGGGCATCAAGCTGGAAGGCGTGAAGCTCGAGGACCTGGGCAAGGCGAAGCGCATCACCATCGACAAGGACAACACCACGATCGTCGACGGCGCAGGCAAGGCCAGCGACATCGAAGGCCGCGTGAAGGAGATCCGGTCGCAGATTGAGAAAACCACCTCAGACTACGACAAGGAAAAGCTGCAGGAGCGGCTGGCGAAGCTGGTGGGCGGCGTGGCCATCATCAAGGTGGGCGCGGCAACCGAGACCGAGCTGAAGGAGAAGAAGGCTCGCGTTGAGGATGCGCTGCACGCAACGCGCGCGGCTGTCGAAGAGGGAATCGTCCCAGGCGGCGGCGTGGCGCTGGTGCGCTGCATACCCGCGGTCCAGACGCTGATCGAGCACGCTTACCGGCGACGAAAAGACCGGCGCTCAGATCGTGCTTCGGTCGCTGGAAGAGCCGCTGCGCCAGATCGTCGCCAATGCCGGCGAAGAGGGCGCGGTGGTGGTGGCCAAAGTGCTGGAGTCGAAGGAAGCGCACTACGGCTACAACGCGCTGACCAGCAAGTTCGAGGACCTGGTGAAAGCCGGCGTCATCGATCCCACGAAGGTGACGCGGACGGCACTGCAGAATGCGGCGTCGATCGCTGCGCTGCTGCTGACCACCGAAGCGCTGGTGGTTGAGCTGCCCGAGCCCAAGAACGCGGCGCCGGCAGGTCACGGCGGCGGCGGCATGGACGGAATGTACTAAAAGCAGTTGTCAGTGATCAGTTGTCAGTGATCAGAAAAAGGCAGGTCAGGCAAGGGCCTTATGTGGTTGCTGGTTCAAACGTCAACTGACGGCACTAAAGCGAAAGGCCTCCAGCGTGAGCTGGGGGCCTTTTTTTCGCGCAACAGTACGGGTGGCGCCGAGTACTTGTGGAAATGCCGCCAAGAGGCCCAACCGTGGGCCGGGTCAAGCGAATTGTACGCACTACATTACTGCGGCAGTTGCGGTAACGGCTGCAATTCCTGCGTCGCTTGTTGCGGGTTGCGGTCGCAGCGACCGTAACCAACCAGCGGAAAGCCATGCGCGGGGAATCACGAACTCCGACCAGCCACAATCAAGGCAAACCCGAATGTCAGGGGAAGGCGTCATCGGGGGATGACTCAGGGTGCGCGGACTGTTGCGATACAGCCGGACTTCTGCCGGAACAACCGATACGGCGGCAGATTGGCACTTAGGGCAGACCATTTCAACACCTCGGGAGATCCGAAAAGAACGGAACTCCCCAAAGAGATTCGAGGGAGTGATTCAACATAACGGAATTAGGGGAGAGATTTCAACAGGAACAATCAGAAAGATGCACTTAAGCATGAACGAAAGTAACATCGTGGTTCATAATACAGAAATTTGTATTCATTATATGGAAATCAAATCTTCGGCGTCGAAATCCGGGAAGATGAAGAAAAACCGGGATTTGGAAGCGGGTGGGGAGTATCTCATAAGGTTCCTTTGCGCTGGAAGTGCCACGTTCGTGGCGGCGGAAGGGTAATTGACATTACCAGCGGACGAGAGGACGTGCCGCGTGGGCAAACCAGGGGAGCAGTATTGCATTGACAAATTCAGAGACAAGGTGGACGGAGAAAGAAACCCTGCGCAAGAAAAACGCGGCGGCCGAAGCCGCCGCGTTTTTGGGATGTTGCCGCCGGCTTAGAAGTTAATTTTTGCTGCGATTTCAACGTTACGCGGTGAGAAGGTGAAGTTGCTGCTATTGGAGTTGTTCGGCACCATGAAGCTCTTGTTTCCGGTGCCGTTCACTCCCGTATATGTCGCCGTGGTTCCCGACAAGCTGTAGAGGTAGCTGGCCGCGAAGCCTGTGATGTTCTGGTGATTGGCGACGTTGAAGGCGTTGAGGATCAGGTCAATGCTGTGGACGGTTTTGCTGCCCTCGAAAACGACCGACTTCTGCAGGCGGGCATCGTCAACGATACGGCGCGGGTATTTGTAGGTGTCGTACCCGATTTGAGGAATGATGGAGGGACCGCCGCTGCCGTTCCAACTGCTGAGAATTGAGCTTGTTGGTCTGCCACTGCCACCTGCATTGAAGGGCAAGCCATTCCCCATCTGGAAGCTGTCGTCGAGGTTCCAGTCGTTCACCAGCCACTTCAACGGATTGCCTCCGTGGAGGTTGGGGAAGTTGTAGATGGCGTATGCGACGAAGCGATTGGGAATGTTCCAGGCGGAGTTTCCATAGTTGACGCGGGCATTGGCGTAGGGGTCGTACCAGGACTGAGCTGCTCCCAGGGTGTTGGCGTTCTGCTCGAAGTCAAGCGCATGCGACCAGGTGTAGTTGGCGTCGAACGTAACGCTCTTGAGCGAGCGGTTTTGGACCTCGCCGACCAGGGCGTTGTAGTTGGAGTTGACGTTACTGATCATTTCGGTGATGGCCTGGAAATTCGTTGCCGCCGCTCCCAGGAGAGCCGTGTTGCCGTACGCGGTATAGACCGGTACGGTCACCGTGGATCCGTTGGGACCGAGCGGGCCAAAACCGCTTGGGTCGCCCGCGACTGTAATTGTTTTGGCGGTAGTGGTCGGATTCAGGTTGACATCGAGGAAGTTGGGCAGCTCGCGGCCCAATCCGCCGAGATAGCTCACTGAAAGGAACGTGCCGCGGCCGAGGGCCTGCTGAACCTGAAGATCGTACTCCTGCACCTCAGGAAGCTTCAAATTGGGCGCCATGAAGTAGGAGGTTGGTTTGGCCGACGACGAGCCGGCGCCGATGATATTCGGGTAGATCGGGGCGCCTGCGGTGTTGGCATTCCAAGTCGGGTCGAACTGACCGTTCGGGCTGCCCGTGGCGAGACGTACGTTTTCGATATTGCCGTTGGTGATGCGGCCGAAATACATGCCCCAGCCGCCACGCAGCACGGTGGTGCCTCCGCCGTATACATCGTATGAGAACCCGACGCGGGGCCCGAAGTTCATCCAGTCGCTCGGGTTGTTGGCGATGCCGTTGTAAGGCACAAAGGTGCCGACGGCCGTGGTCAGGTTGGGAATGGCGGTCGGGATGGTTTCGTGGTCCCAGCGCAAGCCGAGCTCCAGAGTCAGGCGCGGATTGAGCTTCCAGTTGTCCTGACCAAAGACGCCCGTATCCATCGTGGCCAAGTCAAAAATAGGACTGCCGAACCCTTGAACGAAGGTTGTGTAGCAGGGATAGATGCCCGTTACAGTGCCTCCGTTTTGTGAGCCGTTCACGTCGCAACCGACCGGAGTGGTGGCTGACGGGACAATGCCGTGTTTCAGGTTGAGCAGGTCATTAAAGTAGTTGCCAACCCAGTTATAGGTATAGTCGCCATTGCTCTTATAGGTGTTGTTCATCAAGTCGTAGTTGTGGACTGCGTCCACGCCGAACCTGAAGCTGTGGTTGCCCTTGTTCCAGTAAAGGATGTCGCCGACCTGCCACTTGTTTTCCTGGGGGTAGGCCGTGCGGTGCTCATAGTACTCTGAGCCGGCATTGAGGCCGTAGTTATACCCGGCTTCAAGCTCCGGGACATTGGTGCTGGTGGCAATGTCTGCCTTGGTGTACGCCGTAAGCGGCTGCTGGCTCTCGTAGTCAAGTTCGCGGCCGTACTGGTAGAGCACCTCATTGCTGATGGAGTTGGTGATGAGGCTGGTGAGCTTGGCCACGCCGTAATCGAGCTTGACGAAGTCGTTGCCCTGCGAATCCTCCGCGTACATGTCGGGGTTCGTCGTCTGCACGCCGGAGGGCGAATCCCATCGCAGGCGGTGGAACAGGACGCTCACGTGATGCTTGGGACTGACCTGCCAGTCGAGCTTGGGGGTGTTGATCTCCTGGTACCCGAAGCGCGGCACCAGTCCGAGCTCGGAGTTGAGGCCGAGATCCGTAAGTGCGGTGGCGCCGGGATAGCTGCCGATGGTGACGTTGGAACTGCCAAAGAGCAGAGCGGCCCAGTCGTAGGAGGCCTGGGTGTAGCTGACGCCCTGGCGAGCGGCCAAAGCGCAGACGTTGGTGTCGTTGATATCAGCGCTGGGAGCCCCGGCCAGTGCGCCGGTCGTTGTATTGCAGGTTTCTCCCGTAGACAACACAGCTTGTGGCACGGTGTAGAACTGCACCGGGGTGTACGGAACGCCGAGCGCCGGGAAGACGTGGGTGTGCTGATCGTAGGTGTAGATCCAGAAGAGCTTGTCCTTGATGAGCGCTCCGCCCGCGGTGAAGCCGTAGATTTTGCGGAGGTCCTCGGGCTTGATGTGCGCCTTGGTTGTGGTGCCGTTCGCGAAGGTCGTGAGGAATGCGATAGTCGTTAAACGCGTTCCAATTGCTTTCGCGGTCATAGAAGTAGGCCTGGCCGTGGATTTGATTGGTTCCGCTCTTGGTGACCGAGGTGACGACACCGCCTGCGGCGCGGCCGTATTCAGCCGAATAGACGCCGGTGTTGACGGCGAATTCGCGCACGGCGCTGCCGGCCGTGGAATAAGCTTCGCGGGTGCGCCCGCGCTCTTCTGAGAAAAACGCCTGGTTGTCGTCGGCGCCGTCGATTTCAACGTTATTAAGCAGCGTGCTGATGCCGCGGACGCTGATGAGACCATAGCCGCTTGTGTCCACAACAACGCCTGGCGTGGAGAGGGCGAGGGCTGACCAGCGCCGGTTGTTGATGGGAATATTCTGGAGCGCCGTAGTGTTCAAGGTAGAGGAGAAATCGGGCGACTGGAGGTTCATGACCGGGGTTTGCTCGGTCACGATGACTTCGGTGGCGGATGAGGCGACGGCCAAACGCGGCTCGAGGCTGGTGACCTGTCCAACCAGGACAATGACGTTGTCGGCGCGGTATTTGGCGAAGTTCGGAGCCGAAATCGAAACGGTATACGTACCCGGCTCGAGAAGAGGCGCTTTGAAGTAGCCGCTACTGTCGGATTTGAGGTCGACCGTAAAGCCAGTGGCCGATCTCACGATGTCGACAGGAGCGTCCGGAACAACGGCCCCGGAAGAATCAAGGACGGTGCCGTCAATCGAGCCTTGCGTCGTGGACTGCGCGTTCAAGGATATCGAGCTGAAACCCGCAGCGAGGATGATAAGCGCCAAGCAGCAAAGCACCAGGCGAAGCTTATTGAATGTCATAACTGCCCTCCAAAGTAGTCGTTTGCGTTTGAACCCATTCCGTGAGAACTGATTGCATCGTCGCCGTCGCCCTCAATTGGCGTTTCGGTCAACGCGCAGAACCCAGCGAAACCTGGGGCAAGCGCCGGGCGGCTCTCAAAGCCGATTCCGGCATGGAACGCGTGCCTAGTCAAAAACCCCTGACACTTGAGCGTACAAATCTTCGATGAACTTGCGATGAAAAGTGAAATGAAACGTCGTGAGCATGCAACCCGGGATCCGGACCTCGTGCGGTCCAAGAGTGCACAGGGCCATCGGACGGGGGAGATGCGGTCCAAGCTGGCCGGGTGACAATCGGCTGTTATGCCCTCACGAAAATGAACCTCAAATGCTGCAGCAACACTAATCTTTCTAGCGAAAACAACCTTTGCCGGCCGCAACGAGAAGGCTTCTCACAGATTGCGATTGTGCCGTTGCGCCGCAGTCGATACGTATCTGAAACCACCTGCAACTTCAGCTGCGCCCCAAAAAACGCCGGCTGAAGGACTCCCTCAAAGTACGGCACTTTGGGGGTACAACATTCTCTCAGGAACAGTCATTGTAGGACAGAGGCGAGCCATTTTCCAAGGGGTAATTTGAAAAATCTTGCGCAAATCCGGAAAACAAAAGGTTTAGTCGTCAACTTGTGGAAAACGGGGCCTATTCACGGACGATCCTGCGTCGAGATGCGCGATGGAGCAGGCGCAAACGTGCTGCCACCGAACGGCGGCTGAGGCCCATCGTGGAGCGCGCCAACAAGACGGACCGGCACCCTCCGGAGCAGAACTAAATCAGCGGCCGCTGGTCTCAATGTCCACTGCCGGGGCCCCAACGAATGCGGAGGCCGGTGCGAAGCGTGAACGGCAAGCTGGGGTAGCCGATGGGCGCGATGTGCTGGGTGTCGAGCAGATTCTCGGCCTGCGCGAAAACGTCGAGCCACGTGAACCACTGGTAGCTTCCGCCCAGATCGAGTTTTGCGTAGCCGTAGTCGAGGTTGCGGTTGGGCAGAAGCAGACTGTTTCCGCCGGAGGCATCTTCGCCTTCAAGGTAGGTGGAGTCGTCGCTGCGGCTGGCGAAAGCCGCGGAGAAAATTCCGGTGATTCGTTTGTTGGCGTAGGTAGCGGTGAAGTAGCCAGCGTGGGGCGCGCGGCGGAAGGGGCGAGCGCCCTCAAGAGGGGCGTAGGGACCAACAGGAATGCCATTGGATGTTGGAATGGGGCCGAGCAGAGCCTGGTCGTCGTTCGTAAACGAGCGCTGGACGACGGCATCGAGGTAGGTGTAGCCGCCGCGGAAAAACAGATTGGAGCCGATTCCGCCTTCAACCGACGTTTCGATTCCCTGGGCGCGGAAAGCCTCGGAGTTAATGGTCAGCTCGTAGGCGAAGTTCGCCTGCAGGATCGATTCGAGTGCGGCCTGCTCAGAAGGAGTGAGATTGGGTGTTAGCGCAGGAACGAGGTCAAGGCCGACGTATTCGATCTCCTTGCCAAACTCGTTGTGGAAGTAACTCGACTTGAAGATGATGTGCTGGCTGAAGAAGGATTGCTCAACGCCGCCCTCGTAAGAGCGCATGGCGGGCGCGGCAAGCGGGCTAATGTGGAGCGACTGAATGGCGGATGGGTTGTAGGTCGCCAGGAAGCTGTAGAGCGAATCGTCCTGATCGGTGAGCTTGGGCTCGCGCACAGCTTCGCCAAAGTTGAAGAGAACGCGCGTGCCGGCAAAGGCGCCGCTGTGCGGGCGAAGCACGTAGTAGTTGAGGCCGGCGCGCGGCGAAGTCTGGAGCCCGAACAAAGAGTAGTGCTCGATGCTGCCGCCCAGCGTGTAGAAGAATCGATTTTTGAAGTCGCCGTGCACCGCGAGCGGGATGATGTAGTTGGTGCGCTCGACGGGTGTGTAGTAGGTGCTGCCCGGCTCCGCGCCGCGTTCGTCTTCGTACTGAAAGCCGGCGAGGCCGAACAGGTGCGGAGTGATGGTGATGTCGCCCTGATATCCGGCCTGATCGCGATTGGAGACGTACTGGACTTGAAATGTTGAGCAATCGAGCACCGCCTGGCCGGTCGCGGAGTAGCCGTTTGCGCCGGTGATGGTGACGGTGTTGCCGAGATACCCAGGGCCAAAGCAGTAATTGCTGTAGGGCTCAAGGGTTCCCTGGGTGGTCCAGCGAGAATCCTGCTCGCGCTTGCGCGTAAGGCCATAGCGAATCACGCTGTGCAGGCTTGCCGTGGTCTGGTTGTCGAGGTCCGCGCTGAGGAAGATGTCCTGATCCTTTTCGGTGGCGTCATCAGAGATGTGATAAAAGTCCCACGAATTCGGCACGCCGGTGGCGTCAACGCCGTAGTGGAGAGTGGCGCGAAGTTGCGTTGTGCCGTTGAGAGCCCAGCCGAGGTTGGCCGACGATGTGGCGACGTGGAACTCGTCCCTGGGCAGGTTGTTCGCGGTCTGCAGCCAACTGAAGGCGCCGAGGTAGTCGAGCTGCTTATGCGCCCCGGCAACTTCAAGCTCCTCGCGCGAGGTGGAGAGGTTGCCGGCACTGCCTTGAAAAAGCAGGGAAGGGAAGCTGGTGGTGCCGTGAGGAGTGGTTAGGCTGACGACACTCGAGTCAGCGCCCGCTCCGTAGAGGCTCGCATCGGGGCCGCGATAGATTTCGGCACTCTCAATGGCGGTGGTGGAGAGCGTGCCGAAATTAAATTGATTGCCCAGGTCGCCGATGTCGACGCCGTCAAGAAGCATTTTGTTGTCGTCGGAGTCGCCGCCGCGGACGAAGAGCGAAGTCGCCGCGCCGTTTTGGCCGGACTGCACGGCGGAGGCGCCGGGCATGAGGCGCAGTTCGCTGGTGAGATCGCTGCGGAGAACGAGGTCGAGAGGGCCGAGCACGGTGGTAGCGGCGCTGGTTTGCGGCTGCGGAGTGGGCGTGCCGGTTGCGGTGACAACGATGGATTCGCGCACCCAGGCCGGCTCCAGCACGACGTCGCGCTCGATGGAATCAAACTGGCCTGCGTAGAAGTCGGGCGTTTGCAACTGCCGGAAAGATTTTGCGGAGACGACGAGAAAGAATCGGCCGGAAGAGCCGGTGGTGATCTGGAAGCTGCCGTCTGCGGTGGATACCGCGGAGGCGATGACCTGGCCGTTCGAAACGAGCGAAACTGCGGCGCCGGTGACCTTTGCGCCGGTTGCATCCGTCACGACGCCGCGGATGGAAGCGGCAGAACAGAGTGTGGCCCAGAGGACAAGGAATCCTGCGGCGAACGAGCGTGGCAAAGCGTGGCAGGACCGAGACAAGGCGCGGCGGAAAGTTGAGCGCAGATGATTGGGAATCGGCATGAGAGCTCCTTCGTTCCCCTCGGAACGTGAAAGCGGTTAGGTGCGCCGAAAGCGGTTTCATGGTTGCTTTATCGGGGAGCCGATGTTCTAAAGTCGACGCGACCAAAAGGGAGCGTCGACCTTGCAAGGGCTCCAAGAGAGCGTTGATACCCTGAAACCGCCAGAGGACCGGTCTCCTGACTTGCGCTCGTTTCAGCCGCCTTCCCAATGCCGAACCGAATGGATTCGACTTCAGTGGCTTGAAGCGGGTTCCGCTCAAAGCGAAACACGCGGGCCGAAATCCTGTTTGGCTCCTGCGCTTGTTATACGACGGCAGTAGAAACAGGTGCGCTCACAGTTGCGGGGCAGTGGCGGAGTTTCACCGCCTTCCCGAACATCCTGGCGATCGCGATGATGAGTTGCGCTGAGGCGAGGGGCCGCAGCAGTGATGTCATGGAAACGACTTCCATGACATCAACTTTTATAACGGGTAAGGCTCTGGAAGTCAAAGAGGAAAAATGCGCCGCCCCGCACAGCATGAAGGTAAGATGAGGCATTCCGTGTTGAAGTCCGCCTTCGCTTATGGACCGGCGCGACAGCCTTCGCCATTGAACTGTCTCGCCGAGCCGAAGCCCGCAATGGCGGGCGAATGACTGGCCTGCCGAGCCGAAGCCCGCGATGGCGGGCGAAGGCTGGTGACCCCGGCCTGATTCGAACAGGCGACCTACAGTTTAGGAAACTGCTGCTCTATCCATCTGAGCTACGGGGCCACGCTGTCAATTTTACGGGATTGTGGGAGCAGCAGTTTCGGAAACTGCTGGTCGATTCTCGTTCCGGCCCTTAGCGGGCCGGGGGCCATCTGAGCTACGGGGCCACTCGTTTGATTTTACGGGATTGTGGAAGCAGCAGTTTCGGAAACTGCTGTCCGATTCTCAATCCGGCTCGAATACAGCGCGGACACGAGTGCACGAGTCTCACGACCTCACCGTGATGATGCACACCGACAGCGAATGGGGGCGCAGGTTATCACGGTCTCTGGGGGTGTTGCCCTGACAAATCAAGTTGTTGAGGTACTTCGCGATCGAATCCCATACATTCTGTTTGGTACAGTTTTCCTGTTTATCGGATTGAGTATCTGCGGCATCGCCGTGATGCGGCGCCGGAGCGGGGAAAAAGTCTTCATCTGGCTCGGAATCTGGAGTGCAATCGAGGGAACCGAGTACCTGTTTGGTTCGCTGGCCGACCTCGGACTTTTGCCAAATTGGCTTTTGCCCGTTCTTCCATACGTGGGCAATATTTTGTCGTTCTCGGTCGTGGTGATTGCGTTGCTGGCCTTTCTCGACCTGAGCCAGGACAAACTGCGGCGCTTTCTTCAAGGAGCGATTGCAGTGGGGCTCGTAATTGCTGTGACAGGCGTTGCCCTTTTCTTATTGACCGGCAATTCGTTCAAGATCATGCCATTCAATCATCTGGTCGCAGCCATTTCGCTCACGGTCGTGGCAATCGTCGCCGCTGTGCCAAAACTCTCTCGGAGATTCCTCGTCCTGCGTAACCGCACTGTCCTTTCGGTAGGCATCCTTCTTTTCGCTTTGGAGGCGGTTTATGGCAACTTGTCGCTTCCACTCGGGCTCCCGAGTCCGCCCGAGATCCTGGACCCGCTGGGGTTTGCTGTCCTCCTATTTTGCTTTGGATATGTTGCCGTCGAGGGCCTGGAAATGAGACCGTCACCGTCCGCAAGGTTTTGAGAGCCTGGAATAGACTTCCGGGCGTTGCAATTTCTGCTTTCGCGAACAGCTTGCGATCAGTTGTTTGAGAGACAGTCAGATGATGTCGCTGGAGAATCTCAGCACCCTGAAAGCTGATCCGCGGCCTTCGAAGCCTTGCCCGCAGTCTTCGCTTTGCCGGCCAGCTTCTGTTCCTGCATCTCACCCTTTACGCTGGCGGTCTCCGCTCCTTTGGCGTTGCTGACCGCATAGAGAACCAACTCGACCCGCGATGAGACACCAAGCTTTTCGAATATATGAAACAGGTAGTTCTTGATCGTATGCTCGCTGAGCCTGAGTTCCGTGGCGATCTCCCGGTTTTGCATGCCCTCGGCCACGAGGCGCACGACCTCTTCTTCGCGTTTGGTGAGCATTCGCATTCCGTCTGCGTTCACCACCCGTATGGGCGCAAGTTGGGAGAATGCCTCGACAACCTCAGAAAGTTCGGCGCAGTTACCCCAAATCTGACCCGCGTGTACCTGCTCCACGCATCGGCATAGCAGCTTGAAAGTAGATTGCGAAAGGCAAAAGACACCTTTTGCACCCGCCCGAAAAGCGTCCACGACCAGTTTGTATTCGTGATCGTAAAACAGAACGACCGACTTCACTTCCGGCCAACGCTCTCGGATCTGCCGCAGTACCCCCATCCCGCTCATTGGACCGTCGGCCAAGGAGGCCGCGATCAGCGCGACATCCACGTGCGTCGTCTGCAGCGCTTTCAACACCTCTTCTGCGGTGGTGGCAGCGGCCACTGCATGAAAATGCTTTTGCCGGTTCAGAGCACTCATAACCAACTCGCGCGTCAGCGAATTCGGAGATGCGAAAAGAACGGAAATGTCACTTCGCTTCGGAGTCATAACCCAGGCACCCATTGAACAGCGCGCAGTGGAACTGGCCCCAGATGCGGCAGACCGCGGGACGAAAGCGCGTCGAACATCTGTTCGCCACAGCAGTGAAACGTAGATGCAACCAGGAGAAAATCCGTGCGTTCGCCCTGTTCGCGACAATTTGTTCCTTGCGAGTCCTTTATGCCATCTTTTGCATGATCGCAGCATGAAGGGAAAGAAATGACGATGAACGGGAACAGTCCTGCGACCGACAGACGCCGGCTGACAAGTGCGCGCAGCCCATGCTGAAGCCAAAGGCACACGCTGGCGGTTGCCACTAACACCCACACGAAATTTAGATACAACTCCATCCCCACTCTCGATTCTCTGCGAGCGATGGATCTGTTTCACTTGGGGGAAGGTCAAGCGTTCGGAGCGAACTCGGGCTCGCACAGATATCTCGCGATGCGCACGCAACCGGAGTCTTTGATCTGCTACTTTGACCTACGGATCAATATAATCCCATTTCGGCTCCGCGTCTCACTATCTTTTTAAAATCGATTTACCTCCGAAGAGAAGAACGTACACGTGTTCAGTGGCTACAAACACGAGAAAAGCGGAGCCATTTCACCCTGGAACTGTTTTCCGGAGGGATAGTTCATCACTCCGCTGTTCAGTTTCTTCGCCTCCCTGGAGGACTTATCCGGGCCCTTTGCGGCGACCGGCGGAAGGGCAGGATCCTATTGGCGTGGAGTGTTGTGTTGGTGCTGGCATCGCTAAACAACTGAGAAGACTTCCACCTTTTACATAACCTACATAAGTCATTTGTTTTGTTGGCATATTGGACAGTGTAGGTTTTCCTGGTTGTCATTCGAACCTACACAACCGTAAGCAACGGCGACCTCATGAAGCTGGGCCTGAGTTGCATGGTCCATCAGTAGTCCGTTACCGGCCGCGCCCAGTCGCCGTGTCAGCAGGCCGGCCTTGCGCAGCCGGTGGCCGACTTTTTCGGGAGAGTACAGCAGCCGTTCGCCGCGCTCCTTCTGGATGCGATTAACCTCACCGGCGATCTCTCCGACAAGAACCTGGCCTTTGCCCTGGTGGCACAGGGTGAGCACCGCGCCGATAGCGAGCATTCCGAGGTCGTCATGGCGTTCAGAGAGTTGGTGATCGGAGAACGGTGTCAGCAGCGAGACAATTTCTGCCTGGAGCTGTGGCGCGCCCACAACGCATCTTCCCAGTGCGCCTGCAATCGCGTTGGCCTCCGGCGACAGGCCTACCACGTTGAACTCCGATGCGATGACTGCTGGCATCGACCGGAGTCTGTACGCCAATAGCTGGTTCTGCAGTCTCTGCTTCAACTCTTCCGACAGGGGCGCCGCGCGCCGTGATTCGACCCGTGGCACAGTCGATGTGTTGATCCTCAGATAGTGCCGCAACTCCGAGTTCGCCGGCAGGTCCGCGCCCAGGTAGACGGCCTTCGGGCCGAAGTAGTCCGGTGGCGCAAAAGGTTGACCTCCATCAACCTTGATGCGCGCCAAGTAGCCGCGGCCGGTGGAGCAGGAGAGCAGTAATGCCATTCGCTTGCTTAGGGCCGGCTCAACGATGAGCAGAGTAGGGTTCAGCTGCCAGCGGATGCTCTCCAGGGTAGTGCTGGTGACCCCAGCCAGGAGCACCGGGTGATAGCAAAGCGCTCGCAAGGTGCGTAGCAAGACATCTGCTTCATGGGCGCAACCGGTAATCGCCAAGCCTGGTGCAAGCGGAAGTGTGACGTGGACCCAACTGGAGAAGATCCAGAGTGTGAGCAAGGCGCAGTCCCCGTCAGAGAGGTGGGTTTGTCCTTTGATGGCCAGACTGATTTCGGCAAATAGGTCGCTTGTTGCTCCATAGTCTGCTGTGCCAGTTGGGAATGGAATCCGTTCCCATGGGTCGCGATTGTAGTCGCCACGATCGATCATCTGCTGAAAGATCTTCGTAGCCTCAATGGGAGCAGAAAATTCGAACCGGGAGTTACCCAAGGAACCGTCTTCGCGCCGTAGCCATTCTTCAATTTTCCAGATTGCATTCCCGCCATCGTTGGAAGGTGCAACTTCGGGGGCACCCGGAAGTGCCGACGTCGCTTGGCCAGGGGCGTGCGCGTCATCCATTGGTGCGGAGGATCGGCCGGAGTCGCCTTGCGATGCAGCGGGTTCGTCCGACCCTGGTGGGCCAGGAGCCAGTGTTTCAGATTCGGTTCGTTCTAACATGTTTGTGATCCTTCTTGCTTGGTTGGTTGAGTGGTGGCGCCCAAGAGCAAAATAAATGTGAGTTTCATTGACCTTGGGCGCTGCCAGCGGTTGCCAGTTTCGGATGGCCGGAGGGAACGGCACGACGAACGCTACAGGCTTTCTGAGTGAGTAAAAACTTCAAACTCCCAGACTTCCCGCATTTCGGCTTGATGTCCGGCGTACTGGACACGAAAGGAAGTAGAGATTCGGCGCGCAGAGATAATCTCAAAGCGAGCTATACCCTCAAAGAATTCTGCTTGCTCCGCGAGAAGGTTGTTTGCAGCCTCTGCCAGGTTGCGGCCCACAGCAGACTCATGAATCGTCGTGTTCAGCGCAATACGATCCCGCTGATTTTGAGATACTGGATTCTTCATAATTTTTCTCCAATCAATCACTTGGTTTTTGTCTAGGTCGTGTTCGTTGTTGACGTTGTGGTTGAAGTGTGCTATCATGAACACGTTATTCACATGTTCATGGAAGACGTACATACCGACTCCTCCTCGATCATTCGAACTCCGGCATCTGGCGAATCAGTGGAGATAGTGGGCCGTGGGGGTCGAGCGCTTACTAAAAACCTACCTGCCCATTTTTCTAACCTGTAACCAGTATAACATGATCACGATAATTATCAAGTTCTTGGCATAACTTTTCGAGGAGCGCATGGAACGACGGCTTTCTGCCTTGAAATCTATAGCTTACAAGAAAAACCAGTACCTCGATCTGCTCGTTCAACTCTTTGAACAGGATGGGTGGCGGGTAAAACGCGAAGCATCAGTCGCTGACAAAGCTGTAGATCTGGCCATTTCGCGAGGCAGCCTGAGCTATACCGTTGTGTTGAAGGTCTCCTCCGAAGGTCGACGCGACCGATTGGAAGCACTTCTATGCCAGGCAATTCTCGAGGCCAGGACAGCTGCTTCGGTATCGCCCGACAAGCCCGCACCGCTGGCAGTAATTGCGGCTCCGTCGATTCTTAGGAGTACCGCGGACGAGTTGATTGAGTTTCGGTCTACGGTTGCGCCAGACGCTGCAGTTGGGATCTTCGATCGGGAAGGTTTGCGGCAATTCCATGGATCAGGGCTAAAGATGCTCATCGCGGCGCCGCCACGCTCCGCGCGCAAGCAAAAGCTTCGCGTGCCGGACTCCGCCAATCTCTTCAGTGACCTGAATCAATGGATGCTCAAAGTGCTGCTCGCACCGCAGGTCTCGGAGGACCTTCTCGAAGTGCCCAGAGGGGAATACAGAAACGCCTCCGAACTTGCGAAGGCTGCCCAGGTCTCGGTAATGAGTGCCTTCCGATTCGTTCGCCAATTAGAGCGGGACGGATTTCTCGATATGGAAAGTGATTTTCTTCGCTTGGTGCACAGAGAAGAACTGATGCGCCGCTGGCAGGCCGCTTACCTACGCCCCGTGCTAGAAAGGCCATTGGTTTGGGATCCAGCCAACAACGAGCGCCAGGTTCCCGATGCGCTCCGTGCATTTAATGGCGAGTCTTCGTCTGGATCAGCACCGCTCGCCTGCCTAGGCCTCTCTGCGGCGGCTCAATGCCTAGGGTTTAGGCCCACCCAGCGAATTCCGCCATGCTTCTATTTGGAGAGCCTCGACCGCGAAGTTCTTGCGAGGATGGGATTCTCTCCGGACGGTGCTGAATTCAGGCCAGACCTTTTCGTGCGGCAACCGGTCTTCCGAACGTCGGTCTTCAAGGCCGCTGTAACTCGCGATGGCATCCTTGTTTCAGACATCATCCAAATCTGGCTCGATATCACTTCGCCTCCGGCCGGCGACAAGGTGCTGGCGGATGAGATCCGCCGGCGTGCCCTTGCACAAGTTTTCGCGGAGCAGACGTAGGGGCCGCTTCGCCGGTCATCCGCATTTACGAGCAGGCGTTCGATCTCCTCTCTTTCGGACTCCAGCTTTTCAAGCCATCGATTGATGGCCCAGTTCTCCAAGGACATTCTCATCTCCCAGAGTGTTTTTTCACCAGACCGGCGTCGACCAACTGGCGCAACTCCCGCTGCACGGGCCCGAGCGCAATCCCTGTCACACGAGCAAGATGCCATAAATAATAGGGATCGCCGACGTGGCCAAACAGAACGGCCAACACCGCACCGCGCGTGCGCCCAAACAGAGTGTTCGAAAGCGTGGTCGCTGTACCCATTCTGGGGTCAATCGCACCCGAAAAGGATACAGAACGCAATGCCGAGGTGCGTTTCGGGGAAATCTGTTTGTCACCCGGGGGCGCCAGCGTGGCGTGGTTCAAAGATCCTGATGGCAACACGCTGCGCATCTCCCAACACTGAGGCATCCATTTGCTGCCTAAGGATGTGCAGAGCCATAGCAGAAGATTGAGTTTGCGTTCTCTGCCAATCCCGAAACAAACCGAAGAGAGCCTCGAGAGTTGCCCATTACAGCTCACTCAGATTTGCCTGTTTTAAAGGGGTTTTCGGAGCCTAAAGTTGAATTCCGATTTGCCCGATCCCCGATCATTCAACTAGCAAATCTCCCAGCTCAGCTTTGCGAAGGCAGGTTAGAACTGCCGATCCGCAAAGCGCCCCAATCTACCTGGCCGTAAAACCGGCTGCTCGGACAAGTGATCGCCGCCGATTGACTGGTTACGACTCACTCGACGAGTGCAAACTGCCGAGTCGGTCGTTGACCGCTTCGCCCACGAGATCACCGAATTGCCGAGCGTTCCGGTCGAATGACCGGCTATCCGGACAGAACCCGAAAATGGGTTAATGTCCGGATAGGCGACGTCCATGTAAGTCAAAGTCAAGAAAAAAGCACGAGATCTCTGGGCGCGCTCGGGAGAGCGCGCAACGGGATATGATCAGGATCTTGCCGACACGCAGCAGTTTCCTCTCGGCTGGTGGTCCCTGCATCGTGCAGGACCGGACATCCATTTGCTGTCTAAGACTCTGAAGAGTCCGCACAGAAGATTGAGTTTGTGTTCTCTGCCAGTCCCGAAACAATCCAAGAGAGCCTCTGGAGTTTCCCCCATCGCCCAGTCGCCAACCTGCGGGACCTGGCAGCCTGCGCATCGAATAATCCTGATGTTTTTTCATTCGACAGGCAGCTCTTACGCTGCCACTCTACCTGCGAATTCTCCTGCAGGCACGAAATCCTGTTTCCTGCGTTCCACAGCGAGCAAATAGGCCACCATCTTCCTGGCCACGGCGAGTGTTGCACGGTTGCTGTTCCGTCGCTGCTTCTCCTTCTGATAGATCACAGCCAGCTCGTGGCACTGTCTGGGCGCCAGCTTCGCAGCCTCAACCAGGGCTCGCTGAATATGCTTGTTGCGTTGCTTGGAAATCGGGGTGCGCATAATCTTGTCGGCCGAGCTCTTTTCCGCACTGCACAGTCCGCAATAGCTGATGGCCTGCTTGATCGACTCGAAACGTGTAAAATCGCCGATCTCCAGAGCCCACGTCAGAGCGGTAATCGGACCCACTCCAGGGACCGTTCTCAGCCGTTTCAGCCGCTCGGCCAGTAGAGGATCTCGCTCCAAAGAACTGACCAGGACAAAGTCTGTCTTCTGACACCGTACGATCGTCTCTCGGCTGAGCTTCAGCAGCGGCCGGATACTCTGGTGGACCTCTTCGTTGGCGGACAGCAGCTCGGTGAAGTAGCCGACCTTGTGCAGCCGGCGCTTGTTATAGCTCACCCCGGTCTCCATCAGCAGACCCGAGATCCGGTTCTTCATCTGCACCATCTGCCTTACCAGTAATCCGCGATAGCGCAGCGTTCGGCGCCGTTGTCGAATCTCCGTCGATGCCATGTGGCACTCCGGCAAAAGGTCACAGCGCAGAAGGTCGGCGATCTTCCGGGCATCGATCCGGTCGTTCTTCTTCTTGGACGCGGCGATGGCCCGAAGCATCAGCGGATGCGCCACCTTCACCTTCTCAGCATGGGGAAGCAGGTGATCGTAAATCCAGCCAGTGAAGATCGTCGCTTCCATCGCGATCACCCGTGGTTGCGGTACCGTCTTGATCCAGGCGCCCAGTTCGCGTCGCGTCGAACCGATCTTCCCTTCCTGGTGCACACAACCAGCCGTGTCTTTCACGCAAAAGCTGATCGTCTTCTTGTGAACGTCAAGTCCGATGTAGTACATATCGTCTCTGAGGAGCCTCCGAGGTAATTCTCTGAATCAGCTTCAGCGCTGAGTTCAGCCTTTTGCAACACCTCATGCTCCTCACTGACTTAACATTCAAACAATCCAGACAGTAGTCCATTCTTGGACCCTACGGCGTTTTTCGGTACTGATCCTGAGTCTTGAAAATCAGTTCCGAAGAACTCCTTCGGGCTGGCATGGGACCCATTCTTTGCTGCCGAGATTGATATAAAGGCCAAAACTAAATGATTTACTTACAGCCTACACCGGCAGTCGCCGTGCCCGTGACCGGAGCTAGTACAGAAGGAATGCAGACACAATTAAGAGCGCGCCTATCGCTTTTGCTAACAGCTTGGGCGTAGATTCTGCACAAGTTGCCGCAAGCACTGCGGAATGGGCCCCAATGACGGCTAATGTCATCGCCTGGGGAGCGCAGAGGGAGGTCGCATGAGAGTCAGTGTCCTCGAAAGCTTTGTTCGTCACGGTGTCTGTTTAGCGGTCCTGCTGATTTCCTGCTCGGCATGGCCGGCGTCTCCCGTGCTGCGCGTACTTTTTCAACGATTTCCAAGCGTCGTTCCCGGCGAGTTACCGTGACGGAAGCGTTGCGTCCGGCAGCCCTTGCGGTGCTGGCCGTGCCGCAGCTGGTGGACTCGCTGATCGCGACTTTACGATTCCGGTTTCAAACTCCTCTGGTTAGGGCCCAGGTTTGATCGCCCGAAGGGATGGGATGATGAAAACTCGCAGGGCAGTCCTTGTGGCAGTCGTGTCCGTCGTGGCCTGCGCGGTAGGTATAGCGGCGCCACTGCCCAGCTTGTTGGAAAGCACGTGGGCATCGCCAAACGCGGCAAAAACGAAAGTGGCGCACGCACCGAAGTCATCGTCACGGGCGCAGGCAGCCAGCTTCTCCGGCCTGCCGACGGCAGCGCAGTCGGCCATCTCGGCAACGATTGGTCGTGACGAGTCGGACTATCAAGTGCGGCCGGCGAGCAATGGCGGCTTCGAGATGGTGAATTCCAAGAGGCGATTGAATGTTGAGTTCGCTCAGAGTGGAGTCGCCGTGCATGTTGGTGACCCGAAAGGGGCGGGTTGGGACTTGGCGCTCGAGGGCTATGGCCGCGGTAAGTCGATGAACTTTCTGTCCTCGGCGGCGCCGCAAGCCAACGCCAACCGCGTGGAATACCATCGCGGCGATCTCACCGAATGGTACGTCAACGGTCCAGTCGGACTCGAGCAAGGATTCACACTCGTTAGGCCGCCGCGACTCGCCGAAGGCCACATCGACCAGCCTCTGACGATCGCCTTGACGCTGTCAGGAGACCTCACAGCCTCCCTTGATTCGGCAGGCACTGGGCTGACGTTGAAGCAACGCGATGGTGAGGCGGTGCTGCGCTATACGGGCCTTTCAGCGCAAGATGCTGCCGGGGAGCGGCTGAAGTGTTGGCTCGAGCTCCACGGAAACCAATTGCTATTGCGAATCAACGATGCAGGCGCGCGTTATCCGGTAGTCGTTGATCCCTTCATGCAGGTGGCAGAGCTGAGTGTGACCGGCGGCCCCGGGTACTTTGGGCTCGCGACTGCAATAAGTGACGACGGAAGGGTCGTTGTGGTTGGCGCATGCGGCTACGATGCGGCAGCAGGCTTGCCGTCGTGCAGCCCGGCGGTCGGCGCGAACGGAAATGCGTACGTGTTCATTGAACCGACCAGCGGAGGATGGGGACCGCTGCCGGCGCCGTATGCCAAGCTGACCGGTCCTAACCCGCTCCCGGGGAACGCCGGGGATGGATTTGGCAATGGCGTGGCGATCAGCGGCAATGGATTGACCCTCGCCGTTGCGGCGCCTTATTACGGATGCACCGCAAGTTACTCCCAATGCTCGCCTGTGGTCTATGTCTATACCGCAACCACCGAGGGCGTTTTTTCCAACCCGCCGATAGCCCTCACTGATCCTTTAGACGTGTTAACATCCGTGATCGCAATCGACGGAACCGGCTCCACGGTTGTCGTCCGAGCCTATAACTCAGCCGAGGAACAATCCTGCTTAGACCTATTTCTTAAACCAGTCGGCGGGACGTGGGGGAGCGCCACGGAAAACGCACAACTGCAATCCTCTGGCACTGGCGTCAACTTTGGCACTGCGGTGGCCATCAGCGGGGACAGCAGCACCATCGTAGCTGGGGACTTCGGGATCGACTCCCAGGCCGGGGCGGCGTATGTCTTTGTCGAACCGCAGCCGTCATGGAGTAGCCTGAATCCAACCAACCAAAGTCCGCCTCCGACTCCAACCCACGAAACCGTCGAGCTGGTCAATTCCGATTCCGCCACCAATGGCGGCTTCGGTTATGCCGTTGCCGTCGACCAGAAGGGGGATACGATCGCCGTCGATGCCGCGTTCCAGAACGCGCACCAGGGGGAAGTCTACGTATTCTCCGAGCCGACCCCCACCGGCGGTTGGCTCAGCGCTGCCAATCCACAACCCGAGACCACTCGGCTTGAGCCCACGGGTACGTACGTGGGATTGGGCATAAACCTCTCCATCAGCGATGACGGGAGCCAGATAGCGGCTGGATCCAGCAATTCCTACGTCTGGCTTTTAACCGAGCCGACAACACCGACGACGGCCTGGCCGGCCGACACGATCCTTACCAATAATGGCTTCCAAATCGTGCCCGAACTCTTGCCCGATTCCGGCGATATCAATGCAGTGTTCGGATATGTCAGCGGAAATGCGGTCGCCAGCGAAGCCACCGGCACGGTTCTCGTCTCCTACCCCGGGAATAATTACGATCAGGGAGCGGTTTTTGTGTGGGGCGTCCCCGTGTCGGCGGAACCAGAGTACACGATCACCGCGACGACCGGCGGGGGCCAGAGCGCACCAGTCGACACGCCATTTGCGACGCAATTGTCAGCGACGGTGCTCGACAGCAACCTCATTCCTCCGACCAGCCCTGTGACCGTGACCTTCACTGCTCCTGGTTTAGCGGGCGGCGCAAGCGGCACCTTCGCTGACAGCGGCACCGCAACCACTTCAGCTGCCACCAACGGCTTGGGTGTAGCCACGGCCTCGGTCTTCACCGCCAACGGCACGGTTGGAACCTACACAGTGACGGCCGCGGCGCCGAACGTGACGGGGACAGCAAGCTTTTCACTAACGAACCTAGGCGCGCCGGTTGAGACAGCCACTACCGTAACCGCGGCTCCAACCTCCGCTGTCGTAGGCCAGGAGGTTGTGCTTACCGGTACAGTCACGGCTCTATCGGGAACCAGCGCGCCGCCTGGGAATGTCACATTCACCTCCGATGATGGCACCACGATTCCGGCCGCTGCATTGTCAGCCCTCTCCCGGTTGGCCGCGGCCGGGGTAACCAACACTTCAAATCTGACTATCGGGGTGCGCACCATCACCGCCGCCTATGCTGCGAACACCGGCTTCGTCGGGTCGCAGGGAACCGTCCAGGTCACAATTCTGCCGGCTGCCCCTGTGTTCACGCCCAGCGGCGGAGGCCTGTTTCCCGGCCAGACCGTATCCATCGCGGCCGCAACGGGTGCAAGCATCTACTACACCCTCGACGGCTCGCTGCCGACCGCAAACTCCACCCCCTACACCGCTCCCATCGCCATCAGCGGCACCTCGCCGGTCACCATTGAAGCCATCGCCGTCGAGAGCGGAACGGACAGTGAGGTGTCCACCGCCGTATTCAACCCGCTGCCCCAGCAGCAACTGGCTATCGCGCCAGGATACGCGTCCGTCTACCAGAATCTTGCCTTGCAAAACCTGGCAGTTGGACTCCGGGCTGTTGTCGACAAGAATGGCGACTTCTTTGAACTGAGCTATTCGACCCCGGACCTCTACTCCATCAACTCCAGCGGGAACAGCGCGCAGTTCTCCCCAAACTCAACCGCTTTCTGCGGATTGGCGCTGTCCCCGGATGGAACCACGCTGGGAGTATCGACATGCAACTCGAGCGTGTGGTTGCTTGCTCCCGAGCTTGGCGCCTCTGCCTTTACCGGTTCACTGGTGAACTTCCCGCTCGTCTTTCCTGCATCGGCCGCCGACTCGATGCATAAGAGCGGCGCGCTGGCCTGGGGCGGGCCCGATCAGCATCTCTTCATCGTCGACAATTCCGATCTGCACATCCTCGAGTTCGATAACCAGGGTAATTATGTGCGGACCCTGAATGAAGGGGCCAATCGAGACGCAGTGATCGACTCAATCGCCGTCGATGCCTCGGGCAATCTGTACTTTGCCGAAAATCTGCCCACGGGCGCCACGTTGATGGAGATCCCCGCTGGTGGAACTCTCAAGACGCTGTCTCCTGCGCTCGTCGGCGCTAGCCAACCCCTGCAACTCAACCTGGTTGACGATATGACAACGGATGCTGCGGGTAACCTCTACTTCGTCGACGGCAATGGGGCCGCCTCCTCCACCTACAGCGAAATCTATATGCTGAACTCGGCCGGCGCTGCTACTGCGATTGCCGGCAACGCGCTCAACGCAGACGCGCAGTCGTCACTTGCCTCCGGAGCGTCAGGGCCGGCCTGGGATGTCGATCTCACCTATCCAACCGGAGTTGCGGTCAATCCACAGGGACAGATCTATATCGGCCAGAGCACCTTCGTCTACTTCGACGACACCCTCAACGCCCAGGTAAATTTTGGAGACATTGACCCGCTGACTCAGACCATATCGGCCTATAACCCTTACGCATCGCCAATCGGTCTGAGCCAGATGACGATATCGGGAACCAACGCAGCCGACTTTCAGATGGGGCAGCTCGCTGGATGCAGCGCTACGAGCGCAACAAGCATGAACCCCGGCGCCAGTTGCAGCATTCCGGTCACCTATTCGCCCTCGACAGCCTCGACCGAGACATCCACCTTGACGCTGAGCTTGGCCGGCAATGCGACCGAGACCATCGGGCTCAGCGGCGCTCTCATCCCCACTACCACCCAACTTCAAATGGTTCCCTCCACGGCTCAATCCGGAGTGCCGCTGGCTACAACCGTTCAGGTAACTCCGGCGTTTGGTTCGACAAGCAGCCTCACGGGGACCGTTTCCATCACCGACACCTACACCGCTCCGGGAGCGTCTTCGCCGACCGTAGTGACCTATACAAGCAATGCCAGCAGCTCGCCGGTCATAACCCTTCATGGAGCCGGCACACATACGCTCGCCGCCAGCTATTCGGGTGACCCGGATCATAGTGGCAGCGCGACCCCATCCTATCCGGTACTTGTAACTCTGCAAGTGCCGGTCATTATCTGGATGACGCCTGCGCCCATGACTCTCGGCAGCCCGCTGACTACTACGCAACTCGACGCTTCCGTGGCTCCGGGAGTGACCGGGCCTGTTCCGGCCGGCTCGCTGACCTATACGCCCCCACCCGGCACTCTCGTGAATACCCTGGGCAGTAATGCGCTCTCCGTTACCTTCACGCCAACTGATAGCCTAGACTTCGCTGGTGCATCCGACACGGTCGATGTCAGCGTTACCAAGGCTGTGCCCAGCATCGCGGTGGTGACGCCCACCGCGACCTATGGCGCCAGCGAGTCGATCGCCATCACCGTGACCGGCGTGCTCGGACTCGTTCCGACCGGCGCCGTGACTCTGACCTTGGATACAAAGCCGATCACGATCCCCGCTGCCAGCAGCACCTCAGCCGCATCCAGCAGCGCCACCTACACCTATAACGCCGGCGTCCTCATCGGGGGAACCCACACAGTGGAAGTGGAGTATCTCGGCGACAACAACTACACCACAGCGGTTGTCATGGGGCAGTCGCTGTCGTTCACCGTTGCCCCCGCCACTACTACGGTGAGCCTCGCCTCATCAAGTATCACCACGGATGAGAATACCCCGGTGAATTTGACCGCAACTGTGTCAAGCACGGTCGGCGCAATACCCGACGGCGATGCGGTTAGCTTCTATAGCGGCACTAACTTTCTCGGTGCGAGGATGACTTCAAACGGCACAGCGACGTTGCCCGCCAGCTTCGCCGCTGCCGGAACCTTTAGTCTCACCGCAACCTACATGGGAGATATCGATTTCAGCACCTCGACCTCGCAGCCGGTTCTCCAGGTCGTGGCAACCCCCGACTACACTATCAGCGTGAACCCGCCTAGCCTCACCATCGTCCAGGGCCAGACCGGCACAGCGGTCTTCACTGTCACATCCATCGGAGGCTACAGCACTCCGATCACCTTCGCCTGCAGCGGACTTCCGCAGTACGCGACCTGCACCTTTAATCCCGCCTCGGTTACTCCCACCGCTGCGGGCGCCACAACTACCCTTACCATCCAGACTGACGTTGCCCAGGCTTCGCTCTCACCGGTCCCCGAAAGTCGGCCGGGCAGCCCGGCGCAAGGTAAGCTGCTTGCCGGCAGCACTCTTGCGGCCGTATTCCTGCTGTTCTTCTGCGGACAGCGAAACAGAATGCTGCGTCGCTTTCGGTCGATGAACGCCAGGCGCGTGCTCTGGTTGGCTGCCATCCTGGCGAGTGGGTGGATCGTTACCAGTTGCGGCGGAAGTAGTGCGCCAAAGACACCCACGGGACAGAACACGCTGACCATTACAACAACTGGTGGTACTGGAAGTTCTGCCGATGTACATACTGTTGCTCTGAACGTGACGATAACGAAATGATCGAGAGCAGGCGACGAGGCGGCTTAATGGGAGGGGGAAACATGAGTTCTCATTTGCGATGGATGTTGTTCATTGGAATCGGGGCGCTTGCACTGCTGGCGACAGCGCTCGTTGTCGGAGCGCAGACGAACCCAAACTTGGTGATCAACTGTGACTTTGAGAAAGGCAACACGGGATTTACTTCGGGATACACATTTGGCGATGATTCAAATCCGAGCGGTTACACAATCGGAGCGAATCCGTCGACGGCGACCGGGGCCTTTGGGGATTGGTGTAATTGCGGCGATCATACATCGGGAACAGGAATGATGATGATCGTGAATGGGGCCACCGACGCGACATTGCCGGTTTGGGAGGAGATGGTAGCCGTGACGCCGTCAACGGAGTACACCTTCTCCTACTGGGGCGCCGAAGTCGATCACGACAGTTCGTCGCTGCCGCGCCTGGAGCTGAAGATCAACGGCGCCGTTATAGGCAGCAGTACGTTTCCGGAGTTCCCACCTGACAACGGAGGCCAGTGGCAAAACTACAAGTTCAATTGGAAATCGGGCACAAGCAAAAGCGCGGACTTGGTTCTTGTCGATCTGAATACCGACGCGTCGTGGAATGACTTCGTGCTAGACGACATCAGTTTCAGCGCTGCCGCAGGCACCGCCGGCGGGACGGCAGCGCAGGCTCCTAATGCGTCAGGCTCCGGCCCAATCACCACCACAGCTCAGATCACCGTGAAGAACTCGCAGGGCGTTGTGATCACGCTCAAACCCGGGGAGAAAATTGCGATGATGTTCCTGGAGGCCATCTCTTCAATGGAGGGCGATTGCAGCCTTCACCTTAACCGCAATTGTTCGCTCGCGGAACTGGTTGCAGGTCCGAAATCACCCAACTGGAATATCGGAAAGCTTAAGTACGATCCGGCTCGGGATCCGAATTACAAGTACTCAATCACGATGATCGGGACCGGGTGGCAGGCGAGCGTTAATCCACAACATGCTGGACTCGGCGGTTTTTTCCTTGAAGGCACTCACGGCATGATGGCGAATCTGTACTTCAATCCGAATGGGCCAGCCACGGCGAAGGACGAGTATTTGAACGACTTTTCCATTTCGGGCGAGCTGTTCCACGTTGAGTAAGTCGGCATCCCACCAGGTCACAAGCGTTATGGTACTGGGTACGATTGTGGCCAAAAAGCAGGCCCCTTTCCCCTTCGCGGCATGCCGAGCCCATTGGCTTAAGGCTTTGCACCCTATCAACCTGCGTACCGCAACGCACAGGCAGCCTTTCAAATCATCATGGCGATTCTGGATCGACTTGACATCGACTTCAAGGTTCTGGATGTACGGTCGCAAACCGAAACTCGGGTCAGGTCTTGCTAAATTGCCGAGGCAGAAATTGAGGGCTGTTTCGTACCGACATATCGGCAAGCAACGTGGGATCTAAGGAGATCCCGAGGGTTCCGGTTCCAACCCAATTCGATCATTGACTGCATTACGGAATCGCTGCTTGCACCCCAAGTAGCGTTCCGTTGTCTGCACCGAGACGTGCCCCAGAAGGAACTGAATCTGCTCCAATTCCCCACCGGCCTGATGGCAAAGTCGGGCGCAAGTTCGGCGCAGGTCATGCGGCGCCAGAGCCGGAATTTCACAGTCCATTGCTTTCTGTTTCACGACACCCCAAATAACCTTGGGGCTGAATCCGGTGCCCCAAATCCTGCCAGCCTTGTTGATCGAACGAAAGAGCGTGCCGGTTGTGATCCCGGCGGCCGACATCCAGGCGTCAATTCCAGCTTTCACCCAATCCGGGACTGGGATGGTTCGTATGTGGCCGCCCTTGCCGACAAGATCGGCTATGACCCAGCGCTCTTCTCTCTGCTGTATATCTTCAACGCGCAACGCAGTCAATTCCGCCCGGCGCAACCCGCAACCCATCAGAATGGCCAATGTGGCATAGTCTCGCTTACCTCGAAGGCTTGTACCGTCTGCCGTCAACAACAAGCGCCTGCCTTGTTCGGCGCTGAGCCAATTACCAACTGGGATACCCAATCGCTTGGCACCTTTTACCCGGCGAATCCCAGCGGCTAAGTCTGCACTGAGCAAACCGCAGTCGGCAGCCTCGTAAGCCAACCTCCGGACTGCGGCCAGACGAAGATTTATCGTGGTTGAAGCGTGGTGGCGTTGTTCGAGGGATATACGGTATCGGGTGACCACAGTCTTGTTAAACGCTAGCCGCGGCTCAGAACAGTACCATTCGATGAATTCTCTGATTGCATGATCGTAAGTTCGTTGTGAGCTTCGAGACGTCAGGCTGTTCAATACGGCTGACTTCGATTGTTCAAGGTCGGGGAGCTTCAGAACATGTTTGGGGACCCGTTTGCGCATTGTCTTGCTCTTTGCCATGAGTACGGCCTCCATTCGCCGTGGCAAAAAGCATGATTCGGATTTGCTTCTCCGTCTATCGCACCGAGGGCGTCTTTCGGTAAGGAGCTGAGTCAAGTCCGATGCCTTATTGTTCAGGTGCACGCGCACGTCAATGCGTGCACCGAAGCACATTACTCCTCAAAAGTCAGCTAGGGTCCTTCGATCTTCATGACCGAGCCTGGCTGAACTTGAGGGACACTGCGGCGTTTTTCGTTACCAATCCTAAGACTGAGCCAGGATCCTTCTGCCTCTCGGAGCGGCATTGCATGAGATTGACACTTCGCTTCCGCGAGCAGCGGGTAACTTGCAAGCCCTACACGCCTCCTTGTTGGCTTTAAGGCATCGAGTAGCGAGGATCGCTCCAGCTTCTTTTGGGTGGGTGTTTATGCATGAGAGGTTCCAGCGCGGTGTTGAGGAGCGCGGAGATCATGCTGATTTCGCGAACCTAGTCAAAGCTCTACACTGCTTTGGCAACCGCAGCGATGCTTATTGCCTCGCACTTCTGGTCGCGAATCAGTGCGGATCGGACGCGGCGCGTAAGGAAGACTGATTTTCAGCTGGAACCGTGCCCGGCTGCGCCGTCTGCGGTCCCTGGGGGAAATTGATCCTTTTCACCAACGCTTTGTACTTTGGCTCATCCCTCAGCGTGAGCAGGTCCGGTTGCGACACGCACGCAAGGACATTCGACTCATGACGGTCATAGGCCCCTTCCAGTAGTTGCAATGCTTCCTGTTTCTTTCCCATCAGGATGCAGGTTTCTGCCAACGTGGTTCCTGAGAGTTTTCCCGCCCGGTAATACTCCTCTTGCCTGGCGTAAAGATT
Source organism: uncultured Acidobacteriaceae bacterium (assembly GCA_963835355.1). Taxonomy (GTDB): domain Bacteria; phylum Acidobacteriota; class Terriglobia; order Terriglobales; family Acidobacteriaceae; genus Telmatobacter. The sequence continues at coordinate 198,810 of CAWIFE010000010.1, read as the reverse complement.
GTTCAACAGCCCGCGCTCACCATCTCGCATGTATCCCGCCCGAGCCGATTCGATGATGTCCTTAAGCACTGGATCATTCTCAGCCTCCGCTGTCTTCTTACCTTCCTCCAGGTAGGATGGATAGTCTCTAAGCTCGAGGCTTATGGTCATGAGGTAGTAGTGAGGCGAGAGAAACTCTGGGGTGGAGCGCTCCACTTCCTTGAGAAGTGCAATTCCCTCGTCCTTTCTCCCCGCATTGAACAGCATCCATCCCTTGTCGGCAAGAACTGACTGCGAAGTGGGATCGAGTTCCTGAGACTTTTCGTTCTCCTCCAGGCCCGCGGGGAACCGTCCTTGCACCGAAAGCACGTTTGCGTACCATTTGCGGGTTATAGGGTCTTTGGGATTCAAATCGATGGCGCGACGGAACTCCTTTTCACCGTCCACGAATTCCCATGCGCCCCACCACTCAGAGAAGGCAAGGGCGCGATGTGCTTCGGCAAGCGAATCATCCAGTTCGACGGCCTTCCTTGCCGCGGCGATTGCGCGCGCATAGGCTTCGCTGTCTGGCATGGTGGAGTATTCCCGAAGCAGGTCGTAAGTGTCCGCCATGCCCACATAGGCTTGCGCATAGCCGGGATCATGCACAATTGCCTGGGTGAAGTAATCCAAGAGCGCGATTCAAGCTATCTGGAGTCCTTTGGTTCCACTCGTAGCGGCCTTTCATGTAAAGCTCGCGCGCCTGACTCTTCTCAGAGTCGGAAACAGCGATCGAAGCCGCTGGTCCGGATTGCGAAGGGTTATTGGCGAACAGGCCCTGCAACGCATGGGATAACCGTTGGCCGGCTGTCCGAAGACCCACAGAGTAGACGGCTATGCCGACGACGCCGGCAAGCAGCAGTCCACAAAACGCGAGCACCCAGTTTCGTCGCAGGATCGATCGCGAGAGGGATAGCTCTGGGACGCGGAGATTTGTCATCGCGAGATGCGTCTGCCGCGCCGAACGCTGCGCTAGAAGACTCCCCCGGTGAGTCAACTTCCTGGTATGTCTCCGGGGCGGCTTCCGATTCCCGGAGCTTCGTCGACTTCAGCCATGTATCCAGCTCGGAAGTATAGGCGTATACGGACGCGCGGCCCCCACCCGGCACGCGATGGATGGGTAGACCTCGATCCACGTCCCAGCGCTTGACGGTTCTTTCCACCTTGCCAAGATAGGCCGCAATTTCCTTCCAGCAGTCCAGGCGAGTTCCGAGGCTGGCATTTGAGCGGTCTGAGGAGGACGGTGGCATGAACTGACTTCAATTCCAGGGCGGATGTCACGAAATGTCCCCATCAGTCCTGATGTTTCGCTTGTTCTAGGCTAATTCTAGCTTGATTATCGCACTTACCGAGTTCCCACGGCAACGCCCACCAGAGGCTCAAATAGTTTGTTTCAATGCGATTAATTCCTGCCTGCCTAGCTTCCAGCGCATCGCTCGAATGCTTTGAGGCGATGAACTGACGACTCGCTCATGAAGACAACTTTAGGTATCTTCCCAACGTTTGGCACGAACCACAGTTAGGAGATTCCCCCATGAGCGAAAGAGCCTCCCGCACCAGCTCTGTCCTCGTCCCTGCCTTTTCGCTTATTTCCTCGATGAGTGCTGCTGCGGTTGCCGATGGCACAAGCCGCTCCTCCCAAAAACCACGCCTTCGCGCATTCGCTCATGTTCACTACCGGCAGGTGGAGCATCGTCCTGCGGATTTGTCCTTCAATCCCTCAACTTGAAGTTTCCCGGAGGTCGTTTCGTGATCGTGACCCGGCTGTTTTCCTCCCATCTGCGTTTTCCCTCTGACTGCCGTCGCGTGGCACCCTCGCTGCGTTCGGCCACAGCGGTTCTTCTCATGGGCGTGGCCTTGGGCGCTGCCGTCCAGGCGCAGACCGGGACAGGCGAATGGACCTGGATGGACGGCAAAGCCGGCGCTCTGGGCGCGATCCCAACCACGCACGGTGCGCTCGGTGTTCCCTCGGCACAATACTCTCCCGGCGAACGGCAATGGAGCGCGACCTGGACCGGCGCCGACGGCAGCTTCTGGCTCTTTGGGGGTTTTGGAAACGACGCAACCGGCGACAACGGTTCGCTCAACGATCTCTGGCGCTTTACCCCATCCACCAATGAGTGGACGTGGATGAGCGGCAGCGCCTCGCTGAACGCCTCCGGCGCTTACGGCACGGTGAGCTCGCCCGCGGCGGCCAACACGCCCGGCGCGCGCTACCAGGCCGATACCTGGGTGGACACAAGCGGCAACCTGTGGCTCTTCGGCGGCTGGGGTTACGACTCGGCGGGAACTCTGGGCTTTCTGAACGATCTATGGATGTACAACATTGCCACCAATGAGTGGACGTGGGAGGGCGGCAGCAACCTCGCCAATCAGTTCTCCTCTTTTGGAACCTCCGGCCAGTCCAGCACCAGCTACATTCCCGGATCGCGCTACAGCGCCATGAGCTGGGTGGATGCAAGCGGCAACTTCTGGCTCTTTGGCGGTGCGGGTAATTACCTCGACAATTCCCAGGAAACAAATGTCGTCCTCAACGACCTGTGGAAGTACTCGCCGTCGTCCGGCGAGTGGACCTGGTACGGTGGCGAGCAACCTGCCAGCTACGGCACCCTGGGTTCTTCTTCGGCCAGCAACCAGCCGGGAGAACGGACCAGCGGCGCCACCTGGGTTGATTCCAATGGAACCCTTTGGCTCTACGGCGGCTATGGTGTTGACGCGCTGCCGAGCGTGGGCATTCTCGGCGACCTTTGGAGCCTGAATCCGGCCAACCAGCAGTGGACCTGGGTGAGCGGGCAGAATCAATCCAACTCAACCGGCGATTATGGCGTCCAGGGCGTTGCCTCGGCCTCCAACTACTCTCCCGGCCGCATGTTCACAGACGTCTGGCAGGACAAGAGCGGCAATGTCTGGATCTTTGGCGGCGGCGCCGTCAACACCGCCAACCAGGCGATTCTCTTGAACGACGTGTGGGAGTACGCGCCGGCCACGAATCAGTGGACCTGGACAGCCGGCACACCGCTGGCCGACGTCAGTCAATTTGCTGCCAATGGCGTCTATGGGACGCTGGGGGTGCCGGATGCCGCCAACATTCCCGGCGGCCGGGCCGCAGCCGCAAGCTGGTCCGGCCAGCAGGGCGATTTGTGGCTTTATAGTGGGACATACGGTCCCTTCATCAACAACGGATTCGCTTATCAATATCTCTCCTATGACGATCTCTGGGTCTACACTCCGCCCGCCTCTGCCACCGGGCCGCAGGCCGTACTCTCGCCGCTGCAACTAAGCTTCTCCACGCCGTTAGGCGGAACCGCCCCAATGCAGACGGTAACGCTCAGCAATCCCGGCGCGTCCGCGCTTACCATCGGCAGCATCGCCATCGGCGGCGCTAACGCCAGCACTTTCAGCCAGACGAATACCTGCGGAACGTCGCTCGCGGCCGGGGCCAACTGCACGATAACGGTCTCATTTGATCCTTCTGCGACCGGCGTTGATGTGGCCACGCTCACCGTTACCGACAATGCCGCCACAACATTGCCCATTGCGCTCAACGGTATCGCACTGGCGCAAACGGCTCTAGCCCTCTCCGCTTCTCCGCCATCCACCGGTACGGTCCTCGATCCGGTTACGCTCACGGCGACCCTTTCGCCCGCTTCCGATTCGGCTGCTTCGACCGATGGCGGAATCGTCTACTTCCGTAACGGAGGCCAGATTCTCGGATACGGATCGCTGACCAACGGCGTGGTTACAATGACCACCACCCAGCTTCCCCCTGGCGCCAACACGCTGACGGCCAGTTATGCCGGTAACACTTATTTTGCCGCGGCAACCAGCGCGCCGCTAACCTTCACCGTCACTGAACCAACCAATCTCACGGCCACGCAAACCACGCTGGCTTTTCTGGTGAATGGGCAGCCGGTCACCAGCGCCAGCCGCACCTCGCAGGTGAACCTGACGGCAACCGTCACCAGCAACGGGTCGCCCTTGACGCCGGGAGTTGTCACCTTCTGCGACGCGGCCTATGCCTCGTGCGTAGGCCAGGGGCTCATCGGCATTGCGCAGACCAACGTCAATGGCGTGGCCACGCTGCCCATGCGTTTCGGCGCAGGTGCTCACCAGATCGTGGCCCGCTTCCAGGTGCAAACCAAGCTCGCGGCCTCGGTCTCGCCCATCACGGCAATCTCGGTCAACAACGCGCTCACCACGGCGAGCCTGGCATCTTCCGGCACATCGGCCGGCTACGAGCTCACGGCGACCGTCACCGGATTCGGCCCCAAAGCCGCGCCCACCGGCAGCGTGCAGTTCATCGATACAAGCAACAACAACGCGGTGCTCGGCACGGTGCAGCTTCAAGGCGCAACCCAGAGCCAATCCTATGTAGCCGGACCGGAGATTCCCAACACCACGGGCTCCGGCTGGTACACCGCCACAGCCGACCTGAACGGCGACGGCATCCCCGACGTGATCGTTATAAACGGCCTCGTGGATCTGGCGGGTAACTATGCTCCGGAGAACATTCAGGTCTATCTCGGCAACGGCGACGGAACCTTCACCGCGCTCGCGCCGCAGCAGATCGTGGCCAACTCGCCCAGCGGCGCGGAGGGCTTCGGAATCTTTGACGCGGTTTCAATCGCGGTTGGCGACTTTAACCAGGATGGCATTCCAGACCTGGCCATTGGCCTCTCCCAGACCGCCAGCGCAGGCAGCGTGGCCGCGAACTCGATCGCCATCCTGCTGGGCAAGGGCGACGGCACGTTTACCGTGCAGCCAACGCAACTGCAGCCCATCAACGGCAGCGCGTTTCTCGCTGTGCCTGTAGTGGCGGACTTCAATGGCGACGGCATCCCCGATATTCTCGCCACCTACGGTAATGCATTTGAAGCTTACAGCGAGCTCTACTTGGGCAATGGCGATGGAACCTTCCAAACGGCGACGGCCACGACCCCCATAAATTTCAACGATTTAAGTTTCGACTTCCCAACCTATATCCCGGTTGTGGCCGACTTCAACGGCGATGGCAACCCCGATGTGGGGTATGTCACGCCGTCGGGCGCCTACTCCGAACTCGACCTGGGCAATGGGACTTTCTCAAGCGTTCTGACGGCGGACTCCCTGCCCCCTTTCATCGACACCTTTCCGTCCTACATACCGACCGTTGGAGACTTCAATGGCGACGGCAAGCCGGATATGGCCGTAACCAGCTCCGGCACCGGCGTTCCCATCTTCCTCGGCAACGGTAACGGGACGTTTACCGCAGGCCCGCAGGCTCTGGCCGTTTCCAACGCCGCGTGGAATCTGGTGGCCGCCGACTTTGCCGGCAACGGCTTCGACGGATTCGCCTCAGCCAATGACGACACCAACATCAGCGTCTTCAGCTCGAACGGCGATGGAACATTCACACAGCAGAACATCGCCGTCGGTTCCGGGAAGACCTCGAATCCCGGTACCGTACCGTACTATACAACGGGCATCGCAGCCGGCGACTTCCACAACAGCGGGCGCAAAGATATCGTGTTCTCGGTTTTCGGCGATTTCGCCATCCAGACCGTGGAGAACCGGCTGACTGAAGTGGCAACCGTGAAGCTTGAGAACGTTCGCCTGGCCGGCAGCGGCACGCACAACATCGTTGCCGTCTATTCGGGCGACTCGCTCTTTGCCACCAGCACGTCGAGCTCGGTCGCGCTCAGCGCCGAGTCCCTCAACTCCACCACCACGTCGCTCATTGTCGCGCCTACCCAGGCCAGCACCGGAACCCCGGTCAGCCTGAGCGGAACAGTGGCTCCGGCCAGCGGATCAGCAACGCCAACCGGCGACCTGTCGTTCTTTGATGGTTCCACTGTCCTCGCGACTCTGCCGGTCAACTCCAGCGGGAAGGCCTCCTTCTCGAGCGCTTCGTTTGCTGTCGGCACGCACAGCTTCACGGCTGTCTATAGCGGCGATGCGAACAACCTCGCCAGCACTTCGCCCGTTATCAGCGCAACCTACACTACCACTACCGGTCTGCCCGCCGTCACCCTCTCGCAGACGTCGGCACTCACCTTTGTCTCCAGCGCCGGATCCACGAGCGCGCCGCAGACGTTCACCGTCACGAACAGCGGCGCCGCAAACCTGTCAATCACCGGCATCACCATTACCGGTTCGACCAACCCAAATGTCTTTGCGCAGACCAACAACTGCCCCTCAACTCTGGCTCCCTCCGCGCTATGCACGGTCTCCGTTACTTACACGCCGACCGGCGTCGAAGACGATGCAGCCTACGTCTCCATCGCGGACAACGCCGTCACATCGCCTCAGACCTTAGAGCTCCTGGGTATAGGCTCGGCTGCGTCCGGGCCTGGCATGACGATCAGTCCCGCAGGGCAGCTGCGGTTCAGCGCATTGGCCGGCGCAACCAGCGCAACGCAAGTAATCACTATCACCAGTATCGGCAATATCAATCTCTCCATCAATAGCGTGTCCATCGTCGGCGCAAATCCCGCCGACTTCGCCGAGACCAACAACTGCGGTAACTCGATCGCCGCAACGGGTCTATGCCAGATCTTCGTCACGTTCACGCCGGCAGCCGCGCAGCCCTACAGCGCATCGGTTTCCATTGCCGATAACGTCGCTGGCTCGCCGCAATCCGTGAGCCTGTCCGGAACCGGCTCGGCCACGCCCCTTGCGACGCAGACGCAGCTTTCCTCGAACTTGAACTCGGTCACCCTGGGTACCAGTGTGAACTTCACGGTGCAAGTCTCGGAGACTACCGGGAACAGCATCCCGTCAGGCACGGTCACGTTCTATGACGGAACGACGTCGCTTGGAACGGCGCTCCTATTTAACAATGGAACTGCCCCTTTCAGCACGAACGCGCTCGCCGTCGGTATGCACAACATCACGGCGACCTACGGCGGCGACACCAATAACGCCGGGAGCACCTCGGCGGCGGTTGTCGTCACGGTGAACGCCGCGGCCGCAGGCTCCGGCGAATGGACCTGGATGGGCGGCAATCAGGGCACAGTTCTCGGTTTCATTTTCGAAGGCCCCCCTATACCCGCAAACGCCCCTGTATACGGCACGCAGGGAACGCCCTCGACAGCCAACCTTCCCGGGTACCGTTACGGCGCTTCCACCTGGACGGACAGCAACGGAAATCTGTGGCTGCTTGGCGGATACGGGTACGACTCAACCGGCGTCAGTGGCTACCTAAACGATTTGTGGGAGTACTCCCTCACGGCCGGGACATGGACCTGGGTCGGCGGCAGTAACGTAGTCGGTGCGAATGACAGCCCATTCGGTGTATACGGAACCCTTGGCACAGCCGCACCAGGCAACATGCCGGGCGGCCGCGAGTACGCCGCGGCCTGGACCGACAACAGCGGACGCCTCTGGCTCATCGGCGGATTCGGCTCCGGCGCTGGACCGAACGCATCCGATTTAGGCATTCTGAATGACCTGTGGATGTACAACCCCTCCACGAACCTGTGGACGTGGGAAGGCGGAGCCACCAATCCTTCCACGGTCGCTTATACAGAGGTGCCCGGCGTCGATGGAACGCAGGGAACACCCAGCACCAGCAATATTCCCGGCGCGCGTTATAACGCTTCGTTCGCTGTAGACAGTCGGGGCAACTTCTGGCTCTTCGGCGGATTCGGTGGGGACTCTGCAGGAAACGAAGCTGAATTGAATGACCTGTGGATGTTCAACCCGTCCACAGGCGCCTGGACCTGGGTCAGCGGCGCCAGTGTTGTCCCTGGGGCCGCTGTCGTTCCGGGGTCGGGCACACCCGGTGTCTATGGAACCAAGGGCACGGCCTCCAGCGGAAGTGTACCCGGAAGCCGTCAAGCCTCTGCCGCATGGATGGACCAGTCCGGCAACCTCTGGCTCTTCGGAGGGGCAGGAGAGGACTCGATCGGACGGAGTGGCGAACTCAGCGACCTGTGGATGTTCAATGCCGTCAATGGCGAATGGACCTGGGTGGGCGGAAGCAACACCGTGCCTGGCAGCGGAGGAAACCCCGGAGCCTACGGCACAGAGGGATCGGCCAGCGCGACGAATATGCCAGGCGGCCGCTACTACGCCTCAGCCTGGAAAGACACTCAGGGCAACCTCTGGCTCTTTGGCGGTCAGGGCTTCGATGCAAAGGACAACTACGGCCCGCTCAACGATCTCTGGACCTACAGCCCGTCCGCGAACGAGTGGACGTGGATGGACGGCAGCGATCTCGCATCGCAGCCAGGAAGCTACGGTACGCTGGGCGTCCCCAGCCCCTCGAACACTCCCGGAGACCGCAACAGCGCAGCCGCCTGGACAGACAAGAGCGGTAACTTCTGGCTTTACGGAGGCGATGCCACAAGCGGCGGGGACAGCGTGCTTTTCTATTACAGCGACCTATGGGAGTACCAGTCTCCCGCAACCACTCCACCGGTCCCCACCACGCCGACGGTTACCGTGACACCCGGCGCATCGAGCATCACCACTGCGCAATCGCTGACAGTGACTATCGGCGTCAGCGGCGGCACCGGCAACCCCACTCCGACCGGCTCGGTGACTCTGAGCAGCGGAAGTTACATCTCTGCGGCCACGGCCCTCGTCAGTGGCAGTGCGATGATTACGATACCCGCCGGCTCGCTGGCCACCAGCACGGACACCTTGACGGCCACTTACACGCCCGATTCCGCCAGCTCTTCAACCTACAACAGCGCGACGGGAACAAATACGGTCACGGTGACCACTCCGGCCAAGACCACGCCGACGGTGACGGTAACGCCGGCGCCAACGAGCATCACGACGGCGCAATCGCTGACTGTGACGATCGGCGTCAGCGGCAATCCGACGCCAACCGGCTCGGTGACTCTGAGCAGCGGCAGCTACAGCTCTGCGGCCACGGCCCTCGTTAGTGGCGGAGCGACGATTACGGTTCCGGCCGAATCGCTCGCGACCGGTAGCGACACGCTGACGGTCACCTATACTCCGGATTCTGCCAGTTCCTCAACCTATAACAGCGCGACGGGGACGAATACAGTCACGGTCACTACCGCCTCGGGCTCCGACGCTTCGCTCTCGCCTAATTCGCTCGCCTTTGGCGGCGAGGTCTACGGAACGACCAGCCCCGCGCTGGCCGTAGTTCTGTCGAACACCGGCAGTGCAACGCTCACCGGCATAACTCCCAGTATTACAGGGACCAATTCCTCCGACTTCGCCATCTCCACGGGGACCAATGCGTGTGGCGCAACATTGGCTGCCAGTTCCAGCTGCAACATCTGGATCACCTTCAGGCCCATCGACACCGGGAATTTGCAAGCTACGCTCTCGGTTGCCGATAGCGCTGCGAACACGCCGCAGACGGCGACTCTGACGGGAACTTACGATTATTTCTATTCCGATGTAGGCGCGGCCCTGGCTGCGCAGCCTGTGAGCGTCTACTTCAGCGCCTCTGGGACGCTAGTTCCATTCAAGTGCTGACCCAGGGCGCGGCCAATCTGGACTTCACTTATGGTCCCGGTGGATGCTGCGGCACTGACACCGCATACACCGTGGGTGAAGTCTGCACCGTCAACGTGGTCTTCAATCCGCAGGCCCCCGGAGGCCGCCTCGGCGCCGTGCTTCTCACCGATGCCAGCGGCAATGTTCTGGGAACAACGTATCTGCCCGGAACCGGACAGCGCCGGAGATCGTCTACGGCACCGGCGTTCAATCAAAGCTCCCGCAATACTCGGGCGGCAACTACAGCGCGCCTCTTGGCATGACTGTGGACGCCAGCCTCAATGTCTATGTCGCAGACAGCTTGAACGGTTGGATCATCAAGACACCCTGGACTGGCACCGCCTATGGCGCGCCGGTCAAAGTCCCCACCGGCACATCACGCTGGACCAGCCCAGCGCCGTGGCTATCGATGGAAGCGGGAACCTGTTCATCGCCGATACGAAAGGATTCGAGATTGTCGAGGTGCCCTGGAGTGGTTCCAGTTACGGCACTCCTGTTGTCCTGGACTCGAGCGCGCTACCCGACGCCGATGGCATCGCGGTCGACAGCAACGGAAATCTCTTTTTTACCGACGGCCTGGACCAGAAGCTGGTTGAAATGGCCTGGATGGGCAATGGTTACGGCACGCCCACGACGATTACCGCCGCCACTGGCCTTCATGCTCCGCACGGCGTGGCAGTGGACGCGAACCTGAACGTCTATATCGCGGATTCCGGCGACAATCGGATAGTAGAGATTCCCTGGAACGGAACCAGCTTCGGTACAGAGATCGCGCTCTCGCCGAGCAACTTGTTTTACCCGCAAGCCGTGGCAGTTGACGCCGCCGGGGATGTGTACATCGCGAACACCGATGCCGGGACCGTGCTCGAATTGCCGGCCAACGGCTCGCTGTTCACAGTCGGCATTACCAGCGTAGCCAATGCGAACGGCGTTGCCGTTGACTCCAACGGCGATATCTATGCCGCCGATGCCACAAACAACGATGTCGTCAAGCTGAACGTCGCCAATCCTCCCAGTCTCAGCTTTGCTTCTACTAGTGTCGGCGCAGACACCGACCCCGCGCTGACGGTCACGGTTTGGAACATCGGCAATGCGAGCCTCTACTTCAATGCTGCCGAGAACAATCCTGTATACCCGGTCGACTTTCCCATCAACAGCAGCGATACCAATGTTCTATGCGAAGAAGACGATTCCGTGCGCGGCGGAGCGAGCTGCGATGTCTCGGTCAACTTCAAGCCGACAGTCTCCGGGCCATTGAGCGAAGATGTTGTCCTGACCGATAACAACCTCTATGCCATGGGTAGTGTGACCCAGAGCATCCCGGTCAGCGGCACTGGCTCGGGCGGCTCGCTGACCGCGCAGACCATCAACTTCACACAGCCCACAACGCCGGTCACATACTCCTCGGGCCTGCAGATTTCGCTGGTTGCCACCGGTGGCGCATCGGGCAACCCAGTCGTCTTCAACATCGATGGCAGCAGCACCGGTACAGGCTCGATCACCGGTAGCACGCTCACCGTCACCGGAGTTGGAAGTTTCGTCATCGACGCCAATCAAGCCGGCAACTCCACTTACTCCGCCGCGGCCCAGGTGCAGCGGATTGTGGTCGTCACACAAGCCTCTCAAACCATCAACTTCACTCAACCGACTTCGCCGGTCACCTACGCATCGGGACTGCAGATTGCGTTGACGGCTACCGGCGGCGCATCGGGCAATCCGGTGGTCTTCGCGATTGATCCGAGCAGCACCGCTACTGGCTCTATTTCTGGCAGCACGCTCACAGTTACGTCGACAGGCAATCTGGTTATCGATGCCAACCAGACCGGAAATACAAATTACTCCGCCGCAACGCAGGTACAACGAACCATTGTCGTGAACACGCTCATCGCGCAGGCCATCAACTTTACCCAGCCCACTTCGCCTGTTACATATGCCTCGGGCTTGCAAATTTCATTGTCCGCAACAGGCGGCGGATCGGAGAATCCGGTCTTCTTCGCAATTGACGGCAGCAGCACAGGGGCCGGCAGCATCACCGGCGCCACCCTCACAGTGACCAGTGTCGGAAGCTTCGTTATCGATGCCAACCAAGCCGGAAATTCCACTTATTCCGCTGCGCCGCAAGTGCAGCGAACGGTGGTTGTCAATCAGGCCCCACAGGCGATTAACTTCACGCAGCCCATTTCGCCAGTCACGTATTCAACCGGCCTGCAGATTACGTTGACCGCAACCGGCGGTGCATCTGGCAATCCAGTTGTCTTCACCAGAGATTCCAGCAGCACGGCTACCGGTTCCATCAGCGGCAGCACGCTGACCGTCACATCCGCCGGCAATCTAGTCATCGACGCCAACCAGGCAGGCGGTACGAATTACTCAGCGGCGCCACAGGTGCAGCGAACGATCACGGTCAATGCGCCCGCGCCGGACTTCACTGTTACCGCAACTCCTCCGTCGCAAAGCGTCGAGCCAGGCGGCTCGGCGATGTATCCCATCACCGTGACGGACGTGGGCAGCAGCTTCACGAGTACCGTGATGCTCAGCGTCTCGGGATTACCTCCCGGTGCAACCGGCACCTTCAATCCCACTACGATCACGCCGGGATCGGGGAACGGAACCTCGACGCTGACGGTGACAACAGCCGCTACCGCCGGTATGGTTCGGCCTAACCTCTGGCCGATGGCCACTCCGGCACTGGCTCTGCTCTTCATGATTCCTTTTCGCCGCTGGCGAAAGGCGTGGAAGAGCAAACTCCTGCTGTTCGTCGCCGCCCTGCTTTCGCTGGCAGGTGCTGCCTCGCTAATGGGTTGCGGAGGGGGCTTCGGACTAAAAACATCCCAGGCTTACACGCTCACAATTACCGGAGCCAGCGGAACAGATACGCACTCAACCACCGTGCAACTCACGGTTGAGCAATAGGAGACCCCATGCGACTCAGGATCAAGACGACCTTCACCCTGTTGTTGACTGTTGCCGCGGTCTCCGCTGGTACGACCGTTGCCCAGAATCCCGCGCCGGGCGCGACTGCGAGCGGCATGCCGTCGCGCGCCGAACTCGCTCTCGGCTACACCTACCTGCACAGCAACGCGCCTCCGGGCGGGTGCGGCTGCTTTAACCTGAATGGCGGCAGCACCGACTTCGCCTGGGCCATAAAGCCCGGCAGCTGGGACTTGGTTGGCGATGTTGTTGGAGGCTATGCCAGCGGCGTCTCCGCCGCCGGATACGGGTTGACCCTCACTGCATTTACCGGAGGCGTGCGCTATTTGCCACCCATGGGCCACTCATCCTTTCAGCCCTTCGGGCAGGTCCTGGCCGGCGTGGCACACTCCAGCGGGACACTTGTACAAGGATCGCAGTCCGCAACGACCAATGCTGGCGCAGCCTTTGCGGGCAATTTCGGTGGAGGCCTTGACCTGCGCGTTGACCACCGTTTCTCAGTGCGCCTCGTCGAAGCCGATTACCTGCTGACCACCTTCGACAACGGAAGCAACAATCACCAGAACAACTTGCGCATCAGCGCCGGCGTGGTGATTCACTTTTGAGGAAAATGACGGGAGAATAATCTACCGTCGTTCTCCCGGACATCGGCGGACGGATTCAGGGTCTCCATGAAATGAAGGCACTAAATCAGGGCGACGGCGATTCCTGATGCCAAGCCCCTCCGCCTATATCCATCCTGCTGTGGAATTGGTACCGACAAGTCTTAGTGCATGTCGGCTTCTCGAACGTTTCCTGAGGTCTCGCAGGTGCTCCGAGCCGATGATGGCAAACCGGAAGTTGGCTCTCCGCGGCTGGATTCAGGCTCGAACGTACTCTGCGGCCTCGAAGGGTCTGGGCTGGAGCAGAAAAGTTCTAAAATCGTCCTCTCGCGCCGAGGAAGTCGTCCGGGAGGGATCAGAAGCGGGACCGGATTGATCTGGCAATGGGCTCAGACGCCAAGCCTTGGGACCGCCATCGCGGCCTCGCCACCCTCCTGAGCCATTGCAGCCCCAGGATTTCGACTGGCGCTTGCGGTGTTTGAGAGGAGACTCGAGGATCTCGACCGGCCGCCGCAGGTTCGCTGCCGTATCGTTCCCTCATGGAGTCCATCTATGTCAATGGACCCGGATTGAAGATTGTGAATTCGTTGTGCAGGCCCCAGTGGTCGGCCCACGTCTTCTTGCTCCCGCTGGCCACTTCCAAAACCATGGAGAAGATCTCCCACCCGACTTCTTCAATCGTCGCTTCCGCGGTTGCAATTCTTCCCGCGTCTACGTCGATCAGGTCATGCCAGCGTTGGGCGAGCCCGCTGTTTGAGGCTACTTTGATCACCGGCGCCATCGCCAGGCCGTAGGGCGTGCCGCGTCCGGTGGTGAAAATGTGCACGTTCATCGATGCTGCCAGTTGCAGCGTGCCGCAAATGAAGTCGCCCGCCGGGGTCGCCGCGAACACCAGCCCCTTTTGCGTCACGCGCTCGCCGGGTCCGGTCACACCCATCAGAGCTGAACTTCCCGCCTTTGCTACCGATCCCATCGTCTTCTCGACGATATTTGCCAGGCCGCCCTTCTTGTTGCCCGGAGATGGATTCGCATTCCGATCTGCGCCGCCGCTGATGGAGATAATTGTCGTACCACGCCATCTCGCGCAAAAAGGCCCGCGCAATTTCCGGCGTGGCCGCGCGTGCCGACAGCAGGTGAGCCGCGTCGCGCACCTCAGTCACTTCAGAAAAAATAGCCGTTGCGCCCGCTCGCACCAAGAGGTCGGCGGCAAATCCTACCGCCGGGTTCGCGGTTACTCCTGAAAACGCGTCCGAACCTCCGCATTGCAAGCCCACCACTAGGTCGGAAGCCGGGCAAGTCACCCTCCGCCGCTCGTCCAGTTTCTTCAGCCGCGCCTCGGCCAGATTCATGATCGTGTCCACTATCTCACCGAAAGCCCTCGTGCGCGTCCTGCAGCACGGCCACGGCCGGCTCTTCCCGGAGCACCTTGAGGCCGCCGTTCGACATCAGGAGCGAGGGCTGCAATTTCTCGCAGCCCAGGCTCACGATCAGCAACTCGCCGCCGAAGTTCGGATGCAGGCTCAGATTCCTGAGCGTGCGCACCGGGATTTCCGCACCCGGCGCGCCCAGAGCTACGCCGCAGCCGTATGGATGCGTAATGGCAACAACATCGTCCACGTTCTGGATATTTCGGAAGGATTTCAGTCTTGATGCGCCGCACCGCGTAGTCCACAGTCGCGGCCACGCACTGCACGGTAGTGCTGATGCCCAAAATGTTTTTCGTACCCACTGTGCCGTCGTGGTTCCGGTAGCCCTCGAAGGTGTACCCATCGAGCGGAGGTAATGGCTTCGGCGTTGCTGTTGCCAGCGGACAATCAGCCAGCCGCGGCGCCTCCGGCTCGATGATCAGCCCCTCATGCACCCAGCTGCCCTGCGCGATGTTTCGATTCGCGTATCCGATCGTCACCCCGTAGCGCACGATCGCTTCACCCCTGGCAAGATCGGTGAGCGCAACCTTGTGCGCCTCGGGAACGGCTTCGCGCAACTCCAGGCCTGAATCGAAGCGGCTCCCCGCAGGCAGTCCACCCTGGTTCACGACAATGGCCACATTGTCGCGCTCGTTCACGCGAAGATATCGGGGATTCATTGGCAAGCTCACCACCGCCCGGCCGTCGTCAACCCAGCCACGCTGCTTTTCGATCATAAACCTCACCTTGCGAGCTTGTGATTCTCCTTTACAGGCATGCAGGCGCTCTCATAATTTCATTGAGGTGCGTCGCGTCTTCTGCTCTCTCGAGACTCGGCCGCGCCTCAACCGGAGTCGAAGAGATGAATCGCAGACATTTCCTCACATCAACTGGCGCCGCCAGCCTCCTTGCAACTCAATCCTTTGCTGCTCCGCCCACCGCAGCCCCGCCGGCCCAGCCCGTTCTCATGAAACTGGGCGACCAGACCGCTCCCACAAACGACGTTCATCTCCAATATCTAGCCCGCTATGGCGTGCGCAACATTTGCGGCTATCCGGAAATAGAGGGCGACCGGCTCTACGCCACGGTTGACGAGCTCAAGCGCATGGTCGATATGGCCGCCAAATACGGCATCAGCATCGATTGCACCGCGCCGCCGTTTCCTCGAGTCCAGCTACATCGACCGCGAAAAACATCCTGCCATCATGCTCGCCGAGAGCCCCGAGCGCGATCGCGACATCGAGCAGCTACAAATCTTTATTCGTAACTGCGCACAGGCCCGGATCCCCTGCGTGAAATACAACATGAGCATCCTCGGCATCCTGCGGAGCGGCTGGGTTCCCGGGCCGCGGTGACGCGCTCTACCACCAATGGAAGCTTTCCGAAGCGCATCCCGAAACGCCGCTGACGCGCGCTGGCCAGGTCAACGCCGACGCCTTCTGGGAGCGCATCACATACTTTCTCGATCGCATCATCCCGGTCGCCAACGAATACAAGGTCCGCATGGCCTGCCATCCGCAGGACCCCGGCGTCCCGCCCGAGGGCTACCAGGGCGTAAACCGCGTGCTCGGCACGATTGATGGGCTCAAGAGATTCATCACCATTCAGGAAAGCCCGTACCACGGCCTCAACTTTTGCCAGGGAACCATCTCTGAAGACCTCGAAAATCCCGGCGTCGAAATCTTCGATGTCATTCGCTACTTTGGCACGCGCAAGAAGATCTTCAACGTCCACTTCCGCAATATTCGCGGCCATCGCAACGACTTTATGGAGGTTTATCCCGACGAAGGCGACATCGATTTCGTCAAGGCAATCCGCGTCTACAAGGAGATCGGCTACCCCTACATGCTCATGCCCGATCACGTTCCGCTGGCCAATGCCGATCCCGACTCCCTGCAGTCGTTCGCTTTTTGCTACGGATACATCCGCGCCCTCATTCAGGCGGTCAGCGAAGGAGCATAAGCCCCGTTCCTGAGCCTCGCTCCGCATGCTACCGTGAGAAACGAATCGAATCCCAGGTTCTGCCCAGCCAACTCACTCTCGATGCCTGAATCTCGACAATCCCGCGTTCGCTATCTCATCATCACCATCCTCTTCGTGGTGAGCTGCTTCAGCTTTGCCGACCGGTCTGCTCTCTCCCAGGCCGCCTCCTCCATGCCCAGGGAAATGAATCTGAATGCGGCGAGGCTGGGCTATCTGCTCTTCGCGTTCGGTTGGGCCTACGCGCTCGGCCAGCTTCCCTCCGGCGGCTTGCTCGACCGCTTCGGATCCAAGCGCGTCTACGGCATCGCCATCATCGGCTGGTCGATCTGTGCTTTTCTCACGGCCTTTGCCGGGTACTTTGCCGCCAGCGCAGCCTTCACAGCGATCTTCATCCTCAGAGTGCTCTCCGGTTTTTTCCAGTCGCCCGTATTTCCCGGCAACGGCCGCATCGTCGCCGCCTGGTTTCCCACGACCGAACGCGGACGCACGTCAGCCATTTTCAACTCCGCGCAGTATTTCGCTCTGCCGATCTTTGCGCCCATCTTCGGATGGCTGATCCACGGGGCAGGCTGGCAGAGTTGCTTCTGGTTCCTGGGCGCGCTCGGCTGCGTTCTCACTCTCGTCTGGTACACCAACATCTACCGCGTCAAAGATCATCCGCGCATTTCGCAGGCCGAGATTGAATTTATCGAGCGCGGCGGCGGCCTCGTCGACGCCGATTCGGCCGCAAGTCCGCGCCGCAATACCCTCACCTGGGCCACGATCAAAAAGCTGCTCAGCTACCGCATGCTTGTTGGCGTCTACATCGGTCAGTACTGCATCGCCACGCTCACCTGGTTCTTTGTTACGTGGTATCCGCTCTACCTTTCGCAGGCCCGCCACATGTCCGTCATCCACGTCGGCCTCGCTGCCGCCGTACCTGGCCTTTGCGGAGGCTTCGGGGGCGTCCTGGGCGGCGTCATCTCCGATCGGCTTCTCCATCGCGGCCACTCGCTCACCTTCAGCCGCAAACTTCCCATCATCGCCGGCCTGGCACTTTCGATTTCCATCGTCGCCTGCAACTATGTGTCGTCGCAGACCCTCATGATTTTGTTCATGTCGCTTTCGTTCTTCGGCAAGGGTTTCGGCGCGCTCGGCTGGACGGTCGTCTCCGATACCTCGCCGCGGGGCATGGTGGGCATGAACGGCGCACTCTTCAACCTCTGTGGCAACATGGCCGGAATCACCACGCCGCTCATCATCGGACACATCGTCCAGAAAACCCACTCCTACAACGGCGCGCTGGTCTTCGTCGGACTCATTGCCTTCTGCGCCATCGTCAGCTACGGTCCTATCGTCGGCGAAATCAAGCGCCTCGACTTTGCCGCCCCACCCGCCTGATTTCGCGCTTTACAATCGCCAAAGGAGTTCCAACCCATGTCCAACTGGCCCGGCAATTTCCCACGCAACACATTCAAACAGGCGCTCGCGCGCGGTGAGCGTCAGGTAGGCCTATGGTGTTCCCTGGCCAGCCCTGTCGCAACCGAAGTCGCTGCCGGCGCCGGATTCGACTGGATCGTCATCGACGGCGAGCACGGGCCCAACGACATCACCACGCTTTTGCCGCAACTCCAGGCCATGAGCCGGGGCACGGCGGAGCCGGTCTTCCGCGTGCCATGGAACGATTTCGTCATCATCAAGCGCGCGCTCGATGTCGGCGCCCGCTCGCTCCTCATACCTTTTGTGCAGAACGCTGAAGAAGCGCGTCGCGCCGTGGCCGCCACGCGCTATCCGCCATTGGGCATTCGCGGCGTCGCCCGAGCGATCCGTGCCAACGACTACGGCCGCATCCAGGACTACCATCGAAACGCGCACCTCGACACCTGTGTGCTTGTGCAACTGGAAACCGGGGCCGCGCTCAGCGAGATTGAAGCCGTGGCTGCCGTTGAAGGCGTCGACGGAATCTTCATCGGCCCCAGCGATGTTGCCGCATCCCTCGGCCATCTTGGCGATCCCAAGGCCCCCGCGGTGCAGGCAGCCATCAAAGATGCTGCAACGCGCATTCGCGCCGCGGGCAAGTCTGCCGGCTTTTTGACCGGCAATGCCGACGAGGTTGAAGCCATCTTCGAACTCGGCTTCAACTTCACCGCCGTCGGCAACGACGTAAGTATCCTGGCCGGCAACCTGACCAACCTCGCGGCCCGCTTCCGCAAAACGTAGGCGCGAGGGGCATGCGGATCAAGCAGGTAATTCGAAGTTCATTG
Organism: uncultured Acidobacteriaceae bacterium; assembly: GCA_963835355.1. GTDB lineage: Bacteria > Acidobacteriota > Terriglobia > Terriglobales > Acidobacteriaceae > Telmatobacter. The sequence continues at coordinate 180,168 of CAWIFE010000010.1, read as the reverse complement.
GAGCCCATCGAATACTGGCATGAAGATGAGGATTCGCCAGAGAAGAACGACTCTAACTCGATCCGAGTGATATTTCTCTATTTTTTGCCAGGGCCAAATGGCCCCTCGACGCCCCGATCGTCATTCACGCGATGAAACCTATATCTCTGGTGCGGCACTACGGGGCAGGGAGGAAGCGCTCTGGGGGGTTCGGGCCCTTGTGAGCATTTTCTCCTGCGCGTACATTGGGGTTCTCTTATTCAGTTCAATTTGTGCGTTTTTCGGATGGATTGAAAGCGACGATCCCATGCGCAATGCGATAGAACTGCGAAAAGCCAATCGTTACCAGTTGAGCGCTCCTGCCCTTTTCTTGTGGGCGACCCAGGAAGGAAAGCCGCAAAGCGGCCGAGGCGTTACTCGCGACATGAATGCCTCCGGGGTCTACGTCCTGACGGATGCGTTGCCTCCGGTGGGAGCACTCGTTCAGCTCGACATCCTGCTCCCCAAACTGGTGGAACCGGGATTCGGGATGTCTTTGGCCGGTGAAGGGGTCGTGCTTCGCGTCGATTCTCGCGGTTCTAATGGCGCTGGCGCCAAAGGTGCAGGTTTTGCCGCTTCAGTGCAGTTTTACCCAGAAGAGACGGCATCGGTTCTTTCACGCCTGGGGGCTTCCAGGTGAGTTTTGAAATCCCAGATTCGGGGCAGGCGAGACGTTTTGACGCATTTATTTGATCAGCAGTGTTTTCAAAGAAGTCGAGCAAAAAAGGCCCAACAGATTCAGAGTTGCGAAGGCTTGTCTGAAACTGCCGAGTCACTGACTGGCAGGGAGGACAAGCGGGCAATCTGTGCTTGGAGTAGCAGTTAGACCTGATGGCAAATCTATCGGTTCATGTACCGCTTCAGTTCAGATTGATTTGGTAGGCCCGGGGGATGCTGAGATGGCAAGCGCGCAACAAATGCGGCCCATGGAGACTCGCGGCGGACGCCGGCCCAATATCTCAGTCCTCGACGCTAATCCGGCAGTGTTGGACTATGTTCATCGGATTTTGACGAAACGTTTCGGCGTGAGTGTGTTTACCGAGGCCCAGGAACTCAGCCGGAGCCTGAGAGAAGCGCCGAAGCCCGACTTGCTTTTGGTGGACTGCGACTTCGCCGAAACCAAGACTGCGGAGGAATCGCTTGCTCTGCTCGCAAGCATCCATGTGTCAAACCCGTCGCTGCCGATCATCATGCTCGCTTGTTCCGCTGCAGGCGGGCTGAACCAGGTCCTCGCGGCCGCGCGTCTGGGTGCGGTTGACGTAATTCTCAAGCCGTTCGGGGAGCGCGACATCGACCATGCGATCCAGCGATGCCTGAAAAAGCCCGATGCACGACCTGCCAGCGAGGAGGCTGAGGAAATTCCGCTGGATGAGAACACATCGTTTGTACGATCCTGCAAGCGCATGCGGGAGATCGAATCTCAATCCAGACTCGTGGCACGCGCCGACATTCCGGTCCTCATCCTTGGAGAAAGCGGCACCGGCAAGGAAGTCGCGGCGATGTTGATTCACAAGCTGTCGGCTCGCGGCCAGCGCAGCTTTCTCAAGGTGAATTGTGCGGCGATGCCTGCGGACCTGCTCGAAAGCGAGCTTTTCGGGTACGAGCAAGGCGCCTTTACGGGTGCGGTCAAGTCCAAGCCAGGCAAGTTCGAGATCTGTAACCAGGGCACAATATTTCTGGATGAGATTGCCGAGATGCCTCCCTCGCTGCAGGCCAAGCTGCTGCAGGTTCTTCAGGATGGAAGCTTTGCGCGTCTGGGAAGCCGTACCACCGTCAAAGTGGATGTGCGCGTGATTGCCGCAACGAACATCAACATCAAGGAGGCGATAACGCGTAAGACTTTTCGGGAGGACCTCTACTACCGCCTGAATGGATTTACGCTGCACATTCCGCCATTGCGTGAGCGCGCCGAAGAGATCCCGATCCTGTGCCGGCACTTCATGCGCAAAGTCGCTGCGAAGTACGAGTGCGATCCCTTGCCCATTTCGCCCGCACTCATGCAGGCCATGGTCAGTCACACTTGGCCAGGCAATCTTCGTGAATTAGAAAACATGATCAAGCGTTACCTTGTGTTGGCCGACGAGCAGGCCATCATCGACGAGCTTATTCCCTGGCAGAATACGGAACCTTTAGCGTCTGCCGGGGAACACAAGGTGGACCAAAACGGCTTGAAATATCTGGTGCGGAATCTGAAAGGAGGGGCCGAAGCTGTAGCGATCGCACAGTCGTTGGAACGCTCGGGCTGGAACCGTAAAGCGGCGGCTTGCGATTTGCAAATCAGCTATAAGGCCCTGTTGTACAAAATCAAACAATACAATCTTAGTCCGCCGCCGAAGCGACCTGAACCTGTGCGAACAGGTATAGCCCACCTCGGGCGTGGTCAATTCTCGGCGTCGGCAGATTAATGGGAAGATGGGTTACAGCGTTACTATAGAGCGGTTCGATTCGCTTGGACTACGTAGATAATCGCCAAAGGCATGATCGAGACGAACACAGACCGTTCGGAAAAGGTTGTGGTTCAGTTCGGAACCAGAACGCTTAAAGGCTATCTGGAATCTCCGGCTGGAAACACGATCGAAGAGTTGCTAAGAGGCGCTCCGCTTAGCGCGCTCGCGTCTCTGCGGATTCGGTCTCTCGAATCGGATGTCGTCGAGGAGATATCAATCAGGGATATAAAGGCCATCTTCTATGTGCACAGTTTCGAAGGCGACGCGAAACACAAGGAATTGAATTACTACGGCAAATCGCCCATCATCCACGGGATATGGATGAGAGTCCAGTTTCTCGACGGCGAAGTCATGGAGGGGATCGTACACAACTCCCTCCGTTATCTGGTCGACCCGGGATTCTTCCTGATGCCGACCGATCCCTTCAGCAATAACAAGCTTGTTTACGTTGTGAAAAGCCAGCTTGCCGATCATCGCGTTCTTGGTACGCGAAGCCTTCAGGCGATGGGCATAGCACCCCTGAAAATGGAATAATCCAGAATTTGCGCGGCCACGCCGGTCAGGCCCATCAAGCTCTCCTCCCTGCGAAGTATCCGTCCCCGGCATTGAATCCGGCAACAGGTGGAAAGTGTGATCTCGGGAGGCAGGTCAACGATGAAATCGATATCATCGTCGATGAGTCCGCTATCGTCCGAACCGAGATAGAAATACACTCCGCGGTCGCTCAAGTTCCTGGTATAGGCTGGAATCTCGCGGTCCCCGATGGTCACTGTCAGAGGTGCACTCACCTTAAAGCGCTGAGCTTTCCGACGATCAGTTGCTGATTCCGAATCATGCGTCATGTAGGCCATTTCATTCAGAACGCCACCGCTTCCCTGGGAGTACGAAACATGGCACGTTTGCCAGGCGTGAAGAGTCATACACTCTCCGGCGCGAAAGTCTCGCAGATGCTATGCGGAACCGCTTCACTGAATGGCACATAAAGTGTTCTGCAATCTCAATGCCAGAGTTTCTTCACAAAAGGCTTGGGATTGGGGCCTCCCATGGGGCGGAAGTGCAGTTTGTTGCGCACCACGTGAGTAGAAATTGAACACTCGAGTTTTCGCGGCTGCCTTGAAATCGGTGTGCCTTCCGCACAGCGGGTTTGAAGTTCGGACAGGAAAGAAGCCCAGATGGCTGGCAAATCGCTCGTTCATGGCACGATGATTTCTTTCGGAAGAAGCCTTCGCGGATTGTGAACGCCATCGGATCCGGGCGGGATCCAGGCTGCTTTGTCGAAAGGCAAAAGAGGCCTACGCGTTCAACGCAGTGCGGGAAGGCCGTTTCGCGGACTTCCGATATAAAGCCAATGCCAGGCCCAAAAGACCGGTGCCAAGCAACAAGAGGGATCTGGGCTCAGGCACGGGCTCAAGCAAGGGCTCAGGCGCGGGTCCAATGAAAGTCTGAGGCAAGCCGTACGTGTCAGGCGACTCCGTGCCGTCTACCGGAACATAAAGCTGATAGCCGGCATAAAAGCTTGCGTCATTTGCAAGCGTGTTAACGGCAACAAAACTCTCCGCCGCAGCGTATTCGGCAAGGATGCCGGCGGGGTCGGCCAAGCCGCCGGGGAGGCTGGTGATCAACGCAGGATCACCTACTTCCCAAGCCGCCCACTGGGCATCGCTGATCGTTTGTGCCGAGGCGCCCGGGGCCAGGATTACGCTGTCAAGATACGCGTCTTCCTCTTCATCCGTGCTGGTGAGCGTAGAGGTCGCGGTACCGATCGGAGTGATCGTGGCTGTCCAGGTCTCGGGGATCTCGATCTCCTGCAAGTAGCTGACACACATAAGCGAGACCGGTGACCCGCCGATCGTGAAATCGTAGGGGTAAGTGTAGACCCCTCCGGAATTGGCCCCCCCGACGCCGGTGAAATCCATGGTAGTCGCGTGAGCTTTCAGTGGACTGAGCCAAGACAGAAAACAGAATGTAGAGACGGCAAGAACACTATATATACGAAACTTCTTCATATTGCCTCCCGGCCTGGTCGTGTGTTGCCAACCCAGTTAGACCGCTTACAGTGCTCGCTCCATGCGGCGCACATTGGCCTCGATGATCTACCATCTCCCATTGCAGGTTGGGGGCCAATTGTAAGCATTTTAGATTCAACACTTTGCGTTCTAGTAGCTGAGGATATGCGCAAGATTTTGCGCATTAGTTAGCCAGATTGGTTCTGGATTGGCCTCTCGCGTTGGCCCCGATTGCATTCGAGAGATGACGACAGAAAGCCCGGAATGCAGTCCGCTTGCTTCGGAGCCGGCAATCGGAGGCCGAAAAGGAAAACGGGCACGCTTCCGTGCCCGTCACCTCTCACCACGATGGGAGGGCTAAGAGGAGCAAACCGGCTACGTACGAGTGACGAGGGCGGACGTCTTCGCCCTGCGGAAGGCTAAGAACGCCAAGCCGAGCAGGCCGGTGCCGAGCAAAAGCAGAGAGGCGGGCTCAGGAGTCAGCGACACCGACATTGTGCCTCCGCCGATAATGTCAGCGTCGTCAAAAAACCAGTTGGAATAACCTGGGCCATTACCGTTGTTGTCCCCTGCCCAGAGTGCGTTGTAATACCCATAACTCATATCGAAGAGCAGCCCGTCAGAGTCGAGGAACCTACTTGTCGAGGTCTGGGGGTTGAAATAAAGCACATCGTCGGTTCCAAGGGCCCCAGTGGCATCAACGACGCCACTGTATGTGCCATAGCCGCTCGTTGTGGTGATCGATCCGCTAGTGATTTGGTAACTCCCTGTGCTGCCGATCTCCGTTCCCACAAGCGTTCCGCTGGAGTTGACACCGTCAGCGTTATAGTGAAAGTAAAACGTGTCTGCCTTTGCAGCCGGTGTGATCGCAAGGGCCGCCGCGATTGCGAGTAAAGCCAAGCAATATTTCTTCATTTCTTGCTCTTCTTTCTGCAGGCGCCCTTGCGGGTGTTTGTGCTGCTGGTGCCCCCTGCAAAGGGTTGGCTATCGATAAAAATGCTGAATCAATCGTTTACGCGTTGAGATTCGAACCACATGTCGGTGCAACTGGTGTTCGCGCCCGGATTCCCTGCGCACATCCAGGGCCCTGTTAGCTCGGCTTTTTGAGAGCCGGGTCGCTGCATTCCCGGTTGAATGGGCAATGCAAACCCGCCTCCACGCACCAGTCGCGCTCACTTCCTCCTGTGCACACCGGGGGCCAAAGGGAGAGCTTTTAGATACAGCGACTTACGCTAGCCACGATTGGGCAATGCGCAAGAACTTGCGCATCCATGTCCCACAACGGTTCCCTTTTGGACGACCGGAGCGAGGCATTTCGGGAATGCAGATGAAGGCGGGCAGATGAATTGAAGACGGCTGTCTCAGCGCAGCGGCTGGCAAGCAGGTGCGCCACAACCAAGTGAACAGACTCGATCTGTTCGAGCGCTTCGATCAAGCTTGCAGTTCGTTAGCGCGTCGCTCAATTGACCGGTCTATTCTGATGGTGGCTTTCATCGTCAACTGAACCACTCACCATGGGCTTTGTTCTTACCATTCTCTATCTCGTTACGAACTACCTGACGCCGGTCACCCTGTTCGGGCCGCTCGCGGAATACCGCATTGAACTGATCCTCGCGGCGCTGATCCTGCTCGTATCCCTGCCCAAGTTACCCGGATCCTTCATCTTCAAGACGCCGCAGTCTCTGGCCCTGATTGGGTTGGCGCTTGCGACCATGTTGTCTGTGCTTGTCGGCGGGCATTGGGCAGGGGGCGCGGTGCAAAGCGTTCCTCGACTTCATTCCGAATGCCTTCGCATTCTTCCTGGTGTGCCTGCATTGCAATTCGAGGAGGAAGCTGCAGGTTGTGGTCTTGATGCTGCTTGGCGTCTGCCTGTTTGTGATTGCGCGCGGATCGATCGACCTGCTCCATGTAGGTCCGGAGAGCGCTGCGGTTCAACCGGGGACCACGGACAACGACGATGAGAACGTGTGGAACATGGAGCATCCTTATCTGCTGGAGATGAAGAACGATCAGAAGGAGGTGTTTTACCGGATACGCGGGCTGGGATCGATCAACGACCCGAATGACTTTGGACAACTGCTGGTCTGCGCGACTCCGCTGCTGTTCATCTTCTGGCGGAAGAAGAAGATGATTTTGAACATCGCTTTTTGTGATTTTGCCTGTGTGCGTGTTGCTTTTTGGGGTGTATCTCACGCACTCGCGCGGGGCGCTGCTGGCGTTGATGGCGATGGCCATCGTGGCGGCGCGGCGGCGGATTGGGACGCTGCCTGCGCTGCTGCTGGCGGGCGTGCTCTTCGCCGGGGCCATGGCCCTGAATTTTACAGGCGGGCGCGACATTTCGGCCGGATCGGGCTCAGACCGCACGGCGCTGTGGGGCGAGGGACTGGAAATCTTCAGGGCTCATCCGGTGTTTGGAGTCGGATTCGGAAACATGTCGGATTACACCGACACTCATCAGACCGCGCATAACTCGCTGGTCGTTTGCGCGGCGGAGCTGGGCTTTTTCGGTTTGTATTTCTGGTCTTTGTTCCTGCTCCCTACCGTAAGAGATGCGCTGACGGCTGCTTCGCCGATGAAAGTGACGGAAGGAGAGCCCATCGTGCCTGAGGAGTCGCCCTTCCCTCAGCCGGAGCGAACGGTTGAGGCGCTCGACAAAGCGGAGATCAACCGTTTGGGAAGTTTGGTGGTTCTGTCGCTCACCGGCTTCCTGGTTGCGGCGTGGTTCCTGTCGCGTGCTTATGTCATGACGTTCTTTCTGTTAGGCGGCTTTACCGAGGTTGTTTTCCAGATGGCAATGGAGAGAAAAATGATCGGGTCCCGATTGCCGTTGCCGCGCACGCTGGCGTATTCCGGTGGGTTGGCGATTTCGCTCGTACTGCTCATGTACATCCTGCTGCGGGTCGTCAACTTGACGCATATGTCCTGATTCAGGCGGTCTTTATGAAGATTGCGCACGTAGTCGATTCCATGGAGATCGGTGGCGCCGAGATGCTCGTAATGCAGATGTGCCGACTGCAGCGGGAGCAGGGACACGACCCGTGCGTCTATGCCATCGCAAAGCTGGGCGAGCTGGGCGAGCAACTGCAAAAGGAGGGCTTCGTTGTGCAGACCCACGTGGGCCGACACTTGCCGGATGCAGCCTGGAACTTCTACAGGCTCTTCAGAGCGTCGCGGCCCAACGCAGTTCATCTGCACAACTCGAGGCCGACGATCTATGCAGCCATGGCTGCCAGGATGGCCGGCGTTCCCAGCATTGTTTCCACGCGCCATGGCCTCGTGGATCCGCCGCACAGGAGAGTTGAGGAGTTCAAGTACAGATTTCGCAGCGCACTTCTGCGACTGGGTGGTCGGCATCTGCGACGCGACGGTGAGCAACCTGAAAGCGATTCGCAGCGCACCGGCGCGGAAGATTGTGCGTGTCTACAACGGCACGAGTCCGCTCAAAAGAGCAGCGAAGGAAGACTGGCCGCAGAAGAGCGGATTCACGCTGGTCTACGTGGGCCGGATGCGAGCCGGTCAAGAACCACGCGCTGCTGCTGAGGGCCTTTCAGGCGGCGCATTTGTCTTTGCCCAGCCTGCGGCTGTGGATGGTAGGCGATGGCAGCGAGCGCGCGGCAATGGAGCGCCTGGCGGCGGAGCTGGGTATCGGCGAGCAAGTGACATTCTGGGGTCAGCAACTCGACGTAGCTCCGTTCTTTTCGGCGGCCGATGCGTTCGTGATGTCGTCCAAGTCGGAGGGGCTGCCGGTCTCGCTGCTGCAAGCCTTCTCGCTGGGGCTGCCGGCCATCGTGACTGATGTCGGCGGAATGGCCGAGGTGGTGAAGTTGTCGCAGGCAGGACTTACCGTGGCGGCAACCGATCCCGCGGAGATGAGCGCTGCGATGCTGGAGATGGCAAGGAGCGAAGCGGCGCGAGCGGAGTTTTCGGCGAATGCGAGGGCGGCGTTCCAGTCGCGCTTCAGTCTGCAAACGATGGCCGATGCCTATATGGAGCTTTACAGGGCAGCCAGTAGCCAGTAGCCAATAGCCAATAGCGAGGAGCCAATAGCCAGTAGCTGCCGGTGGTGTTAACCTTCTCGATATCCCCGCCCCCCTCTCCCGGTATGGCATACCTCCATATCTGATAACAAAGGTTTTACGGGGCGGCCCATACCTGCTTCCATACCTGCTCAAACCTGCACCTACTTCTCATACCCAACGCACCCATTTCCAATGCCGCGTCGTTGCCTGGGTGAATGCTCATAAGCTGATTATGAAGAAAAAGGGCGAAATGATCGGCAAACTTGGGAAGAACTTTGTTGCGAGTTTTTTCAATGGGTTAGGGGAGATTTTACGCGGGCGAGGGCTTGACTTTCAGAACTGCTGGCCCGGAGACGACAAGCTGATGCTTGCCTGAGCTTTAGTGGGATATTGAGCGTTCCGCTGAACTCGTCTTAATTGGTCTAGCTGGGTTCCCCGCCACCGTTGAGTATTGCGGAACATCGCGTGTCACTACTGCACCGGCGGCAACGACGCTATTGTCCCCAACATTAATGCTCCCGAGCAGAATTGACCCGGCGCCCAAGTAGACATTGTCCCCGATGACCGGTACGCCACGATCATCGCTAACACCCCTGGCAGCTAACGTGACGTTATGTAGAAGGGTACAATTCTCTCCGATTGAGCATTTCTTGTTGATTACAACTCCCCCATAATGAGGAATCAATAAGCCGCCGCCGATTCTGGTTCGCCGAGGGATTTGGATACCTGAAGCCATTCTGGCGATTTTGTAAAGTGGAGCGAAGAGGATGGTCGTCAGTTTGTTGTTTATGCTCGCCATCCGAAAAAGAGCTACAACCAGAAATGTCGATCTGAAAAAGAGTTGAAATGATTTTCTGAACACATTAGTTCTTAAGATTTCTAAGTGCGAAACATACGAACGGTAATCCCTCTTCAACAAGTCGATCTGTCGCATGTTAAGGCTCCTGGCCGCTCGCCAGAATTGTGAACAAGCAGGATTTCCTGCCGCGAGCTGTTCTCGAACCGTAACGAGATGTTATGTACGATCTGCTTGGCGGATCCCGCCAAATTGCGATTGGCCAACGGGCAGCCCGATCACGCATCTCAATTTGCCTGACGGACTGCGTGGTACCTCCGCCACTTCGTCGATTTGGAGTTGTAGTTCAGTTCCAAATGACTTTCGGAACTCATTGATGAGGAATTCGCGGCTCTCTTTGCTGAGAGGCTTTTGCAGAGCGAGGCGCAGCACAATCCGGTCGTAATCTGTCTGCTCCGCCTGGTATTGGCGGACTTCCGGAACATCTTTCAGAAAATGGCGAACAACAATGCCCGGGATCGTTCCGCCAGAGGGTGTTCGCAGAATATCCCATGTTTTTCCCTCCAGTGAGGCGAGGCCGTTCAGTCCACGGCCGCAGCTGCATTGATCCTGCGAGAGCAACCCGGTATCGCCCACCCGATATCGGATGAAGGGCATCGCATAGTTGTGTAAATCCGTGACAAGGAGGTCTGACTTTCGGCCTTCCTCATCATTCTCCAGATAGATGTTCTCCATGTTCACATGGAAGCCGCCCCGGCCGCATTCGACGGCGATGGACATGAACTCGCGAGACCCGTAGGTGTTAAACAACGGCACACCGAAGGTCTGCTTCACGCGCTCGCGAAGGTCAGGATACACAGTCTCGGCTGCAGCAACGACACCATGCAGCGAGGGGAATCGGAGGCCGCGCTCCTGCGCGAACGCGCATAGTTCCTCAATATTCGAGGTGTATCCGACGATGGCGGTGGGGCGGGCTGCGTCGATGGTTTTTATCACGTTGTGCCAAAAACCCGGACCGCGGTGAAAACTGTCGATCATGACTTCGTTTCGAATCCAGCGGTATGCACTGAGCTTGGCGCGGCTCGAAAGCGACGGATGTCCGGTGGAAGCGCCCCAGAGGTACAGAACGCGATTCCCAAGTATTGCGCCGGTCCATGCGTAAGAACGATTCGTGACAGCCGTTCGCCAATCGTAGCTTTCGGGGGATCGATAAAACTGGATCGGAGTTCCAGTGGACCCTCCCGTTGAGTGGGAGAGCAGCTTGCCGTCGTAGGTTGTTGAGCAAAGCTCCTTCTTGAATCGCTTCACGTCATCGCGCTCGAGAACGGGTAATCTGCGGATGTCGGAAGGGCTTTGGATATCCTTGTACCGGACGCCCGCTTCCGCATATTTCCTCTGATAAAAGGGGACTGATTCGAAAGCGATGCGGAGCACTTTCCGGAGCTCCTCAAACTGGAACGCTTCCAACCTTTCTCTTGTCCACCATTGAGATTCTTCGACGAAACTGCGGAACTGTGCGTACTTCCGCCTCTTGATCGACGAATGGAGGGGCAGAAACATCCCATTCAGGACCTTTGCGTAACTGCCTCCACGGTATTGAGCCAGATTGTTTTCTGACATCTTTTACTCCATTCGTGTCTCACAACAAACACTCGAAGCCCGATATAGCGATTCGCCTCACTTATTCAGCACGCATCCCTGGCGCGATGGGAAAGTCTTTCCCAAGTCGACGACTTCGAAGTCTGTCACCTTCAACGGCCATAAACTGTGAGTGTCAAAGCCGAAGTCGGCGTACTTTGCCGTGGTGTCGGTATCGCTTTGCGCGGTGAGGGCGATGTTGCCGCCGTCGGAGAGGAACATGCCGTACTTCTGCATGGCTCGGGCGACGACCTGCGCGGCGGGCGAGAGCTGGGCCATGTCGTAGGAGGCCTTGAGGCGAAAATGGACGCCCATGGGTGGAGCGTTATCGGGCCCGCTGGGCGCGCCGGCGTGCGTGGCGGGATGGACATAGACGCCCGCACGCATCCGCGGATTGGGAAGAATGAAGCGGATGGCGTGGTTGATGCTTCCCTTGGCCAGCTCGTCGGCGTTGAAGAGCAGCGGGGCGATGGGAAAGCCGGCGGCATCGGCGCTGGTGCAGCCTTCGCCGCGGCCGGAGGGCGGGTAGACGCGGTTGAGGTCCCAGACCGCGAGGAAGGCGGCGTCGAGAGCGCCATTGGTGACGGTGGCCTGCCAGGCTTCGTAGAGCTTGCCGCGGCTGCGGTCGACCACGATCAGGTGACAGTCTTCGTCGTAGGTATGGCACTGATAGTCTTGGTGGCCCTCAATGCCGCCTCCGACAGGAAGCGGAACGGAGGGGACGATGTCGGAATTCCAGAAGTAAAACCCGTGGGCGTTGTGGATGGGAACGAGCGGAGTGTTGGCATCGGCCTGGAGCACGCGGATGCTCCAGTCGACTTGCATTTTTCCGCGTCCCCATCCGCCGGCGTCCGAGAGCCAGTTGATGATGGTGGAGGACTGCGGGTCGGCGGGGGCGTGGCTGATGTCCTGGGTCCAGATGGCGGCGGGAGGGAAGTAGGGCGCGATCGCGGGAACCTGGTCCAAGCGAGCGGCACGGACCCTGGCAATGTGGTTGTGGAACGCGAAGGCGGCGACGATGGCCACGATGCCGAGGATGGAGATGAGCGAGAGAAGCTTCCTGGTGTAGACCATCGCGGTTCAATGTCCCTTCATGGCTGCGAATCGGTGGAAAGGGTCTTGCCGATGCCGATCATCGAGGCGGCGGCCGGGACAGGAGTGGTGGCCGGGACCGAGGCGGTGGCGGGCGGTTTTCGCGGGACGAGGATTTCGGTTTCTGAGATGGGGACCGTTGGCTGCGGTTGATTGGAGGTCCATATCTCGAAGAGCGGGCCGCGCGTGAACAGGAATTTGTAGAGAGCACAGATGGCGGCGGCGTTGAGCACCACGAGAGCGCTGGCCGGAGCTGCGATGCGATGGAGATAGGGGATGCGAAAGCGCAGGCCGGCGATGGCGGCGGACAAGACGGCAATTTGCAGCGTGGCGAATGCCGCGTAGAGAAAAGACCAGACGCCGAGGATCAGCGACGAGGCGAAGAGGAGAATGAACAGATAAGGCACGATGAGCCGCAGAACCTTGTGCGAGAGGAGCTGGAAGAGAACTCGATTCTGCGGGGTGAGCGCAAACGGGGCGAGCTGAAAGAGCTGGAAGTTGCCCGCCAGCGTGCGCACCTTGCGGTGAAACTCGTGATTGATTTGGTCCGGCCATTTGTCGTAGACGCGGGCCTGGGGATCGAGAACGGAGCGATAGCCCTGGCGAATGATGGAGAGCGGCTGAAACATGTCGTCGAGAATGATTCCGGCGGGCAGCGGAGTTGCCAGCTGGCGGCGGATTGCGTAGAAGCCACCGTAGACTCCGACCGGAGAGTCGAAGAGGGACTCGGATTTGCGAATCCACTGCTCGTAGCGCCAGTAAAGGGAACTGACGGCGGCAGAGGCTCCATCGTGGCCCTCCTGGCGGAGAGTGAGTTCGCCGGCCACGCAGCCAACTGCCGGATCGGCGAAGTTGCTGACCAGTTGCTGGATGGCGCCCAGGGGCGATCTCAGGGCGGATGTCCACGAAGAGGATGACGTCTGCGGTGGCCTGGGCGATGCCGATGCTGAGAGCGGCCGCCTTGCCGGCGTGCACGGGCAGCGAGATTGCTTTCAAGCGCGGGTGTTGCCGGCGGGCAAGGAATTCGGCCGTGCCGTCGGTTGAGCCGTCAGAGACGATGATGATTTCTTTGATGTTCGAGTAATCGAGGTTGATGAGGTGTTGAATTTTTTGAGGCAGCAACGAGATGCCGTTGTGGACCGCGAGGACAATACTTACGCTGGGGGTGATCGGAGCAGCTTTTGGGGGGCGTGGCCTGAGGCGCGCCAGCAGCCAAATTGCCAAGGGATATCCCAAATAGGTGTAAAGAATGCCGGTCAGCGACAACCAGAAGATGAATCTCACTGGGCGCCTCTTCCCAGCACGATGGTCTTGATGGTCTCAAACATGATGAGCAGATCAAGACCGAGCGACAAGTGCTTGACGTAGTAGAGATCGTATTCGAGCTTCTGTTTTGTCTCCTCCAGGCTCGCGCCGTACTTATATCGAACCTGTGCCCAACCGGTGATGCCGGGACGAACCATGTGGCGAAGGTCATAGTAGGGGATTTCCTGGGTGAGCCACTCCACAAACTCAGGGCGCTCAGGACGGGGACCGACAAATGCCATTTCTCCGCGAAGAACGTTCCAGAGCTGCGGAATCTCGTCGAGACGAGTGATGCGCATGAATCTGCCGATCGAAGTGACGCGCGGGTCATTCTTGGCGGCCCACATAGCGCCGTCTGCTTCGGCGTCCTGCCGCATCGTGCGGAATTTGATGATGGAAAAGGGACGCCCGCGCAATCCAATGCGGGTTTGGCGGAAGAAAATCGGGCCCGGCGATGAGAGACGCACGGCCAGGATGAGAAAGGGGATGCAGGGCAGGCAGATCAGCAGCAAAATCAATGAGACAGCAAAAGAAGCCAGGCGCCGGCCAAACTGCTGCAGAGCATTCACGTTGAAACCATTCGTGAAGATCATGGAGCTCGGATTGAGGCCGTTGAGGGGAAGCTTGCCGGTGACGCGCTCCATGAGCAAGCCGGCGTCCTCAATGACAACGCCGCGCTGGCGGAGCTCGAGGAGTTCACGAGTCGGCATCGACCGACGGCGATCTTCCATGGCAACGATGACCCGGTCAATGCGGGTCTTGGATTTAGCGAATGCGCGAAGGTCCGCCGCGAAGCGCTCAAGATCGCTGCTAAACGCGCCCTTGCCATTTCCGTCGACGACTTCCATCCCGGCATCGCGCCGTGTGCGAAGGGTCTCAGAAATGCTCCGCGCCCGTTCGCCGCAACCGAGCACATAGATGCGCTCGCGGAATACTGAAAGACCGATGATCCACTCGTAGGCCGATCGCCACACGCCGAGGACAAGGGCGAGAATAGCTGCGCCGACAACAAGAACATTTGGGCCAATTTCTATTTCAGGGTAGAGATAGAGAAGAGCTGCGAGAACGAAAGACAGGACGCTGAGAACCAACAGCAGCCGGAAGTAGATTTCCCAGCGCCCCGAGATGCGCTGCGGCTCATAAAGATCAAAGTAATAGGAGAGAAGGAGAGTAAAAACCGTAATGCCGGCGATCTTCAGGATGCCGTTCTCGTAGATCAAAGCGATGTCAGAATCCGGCCCAACGAGATATGCGGTGGCGAGCAAAAATGATCCACCGACCAGGAGCGCTTCACACAGAAGCAGCACCAGCGTCCGGGTCGGATAGTAGACATTGAAAAGCCTGATCATTTCTGCTTGTCCGTCTTTTTGCCGGGTTGACCGTCGCCTTCTGACGCACTGTTGTAGTAGTAGTTGTAGGAATAAGACCCCTTTTGCGGAGCGTTCTTGACATCGTTCAGCACAAAGCCAAGGATGCGCGATTTGCTGAATGCGGCCTGGGTGCGGCGAGCGACGTCGTACGGAGTGCTCGCACCACGCGCAATAAGCAGAACTGCATCGGCGGCTCGTGCAAGGTCTACCGCGTCGGAAACTGCGAGCGCCGGCGGGGAGTCAATCAATATCCAATCGAAATGCGGCGAAACCGTGGCGATCAGCTCCTCGATGCGGTGACTGGCTACCAGCTCGGAGGAGTTGTCTCTGGACTTGCCGGAGGGGATGAAGGTGAGATTGGAGACGCTGCTTACGCCGTCGCCTTCCGGCGCCTCTTGACCGTAGTCGCGCTGCATGACGTCGATCGCGTCGACGACACCTTCAAGGTAATCCGACAGGCCCGGTGAGTCGGGAGCGCCCAAGAGGTGATGCAGCGTTGGGCGGCGCATATCGCCGTCGATGAGCAAAATGTTGTTGACGCCGTTGCGAGCCAGGCTCACGGCCAGGTTTGCTGCGACGAAACTTTTTCCTTCTGATGGCATACCGCTGGCGACAAGAATCGTCTTCAGCGGAGTCTCATATTGAGCCTGGTAAATGTGAGAACGGAGGCTGCGAAACTGCTCGACACCTACGCCGCGATCTGTGAGCGTAGGCAGAGAAGGGATGGCCGGTTTCCACGGATGCCGGGCAATATTTTGAAGGCCTAACTCGGGTTTGACGAACGGAGGCTCCTCGAGCGCGGAGCTGATTGCCGGCTGGTGGTGGCCATTGGTCTTCGAAGCAGGCAACGACATGCGCTCGCGATATGCTTTTTGAAGTGCTTCGTGTATGCGGCTCATAGCTCACCGTCCGGTAGGAATTCCGCGGGATCCGCGATAGGGTTGACGGCGCTCGGTATCCCGGTCGGAAATGAACTCCGGGGCGACTCGGACTTATTCGCGGGCGAGAGGCTGAGGGGCCTCGGAGCCAGTTCGAGCTCGACACTCACTGACTCGACAATTCGCGCCGGGACTGGCTTTATCTCCTCCACGTATGCGCTAACCAGGGCATGCTCGCAAATCAGATTGATGAGGCGGGGAATCCCTTTGGAGTAGCGATGCACAAGCTGCGTAGCCTCGGGCAAGAAGACGGGTTGGCTCGCGCCGGCAACCTCGAGCCTTTTTGCGATGTATGCTGTCGTTTCCTCGCTGGTCAGCGGCCGCGTTTTGCACCATAGCGAAATACGTTGCCGAAGCTGGCGAACGATGGGGTTGCGCAGCTTTTCTTCGAGTTCCGGTTGCCCGGACAGCACGATTTGCAACAGTTTTTCCGAAGTGGCCTCGAGATTCGTCAACAAGCGGATCTCTTCAAGAAGGTCCCAGGAGAGGTTTTGCGCATCATCGATCACGATGGCGCATAGCTCGCCGTTACGGAAGCGCTCGATCAGCCATCGATTCAACTGCAGAAGCATTCCGGACTTTGTCCGGGTGTCGGACGGAATGCCAAAGTCCGCCAACACGAATTCGAGGAAATCGAGGACATCAAGGCGCGGATTGAACACGAAGGCTGTCAAGATGCGCTGGCCCTCGAAGGAATTGAGAACGCTGTTGAGCAGAGTCGTCTTCCCCGTGCCCACTTCTCCCGTCATGACGACAAAGCCCTTGCGCGCCGCAACACCGTATTGCAGGCACGAAAGAACTTCCTGACTTTGCGGCATCAAGTAAAGAAACCGCGGATCGGAGCACGCTCCGAATGGTGGGTCGTTCATGCCGAAGAAGTGTCTGTACATGGCTATCCAAGCACGCTTTCGAGGGGCTTATTCTTTCGCGAGAAAGGATTCCAGCGGCTGCGCGTTCTAGCGGGCTGGGGAAGGCCGGCAATGCGTGAAATGGTGGCTAACGTCGGTAGCTTGGTAAACGCCCAGACGTCTCTTTCATTGCGCAGCGAGGTATCCCGGTACTCGAGCAACGCCGCAATCAGCAGGCCCAGAACCAATCCGGCCGTAAAGCCGCCACCGGCAAAGACAAGCCGGTTGGGGAATGTCGGCGCGTCAGGAAGATTCGGAGGGTCCATGACACGGAACTGCTCGCCCTGCTGGCGCTGCTCAAGGGCGGTCGCCATGGATGATTCGTTCATCTTTGTCAGCAGCGAGTTGTAGAACGTCAATGCGGTCTCATGATCGCGGGTGAGCTGCTTGTACTCTTCGTCGACTTGAGGGCTTGACTGAAGCTTCGACTCGTAGGCGCGAACCTGCTGCTCAATCCGACCTTGCTCCTGTTTTGCGGCAACCAGGGCCATCTGCGCGCCGTTCAGTTGTGCTTTTAGCTGAAGCAGTTGAGGCGGGTCGGGCGAGTGCAGGGTGGATGCAGCCGGAGCCGGGTTTGGCTCTGCGGGGGCGTGCGCAATCTCGGCCTGAAGGTCGGCAATCTTGCGCGAGATCGCAACCACATCGGGGTTGTCGGGCGTTTCGACAGCCACCAATGCCTGCTTTTGTTCGATGAGATTTTTGAGCTCCGTTCTGCGGTCATCCACTGAAACGCCGCCGGCGGCGGGCTCGGCATTCTGCAATTCGTGCGTCTGCTGCGTAACCATCGACTGAAGAAAGGTCACCTCTTGTTGCGACCGATTCAGCGATTGCGTGGCGGCGTCAAGCTGAATTGTCAGCGCCTGAAGGGTGTTCATGTTCGACGGTTCCTGCTCGGGAAGCATGCCGAAGTACTTTTCCTGGAAAGCTGCGAGCTTGGCGTCCTGGTCGTCGAGCTTTGCCTTTGCATCCGCAAGCTGCTGCTTCAGAAAGTCCGTCGTGCCTTCGGCAGATTGCTCGCGGGCGTTCAGATTCTCGCTGACGAATAATGAAGTGATTTCACCGCAAACCTGTTGGGCAGTGCGCGGATCCTGCGCTTTGAAGGTGATGAAGAAGCCCGGCATTCCATGCGACGACTGGCTGGACGGAATCGGTTTGACCCCGATGGCCTTTTGGGTCAATTCGACGCGGTCGTCCATGGTGGCACCGTGGCCGGCATACAAATTGAATTGCTCGATGATCGGCTCAATGCGCGATCGGCTCAGGATCTGCTCCCTCATTGAGGCCAGTCGTTCGCCGAGGTCTTGCGTGACAACCGGCGTCACATAATTTGCGGGAACCTGCGGCTGCTCGATGAGCACAAGTGTTTGCGACACGAACTGGGGCGGGATTACGAAGGTGGCGCCAATGCCAACTCCGAGAAAGATGATTGCGCAGATCAGAATCAGCCAGAATCGCCGTTTCAAGATCCCGCCGTAATCTTCCATTGTCAGTTCGCGATGCCCGAGCATACGACTCCCTTCAAAATCTATTGGCCTTCGATGTGTCTCTCCCGAGGCGAATACCCGATGCCAACGCTGATCACCTGCAACATTTGGTTGAGTGCGTTGCTCGGCAGGGAAGAGCTCGACGTTTGATCGTCAGCTGTGTAACTCGCAAAGGCCGTGAAATACCGGCTCAGCCGCCAGGTAACCATCGCCGCTCCATACTCGCTGTCGATCTTCCCTTGAGTACCCAGTCCAGAAGTGTGCATGTAGCCGCCTGACAGTTCGGTGGTCAGCGTTTTCTTGAACTCTCTTGTGAAGCCGGCGCTGGCGGAATCGACCTCTCCTCCAACCAGGAATCCTCCGCCTCCACTCGTTGTGTGGCTATAGTTCAGGCTGACTGAGCCAAACCGAAATTGGTCTTCGAATGACGCGTTGCCTGAAACCCTGGTTGACGAGGGCACAACCGCACTGTTCGCACCCTCGACCCACTCCGGCCCAACGGCGGCGTTGGTTGTGATCTGGCGAGTCCAGTGCCGTTGGTAGCCAAAGAGAGCGGAGTTGGTCATTAGCGAAGTCGTCGGAAGACCGTGATCGCCATCGGGGTAGCTGAATTCACTGAACAGGTAGCGGTAGGAAAGTGAGTTTCGTGCATTCAGGCGCTGAGTGAGCCCCGCATTTGCCGTCTCGTTATCGGTATCGATGCCATTCCCGTCCGGGTAGCGCAGCAATTCCGAATTTCCGCCGAGATTCAGAGTTGTCGCGTAGTTGAGCGTACGTTCGAACTCTGCATTCGCAGAATTATCGACAGTGCTGGTGTTGAGAGTCAGAATTGATTGGCTCGACGAAGGTGGTGTGGTGGATCCTCCGATTGGTTCGCCGGTGCCTGGGACTCCCGAAAAGCCTGTGGTCGGAGCCTCCTTCCGGTAACTCGCGCTGTCGCTGAACTGGAGATTCCATTTGCGCCGAACAAATCCCTGCGAGAGGGAGAGGTTGTCGAAAGGACCCACTCCGTAGGGTGCGCCCTCAACGGCCCAACTGTAGCCGCCGGCATCTTTCAAGCTGAAGGGAAGGCGATCGCTCAAGTTCGCGTAATCGACATTTCCGGAGAAAACGGCACTTTGCGAATCGTTAACACTCCCGCCAAGATATTCGATCTCGGAATAGTGCAGGTCGTAGTGCACCTTTCCGCTGACAGGCATTCCCGGACCTGTCGCCTCGGGCACGACTTGCGCAAACGCCGCGTTGGCCACGGTCGCAACAAATGCCAGGAGTTTAAGCGCCGTTTTCATCTATGCCGCCTTAAGGAACAACAATCGTATCCCCGGGTTGCAGGAGCAGATTGCATTCACTGATGCCCTTCAACGCATCCTTGTACTGCACCGGAATCTTCTGCTGCTTTCCGGCTTCGCCGCGCAGGATGTAGATCTTTTTTGTATTTGCGTAATCGGTAAGCCCGCCGGCAGAGGCAATTGCATTGAGCAAGGTCATGCCGGGTGTCATGTCTACAGGGCCCTTCTTTTCAACTTCGCCGAGCAGATAAACGAGTTTGCTGTGGATCTGGCTGATTACAACGGAGACGTTGGGGTCGGTGTAGTACTTCTTGAGTCTGCTTGCGATCTGATCCGCCAACTGCAGCGAGGTCATGCCGGAAGCCTGAACATCGCCGATGAGCGCCACTGTGATCATGCCGTCGGGCCGGACAAGGATGGTGCCTGAGAGTGTCGGCTGATTCCAGACAGTGACAGTGAGCACGTCGGATGCGCCGATGACATAAGTGTCGGAATTTGCTCCCGCGGCGGGGCTCGGCGCACTCGAAACCGGAGCAGCCAACGGGGCGGGGCTGGGCGCGGACCCGTTATTTTGGGAATAAGCGAAAAGACCCGGCAAAAAGATCGCAAGAACGCAAAGCCTTCCCGGTGTCATAGCGCAACTCCGTTCCTGCTGGGAGCGGGTTGGTATTCTGCTCCGACCTGCTTGAGCTTGTAGAGGAGGGCCTTATAGCTGATCCCGAGTTCATCGGCGGCGCGTTTGCGATTACCGCCGGTGGCAACCAGAACCTCGGAGATCAATTGACGTTCGATCTGGGCGGATGCGGCTCGCGTGACGTCTTTCAGCGACAGGGATTTGCGACGCCCGTTTGACTTCGCGGTCGAGGCCGCCGCTTTCAGTGCCGCGAGGGAGATTGACTGGTCGCCGATGGCAACAAATGTCTTGATTGCAGTCTGCAGCTCACGCAGGTTTTCCGGCCAGGTGTGCTCCATCAGAAACTCGACGATCTCCTCTCGCAGGACCGGCTTAGGACGGTCAAACTGCTTGGAGTACTGCGTCAAAAGAGCATCGGCGATGGAGAGGATTTCGGATTTCCTGCAGCGCAGCGGGGAAATACGGAGCGTCACAGGTGAGATCAGGTAGTAAAAATCCTCCCTGATGCGCGAGGATTTAATCTCTTCAACGAGTTCGCGGCTGGTGCCACAGAGAAGGCGACTGTTGGGCGTCTGATCGGAGCGAAAGTAGTTACTGATGATCAGTTCCTGCAGGTCAAGGCTCAGATCGCCGATCTCCGTCAGATAGACCGTTCCCTTGGTCGAGAAGGCCGCAAGGATCGTCTGAGCATCGGCATCGGCACTGGGAATCTCGGCATAGTTGCTGCGAGACCGATGCGACTGCGCGTGGATTTGCGCAGCAATGGAACGCTTTCCGACGCCATGTTCGCCCACGATCAGGACCGGACAGTCGCTTTCGGCGATGCGGGTGATCGCACGCTGAATCTGCCCCTCGATCGGGGCAAACTGCCTTGCAGGAGCGAACGGTTTCGTCTGCCGCCTCGTGCTTTGGATGACTGTGCTCTCCACCATGAAGGGTCCTGGGGCAACACTCCTGCCTTAGCAATGCGGCTTCCAAACCTGGGGAACAGGTTGTGGAACGGACATTCCATGCTGTATCGCTGCTTTTGAGCGGTCTTCTCAGAGGGATAGCGGCTTATAGGAAGGAAAATCGTTTCCCTTTCTGTGGTGGGAATTGTGACATTTTCTTCCCGGGAAAGTGGAAAGTGTTTTCCCCTTGCATGGGAAGGACGGTGGTCTGTTCTGGCCAAATTCTTGCGAATTCGCTTGGATTGAGCGGTTCCACTTTCGGCAGTCCGATTGCTAAGGAGTGAGTACCGAATGGGATTGCTGCAGGTTCCTTTACGGAGAATATGGCCCAAGGCACACTGACGCCACCAATCTCGAAGAACTCCTGGTCGATGCAAAGCGCTCATTTTGCATGGGGTTCGGCGCTCATCGGCGCACTCACGCTGGCCGTGTACTACCGCGTGCTGGCGAAGCTTGTGATCGACTGGTGGCAGATACCCGACTTTTCTCACGGCTTTCTGGTGCCGTTCTTTGCGGCGTACCTGGTGTGGGCAAAGAGAAAGACCCTGCGCAACACGAGACTCGCCCCTTCCTGGAGCGGAGTCGCGGTTGTCGGCCTGGGCCTCGCGGTTCTGCTGCTGGGTGTTTACGGCGCTGAGCTTTTTCTGGCGCGGATTTCGTTGGTGATCCTGTTGGCGGGGATTGTGCTGAGTTTTGGCGGGTGGCAGCTCCTGAAGGAGCTCCGCTTCGCCTTGTTGGTTCTGCTCCTGGCGATTCCGATTCCCGCGATCATCTTCAACGAGATCACCTTTCCGCTGCAGATCCTGGCTTCGAAGCTGGCCAGTGCGCTGCTTCCTCTGGTTGGCGTGCCGGTTCTGCGGGAGGGAAACGTCATTGAGCTCCCGGCCATGAAGCTCGAAGTGGCGGAGGCGTGCAGCGGGATACGCTCTCTGATGAGCCTTTTTACGCTGGCGATTTTCTACGGATACTTTCTCGAGAAATCCTTCGTGCGGCGGGTGGTTCTGGCAGCGGCCAGCATTCCCATCGCGATCGCGGCCAACGCGGTGCGCATCTTCGGCACGGGAGTGTGCGTCCAGTACTGGGATCCGGATAAAGCGGAGGGCTTCTTCCACGAGTTTTCCGGCTGGGTGATGTTTCTGGTGTCCCTTGCGTGTCTCTTCATGGTCCACCGCGCCATGATGCTCATCCCGGCGCGAAGGAGGCCAGCATGAAGAGTTCTCGCTTCTGGACGGTCGTCGCGCTTTTGGCAGGAACAGCGCTGCTGCTGCACGCCCGTGGAGATTCCGATCTGATTCCGGCGAGCGAGCCCTTGTCGCAAGTTCCGCGAACCATTGACGGATGGTCGGGAACCGATGTCGATATCGATCCGGAAACGCGCGACGTCCTTGGGTCGGGAGACTTTCTGTCGCGCATTTACACCCAGGATGGGGCGGTGCAGCCGATCGGCCTCTTCATCGGCTACTTCCCGACGCAGAGGACAGGGGCCACCATTCATTCACCGAAGAACTGCCTTCCAGGCGCCGGTTGGGCATTTGAATCTTCGCGGTACGTGAAGCTGAGCGATGCAGACGGCAAAGCCCATCAGGTGGGTGAATACATCATTGGCAACGGTGAAGTTCGTCAGTTCGTTATCTATTGGTACCAGGCGCACGGGCGCAGCGTGGCCAATGAATACATGGCCAAGATTTATCTAGTCACTGACGCGATAAGGTTGCATCGCACGGATGGTGCGCTCGTCAGAGTGATTACTCCAATCGGCTCCGGAGAAGGCACTCAAACAGCAAAGGCAAGAGCAGAGAAATTCGCAGCGCAGCTTATACCCAGTCTCCCTCGCTTTATTCCGAACTGAGGGGATTGAGGGGAGCACGGAACGGCAACACGTTTCAGCAGACGATTTCGGGCTGTACTCGGACACATAGCAGCCAGCAAGGATGAAAAACGATGAGAATCTCGCTTAAGACAATACAAGCAAAAGTTGGTGGGAGATGGGGCCAAATGAATTGGCGAGGAGCCTTTTGGGTGATCGTGCTCTTTGCCGCGGCCACTCTGTTGGCGGGATGCCACGGCGATCCCAACGTGCGCAAGCAGAAGTATCTGGAAAGCGGGCAACGGTATAGCGCCGAAGGTAAATACCGGGAAGCGGCCATCCAGTTTTCAAACGCCCTGAAGATCGACAAAGGCTATGCCGATGCGCATTATGCGCTTGCGCAGGCGTACGTGCACCTGGGGCAATTCAGCGGGGCGTATGCCGAGCTCGCACACACGGTGGACTTGCAGCCGACGAACTACAAGGCTCGGATCGACCTGGGCAATTTGCTGCTCGCCGCCGGCAAGGTCGATGAAGCGCAAGTTCAGGCCGATGCCGTGAAGGCAGCGCAACCAAACAACCCTGACGCTTACGCCATGCTCTCGGCCATTGCGGCCAGGCGGGGCCAGAAGGATCAGGCCCTGATCGAGATTCAGCATGCCTTGCAGATCGATCCCAATCGGGCGGCCTTCCACGAGGATCTCGCGCTCCTGCAATCGGGCGATCCGAGCCAGTCTGCTTCCGTTGAGGACGAATTAAAGAAAGCCGTTGCGCTCGATCCGAAATCGGTGAATGCCAAACTTCTCCTTGCGGAGTTTTATGCAAAAAACAGCCGCTGGTCTGACGCCGAAAAGACCGGCTGGGATGCCGTTGCTGCGGATCCCAAGAGTCTTGCCGCGAGGGAAAATGTCGCCAACATCATTCTCAAAGAGGGAGATCGGGCGAGAGCCGAAGAGGTGCTCCGGCAGGCATCGAAGGATCTGGCCAGCGATCCACGCGGGGTCCGCGTCCTGGCAGACTACTATGCGGGCTCTGGACAATTGGACAAGGCGAAGGCAGAGTTCTCAAGTCTTGCCGCGAAGTATCCCAAGAACATCTCGGTGAAGAAGGGATATATCCGTGTGCTTCTTGAGACAAAGGACTACGGAACCGCGCAAACAGTGGTTGAAGGCCTGATGAAGACAGACAGCAAGGATCCTGAAGTCGCGGGACTGAATGGCATCGTACTTCTGAATAGCGGCAAAGCGGTTGACGCTGTTAATGCTCTTCAAAATGCAGTTCGTGATTCTCCGAAGGACGCCTTCCTTCAATACTGGCTGGGCAGGGCAGCGTTGGCTAAGGGCGATATCAATCTGGCCGAAAGCAGCCTTCGACAGGCGGAGAATCTGAACCCCTCCGGGCTGGAAGCGGAGGCGGAGTTGGCACGGATCGCAGGTCAACGCGGCGACATGGATCTACTGGCCGATGTGGCCGGCAAGACAATCGCCGCTGCGCCGCATCAGCCTGAGGGTTATGTGTGGCGCGCCGTGGCCGAGTTAAGCCACAACGCGGCCGACAAAGCTGAGGCCGACCTGAAGACAGCCATGAGCATTGCCCCGCAAAGCCCGCAGGCCTATGTCGAACTGGGCAAACTCCGTTTCGCGCAGAAGCGCTTTCCGGAAGGAGTCGTGCTGCTGGAAGAGGCATTGCAATATAACCCCAATTCCTTCGAATCCCTTCGATTGCTGGTGAGCTACGACCTCTACCAGAAACAACCAGACAAGGCATTGGCTCGTTTGAACACGCAGATCGAGAAGAGTCCCAACAACAGCAGCTTCTACGATCTGCTTGCGCAGTTGCAGATTCAAGACAAGAAACTTGACGACGCGGCTGCCACGGCTCAGAAGGCCATCCAGCTCAATTCCGGAGATGGCGAGGCTGTACTTCTGTACGCTCAAATCGAAGTCCAACGCGGACAGACGGCGAACGCCATTGGCGCCTGGGAGCAGTGGTCCGCTGCACATCCAACCGATGCCGGGGCCTTCGCAATTCTGGGAACTCTCGAGGAATCGCGCGGGGATCTGAGCAAGGCAGAGGCCGACTACAGGAAGTCGCTCGCAATCCAGCCGCAGCAACCGATCGCGGCCAACAATCTTGCCTATCGCATGCTGGTGAACGGAGAGAATCCCGATGTGGCCCTGACACTCGCGCAAACCGCTCGCCAGGGTATGCCGAACTCACCCAACTCAGCGGACACACTGGCGTGGGCCTACTACTACAAAGGAGCCTATGGATTTGCCCGTGACCTGCTCGAGGACGCAGTCAAAACCGAACCAAACGACGCGGCCATGCAGTATCACCTGGGAATGGTGTACAGCAAACTTCAGGATAAGAGCGATGCGGCGACTCACTTGAAGAAAGCCGTGTTGCTGGCTCCGGATTCGTCCACGGCAAAGGACGCGCGGACAGCGCTCGAAGGACTGGGGTAAGGTTTCATCGCGATTCAACAGGAAACGCGTTTAGAGGCTCTTTCAACATTGCTTCCCGCCGCGAGTTGGCTGTCCCGGCGGGAGCAACCAGGGACCCATAACTACGCTGCATGTCGAACACAAAAACCATAGCGAAGAACACCGGCTGGTACAGCGTTGAGAACATCGTCAGCGCGGTTGTCACCGTCATCACGTCCATCGCGATTGCGCGTACTCTGGGCCCCACAAAAACGGGATACATCGTCTACATCAGCTACGTCGCCTCTGTTGTCGGCAACCTCGGAAGCCTTGGCATTCCGGCGGCGACCCGAAAATATATGGCCGAGTTTATTGGCATGGGCGACACAGGGACTGCGCGCCTCATCTTTTTTCGCACATTGGCGCTCCAGGCTGGCGTCGCAACCCTGGCCACGCTGGCCATCGTTCTCTGGGTATTTCAGGACGCCAATGCGCAATTCCGTCTCGCGGCTTTCCTCATCGCCCTCAGCATCTGGCCCTCGATGGTCAACTTCATCTCGGCGCAGGCCAACGGCGCGACGGAGAACCTTGCCACAAACGTCCCCGGATCGATCGTCTCCGCCTTCGTCTACCTTTTTACGATTCTAGCGGCGGTGATTTTCCATTGGGGCGTTACAGGGATTGGCGCCGCGTTGCTCCTCATGCGCAGCGCCGACTTTCTGGTCCGTTTCTTCCCCACAATGGCGCGCATTCTCCGCTGGAACACGGGACACGCTCTTCCCCATGGGTTACGCAGGCGCATGACCGCTTATGCGTGGCAAAGTGTCATCACAATGTTGCTGGCGCTGATCGTTTGGGAGCGATGCGAGGTTCTGCTCTTGAAGAGCCTCTGTGCCGACATCCGGCAGGTTGCGTTCTATTCCATCGCCTTCAGCCTGGGCAACTATCTGCTCCTAAGCTCGACCATTTTCGGTGCTGCCGCCAGCGCAACCATTTTTGTCCAGCTTGGGCGCGATAAATCGAAGATGCCGCAACTTGTGGCGGCGTCGTTCCGCTATCTCGTCCTCACATCCATTCCGCTCCATTTCATCGCCGTGGCTCTGGCCGTTCCCGCGCTTCTCCTTCTCTATGGCACCCGGTACGCGGGCGCGGCCATGGTCGTCACCCTTGCCCCGCTGCTCTGCATGCCAAAGGCATTTCTCGCGCCTATCCAGAGTCTTCTGCAGAGCGCTGAGCGCCAGAACTACATCATCCTCGCAACCGTCATTGCCGGCATCGTCGATATCGGAGTCGCCTGGGCATTGATTCCGGTCCACGGCGCCGTTGGCGCTTGCATCGGCAATGGCGTGGCCCAGATCACCGCGGTTGGAATCATGTGGGCCATCGGTATCCATCTTTTCCAAGTACGCCTGCCGTGGGTGCTGCTTGCAAAGGTCGCGTTTATCAGTACGGTGGCAGCACTGACTGCGCATTTTGTTGCTTTGATGTTTGCCCCGTTGTGGGGAGTCCTGCTTGGCGGAAGCGCATCGCTGGCTGTGCTGTTCGTTCTGTTCTATCTCATGCGTGTGTTGGAGCCGGAGGACCAGGACCGCTTCAACCTGCTTACTCGCTCGCTGCCAAAGTTGATTGGAGGACCCGTGGAGACAGTTCTTTCGCTTATGGTTCGGCCGCGTCTTGCTGCCGTAACTCCGACCAACGTGTGAACAGATCAATGTGCGCGGAACAAGCCCGGCTATTCGGGAGAAGAAGCAGATGAACCTACCTCGACACGCGGAAATCTGGCTGGCGCCGTATCTGACGGATCGCCTGCGCAAAGCCGCGCGCCGAGCCAAGCCGAAACGTGCCTGGGTTGCGATCACCGATCATTACGAGCCGCTGGGCACGGGCGCATCGGTTGAAATCAGCGCTTGAGCGCGTGGCGAAGTGGCGAGACAGGTGGCCGCGCATTGCCGGTGACGCTCCGCGGGACACGGCAGGACAACGCCCCCAGTACACGTTCTTTTATCCGCAGGAAGAATACCGGCGAGACCTGGTCGACGGCATAGCCGAAATGGTGCGTCTCGGCGTCGCCGACGTCGAGGTGCATCTCCACCACGACAATGAGCGGCGCGAATCCTTTATTCGAAAAGTCACTGAATATTGCCATCGTTTGAGAAACGATCACGGATTGCTCCGAGAGCGCGGGGGCAGCACGGTCTTTGGCTTTATCCATGGCAACTGGGCGCTCGACAACTCACTTCCGCATGGCAAATGGTGCGGCCTCAAAGGTGAAATCGGCCTGCTCAGCGATCTCGGCTGCTATGCCGATTTCACCATGCCCTCGCTGCCCTCGGCGTCACAAAGCCGTGTCGTCAACAAAATCTATTGGTGCACCAACCGTCGCGATGGCCGGCCAAAGTCCTTCGACCGCGGCATCGAAGCCACGGTTGGGGGCGGCCGGCGGGGCGAGTTGCTGATGATTACTGGACCGCTGGGAATGCGCTTCGGCGAACGGGCATTGCCGCGGGTCGAGACGGGAGAGATCGCCGGCTACGATCTGCCAACGCAATCGCGGGTGCGCCGGTGGTTCGATCTGGCGCCCATCATCGGCGACGATCTCTTTCTCAAGCTCTACACGCACGGCGCGGCGGAAAGAAATCTCGACCCGCTGCTTGGAGGGGCTCTCAGCGAACCTTTTCCGCTGGATTGCGGAAGAGGCGGATCGGAGGGGGATCGAGGTTCACTGGGCCACGGCATGGCAGATGTACCAGGCTGTAGAGGCGTTGATTGAACCAGCAGGTGCGGCTAAGGCCGCGGAGGTAGCGTGATGTTTCTGGAATATTTCGGTTTTCAGCAGGATCCATTCGGGGCCACCCCTGACCCGCGATGCTTATATCTCAGCGGAACGCATCGGGAGGCGCTGGCCTCGCTGGAGTACGGGTTCCTAAGCAACCGCGGATTTACGGCCATGATCGCGCCCCCGGGAATGGGAAAGACGACGCTGCTATGTCGATTTCTCGAAGGCGCCCAGAAGACCGCACGCACTGTGTTTCTCTTCGATGTCGATGCCGAGTGCGAGCCGAGGGAACTTGTCGCCTACATTCTGCGCGACATCGGTATCACACCGGCACAGAGCAGTTCCGAAATGCACGAGCAATTGACCGGGGCCCTGACCAAAGAGAATCGAGCGGGGCGTAAATTCGTGGTCGTGATCGACGAGGCGCAGAACCTGTCGGACGCAGTGCTGGAACGAGTTCGACTGCTCACCAACTTCGAGACGTCGCGGGGCAAGCTGATGCAAGTCGTCCTCTCGGGACAACCACAGCTCTCCGATAAGTTGATGCGCCCTTCTCTGGTTCAACTTCGCCAGCGCATATCGACCATGTGCCGCATCGAGCCGCTGTCGACCGAGGAGAGCGTCGCCTACATTGCCTACCGGTTGAAGCTGGCGGGCTATAACGGCGAGCCGCTGTTTACAGACGAAGCGCTCAAGCTGATTGCCGAGGCCAGCGAGGGCATTCCGCGCACCATCAACAACCTATGTTTTAACGCGCTTTCCATATGTCGAGCGCTGATCAGCAAGCAAGTGGACGCGAGCATGGTGGCCGAAGCGATCGCAGATCTGCAATTGATTCCGCAAACGGGAGCCCCGATCGCAGCCGCGACTGAAGCTGCGCCTGAACCGCCTGGTGAGCCGGAACAACGGAAACAGAAGAAACGGCGGCTGAGGATCTGGATTCCAGCAGCCGCGACGCTATTGATGCTTTGTGCGCTGTCCGCACTATGGTTCGCGGGATCCTGGATCCCCTGGTCTCACGCGGCGGCCGACGAACCCACCTCGGATCTGAAGGTTCCGCCGGCGCCAGTCCCTGCGCCTGCTGCGGCAGACCCCGGAGAATCCAGGGCTACTGAAACTGCTCCAAGCGGTGCGCCGTTTGCCATTACGGTCAAACCCGACCAAACACTTCAAGATATCTCCGAGCAATACCTGGGAGGCTTTGATACTCAGCGTCTGCATCAAATTCAGGCGCTCAACCCGAAGCTGACTGATCCGGATCATATAGAGGTTGGACAAAAGATCTGGCTTCCGGGTCCGCGGTCTGCGCCGGTCGAGAATAGCGCGGCGCTTCAATCCGGCGGGAGGAACACTCCATGAGCCGGAACTTCGAATTAATGACGCAGCTTGGACTTGAAGTTGGGGCAATCGATGAACCCAAGCCAGATGCGACCGATCGTACAGGCCCGTCGGACGTTGTCTCCGCTCCCTCCGGCGATGCAAGCAATGTCAGCGAGGAGGAGATGGCGCGCTTTCTTCTTCAGATGTTTCCACGCGGCGGTGGTGGGGCGAAGGAATGACGCACGAGTATCTACGTGACGCGGGCCCATTCCGGTGCATGCACCGGGTTGGTGAAGCGCCAAATCGCTGCTACAAGGATGCCGCTAAGTCGGAGCGAACTGGATATAAACCCGACGGCACCGGCCTAACGCTGCCGGTCAAGGGCAATTGAGGAACTGATGTTCGAAAAAAGGTTCGACGCTTTGGTGATCGGCTCCGGGGCAGCAGGTAGCTTTGCAGCAAAGGAGCTAACGCAACGAGGGCTAGAGGTGCTTCTGTTAGAAGCGGGCCCGAACGTTACTGAAGAAGACTTTAAGGTCCCTGACCGACCGAGACAAAAAGGCATCAACCTCAAGGCGCGTGCTCTCGCGGTTCTAAAGGGTCAACATATCCAAGCCAGGATTGGCTTTTTCGGCGACCAATTCAAGCACCTCTTTGTGAATGATCGGGAGAATCCTTACACCACGCCTCCTGAACATTTCTACCTTTGGATTCGCGGCAGGCAGCTGGGAGGCCGTCTTCATCTTTACGGACGCGTCCTGCTACGCATGACCGACTACGACTTTAAGGCGGCAAGCCGCGATGGTTACGGCGACGATTGGCCCATCTCCTATGCCGATCTGGCTCCGTACTACGATCAGGTCGAAGAATTCATGGGTGTCTACGGTACACAAGACAATATCCGTAATCTTCCCGACGGAAGGTATGGCAAGACGCCGATATTAACAGAGGCCGAGCGGGCTTTCAAAGCAAAAGTGGAGGCAACGTGGCCCGACCGTTCCGTGATCTCCTGGAGGTATGCAGCTCCCAACCTTAAGCGAGTGCCGCTGCCTATTCTGGCCGCATCTGAAACAGGCCGACTGACAATCCGGACCGATGCAATCGTGAAACGAATCATCGTCGATCCTACCTCCGGAAAAGCCACAGGCGCTGAGTTTATCGACCGACTGACAAGGAGAACCGAAACCGTTTCTGCGAATGTCGTCGTTCTCTGCGCGTCGACAATCGAATCCGTGCGATTGCTCCTTAACTCTGCTTGTTCCAAATACCCGAATGGCCTGGCGAACTCCAATGGCCTTCTTGGCCGCTACTTTATGGACCAATGTCCAAGTCAGGCTTACGGCACATTGCCAGGAAGGACGGGATCGGAACCAGATGAATCGGCGCCACCTGATGCTTTCTATGCCCGGCACGAGGCATTCACTTCCCTCGCTTCCACAACCTCGACGTTGTCACAAATCCGCGATTCAAGAGAGGCTTCGCATTCCAGCGAGCGATCGACGGGGTAATGTTCCGGACGATCGTCCGCCTATTTTTGGAATCATGGGCTTTGATCAGCCCCTTCCCTACTATGAGAACTGCATTACCCTAAACCCAAAGCGAAAGAACGCATGCCGTATTCCGGTTCCCCACATTACGTGTTCGCTTTTCCAAAACGAGCAGGAATTGCTCCTGCAGCAAGTTAGATCGCTCGAGGAGATGGTCGTTTCCTGTGGCTATAAGGTCATCTTTTCCGAATCGGTACTCGGTCTCGAAAACGAGAAGGACTCCTTCCGCAGATGCCGATTGGCTCAGCGGTTCATGTCCCGATATTCTTTCAAGAAGAGCAAAGCGGAAGACGATGCAATTCACGAGTGTGGTGGCAGCGCGCATTGGAACGATCCCGCCAAGTCAGTCCTAAATTCCTTCAATCAGACCTCGGATGTAAAGAATCTGTTCGTCACCGATGGAAGCTGTTTCCCCTCCAGTGGTACGGTCGGCCCGACACTCACGATCATGGCCGTGACTCGCGAGCCTGCGATCACATCTCGAATGAATATAAGACCGGTGTTCTTTAGGAATGGCGAGCCACGGATGTCCCAATAAAGATGGAAGAATCGCCCGCGGACAGCGTCACCTCATCCGTTAGCGGCTGGTAACTGCAAGGAGACCACTCAATGGAGTTCCTTGAATGTCCTGCTGGTCATATATCATTTTCCGCCGGCCGGTGGCGTTGGGATCTTGCGTGCCGCCAGTCTCGCACGCTATTTGCCCGCTGAAGGAATTCGACTCGACGTGCTTACCGCTCGAAACGCATCCGTAGTCGGCCCGGTACCCCTCTCTTCCAGGACATACCAGCCGATGTCACGATTCACCGCACGTGACTCTCGATCTGCCCTTCTGGCTCA
The DNA here is from genome assembly GCA_963835355.1 of uncultured Acidobacteriaceae bacterium. Taxonomy (GTDB): domain Bacteria; phylum Acidobacteriota; class Terriglobia; order Terriglobales; family Acidobacteriaceae; genus Telmatobacter. The sequence goes on along the minus strand of CAWIFE010000010.1, from coordinate 148,558 downwards.
AGAAGGGAATCAAGAGCCTTATCATCGGGGCGAAGGCTCCGGCGGCTCATCAGGGAGTAAGCGCGACCGTAGCCAAGCCGACCCTACTCAGGAGAGCTTTAGAGGACTTCTGCTGCCTGACCCGCAAGTGACATGGCTCCCGATACTTACGCTCGCCGCTCGCCGGATCGTCAGGAAACGCAATATTGACCTTGTTCTTATCACCGGGCCGCCATTTTCCACCCACCTCTTAGCCGAAAAACTTCGCCAGAGTTTTCCGGGTTGGCGATTGTGTTGGATTTCCGTGATGAATGGCTTTCAACGGCCTTTGACCTCGTTAGCTTCCAGTTCAGCAAGCGAACGCGCCCGCTGGTTCGCCATTAAGCCGAAGCCGATGCCGTCAAATGCGCACTGCAGTCGTCACCGTTACAGAGGCCGTACGTCGCGAAATGCGTGGCCGGTATCCGCAGGAGCCAGAGGGCAAATTCCTCTACATTCCTAACGGCTTCGATGCCACCAGACTGGGCCAATAGAACGATCGTCTGGCCTCCGCCGCTCAGACAAGATTTTCGTCACCCACGTTGGGTCGCTCTATGCCTCCACCGAACCCACCACGTTGGTTCAAGCCCTCTAGTCGCTGCCGCCCGAAGTGAAATCCCGATTTCAATTTCCGCTTTATCGGCCACATTGAGGAGCCGCAAGCTTTCGTCGAGTCCTTCCTGCAGCTCGGCGACTTGGTCGAGCTGAAGGGCTTTCATGCCGCAACATGAGGCACTGGCGGCGATGGGTGAGACAGATTATTTCCTGCTCATTCCCATGACCATCTAAACATTTCTGCGAAATTCTACGACTATATCGGCGGCGTGCAAACCCATCCTCGCCTGTGTCCATCCCGATGGCGACGATTCGCATGATGCTCGAAGACTTTCGGGCAGGATGGTGGGCGGACAGTCGGGATGTCGAAGGAATGCGCCGGCTCTTCCTCGACGCCGCAGCTCGCGGGGATTCGCTGTTGAGCGAGTTTCAACCGGACAAGGAGAAGATCGCGCAATACGAGCGCAAGCCTCTCGCGCAGCGCTATGCCCGCCTGCTGCATTCCATCGCCCGCGGTCAAGATGAATGCGGCTCAGATGCGGAGACCGCCGAGTATATCGAAAAGGCCTGATTGCAATGTTGAGAATTGCGGTCGTCACCCGGTACTTTCCCAGCTCGGCTGAGCCCTGGCAGGGACGGTCTGCGTATGAAACGCTGCGCGTCCTCGCGCGCACGGCAGATTTGAGAGTCTTCTACCCCAACGCCAGGTACCCATCCTGGCTGAAGCCGCGAAGTCGAATGTACGAGAAGCTCGATTCCTCCTTTAGCCCGCCTGATGTGAATGCGAACTACTACGACTTTCGCGCGTTGCCGCTCCTTTCCCGGCCGTTGAATGGTTGGATGGCTGCACGTGTGCTCCTGCCGCCCATCCGCACCTTTGCGCCCGATCTCATTCTCAGCTTCTTTCTTTACCCGGATGGATATGCCGCTCTCAAAATCGGCAAAGCACTGTCTGTACCGGTCGTCGCCGTGAGCATTGGCTCCGATATCAACAGGATCGGTGATCCCATTTCTGCGTTGCACACGCGCACCGTTTTGCGCGGGGCTGATTTTGTGGTCACGGTGAGCGACGACTTGCGAAGAAAAGCAGTGGCCATGGGCGCGCGGTCGGAGAGGACCCGCGCCATTCTCAACGGGTGCGATCTTGCGGTCTTCCATGTCATGGACCGGCCTGAGGCTAGACAGAGGTTGCGCATTGACCCGGCTGCAGAAGCCGTCGTTTACATCGGGCGTATGGACGTGAGGAAAGGCCTGCGCGAATTGGTCCAAGCTGCGGCGGCGCTGCATCCCCGTCGCCCTGACTTGCGTGTTTACATGGTCGGCGAAGGGCCCGACGGGACGCTGATCCGGAGCTGCATCGAAGCGAACCATGCAGCCGACTACGTTTACGCGCTGCCGAGTTGCCCATCCGACGAGGTTGCTGTTTGGATGGCCGCAGCCGATGTGGTCACCTTGCCGAGTTATATGGAAGGTTGCCCCAATGTCATTCTGGAGGCGCTCGCCTGCGGCCGGCCTGTCGTCGCCACGCATGTCGGTGGCATCCCCGAAATTATGGATGACGAGTGCGGACTGCTGGTGCCACCTCGCGAGCCCGCGGCGCTGGCGCAGGCCCTGGCATCGGTCCTCGACACAACTTGGGACTCCGCTGCCATCTCAAGACGCTGGGGTCGAAGCTGGGACACAAAGGCGGCGGAAATGCTCGAGATCTTTGAATCGCTGGTGTCGGCCACAACGGGAAGTAAGTAACTTGCCTTTCCCTGCGCAATTTATTGCACAATGCTCAAAGAAGAACGGCGCAAGTTGTGTATTATCAATGGATTTGGAATGGCCCCTAAAGTGCGACTACAAGGCCAAGCAAACGTACGCCCATATCGATTGAACCGATTGTGGAGACTGCCATGAAGACAATGACCCGCATCATCCTGTCCGGCTTCGTCCTGGCAGCCTTGGCTGCCGCAACGCCGGCGTTCGCCACGCACGATGGCCGACTTCACCATCACGGTACCCGGTGGCACCGTCTACACGTTTTCGCTGCCGGTTTCCTTGACAGGGGCTACTAACAACGCAAGCGACGACTTCAGTGTCTCAGCCGTTCCGATCACAATTACAGGCAATGGAACACAGCCTGGAAACCCGATTTTCGCAAACATGGTGGGCTTCGGAACGGGCGGATTGGGGATATCACGGATTGACCCCTAACACATTGGATTTGGATTACGAGGGGACCGTGTTGTTCACCGGTACTCTCAGCAACCCGACTTTCAAGACTGGCACATTCACTCTTCAGAGCGATGGTGACCCGGACGATCCGGCGGATGATGCTACCGTCACCATTTACACGCCTGAGCCGGGCACCCTTGCGCTGTTTGGAATCGGGCTGCTTTTCCTGGCGGGCGCGGTGCGGCGCAAGCTGACTGCCTGACGCGTGGCGGGTAGTCTATCGGTCGACACCCGCTTGCAATTTGGATTTCTCGCTGTTGGCAGAATCCTCCCAGGGGGAGCTTGTTCAGCTCCAAATTCCGACCATCTCCACTGTCGCAAAGATCAGCGCACCTTTGCGTCTCAGCGCAGCGAGATGGAAGTCTCAATTGAGTGGACGGACTTCGCGAGCTCTGAAATGAAACGAGGACCCTACTGAATCTTCGAGCGCATTGACCTCGTGGGGCTGAGTGGCGGCGCGTGGACGTTCGACTCCTGGAGTTTATAGAGAAGCGATCTGTAACTGATATTGAGCCAATCGGCAGTTTTACGGCGGCTCCAGCCGTGGGCTTGCAGCACTTTCAGGATGATCTCTCTCTCTAATCCTTTCCTGGCGGCCCTCGTAATCTCCTTCAATGAGATGGGGTTGGCCAGATCGATCTCCGGAATCACTCCGGCCGGAGTGGCCGGCATCAGATCCGCGATCAGGCACTCTTCGTCGCCGATCAGGACATAGCTGCGAATCATGTTCTCGAGCTGACGGATGTTTCCCGGCCAGGCATACCGCTGCATGATGCTTGTGATTTCACTCGAAAGGGGCTTCGGCTTGAGGCAATAAGCTTTCGAATATCGATCGAGGAAGTAGTCGATCAGAACGGGTAAATCGGCGGCCCGTTGACGTAACGGCGGTAGATCGATGGTCACCGCATTGATGCGGAAGAAGAAGTCCAGCCGGAAATTCCCATCCTCGGCCTGATGCCGAAGATTCTCCTTGGCTGCGCAGACAAGCCGGGCATCGACTCTTCTCGATTCCTGGGCTCCTACGCGCGTAAAGGTTCCATCCTGAAGAACCTGAAGCAGCTTCGCCTGAATCGAGGAATCCAGGCTGCCGACTTCATCGAGAAACATGGTGCCCATATGCGCCAGTTCCATACGGCCGCGCTTGGTGGAATAGGCGCCGGTGAAGGCGCCCTTTTCATACCCGAAGAGCTCCGACTCGATCAGAGAGGAGGGAATTGCGGGACAGGTCACCTTGACCCAGGCACACTTTGAACGATTGGAGCGCGCATGCAGGAACTTGGCAAAAACCTCCTTGCCGGTCCCGCTCTCGCCCTGCAACAGAACCGGGACCGTCGTGTCTGCAACACGCTCCAGCTTGTCGCGCGCGGCCGCCATCATGGACGATCGTCCGAAGATCACGTCCATCGGCGGTAGGTCCCGAGAATCGACAAATTCAGCGCTGCGTGCCAGAGGCATTTTCGATCCAGATCAAAGCCAGTTGCCTCCTTGTTTTGCAATTCCTACGCCAGACTCGGGCAATTCAGTGGAAATTGGGGCCCGCACGAGAAGTAATCCGCCATCGGAGCGGAAAGTACCCCTAAAAGGGTCGAATCGGCTAACTTCAACGAAATATTGCCTTCCAGCCAGCGCAAGAATTTGCACTTGTGGGAATTCACTTACCACTTTGAGAGGCGAGATTGATGCCACTTTCCCGATGCAGCCGGCCGCGAATGGAGCGGAAAGTGGTTCGGGCGGGTTGGCGGGGGGACGGAGGTGGTCGTTGAACTGAATTGAAACTTTGTGCTGCGATGGCCAACCTTGATCCGTATTGCAGTCTCATTCGTCGTGATTTTGGGCTATCGAAATTATCGCCGGCTGTAGATCTGAAAAGGAGCCCAATAGAATGGGGCACTAAATCTACTCTGTGAATGAAGCAGCGAGAGCTTGGCATTGCGCAACGCAACAGCCGGTGAATCGCCGGCAGTAAGACCTTGGTAGAGTTTGTCCATCAGCCGCGGAGTTGAATCATCACTGACCTCCCAAAGCGCACCGATAACCCGTTGCGCACCGGCATTCAGAAACGCCCACGACAGGCCAACCAGTCCTTCCCCCGCATAGGTGCGCGTCCCGCTGCCGTAGCAAGCAGAGATAGTGACCAGCTGTGCATGGATCGGATGCTGGATGATCTCCCGCGCATAGAGCTTATAAGAATCTTCGTGTCCCGTGGGATTCGAAAGAATGATTGCCGAATCCAACGGACTGGTGAGGCTGGCGACAGCGTGAGAAACAAAATGAATGTAGGCATAGCTTCGCGGGTCGCTGGCAAGATAGGCAGCGGGCGTGGCTTGTTGCCCTGCAAGTGCCGTAGCTTCCGATGAGCTGAAATGCCCTTCGATGCGAGACATCTCCAACCCAAAGAAGGGAAGGGATGGGAAATCCCGATCTGGAGAGTCCGGGTTGCCAATCAAGAGTATCCTTCTGTTTTCCCGGCCCGTTGGTTCTGCGGCACCCAGCATTGCAAGCGATGGAGCCGACGACACAATCAGATCGCCAAGCAAGTAGTGCATCTTGACATTCGAAGCGACATTTGACGGAGTGCCGGGGGCCGCACCGGGAACAAGCAGAGTTTCAAAGTTCAATTGGCTCAGGATTCCGTCAGCAAGGATGATTACGGGGGTATTGGGGCGAAGCAACGCAGCTGCGGGCGACAGAAGCATTTTGTAAAGCGATTGGCCGTCCGCATTTCCGCTCTCCAAAGGGTCCTGAACCTCCAGGAGTGCCTGGCGGTAGCGCTCGACGCTCGCTGAGATCTCGTGCTGCGGCGGTAAGAGGAATAGTTGTGTCTTTGCGGGCGTAATGACCCATAGATATGAAACCTGCTCTCCGAGCCAATAGAAAAGGAGAGTCGAGTTGGTTTTTCGCGCGATTTGTTGCGGGTTGAAAGTTGCTGCCCGCAGAGCTTTACTCGCCCCTGGTTCTTCGAGCCTTCGTTCCAGCGTTTGTGCGCGGCTTTGATCGGCGACCGCCAAAGCCGCTTCATTTCTCTCCAACTTCACGAGGAGGTGAATATAGTGGTCGTAAATCTCCGCGGCGTGGGCACCGAACGGAAGTTGCGATTCCTCGCTTTTTAGCTGCGTTCGCGCGGCCTCGTACAGCGACAAGGTGGCCTTGTACATCCGTTCGGCTGCAACCGCGTTGTTTTGCGATTCAAGGAGTTGGGCCAATCCGAAGCCCGCGGCCAATCTTGTCGTCATCAAGCTCGAAGAATCGTTCTGGACAGCATGGAAGTAGGTTTCAGCCAGCGCTGACTGCCTTCGTGCAGCAGCCAGCATGCCCATCGTCAACAACAAGGTGGGGCTGGGGTGCACGTTGCCGTCGTTATCCATCTGCCGGAGTTGTGCGATGGTCGTGTCCGCTTCATCGAGATTGCCGTTGAGGACTGAAACCCGCGCAAGATCTTCGAGCGCGTTTACAGTATCCTCGCGGCTGTGGATTTGTCGTGCGAGATTAAGAGCCTGGCGATACGAACGGGTGGCCCGGTCCCAGTCACCTGAGTCGCGATAAACGTACCCAGCGTCGCTGAGCCACTTCAACTGGTTGCGGACGCTACCAAGCCGGGCTGCGCCCTTCTCGGCCGCATCGAATTTCTCAAGCGCTCTCTCGCCATCTCCCAACTGAAAATACGCCCATCCGAGATTGCCCGCAGCGCCTTCCACAGTGTTCTCGTATCCGAATCTTGTGGCCTCCTGGTACGCAGAGTTCGACCAGTCGACAGCCTCATCGTAGTGATTGACCTGCATTGCGATAAAGCCAAGATTCAGTGTTGTGGTTGCTTCAAGCCAGGAATCTCGATGGCTGCGGGCGAAGGAAAGAGCTTGAAGAAACGTCTGCCGGGCCTGAACAGGGAGTCCGAGTTTCGCTTCGAGAATTCCCCGCGCGGCGAGTGCATTCCCGCAGGTTGCGATGTCTGAAACATGGCAGATGATTTCAGCCTGGGTGAGTCGCTGTTCGGCTGCCGCAATCTGTTGCTGACGCGTGAGCGCGACCGCTTCAATTGCCAGTCTTTCTATCGTGTCAGCATTGGACGTTGCGGGATCCCGAAGAGTACTGACGACATGAAGAGCATCCTCATACATGCCGCGGCGGAGCATGGAGTCTGCTTCGAGCAACGTGAAGCGCGATGCCCATGAAGGGTCAGAAGCCTGAAATTGTTTGGCGGCTGAGTTGGCTTCCTGCTGGCTCAGCGCCAAATAGCCGCTTTGAAACAGTCGCCAGGCGTGGTTATAAACGGCCTGCGCATCTGCGGGCCGTGTGTCTTCGAGCGGAAGCATTAGCGGCAGTAAAAGCAGCGGGAGAAGCTTGACCGGACGAAACCCGCGGCGCAATTGTGACGAGCCCCGATGCAGAGGAGTGTCAGCCCGCGAAGCCACTGGTGTTATGGTTCCGTTGTCCCGTTGCTTGAACCATCCCCCGTACCCGCGCTGCCAGCGATCGCGCAGCCAAAGTGGAAATCGATCATCGTGAGACGGACCGTCGTCTTCTTCGGCGCCCCCGTCTCCGGCTTGAAGTCCTCGTGCTTGATTATTACCTTGCCCAGGATGATCGTGCCGAAGTCCGGGATCGTGATCACGTGCCCAAAGGAATGGCCGGGATAAGCTCCACTCGCGCGATTGACCAGTGAACATTCCACTTCCTCCGGGCGGGATCCAAGAGATGCGGAAAGTTGATTGTATCGTTGGTGAAGCTCTGCTGGAAGATCCGGATGCTCACCGACGCGGCCCAGTTGGCTGGAGATGCGCCCTATCAGTGAGGGGTCATGTGTATAAGCCGCGTCTTTGGCCGGCTTGGGGCCGAGGAAGTTCAGGCTGAGATCGAGATCGACCGGAAATCCGGCAATGCGCAGGTTCTCGAATCGCGTACCAAGGAAATTGACCGTCGGCACGTAACCCTCAACGGGATGCTCGGTGATCGTTTGCCCGACGATGCGATCGGCGGTAACCACCTCCATTACGTTCAAGCCCTCGATTACAGTTGTTGCCAATGTGGTCCAGCCGCCGCCGGGCTTTGGATTGATGTTCCCGGCCACGTGCGTGTATGCGGAGCGGAACGAAATGACCGACTCGAGCAGAAAGCGCTCAGCACGGTGCGAGAAATAACCCCCTTCCTTCGGCAGATGCGTATGCGCCTGGGGCTTGATGTGATGCTCCAGCGGAAGTCGTAGATGGCCGGACAGGATGGTGGCTTCTGCGTGATAGTGGTGGGTTCTGCCGTTCAATTGGGACATGGGCGTACTCATGCTCCTTTGCATGCGGACATTTCATCGAATGTCCGATGGTTTCTTGCTTCTATTTCGACCGCAAGGGGTTCCCAGGTGGAGATGGTTTTGGGCCTGTTCCAGAATTCCTGGAATCAGCTAATTGGTCATCACTATATCAAAGTTATATTGCTCAGCAGGTGTACGCCCACCTTGAGCAGTAACGCTGGTAACCATCAGTGAGTAAGAACCGCTCTGGAGCATGCTGCCCGGAATTGTGAGGGAAAACGACTGGTCGCTGCCTGTCCCGGGTGCCGTCGCTGGCAAACTACCGGTCCAAACGAGTTTCCCCTGCGGATCGCGGAGTTCGAAGGAATAGGAGGCTGCCGGCGCCACTTCCGGGTCGATAACAAGATCAATCGGCAACGCCACGCCATGCGTCCGGTCGGCAGTAAACGTGGGCCGCGTGGCGCCACGTGTGGCGGAGTGCAGCGGGGCCAAAGGGGCAAGACGAGGCTCATTCGCCGACTGGCGCAGCGCCGGGAATATGACGAAGTTTTGGTACCCAACCACGATGAGCAATGCTGCAAAGGCAGGAACAGCAAATGCCGGCCGCCACAATGAAAACCAGAAATTCCGCTTCGCGCTTGCTTTTGTCATCTCGGATCTGGTCCTCGAAGCTACAAGTTCCGGGAGTTGAACTTTCGCTTCATGCACAAAGAGAGCGCCGGCGCGCAGGTCGAGGGCGCATTCCGGGCAATTGAATGCATGCTCTTCGAAGGCATCACGCGCATCGGGAGTGAGCTCATTCAGCAGGTATCGCTCCGAGGTCATTTGCTCCACTGCTTCGCTATGATTCATCTTTTCCTCCACTTGAATTCAACGTCGCTGTCTCTCAGATATTGCAAGCGATTCAGGCGTCTGCGCTCAGAGGCGCATGATTGCCAATGTGTTTCACATATTCGACCTTGAATTCCTGCTTGGCGCGATGCAGAAGAACCCGCAAGTATTCCCGTTCTACGCCGAACTCCTGGCAAACCTCATCACGATCACGCTCGTCGAGAAAGACCGCCTTCAGCAAAGAACGGTCCCTCTTCGATAAGCGCATAAGGATCGCCCGGACGTTCTCCTTGATTTGCCGGGCAGATACGATGCCCAGGGCATCTGCACCAGTTGCAGCCGGCTCCGGCGCACCTTCTGCATCGAGTGACTCGCTGCGGCTTGAGGAACGGTAGTGTTCAAAGAGAACATGGTTGCAAACATTGTTTACGAATGCGCCAAGACTTTCGGGCTGGCGCAGACCACCATCCCTGCGCAGAACCTGAAGTACCCTGACGAAGGTTTCCTGGCATACATCGTCTATAGCGTGGGAAGACTGAAGCCGCGAGCGAAGCTTAAGTTTAAGCAGTGCGGTGAAATATGCAACAAAATGCTCCTGCGTCTGAAGGTCTCCCGCGCAAAGATCCTCTACGTATTTCGCATCGAATGAATGGAATTGCAAGTTTCGCCCCGCCATCGGAAGAGACGGGTATAGTATCTCAGCCGGTGTCGGCGATTGAAAGCATATTGGCCGAGGAGAGTTGGCGCGACTTCGGCACTTCCTGGGCGAGCCTCGGAGCGCGTAGCGTGGATGCGCCGCGTTCATGATGCGACCCCGAATAGTCCGCTCGCCAGCAAATAGAACGCGTCCCTGGGGTCGACTTGCTGCACCGGCTCCGCGGGGCTGAACCTGTAGAGCCTTTTTGTAACGATTCCGCTCACAGCGATCTCGAGGCGTCCGAGGTACTCGACATTCACTCGGTAATCCGGTTCTGGCTCGTCGCGTTTGAGATGAGTCCGCGCTCGCTGACTACTCATTCCGATCGCCCTCGAGCTCATGAGCGAGCACATTCCCAGCTGAGAAAGCATAGCGAGTCCTTTTCGATAGTGTTTCGAAGAGCCTGGCCCCTGCAGAGAGTAGTTGCCCGCTGAATAACAAGCCGATCCAGCCTCTTGTCAGCCATATTGCAAATAGCAGCGACATCCAAAGGCTCAAACAAAGAACCAGATTCGACGCATAGGCGGTCATTCCAGTGCGGCGCTGCGCGGCCGGGCGAAAAACTGGGGTTGGGGACATTCGGTGTTTTGCCTCGACCCAATGCAGTAGCCACGTTGTCTTGACCGGCAGACTAGCCACCGCGGCTGTAACGATTGCCTTCATCTCAATTCCCGCTCACTGGTTTTTTGAGCGCAGGCGGAACACGCCCCTAAGAACGAGTCCCGCCCGCTCCGGGGGAGGACGCCAGACTGGAGTTTTTCGGTTTCTGGGCGCCAATACGGATGCGGCCAAGGCTTCCGCTCCGTACCGGCTCTGGCGACCCAGCAGCGTGAAGCTGCAGCCGTATTCAATTGATTTCTTGAAGAGCTTTCACTGTGCATGAATCGCCATCCTGGTATCCGCCAACACACCGCTGAATCGGCAAAGTGGACGCGCTGGCGAAGGATTCGACTTCAGCGCTCTTTTTCGCGCTCGATGGGTAGTGCAGCATCCGAAGCGATCGTTTCAGGCTATTTTGAACAAATTTCGACCGGAGCGGCGAACGGCGATGGCGTCGGAAAAAAATTCGCATCCCTTTGAAACGATCGCCCCGGAATCATCACCATTCGACATATCGGTAATGGAGCCGCCTGGTGAGTGCTTTCGCTGCAGTTTATGGTTTCGTTGCTTCCTCAGCCTTTTCTTGACTTACTGGGCCAAAAATCAAGCCAAGTTTCTTTTGAAACAAAGTACGCCGAAGCTTTGCGCCAGATCTCGCGCATCCAGAAGCAATCGTCCGATTCATAACTACAGCCGGATTCGTAAATCACTATAGGGAGAAAACGCCATGTGTGCTGCTCATGCATTGGTTTCATTGGACCCGCCCGTTTCCCTTCATCGGCCTCCTCTATCTGAAGCAATCCGGGGGCTGGCCGGAATGGCCGACGACTCTGTGCGAAATGACGGGATCAACGACGGACAGAAGCAGTCCTCGGTGGCGGTATTGGTTGACACGGAGGTTGACGGCGCGCGATATCTGCTGGTGCGGATGCCAAAGCTGGAACGTCAGGATCCGCCCGAGCACGCCGTCAGCCTGCAGCCGCGCGACTCAGCAGATAGCCCGCCGAGCGAACGCCGCCATCGATTCGGAGATCTTCGACGCGTTCTTGTTGCCGAAGGCGATTGCGACACGCGGCTTCGCCTGCTTCATCTCCTTCGGGAATGGGGATTCAGCGTTGTTGCGGCAACAGACGGAATCGAAGCGCTCGGTGTCGTTGACCTCCAACAGCCGCCTGATTTCTTTTTCATCAATCGGTCGCTGGCAGGCATGAACGGCATTGAGCTATGCCGGCGGATTTGCGACCGCTACAGTGAGCAGTCCCCCTACATCGTTATGATGGGCAGTCCGACCGGACGTCAGGACGTCGTCGAATCTCTGGAATCGGGCGCAACCGAGTATCTGACCACACCCTTTGACGAACAGGAGTTGAGAGCGCGCCTTATTGTTGCGGTTCGTGCACTCGACCGTCAGGACAATTTGATCAGTTCACGCGAACAGTTTCGCGACCAGGCGACCAGAGATGCGCTTACCGGTGTCTGGAATCGAAGAGGCATTCTCGAGATTCTGGAGCAGGAGCTGGATCGCGCCCAGCACAGTGCTCGATCAACGGGAATCCTGATGCTCGATTTCGACCATTTCAAGAACATCAACGATGCTCACGGGCACCTGGCTGGCGATCTGGTTTTGCAGGAAACCGCCTGCCGACTCTGCCGGAAATTGCGCACCTATGACCGCCTCGGCCGGTATGGAGGAGAAGAATTCCTGATCGTTGTGCCTGCTACCGACGAAAGAGAGCTTTGCGAACTCGCGGAACGCATTCGAGCGTCCACCGAATCGGAGCCGATCCCCACAGAGCAGATCGATTTACGAATCACGCTCAGCATTGGTGCGGCGATTGCAAAACCGGGTGACAGATCGAAGGCGAAGCTGATTGCTGTCGCAGATGAAGCGTTATACGAAGCGAAGAAATTGGGCCGGAATCGGTTCGTGTTCGGCCAGTGACGAGCCCGGCGCACTGCACTGAATTGAAACTTTGTGCTGCGATGGCCAACCATGATCCGTAAAGCAGTCTCATTTGCCGCGATTCTTCGGCTTGCGGTATGCGCGATCGCACAGGGATCGAACCCCACTCATGGAAGGGCGCCGGTTCGCCGGCTCGCTGGGCTGCAGGCTCAGAAATCGGCCTGAACCGCGCCCTCTTGCCCTGCGACAAAAAAGGCTCAGACAATCCATTCACTAACTACAACAAAACAGTCGGCCGGATCTCAACGATTCGGACCTGCCAAAAGGTGTGGGTTGAGCTGCGTGGGGAATTGTCAGGAGGATGAGTCTGCTGGAGACGAGCTAGCCCGCGGAGGTCTCACGGATGCTGAGCTCCTTATTGGAGGCGTTCACTCAGTGCAAAAGCCTGCTTTCGTAGTGGCAGGTCTGGGTCGGCGTCCTTCCACAATGCGAGCAGTGGATCGAGAGCCTGTCTCGCTTTTGCGACATTTCCCATCGCAAGATCGTCGGCAGCAAGCGTACAACGCGCCGCTAACGATCGTTGTTGCGGCTCCCATAGAAGACCAGGATCCCCTCTGGCGAGGAAGCTCTCATATTGATTCACCGCCTGCTTTATGTTCCCCGCCTGCTGGTACGCGCGCGCCAGAGCTTCCGAGCTGAAAGCCGTACTATGTTCCTGTTCCGACAGGCTGAAAAGCTGAATTGCCTTGTCGTTTTCGCCGTGCAGCAGCGCGATCTCCCCTTGCAAATAGTCGGCGTAGGCCGCCTGCTCCGGGTTCTTTCCGTCGACAAGAGGCGCGATGGTCTTTTCAATTTGCTCGGCCTGGCGGGCCATGCCAGCCCGCGCATATTCGCCTCCAATCCACGCGCCAAGAATGACCTTTGGCGGGATCGCCTTGAAATTTGACATCGCGGAATCGAGCTGGCGTTGCTCCGTACCGGCGTCACCCTCGCCCTCCGCCAGAATTGCCAATTGCAAATGATCGCGCGCCACACTGATGGGATCAGTTTTCAAACTCTGGTCGTGGGCCAGAGCTTCTTCGAGCAAGGGACGGGCGCTCGCGTACTTCCCGCGATAGAGGTCAAGAAAAGCCAACGATACCAGCCCGCTCTCTCGGGTCGCGGGATTTCCGAGCAGCGACGTGAAGAGCGCTTCAGCCCTTGGCATCTCTTCATTCTGGATCAGCGCGCTGCCGTATTCGCGACTGACATTGCCCGCGGTCAGAAAAGCTGGATCTACCTGAAACGCACTCGTGTAGGCGCCAATTGCTTCCTGAAAGCGCCCAAGGGTCTTGTACGCCGTAGCCAGTTCCACTTCCGTCCTGGCGTCATTGGGAACCACGCGCAGCATTTCTTTGTATTGGCCGACCGCCTGATCGGCATGCCCATGAGTGCGCAACAGCCGCGCATAGCTTCCCAGGATGACCCAATCGTCCGGGTAGCGATTCAGATATTCCCGATAGAGGCCGTCCGCTTCGTCGAAATGGCCCTCGCTGTCAACATAGTTGACCTGAATATTCATCCGTTCGCGTTCGGTGGTTCGGGATCCCAGCGCCAGGGCCTTCTGGTATTCCTCTTCCCCTCTTTGCGAATCGTAGTAGACAAAGCTGTAGTACGCGTTTCCCAGGGCCTCATGGGCCATGGCGAAGTTGGGGTCCGTCTGAACCGCCGCGCGAAAAAGCGTAACAGCGTCCTTGTATTTCCCCTGGTGCCACAACGCGACGCCATCGGCATACTCCCGCAGCGCATCCAGCGACGCAGTCGTGACTTGCGGCAACGGCTTCGAATTCTCGTGGATCTGATAGAGCGACTCGCCCAGATCGCGGCGGACATCGCCGGCAATCACATCGAGAGCGTCAAGGATGTGGCCTTCGCCGTATGACCGCTCGCTGTAGGAGCGCACCGTGTCACCCGATTGCGGATCGATCAGTTCGGCAGAAAGGGCATATTCCTCCCCGGTCCGGGTAATACTTGAAGTGATGAGCCCGCGGATATTCTCCCGCTGGCAGATTTCGCGTCCCAGTGCCGGCGTAATTCTTTCGTCCGGAGCCTTGCCCATCAGCGCTAGCACCGAGACAAGTCTGGCTCTGGGAAAAACGTTGGCGTGGCGCGATTGCTCCATGCTGACGGTGAAAGCAGTTTCCAAAGCCTGATCGAACCTTGGATCACCAGTCTGATTCTCAAAATCGGCAATCAGGACCGAATCGCGCGAGTTGAAGGAGTAAACAGGACGGCTGTAGGTAAGCCACGCGACCACTCCGCTCACGGTGATCAGCATCGCCGCGACCAGAAGAGCGACACGGCCCAGCCAGCGACGGATCCGGAAGAAGCGGATGCCGGCCGCCGACTCGGGGCTTCCGATTGCCCCGTTTTTTGCACTATGCGTTGCCGGCGGCGAAGATACAACGCCTGGGAGGCCGTTGTCCGTGTCAACTGCGCCGTTGACGAATTCCACGGGAGCAAGGAAGCGATAGCCCCTCTTAGGCAGGGTCTCGATGTAGCGGGGTGAGTCGGATTCGTCGCCGAGAGCGGAACGGAGCTTGCGCACCGCGGTATTCAGTCCGGTGTCAAAGTCGACGAAGGTCTCGCCCTGCCACAGATGCTGATGCAACTCGGCCCGCGTGACCAAGTCCCCCTCGCGCTCAAGGAGGGCTGTGAGCACGCGCAAAGGTTTTTCCTGGATCGGGATGCGGACGCCGTCCTTACGCAGTTCTCCCAACGAGGGATCTACCTCAAACGGCCCGAACCTAAGAATCGAACGGGTTGACATGGGACCCATTCTTTGCTGCGGAGATTGATATAAAGGGGAAAAACTAAATGACTTATCCACAGCCTACACCGTGAATGACGGCGCCGCAAACCGGGCCGGTACAGAAGGAGTACAGACACGTTTCAGGACAGGTCTATTGTCCGCATTGCAATCGTGGCGCACACTTTGCGCAAGTTGCCGCCAGCACCCCTGAATTGGCCCGAATCACGGCCATTGCCAAAGCCTGCGGCGCGCACAGGGAGGTCGTATGAAAGTCAGTGTCCTCGAAGGCTCCGTCCGTCACGCAGTCCGTTTAGCAGTTCTGCTGGTTTTCCTGATCGGGATTGCTGCGTCATCGCATGCCCAGGCGGCTGGCGCGGCTCAGCCGGCTACAAAGGCCGCGGTTCCCGCCGCAACACCGGCATTGGCTGCGCAACCGGCGGCACCAGGCGAACGGAAGCCTGGAGGAAACCACGAAGGCATTCAGGTCCATGGCCACTGGGTGATTGAAGTGAAGAACCCTGACGGCAAGGTAACTGCACGGCGGGAGTTTGAGAACTCTCTGGTGACCACTGGAAATAACGCCGGCGGGCCGATGCTAGTCTTGTTGCTCTCGGGCCTAGGGGCTAGTGGCGGGATCGGCATAGACCTCGGAACGACCGGTGCAAACCCTCCCTGCGGAACCGCAGGTTCTGCCAATACGATTGTATGCGCGCCCGTGACTGGAGCTCCACTGCCTCCTGGGACGAGTGTGAGCGGCCTCAATGCGCCAAACTCGCTGACTCTTTCCGGGACTCTCAAACCACAACCAGGAAACTCGTGTGAGCCCGAGGCTGAGATTTGCCAGCCGGGCACTATTGATACGGTTTCAACGTGGGTTTTCTTGGAAGGCGTCACCAACGGTACGATTGGCGAAGGCACTCGCTACTACTTGACTTCTGCTTCCGATGCGTCGACTCCGCCCGCATTTTCGCAGGTCCCGGTCTCAGTCGGCCAGACCGTAAACGTCACCGTCACCATCAGCTTCGGCTCCGGCTCCTAGTCGACCCCGGCGAGCGGCAACCCCAAGCGGCGCGCGATGAGGCAAGGAGGAAGCGAGATGGACAGACGGCCAGCGATAATTCGTGACGCGAATGCGGCGAAAGCCTGGGCGGCCGTGACCTCTCGGCGGCACGCGGCTTCCCATTCAGTCTCCGTCTTCGCGGCTCTACTGCTCCTGCTTTGTTCTCCAATCCTGCGCGCGCAGGCGGGAGTGATCACCACAGCTGCGGGTCCGTCGCTCAACGACAGCAGCGTGAGCGGCGCGTATTTTCTGGAGCCAACCGGCGTGGCGATCGACACCACGGGGAGCATCTATACCGCTGACCCGTACAACTGCGTGGTGTGGAAGACGCACTATGGTGTGACCAGCGTCTTCGCCGGAATTCTTCCGAGTACGCCGTACTCCTGCACCGGCCCCACGCCTCTGGCCTATCCCGTTGCGGTTGCGCAGTGTAACGGCAATGTTTTTATTGCATCCAACGGTCTCGATCCGTTTGTGGTTGGCGGAGGAGTAAACGACACTGGGGGAACCGTCGACGAAGTGAGTTCAGGCGGCAGCCTCTCCGCACTGCCGCTACCGAGTATGGGGGTCGGAGCCGGCGCCGGGCCGCTGCATCCGGTAGCTGTTGCCTGCGATGCAAAGGGCGATGTCTATGTCAGCTCCTACTTCTATATTGGCGACAGCGGCTTTGCCGGCAGCGTAAACGAGTTTTCGCCTGTCACCGGCGGCGGCTGGACCACGGGCGCCCCTGTGGAGGGCCTCTTCGATCAGGCCTATACCGCTCTTGCCGTCAATCCGACCAACAGCGATTTGTACGGACTCCTTGCTGGCTCGGCAGGGGAAGGCTGGCTGGGCGGACCGATGTTCGACTTCGGCAGCATTTGGGATATCACCCAGAACGCCACAGGGATCACCAGCAATAACACCTTCAACAATCCAAGCGCCCTGGCCTTCGATTCCAACGGCAATTTCTACATTGCCCAAGGGGCGCAGGGCTACGATCTCGCCTCGTATGTGGATTATGTGTTGCCGAACGGCACAACGACGGTTATCGCCGGCACCGGCTCGCTCGGCTATTACGGAGACGGAGGACTGAGCACACTGGCCTACGTGTATGGCGTAACGGGCATCGCGCTCGACGCAACCAACAGCGACATTTACCTGGCCGACTCAGGAAACATGCGTGTGCGCAGGATCCATTCGCTGACCGCCGGCCCCTCGGCGCTAAATCTGGTCCCCGAGAGCGCGCCGCAAAGTTCAAGCGCAACTTACGGTTCGCTGCAAGGCGCGCTGAACCCAGTCACCGGCGATTTCTACTACGTGACGGGCACAAATACCGTCAACGTGATCAACACCGGTGCGAATGTGATCAGTCCCGGTTATGAGCGCCTCATCGCCTCGATCACGGTGGGCGCCGCGGGACAAGCCGCCTTTGGATCGGCGCTCACACTGGCGATTGATTCGACGCGCAATCTCGTCTATGTCAGCAACACAACCGACGGAAATCTCTATGTCATTAACGGCTCCACGCACACCGTTACAGGCAGCGCCGACCTCGATAATCCGAATGCCAGTTTGCTGGCCGTCGACAGCGCACTAAACGAGGTGTACGCCGGCGGTCCCAAGGCAACCAAGGTGAGCGCTGTGCGCGGGGGAACGTCGCCGCAACTGATTGGCAATGCCGGTTACCCGGTCAATTCTCTCAGCGTGGATGCCGCCACGGACGTTGTGTATGCCGTCGCGGACTCCGGCGCGGGCGGTGCTCAGCAAGAAGCGTTCATCACCATGACGCCCGATCCCGTCACCGGCGCTCTTACGGCGAGCATCACAACATTTCCAGCCAACGAGGAGATCCTGCAGCCGGCCTTCATCGCCAATTCCATTGCGGCAGATCCTCTCACCGGGAGCCTGATCGCGTCCGGCGCCGCCTCCATCAATCCTGGATCAGGCCAGGGCTATTATGTCTACGACATCTTTCAGTTCGATCCAACCTTCGTCACCGCACCGGTGCTGTACACCTGGCCCCCACTTACCACTTCGCTCGACATCCCGAACCGGGTCTTCTATGTCACCGACTTCGATGGCCTTCTCAGCGATCCGTCCTCTAACGCGGCGATGGTCACTGGTATCGACGGCGTTGGACCGGAAAACAATACGCTGCGTTCGGTGACCATTCCGGTCTTCGGTTCCGGTGCGACGCCGTCGTCGCCGCACATCTTCGATGCCGAACCCGACACTTCCAGCTACCAAGCCTGGATCTCGGGGTCTGACGCCACCGATGGCGGATTTGTGAGGCTTTGGGATGCCGGGACGCAGAAGGTGAAGCTCTCCGCATCAATCCCCAGCAACGGCGGCGGCCATCTTTTCGTGAATTCAAACGCTCAAGCCGCATATCTCCTGGACGAAGTAAATGGGCAACTCTGGTTGATCGATACACCCCAGTGGACACCAACTCCGGTGCCTGAGTTCACCCAGGCGCAAAACGGCCCGTCCATTACGATCAGCGCCGCCAACAGCGGTGATGCGGTCTACTACACCCTGGACGGAACGCCGCCTGGACTGGAATCAACCCCATGCAGCTCGCCATGCATGGTGGGTCTCACCGTGGGCGAATTTACGACGATCAACGCCATCGAGGTCGCTTCGGTTAGTGGTACACAAATCGCCAGCAATGTTGAGCAGGGTGTGTTTACCGAGCCCGCGGCGACCGCTCTTGCGATCGCTCTCAGCCCGAGTCCAACCACAGGTGCGACGCTTACCGCGACGGCCACGATCACGCCGTCCGGCAGCATCTCCAACGTGACGGGAACAGTCAATTTTGCGGCCACGCCCTCCGGATCATTCTCCCCCGTTACGCTCTGCTCGGGGGTGAGCATCACGAACAACATGGGGAGCTGGCAGGCGGTGTGCAACTTCGTCGAGGATTATGCCGGGAGTTATACCATCGCGGCGGCTTACTCCGGCGACGAGTTGAATCAGGCAAGCAGCAACACGGCCCCTCTAAACGTCGTCCAGGGCACGACGCCGATACTCTTCACGACTAACGACCCCAGCTCCGCGATCGCCATCAATTCGAACAACTCTCCCGGCCTCGCCTACAACGCTGTATTGAACGGCGATTCTTCGGTGAGCTTGTTACTGGCGGGCGCTATCTTGCCCGGCCAGGGATGCCCGGCATTCGCCAGCCTGAGCAGCGCTGTCACCAGCGGCGCAGTTTTTGTGGACTTCGCCAATAGCACCATTTATCTGGCGATGATCACCGGCAACGGGCTCTACGCGGCTTACGAATCGATCAACCCGACAACTGGCGTGTGCACCCAGGGTCCGTTGCTCCTGCTCAGCGGCGCTTCGTACGGGACCATGCAGATGGACGTAGACCCAACGGCCTTCTCTTCGCAACTGGGGAACATGTACGTCATGATGGCGTACGGAGGCGGAATTACCGATGCGCTTTACGTTGTGCCTACTGCTCCCTGGAATGGCTCCCCGCTTCCCATGCCCGCCGAGCTCACCCTGGATTACTCTACCCAATACGGACCGATGGTCATCGATCCTTCGAATCATCAGCTCTATATCAACGATCTGGGCGGATCCGCTTACGGAACGGTTGGAACGTATGCGACGGGGGGCTTTTTTGTCTACGACCCAACTCACAGTGCAACGCCGGCGAATAATCTGCTGCACATTACGGGCTACCTAAACGGAAGCGTGACCACGCGGCTCTACGCTGGAACGCTCCTGGACAATGGCGCGGGCAAGCTGGTGCTTGTGAATGAGAATCCCAGCGCCTCTGCCAATCTCAGCATTCCCATCACCATTCTCGACACCACGAAGTTCAGCTTCTTCACAACACCACAAATCCCTTACATACAAACGACTGATATTACTCCGGGCGCCGGGCTCTCCACAATTTCCGCTGTCTCTCAATACAAGGCCATTGGCGGTGCCGACATCGACACCACCAACAATGTTGTGTACGCCTTTGGATTTAATTCGAGCTCATTGACGACTCCGGGGTTGCTGCTCGAATACAACCTTTCTCCGACAGCCAGCCCACAGGAAACCGTGCTCAGCGGCAGCGCGGCCATGCCGAATCTCGGCGAATCGGTGCCCTGGAGCCGGATGAACTATAACCCTGTGTCCACTGAACTAGCACTGTCGGCGAGCATCTATTCAGCGAGCGGTCTCGCCTTCACATCGCCGGTGTGCGCAGGAACGCCGCTCTCGCTCACGCAGGTTGCCGGTAGCGCCGCAAATCCCGTGACTGATCGGTTATCCGGTTGTCAACACAACCTCGGGCTACGTGTACGCGATTCAGTCGGGGGCCATCGACTACGTGGCGCCCCCGCCGGGCTGCTGCAGCTTCCCAGACCTACACCATTGGCGGCAACGTCTCCGGTCTGGCAAGCGGCACATCGGTAATTCTGCTGGACAACGGCGGCGACTCCCTGACCGTGTCCTCGAACACCAGTTTCACCTTCCACACAGCACTGGATTCAAGCGCAATGTATGCCGTCACTGTCGGCACGCAGCCCGCCGGAGAGACTTGCACAGTCACCAACGGCACGGGCACGATCGCTTCGTCGAACATCACCAACGTTTCGGTCACCTGCGCCGTCAACACGACATACACTGTCGGCGGGAATGTGTCTGGCCTGGCCAGCGGCACATCGGTAACGCTGCTCGACAACGGCGGGGATTCGGTGACGGTCATTTATCCGGCGACCAGTTTCACGTTCCCCACGGCGCTGGATTCGGGAGCGAACTTTACCGTCACGGTAGGCACGCAGCCCACTGGAGAGACCTGCACGGTCACCAACGGCTCGGGCGCAGTTGATTCATCGAACATCACGAACGTTTCGGTCGCCTGCAGCAGTTCTGTTTCCGGGCCCGCCCAGGTCACCGATAACGAGACCATCACCGTGTCCGACAGCGAAACTTTCCCTGATGTCGGCGACTCCGAGGCGATCACGGTGACCGACACCGTCAGCGTCACGACGGGCCTGACCTTCACCAGTCCCGCCACCTTGCCCAACGCTGATCTCAACGCGAATTACACATTCACGATCACCGCCGGCGGCGGCTCGCCACCTTATACCTGGGCCGCCACGGGGCTGCCTTCGGGGCTGACCCTGTCGTCCGGTGGTACCCTCTCCGGCACACCCAACGCAACCGGAACCTTCTCCTTCACTGTGACGGTCACCGATTCGATCAGCAACGCGAACTCCTCGGTCTTCTCCGTCACCGTTGATCCGGCCCTGACCTTCGCCAGCCCTACCAGTTTGCCCACCGGCGATGCCAATGCAAATTACACCTTCACCATCATTGCCGGTGGCGGCTCGCCACCTTATACTTTTGCCGCCTCAGGGCTGCCTTCAGGACTGACCCTGTCGTCCGGCGGTACCCTCTCCGGCACACCTAACGCAACCGGAGACTTCTCCTTCACTGTGACAGTCACCGATTTGATCAGCAACGCGAACTCCTCGGTCTTCTCCGTCACCGTTGATCCGGCCCTGATCATCACCAGCGCCGCTTTGTTGCCCGGCGGTGATGTCAACGCGAATTACAACGCCACCATCACCGTCACGGGCGGCTCGGGCACGGGGTATAGCTTCAGCGTTACTGGGCTGCCTGCGGGGCTGAGCATCGGAACAACAACAGGCACCATCAGCGGCACACCCACAGCAGTCGGAACTTCTTCCGTCACAGTGACGGTCACGGACGCTAACCAAGTCACGACCACCAAGGGCCTCTCCCTCACCGTTAACCCGACCCCGACCATCACCGGCCCCGCCTTCTTGCCTGCCGGGACTGTCGGCGTGGCCTACGCCGCCACCGCGATCACCGCCAGCGGCGGCTCGGGGACTTATACCTGGAGCGCCACGGGGCTGCCTCCGGGGCTGAGCATCTGCAATCCTACAGGCACCATCTCCGGCACACCCACAGCGGTCGGAACTTATTCCGTCACAGTGACGGTCAAGGACGCGAATGGAGTCACGGCTCCCAGGACCTACACCATCGCCATTAGTGCTTTGCCCCTGACCATCACTACGAGTTCCTTACCCGCCAGTATTGTCAACGTGCCTTACCCGATGACCACCATCATCGCCAGTGGCGGCACGCTGCCCTATACCTGGACCATCACAGGGCTGCCTCCGGGGCTGACCACAAACGGCGAAGGCGTCATCTCCGGCACACCGACCGCCGATGTGGGATCGCCCTACTCCGTCAAAGTGACGGTCACAGATGCGGCCCTCAACTCAGTCTCTAAGAACTACTCCCTCACGGTTAGTTCGGGCCTAGCCATCACCGGCCCCGCCTCCTTGCCTGCCGGTATTGTCGGCGTGGAGTACGCCGCCACCACGATCACCGCCAGCGGCGGCTCGGGGGTTTACACGTGGAGCGCCACAGGGCTGCCCACGGGGCTGAGCATCGCAATTGCCACAGGCGTCATCTCCGGCACACCTACATCAGCCGGAACCTCTTCCGTCACAGTGACGGTTACCGATTCGAACAGCAGCGCAGCAAACAAGAACTACTCCCTCACCGTCAGTTCGGGCCTGGCCATCACCGGCCCCGCATCCTTGCCTGCCGGGATTTTCGGCGTGGCCTACGCCGCCACCACGATCACTGCCAGCGGCGGCTCGGGGGTTTACACGTGGAGCGCCACAGGGCTGCCCACGGGGCTGAGCATCGCAATTGCCACAGGCGTCATCTCCGGCACACCTACATCAGCCGGAACCTCTTCCGTCACAGTGACGGTTACCGATTCGAACAGCAGCACAGCAAACAAGAACTACCCCCTCACCGTCATACCTCCGCCCTCGCTCACGGTCAGCGCGAGCCCAGTCAGTTTGACGATCGTTCAAGGGCAGACGGGTCAGACCACGATTACGCTCACGCCGCAAGGCATCTACAGCGGAACATTGACATTGACCTGCTCCGGCCTTCCCGCCAACACGCTCTGCCAATTCAAGCCCACCAACTCCGTGGTATTCACCGGGGTGAACGACCAGCCGTTGAGCGTGGTTCTGACCATTGAGACGGATGTGAACGGCCAACAGGCTCGAGTGAAATCGGCGCCAATGCCGCTGCGGCCGGGGGCAATCCTCGCGGCAATCGCGTTCCTGTGGCCGGGCAGTCTGCTCGGGCTGATGGCGCTGAGGCGCAAACGAAAGCTGTTCACGAAGAATCCGGGAATTTTTGGCCTGTGCGTGATTGTGCTGCTGGCCGGCGGTTTGGCCGGTTTGGCCGGCTGCGTTTCCGGTGGCGGCTTCGGCACCTATGTCACACCGGCTGCCACCTCATCGGTGACAGTGGTTGTGACGCCAGTGTCGGGAAGCCCGCAAACAGTAACCATCGGTCTCACGATCACGCAGCAGTAGGAGAACCGCTATGCGAAATTTTCGGATCCTTCTTCTGTGCTGTGCGATCGTGCCTTGCGCCGCGATCGCGCAAAGCACGAGCAACTTCGCGGGAACTCCGGATCCACCCGTCGATCGCGGCGCGCAATCCGATATTGCGCCACTGGAGATCGCTTTTGGATATAGCTACGTGCGCAGCAACGCCAACCCCGGCCAGTGCGGCTGCTTCAACATGAACGGCGGCAATGTTGAGGGGGCGCTGCACCTCTATCGCGGCTTCAGCGCCGTCGCGGACTTCAGCGGAGAAAATACCGCCAGCGTGAACAGTGGCGGGCTCGGTCTATCGATGATCTCGTTTACCGCCGGGCCGCGCTTTTCATTCGCGTTCCACCGCAAGTTCGCGCCATTCGCGCAAGGCCTCTTCGGCGCTACCCACGGATTCAATTCGTACTTTCCGGTCGCCGCCGGCCCCACCAGCAATGCAACTGATTTTGCCATGATCGCGGGCGGCGGATTCGACATTCGCATCGCGCGCCACATTGCCATCCGACCCATTGAGGCCGATTACTTTCTCACCAAGTTGCCAAACGGAGTGAACGGAACCCAGAATAATCTCCGCTTGAGCGCGGGTTTGGTACTCCGCATCAAGTAGCGCAATTCTTCTCTTGGGAGTCGTCAGGTCTTTCGCATACTTCCTGATAGTTGGGCTGCAGGACCCTCCGGCACTCGAGTGAAATCATCCGGCGGTGTGCGTAAACTCCGGTCTCGAGAACGACACCGAGTCCTTTATGGTCAATGAGCCAAAGAATGGTCGAAATGCACCGTGCCCGTGCGGGAGTGGCAAGAAATACAAGAGATGCCACGGCGCATCGACCTCGCGGGAACGTAGCAAGGAAGCGTCTTGGCCAGTCGATCCGGTTGCTGAACTTTCCTCATCGAGAATGCAGTCGATCATCGTCTGCCTGTTGCTAGCGCTAGCCATTGTAGCCATCTACGCGCAAACCGCGACCCACGGTTACGTTGCTTATGACGACGACCAGTACGTTTACCAAAATCCGTGGGTGAAGGCCGGTCTTACGATCCCGAACGTTGCATGGGCCTTTACCACTTTCTTCTATGCCAACTGGCATCCGCTCACATGGATTTCATACATGCTGGACTTCAGCTTGTTCGGCGGGAATCCCGGTGCGCAGCACCTGGAAAACGTCGCCCTCCATCTCGGCTTTACCCTGCTTCTTTTCTTCGCGCTCGCTCGCATGACGCACCAGCCGTGGCGCTGCGTCCTGGTGGCCGCAATCTTCGCCGTGCATCCGCTGCACGTCGAATCCGTAGCGTGGATTTCCGAGCGCAAGGACGTCCTGTCAACGTTTTTCGAGATGCTCGCGCTCCTGCTCTACGTCCGCTATGGCGCAAAGCCCAGCGCCAGAAGATACCTTCTAGTGGTCTGGGCTTTCGCGCTGAGCCTCCTCGCGAAGCCCATGGCAGTTACCTTTCCGTTCGTCCTCCTGCTGCTGGATTACTGGCCGCTTCGCCGGATCAAATGGCCGCCCAAAGCCGCCTCCATTGGCCGCCTCCTCGTGGAAAAGACGCCTCTTCTCGCCATGGCAACAGTGACCTCTGTCCTCACATTCATGGCGCAACGTGGCTACGGCGCCGTCATGTCGCTCACACATCTTCCGTTGCCCGCTCGCATCGCCAATGCGGCCATTGCCATTGTCGACTATGTGGGAAAGGCCTTCTGGCCCGTCGATCTGGCCGTCCTCTACCCAGCCCGACCGCCTGCACCTGCCGCTGCGGCAGCCGCAATGCTGATCCTTGTGGGCCTCACAGCTTTGGCGTGGCGATGGTCGAGGCAGCGTCCGTACTTCGCAGTTGGCTGGCTCTGGTACCTCGGAATGCTGGTGCCGGTGATCGGCCTGGTGCAGGTAGGTGTTCAAGCAATGGCCGACCGCTACACGTATGTCCCCATGGTCGGCCTTTCGATCGCGCTGGTCTGGACCATAGCCGACTTCGTTGAGAACCGCGCCGCTCTGCGAACCGCCGGAGCCGCTGTGGCCATTCTGGCGCTTTTCCTGCTGGCCGGAACGGCATACCAGCAAACGACATATTGGAAGACCAGCCGCGCGCTGTTCGAGCACACGCTGGCAGTCACTCGAGACAATTACGTCATCGAGAACAACCTGGGCGTGGTATTGGCGAACGAAGGCCACTCCGCCGAGGCGGTTGCGCTGTATCGCGAGGCGCTGGCCACCGCTCCCGGCTATGCCGCGGCACTCGCAAACCTGGGTCACGAGCAGCTTGAATCAGGTCAGCTTGACCAGGCACAGTCCAACCTCATGAAGGCGCTTGATCTCAGCCCCAATCTAGCCACCGCCCAGGCCGACTTGGGACTGCTGCTGGCGGCCCGCGGCGACTTCGAGGAAGCGCGCCGCCACATCGAACGCTCCCTGATCCTCGCTCCCGGCGACGCCGATAATGAAAGCAATCTGTGCTACGTGCTCACCCACCTGGGCCGTCCGGACGAAGCCATCGCCCACTGCGACACGGCCCTTCGCATCAGCCCCGCCATGTCCAACGCCCAATTCAACCTCAACAACGCGCTGACCGCCCGGAAGCACGGAAATCAATGACCTCCGCGCCGGCCTCCACCCTCAGCATGCACACTCTCGCCGAGCATGTCTCCACCAACGCTGCGTGACCCCGAGCTTTCACGGCGTCGGTAGCGTACGATGGCAGAGCCAGTACACACCCGCGCAGGTTGGGCTTGCTGTCGAAAAGAACCAAGCAGGAGTGATCTATGCAAATGAGGATGAGTGCCGCCTTCGCGCTAGGGTTGTTTGTGTGTGGCGCCGCTTTCACGAGTTCAGCCGGGGCGCAAACGGATCATGGCGTCCCACACTTGCGGAAACAGGGCACTGCCACCCAATTGGTCGTGGATGGCAAGCCGTTTCTGGCTCTCGCCGGAGAACTCACCAACAATGCGGCGACCAGTCTCCCCATGATGGAGCCCATCTGGCCAAAGCTTGTCGCCGCCAACCTGAACACCGCGCTTGTAGGCGTCTCCTGGGCGCAGTTTGAGCCGGAAGAGGGCAGCTTCAATTACACCCAGATCGATGGCGTGATCGCGAAGGCCAGAGAGAACCACATGCACCTGGTCATCCTCTGGTTCGGCTCCTGGAAAAACGGCACATCCAGTTTTGCGCCGTACTGGGTGAAGAAGGATTACACCCGCTTTCCCCGCATTCAGATCGGCAATGGCAGTACCGTCTCGATCTCGGGCCCAGTGGAGCTGCTGAGCACATTTGGCGACGCCACACGGGATGCGGACGCCGCCGCGCTCGCGGCATTGATGCGCCATATCAAGGAAGTCGATGGCGCCCAGCACACCGTTCTGATGATGCAGGTGGAGAACGAGGTGGGCGTGCTGCGGGATTCGCGCGATCGGTCTCCGGCGGCTAA
Organism: uncultured Acidobacteriaceae bacterium; assembly: GCA_963835355.1. Taxonomy (GTDB): domain Bacteria; phylum Acidobacteriota; class Terriglobia; order Terriglobales; family Acidobacteriaceae; genus Telmatobacter. The sequence goes on along the minus strand of CAWIFE010000010.1, from coordinate 121,839 downwards.
CCGCGCGTTTGCCGGGCCGGTGCCGGCAGAGTTGATGAACTACCTGGAAGCGCACAAGGATACGCTCATTCCGGAGTTCCGTGCGGTGTGGGCGGCAAATGGATACAAGAGCTCAGGAACCTGGGAAGAGGTCTTCGGTCCCGGGAAGCCGGCTGACGTGGAGATTCCGATTCAGACGACGAGCCCGCCCATGAGCGCGGATGAACATGAAGTCAGCTGGAGGGACCTACACTGGCCTTCCGACGAGATCTTCATGGCGTGGAACTATGCGCGCTTTGTGGAGAAGGTGGTCAAAGAGGGCAAGGCCGCCTATGACATTCCCATGTACGTGAACGGGTGGCTGCAGCAGCCGAATCACGCCTGGCCGGGAACGTATCCGAGCGGCGGTCCCATGCCTCAAGTACACGACATGTGGCGAGCCGGAGCTCCGGACGTAGATATCCTTGCTCCGGATCTTTACTTGCCTTATTTTGACGAAGTTTGCCAACGATTCAGCCGGAACGGCAACCCGCTCTTCATTCCAGAGACGGGAACCAATGCGGCCAATGTGATTATGGCGGTCGGAAAACACAATGCGATCGGCTTTTCTCCTTTTGGCGTTGACGGAGGAAGACCGATTCCCCCGGACCTTGCAGCGGCATATGGAATGCTCGACAATATGGCGCCGATGATTCTGGCGCATCAGGGGACTGACACCATGACCGCAGTGCGGATGGTTCAGGGCGACTCGCCCAAGCAGGTCAAGTTGGGCAATTACACCATGACGTTTACCTATACGGGCCGGATCATGCGCCTGGCCCCGCAGGCCAAAGGCGGAGTGGTGGCACCTCCTCCTCCTCCAAGGCAACCCGGCGCAGAGCCGGAAGAGCCCCTGCCGCCGCTTGAAGCGGCCGCAGTTGTGATTTCCACTGGTCCCGATGAGTATTACTTTGGCGGTGGCGGCATGCGTGTCGACTTTACGCCGAACACGCCCGGACCACCCAACGTGGGACTCGGCGTTGTACAGACAGGCAAGTTTGTGGACGGTAAGTGGGAACTTACCCGTTGGATTGAAGGCGACGATGATGCACAGGGAGAGATTTTGGTACTGAATCCTGGCACGATCATGCGGGTCCAGCTCTACCGGGTTCCATAGCGAGACAACATTCATGGGTCAGCCAGAGGCCCTTTCCGGCGGACTCAGAAACCACTCGGAATCATGGGCTTCACCTGCCGGCTGACGAGCCCGTTCCCGGGGTGCAAACAAAGACATCTACAATGGGTTCGTCTTGCAATCGATTGACGGACGCCGGGGACCGAAACATGAAGATTCTCTTCTTTTTTCTGCTGTTGATTTGGGTCTGTGCGGCGCCGCTTTACGGGCCGGCCCAATCGAGTTATCCCGCCGCTCCGGTATCGCAACCGGCAGGCGGAATTGCAGATGCCTGGGCGCCAACGCACGGGGTCAAATCTGCGGAACAGATCGACAAGGAATGGCAGGATGCGACCGCCAAATTCGATGGCCGGCGCAATGCTCTGCTGAAGCTGGCCGACGAGCAAGCCCACGATGGACCTTATCGCCCAGACTGGGAAACTTTGAGCAACCACGCGATTCCCCAGTGGTTCAGCGACGCCAAATTCGGCATCTTCATCGGCTGGGGTGTCTACGCTGTCCCCGGGGCGGTGAATGAATGGTATCCGCATAACATGTACCGGCCCGGCGACCCGGCGTACGCCGACTTTGTTCAGCGCTTTGGCAGTCTCGACACTCGTGGCTACAAGGACTTTATTCCCAGCTTTCGCGCCGAAAAGTTCGACCCCCAGGATTGGGTCAAGCTCTTCAAACAGGCCGGGGCAAAGTATGTCGTTCCCATTGCCGAGCACCACGACGGATTCGCAATGTACGATTCAGACCTCTCCGATTGGACGGTGGTCAAAATGGGGCCACGGCGCGACGTTCTGGCGGAACTGTCGGCAGCCATTCGCGCAGCCGGTTTGCATTTTGGGCTCTCATCCCATCGCGCGGAGCACAATTACTACTACGGAGAAGGCCGTTCCATCCGCTCCGATGTCAACGATCCAAAGTATGCCGCCTTTTATGGCCCGGCCCACCCGTGGCTCAACGATCCGCACTTCAACCCGGTAAACGAATGGACCTACGTCAGCGATGCCTGGCTTCGCGACTGGCTGGCGCGATCGGTTGAATTGGTCGAAAAGTACAAGCCGGAGCTGATGTACTTCGACGGCGGCAACGGTCAACCTGCCTTCCGAGCCAGCATGACGGAATTCACTGCGTTTTACGATAACTTCGCAGTAAGCCATCGCATCAACGGCGTGATTACACTCAAGGATTATGCGATGGAGTGGACTGCCGGAGCGAGGGATTTTGAGCGAAGCCTGCGCACGGATATCGATCCGCGGCCGTGGCAGACCGACACCTCCATCAGCAATCTGTCGTGGGGATACATGGAGCACGACCAGTTCAAGACGCCCGAGTTTCTGGTGCACCAATTGGTGGATATCGTGAGCAAGAACGGGAATCTGCTATTGAGCATCGGCCCGCGGGCTGATGGGACAATTCCCGATGAGGTGCGAACCATCTTGCTGGATATGGGCGCGTGGCTCAATCGCAATGGCGAGGCCATCTATGGGACCGAGCCCTGGACCATCTCCGGCGAGGGACCGACCCAAGTGAAGACGGGCTTTGCCACGGACCAGGAGATGAAGCCCTATACGCCATCGGACTTTCGCTTCACCCGAAAAGGAGAAAACCTCTACGTCATCAGCTTGGCATGCCCTGCGGATGGGACGGCTACCGTTCATGCTCTTGGCTTGGCGGGCGAAGCGAGAGGCAAAATGATCCGAGAGGTGGATCTGCTCGGGTCAAGCCAGAAGATCAACTGGCTGCAAACCACCGATGCTCTCTCGTTGAAGTTGCCCGCCGACGCTGATTGCAAATATGGCTTTGCTCTGCGAGTCAAATTTGCATCCTCCCAGGAGATTCAATCGCAGGAGATCGGAAAGTGAATTCCCGCACAAAACCGGATCTGCAAGGAAGGTGCGCAGAATGAAAATGAAAACGATTGCCGCGGCCGTCGCAGCGGCTTTAGTGCCTTTCGGGCTTGTCGCGTATTCGCAGGTGAATGCGCACCCAATCCCGAGTATTGTTCATGAGGACGGCCGCTATGCCCTGATGGTCGATGGCGCGCCCTTTCTGATGCTGGGCGCGCAATCGAACAACTCCAGCGACTGGCCGGCCACGCTTCCAAAAGTGTGGCCCGCCATCGAATACCTTCATGCCAATACACTCGAAATTCCCATCTATTGGGAGCAGTTCGAGCCGAAGCCGGGACAGTTCGATTACTCGCAAATGGACTCCGTCATCGCGCAGGCGCGCGAGCATCACGTTCATCTGGTCCTGCTCTGGTTCGGTACGTGGAAAAACGGCAGCCAGCATTACATGCCGGAATGGATGAAGCTCGAGCCCGAGCGCTACTCCCACGTGACCAACAAGAACGGAGAACTGGTCGACTCGCCCTCTCCGTTCGCCACCGCATCTCTCGAAGCGGACCAGCGCGCCTTCACCGCCTTCATGCTGCACATCAAGAACGCCGATCCGGAAAGAACGGTGCTGATGGTGCAGGTTGAGAACGAAACCGGCACCTGGGGAACTCTCCGCGACTACTCCCCAGAGGCGAACAAGCTCTTTGACGGCCCGGTCCCTGCCGAAGTTCTGAAGGCGATGGGCCAGGCGCCTGCCGCGCCGGGTGCGAGTTGGGAGCAGGTTTTTGGTCCTGAGGCGGAAGTGAACTTCCATGCCTGGGCGGTTGCCAAGTACGTAGGGCAGGTTGCGGCCGCGGGCAAGGCCGCGTACCCGTTGCCGCTTTATGTCAACGCCGCATTGCGCGATCCGCTCAAGCCGGGGGCTCCCGGCACCTACGAGAGCGGAGGCCCCACGGACAACGTGCTGTCCATCTGGAAGGCCGAGGCGCCAGCGATCGATGTCCTCGCACCCGATATCTATTTGTCCAGCACCGCGGCTTACCTGAAGGTGATCGATCTCTATCATCGCCCCGACAACGCCTTGTTCATCCCGGAAACCAGCGGCGCCGTTCATGAGGCCCGTTTCCTTTTTTCCGCCCTCGGCCTTCAGGCCATCGGCTACTCACCCTTCGGCCTGGATTACACGCGAAACCGTCCCGCCCAACCCGGCGATCCGAATGCGCAGAATGTGTTTCTGGAGCCGACGGCGCAGAACTACCGGCTCATCGGCCCCATGATGCGCGATGTTGCCCGCCTCAACTTCGAGGGCAAACTGCAGGCGGCAGCGGAAGTGGAGGGCGAAGTGACACAAACCCTCCATTTTGGAGAGTGGGACGCGGTGGTTTCCTACGGAACTGGCGGGAGGGGCCCCGAAAAGGGAAATCTTGAACCCATCGGGCGTGCCCTGGTCGCGCAACTCAAGGACAATCAGTTTCTGGTAACCGGATACGCTTGCCGCGTCGACTTCCGGCCGGCCGGCACCGAACAGCAGCGGAAATCCGGAAACATCGTGGCGGGAGTTGGACAGACGCCTTCCGCGCAGATCGACGGCAAATGGCAGCATCGGCAATTTCTTCGCGTTGAAGAAGGGGTTTACGAAAACGGCGCTTTCAAATTCCTCCGCATTCTGAATGGCGATCAAACGGATTGGGGGCTCAACTTCTCTTCGGAACCCGAGGTGCTCAGGGTTTCGGTGGCTACGTACTGAGAAAGGAATTTCTGTTTATGCGAAGGCCTCTGGAGGGCGGATGACGAGAACGATTGCGATAACCGAGCGGCTTCTCATTGCGAGGACACTCCGTCAGGATGGGCTGAAGTAAAACGAGCCGGATCTCTCCTTTGCGTTCCGGCCACGCTTTAGGTTGCAGTCAATTCGCGGCTAGCCGCGATCCGACAGTTCCGTGATCAGGGTCGATAGGCCATCCGTCAGATTCACCGGCATGGCGACGATTTGAAGATGCGCCGCTTTCAAGCCTGGGCGGCTCGCGGTGACGGCAATCGTTCCGGCTTGTAGAGTCGAGCGTACGAATACGCGGTTGATGCCGCATTCTGTATTCAAATACAGATTGTTCGTGGTATCGATCTTGCCGCTGTTATAGCCGCCGCGCCAGATGCCTGGCCCCGAGATGGTGAAGTCGACTCTCGCGTCGTCCGTCGGGCAGCGCTCTCCCTTCGCATCCACAACTTCAAAATCGATGAACGCAACGTCCTGTCCGTCAGCCTGGAAACCCTGCGGGCCGATCGTCGAGGTGAGTTTGATGGATGCGGCTTGGCCTGCAGTCCGTGAGTTCGTGCGCTGCCACGACTCTGTCTCGATTCTTACCTACCGCTTTCAGCGTTCCCGGTACGAATGCTACATCGGAGAACGCGAAGACGAAGCCGTTCTCCGGCTTCGAATTAATGCCCATCGACTTTCCGTTTAGAAACAATTCCACGGACTCAGTATTCGCGACAACATAGATGGTCTTCGCTGTTTGATGCGCGGGTTGGGCCGGGATTGCAGGCAGGTCTGGCATCGGGGGCCGGCCTGGAGCCGCGGGCCGACCCGGAACGGCAGGTTCTTCCGGACTCGCAGGCTGCTCCAGCGGATAACTCCAATGCCCAAGGATATGCAGATCCGGTTTGTTGTTCTGCATCACGCGATGAGCATAGTAAATCTCCTTGGGCAGGCGCACCGCATCGACCTTACCGCTCACTCGGCAGACCTCGCTCGAATCCTGACGGCCATCCGCATCGGAGTCGGAGAAATAGATTGAAGCGTAACCGGACCATTTCGAGTGAGCAGGATCGGGATTGGAGATACGGTTCTCCCAATAGTCCCAATAACGTTCGATGCCGGCCAACGCGAAGCTCTCTGACGTGTAGAGATACCGTGAACGGGTCCTCCACGTGTCGTTCGGTCCCTTTTTCGCTTTGTAGTAGGGCGGGGAATCGTCGTCCCAGAAACGCCGCGCGCCTTCTTCGCGAAAATCCTCTGCCTCAACCAGTGGAGCGCGATCGCGGCGGTAAGCGCTGTAACCGCGGAACATGTCGTTAGGTCCGGCTAATGCATCTGTCTTGGGATCCTGGCCGATCATCACCCCGTAGTATTCCGAGATGGGCGTTAGAGCAGCATTGGCTGCAAGATCGTCGTTGTCGCGATAGCCCATCACGCGCCCGCCGTACGGATCCCACTGCTTGCGCAGGGCAACCATCTGTTCCATCTCTTCGGGAGTGACAATCGTGTTTCCCGCCTCCCAGAAAAGGATGCTCGGGTTATTACGGAAGTAGATGATCGAATCGCGCATGACTTCGAGGCGCTGCTCCCATTGCCGTCCAGTGACCTCGCGCTCCTTGTCGCCTGCCGGACAAACCTGGATGATGCCGTAACGGGCCATTGCGTCCGCGTCCACCTTCTGAGGGGAGATGTGCATCCAACGCATGTAATTGCCGTGGCATTCGCGAATAAGTTTGGCGTTATAATCGTGCAGCCAGTCCGGAGTGGCCCCGCCGAGGCCCGCCCATTCGTCGCTAGAGCGCTGCGCGAAGCCTTTTAGGTAGACAAACTTGTCGTTTAGATAGATGCCGCCACTGCCCGCGCCGCCTTTGAATTCGGCTTTGCGAAATCCGGTGATGATTTTCTCCACGTCGACGACCTTGCCGCCCACCTTGAGGATGGAGAAAACGTTGTAGAGGTAAGGATCTTCTGTGCTCCAGAAGCGCACGCTTCCTGAGCACGCCTGTCGCGGTCAGCACAATCTTCCCGCCGTCCGCGATGTCGACGCGATCGCTCTCGAACCGTGCGCGGATTTGCCCACGGTGGTCGACGATCACTACAGAGAGACCCGCGGTGGCGCGCTCGCCCGAATCGTTGCGGATCTCGGAGTCGATGGTGATGTCGGCCGTCCTCTTCGGGATGTCGAAATTGGCGGCATGCACGTAAATGCCACTGGTCTCCAAACCGTAATAAAGTGGCAGCGTCTGGTGGAGCTTGCCAGTGACGTGCAGCCAGACATGGCGGTTGATGCCGCCATGGTCGGGATTGAAATCGTTCGCATTCCATTCAAATGGAGTTCCGGTAGCACGTTCCCTGTAGTCTGTGCGGTTGTCCACCTTCACCGCGAGCACGTTCTCCTGAGAACCGAATCGCACTGCATTGCTGATTTCGATCCCGTAGGCAGTTATTCCGTTCTCATACAAGCCAACTTCTTTCCCATTGAGGAAGATATCGCCAGCCTGCCGCATGCCTTCGAATTCGAGGAAGACTTTACGGCCAGAAAAACTCGCCGGGAGGTTGAAGTGCTTGCGATACCACGAGAGCCCCTTGTAGGTTCCCAGGTCACCGCCGCTATGAGAGATGATTTTTCTAAAGGAGTCGACGTCGTTGAAGCTGTGCGGCGTACTGATCGTTGTCCATTGAGCGTCGTTGAAGTCAGGAGCTTCGGCCCCGGGCACATCCTCGCGGATAAATCGCCAGTTCAGATTGAAGTTGATTCGGGCACGCGGCGAAGGTGGCGGTGTGTAGCGCTTATCCGGACCCGTTGCGAATGCGGCATGACCTGCTTCGGCAAGCGCTGACATCCCGGCTGTCGCAACTGCGGCGGCTGAAAGAAACTCTCGTCGAGAAATGGGAGATGTCGGCATCGGTGTTCCTCATTCTTCCCCTTTTCTGTTTCGCTGCGCAGAGAAGAGGGCATGCACGGTCATAGTATCCAAGGTGAATCGTTCGAGCAATTGTGTGTCGCATGGAATATGGGCTCTGGCAAGCATCCTAAATGGCTCACCATTAGCCGCATGCTGTGGTAACCTGCTCTACGAATCCGGCCGTTCACACCCTCCAGGGGGAGCTGGAATTCCTTTCTTCGCTGTACCTGTTTTTCCACTAAGACGAGCCCCGGGGCAGGCCGAACATGTCGACAGCTACGATGAAGGACATTGCGAAGGCCTTAAAGGTCTCGGTGATGACCGTGTCAAAGGTCATGCGCGATCAGGCCGGCGTCGCCGCAAAGACGCGCAAGCGCGTTCTGTCCAAGGCGACGGAACTGGGCTACCGGCCAAATCTGACGGCGCGCAGCCTGGTGACGGGACAGAGCTCCCAAGTGGGAATCATTGTGCCAACTCTGCTTCATCCGTTCTGGGCAGAAGTTCTGGAGGCAATGTCCGCCACCTTGCAGCAGGGCGGATACGCCGTGATGATTTCTTCGTCCTTGGAGAACCCCGCCACAGAGGAAGCGGCCATTGAGCAACATCTGGCGCATCGTCTTGATGGCTTGATCATTGCGTCCTGCAGCGCTTCACCCGCGAAATTTCAGCAACTGGCCGAGCAAAAGGTCCCGTTCATCCTCATCGATCGCTACTTCCCCGGCTTCAAGACCAACTTTGTCGGCGTCGACGACGTCGCTGTGGGGCGCATCGCAACCGAGCATCTCATTGAGATGGGATGCAAGCGAGTCGCTCATATCCGCGGCCTGGAGTTTACCACCGGCATCGGAAGATTTGAGGGATACAAACAGGCTCTCAAGCAGCACGGAATGAATTTCGATCCCAGCCTGGTGAGTCCGTACGTGACCGCGGATGGAAAGGACTGGCAGCAGAGCTATAACGCGATGCGCGGTTTGCTCCAGGGAGAGCGCCCCGACGGCGTCTTCTGTTACAACGATCCGATTGCATTTGCCGCGATCGAGGTTGCACTGGAGGCAGGCCTGCGGATTCCCAAAGACATCGCGTTTGTGGGATGCGATAACCTTCATTTCGACACAACTTTGAAAGCCCCTCTATCGAGCGTCGACCACCACAGCAGCCTCATCGGCGTCCGCGCCGCGAAGATGTTGCTGAGCCTGCTGTCGAGCAAAACACCTCGGCCTCTGCGGCACGTAGCTCTTAAACCTTCGCTCGTGGTCAGACAGTCCTCTCTTCGCAACGCCCGGGGGCCGGTGCCGGCTTAAGCTTTGGCCGGCAATCCATGTTTTCTGCCCGCCGTCCACGCCCTTGACGTTTGCGTTCCTGGCGAACTTTGCATCATTATTCTTAAAAATCAACAACTTGGGTCGTATATTGATTATCGTTAAACATATTTGTTTAACGTTACACTTTTTTCTTGACAATTGCAGAAATCCGAGCAGACAATCCCATTCGAAACTAATTCAGCAGGGGAACTGCTCGCGCTTCTCCCCAAAACCCCTGCTCTTCTCTCGCGTTTGCTGTTTCGAAGCTTCACCTTTGGAGGTCACAGATGATGCAATTGATTTCTCGTTCGCGCCACTCCGCGTCCAAGAGACTCCTCGTCACAGGGATCCTGGTTCTCCTCGCTTGTGGTTTCCGCGTATTGCAGGCGCAGACCGCCGGTGAAGGCTCTCTTTCCGGCACGGTGACTGACGGCACGGGGGCGGTAGTCGCCGCCGCCCATGTGACGGCTACCAACGCCGCAACCAAGATTTCGACCGAAACCACGACATCTTCGGCCGGCCTTTACACCATCTCCCCTCTACCCGTGGGAACTTACTCGGTCACCGTAACGGCCAAGGGGTTCAAGACCTTGACGCAGGAGAGTCTCGTCCTCGACGCTCTGGCGGAGTTGGTCTTCAATCCAGTCCTGTCGGTCGGCGAGGCATCAGAAACTGTTACGGTAACAACCGCTCCGCCCGTGCTTGATACGGAAAACCCCACACTGGGCGCGGTCATTGAAAACACTGAATACTCCGCCCTGCCGATTCTGATGTCCACGACGCAGCAGCGCGATCCCACTGCGTTTGCATCGCTTGTGCCTGGCGCCCAGCCCGGCTCGCGCACCCCGGTCATTGCCGGTCTTTCCAACTATCAGGGTTATATCTATCTGGATGGAGTGCCTTCTGAAACCATCAATCAACAGGGCGACAACCGCACCATTGCGTTGAATGTGAGCCTTGAAGCCGTCGATCAGATTCAGGTCCTCACCGGCGTGCCACCGGCAGAGTACATGGGGGCCGGCGCATCCAACTATACGATGAAGTCCGGCGGCCAGCAGTATCACGGCCAGGTTTCCGATTTCATTCGTAACACCATCCTGGATGCGTGGACATTCACCCAGAAGGAAGCAACCGTAAAAAACGCCGCCGGGGCCACCGTTCCGGCGCCGAAAAACGTCGAGCATGCCAATGAGTTGTCAGCGTCTGCCGGCGGACGGGTTCCTCATACGGGAAACAGGCTTTTCTTCTTTGCCGCCTATGACAAATACCATTCCCGCCTGAACGATGCTCCGGGTCAGACCACGATTCCCACCGCCGCAATGGAAACGGGCGACTTTTCCGCCCTGGCCGACGCCAACAACGATCCCATCATCTTCGACCCGTTGTCCAACAGCTGCACCAGCGGTGTCTGCACACGGACCCCGTTTTCTTATAACGGCAAGAACAACGTGATTCCTCCCGGAAGAATCTCTGCGATTACAAACAAGATGCAGTCGTTCATGCCCAACTACCCGGGGTCGCCCAACGCGGGCCTGTCGGGCAACGTCAATCCTAACGTGATCAACAACAACTACCTGGGCACCCAAATCAACGGACGCGACAGCCATCTTTACGACTGGCGCGTGGACTACGACCTGAGCTCGAAAGACCGGTTGTCATCAGTCGGAGCGATGGGGCAGTTCGTGTATCTCAATAACTTTGGCACCCCTTATCTTCCTCTTCCCTATGCTGTCGGCGATTATGCAACCATCGTCCCGAAGCAATACAACGTCGAGGAAGTGCACACCTTCAGTCCCCACATGACCAACCAATTCAAGATTGGTTACACACGGTTCTACATGCCCATCACCAACCCCACCGACGGCGTTTCGAAATACGACATCGGCACCATGGGCGTCACCAATTTGCCGCAGGGGCAGGCGGGACGGGAGTTTCCCGGTGTGAGCTTTGGCGGAAGCGGCCAAAGCTTCTCCGTCAACGGGATCGGGAAATCTCTAACCACGCAGGTCGCGCCAGCCACGTGGACCACAGACTCCAACTCAGCCTCGACCCAGCTCACCATCCCCAACAACTATGCATTGGTCGACAACCTGCTGTGGCTCAAGGGCAAGCACCAGTTGACGTTCGGCATGCAATACCAGTTTGAAGGCCTCAACAACGCCAACCCGGCCACCTATTCAGGTGTTCTCCAATTAGGTTTCGATCAGTACGCTACGGCAAACTACGTGGCCGGCGGCTCGACCATCGATCAGTCCAATACCGGCTATGGGTATGCGAGCTTCCTGTTGGGCGCGGTGGGCGCCGGCGGCGGCGGGGCTACGGGAACATCCCTGCCTCTGCAGAATGTCGCTACCATCTACAGCCGCATCAAGGCGATCGCGCCGTATTTTGAAGACACCTACAAAATGACCCAGAAGTTGACGGTCACCTTTGGGCTGCGGTGGGACTATTTGCCGCCATTGCACGAGAAGTACGACCACTTCACCTTCCTGAATCCGACCGCTACGAATTCGGCTACGGGGACGCCTGGCGCATTGGAGTTTGACGGAAGTTACGGCGGCCCAAGCGTGAGCTGCGGCTGTGCGACGCCCTTAAAAACCTACTGGAAGAACTGGGGACCGCGAGTGGGTATCGACTATGCCCTGAATAGCAAGACGGTCATTAGGGTGGCATCGGGCATCGTTTACTCACAGGGCGGCGGCACGGGCGGCGGCCGAACAGCCGGAGGCCCCGGTGGCTCCAATGGAGCAGGCCAGGCCCTCGGCTTCAATACCACAGCGCAGGCGGCGGGAGACACGCTTACCGGAGCCAATGCAGGCCCGTCGTTCTGGCTGAACGGTTCCAACTCATCGCTATTCGGGCCGGGATTTGCTTATCCCACCGCACCCACGCCCGGCGCCGCAAGCGCCATTCTGAATGCCGGCAACTATCTCAACGGCAGCGGCCAAGTCGTGACCGCAGGGCAGATGGGATACGACGATCCCTATGCCGGCGGGCGCGCCCCGATGTACACTTTCTGGAACTTTGGCTTTGAGCGGACGCTTACCAAGGACATTACGTTGGCAGTCAACTATGAAGGGGACGAGGCCCATCATACCTGGGACAGCGGCGCCCAGAATGCGCGTGGTTACTGGAACAATGAACCGAATCCGCTTTACCGCGCGGTCCTTGGTCCCGTCAACGGAACCAGCTCCTCGGGCGGCGTCGAATCGCTGTTGGTTGCGCCTGCCACCACTGGGAACGTGGCCATCCTGAACCAGTATTTCCCGAGCGTTTCAGCGCCGGCATACTTTGTGAATGCGGCGAACGCAGCTCCCTCCAATTCCAATTTAACGATTCAGCAGATGCTCACGGCCTTTCCGCAGTACAGCGGGCTCCAGGACGGATGGGGCGGCGCGTTTGTCGAGAACTACTCCTATGAAGCAATTCAGGCCACTGTAAGCCAGCGTACGGCCTTCGGCCTCACGTTCAACTTCAACTTCACCTTCTCAAAGAATATTGGGGATGACGGTAACTTCCGCAGCGGCTGGAACATCCCGGCATCAGCCATCGACGGCCAAAAGCAACCCTGGAAAGCGGACCGCATCGATCGCTCCTGGACAACGACTTCAGCCCCCTACATCCTCAATTCCTACGCCGTTTACCAACTCCCCTTCGGCGAGGGGAAAATCGGCAGTAACTCGTGGCTGGTGCGGAACATTGCCGGCGGATGGGCGTTGTCGGGTGTTTACAGCTATTCTTCCGGCGCACCCTTCGGCGTTACCTGGAGTTCGGGAGGCAATTGCGCCAACGGATACACGACTCTGATGGCGTATACGTGCATGCCCTCTCTCACCCCCGGCTATACCAGCAACATTCGCATTAACGGCAAGTTCGGCCGCGGGCCCAATGGCTACGTATTCAGCAACGCAAGCAACATCAAGTATCTCGACATCAACGCATTTTCGCAGCCGGCGAACGTTTCCACGGCTATTAACCCGTCCACCGGAAAATATATTACGAGCCAATATCTCATCGGCAATGCGCCGCGCACCGCAGCCTATGGCATTCGGAATCCGGGCAATCAAACAGACAACCTATCCGTTCGGCGCAGCTTCCCCATGTTTCATGAAAAGATGGCCCTCGTCGTCCAGGGGGATTGCTCGAACTTCCTGAACAAGATGATATGGGGCGGCCCGAGTGCCGGCTGGGGAGTCGGTTCTTCGACGTTTGGAGAAGTCTCGGCTCCAGGCACCGCGCCGCGCGACTGGCAGTTGTCCGGACACTTCACGTTTTAATTGAACAAAAGCGCTCAGCCCTAAGAGGTGTTGCATTTCCCAGCAGCGCCTCTTCGGGAACAGTTTCTTCGATTGAATTCAATTCCGGGCGTCGCGGGGCCGGGTGTCGCAAGAAGGGAACATGAGCATACTCGAGTCGGACTGATCCGATGAATGCCAGAGAGATCGCACCACACTGGATAAATGCCGTTCAAGCGCACAATCGATAGCTTTCTCCGTGGGGAGAGGAGTTGGCTGAGAATGGATAAGGTTGCCGGGGTGTTGGAAGTATCGAGGACCGACGACGCCCGCGAAGTCGTGATTATTCATCCAGGCTTGAAGCCCGACGCGAGCGGTGTCGGTCGACTCGTGTTCTCGCCGCGCCACGCGCGTTACCTGGCGAATTTGCTCATCGAGCACGCGGCCGCCGCTGAAGCGGAGGCCGAAATGGCTGCTGGAACAGGAACGGGCAAATCGACAGCCGAGCCCCCGAATGTGGAGAGAGATTCACGGCCGGGTAGGAAAGGCGCTTAAGATTGGAGCAGGCATCCGAATTGAGGAAGCACACCATGTGCATCGCCCGGCGACAAATGCTCTTTAGCTCCGCGTCGCTGCTTGGGTACCTATCGCTCAGCCGTCTAGGCCTCGCACAAGCGGCCGCGGCTGCCGTAGCGACTGCCAGCGATGCGCCCGTCCCACCGCCCGGAACAGCCGCGGCAAAGACCCTATACAGCGATATCGGGGAAAGCAGTTGGATAGAGCTGAGCCACCGTCTCCGCGACGTGAATGCCGACATCCAGGCACATGGCTTGCGCCACATCCCCGGCGTCGAAGGCACCTTTCTCACCGGCTACCCATACAACGAGTTTTATGACTGGGATCTTTACTTCGAGAACCTCTACCTTTCCTACTTTGGTGTCTGGCCTTATTGCTTCACAAACCTAAAGGAGTTTCTCAACCGCGAACAGCCAGATGGGTACGTGAATCGGAGCCTGATCAAGCAGCGCGACCGCCAGCAGTTCAAGCCGTTCCTGGCCCAGCTCGCCGTCTTAGGCTGCAAACAGAATCACGATGACTATGAATGGTTGCGCGGCAACTATTACGACCGTCTCGTCAAGTACATTGACAAATGGTTCTCGTATGACGGGGATCACAACGGCCTGCCCGTCTGGAATTCCGCGGATGCTGCGGGAACCGATAACCAGTGGTCCCGTGCAGGCGCCCTCGGCTCCTTTGAGATCGAAGGCGTGGATCTGGCTTCTTATCTTGTTCGCGAGTTGCGCGCCATGTCAGTAATCGCCGCGCACCTCAAGCTCAAAGCCGACAGCGCTGAATTTGACCGTCATGCCGACCAGTTGGTCGGGATCATCAATTTTGCTCTCTGGGATGAGAAGCAGGGCATGTACTTCGACCGCAATGAGAAGACGGGCAAGCGGGTATACGTGAAGTCAGCCACAAACTTTATGCCGCTTTTCGCCGGCGCAGCCACGCCGGAGCGAGCTAAGCGCACCATCCACGAACATCTGCTCAATCCTGATGAGTTCTGGCTGGCTTATCCGGTGGCCAGCTACGCCAAAACCGAGCCCGACTATTATCAGGGCTCACACAATGAATGCAACTGGCGCGGTTCTACCTGGGCGCCCACGAACTACATGATCTTCCAGGGGCTGAGACGTTACGGGTATCAGGCCGAGGCCCGCGAACTCGCAACACGCCTTCTCAATATGGCCTTGCTAAAGAACCCTGCGCTCCGCGAGTACTATAACGCCGAAACCGGGGAGGGGCTTGGGCAGACGCGGTTCTGGGGATTCACGGCGTTGTACTACGGCATGCTCCTCGAATCCATCCTCGGATACGACGCATCGGCCCTCGATAAACCGATCGAGCCCATTGTGACCGACGAGCTCGGCATCGCGTTTGAGTCGTGACAAGCAACAAGAACACCAGTGGACCAAGCGCTCACCGGAGATGCTCCCAGCATCTGGATGGAGTTCTGTGCATGCGAGCAAACAGCAGTTAAGGTAATCTGCCGGCAATGAGTGCAAGCACGGCAAAAAACTTTGTTCATTGAAGAATCTCCATTCTAATGTTGAGCGAGCAAACCCAGAAGCACGTCGGGTTCTCGACTTTAATTGTGCCCCAATCCGTTTGATCGCCAATAGCCCGCCAAAGAGTGCAAGCCCGGCAGCACTGCATCGCTTGAAGATTCCTCATCCCCCCAAAATCGACCGTTTTGGTCCGGCGGGCAGCAGCCGAGGTCAAATCATGGAACTCATCATCAGCAAACGCAGAATCGAACATCTGAAAGCGCAAATGGTACTGCGCCAATTCCATTGCGAATCCCTCGCGGTTGAGTTCAAAACTGAAGGCCTGACGATGAACCAGAAGGCAGGGCTCGTAGATCCTTGGGACGACATGCGGAAAGAAAGCCAGATTCTGCAGCTCATGCTCGGCCTGCTCGAAAGGCGTGAACGGGCGAGACAGTAAGCAGCTGAATTCGGCGCACCAGCTGAAATCGAGCCGTCGTACCCATCATTCGCAAGCTCAAAATCCAAACCCTGAAAATGCGATGGGCACTGCGAGAGGTCGTTTGCGAATCCCTGGCTAGGGAATAGACGCAATCTTATAGGGGATGAAGTTGGTGGCAGCGGGGCACGATAAGAAGCCAGGGAATGGACAAAGACTCACAAGCCCGAGCCGCTCGAACCAATCCCATCTCATATCCATCATCCTCTTAGTCTCTCCCCGAAGGACAGACCGATCCTGTCACAATCAGCTTTCCAAGCCGTTCCAAGCCGGGCGCCGAGGGGGAGAGGGAAATTCGGTGGATCATCGCGAGTCCCCCAGTGGTGCATGCGGCGGATCCAATGCCCCTGTGGGCCCGTTGCGCGGATTATTGCGGCAATCGTTCGCTCACCCGAGCCTGCTCGGGTTGAGCCGGGGTGACTTCGCGCACCTGTCTGCGGACCTTTGCAAAGAGTGCTGCGTATCCGGGATCGCTTGAAAGTTCTCTTACCCACGCGTAATCGTTGAAAGCCATAAGCTGGAGGAGTCGATCGTCATGCCGGTCAAAAGAAGCTCTGAAGTAGACGAGAGCCTCATGGCGGCGTCCGAGCAACAGCAGGTTTTCGCCAAGCAGAAAGCCTGACCCTGTTCCTTTGTCGAAGGCCGCCTTGAGTGTCTCGGCCCTGGCTTCAAGCAGACCGGTTCGACCAGCCCGGGCCCACCCTTGCGCAACCCCATTGGCCAAAGCGATCGCGTCCTGGGTATGGGTGATGGAGGCAAATCGACGGGTGTCCTGAATATAAGAGGGAAAGTCACCTGTAGCGAAATCCAGATCTGCGAGAAACTCGGCGGGAGATGAAAGCGTCGGCTGCGTCTCCTCGATCTCCTTCAGAGCCTTGACGCCAGATTTGAAGTCACCGAAATCTGCGTGCAGGAGTGCCGCGTCGGCGGCGATCGCCGGTGAGGTGGGATCGAGTCGAACCGCCTCGTCGATTTGCTGGATGGCTTTCGCGCCTTCTGATCTGCATTCGAGCGTTCCCGCATACCACTGGTGCGTTTGCGCCGAGTTTGGATCCAATGCGAGAGCGCGCTTGAATTCTGCGTCCGACCCGGCGATGTCCCAGTCCCAGTAGTAGAGGGCGAATGCTTTGGCGGTGTGGGCGGAAGCGAGATTCGGATTCAGCTCGATGGCTCGGTCAGCGGCATGTTCCGCTTTTCTGAGGGAGTCGCCCAAATCGGCCTGGCCGAACTGGGGAAGCAAATCGTAGCATTCGGCAAGTCCGGCGTAGGCTTCGGCATAGGAAGGGTCGGTCACAATCGCTTGCGTGTAGAAGTCAATTGCCTTGGCTAATCCGTCGGCTGTTCGAAGGTTCCAGTAATATCGGCCGCGAAGAAACAAGTCTGCGGCTCCCGGAGCGGGGACGTGCAGCTTCCCATTCAACGGGTCCGATGGAGAGAAAGTGGTTGCTGAGGCCGTCTGACGATTCCCCACTTTCCAGAACAACGTCGCGGCGAAAACTAAAAGCACTGAAGCCGCAAGGACCCACGGTCGCCATCCTGAAAACGAAGCTGGCTTTGCCTGATGCTCGTCGGAAGAGGTTGGTGGAGGCAGGGCGGTGGCCTCCGATTTCGAATGATTCTGTGCCCCATCGGACTGGTGAACCAACATGCTGCTCGCCGCCAGGGGCGAATCCAGCTTTTGCTCGCTTTCCCACGATTTCAACCAGGCGTCGAGCTCGGAGGCATACGCAAAGACTGTGCTGCCCTTCTTTCCTGGAGCTCGGCGCACCGGGAGCCCGCGCCCTTGTTCCCAACGCTTAGCCGTGCGCACGTTGCATCCAAAATAGGCCGCTATGCCTTTCCAAGACGCCAGCACACCCTGGTTCTCCAGGGAGGACTCCGAGTTGGTTGTGAAGGTTGCCATGTCACGTACAGCTTTCGCGTCTTAAATATGGCGGTCCTGAAGGCCGGGTCGAGGGAGGAGACCATTATACGATTAGCGGCTTCCTTCGAAAAACAAGAAGTGGATGAGAGCAGCCCCGAGATGCCCTCCGTTCCACCCTGATTTGTCCCCCCGGAAGCCGGCTGCGACCAGCTATGCTTCGTATCCGGGCTCTGAACCGGATAAACACCCTAAGCCTAAATCTAACTCTTTGTAAATATGGAGGTTAGCTTGCGAGGCCGCGCCAACTGCACGGCGGCGGCGAGGACCGGCCTAAGCAGGACTTCCGACGTGAAGAGGGAAGGACCCGATGAAGGACCGGATCCTTCAGGCTCTCGGATCGGACGCTTCAGTGGTAAGGGAGAAGACCATGATCAAGGACTTACAGAAAATAGATCTCCGGCTCAATCTGGCGGCGGGCCTCGTTTTCGCAATTGCGATCGGTCTGGCTTCGGCCGGCGCATCCGCGCAGACCGGCTTCACCACCGTCGACGTCGCCGGTGCGGGCACGGGTGCGCAGCAGGGAACGGCCGTCACCGCCATCGACGCGGCGGGCGACATCGCGGGTATCTATGTCGATACGAACAACGCGCTGCATTGCTTTGTGCTGCCTGCCGGCGGCTCGGTTGCAAACTGCGACGTTTCGGGTGCGGGCTCCAGCGTAGGGGAGGGGACCTTTCCCACGACCATCAATACCTCCGGCGTGGTCGCTGGATCGTATATCGACGCAAGCCAGATTTCTCACGGCTTTGTCCGCGCAATCAATGGCACGATCACGAAATTCGACGCTCCGCTTGCAAGCCAATCCGGGCACCGCGGAACTACGGTTCTGAGCATCAACGACTCCGGTGTGATCATCGGAACCTACACCACCGGGACCTATTCGACGAATTCCGCTTACTACGGATTCATGCGCTCCGCCGATGGATCGACGTACACCGTGATTAGCGACCCAAGTGCGGGAACCACCGAGGACGGGAATGGCAAGAAAGAGGGGACGACACCCGTTGCCATGAATGCTTCCGGAATGATTGTCGGCTATTACATCGATTCCAGCAGCGTGCAACATGGTTTTGTGCGCTCGGCCAGCGGCACGTATACCCAGATTGACCCTACGGGCGTGGGCACGTGCGTCAATCAAAACAACGACTCGAACTTCGGTGGCACAACTGCTTCGGGCATCGACGCTGCAGGCGATGTGGTGGGAACTTACCTCAACACAAGCTGCGCACAGCAAGGCTTCATCCGCAACGCGAGTGGAACCATCACTTCGTTTAATGTGCCTGGGGCAGCTTCAAGCCCGTGTACGACGAATGGCGGGAGCGGCCAAAAAATCTGCGGCACGTTTCTCGTTCTGTCGGACGCGGTGGGTGACCTGACCGGCAGTTACATCGACACCAACGGAACAATCCACGGCTTTCTGCGCCCCGCTGCAACCGGGATCTTCACCTCATTTGAAGATCCCAACGCATACCCCAGCGGCACATTGAACGGAACCATTGGCATCGCCATCAACTCCCAGACCAGCGGGATCGAAATTGCCGGGATGTACCTCGACGCCAATTCCGTATTGCATGGTTTTAGCTACGCGCCGTCCCTGACCGCAACAACGACGACGCTCACGCCGGTTCCCACGCCAAATCCCTCCATTTATCAGGAGCCTGTCACTTTGACTGCAGTTGTCTCGTCCAGCGGCGGAGCACCGCCGAACGGCGAGAACGTTACATTCATGAGCGGCACGACCTCGCTGGGAACGGCGCAACTGACGAGCGGGACAGCCAGTCTGACGACTACAGATTTGCCCACGGGAACCGATTCCATTACAGCGGTCTACAACGGTGACTCTAACTTCTCCGGCAGCACTTCGACGGCAGTTAGCCAGACGGTCAACAAGGCCAGCTCTTCTACAACTTTGAAGTCGTCGCTGAACCCTTCGACATTCGGGCAGTCTGTGACATTGACTGCCAATATTTCGGGGCAATTCAGCGGTGTCGCCACGGGCACAGTGACTTTCAGCAACGGCAGTACAAGCCTGGGCAGCTCCCCCGTGAGCAGCGACACGGCCAGCTTGACGATCACGACCCTGCCTGTAGGCACGAGCTCGATCACCGCGGTCTATAGCGGCGACGGGAATTTCACCGGCAGCACATCGAATTCGGTGAGTCAGGTAGTGAACGCCTCGACTGGGTCACAAGCGGCAACCGCGACCACCCTATCGATAACGTCCTCCGGCTCGCCAGTCACCTCGGTTGCGCCAGGAACGGTGGTGGCGTTGACTGCGACCGTGAAGACTGAATCTGCGGCGGTAACAACAGGACAGGTGAAATTTTGCGACGCAACCGCGGCCTATTGCGCAGACATCCATTTGTTGGGAACAGCGCAGTTGACGAGTGCTGGAACGGCAGTATTGAAACTAGTTCCCGGGATTGGCAGCCACAGCTATAAGGCAGTTTTTGTGGGGACAACTACCGACGGCGCCAGCACGTCCAGCGCATCTGCATTAACCGTAACCAATGGATCGGGCGTTGAATATCCTACGACCACAACGATCGCTCAGAGTGGCTCCCCCGGGAACTATACGCTCACGGCCACAGTCACCGGTTCTGTGGATCGGTCGGGGCTGGCCTCACCGAGCGGAACAGTCTCTTTCCTGGACACTAGCAACGGAAACTCCGTACTCGACAACGCATCGCTGGGAGCGGGCACTCCAGGGTTGAACTGGATCAACTCCCAATCGCCAACAGTTGGACTTGGCCCTGTTTCCATTGCCAGCGGAGACTTCAATGGCGATGGCATTCCGGACCTGGCAGTCGTGGATGAACCGGTATACCCAAGCCCGACGACAGTGACAATTCTGCTAGGCGATGGGAAGGGAGGATTCACGACAGCGCAGACCCTGACGCAAGGGGCAGGGCTCGAATCGATTGCAATTGGGGATTTCAACGGGGACGGCATTCCAGACCTGGCCGTTGTGGACACGGGTGCCTCCAAGGTATGGATATTCCTGGGGAATGGGAACGGGACCTTCACTGCAACATCTGCGAGTCCAGCCACTGGATCTATCCCGAATGCCGTCGCAATAGGAGATTTCAACGGCGATGGCATACCGGACCTGGCCGTAACGAACGAAGGCAGTGCGGAAACTCCTGGCGACACGGTGTCAATTCTCCTGGGCGATGGGAAAGGGGGATTCACCCCAACAGCCGTAAGTCCCGCCACCGGCGTCACCCCATACGCAATTACTGCAGCGGACTTCAATGGGGATGGCTTCATGGATCTGGCAGTGGCAACCTACGGAACCTGTGTTAACGGCGCCTGTTCAAACGGCAGCGTATCCGTGTTGCTTGGCAAGGGAGACGGCACGTTCACAGCAGCAGCCAGCCCGTCTACGGGCATTGGGCCTGACTCCATTGTGGCAGCGGACTTCAATGGGGATGGCATCCCGGACCTGGCTGTGGCAAACAGTTACAGCGACACGGTTACGATTTTGCTGGGTGACGGGAAAGGTGGCTTCACCCCGGCGCCGACACTCGCAACGGGCAACGAGCCCCTCTCTGTTGCCGTTGGCGACTTCAATGGAGACGGCATCCCGGACCTTGCAATTGCGGTGGATGGTCCCGCAAGCGAAAATCCAGGCTCAATAGCCATTTGGCTAGGGAACGGGGATGGAACATTCACGGAGAAGGGGAGCCCGTTAACGGGCGTCGGCCCGGCTTCCATTGCGGTAGCGGACTTTAACGGGGATGGCACTCCAGACTTGGCCGTGGCGAATGTTGGCTACGACTTTACGGGCAACACCGCAACTGTGTTGCTGACAGAGTTGACGCAAACCGCAACCGCGACGGCGAGCGGCATCGCAGTCGTGGGCAGCGGGACACATGAGGTGGAGGCAAGTTACCCAGGAGACAGCAACTACAGCGGTAGCGTTTCCGGTTTGACCGGGCTAACCCAACCAGTAACAAAGACGACTACCACGCTTACCCCCGTTCCCTCACCGGATCCCTCAATTTATGGGGAGTCGGTTACGCTAACCGCTGCGGTCTCTTCCAGCGGAGGCGCCCCACCCAACGGAGAGAGCGTCTCGTTTCTAAGTGGAACAACGACGCTGGGAACGGCGCAGCTGAGCGGCGGTACGGTCAGCTTGGCAACGACGGCTTTGCCGGTAGGCACTGACTCGATCACGGCCGTTTATATCGGCGACTCGAACTTTGCCAGCAGCACCTCAACGGCGGTCAGCGAAGTGGTGAACAAGGCCAGCTCATCTACATTATTGACCTCGTCGGTAAATCCCTCTGCCGTCGGACAGTCCGTGACCTTCACCGCAACTGTCACGGGGCAGTATGGGGGCACGGCTACTGGCACGGTAACGTTCAGCAACGGAAGCACGAGCCTGGGCAGTGCATCCCTGAGCGGCGGCTCGGCCAGCCTGGCAACAACGGCTTTGCCGGTGGGTACGGACTCGGTCACGGCAGTCTACGTCGGCGACGGGAACTTCACTGGCAGCACATCGAATTCGGTCAGCCAGGTGGTGAACAGCAGCGGCGGCGGCGGCAATCCCGGCAGCGCCGAGCTCTACAATCCGACGACGGGGACCTTCAGCGCTACCGGCGGCATGATCACGAACCGCGTCCAACACTTCGCCTCGCTGCTGCCCAACGGCACGGTTCTGGTGGCCGGCGGAATCAATCTCAGCACCAGCACTGTTCTGAGCAGCGCCGAAATCTACAATCCGGCGACGGGCACCTTCAGCGCAACCGGCAACATGACCACGGCCCGGGCGGAGGACGTGGGCGCATTCATAGCCACGCTTCTGAGCAATGGCACGGTGCTGGTGGCCGGCGGGATTGGCAGCAATGGCACGGTTCTGGAAAGCGCCGAGATCTACGACCCGGCGACCGGGACCTTCAGTGCTACTGGGCCTATGGTCAATTACGAATCCACGGCCACGGCGCTGGCAAACGGTTCGGTTCTGGGGACAGGCGCAGGCGGGGGCCCAGCCGAGGTCTACAATCCGGCGACCGGCAAATTCACCTCCGCTGGATGCACGATCGATTGTTATCTCGAATACAACACTGCAACGCTGCTGCCAAGCGGCACAGTTCTGTTGGCTGGAGGAGACGACAGCAACAGCGGAGATATTATCGCTGCCGCCGAGATCTATAACCCTACGGCGGGTAACTTCAGCGCCACCGGGTCCATGGTTACACCCCGGACGATACAAACAGCCACGTTGCTGTCGAACGGTACGGTTCTGTTGGCCGGCGGGAACGTTCCCAACGCCAGCGAGACCGGCACGACGCTCGCTAGCGCCGAGCTCTACAATCCTTCGGCGGGTACCTTTAGCGCCACCGGATCCATGACCACGGCCCGCCAGGAGGACACGGCCACACTGCTGCCTAACGGCACGGTTCTGGTGGCTGGCGGCGGCGCGCCCAGTACCAGCACGATTCTCTCCAGCGCCGAGCTCTACAATCCGACGACGGGGACCTTTAGCGCCACCGGATCCATGACCACAGCCCGCGCCGATTTTACAGCGACATTGCTGTCCAACGGCATGGTCTTGATGGCCGGCGGAAACAACAATGCCGGCCAGTCTCAAGCAGCGACTCCAACTTTCAGCGTTGCGGCCGGAACCTACACAACGGCACAAACGGTGACGATCTCCGATGCCACATCGGGCGCGACCATCTACTACACCACCAACGGGACCACGCCAACCGCGTCGTCCACCAAATACACCGGCGCAATCACGGTCTCGTCGACGGAAACGATTGAGGCGATCGCCACCGCAACCGGCTATTCCAACAGTGCCGTTGCAAGCGCAACCTACACCATCGGGCAGCCAGCGGCAACGCCAACCTTCTCACCCGTCGCCGGAACCTACACTGCCGCGCAATCCGTAACGATCAACGATGCAACGAGCGGCGCGACCATCTACTATACGACGAACGGAACCACGCCGACCACGTCATCCGCCAAATACACCGGAGCGATCACCGTATCCTCGACAGAAACTTTGGAAGCGATTGCGACAGCCAGCGGTTATTCGACGAGCGCGGTGGCAACCGCGTCCTACACGATCAACCTGCCTCAGACAGCGACTCCAACCTTCTCGCCCCTCGCCGGAACCTACACCGCCGCGCAGTCGGTGACGATCTCCGATGCCACATCGGGCGCGACCATCTACTACACCACCAACGGAACCACGCCAACCGCGTCGTCCACCAAATACACCGGCGCGATCGCTGTCTCGTCGACAGAAACGATTGAGGCGATCGCGACCGAAACCGGCTATTCCAACAGCGCGGTGGCAACCGCGACATACACGATCAATTCGTCTACAGGGGCGACACTCGTGGGTGCGCCGAATGCCACCGGCTCCTACTACGGAATGTTCGGAACGGACTTCGCCGCGGAATTCACGCTCTCAACCAGTGCGAATGTCTCCACGATCGATGTCGTAGTCCTGGGAAGTGGCATTTACGATTTTTCACTTCAGAATTCATTGACAGGATCCATAACGACTTACGCCCAGGCGGTCATCACCGCGCCGAACTCAGGATCGAATACAGAAGCGATGACCGTCAATGCAACGCTTCCGGCCGGCACGTACTACCTGGTCGCGAGTAAGGACGCCGCATCGACCCAGACGGTCCCTGGATGGTTTGTTTCGGATGGCACGTATCTCACCAATGCCGGCACCGTCGCGAACGGGGATTGGTATAGCAGTTCTCTCACGGGACCCTGGACATTCGAGAGCGGCGTGATTGGCACCATCACGTATGTCGCCCCTACATTTATCGTGAACGGGGCAGCAACGTCACAATCCGCAGCAGCCACACCAACATTCTCGCCCGTCGGCGGAACCTACGCTGCCGCACAATCGGTGACGATCTCCGATACGACACCCAGCGCGACGATCTACTACACGACCAACGGAACCACGCCAACGACGAGTTCGACGGTGTATAGCGGCCCAATTACTGTTTCTTCGTCAGAAACGATTGAGGCTATCGCAACAGCCAGCGGCTATTTAACGAGCGCGGTGGGAACCGCCGCCTACGCCATAAACCTCACGACACAGGCGGCCACACCAACCTTCTCACCTGTCGCCGGAACGTACACCTCCGCGCAATCGGTAACAATCAGCGATGCGACGAGCGGCGCGACGATCCACTACACCACGAACGGAACCACACCGACGACGAGTTCGACCGTGTACAGCGGGCCAATTACTGTTTCTACGTCAGAAACGATTGAGGCCATCGCGACGGCCAGCGGCTATTCAACGAGCGCGGTGGGAAGCACAGCGTACACCATCAACCCAGCCGCGTCTCAGGGGTTTGTTCTTTATTCGACTGTAGGCAATGCCGGCAGCTATTCCTTGTACCCCAATTCACTCATCGCCGTTGATCCCACAACGGGCACGCAACAGCTGGTCGGACAATCTGGACAATCCATCAACGTGGCCTGGCTGACTGCAGATCCGGTCCATAACGTTCTCTATGGCACCGGCGTTGAAAGTACGGATTCCGAAAGCACCCTGTACGCCATTAACCCAAACTCCGGAACCATCGCAGGCCAGGTGACCTTGTCACAAAACGTTTCGGCGATTGCTGCTTCGCCTCAAGGTACGCTTTACGGCATGTCGGGAGACACTCTGGGAACGATCAACACCGCGACCGGTGCGTATTCGCCCGTGGGAACTGTTTCGGTGCCTTCAGGATATAACTTGCAAGCGTTGACCTTTTCGCCGGGGGGCGTGCTCTATGGTGTGGAGGAAACGGGGGGCAGCGTCGCGTTCAACCAGCAGTTGGTCACGCTTAATCCCGCAAACGGCGCAACCTTGAGCATTATCGGAAATCTCGGTTCGTACAACGTAGAAGACATCACTTATGCCCCGGACGGAAATATTTACGCGACCAACTTCAGCTATACCTTGATGAAAATCAATCCTCAAACGGCATCGAGTACTTTGATCGGAGCGGGGAACATCGGCGATCTTGATGGCATTGCTGCCATCGCCACGCCGGTGACGGCGACTCCGGCGTTCTCACCCGTTGCCGGAGCCTACACTTCCGCGCAGTCAGTGACGATCTCCGATGCAACGTCCGGCGCGACAATCTACTACACCACCAACGGAACCACACCGACCACGAGTTCGACGGTGTACAACGGGCCAATCTCTGTTTCTTCGTCTGAAACGATTGAGGCGATTGCCACGGCCACGGGCTACACTCCCAGTACAGTAGCAACCGCCGCTTACACGATCAACATTCCTCAAACATCAACCCCGACCTTCGCGCCTGCGGCGGGGACTTACACCGCTGCGCAATCGGTGACCATCTCCGATGCTACGACCGGGGCGACCATCTATTACACGACCAACGGAACGACGCCGACTACGTCATCCACCCAGTACACCGGTGCAATCACTGTCTCGTCGTCAGAAACGCTGGAGGCGATCGCTACAGCTAGCGGCTATTCCACCAGTGCTGTGGCAACCGCTGCCTACACAATCAACCTTTCAACCAATCCCACGCCAGTTATCAGTGGCGCGTCGCCGGCGTTTACCAACGCGGGCGGAGCGGCCTTCACGCTGACGGTCAACGGATCGGGATTCACGGCAGGATCTACGGTGTACTGGGGCACTTCCGCGCTGGCCACGACTTACGTGAGTGCGACCCAACTTACGGCACAAGTCCCGGCAGCTGACATCACGACTGGCGGAGTCGCCGTCGCAATTACGGTACTAACCCCAGCGCCAGGGGGAGGCACGTCCAGTTCATTCCAGTTCGAGGTCGATTCCGCGTCTGGATCGACAACGGGACCCACATTTACATCAACGACCGCGATAGTGACCGCCGGCTCCGCGGCTACTTATCCGGTGACTCTGCCCTCGAATGTAACCAGTGCCTCGGTAACATGCCTGAATCTACCTGTAGGTGCAACGTGCACCTATTCCTCTTCGACCAACGCCCTGACAATTACAACGTCGGCAGCAACGCCGAAGGGGACGTATCAGATCACCGTGGTCTTCACTGAAACCGTGACCGTCGCGGCTGCGTTCATTCTGCTTCCGATTCTTCTGCTTCCGCTTGTGATTCTGAGGAAAAAACTGGCACGGCGGGGAATCTGGATTACCGCATGTGTTGTGCTGATTCTGCTGGCTTCGGTTGCCTTAAACGTCGGCTGCGGCGGTGGTGGAAGTGGAGGGGGCGGCGGCGGCGGCGGTGGTGGTACTCAGACCGAACAGGTAACGAGTTCGGGCGCTGTCAGTCTCACGGTTCAGTAGCCGATTCGGAATTAAGTGGGCTCGATACCGAGGATCGCTGGCTATCGGAGAGGATTGTTTCGCGGCGAATTGTCTTTTGCTGTCCAAACAAGAGTTGATTTGTCCCTGACCATCCAGCTCGTGCGGTAATTCCACCTGTTCCATGACCCGCACCTTTTGAAAATGCCGGATTCTCCCGATTGGAGCATTGATCTGACGAAGTTTAGAAAGGCGGTTATTAATCGTAGACTCCTCTCGTGCGAATCGCATGGCAGGCGTTCATGGACGATCCTCACGAGTCGCAGAGGCTCTTCCACTGTTTTTGATTTGAAGGAGATTCTATGACCCTGCTGAGTGCTTGCCGCTTCCGGCAGACCAGATGGAAGGCTCTGGCCGTTTCAGCGCTGATGTGTGTTGCAATTGCCCCTTCGTTGGCGCTAGGAAAGAACAAGGAACAGGCAACTGTCGTTAAGCCGAACTTTACACCTCTGATGCTTGCGGCGATGAGCTGCGATGAAAAGGAAGTAACCGCGCTATTGAGTCAGGGCGCGGACGTGAAGGCGGTGGATGCGCGTGGCAACGACGCACTGACCTTTGCCTCCATCCAGCGAACCAAGGATCTGACTCTCCAGTGCCCAAATGTCGTCCTGGCTCTTACCAAGGCCGGCGCAGATCCCTGGAAGGCCAATTTCTATCAGAGTCCGGAGTTCAACCTGCGCCAGCCCTCCAAGATCGCAGTGATCTATGTGGCAGATATTCGGGGAGAAAAGGACGACCGAACTAAGGGCTTCACCGAGGGCGTGGAACAGGCGCTCACTCAGGGAATGCCCCGATATACACCGGTCATTACCCCGCATTATCCCATCATGAGACTCAGCGAGACCCGCGAATTGTTGAAAGCCGCGGGATTTACGGACGCAGAAGTGTTACATCCGGATCGGAAGCGGGCCTGCTCGGTACTCGGCGTCGACGCGGTTTTCGAAGCAGTTGTCAAAGGTTACTCCCACGGGTTTTTCGTCGACACTGAGCCCATTGTTGGTACGTCGGTAGGAATCAACAGCGAGGTGAACCCCGAGTATTGGCTGACAGACTGCAGCACTGGAGAGTTGCTGTGGAGAAACAATCCCAGCAGCGTTGGGGTGCAGCGCAGCCTTCTCGCGGCGGCATTCACAAATGGGTCCACGACCCTTTGCGAGCAAGCCATCACCTTCCCGCGCTACAAGGGGCCCAAAAAATAGTCTGCCGCAACAAGCGATCCTTCTCGATCTGTTATTCCGGAATTCGGAGGAACCATGAACGGTCATTCTTTCCTGAGTCGCAACTTCCATTCTTCCAGAGTTCGCCTTGCCGCAACCGTGCTGCTGGCGCTGGCCTGGAGCAGCCCCGCCTTCAGCAGTCCTCTTGAAAAGGCAATCAAGAAGGGCGACCTCGAACAGGTGAAGGCGTTGATCGAGGCCGACCCCCACCTGATCTCAAAAAATCCGCTCGCCGATGCGGCGTTTTTCTGCAAGAAGGATATAGCTGAGTATCTAATATCCCAGCATGCTGAGATAGATCATCGCGATTTTCTGGGCTTGACTCCATTGTTTGAAGCGGCCAGTTCCGATTGCGTGGCTGTGGCCCAGGTCCTGCTTGTTAACGGCGCCAACCCCAATGCCAAAAACAAAACGGGCGAAACGGTTATGTGGTGGGCCAACAACTCCAGAAGTCCACACGTTGCCGATGTGCTGCGTTTGTTCGGCGGCAAATAGGCGATTTGGCATTGGCGGGCACCCCAGCGCCAGATTCTTAGGACCTGAGCGGGATTCTCAGCGGAAGGCTTCTGCCACACCGCAGGTGCGGTTGGCCGCTGAGGACTATGCAGACGTCAATTTGAAGGAGATTTTATGTCTCTGTAATCGTTGGTAATAGCATCTTCTCGATAGAGCCGTTCGATGCCGCGAAGGAGAGTTCGCAACAAGAACCATGGCTTTCCGTCACAATGGGCGCGGCGAATTAAATGTAGCCAGTTGTTCGCAGGGTCTTCCCTTGGAGGAAACATGAGAATTCACCAAGCGCAGAACATAATCACTTGGGCGGTATTAGCCGGGATAGCTGCCTTCGGGTTTGGGATAGACGCATTTCCGCAGTCGGTCAGCGGCACAGTTCAAGACACTCGTGGAAGAGGCATTGGAGGAGCAGAGGTGTCGATTACCAGAACAACGGGAACCGTTCAGATTACAACTGGTCGCGATGGCTCATTTAGCAGCAGTGCGGACGCTTTGGGTGGAACTGTTCGAATCACAGTCATTGCCAAAGGCTTTGAGGAGGGCACGGCTGAAGACAAAGCCCCGAAACAGTCTCCGGCGTGCGATGTAAGAATCACGCTGCTTAAGAAGCATGACCGATCAGCAGACTCTCCTAATAGTGTCGAGTGCAAACGCTACACGCCATATGCGAGCGCACCTTCCCTCAAGGCAGCTTGGAATACCCCGGAAGGCAGGTTCCCCTCAGACAACGGCGCGCAATTGAACATGGGAAGCCACTTTGAACCCGGAGGAGGAGAAACAACGAGCATGTATATAAGCGGGGCTTATGTCTTTCAGACCAAGCCTCCGGCGCGTAAGGCAATAATGATACTCGTTTCTCCACTTCCAGATGGAGCAGTATGGTCCGTTTCAAATCAAGAGGTCTTAAACCTGACGGCGCTGACATCTGCAACAAAACGACTCGACATTCAGAAGGACGGTGATACCGATATTCTCATCCAAAGCGGTCCCCGTTCTATTCTTCGTATCCATCTGAACGCACATACCTTCGCCGACACATGGCAGGTAAAGATGAATCGTGCGACGGAAACTGGAGAGATCATTTGGGATGACGGTAGCTTCGGTGAACAGTAGATTTCCAATTCGGCGTGATGGTCTACGCAACTCGCCATGAATGTGTGCGTTGTGCTAAGTACCATGTGAGCCAGATGCTCGACAGCGATTTGACCGTAAAAAGCCCCCGAAAATTGGGGGCCGGGGAAGAGGGTTTGGGAACCGCCGCCAGCCGCGCAGTCTCGGCCTCCCGACCGTCGCAATCTTCTGATTCCGTTCCGTCTTCTCCAACGCAAATAACCTTCGTACCTGCCGGTCCGTGACCAAACTTCCTCCGCCCTGAAACGAGATGATGCTTGGCCTAATTGTCGCGATGCGGAGGTCCGGAGACGAATCCACTGAAGCAGACCGAAGTTCTCAAACCAATTGAATGCTTCAACACCGCAGCTACCTGCCCAGGGTGAGTCGCAGCTCTTTCAGCACCCCCCCTTATTTGGGTTCGGCTCCGCCAGAAACGAAGATTCTCCGCGGATCAACAATACCGGGGCCGATGATGAGTATTCATTGAGGTACCCACCGAAAAGCCCGAATTCATTCGGCCCCTTGCGTGTGATTTGCTGCTACTATTTCCGCATATGGATATAGTAAGGATTCTGTATTCTCGTACCGAAGTCATGGGCCGAACGATGGGGGCGTTGCTCCGATGCAGAGTGAGGAAGACTCCACGCGCTATGGTAGGGCCGAACCGAGTTCGGGCATGAACGTGAAGCGGATTCTCGTAGAGGCGGCAATTCTGGTAGCAGCCGTCTTCGCGGCTTTTATCCTTCTAAGACAGCTTGTGTTCGTTCATCTCGCCGCCGGCCCATCCGCGCTCATCGTGTTAGCTGTACTTGTAGTTTTCGCATGGCCCGGATACGTTTTATTCCGCCGCGATGCGATCATAGCGCAGGCCCGGCGCGCGGAACAGAGTGCAAACCAAACGGAACTCCGCATGCTACGCATGGTCATTGATAGCTTGCCTGACCTGATTTACATCAAGGACACGCAATGCCGCTTCGTGCTGGCCAACCGGGCGATACGAACCTATATGACGGGCTCACCCGACGGCACCTTGCTCGGACTCGACGATTCTTCCTACTATCCCGAGGAGCTGGCTCAAGGTTTCCGCAACGACGAACAGGCGGTCATGCGCAGCGGAGAGCAGTTGGTCAGTCAAGCCGAACGTGTGCACGACGAAGAAGGGAGGGACCGCTGGCTCCTAACTACGAAAGTGCCCTACCGCGATCAGGATGGAGGCATCATCGGCATTATCGGTATCGGCCGCGATATCACGGCTCAAAAACAGAGCGAAGCGGAGACGATCAAGGCTCGCATCCAGGCCGAGGCAGCCAGCCGGACAAAAAGCGAATTCCTAGCCAACATGAGCCACGAAATTCGCACTCCGCTCAATGGCGTCATCGGCATGACCGATCTCACGCTCGACACCGACCTGACTCCCGAGCAGCGAGACTATCTTGAGACGGTGAAACTTTCCGCTGACTCTCTACTCAACGTGATTAACGACATCCTCGACTTTTCCAAAATCGAGGCTGGCAAGATCGACCTGGAATCGATCGAGTTCGACGCCAGGGAATGCATCGAGACCACGTTGAGGACGCTTGTTCTTCGTGCTGAAGAAAAGGAGCTCGAACTCCTCTGTGACATCGCCCCGGAGCTGCCCACGATCATCCGTGGCGATCCCACGCGCCTCCGTCAAATCCTCTTCAATTTGTTGGGCAACGCCATCAAATTCACCTCGGAAGGCCAGGTGGCGTTGACAGCGGAAGTGGAAGGCCAGGAGGACGGGGACCGCATCCTTCATTTCACTGTCGCCGACAGTGGCATCGGGATCCCCAAAGACAAGCAAGCGCTGATCTTCGACGCCTTCGCGCAAGCGGACACTTCCACCACACGCGAATTCGGTGGAACAGGGCTTGGCCTCACCATCACCTCGCGTCTGGTAGACATGATGGGCGGAGAAATCTGGGTAAAGAGTGAACCCGGCCAAGGTTGCGAGTTTCACTTCACGGCCCGAGTAGGCGTGGGCGAAACCCCTGCTTCGCAGTCACCTGCTGGCTTGCCTGAAGGGATGCTGCGCGACATCCATGTGCTCGTGGTAGACGACAATCAGACCAACCGCCGCATTCTCGATCGGCTGCTGACCCGTTGGGGCATGCGAGTTGTCTGCGTCGAGAGTGGACAGAATGCGCTCGCGGAACTCAACTCCGCACGCGCGTCAGGCAATCCTTATCGATTAATACTGACCGATATGCATATGCCAAACATGGACGGTTTCAGCCTGGTGGAACAGATTAGGGAAACGCCAGACCTGGCCGCAGCCACCATCATGATGCTCAGCTCCGCGGGCCGTCGTGGGGATATGGCACGATCCCAGAAACTTGGCCTCTCTGCATCCCTCACTAAACCGGTTCGCCAGAATGAACTGCGCGATGCCATCGTCCGCGCTTTAGATAGGCGGCGTGCACAGCCTGACGCAGCGAGAGTGCCCGCGCCCGGCGTGGAACGGCGCGCGGTTGTTCCCGGAACCGCTCTGGAGATACTAGTAGCGGAAGACAACGCGGTCAATCAGCGCCTGGCAACACGGATGCTTGAGAAACGCGGACATCGGGTTAAGGTTGTATGCAATGGCCGGGAAGCTGTCGAATTACTTGAGCGCTCCAGCTACGACTTGGTGCTGATGGATGTGCAGATGCCGCTGCTCGACGGGATTGAGGCCACCACGCTGATTCGCGAGCGCGAGAAAGGAACCGGAATCCACCAGCCCATTGTGGCGCTCACTGCGTATGCCATGAAGGGCGACCAGGATCGGTGCCTCGCGGCGGGCATGGACGGCTACCTGGCCAAGCCGATTCGTCCCGAGGAGCTGGATGGCTTGCTCCAGACCTATGTGTCGAAACGACCTGAAGCTCACGTTTCCTCCGTCCCCCCTCAGCCGTAGAAATGAACGAGGTGCGGCCATGATGAATTCAGAGCACGCATCGCTCGAACAATACGTGAATATGCCCGAGCTGCTCGCTCGCGTCGAAAATGACCGCGAGCTGTTGGCGGAGCTTTTCGCGCTGTTCCTGAAGGATTATCCGAGGCTCCGGGATGCTCTGCACGACTCAGTCCATGCCGGCGTTCCGAGCAAGGTGGAGAGGGCTGCGCATGCGCTGAAAGGAATGTTGGCCAACCTGTCGATAAAACATGGAGCCGAGCTAGCCGCCCAAGTCGAGGCAGCGGCGCGCGCCGGAGATCTGCTCGAAATCCAGCAGGCCATGGCTTCCTTCGATGGAGAGGAAAAGGGGTTACTGGTGGCTGTGGGAAGATTCATGGTGGGCGGGGAACCATGAAGATCTTGATCGCGGACGACGATGCGGTTTCGCTCCGCATGCTCGAGAAAACTCTTGAGCGCGCGGGATACGAAGTCACCGCTGTCAGCGATGGCCGTAAGGCGGCAGAGGAGCTCTGCGGTCCCGATGGTCCGCGCCTCGCCCTCCTTGACTGGATGATGCCAAAACTCGATGGGCCGGCCGTCTGCCGCACGGTACGTCGGAAGCGTAGCCAGCGCCATGTCTATCTGGTGCTTCTCACCTCAAAAAGCTCCAAAGAGGACATCATAGAAGGCCTGGAATCCGGCGCCGACGATTACCTCATCAAACCCTTCGATCCCGGGGAACTGAAAGCTCGCCTGCATACTGGCATGCGCATTCTCGAACTCGAAGACAACTTGCTTGAAGCGCGCGAGGATATGCGCTATAAAGCTACCCACGACTCGCTCACATCACTGCTCAATCGCGGGACAATTCTTGAATTGCTGGCCGGCGAATTGAACCGTAGGCAGCGCGACAAAAGGCCCATTAGTATCGTGCTCGGCGACCTTGACCACTTCAAATTGATTAACGACACTTATGGGCACATTTTGGGAGACGAGGTGCTTCGTGAGGTTGCGCGACGGCTGCTCGGGTCGGTCCGCTCCTACGACTTTGTCGGACGCTATGGTGGCGAGGAGTTCCTCGTGGTTCTTAACAACTGTGCGGTGGAACAGGCGGTGGATCGGGCCGAGGAGATTCGCAGAGCCATCGGAAGCTCGCCCGTCCGCACCACACACGGACCCATTCCCATTACCATGAGCTTAGGTGTTTCCGTCAGCCGTCCTTCGGATACACGGCCGCACGAAGAAATCTTATGCGAGGTAGACGGCGCGCTTTATGCTGCCAAATCCGCAGGGCGCAACTGCTGCCGCCTGGGCAGCGCCAGCCGGGTTTGACTCCGCCGGCACCTTCTCGATCAACCGCCCACAACTCTTCCGTAGACCAAAGGCAGAGACTTTTTCGTACCCGCAGGTTCTCCTTTCATGCAGGGAGCGAAGACTAGCCGATGACTGCCACTCCCGTTCTTCCGCGTTTGCCGCTTCGCATTGCGGATGGAAAGGGCAATAATATCGCTGACTGACTACGCGTCCCAGTTAACTGGCGGCTGCTCGCGTTCCCCTAACTCTAAGCTCTCCAGCATGAACTGTAGCGAGTGCATTTCCTTGAGTGCGAAATCCCATTGACGACTAATTAGTGACATCTGTTCCTGATTCAACGTTCCTTCGTTGAATTCCTTGGAATAGCTGTCGCAGGCGATCTTGAGCAGAGCTACTCGCCCTCTCAAAGTCTGGATGGTAAGTTTGCGGACGGCTGGGTCCAACTCTCAACTCCGGTTGCGCGCCGGGCTTCAACCACAGGTCGGTAGCAAAAGCCCTTTTCTTTGTCGGTTCCGCGTCAGCGAGCGCGCTTGGGAGAAGCATATGCCGATTAGGTCTTGACGATGTGATTCAAATCACCGCATACAATCGACCTTGATTGAATAACCTGGGACTTGAATTCTGGTATTGGGGTCTTTGCTTGGATAGAAGATCTCGCCTCGCGATTTAAGTGATTGCAGGCAATCTGCGTGGCGTGAATCTCCCCACTTGATTTCAATGCTGATTTGACACGATGAACTTTCCTTTGGCGCGGCGGAATGTGATGCCACCGGATCGCTGCGTGTGGAAGTGCACTCATTCGAGTGCCCCACAGACGTTCGGCGTTGTGATCCCTATTCAAATGCGCGGCGGATGCACCGGAAATGACACGGAGTGAACGGAGAATTCGATTGCGAGTGGGCGGAGACGGAGCTAACATTCTGGCCACAATTCGAAGGTAAAGTCAAAGTGACTGTGCCCTGCTCAGCTGCGTGCAAGGTCGCATTCTTTTGGGGTCGCGTCGACTTGGGTCACGTGGCCGCGGAACATATTGACTGTGACTTCGCCAGAGGGGGTGGCAAATGAACAATTTGCTACGACTGCTTGTCATCGCGGCGTTGGCCGCAGGCGCCAACGTGATGGTGGCGCTGGGACTGCAACGACACAACGCCGATCTGCTGGCGCCTGTCAATCTGGTACTGTTTGTGGCCGGAGTGTTGGTGTATCTGCTGCCGACGGGGTTGGCCATGTATCGGGACTGCAAATCGACTGCAGGGATCGCGGCGGTGAATTTGCTGCTGGGATGGACGATCTTCGGGTGGTTTGTGGCGATGGGATGGGCCGCCAGCGGCAAGACTCGGGAGCCGGTACATCCGATTGGTGCTCCGCCGGTCAAACCTTTGCCGGGGCATTGAGAGAGACAGGGAGCAGAAGAACAGCTCAGAGCTTCCAGCTCGCTCGGCTCCGCTGAATCCCTGATTCCCAAAGTATAGGCATGCCGCACCGGGAGCCCGCGCTGTCAGGCTGTTCCCTGGTCGGCGGGCTTGAAGCAGGTCACTGCATCCGCCTGTGCGCCTTTCTGTCCTTCGACTATGTCGAACTCGACCTCATCGCCTTCCTTGAGCGATTTGTACCCAACCGATTGAATCGCTGAGTAGTGTACGAATACATCCGGACCGTCTTCCCGCCCGATGAATCCGTAGCCTTTGGCGTTGTTAAACCACTTAACAATCCCTTTGTGCTCTGCCACAAGTTCCTGCCTTCATTACCCGGAGTTCTTGCATCGAGGGTCTTTCATCCCAATCATGACGCTATTGAACGGGCTCTTGCGCCCGAGTCCACTATTACCCCGCATTGGCCGGGGGTTCTTGCTCGGTGAAATGATCGTGCAGAATCACATTAATCAGCGACTTATGGACCCGGATGCGACCGTTGTATTCAATAAGGCCGAGCTTGCGAAAGCGATTCATGAAGAAGCTGATACGGGAGCGGGTGGTGCCGACCATCTCTGCCAAAGTCTCTTGAGTGATAGGGGGAATGAAGGATTCCGATTTGCCCGGTTCACCAAATTCGGCAAGCAACAGGAGAACTCTAGCCAAGCGCTTTTCGCTGGAGTTGAAAAGCTGATCGACAAGGTCGGCTTGGGTTCGCATACTCCGTGCCAGCAGGAATTTCACATATATCTCTGAGAAAGAGCGCTCCTCGTACATCACGCGGATCATCTCCTCCCGCGCAATCTGGAGTGCTGTACAAACGGCAATGGCGGTGGCAGTGGCCAAATGGATCCCACCCAAGCTCGCGAGAGATTCCTCTCCAATGAAATCCCCGGAGAATAGCAGCGCGACCGTGGCTTCCCTTCCGTCCGGCGAAACGACGGTGAGTTTTGCGCGGCCAGTCCGAAGATAGAAGATGGAGTCGGCCGGGCCTCCCTGCAAAAAGAAGACCTGCTTTGGCTCCAAGTGGACGACTTTTCGTCCCACTCCTGCATTTTGAAGAAAGGTGGCGAGGTCAAAGGTCATGCTTCTCACCTCCGACACTTGAATGGCCCGTCCCGGATGCGGTCTTCACGGGAACAGTTCGGAAGGGCACGCGACCGCTTCAGATTTGAGGAAGCCAGGATTGCCATTTTGGCTTCCCGGATGCACGCTATTCTACTCTCATTCGCAATGGTGGGGTAATTCTCTGCCTTCGAGCAGTGTTCTCTTGGCGTTAGCGCGTTGCTGATGAGACAAACGGCGGAATGTTCAGAATTGGACATCATCGGCTGGCCGATTAGCGGTAAAAGACTGGCATGGCCGGGTATGATCCTTCGCTCGATTTCGAGTGTCCTGTTTGCGGAGCACCGCCAAAAGAAATGTGCGCCATGATGAGCGGAAATTTCCGTTCTGAGTCCCACGTTGAGCGAAATTGGATCGCCAAAGATCACCAGCTGAAGTGGTCGATCACTAAAGCATCCCCCGCTGAGAAGCTGCCTGATCGATAACAAGCGAACCCTATGGAGTTCCCGGCACGTTTTGAACCAATCGCAGTGAGAACACCTGGAATGAAAGGAGCCTGGAATGGCACGAGCCAGGAAGGGGACACCGGGGCAGATTATAGGATCGTCGCAACTGATCGAGGTGGGTTCGGCGAACAGTAATACGGCGGCCTAGGAGCTTTAGGTCGAGTGTGATCTCGAATCAACCAGGCCAGTGCGCCTACGCCGAAGGCCCTTCGTATTGTTGACAAAGACTTCACGCGGGCCTATTGTGATTGCGTTTTTAGGAAAGGAAGGAAGTCGAATGGTCGCCTATTTTCAGCTTCAGCCCGCGGAGTCGGAGCTCCAGCAGTTAGCAGAGCAATATTGGCAGAAGTCCGGAGAGAAGGAACATGAGCTAGAAAAAGCAGCGTTCGACGCCGGAGAAGCGATTCGCAATGGGGACTATTCGCTGGCCAATTTGGAAGCGATCGTACGCTGGAAGTCGGAGCGCGCGGTGCAATACTTGATCGGCAATAGCGACGAGCAGGTCCAGCACGTCCTGGCCGTCGCAGCCGCGCCCGAGACGGCCACTGAAGCCGCCATGAAGGCTTTGCTCGAACTACACGGCGTGGATATCTGCGTGGCATCGGCGATTCTGGCTGCGATCTTCCCCGAGCGGTACACGGTGCTGGACTACCATGTTCTGGAAGCGGTGGGATACGCCCGGCACGACGTGCATTTTTATGAGGAATATTTGACCTTTTGTATGCGCCTGGCCGACAGCAAAATCGTCAAGCCGCAGAGCGAACTCCCCGGTCCCACACCGCTGCGCACGCTCGATCGTGCGTTGTGGGAATGGTCGCGTAGCCACGGCGAGTAGCAGCGGGTCCGGGCTGCGCGCCGCATCCGGCTTTCGCTTCTGCCTGGAGCCCTCGCCAGAACTCTCAAAATTGTTTGCCTCCTCGGCTGCAGAGGAAGGCTGGGCCTTGCGATGCAGCTCAAGAGCAGCCTAATCTTCGTGCTCAGAGTTGGAAACGGAGGGCCTGCAAGGAAAGGGGTACTTTCCATGTCCGCAAAGAGAATTGGCATTCTTACTGGTGGCGGCGACGTTCCGGGCCTGAACTCGGTCATTAAATCGGTCGTCTACCGGGGAACTGAAATTGGATACGAGATCGTTGGCATCAGACGTGGCTGGGAAGGATTGACGCACGTTGATCTGAGAGATCAGGCCAGCCGGTCGCGGTATATCCAACCGCTCAACCGCAAGAACACACGCACCATCGATCGCACAGGCGGCACCTATCTGCATAGTTCGCGCACCAATCCCACCAAGATGCAAAAGCTTCCGCCGGCGCTCAATGGGCAACAGTATCCAAGTAAGCAATCGACCAAAGATGGCGTAATCAGCACGCTATTCGACGTGACGCCTGCGGTGCTGAAGAACATCGAGATGTTGGGTCTTGATTACATAGTGGCGATCGGAGGCGATGACACCCTTAGCTATGCCGCCGAACTTGACCGGCAAGGCGTGAAGGTGATCGCAGTGCCGAAGACCATGGATAATGACGTTCGCAACACCGAGTATTGCATTGGGTTCTCAACCGCCATTACGCGAGCCATGGACGCCATCGAACGGCAGCGGACGACAGTCGGTTCGCACGAGCGGATCGGCATTTTCCGGGTATTCGGACGCGACGCCGGCTACACCGCTCTCTTCACCGCGTACGTGACATCCCTGCGCTGCTGCATCCCCGAGTACAAAGTGAATCTAAAGCATTTGATCGAAATCCTGGTCGACGATAAGCACAACAATCCCAGCAACTACTCGCTGGTGATTCTCTCCGAGGGCGCAGAATGGGAAGGCTACACGGTAAAGGAATATGGTCCAGCCGATGCCTTTGGCCACCGCAAGAAGATGAGCGTAGCGGAAGACCTGAGCGACGAGATCAAGGCTGCCACCGGCGAAGAAACCGTGGTGAGTGACCTGACATACGATTTGCGTTCCGGCAGTCCGGATTTCATCGACCGCATGGTGGCCATCACCTTCGCCGGAATGGCCATGGACGCCGTAAGAGAGGGAAAGGCAGGCCTGATGACGGCGATCAGTAGTGGCTGCTACGCGATGGTGCCAATCCCCGACCCCAAACTCGGGCCGCGGAAAGTGGAAGTCGCGACCATGTATAACACGGAGCGCTATCGGCCGATTTACGATTGTAAGCTGGGCCTGCCGATTTTCCTGACGCGGGGCTGACGCGGAGGAAGCTGAACATAATTCTCGCTCGGTGATAACGCCCCGTAGCATGAACTGCGGCGCTCGTTGGACGCCTGACAGTAGCTGAATTGGCCAACTCCTGGTTTGTCGCCCAACTGTTCATGACCCCATTTTCGGGTTCTGTCCGGTTAGCCGGTGATTCAGGCGCAAATCAGTCTGAAGCCGGAATTACGATGTGGGAAAACCATGAATGCTCATTTTTAACTGGTGGACCGCAGGGGAGTGGATTGGCCGCGCGTCGTTCCGTGTGTCGATCGTTCCGGGCGCGTTGTGTATCCGGATGTCCGAGAAAGACCTCTGAAGGCAGCTACCGGTTCTTCTCCCCGCACAAGCCTTCCTATGCGCACAGGTTACTTCTGATTACCGACTTGCCATGCCCTTCCCACCGAGGAACTATTCCACTGTCATGTTTCGTCGCGGTACGTTCCCAGTAATCGGTTCCTATTCCCGTTAGTCTCGGCTCTGCGTGTTCACACCTACCGGGGGGGCTCGATTAGAGGTCCTGCTATGAGCGACCGCGAGCGCAATTACATGGAAGTGCTGGCTTATCTGGAAAAGGCGCGGCTGGCTATCGGCACAGTCGATCCTCGTTTTTCTTACTACGAGCGCATGATCTGGCAAGCCATCTTTGACGACGGCGCACTTGCCGAATTGCAGGAGCGCATTCGACGCGAAGGAGGCCTCTGGTGATCGACCAATTCCGCTTTTGCTTGACATATTCCGGCTTCATATCAAGCAATACAACTCCCTTTCACGGCATTAGTGTCAGAGCTTATGTAACCTTTTGGCGCGAGAAGTCGCAAATTATGTGCAAAAAGTGTGCAAAGATTTGCATACTTCATGTCGCAAATCTTGTGCAAGAGTGTGCAATGACTTGCACATACAGAGGAAAATGAATTGCGCTAAACGGATAACCGGTTTAGATTCATAGAATTAATGTGGATAGGATTCTGGTTACGTGATTGCAGCGAACCTTGATCACAGCGCTTTCATATTGAAGGGCGATGCGCTTGTGGCTCGGTCTAATCCAAGGGGTCTCGTGATTCCGCCGATATAGGTCCTGTTATTGAGGTCAATTGATGATCTGCCCAAGGTGCAAATCTCAATCCGTGGCGAAGGCTCCAGCCGAAATCCGACTGTACCGCAGCTGCACACGCATGCTGAGCCATCCTCCTTTGACGCCATCCCCCGAGGTGCTGCTGTGCACGGAGTGTGGATGGGCTGAGTTTCAAATCCCGCAGAAGTGGATGGCCGCGGGATGGTTGCGCCAGAGCAAGTTTGTAAACGCGAGCAGTGATTTCGCCACGAGCGAGCCGAGATTGGTGATGCTTCCGAGAAAACCCTCGGCAACATCGGGGATAGAAGCGTATCGAAATTCCAAGTTATCGGTTTGGCATTTCTGAAAGCACGTCACTGAAGCCTGCTGGTTACTTGCATTCACTCATTCAGAAATTTGTCGCCTGAAACGCCGCAAGGTCCAGGACTGGGGTTCCGGCTGGATGGTCGCCTAACCGGCACTAACCAAGTAGTGAATTTCCCGGTTGCCGGTGATCCCCCCGGAATATTGATTGCACCTGATCAGGTTGGCCTCAGATGAGGACACTCTGAAAAGTGTCACAGGCGTCCGCGATCTGATTCGCAAACAAGCGTAGCCTTTATTTCAACAGCGGCCGATCTTCGGGTGAGGGATCTTCAGCAATTCCGTGCCTTGGCGGCTACTCCTGGCGTCACTGTCTTGCCAGCCAGGACCGGTCAGCGCATTGGAGCCCGCCGCGTTCCTGTTTTCAGCGCGTACGATTCGCTGTATCCAGTAACCATTTGCGCCTGCAGATGAGCAGAGCCTTCAACTCCCAATTAGCACATTAAAAAAGAGATATCACGTTTGTGACCCCATTTTCCGAGGGCGCGCTGTGCGCTCCATCTCCTCGGCATTGTGTGATTTCCCCTACAGATGTTGCGCCACAGGGGGTGGTAAGGTTGTTCGATCGAAGATCAAGGTGAGCACGATGTCCATCGAATCCAGTCGGGTTTGTTCAGCCAGGCCAGCGCTCCGGGACCTGAACGGTGGGGCCAGAAGGCTGCAAATCACGCTTGTTTCGCCGCGCGGGCCGCTGTACCGCCATCGAGGAGGCATTTGGAAGAAAACCATGCGGTATGCGCCGCTGACGCTCACGACTCTTGCTTCGCTGGTGCCTTCTGAGATTCCATCCGATGTCCACATTGTCGACGAGGGCGCGGGCGAGATCGATTTGGAACGCATCGACGCAGACATTGTGGGAATCAGCGCCATCACCGGGACCGCCCCCCGCAGTTATGAGATGAGCGCGCACCTTCGGAAAAAGGGAATTCCTGTCGTCCTGGGAGGCGTCCATCCCACGCTGGTGCCCGAAGAGGCAATGCAACACGCCGACGCTGTTGTCGTGGGCTATGCAGAGGAGTCCTGGCCGCGCCTGTTGCGCGACTTTGCCGCTGGAAAGCTGCAGGCGCGCTACGATCAGAGCCCCGCATTAAAGCTGGAGAACCTCCCCTTTCCTCAGCGCCAGTTGTTCGATTCAAGACTGATCAACGTAGCAGAGACCATCGAGGCCACGCGCGGATGCATTCATCAATGCGACTTCTGCGTTGTGCCTGCCGCCTGGCCCAAGCCCTTGCAGAAGCCGGTCGCCGACGTAATCGCCGATGTGAAACAGATGGGCGCACGGCGCGTGGTCTTTCTCGATTTGAACCTGATCTCGGACATCCCGTATGCGCGAGAGCTATTTACCGCGCTGATCCCGTTGAATGTCAGATGGGGAGGCTTGACGACAGTCAACATTGCCCGGGACGACGAATTGCTGGACCTGGCGGCGCGCAGCGGCTGCCGCGGGCTGTTGATTGGCTTCGAGTCAGCGGATCAGGGATCGTTGAGCGATGCGAACAAGCGGTTCAACATGCGGCTCGACTATCGCGACGTGGTGGGGCGCATTCATGAACGCGGTATCGCGATCATGGGATGTTTCGTCTTCGGGCTCGATAGCGACACGCTTCATTCCTTTGAAGAGACCGTCGCCCTGGCGATGGATTCGAACATGGATCTGCCGCGGTACGCGATTGCGACACCGTTTCCAGGGACTGGATTGTACAAAAGGTTGAAAGCAGAAGGCCGCATCACCACTGAAGATTGGGCGCTTTATGACGGGCAGCACGTTGTGTTTGAACCCAGGAACATGACAGCGGATGAATTGCTGCGCCACACGGGCTGGGCTTGGAAGCAGACCTATCGATATACATCGATATGGAAGCGGCTTGCGGGGTCGAGAACGCAACTACCCGTTTCGATTCCGGCGAACCTTGGCTATCGCTTCTACGCCAATCACCTCGACAAGTTCTATACCTGCGACTGGCAGCTGGCTCCTCGATCCTGAGGTTTATGCGACTAACCTTTGTTCATCCCTGTATCGGACGGCGGCGCGGTGAGCCTTACATCCGCACGTGGCAAATGGAGCCGCTGGCTCCGGCCACCCTCGCCGGGCTTACGCCGCGCGATGCCGGGACAGAGATTCGCTTTTACGACGATCGCTCGGAACAGATTCCCTATGACGAGCCGACCGACCTCGTGGCGATGAGCGTGGAGACTTACACCGCCAAACGGTCCTACCAGATTGCGTCAGAGTTCCGGCGCAGGGGCGTGCCCGTCGTTATGGGCGGCTTTCACCCCACTCTCATTCCTGAAGAGGCCAGCGAATACGCCGAATCGATCGTGGTGGGCGAAGCCGAGGGGCTTTGGCCGGAACTTCTGGATGACTTTCGCAAGGGGCGTTTGCGCCGTTTCTATCGCCGAGCGGATCGGCCCAATCTTTCCGGCCTGCGACCCGACCGGTCGATATTCAAGGGGAAGCGTTATTTGCCGATTGGATTGGTTGAAGCAGGCCGGGGCTGCCAGTTTCACTGCGAGTTCTGCGCCATCCAGTCCTACTTTCACAGCACCCAATCGCGCCGTCCTGTCGATGAAATCATTGACGAGATACGCACGATCAAAAAGCCCCTCATTTTCTTCGTCGACGACAACATCACAGGGAATATGGAGCAGGCGAAGGAATTCTTTCGCGCCCTCATTCCGCTCAAGATTCGCTGGGTAAGCCAGGCCAGCATCAACGCGGCGCACGACGAGGAGTTTCTCGAGCTCATCAAGGCGAGCGGTTGCCAGGCATTGCTCATCGGCTTCGAGACTCTCAATCCGCAAAACCTGAACAAGATGCAGAAGTCCTTCAACACCATGAAGGGAGGCTACGAAACAGCGCTTGCGAATCTCCGCCGTTTTGGCATCGGTGTATACGTCACCTTCATCCTGGGGTACGACGAGGACAATCGTGATACTTTCAGCGAAACACTTGCGTTTGCGAAACGCCATAGCTTTTTTCTTGCCGCGTTCAATCACTTGTTGCCATTTCCAGGAACCCCGCTCTACGACCGCCTGCGAAAGGAAGGCCGTCTGCTCTTTGATAAGTGGTGGCTCGACCCAGGGTACCGATACGGAATGGCTCCGTTTGTGCCGCGCGGAATGACCGCCGAAGATGTTAAGGCCCGCTGCATCGAAGCGAGACAGGCTTTCTACGGCTTTTCGTCCATTCTTCGCAGGGGCATGGATCTTAAGGCCAATGGGGCGAACCTGTTCATGTGGATGCACTTTTTTTCAATCAATCTCCTGTTCCGCTCCGAGGTGCGTCAGCGAAGAGGATTTCCGCTGGGCGACGAGTCCTATTCGGCGCCATTGGTCAAGGCGAATCACGCTGAGAGCCTGGATTTGGAACCTGCCGGCAGTTTGCCGCGGATGCTTTGATGCATCTCGTCGTTCGTCCTGCAAACTCGGCCGATGATCCGGCGATTCGGGACTTGCTGCGCCGGGAACCGATGCCGGGGCGAATTCGTCTCACCTACCAACGCGAGCCTGATTTTGAATTGGGTTGCGAGATATCGGGCGATGATTGCCGCGTGCTGGTGGCAGTCGACGAAGAGAACGGAGCCCTTGCCGGTGTTGCGTGCCGCTGGGCTCGCAACGTCTACATCAATGGTCAGGAGCAGCGGATTGGATATCTTGGGCAACTGCGCATCGACTCGCGCTTTCGTGGCCGTTGGCTGATTTCGAGAGGATTCTCTTTGCTCAAGAATTGGCACGATGTGGATCCGCTTCCCGCCTATCTCGCCGCGATCGTAGAGGGCAACCCGGAAGCGACAGGCGTCCTCGTGAAGAAGCGGCGAAAGGGCTTCCCTTCATTTCACGCGGCTGCCGAATATCGGACACTCGCAATCAACACTGAACGGGCAAAGCTCCGGGTGCGAGGCGATGTGCAAGTCTCAGCGCCAGGCGCGGACCAATTCTCTGACGTTGCGGAGTTTCTTCAGGCAAACGGCCGGCAGCGCCAATTCTTTCAAAAGTGGACCTGCGGCGCGCTCGCGCGCCTGTCTGAATTTGGCCTGCGCGCGGAAGACCTGAGAATTGCGCGCCGCTGCGGGGAAATCGCAGGAGTGGCCGCTCTTTGGGATCAGTCGGCTTACAAGCAGACAATCGTTCAGGGTTATAGCGGAGGGTTGAAGACGCTGGCGCCGCTCTACAACCTTGTCGCGCCCTGGATCGGACGAGCAGCATTGCCTTGCCCCGGCGAGGAGCTGCGGAGCGCATATGTTTCGCTCGTCTGCATCGCCAACAGCGATAGCGGAG
The DNA here is from genome assembly GCA_963835355.1 of uncultured Acidobacteriaceae bacterium. Lineage (GTDB taxonomy): Bacteria > Acidobacteriota > Terriglobia > Terriglobales > Acidobacteriaceae > Telmatobacter. Next base: position 76,917 of record CAWIFE010000010.1, on the reverse strand, counting down.
TTTTTCGCGTGCTTCTCCGTGAACTGTACGATCTAGCGCGAAGCCGCGGGCTGCACTACATGCTTGTCGGTCTCGATTCGAGAGATCCTCTGTTGCCGGCCGCGCGCGAGTACTCCCACGTTTTGTATCCCAGCCGCCTGTATCTGGCGGAGTGGCCGGGTGGAGGAGGAATTCATGAACAGCTTGATGGAAGACCAGCATATGTCGAAATCGCCACGCTCTGATGGTGATTGCCAAGGGCGTCTGGCAGGATTGGTGGTCGCTCGCGCGGACCTCAGCTCATTCGACCGGGATTCGATGTTTGCGATTCTGTGCACGTACTTTTCCGGCGTGTGCCGCGTGCAATTCGACGCCGACCTTGCCGAAAAGGACAGAGTGATTGTTTTGCGTGATAGAAACGATGGCCAGATTCAAGGGTTTTCGACAATGGTGCGCATGGAGGTTTCCATCGATGGCCGGAATGTCGTGGCCTTCTTTTCCGGTGACACAATCGTAGCCCGCCAATACTGGGGTGAATCGGTGCTCAGCCGCCTATGGGGGCAGACAGTTTTCGCGGAGTTCGACAGAATTGCTGTTCTGCGGCCATCGACGCAGGTGTACTGGTTTTTGATATGTTCCGGATACAAGACCTACCGTTTTCTTCCTGTGTTCTTCAGGCAGTTTTATCCGAATCCGAAACAGGAGACGCCCGAAGCGATGAAGCATGTCATCGATTCGTTAGCCAGGGCAAGATACGGATCCCGCTACGACGTGGTCTCAGGCGTGGTCAGACTTGAAAACGCTACGCCGCTTCGCCCGGGCGTCGCGGACATGACCGAGCCTCGACTTCGCGATCCGATCGTGAGCTTCTTCGCAGAGAAGAATCCAGGACACGCAAGAGGCGACGAACTCGCTTGCCTTACGGAAATATCACGTTCGAACCTGACCCGCGCGGGTGAACGCATGGTCGCATCGTTGGGCACGCTGAAATGATTTGCTCGGTGGCAAACTCGCTCTGGTTGGCTGGATGCATCCCGGAGCACGCGCGATTTCGTCGCGCGGTGAGCCGCGTTGAAAAGGAGCAGGAGAGTGTTTTGCTCCGCATCGTGCATGAAAATGCCGGCACAGAGTTTGGCAGGTCACACGGTTTTTCATCGATCCACTCGGTTGCCGAGTACCAACGCAGCGTGCCAACTCGGAACTTCGATCGGTTTGCGGCCTGGGTTGATCGAGCAGCGGCGAACGAGCCTAATGTCCTGACCCGTGAAGCGGTCAGATTGTTCGAGCAAACCGGGGGTTCGACGGGTGCGACCAAGCTCGTGCCCTACACGCGCTCTCTGCAGCGAGAATTTCAGCGCGGCATTCATGCATGGGTCGCAGACCTGTTCCTGGATGATCCTGGTCTGCTATCCGGTCAAGCGTACTGGTCTGTGAGTCCAACCCTCGAAACACGCAAGAGAACATCCGGCGGCATAGCCATCGGATTCGATGACGATACATCCTATGTCGGCGGTTGGCAGAAACGCCTCGTGAATGCCGTCATGGCAGTTCCCAGCAGCGTGCGCTTGGATTCCGATATCGATGTGTTTCGCTATCGAACGCTGTTTTTCCTTGTGCGCGCCGGCAATCTGCGGCTGATCTCCGTTTGGAGCCCAACTTTTCTGTCGCTGTTGACAGAGTGGCTGACCGAGTGGGGTGAGCGCATCGTCTACGATCTGGCGCGCGGAACCCTGTGTCCTGCGGATCGAGCGCGATCCCGCGAGGTGCACGCAGCCCTGCGTCTCGGCAGCCCGCAGGAAACTCATGCGCAGCTCTGGCCGCACCTCAGGGTCATCAGTTGCTGGGGGGATGCGAATGCGCAAGCGCCCGCGGCAAACCTGGCGGCGTTGTTTCCGCACGCGCGAGTCCAGCGCAAGGGAGTGATTGCTACCGAAGCATTCGTATCCTTTCCCCTGGTCGCCCATGACGATCCAGCTCTTGCGGTGCGCTCGCACTTCTTCGAGTTTCTCCCCGGTGATTCCGATCGTCCGCAACTCGCGCATCAACTTGAGCGCGGCGGACTTTACAGTCTCGTGGTCACAACCGGTGGGGGACTTTATCGCTATTTGCTGGGCGACCAGATTCAGGTGACCGGCCACATTCACGAGTGCCCGCTCGTGCGTTTTGTTGGACGCCAGGATTCGGTTTCCGATTGGTTCGGTGAGAAGTTGAACGACGCTCATGTATCGAGAGTCTTCGAGAAGACTTTCAAGCGATTGAGCATCTCTCCCTCGTTCGCAATTTTGGCGTGCGACACCGTCTCGCCGCCAGGGTACGTGCTTTATATCGATGCGGACGTCAACGATGACGTGCTTGTCTGCGCTGCCGACGCGATTGATACGGGTCTGCGGGAGAACTTCCACTACGAATATGCACGCCGGCTTGGACAACTCGAATGTGTCCGCGCAATTCGAGTGTCGGATGGCGCCAAGACTTTTTCCGACAGTGCTGTTCGGAACGGACAAAGGTTGGGAGATATCAAAGTGCCCGCGCTCGATCGCCGCAGCGCAAGATCGTGGACCTTCAGCTCATGGATGGATAAGAGCAACAAGCTTTCATAATCTCCGCGACTCCTGGCTTCCAGCGAGGTTCAGCGCGAAAACTCCGCGCTTATCCACCGCTTCGCATTCTGCTTAGCGCTGTCGCAGCTTCAGCGTCTTCAGCGCTTTCAGGTTCTTTTCGATCATTCGATTGCGCTGGGCGACGCAGGCGTGACTGCGCAGCGGATCAGCAGGTGTATTCAGCACATAGTCCACAAGCTTGTCGACCGTGCTGGTAGCCACATGCATGCGCGTGTCGGACGAGGCGTAATAGATAAAGACCTCGCCGTTCTTGCCCTCGATCCAGCCGTTGCTAAAGACGACATTCGAGACATCGCCCACTCGCTCGCCACCTTCGGGAGCGATGAAATAGCCAGCCGGCTTATGCGTCACCACCCAGGGGCGCTCCAACTCGGTCAAGAACAGATAGAGCACATAGCGCAACCCCGCGGCCGTGTTGCGCACACCGTGCGCCAACTGCAACCAGCCCTTGCTGGTCTTGATGGGAGCTGGTCCGAGGCCGTTCTTGACTTCTTGAATGGTGTGATATTCGCGGTTATCGACGATGATTTCTTCGTCCACGACGGCATTGTCGATGCTCGACGAAAGCCCCCAGCCGATGCCGCCGCCTTTGCCCGCCTGAATAAAGTCGTCCTGAGGACGGGTATAGAAGGCATACTTGCCGTCGACAAAAATCGGGTGCAGGACGACGTTGCGCTGCTGCGGCGACTTGGACCTGAGGTCGGGCAGACGCTCCCATGTCTTCAAATCCCTGGTGCGCACAATGCCGCACTGCGCGACAGCCGAAGAGCTGTCCGACTCAGGCGCCTTCGGGTCCTTGCGCTCGGTGCAAAACAGCCCATAGATCCAGCCGTCTTCGTGCTTGACGACGCGCATGTCGTAGACGTTGATGTCCGGATCTTCGGTCTCGGGCAAAAGAATGGGAAAATCCCAGAAGCGGAAGTTGTCGATGCCGTTCGGGCTCTCAGCGACGGCAAAAAACGACTTTCGGTCCGAACCCTCGACACGCACCACCAGCAGAACCTTGCCTTCGTGCAAGATCGCGCCGGCGTTGAAAGTGGCGTTGACTCCGATCCGCTCCATCAGGTAAGGATTGGTCTTCTGGTCGAGGTCATAGCGCCAGGTGATTGGCGTGTGCGCCGCGGTCAAGATTGGGAAATCATAGCGATCAAAGATGCCGTTGCCGTTGGCCGACTTGCGATTGCGGCGAGTGATCAACCGCTCCTGCTCCTTCATCAGATCTTGAACGCACTTTTTAAATGCTGCTTGGTTCATCTTGCCCTCTGCGGTCTGAATTCCTGCGTTATGGGTTCAAAAAACGCAACGTTTTTATCAGATTACCGCATTCGATCAGGCCGGTTATCTTAGACGTTTTGTCGACCTGCTGCTGGAGACCAGCTCCCGGACCTTGCTCCCTAAGCTTTCTCTCTACGGTTTTACCAGATCCGAAGCCGGGGTAAGCTGGCCGCGGCGCAATGCCCTGCGCTTGATCAGCAGGAAGAAAACCGGAACCAGAATCAGGACGTGGATCGTGGATGTAATCATTCCGCCGACGATGGGGGCGGCAATTGGCTTCATCACGTCGGAACCAATGCCGGTCTCCCACAGGATCGGCGCGAGGCTTAGGATGACCGCCGTCACGGTCATCAGCTTGGGCCGCAGCCGCTGGACCGCGCCATCGATGACAGCCTGCAGTAAGCCCGGCTTCTGTCATGGGCGTGTCCTGCGCGAGTCGCTGCTTGAAAGCTTCGTCCAGGTACACCACCATCACCACGCCGGTCTCGACGGCAATGCCGAAGAGCGCGATATAGCCCACCCAAACGGCGACGCTGAAGTTATAACCGAGCGCCCATTGCAGCAGCAGGCCTCCTGACATGGCGTAGAGAGTGGGAAAGATGAGCACGGCCGCTTCGGCAGCAGATTTGAAGACCAGATAGAGAAGCAGGAAGATCACGAAGAAAACGATCGGCAGGATGATCTTGAGCCGCTGTTTGGCGCGCATTTCGAATTCATATTCTCCGGCCCAGCGCCAGGTATATCCCGCCGGCAGCGCCAGCTTCTGATCGATCTGTTTCTCCGCGTCACTCACGAAGCCGCCGTAGTTGTGCGTGTTCAGGTTGAGATAGACATAGCCAGTCAACGCTCCGTCTTCGTCGCGAATCATCGCGGGGCCGCGCGAATAGTACACGCGAGCCACTTCGCTGATGGGAATCTGTTCGCCGGAAGGAGTCGGGATAAGCGCCTGCGATAGGGCCTCGAGATGATCGCGGAAGCTGCGCTGATACCGCACGGAGATGGGAAAACGTTCGCGGCCTTCCACATTCTGCGCAATGTCCGCGCCGCCGATCTCCGATGTAATGACCTGCTGCACATCGGCCACGGTGAGGCCGTAACGCGCGGCTTCCGGCCGGTTCACTTCCACATTCAGATAGAACCCCTGCGCAACGCGCTCCGCAAAGACCGAGTTGGTTTCAGGCATGCCTGCGAGGATCTGCTGCATCCGTGCGCCGATATCCTCGATCTGCGCCAGGTCGCGGCCTTGAATCTTGATCCCCACCGCGGTCTTGATTCCGGTCAATTCCATGTCGAGCCGATTCTCCACGGGCATGGTCCACGTATTGGTGAGGCCAGGGAACTGCAGCTTCTCATCCATGTCGTGAATCAGCTTTTCGTAGGTCATGCCGGGGCGCCACTGGTCGCGCGGCTTGAGCATAATGGTGGTGTCGTACATATCGAGCGGCGCGTTGTCGGTGGCGCTATCGGACCGGCCCACGGTTCCGAACACCGTTGCGACCTCAGGGAATGAACGGATGATGCGGTCCTGCTCCTGCATGAGCGTGACCGCCTGCGTGATTGAGATGCCCGGCAGCGCGCTCGGCATGTAGAGAGCGGAGCCTTCGTACAGCGCGGGCATGAATTGGCTTCCGAGGCGGAAGTAAAGAGGAATGGTCGCCGCCAGAAAGGCCAGATTCAGCGCGATGACAAGCTTCCAATGCTTCAGGCTCCAGCGCAACACGGGAAGATAGATGCCCTGAGTAACGCGGGCAGCCGGGTTCTTTGACTCCTTGCGCAGCTTGCCGCGCAGGCAGAGTGGCATGAGCGCGGGGACCAGCGTGATCGACAGCAGCGAGGAGAATATGAGTGACAGAGTCTTCGTCCAGGCCAGCGGGCGGAACATGCGGCCTTCCTGCGCTTCAAGCAGAAACACCGGCAGAAACGACACCACAATAATGATGAGCGAATAGAACAGCGCCGGCCCCACCTGCTGCGCCGAGCGGACGAGAATGAGCCGCCGCTCCTTTTCGTCGGGAACATCGTCGCGCTCGGCCAGATGGCGGTATCCGTTCTCTACCATCACAATCGCGGCGTCGATGAGCACACCGACAGCCAGCGCCAGTCCGCCGAGCGACATGATGTTGGAGCTGACGTGCAGATAGTACATCGGAATGAATGCGGCCAGCACCGCAATCGGCAGCGTGAGAATGGGGACGAGCGCGGAACGGAAGTGGAAGAGAAAAGCAATGCTGACAAAGCTGACAATGATGGCTTCGGCAATCAGGTCCCGCTTCAATGTGTGGATCGACTGATTGATCAGCCAGGAGCGGTCGTAGCCGGTCACGATCTCGACGCCGGCTGGCAGCGACGGTGCGATCTCCTTGAACTTTGCTTTTACGCCGTCGATTACATTCAGAGCGTTCAAGCCGTAGCGCATCACGACAATGCCGCCGACGGCTTCGCCCTCTCCCTGCCAGTCTGCCGCGCCGCGCCGCTCGTCCGGGTCCAAACGACACCGTGCCCAAATCTCGCACCAGCACTGGAGTGCCGTTCTTGGTCGCAACAGGGACATTTTCAAGGTCTGCGAGCGAATGAAAGTAGCCGAGGCCGCGGACCATATACTCGGCTCCGCTCATCTCCAGTACGTCTCCGCCGACTTCGTTTGTGCTCTGCCTTACCTTGTCAATCACGGTGGCAGCGGAGATGCCATAGGAGAAGAGCTTGTTGGGGTCGAGGTTCACCTGGTACTGGCGCACAAAGCCGCCGATGCTGGCCACCTCTGCCACGCCGGGCACGGTTTCAAGCTGATAGCGCAGATACCAGTCCTGCAGCGCGCGCAAATCCGCCAGGCTCTTGGTGTGACTGCGATCGATGACGGCATACTCATAGACCCAGCCCGCGCCGGTTGCATCGGGACCGATAGCCGGATGAACATCCGCGGGCAGCCGCCCGGCAATCTGCTGCAGGTACTCCGTCACGCGAGATCGCGCCCAGTAGAGATCTGTGTCGTCCTGAAACACGACGAAGACATAAGAGTCGCCGAACATGGTCTGAGCACGCACGTTCTTCACGCGCGGAGCCGCAAGCAGGGCGGTCACGATCGGGTAGGTAACCTGGTCTTCAATCACATTCGGGGGCTCGCCAGCCCACTGCGTGTGAATGATCACCTGCACGTCGCTGATGTCGGGCAGTGCGTCCAGCGGCGCTCGCTGCATGCACCAATAACCCGCCACAACCAGGAGAATGGCCCCGGTGAATACCAGAAAAGGGTTGCGTGCGCACCACGCGATGATCCGTGAAATCATCACATCCCTCCCATGGCGCTCAGGCTCAGTTGCTTTGTGCCCACCGTTTGACCACCGCGCTGAACGGTCACGGTCACCTGCCAGGTACCACCCGTCGACAGTTGAACCGAGCCCTCATAAAGCCCGTTGCCCTTGTCGGAGAGTGTGACTGCGTCGCGCTCTGCCGCCATTCCCATCGCGGGCATCGCCGGCATGAAGAAGGTTGCAGTCACCTGTGCGCCCGGCGCCGGTTTTCCGTCAGTTCCGGTCAGTTTCACGCGCACCGTGTTGGCCCCTTTACGCGGTGGAGAAGGCTCTGTGCTCAGGTCGACTTGTACTTGCGCGGCAGGCGCTGAGCCGGCAGCCGGCTGCGGCTCAGTTGGCGCAAACGCGCCCATAGCCGCCTGTAGTTGAGCCTCGGAGTCCACAAGAAAGTTGGCCGAGCTAACGACCTTTTCGCCGGCCTTCAGACCGCTGAGGACGACGACTGAATCATCAAGCTGTGGCCCTATCTCAACGGTGCGCGGCTCCAGGTTGCCGTTTCCGTGATCGACAAACGCGACCGCCCGCGTACCCGTTTCGAGAACTGCCGATGCCGGTATCACCAACTGCCGGCCCAGGCGGACTGAGATCGCGACATTCACATACATCCCTGGCTTGAGAATCACGCCCGGATTGCTGAAGACAAGGCGCACGCGCACGGTGCGCGTAGTCACGTCCACCTGCGGCAGAATCTGATCGATGCGGCCGTTGAAGTGACGACCAGGATAAGCATCCACCGTCACCAGCGCAGGGTCGCCCGGTTTCAGCTTGCCAACGTCGTTCTGAAACACATTGGCGTACACCCACACCGTGGAGAGATCGGCAATCGTGTACAACTTCGTATCAGGCTGCACATACTCGTTGGGCAAGGCGTCGCGCTCAATAATGTAGCCCGAGGCGGGCGATTCGATGGCGATGTTGCGTTGCACCTTGCCGCTCTGTTCGAGATCGGTGATGGTTTGCGGCGGCACACCGAATTGTTGCAGGCGCTCCTCGGCTGCCTTTTGCAGCCAGCCGTCGTCCTGTGCGCCCATGTTGTGCGCATCCATGTTGTGCGAATCTTGGTTATGCGCATCCTGCGAGAAGGCAGTCTTGTTCTGCCGAGCCAGCAGGTACTCCTGCTCGCTGCTGACAATGTCCGGGCTGTACATGGTGAATAGCCGCTGTCCTTTGCGCACGTACTGGTAGGTCGCGTTCGCCTGAACGTCCTGAATCCAGCCGGGGAAACGGGTCTGCACGTACGAAAGCCGCTCTTCATCGATGTCGACATTTCCGGGAACGCTCAGATCGTCGCTCACATCCTTCATTTCCGCAGTCGCCGATGTAACGCCGATCTCCTGCATTCGTTGCGGCGATAACTGCAACGGCGCAAGTCCGGGATCGGCATTGGGCACAGCTCCGGGGGGAGGCGTTGGCTGGGCCGCCATGGCCGGTCCGCGTGCCACCACCGGGTCCTGCAAAGCTGCCTGCGAATTTGTCTGCGGAGCAAAGTAGCCCCGATGGATGAGCACATATCCGAGGGCGGATGCGAGCAATGCACATATCGCGACTGCTGCCGCCAATGCAAACTGATAACTGCGTGTCTTCATGGTTTCACCTCCGTTGCCGGGGACTCGGACGGGTTGATGGGAGTGCCTGTGGCGAGTTCGAGATCCGCCAGGCGCGCGTCAAAATCGCCAACCGCCTGAAGCCACGCAAGGTCGATGTTGACGACCGTCATCTGGCTGTCGAGCAGGTCGAGAAGGTCCGTCTTGTCGTTCTCATATGCGATTACGCTCGACTGGAGCGTCGCCTCGGCCTGGGGCCGAAGTTGGTCGTGATACAGGTGCGCCAGCTTTTGCGCGGCCTCTGCCTCCACAAGCGCCTCCTGCACTTGGCCCGACGCCGCATTGCGAAGCGCGGCCAGCTCGGCGTCCTGCTCGGTCGTCTCCACCGTGGCCTCCGCAATCTCCGCATCGTGCTTGCGGTGATTCAGCCAGGGCAGGTTCATCGAGCCCTCCAGCATGTACGCGTTGCGCATGTTTTGGCCGGACGGCATGATCATGTAACCGGCTGACACCGTGAAATCCGGCACGTAAGCCTTTTTGGCCAGTGCTTGCTCTTTGTGGCTGCGCTCGGCGGCTTGCCGGGCTTCGAGCAGATCGGGCCGGGAGCGCATAGCCAGATCGTCCAGGCTCGCAGCCTCGGGTAGCGTGCCGAGCACGGCATGCTCACCAGCCACCCTGAGCGGTGATTTGGGATTGCGGCCTAACAGCGTGTTCAGGCGGGCTCGCGCCAATTCTGCATCATGGTCGAACCGAATCATGTGCTCGGCCAACTGCGTAAGCGCAACCTGCGCCTTCAGCATGTCCTGTTGCGGCACCTTTCCGTTGGTGTACTTGATACGCGCCTCTTCAATGGCCTGGCGCGCAATGGCCTCATGCTGATCGTGTATCCGCATCTCGTCGTCGGCGAGCAATAGGTCGTCGAAAGCCTTATGTACGCGCACCCGCACGTCCAGCCTGACCTGCTCCAGATCGGCCTTTGCCTCATCTGCGCTCGACTCGGCAACGTTGGTGCGCAGCGCCAGCTTTCCCCGGCCCGGAAACGTCTGGCTGATGCTGAACATGTTTTGCGCGTCGTTATAGTCCCACGGCTTTTCGAGCGGGACTCCCCATCCGCGATACATCGCCATGGGATCGTCGAGTGTGCCGGCCGCGGGAACATGCGCTTGGGCAACGGCAACGCGCCTGGCTGCAACTTCGATCTCGGGATTAGAGGCAAGGGCAATCTGTTCGGCTTCATCGAGCGCCAGAGCTGGACCGGAATCCTCGGCCTCGTGGTGTTCACCGAGTTGCAATTCGATCAGGACTGCAAGGTTCGAGAGGCCGTCGTTCTCTGCGGGAGTCTGCGCGCGAGCGATGCCGGCAGACGCGGTGGTTGTAAGAACACAAAATGCAGCAACAAGAAGATTCATGACTCCCTCCAAAGGAGATTGGGTGCTCCAGTCGGGCTGTGCGCTCGCAGTTCGCATAAGCGTGCGAGGACGCACGAAGGCCCAGGTTCAGCCTGCGAAGGAAGGAGTTTTAGATTCTGAGTGCAAAGGCGCCGCCCGGCGGAAACTGCGGCGGCGGCGTTTCAATATCATTCCCGTAACTGCCGCCCGGAGCGGCAGGCAATTTCATACTTGCCTGATGCGCTGCAACGGCCAGCTTCTGCGGCTGCCGCAAGGAGAACGGAGTGACCGGAGTAACAGCGGGGTTGTTCCCGTGGACCTGGCAGCATGAACAGTCTGCTGTCATCGCGGCCGAGTCACAGGACTGCGCCACGGCGCGACAGCAATCGGGCAGGCCCGTATGCCCGATGCCCAGCAGGCAGGCGGACGCCGGCATTGCGGCCCAGAAGACCACGACCGACAACATCAGCAACGCGCCTTTTCTGCTCCCATTCATGGTGTACAGGTCCCGAAAGTCTATTGTTAGCATCCCCCGCGGGGGTCTCATACGGCTGTGATTTAAATCACGTCCCTGAAATCCGGGATGCGTAACTGCTTGTAATGAAGCTATCAGAGTCCTTGAATTCTGTGTTTGCCGAGAACTTGCGAGTCTCATGTTTGCGACCGGAGTGCCAGCGCAGCGGCTTTGAGGTTGAAGCCAGCGCAACGAGTGGGCCGAAATCAGTCGTGATAAACGCCGCAGTGTCTCTCATCTTCCATCTCTTAGTCGGCCTTGAGATCGTGGAACGCTAGCCGACTAATGAGATGGTCCGCCGCTTTATTCACCCGCGATCTGCGGGTGACCAATATGGCAGCCTTTGAGAAGGAGGATCATCGACATGCAGATACATTCCGTTGGCATTGACTTGGGCAAAACGACATTCCATCTTGTGGCGCTCGGCGCTGCCGGCAAGGTACTTGTGCGGAAGAAGTTCAGTCGGAAGCAACTTCTGACCTATACCGCGAACATGCCGGCATCTCTAATCGGGATGGAGGCTTGTGCCGGCGCGCATTTCCTTGGACGCGCACTGCGAACTCAGGGCCACGATGTCCGGCTGATCGCAGCCAAGTTTGTAAAGCCCTTCGTGAAGTCGAACAAGAACGACTTCATCGACGTGGAGGCGATCGCTGAGGCAGTCGAGCGGAAGAACATGCGCTTCGTCCCGATCAAGACCGATGATCAGTTGGACCTCCAGGGCATTCACCGGGTGCGTGATCGGCTAATTTCCCGGCGTACGGCGGTGATCAACCAGATTCGGGCATTTTTGCTCGAGCGCGGTATGGTGTTTGCGCAGAGGCCAGCGAATCTCAAGGCTGTCATGGCAGACGTCCTGGAGAACGCAGAGGCCGACCTGACGCCCCAGATGCGGAGCCTGGTCGACATGCTGTGGGACGAGTGGAAGCTGGTTGAACAGCAGATCGAAAAGCTCAACCTGGAACTGGAACGGATCTCTGCAGCGGATGCAGGATGCACACGGATACGACAGATTCCAGGAATTGGACCCATCGTAGCCACTGCCATCGTTGCCGCTATCGGCAACGGCGCCGCTTTCCGTAAGGGCCGGGACTTCGCTGCGTGGCTGGGGATCGTGCCACGCCAGTACTCGACCGGGGGCAAGACGAAGCTACTCGGCATCAGCAAACGCGGCAACGTCTATCTGCGGAAGGTCTTGATTCATGGTGCACGGGCTGCCGTGCTGCGCATCAAACGCGACCGAGCACCGATCGGAGCCTGGCTGGACGCACTGGACGCCAGAGCTCCCAAGAACGTCGTTGTGGTTGCGATGGCTAACAAACTCGCGCGGATCGCATGGGCTGTGCTGTCGAGTGGACAAGACTACCGGCCGACAGCAAACGCGATTGCCGCATGAAATAGTGCGGAAAAGACGCCTGCGGCTTGGAAGCGCTGGCGCGCTCCCACTTTCCCGCACTACTACGACGACGAGTCATTTTCACCCACCGAGGTCTGCAAGAAGCAGCAAGGACGAAAGAACAGTCACAACGGCGTGTCCGCAGCCTGATACCGAAAATGGTCTCGAAAGAGCAACCGACCGACTTATAAGGACTGACACGCGCGCAACTCATCCTGGCCAGGAGAGCTGATCTCCACTAAAGGCCGAATACATTTGCGCAGACTTGTCTTCTCGCCCACGCTTTTCCCTTGCAGTCGCGCGGCGGACCATACATTCTTGGTACTGATCATTCGATACGAGACTTGCCTGTTCCGAGTTGGTTCCCAAGTAGTAATTGACGGATTGACTGTAAGTCGCTCGGAATCCAGATCTTGGAGGGAAATCAAAGAAGTTCCGTTTACACCGGATGCGTTTGCAGATTACGTCACAGGGCCGCGTTGATGGTGGCTTCAGCGTGGGCGAGAACGACGACCGAGTGCGGAGCTGCCCGTTCGTAATCGCGCACGAATTGTTGCGGCTCGACAGCCTGGTAAGAAGCGAGGTTGTGGGCCCAGCGGTACCCGGCTCGCCGAATATTTCCCGTGACTTCTCGGAGTTCCTCTTGGATGTCAGGATATTAAGACGGGATTTGTAGCCCATGCTCATGAATCTTGGCGTACAGGGAGCTTCTAGGCATGCCGAGGCGTCTAGCAGTTTGGGTGACGCGACCCCCCTCGGACAAAAGTGTTTTCAGGATGTAGAGCTTCTCCATTTCCTTGAGGGTAAGGTTAGCAACTGGAACATGTGCAGCAATGTTCTGACGGTCAGAAATTTCGAACTCGAGGCCGATCTTGTGGATCACTCCACCGTCCGATAAGAGCGCTGCCCGCTCTAGTACATTGCGAAGCTCGCGAATATTCCCTGGCCACGAGTATTGCTGCAATGCCAATCGGGCACTGTCGGAGATCCTCAAGGGGCCGCGCTTCATATCCCAGCTGAACTGCTCCAGCAGCTTATTTGTGATGACCGGGATGTCCTCACGACGTTCGCGCAGAGGGGGAATATGCAGGCACAAGATACTAATACGAAAATAAAGGTCGCCGCGGAACTTGCCTTCCTCTGCCAGCTTCTTTAAATCGCAATGAGTCGCCGCGATAATCTGCACATCGGCCTTTCGCTCATGCGCGTCTCCCAATCGGTAGAACTGTTTCTCCTCCACTACTTTCAGGATCTTGGGCTGAACCTGAGGAGCCATGTCGCCAATCTCATCGAGAAATAAAGTGCCGTGATTTGCCACTTCCAGGAATCCGATCTTATCGCTGACCGCGCCTGTAAAGGCGCCTTTCCGGTATCCGAAAAGCTCCGATTCGAGCAATTCGCTCGACAGCCCCGCGCAATTCAGATCCACAAAAGCCGCATTCGATCGCGAACCCATTTTGTGCAGCCAGCGCGCCAGCACGCCTTTTCCTGAGCCAGTTTCCCCCTGAATCAGCACACTTGCGTCGGCCCTGGAGACCCGCGTTGCTGCCTCCTTCAATTCCTGAAGGGCCGGGCTGCTGCCGAGGAAAGGATCGCGCTCGTAGCGCGCTCGCTCCAGTCTGGTTGCCAGGGCCTTCTGACGGTCGCGAAAATTCTCGACCGTACGGCGAAGCACAGTGGTCAAATGCGCAAGATCAACGGGCTTGGAAACGAACTGTTCGGCTCCGTTCTTGACCATCTCCACCGCCAATTGAATTTCGGTGTGCGCCGTGAGAACAATAAGCGGGATACTGATATCCCGGGCTTTGAGCCAAGCCAGCAAATCAACTGCTGTACCGTCTCCCAACTCGTAATCCGCCAAAATGACGTCTGGCGTCAATTTCTGGAGTTCCACAAGCGATTTGGAAAGACCATCGGCTTTGGTGATCTCGAATCCCTCAAGCCTCAGCCCGTCTGTCAGAACCTCCAGCATCAGGGCATCGTCTTCAACTACCAGAACTCTTTCTCTCATCCCTTACCTCTCAAACGCCCCGCAACGTCGCCGATGTGTTTCCTATTCTCTGGACACGCTCAAGATGACCGCTCCACAGATGATTGGTCCTCTGCTCTCTTCTCCATAGCCAACGTTATGCAGCGAGAAGACTGAATCTTGCACGGAACCAACACCGCAACATCCGACGTCACCCTTCTACTGACAGAACAAGAATCGAAGAGCAATCCTGCTGAGGGAAACAATCCATCGTTGCCCATGGTCTGGCATGGGGGATGAGCATTTGTTGTAACTCGGCAGATTGTCTAGAAGATAGACAGTTTATTCGGATTTGTACAGAATCTGGACAGCCGTGCGAGCGTGCGTGGGCTGTATTCTCGCGCAAAGACACAGTCGATCCCACCCCAAATCAATAACATGATCAGAAGATTACCTCCGTAACTAAGAATGGCAATCAAACTGCACCTTAGGTTGGCGTGGTTCACCGCGTTTTCGAAAGGTGTTGCAATGACAAGTTTCATGCTGTCGCGTGTATTTGGATGCTCATTTCATAGCCAGTACCGTGCGGTTCCCGTCGCGGCTGCTATGTTTGCCTTGGCGCTCCTCGCGTGTGCCACCGTGCCCGTCCATGCTCAAAGCGGGCCCTCTGTCAGTCTTCAAACCCCGCTGCCGTTCCTTGCAGGCACCCTTCCAGGCCGACCCCCGTTGGCCCAGCGGGAATGGCATTTGATCGTTCCGGCAACCTCTTTATGGCGGACTTCGATAACGGCCGGGTGGTCGAGCTACCGGCGGGTTGCACGAGTACCTCCTGCGAGACCGTCGTGCCATACATCAGCGTCGCCCAGCCAATCGATGTGGCCATAGACGCAGCCGGTGATCTCTTCATCGCGGATTTTATGGCTCACAGTGTATAGGAGCTTCCGGCAGGACTCACCAGCGAGATTACCGCTGAGCACCGGATGGGGCGCGCCGAGCGAACTTGCGGTCGATTCAGCGGGTGATCTATGGGTCGCAGACTACGAGAATAACGCCATTGTCGAGGTCCCCTGGACCGGCACGAGTTGGGGCACGCAAATTCCGGTTGTCAACTGGCTGCATGGCGTGTTCGGGGTGGCGCTTGACAAATCGGACAATGTCTTCATCCCGGACTAGGAGGGCGATCAGATCATCGAACTCCCGAAAGGCTGCACCCTTATAAGTTGCCAAGTTTCAGTGGCCACTAATTTGGGTCAACCGCAGGATATCGCCGCGGATAGCTCGGACAACGTATTCTTTGTTGATAACTTGCTCAATTACGCGGCGGAAGTGCCGGCAGGTTCCTTCGGTTGTTCCTCTGCCTCCTGCCTCAATTATGTTGCATTTGGCCTCAACAGTGCGCATGGCATTGCGGTAGACGGCTCAGACGATGTCTTCATCGGAGATTATGGAAATAATGAAGCGTGGAAGGCGCACCTGAATTCATTCGATTTTGGGTCCATCGGCGTCGGCAGTACAAGTCCGAAAGTTACCGCCTACTTCAATTTCGAGTCATCGGCAACCCTCAACGCAACTCCTTATCAAGTGCTCACGCAAGGCGCAATGGGATTGGACTTTGCGGATGCAGGGGCCAGTGGCTGCGCTGCGGCAAGTTACGTTGCAGGCAACATCTGCTCTGTGAATGTTGATCTGACCCCAAAGTCTGCCGGGCTCATCACTGGTGCAGTCGCGCTCACCGATAATAGCAACAATAGAATCGCCACTGCTTATATCAGCGGCACAGGCTCGGGGCCTCAGGTAACTTTTTTCACCAACTCTGAAGACTTTCAGGGTCTCGGCGGGGGACTGATTTGGGGTCGCGGTTTAGCGGTTGACAGGAAAGGGAACATTTTTGTAGCGGATTCGAGCAATGACTCTGCTGACGAGTTTTTGGCCACAAGCGGCTACAGCCAGTCGATTCTCAGCACGAGCTTCAGCGGCCCTCTTGACGTCGCTGTAGATGGAGCAGGCAATGTCTTCGTTGCCGACACTGGCGACAGCAAAGTGAAAGAGCTTCTGGCGCCGGCTTACACGACGATCAACTTGTTGGGCAGCGGCTTCAATGGTCCATCGGGGCTGACGATCGACGGAACCGGGAATGTATTTGTTGCCGACACCGGAAATCACGCGGTGAAGGAGATCGTTGCTCCGGCCTACACCGTGGTGGAAACACTGAACAGTGCCAGCTTCACCGCCCCATCTGCTGTCGCAATCGACGCAAGCGGCAACCTATTTGTCGCCGATTCATCGCTGGGCACCGTGAGTGAATTGACCGCAGCCAGCGGTTACCTAACAGTGACCTCGCCGATTACCGGCTTGGTTCAACCTATCGGCCTGGCTTTGGACGCGAGCGGAAACGTGTATGTAGCCGATACCGGCGATAACGAATTCGATGAGTTCCTTGCTGCATCCAGTTACGCTAAATCAACGTTATCCGCTGGCTTCACCGCGCCTTCCGGAATTGCATTAGACGCTGCCGGAAATGTTTACGGGACTATACCGGGCACCACGCAATTCGGAGAACTGGAACTGAGTACCGCGCCAACGCTGAGTTTTAACCCCGTCTCGGGTGGGACAATCATCTCGCCGCAAACAGTAACCGTGTCAAACATTGGCAACTCAGATCTGACCTTTCCGGTTGCTGCAGCGTTTGATGCCACAACCCTGTCGAATGGGTCATTTACGTTTGATGTCAGCTCGACTTGTACGACCAGTCCGTTGACTCTGGGGACGAACTGCACCGATGCCATCGATTTTTCTCCCTCTGCGGCACAGACCTACACGGGCACTTTTACTCTGACGGACAACAATCTGAACATGCCTTCCCCTTATGCCACGCAGGCGATTAATTTGACTGGCACGGGCGGAGCCCTCGCAACTATGATCGGCCCGGCGCCGGGCAGCATATTGACCTCGGCATCAACCACCTTCACCTGGAACGCAGGTCCTGCTGGAACGACGGGTTACGGCCTCAACGTTGGCACAACGCCCGGCGGCACTGATCTGGTCAACATTGGTCCTCTCGCCGGCACCAGCGTGACGGTAAATCTGCCCACCAACGGAGCCACCATCTATGTGCGGCTCTGGACAGAGTTCGCCGGACCGACCTACTTCTATAACGACTACACCTACACCGAGTTCACGCAACTCGCATCCGCAATCTCCAGCCCGGCGCCGAGCAGCACGTTGACCTCGGCATCGACGACCTTCACCTGGAACGCAGGCCCTGTTGGAACGACGGGTTACGGCCTCAACGTTGGCACAACGCCCGGCGGCACCGATCTGGTCAACATCGGTCCTCTCTCCGGCACCAGCGTGACGGTAAGTCTGCCCACCAACGGAGCCACCATCTATGTGCGGCTCTGGACAGAATTCGCCGGCCCGATTTACATCTACAACGACTACACCTACACCGAATTCACGCGACTCGCATCCGCAATCTCCAGCCCGGCGCCGGGCGGCACGTTGACCTCGGCATCGACGACCTTCACCTGGAACACAGGCCCTGCTGGAACGACGGGTTACGGCCTCAACGTTGGCACAACGCCCGGCGGCACCGATCTGGTCAACATCGGACCTCTGTCCGGCACCAGCGTGACGGTAAGCCTGCCCACCAACGGAGCCACCATCTATGTGCGGCTCTGGACAGAATTCGCCGGCCCGATTTACATCTACAACGACTACACCTACACCGAATTCACGCAACTCGCATCCGCCATCTCCAGCCCGGCGCCGGGCGGCACGTTGACCTCGGCATCAACCACCTTCACCTGGAACGCAGGCCCTGCTGGAACGACGGGTTACGGCCTGAACGTTGGCACGACGCCCGGCGGCACCGATCTGGTCAACATCGGTCCTCTCGCCGGCACCAGCGTGACGGTAAATCTGCCCACCAACGGAGCCACCATCTATGTGCGGCTCTGGACAGAGTTCCCCGGCCCGATTTACATCTACAACGACTACACCTACACCGAATTCACGCAACTCGCATCCGCCATCTCCAGCCCGGCGCCGGGCAGCACGTTGACCTCGGCATCGACGACCTTCACCTGGAACGCAGGTCCTGTTGGAACGACGGGTTACGGCCTGAACGTTGGCACAACGCCCGGCGGCACCGATCTGGTCAACATCGGTCCTCTCGCCGGCACCAGCGTGACGGTAAATCTGCCCACCAACGGAGCCACGATCTATGTGCGGCTCTGGACGGAGTTCGCCGGCCCGACTTACCTCTACAACGACTACACCTACGCCGAGTTCACACAATGAGTTCACACAACCTGCTGCCGTGATGACCAGTCCGTCAAACGGCAGCAGGGTGAGTTCGGCATCCACTGCTCTTACCTGGATGCAGGGAAGAATTTCTATGGAAAGGAGAATTCATGATTCTACATATGCTCGGAACCGGCATGGTTGCATCAGTGGCAATTTATCTTGCAGGTTGGAGAGTCAGTGTGCACCGCCGGCGAACACAGGCGTGGAATACTCTTATGGCCCAACTGCAACCCAAACGGAGTGCCCGCGAGTTGAGTAATCAATTCTCTTGGGATGAAGAGTATATCGCCGCAGCTGAAGACATGTGGCAGCGTCTTGATGGGGCTCATGACCTTTGGAGGATGTTTGAGAATGCTGGCGTGATACTGGATATGGTCGACTATGCGACCCGTAACGGCGAGTCTGTGAATTGCGAGCTCTTTGCCGCCCTCCGCTACGATGCCATGCAGATTCGATCCTGCGTTCTGACAGCGCTTGCGCAAAATGCATGCAGCCAGGTGAGTGAAAGAACCAGCACGAGCGTGTCCCGCGTGGCGACGCTTTACGCTGACATGGTAGCCCGAACGGCGGAGGTGATGCGAGTGAATGGCGGGTCTCTGGCTCCCAACCTCGCAGTCACGATGTAATCGGCGTTAATCATTGAATCGAACGGCTTAATCTACTGATGTGAGAGAACGAAAACCCAATGGCGGAGATTCGGTATTTCCCAGGATCGGCGCTCCGGAGTGTCCGGCAAAACGTGGTGCCCAAGTTCGCGCCAGAGGAATTCCCCGCCGTAAGCGGTGAGAAATATTGCGTTTATAACCAAGCCCGTGAGCGTTTTGTTGCTACCGATGTAGAGGCAGTCGATCCGCTCACCTGCAGCCCCGATTCCCGACTGAGAACATTGGGACGGCGAGACGGAGCAGCGCTATGGATTGTCCCGTTTTGGGAACCTTCGCCGACAAGCGTCCGCTTCCCCCTGGACTTGATCTACCTCAACGACAACTGCATTGTTCTCGACACAGTTGAGTCGTTTCCCCTTGCAAGCGCTGCCGCTTCGAGCACACGGGCCGCGAGCATGCTTGCTCTGCCGTCCGAGACAGTGGCCCTTGGAGGAATCCGTGCCGGCGACCGGTTGATTATCTCCTCGCCCGAGGAGATGAAGCGGCATTTGCAGCGCCTGAAGGACGCAAAAGCTGATTCGCAGTGCAATGCGCAGCCTTTTCTAGGGCAATTCGCGGTCCCCCCCACCAAGGAGAAGAGCGGCGGGGTGGTCGAGGAATCTGTGCAGTGCGTAGTTGGTCCCGATCCAGCCGCGTCAATAGAGGTTGAACCCGCAGAGATTGCTGCTGCAGAGGTCCCAGGCACGGAAGAACAGGCTCCTTCACCACAAGTCGTGACCTACCCGTGGAAGAAAGAACCGGAATCGAGGAATTGGCTGACGCGTCTCCTGTTGGGGGATCATCCGGTCGATCCCCGAAAGACGCAGCGGGAATCACTGCCAGGGTTGATCGCCTATTTCTTCACCGGTGGGACTCCAGTGGGACACGAAGTACGCGATTTCAGCTTGACGGGGATTTACATCGTTACCAGCGAGCGCTGGTATCCAGGCACTGTGGTCCAGGTCACGTTGACAGACCGGCATCAGCCGTCGATCGTGCGATCGCTCACCGTGCACGCGAGAGCTGTACGGTCGGGAGGCGATGGCGTCGGCCTCGAATTCGTCCTGGAAGCAAAGAAGCGACGCCGATGCAAGGCATATGAATTGCCGGAGCAAACGAACGGTGTGGACATGGCCCAAGTCGAAGAGTTCCTGCGGAACTTCAGAGCGGCGCCTCAACAAAAATGATGCTGGGCGGCCGTGCTGGGTGAGGATAGCGAATCGCCCGCGCTGCAAGCGGGCCCCCTTGCAGTCTTTTCGGGTCGTCGTTGAATCGAATCCTGAACGTCGAAGGATGCTGAAGGGATCGGAGCCGATCAGGCGCGGTTCGGCTGAGTTGTTCTGTCTTGGAAGAAGCGCGTTGCCAATGAGACTCACATTGCCGGTCATTGCTTTGGGCATTCTTGCGTCGGGCCTGGCAGTCAAACCCGTCGATGCCGCGATTTCCAGTGCTTCATTGAGCGTCACCGCGACGGTTCAGGCTTCCTGCCTCGTCTCCACCACTGACACGGTGTTCACGACCTACGCTGCGGCAGCTAACACGGCCTCCGCCGTCTCGGTCGACTGCGACAACTCCACTCCATATATGGTCACCCTCAATGCAGCGATGGCGCCTGTCGCCGCGACGATCGGTCGTCAGATGACTTGCTCTGGCTTCGCAATGCTGGGCCATGGGCTCAGTTCAAACTCACGCGGCGCTGCCAATATGCGTCAAGGCATGAGTACCGACTCGGCGCCTGGCTTTGGCAGCGACTTTAACTCGCTGCTCGCCATTCATGACCAGATTCCAGCGGCGCAGTGCGTTGCTCCCAGCGCATACCCCGATGCGATGATTGTAGTCGTGACATATTGAGCGGTCGCACCTTCGCTGGAAACTTCACAACGATCATTGCCAATCAGCAGGATTCATGAATCATTCGTGCAGTTTTGTGCTGTTGATACTTCTGAATTGTCCTGTTTTAGAAGCCACACCTTTTGAACGTCCGGAATTTCCCGATTGGAGAATAGATTTGACAGAGTTTAGCAAGGCGGTTTTCGGAACCCTTTTGAAACGGCCAGGACCTCTCCTGGTAATATGCCGACGTGCGGAGTTCGCGGAATGCTCGGAGAGTCCCCAAGCCGCACGGTGATCGCGGATTACCTGCCGATTGGGGGATAGGTCCTCGAAAACGCCGCGGGGTCCGGAAATTAGGGGTCGCCCGGAGGATCGGCAATTCAGACACAACCCCATTGACAGCCTAATGTCCGGTTAGCCGGTGATACGTCCGCTACACTCGAAAATGGAAGATCGGTGTTGATCGCCGGATCCAGCATCTGATTTGAAATACGCTTGAAAAGCAAATCGAAAGTGGGGCAAGAACTTGAAAGGGAAGTGGACAGCGCATGCAAAGCGGTGCGCGATGACAACCGGATTTGCTTTGACTCTCACCGTGTCCGGCGGTGGAGGGTTGAAGGCGCAAAACGTAAGCTGGCCGGCTTACGGCGGCGCTAACGGCGATCATTATTCGCGACTGACCCAAATGAGTCGCGCCAACGTTCATCGCCTCAGGCAGGCATGGGTCTTCGACACCGGCGAGAAGGGCAACATCGAGACCAACCCGATCATCATCGGCCGCACGCTCTACGCAACCACGCCCAGCCAGAAAGTGATCGCGCTCGATGCCGCCACCGGCAAGCTCAAGTGGAAATTTGATTCCGGCATTGCGTCAACGCAACCCAGCCGCGGTGTCGCCTACTGGACCGACGGCGCCCACGGGAACGCGGGTAACGACGAGCGCATCCTCGCCAGCGTGATGAACTACCTTTATTGCCTCGACGCCAGGACCGGCAAACCCATCCCCAGCTTCGGCGAGAGCGGCCGCATCGACCTCCGCAAGGGTCTGCGTGAGCCCTGGGAACAGCAGTCCATCGCGCTTACCACGCCGGGCAGCATTTACAAGGACTTGATTATCGTCAGCGGCCGCGACCCTGAGACCCATCCCGCGCCTCCCGGCGACGTTCGCGCCTTCGACGTGCACACCGGCGCGCTGCGCTGGGTATTCCACACCATTCCTCGGCCCGGCGAGCCCGGATACGAAACCTGGCCGCCCGACGCATGGAGGACCGCCGGCGCCGCCAACAACTGGGCCGGCATGACCGTCGACACGAAGCGCGGAATCGTTTACGCGCCCACAGGCTCAGCCGTGATGGACTTCTACGGTGGCGACCGGATCGGCGACGACCTCTACGCCAACACGATCCTCGCTCTTGACGCTGGGACGGGCAAACTCCTTTGGCACTTCCAGGGCGTGCATCACGACATCTGGGATCGCGACTTTGCGGCCCCACCCGCTCTCTACACCGTGGAGAAGAACGGCCAGTCGATTCCCGCGCTTGCGCAGATTACAAAGCAAGCCTACGTTTATCTTTTTAACCGCGTCAGCGGCGAGCCGCTCTTTCCCATCGAAGAGCATCCGTTTCCCGCCAGCACCGTGCCGGGCGAAAAAACAGCGCCCACCCAGCCGGTGCCATCCGCTCCGGCTCCCTTTGGCCGCCAGCAACTGACTGCCGACATGCTCACCAACCGCACCCCTGAGGCGCATGCGTGGGCTGTGAACGAGTTCAGCAAGCTGCGCAGCAACGGCCAGTTCTACCCCTTCGCCGTCGGCCAGCAAACGGTCATCTTCCCCGGCTTCGATGGCGGCGGCGAATGGAGCGGCCCGGCGCTCGATCCCGCCAGCGGCACGCTCTTCGTCGGCTCGAGTGAGATGGCATGGCTTGGCGGCCTCGATCAAGTCACCTCCGGCGGTAGTCCAGGCGAGCGAATCTACCGCCAACAGTGCGGCCTCTGCCACGGCGCCAACCGCGCCGGCTCGCCGCCCACCTTTCCTTCGCTCGTGGATGTGGAGAAGCGTCTCGGCGCACAGAAGGTCACCGACAACATTCATAACGGCACCGGGCGCATGCCGTCCTTCCCCAATCTCGATGATGCACAGATCGCTTCGCACTGCTTGACTATCTCCGCACACCAGTCGCTGCCGCGCTACTGAAATGTCCGCACCGGCAGCCGCTCGCCCTGAAGCCACAGACCCAGCCGGCGCCGAAGTCTACGCCGAACGCTGCGCCGAATGTCACGGAGATCACATGGAAGGCACTCGCCGACATTTTCCGATTCTTACCGGCGTCGGCGCTCGCTTGAATGAAGCCCAGGTGCGCGCCCTCATCCACGACGGGAAGGGAAAAATGCCTGCCATGGACGATATTCCCGACGCCGACGTCGTCTCGCTTCTCCGCTTCCTCGGCGTCGGCGCAATCGTCACTCCCGCGATCTCCTCCGCGCCGGACTACACATTCACCGGCTATCGCAAGTTCCTTGATCCCGACGGCTACCCGGCAATCGCTCCGCCGTGGGGCACGCTCAACGCCATCGACCTCAAAACCGGAAAGTATCTTTGGAAGATTCCCCTCGGCGAATACCCCGAGCTGGCAGCCAAGGGCATGAAAAACACGGGAACCGAGATGTATGGCGGTCCCATTGTTACCGCGGGCGGCGTGCTCTTTATTGGCGCAACCGTCTACGACCGCAAACTCCGCGCCTTCGACACTCACAACGGCAATTTGCTCTGGGAGACTGTTCTGCCCTTTGCCGGAATCGCTACCCCATCCACCTACATGGTCGACGGCAGGCAATATGTCGTCATCGCCGCAAGCGGGGGCCGCGATCCCAAAGGCCCGGTCGGTGGCCAGTACGTGGCCTTTGCGCTGCCTCGCTGAAACGTCACAGATTATTTCGTGAGCTGCGCACAGGCTTTAGCTGAAATACCCTTTTTCGGCGCCGGTTCCATGTCTGGCTCATCCCGGCCGCTATATTTCCTCCGGGCTTAACATTGAGCCACAGCGTA
Source organism: uncultured Acidobacteriaceae bacterium (assembly GCA_963835355.1). Taxonomy (GTDB): domain Bacteria; phylum Acidobacteriota; class Terriglobia; order Terriglobales; family Acidobacteriaceae; genus Telmatobacter. The sequence goes on along the minus strand of CAWIFE010000010.1, from coordinate 53,092 downwards.
CCCTTCACGGATAAGTCTCGTTGCTGGATGACTCGGACCCAGGCTTTGGCATGGGCGGGGCTGCGCGACGGATCTCAGAAGACGACGGTGTAGGATTGGCCTGTCTGTGTTGATTAGGTTAACCGAAAAGGCGCGCGTGGCGGGAATCGCAGGCCAACCGTGTCGTAAGGGGCTTACCATGCAAATCCGATGTATCCTTCTCGTACTGCTTCTAACCTCTGGCTCGTGTATGTGTATGGCACAACAACCCATAGAGTCCGCGCTGACCAGCGTCCCGCCGCCAACACGCGCGGACTATCTCAAGCTGGCCACCGAAGTCCAGAACGCGCTGGACACCGATGTCATTAACGTTTGGTTCCCTCGATCCGTGGATCATGAACATGGCGGGTTCCATACCCACTTCACCCGCGACTGGCAGTGGGCGCCCAGCGACGGCAAGGCCTCCGTCATGCAAGGACGAATGACATGGGTTGCATCCCAGGTAGTCCTGCGCGATCCGAAGCTGAAGGCGGAGTTTCTGCCGATCGTGCAGCAAGGGGTCTCCTATCTCGAAAACGTCATGTGGGACAAGCAGGACGGCGGTTTCTACTGGTTGCTCGATGACGACGGCCACGCTACTCCGGAATTCAAGGACGGCAAACATCTGTACGGCATTTCATTCTGCATCTATGGATTGGCCGCGGCCTACCAGGCTACCGGCGATCCCAAGGCGCTCGAACTCGCGAAGAAAGCTTTTCTCTGGACCGACCAGCACGCGCATGACTCCGCGCACGGCGGATACTACGAGTTGCTTGCCCGCAATGGCACGCCAATCCAGCCGGATGTGCTCGGCGAACCTGTCGCCATGGGGCCCATCGGTCCTGTCGGCTACAAGTCAATGAACACCCACATTCATTTGCTCGAGGCCTTCACTGAGCTTTACCGCGTCTGGCCTGACCCGGCGCTGCGCGCGCGCCTTGAAGAAATGCTGGTCATCGTGCGCGACAAGATTTGCGTCGAGCCCGGGGCGATGAATCTCTTTTTCACCAATGCGTGGCAGCCCATTCCCGACCATGATTCCTTTGGCCACGATGTTGAGACCGCCTATTTGATGCTGGAAACGGACGAACTCCTCCATCATCACGCGAGCGAGAAAACGGAGCGCATGGCAAAAATGCTGGTTGATCACTCGCTTGCCTACGGCTGGGACCGAAGCAACGGCGGATTCTTCCAGGACGGCACGGCTACGGGCAAGCCGGAAAGCCAGCTCAAGGAATGGTGGGTCCAGGTGGAAGGGCTGAATGCGCTGCTGATGATGCACGAGCGATACGGAACGCGGGAGCCTATTTACTTTGCCAGGTTCGTCGAACAGTGGAACTTCATCAAGAACCACACGATCGATAGCCAATACCACGGCCTGTATAACCTGACCGAGGCGGACGGCACGCCCATCACCGCAGGACAAGGGCTCCATTTGGAAGGGCGGCTACCACGACGGCCGGGCGTTTTGGAATGTGAGTGCTCGCCTGCGCAAACTCGCGGGAGAGAAATAGGCTTTCCTCCCACTCAGCCGCAGAATGTCTCGAACCGGCTCCGCGGCACCCGAATTCCGTGGGTTGGATAGCAATTTAGTGAGCGACAGGTTCTACAATTGCTGTGCTCTGTGATCGCAGTTTGCGCATGCGCCTCGCGGGATACGAGACAGGGTTGATGCGACGATGATTCGTCTGGGGATTCAGCGCCCGAAGAAGGATACTCAAATGAAAAAAGCGATTGGAATGGTTGCGGCGATTTGCGCTCTTTTGGTGGCCGTGCCTTCGCGCGCCCAGGTGAAGATGACGCGCGATCAAATTCTTTTCTACACGTCGGATTGGAGGGGCGATCGTTTTCCCGATGGGCGGCCCAAGCTGCCTGATGCTCTGCTGAAGCGAGCGCTGGATATGACCATTGAAGACGTATGGGAATATTTGCGCGACCACGGGTACCGCAACCAATTTGAGGGCGGCTGGCAGGCGCTGCATATCGACAAGCCTTTCGCCGGACGCGCACTCACCGCGCAATACATGCCTACCCGGCCTGACATGCAAAGGGCCATTGTTGCCGAAGGAAAAGCCGAAGGCCGCATAAGCGGAACCAATAGCTGGCCGATCAACGAGCTGCAGATTGGAGACGTGTACGTTGCCGATGGGTTTGGCAAGATCATCGAAGGGACCCTTATCGGTTCAAATCTGGGCAATGCAGTGGCCGCACATACGCACACGGGCTTCGTGTTCGACGCGGGAATCCGCGATCAGGAAGAGAACCGCGAGATTCCGAATTTCAACGGGTTCTATCGGGGATACGATCCTTCCGCCTGGGCCGACATGGAGCTGACTGGGATCAACCTACCGGTTCGCATCGGAAGAGCCGTCGTGCTGCCGGGCGACCTGGTGCTGGCCAAGCCCGAGGGAGTTCTCTTCATTCCCGCGATCCTGGCCGAAGACGCCATCAGCGCTGCGGAGTTTACGGCGCTGACCGACGACTATAATTTCGAGTTGAATCGCGAAGGCAAGAATGGCGCGCAATTCGAAGGGGGATGGACGCCGGCGAAGTATGACGCATTCGCGAAGTGGATCGACGCGCATCCCGATAAGTTGAAGATGCCGCGCGGCGAGTTCGATGCGCTGCTTGAAAAGGCCAGGCAGCCGAAGCCCGAGCGCCGAAACCCCGGCGCGCCCGAGCCCTAGAGTCTGTTCGTCTGGTTCGCTCGACCATCAGCGGACTTGAAAAAAATCTCACGCTGGAAGGAATTGACTGAAATGTCCGATACGCAGCGACTTCGCATTGACCGCCGCAGCATCCTCAAGTCATCACTCGGTTTACTGGCAGGCAGCGCTGTTGCGCGCGTCGCGGAAGCTCAGGCGGAGATCAAGAACGTGAACCTTGCCTCCAGCCCGTCGAGCCTGAAGATCACTGATATGCGCTATGCGGTGATCGTCAAGCCAGGACCAAGCCCGTGCGTGCTGATCCGCATTGACACCGATCAAGGCGTCTACGGCTTGGGCGAGGTGCGTGACATTGCCGGGCCGCAGTACGCGATGGCTTTGAAAAGCCGGCTGCTGGGCGAGAATCCTCTGCGCATCGACTACTTGTTTCAGAAGATCGCGCAGTTTGGCGGGAATGCGCGCCAGGCGGGCGGAGTGTGCGCGGTGGAGATGGCGCTGTGGGACATCGCCGGCAAGGTCTACAACATTCCTGTGTATCAGATGCTCGGCGGAAAATGGCGCGACGAAATTCGTATCTATGCGGACACAACGGAATCCATGGAGCCGGCTGAATATGGCCGTCGCGCGAAAGAGCGCAAGGCGATGGGCCTGACCTGGATGAAGATGGATCTGGGCATCAACGTACTCGATGGGATTCCCGACGCGGTGATGCGGCCGTCAGGGTTGAGCAACTGGGAGCAGCACGTGCAACCGAACCTGTTCATTGCCACCGAGGTGACGGATAAGGGCATCGACCGCCTGTGCGAGTACGTGGCTGCGGTGCGCGAGAACATTGGATACGAGATGCCGCTCTCGATGGATCACCTGGGCCACATCGGCGTGAAATCGGTGATCCGGCTCGGCAAGGCGTATGAGAAATTCAACCTGGAGTGGATGGAAGATGTGATTCCGTGGTACTACACCGATCTGCTCAAAGAGATCACGCAGGAGAGCCCTACGCCGACCCTCACCGGCGAGGACATTTACAAGGTTGAGGATTTCGAGACCCTATGCAGAGAGCACGTCGTGGACAAGATTCATCCCGATCTCGCAACTTCAGGCGGAATCCTGCAAACCCACCGCATCGGCGATATGGCTTTCAAGTATGGTGTGCCCATGGCCATGCATTTCGCGGGAACGCCGGTCGCCTGCATGGCCAGCGTTCATTGCGCCGCAGCCACGCGCAACTTTCTCGCGCTGGAAAACCATTCGCTCGACGTGCCCTTCTGGCAGGACCTCGTCACAGGGCTGGAAAAGCCGATCATCAACAAAGGTTTTATCCGCGTACCCGATACTCCCGGCCTCGGAGTTGCGTTGAACGATGACGAGCTTAAGCGTCATCTCAAGCCTGGAACGGGTTACTTTGAACCCACTCCGATGTGGGATGAACCGCAGTCGTGGGACGACGCGCTTTTCAGCTGACCAGCCGGGAGGTTTCGCATTCGCGATGGGCAAGTCACCCACTACAGGGAAAAGGACGGGCTCTTCGACGATTTTGCTTCCAGCATTCTTCTCGACGACAACAGTCTCTGGATCAGCACTTCGGGCGGAATCTACAAGGCCAGTGAGAAGGATCTGAACGATTTTGCGGATGGCCGGATCTCCATCGTGCGGACAACTGTGTTTGGAACCGATGACGGTATGAAGACCAGCGAGGCCAACCTGGTGCTCTCACAGCCTGCGGGTTGGCGGACCAGCGATGGCAGGCTGTGGTTCACCACCACCAAGGGCATCGTCGTCGTGGACCCCAGGCACATTTCGCGCAACGACATGGTTCCGCCCGTGATCGTTGAGGATGTCGTGGTCAACGACCGTTCGATGCCTTTTGGAAATGACCTTCAGATTCCTCCAGGCAAGCACCGGATCGAGTTTCACTATACGGCTTTGAGCATGCTCGTTCCCGACAGGGTGAGATTCAAATATCTGCTCGAAGGCTACGACCACGATTGGGTGGACGCGGGAGCGCGCCGCGTGGCCTATTACACCAATCTTCCTCCGGGACCCTACCGATTCCGCGTCATCGCTTGTAACAACGATGGGGTCTGGAATCAGCAAGGCGCTTCGGTCGGTTTCACTCTCAGGCCGTACTATTACCAAACCGACTGGTTCCGCGCCCTCTGCATTCTGGTTCTGGCGGCCACGGTCGTGGCCTTTTTCCGGTTTAATACTCGCCGCTTGCGCAAACGGGCCGAAGAACTCGCTCGCGTTGTGGATGAGCGCACCAAATCATTGCAACTGGAGGTTCTCGAACGCCAGCGTGCCGAAGAGTCAGCGATTGAAGCCCGCGAGAGCATGCGATTCCAGGCAACCCATGACGCTCTGACTTCTCTTCTGAATCGCGGATCGATTCTGGACGTGCTGGAGCATGAGCTGCCGCGTTCCGTTCGAGAAAAAACATACATCGCCGTGTTGATGGGCGATCTGGACCACTTCAAGGAGGTGAATGACGAGCATGGCCACATGGTTGGGGACTTGGTATTGCGCGAGACGGCAAATCGCCTGCAGAAGTCGGTGCGCATGTACGATTTCGTGGGCCGGTATGGCGGCGAGGAATTCCTCGTTGTCCTGACCAACTGCGATTCGGATCATGCGATCAAGCGCGCTGAGGAGTTGCGTCTAGCCATCGCGGCATCGCCAGTTGAGACGGAACACGGTTCCGTGCCAGTCACAATCAGCATGGGAGTTTTTTCTACGCAGCACTGGGGATCTTCTTCGCCCGACGAAGTTCTGCGCGAGGTCGACGCCGTCCTCTACGCCGCCAAGGACGCAGGGCGCAACTGTTGTTGCGTGGCCGCCCCGTGCGCGCGCTCGCTACAAAAAGTCTGATTCGGCAAGTTTGAGAATCGCCAATGCGTGCCGGAGTAGCCGCATGGGCACCGCAGCGCATGGTTTTGCTCTGACTTTGACCCTGACCCAATGTCCAGCGCACCCAACTACGTCTGCGCATCAGTGCGAGTCCGCCGTCCCCGATTGTGAAACCACATCGAAAGTGGCTTGCTGGCTGGCCAGCGAATTGCCTCCGATCCAGACGGTGTAATGCGTCGCTTCGATCGTCGGCTTGCTTTCCAGGTTGAAGAAGGAAAGTTCCTTGAAGCCCAGATCGAAGCTGATTTGCTTTGATTCGCCGGGAGCAAGCGTAACGCGGCGAAAACCCTCGAGGCTTCGCACCGGCTGCTCAATGCTTGCGCCCAGGTTGCGCACATAGCACTGAACCACCTCCGTTGCCGTGCGGTCCCCGGTGTTGGTCACCATCGCTGTCGCTTCAAGGAGAGGCAACGATTGCTCCGAGAGGGCCCGCGCCAGCGGGATGTCGCTCTTCGACACTTTGACGTCGCGGTAGGAAAAGCTGGAGTAGGAGAGCCCGTATCCGAAGGGAAACAGCGCGCTGTTGGGAACATCGGTGTACCGGGAGAAGAAGCGGGTGCCGTCCCCGGGCGGCTTTGACAGGTCGATTCCCGTGGGCGGGCGTCCGGTCGGGAGTTGATTGTAGTAGAGCGGCTCCTGGCCGAGGGCGCGCGGGAAGCTCATGGGCAACTTGCCGCTGGGCGACACATCTCCGTACAGAACATCGGCAATCGCATTCCCAGCTTCGGTTCCGGGGAACCAGACCTCCATGATTGCGGGAACATGTTTGGCAGCCCAGTCGAGAACCAGCGGGCGTCCGGAGAAGACAAGCAGAACCACCGGCTTGCCTGCAGCGACGACGGCTTCAAGAAGCTGCTGCTGGTTGCCGGGAAGATCGAGGTTTGCGCGCGAGCCGGCCTCGCCGCTCATGGCGCTCGATTCTCCGAGCGCAAGAATCACAACATCGGCGGCGCGCGCCGCTTCGATGGCATCGGAAAAACCAGCTTGCGAGCTCGAGTCGATTTCGGTTCCCTCGGAATAGAGCAGAGTGATTCCGGATTGCTGGGCGCGTTCGGCCAGCGCCTGCCGAAGAGTGATGCTGTCACTTGCGTTGCCGGCGCCGGACCATGGCCCAATCATGTCCACTTTGTCGTCGGCGAGCGGTCCGATGAGCGCGACCCGTTTGCGTGTCGGCGAAAGCGGCAGCAGCGGCGCGCCATCCGCAAGTTTGTCGTTTTGAAGCAGGACAAGGGATTCTTCCGCCGCCTTCCGCACCAGCGGCCTGTGTTCGGCGACGGCAGCGGTTACCTCGACTCCCTGGGCGTAGGGACGCTCAAACAGGCCGGTTGCGAACTTTACCCGAAGCACGCGCCGCACTGCCTCATCGACCACGGCCATCGGGAGCTGGCCGGAATGGACGAGCCCAGGCAATTGCGTGTCGTAGAAGTGCGACATCATATCGACATCGACGCCCGCAGTGATGGCCTTGCGGGAGGCAGTCGCGGGATCGAGCGCAATGCCATGGTTCATCAATTCCATCACGGCGGTGTAATCGCTGACGACAAATCCGTTGAAGCCCCACTCCCCGCGCAGAATTTTGGTCAGCAGAAATGGATTGGCGCTCGATGGCACGCCATTGAGGGAGTTGAAGGCGCTCATGATCGTGGCTGCGCCAGCCTCGACAGCGGCCTGGTAAGGAGGCAGATAGTCCTGGCGAAGACGGATCTCGGACATGTCTGTCGTGTTGTACTCGCGGCCGGCCTCGGCTGCGCCATAGGCGGCGAAATGCTTGACCGATGCGGCAACATTGCCTGGCTTCGAGAGGCTATCGCCCTGGTAGCCACGAATGGTTGCCCGGGCCATTGCAGCGCCGAGATAGGCGTCTTCACCGGCCCCTTCCACAGTTCGGCCCCAGCGCGGATCGCGGCTGATGTCGACCATCGGTGAGTAAAACCAGCGAATGCCCGCAGTGGTAGCCTCTTCGGCAGCCATGTGGGAGAGGTCGACAACGAGTTCCGGATCGAAGCTCGCGGCCAGGCCCAGCGGCACTGGGTAGATGGTGCGAAAACCGTGAATGACATCCGCGCCGAAGAGCAGAGGGATGTGCAGACGGCTCTGGTCCACGGCAAGATGCTGATACGTGTTCGTGCGCCCCGCGCTGATGATGCTCAGCATCGAGCCAAGCCGGCCTGTGGCAGCCAACTGCATGGCATTCACATGATTGCCGGACTCAGGGTTTACGGCCGCAATCGCGCCTTGATCGCCCTTGGCAGGCGGCGCGGGAGAGGCATCGCCGGTATCGTTGTATTGAACGAGCTGCCCGATCTTTTCTTCTAGCGTCATCTGGCGGAGCAGGCGATCCACTTTGGCCTCGAGGATTGGATCGGCGAGCTGGGCGTTTGATGCATGCGTAGCTCTGCCCGGATGATGCGTTGAAACCGGTTTGTCTGCTTGTGCCGCTGCATTCGGTGCGCATCCCGCCGTCACGAAGCACACGACAGCACAAAGAAGAAGGTCGCGGAGGCGGAAGTTCGCCCTGCGACCGGCGCTGAGCGTATTTGCGAAACCTGCATGGTAGCAGCGGTTCAGATTGATTCGCGGCACAAAGTCTCTCCAAGGCGCAATCGACTGCGCTCAATGATTCTCTCATTCTTATCTCTTAGCGCTGGTCAAATCAATTCAGCGCGCAAGACAAGTTCTCGCGCGGATTTCTTTGGTCCGGCCGCACCGCTGCAGGCCGTGCTATTGTTGACCCGCTGCATTGGAGGTTTCAATGGCGCAACGCTGCGTATCTCGTCTTCTCGTTCCGTTGGTTCTCTCGCTCCTGCCGGCGTGTTCGTTTGCAAAGACTGTCGTGCTCTGGCAGCCCGGATTTCCGGTGGCGGATTCGACTGCGCCGAATGAAGCGGATTTGCGCGCAGCCTTTGCCGGCGCGGTGTTTGCGAATGTGGCCGACCTGCCCCGTGCCCTGGCCACCGCGGACACGGACCTGCTGGTGCTGCCCTATGGATCGGCGTGGCCGGAGGCGGATTGGGACGCAATTCTGAAGTATCTTGGATCGCGGCGGGAACCTGCTCACCCTGGGCGGCAAGCCGTTCACGCGCGCGGCGTACGAGGACGCGAGTGGATGGCATCTGCGCGCGGAAAGCATGACGCAGGCGCTGGAACTGTTCATCGATGGGTATCAGCAGGCGCCGGGCTCCGATGGGCTCCAATTCACGCCGAACGGCGACGTATTTCCGCAGCTTGCTTCGTTTGGATGGCATCAGGCGTTCAGCCCGGTAGTGCGGCTCTCGGTGATTAATTATGATGCGACCGGCGGCGCGACCGGCGGCGAGGACATGGATCTGACCACGCTCGCCTGGGGCGAGCGCGGCGGGCACAAACTGGCAGCCCCGGTGCTTGAGCTCGACCATAACGCCTATCGGTTCGTTGGCGGGCGATGGATCATGGTGGCGTGCGAGCCGGATGCGGATTTCTTTAGCAACAGGGAACTGCTGGCGTCCCTTGCGGAACTGGCGGTACGAAAGAGCGACCGATTCGCCTTCAGGCCGCGTGTGCCGCTTTTCGTGCCGGGTGAAGCGTTGGAGTTCGATTTCACTTCGTCCGATTCGCTGGCGACTCAACCCGCGGGCGAACAACTCCATGTTCGAGTCACCTCAGAAGACGGCGCGGTGCATTACGACCAGACCGATCTGGCGGAACAAACGATCACGCTGCCCGAAAGCGCGTCCGAAGGCAAGGGCTTGCACAGCGTCGAAGCCACGCTGCTCCGCGACGGGAAGCCGCTGCGGACGTACCGGTCCGGTTTCTGGATGCGGGACTGGCAGTATCTGCTGTCCGGGCCGAAGCTGACCGTGGGCACTGACTATTTCGAATTGAACGGCAAGCCGCTCCCGGTGGTTGGCACGACCTACATGTCCGGGGATGTGTCGCGGCTCTACCTCATGCTGCCCAACGCATACGTGTGGGACCACGACATGGCTCAAATTCATGCGGCGGGGCTCAACATGATCCGCACGGGATTGTGGACGACCTGGCAACACCTGCTGGCTCCCGACGGGCAGATGAGTGAGCAGGCGATGCGCTCGGTGGAGGCGTTTCTGATGTGCGCGCGGCACAACGATCTGCCGGTGCAGTTCAATCTGTTTGCGTTCTACCCGGACGAGTTTGGCGGAGAAAATGGCTACCTCGATCCGGCGGCGCTCAACGCGGAATCGCTCTACGCTCAGTCGCTGGTGGAGCGCTTTCACGCTGTGCCGTTCCTGGCCTGGGACCTGATTAATGAGCCCAGCGCAAACAAGAACGTGTGGCACACCCTGCCCGATTACGATCCATTCGAGCAGGCGGCCTGGCGCAAGTGGATCGCGGATCGCTATCCCGACCGCGCGAAACTGCTGCAGGCCTGGGCTGAACCCTCGCTGGGAATTGGGCGCAATTTGCAGTCGCATCCAACGGCCATGGGCACAGATGTGGCGGCCGAAGATCCGCTGGCGCTCCCCAAGGCTGGAGCGTTTTCATCGGATGCGGCGACGAGCGGTTTCAATCCGCTCAAGGATTACGACTACGCGCTCTTCACGCAGTCGGTGTTCGCCGGTTGGGTCAACAGGATGCGAACCCTGATTCGCAGCACCGGCTCGGAGCAATTGATTACTGTCGGTCAGGATGAAGGCGGCGTAGCGGGACGCGTATCGCCCGCGTTTTATTCACCGGAGATCGACTTTACGGCGGTCCACACGTGGTGGGACTATGACGCGATCCTGTGGGCTTCGCTGGTGCCGAAGTTTCCCGGCAAGCCGATGCTGATCCAGGAGACGGGTGAGCAGCGCAGGCTCACGCTCGACGGCCAGTTGCGCTTCAGTGTGCAGTTGGAAGCGTGGCAACTGGAGCGCAAGATTGCCATCGCATTCGCACAGGGCGCCGGAGCGCTGGAGTGGGTGTGGAACGTGAACGCGTACATGGCCAACGACAATGAAGTCCCGATCGGCGCAGTGCGCCCGGACGGAACCGAGAAGCCGGAAGCAGAAGTTCTGGCGGGTTACGCCGCGTTCGTGAACAAAAGTCCGCAGAGCTTTACGAAGATTGAGCCGCCGGCGGTAGCGATGGTCACATCGCAAGCGCTGCTGTATTCCGCTCTGGGCGGCCTGGCGCTGGACACGCAGAAGCATGCGCTGCGTGCAATGGCGTACGAAGATCACACTCCGCTGCGTATGTTGCCGGAGAATCGGCTGGCAGAACTCGGGATGCCGAAGCTGGTGTTTCTGCCGTCGGCGCAGGGACTAACGGACAAGGCCTGGGGCGAGCTGCTGGATTATGCTGCGAGCGGCGGAACGCTGCTGGTGACTGGCCCCGTCGATCGCGACGAGCACTGGCAGCCGGTGAACCGGACGGCGGACCTGGGAGTGTCGGCAGCCGTTGCTCCGCTGGCGGTTCGCGGATCGGGTTTGACGTTGCCGAGTGGGATTACATATCCACTCGGATTTCCCGCAGGCGTGCAGCAGTCGGCGACATGGACCATGCGCTTCGCCGATGGAAAGTCCGTCGAAATCGTGCCTCATGGCAAAGGCCGGATTCTGTGGGCCGCAGATCCGGTGGAATTTGCCGAAGGATATACGGCGGTCGCGGCGCTGTATCGCTGGGCGCTGGATGAGGCCGGGCTGAAACCGGCATTCCGCGAAGTGGAGCCGCTGTCGCCGGCGGTGCTGGCGTTTCCCACGGTTCTGGACAACGCGGAAATCTACAGCTTCAGCAACGAGTCGCTCGATCCACAGACGGTGAACATCGTGGATGCGCTTACCGGCGCGCACATTCACTTCGAACTGCAGGCGCAGCGTGGCGCGGCGCTGCTGTTGGACCGCAAAGGAGCGGCGCTGTCGAGCTACGGCGGCGCGGCGGTGGATGCGAAATGATCCGCTCGGTATGACGGGGCCCTTCAAGAACCAATCGCTCCGATCCCGCAAAGTCCGCGGTAAACCTTTCGATGAATGAAAACACCTGCCTGGAAGAGGATTGAGAAGACCGCGACGCCGGCGATCTGGTCGCTGCACCGATTCCGCGTGTGATTCGTGGCACAGACTGCGCTGGCCAGAAGCGCCAACCATGAACTAGCTGGGAATGTACCGGGATTTCCAGGAAGTGTAGCCGGTGCGCTCAGTCAGGGACTAAATCCATTTCAGGGTTGGAACCAATGCCAGGCAGCAAGGTTGGCGTTCGTCTCACGCGGCGGCAATTTGTGGCTGCAGGAGCCATAGGCGGCGCGGCCCTCGTCGTCGGCTGCTCTGCCCGTAACCGCGGAGGCTGGGATTTCCTCAGCGACGTCCAGGCTTCGACGCTGGCTGTGATTTGCGATCAAATTGTCCCCGCGGACGACTTTCCCGGCGCCTCCGAAGCCGGAGTCGTCACCTACATCGATCGCCAACTCGCCCGGACTTACAAGCGCCATCGGAATACTTACCGGGATGGGCTGGAACGAGCCGATGCGATGAGCAGAAAGCGCTTTGGCCGGGATCTTCCGGCGCTGTCCGCACAGCAGCAGGCTGAGATCGTCGACGCCATCGAACAGCAAAATCGCAAGTTCTTTGATCTGGTGCGCAGTCACACTCTCGAGGGCTACTACGGCTCGCCGCGGCATGGCGGCAATCGCGATGCTGTGAGTTGGCGGATGCTCGGCCTTGCTGAGCCGCCCGTTCTTGGGCGCGCGCAGTACGACCTGAGAAAGGGCCCGGCGTCATGAAACGCGTGAATGTAGTTGTCGTGGGCGCGGGCGCGGCTGGCGGCATTGTGGCCAAGGAGCTGTCGACTGCAGGCCTGAGCGTCGTCCTATTGGAGCGGGGCAAGTGGTACACGCCGAATGATTGCCGCAAAGACGACCTGCGGAATCAGCGCACCACCGTGCTGGGGAACGCTTTCGGACCGGAGGATGACGGCAATCCTCGTGTTGTGGTCGATCCCGATGGCGGGCCGCAAATCTTTCTACCCAGCGAAGGCGGCTACCAGAACAATGCCGCCTGTGTTGGTGGCGGCACTCTGAGCTACGGAGCCATGGCCTGGCGCTATCTGCCTCAGGACTTTCGCATGCGCTCAATCTACGGAGCGCCTGCCGGAAGTTCGCTTGAAGACTGGCCAATCTCTTACGACGATCTGGAACCTTACTACGAGAAGGCCGAATACGAGATCGGCATCTCGGGAGATGATTCGGGCACTCCTTTTCACGGTCCGCGTCGGCGTCCTCTGCCCATGCCGCCGCTGCCGCCCAATCGCGAGTTTCAAATCCTCGAGCCGGCAGCCAAACGCCTCGGCCTGCATCCCTTTCCCATTCCCATGGCTCGCAACAGCGTTCCCTACAACGGCCGCGGCCCATGCATGCGCTGCCGGTGGTGTGTTGGATTTGCCTGCGAGGTGGATGCCAAGAATGGGTCGCAAAACACCGTGATCCCTGTCGCGCTGGCAACCGGAAACTGCGAGCTGCGCACCGAATGTATGGCCAGGGAAATCCTCACCGACGACCAGGGACGCGCGCGCGGTGTAGCTTACTACGACGCCGACGGGCGTTTGCAGGAGCAGCTTTCCGATGTTGTCGTGGTCTCCGCTTGCGCCATCGAGTCAGCCCGCCTGCTCTTGAATTCCAAAAGCCATCTGTTTCCGAACGGGCTGGGAAATCGCCGTGATCAGGTTGGCCGCAATTTGCAAGGCCACCACTACACCGGCGCGATCGGATTTTTCGACTTCGACACCTACGACGATGTGGGGCCCGGCGCCAGCATCGCCGTCTGCGACTACAACCACGGCACTCCCGGCTTGTGTGGCGGCGGATTGCTGGCCAATGAATTCATTCGCCTGCCCATTCAAATGGTCGACCGGATGCCCGGCGGCACACCCCGCTGGGGGCTCGCGCACAAGCAGGCCATGCGCCGCTTTTTCAAGCGCAACATCGTCATCATGGGGCCGACCCAGCAGATTCCCTCCGCCGACGCCAGAGTGACCCTCGATCCATCGGTTCGAGACAAGTGGGGAATGTCCGTCGCGCGCATCTCCGGCAATGTCCATCCCCAAACCTACGAAATCGGCCTTGTACAGGCTCAGCGTGCCGAGGCCTGGCTCAAGGAGGCCGGGGCGGCAAACACACTTATCAGCGCGGGCGTATCCAGGACCGTGTTTTCCGGCCAGCACCAGGCCGGCACCTGCCGCATGGGCAACGATCCGCAAGGTTCGGTCGTGAACCGCAACTGCCAGCTTCACGATGTGGACAACGTCTTCATCATTGATTCGAGCGTGCATGTCACCAACGGCGGCTTCAATCCAGCGTTGACCATCATGGCCATTGCCTATTTCGCCTCTGAAGCATTGGTCCGCAACTGGAAGGGTACGGGCTTTCGTTCATGAAGCGGCTCCTGAAGTTTGCGGCAATCGCTGTCGGTTCACTGGCCCTGCTTGCGGTCTGTGCCACCTATGGCGCTTCTTATTACTACACATCGCAATACGGCCAGGGCTGCGCAAGCTGTCACGAAATGGCCGCCTACGTCAGCGTGGTTCATGCTGCGCCCCATCGGACAGAAGGTTGCATGGATTGCCATGAGGCAAGCCTGGCCACCAAGCTGCGTCACATGCGAATTCATATCTTCGGCGTCATTCCGGAGAACATCCGGATGCGCGACGTGGATGTGCAGGAGATGACTGCGAGCTGCCGGGCCTGCCACCAGCAGGAATATGCGAGCTGGCACGCGGGTCCGCATAGCGCTACGTACAGCCAGATATTTGCCGATCCCGTACAAAACTCCAAACAGATGCTCATGGACGATTGCCTCCGCTGCCATGGCATGCATTTCAACGGTTCCATTCGCGATCTGGTCCAGCCGCTCAACACCAAAGGGCCCTGGCGAGTGATTCGCTCGGACCTGGTCGATCAGCCGGCGATGCCTTGTATGACCTGCCACCAGATCCACCGCGAAGGCGTGCAGGAAACCAAGCCTGCCTCGCGCATCTCCGTGGCAGGCGCGGCCGTGCCCCCTTCGCTCGCCTTCTACGACCGCCGTGAAACTCTTCACTTCGCCGCAACGGCGCTTTCCATTCCGCAACTGCACGACGGCGTCCGTCTGGTGACCGTCAGTCAGGACCCGAGGCAGGCGCTTTGCTACCAGTGCCACGCGCCGCGAATGCCTGAAGCGGGTTCCATTGCGGCTGCGAATGTCTGGGGGCCCCAGGTCGGTTCAGGCGACGATCGCACTCCGATGGGCGTGCATGAAGGCCTGAGCTGTATCTCCTGCCACAACGGACATAACGAGAATGCGCGGGCCTCGTGCAAGACCTGTCATCCGCAAATGTCCCACTGCGGAATCGACGTGGAGAAGATGGACACGACCTACGCAAGCGCGACCAGCACACATAATATTCATTGGGTGAAGTGCACGGATTGCCATCAGCACGGTATCCCGAAGGCGAAAGCTCACGCAAATGTCAAAGCGAAGCTGCCAACCACCCCCGGCATGAACGGTTGACAGACTTCGAACCCCGGAAACGCTGAGGCAGAGGCTCCAGGAGAGGCTGCGGGGCCGCGCGATCCGTTTTGCGCGTGGCGCATCCTAACGCGTCTTGTGCGCGCGCACCATCTCGAGGAACAACTGTTGCACGCGCGTGTCGGCCGACATCTCGGGGTGAAAAGTGGCGGCGAGCAAGTGACCCTGGCGCACCAGTGTGGGGAAGCTGTCGCGGCTGGCAAGCACCTCGACGCCGTCGCCCACGCGGGTGATGCGCGGTGAGCGGATGAAGACCATCTCCAGCGGACCCCCGGGCAGTTCCGTGGGAAGCGTGAGGATCGTCGAGTCGATCTGGCGGCCGTAGGCGTTGCGTTCGACTGTCGCGTCGAGTGCTCCCAGGCTGAGCTGCTTGGGATGGAGAACTTCACGCGCGAGAAGGATGCAGCCCGCGCAAGTAGCAAAAACCGGCTTGGCGGAGGCAAACTTTCCGATCGCGTCAAAGAATCCGTCCTTCTCCAGGAACTTCAGCATGGTGGTCGATTCGCCGCCGGGCATCACCAAACCGTCAAGACCGGCCAGCTCGTCTGCTTTGCGCACCAGCACGGTCCGCGCTCCGCTGCTCTTGAAGGCGCGCGCGTGCGCCTCGTAGTCGCCCTGCAGCGCGAGTACGCCAATGGTGAGGGGATTTGTGTTTGCGGCGCTTTCCTGCGCCTGCTCGGCTGCCTTGGTCGCCATCGATTTCCTTCTATATATGATAGCGACCCGCGTCGCTGCGATTCAGCTTTCGGACATGTAGATGTGCGGCAAGCGTGACCTGTATTCTCAATCCATGAGCAGCGGCGCTTCCCCCACAACCGGCAATCAACTTGAACATGCGGCCTCGTCGTATCTGCGCTCGGCGCGGCATCAGCCCGTGCGCTGGCACGCGTGGGGCGAGGCGGCGTTTGCGCTGGCGCAGGCTGAGGACAAGCCCATCCTGCTCGACATCGGCGCCGTGTGGTGCCACTGGTGCCATGTCATGGACCGCGAGTCGTACGAGGATGCGGAGATCGCCGCGCTCATCAACGAGCTTTTTGTGGCCGTGAAAGTGGATCGCGACGAACGTCCCGACGTGGACGCGCGCTACCAGGCCGCGGTGTCGGCCATCAGCGGGCAGGGCGGATGGCCGCTGACCGCGTTTCTGACGCCCGACGGACGGCCCTATTTCGGTGGCACCTACATTCCTCGCGACGACCGCTACGGGCGGCCGGGGATGGGGCGCGTGTTGCTCGCCATGGCGCAAGTGTGGCGCGAGCGGCGCGATGAGGCGCTGGAGACGGCGGGCAGCGTGATGGCCGCCATCGAACACAACGAGAGCTTTTCCGGTCGCAATGGTGCGCTCGATTTGGAACTTGTCGACAAGATCGCCTCGTCGATCCTTGCGCAATTCGATCCACGCAACGGCGGCTTCGGTTCGCAGCCCAAGTTTCCCCATCCCGCAGCGCTCGATCTGCTTCTCGAATTCGCCATGAACCGCGGCAATGACCGCGCCCGCCAGGCCTTCACCACGACGCTCGAAAAGATGGCCGGCGGCGGCGTCTACGATCAGCTTGCCGGCGGCTTTCATCGCTACAGCGTGGACGAGCGTTGGGTGGTGCCGCACTTCGAAAAGATGATCTACGACAACACCGAGCTCCTGCGCAACTACATTCACGGCTACCAGAGTTTTGTTCGAGAGGATTTTCTCGTGATCGCGCGCGAAATTGTGGCGTGGCTCGATTCGACGATGACCGACCGCGAGCGCGGCGGCTTTTACGGATCGCAGGACGCCGATGTAGGCCTCGACGACGACGGCGATTACTTTACCTGGACGCTGGACGAAGCGCGCGCCGTTCTCAGCGGGGAAGAGCTCGATTTTGCCGCGAAGTATTGGGACATTGGCGAACTCGGCGACATGCACCACAACCCGGCGAAGAATGTATTGCATTTGAATCGGACGCTCGCAGAGATGGCCGCGCAATCGGGTGCAAACGAAGATTCCCTGCGCTCATTGCGCGATTCGACCCGCCAAAGACTCCTGGCCGCGCGCGCCGAGCGGACCGCGCCCTACATCGATCGCACCCTCTACACAAGCTGGAATGGGATGGCGGTGACAGCGTACCTTGAAGCAGCTCGCGTGCTGCGCGACGACAAGGCACGCGATTTCGCGCTGCTCACCCTCAATCGGCTGCTCGACGAAGCCTGGGGCGGCGCGGCAGCGCTGAGGCATGTGATTGCCTACCCCGACGGGCTTCGGCCCCGCGATAGCGCTCCCGGCACGCTCGACGATTACGCATGTACGGTGAACGCCTGCATCGACGGGTGGCTGGCGAGCGGCGAGATGAAGTTTTACCGCGCGGCAATCAAGCTGGCCGACGCCATGATCGAACAATTTCACGATGCTTCTTCGGGCGGCTTCTTCGACACTTCCGCGCCGCTCAACGACGAGCCGGCCGAGATTCCGCTGGGCGCATTGACGGCGAGGCGCAAGCCGTTGCAGGATGCGCCGACGCCCGCGGGCAATCCCACCGCCGCCACCGCCTTGTTGCGCCTTGAAGCTCTGAGCGGACGCGAGGAATACCGCGCGATCGCCGAGGGAACGCTGGCCAACTTTGCCGGAATCGTGGAGCACTTCGGCCTCTACGCGGGCAGCTACTCGCTGGCCGCCGAGCGCCTGCTCCTCGATCCGGTGCAGGTGGTCATTGTGGGTTCAGGCCCCGAGGCGGATCGGATGGAAGCAACTGCGGTCGCGGGCTTCGCGGTCAACAAAACCGTTTTGCGAATTGATCCTTCGCGGCTCGTTCCCGGCGAGCTTCCCGACGCGCTGGCCGAAACGCTGCTGCAAGTGCCGGCGCCCGCCGCTGCACAAGCATGGGCGCTTGTCTGCCGCGGCCGAACCTGCCTGCCGCCAGTGACGGACACCGAAGCGCTGTTAAAAGCATTGGCGCCGGTGGCGTGACATCTCGCTCGGCATCAAATCCCACCCTGCAAGAGGGCGTGACCTCGGCAACGTATTCGCGCAAACAATCGAGCTGGCGAATCCTGCCTGACTGTCGGCACAGAAACGACAGGTAGGGTGCCTCGCTCGCATGATATGTTAATCAAGTTTGCACGCGAAGGTTTCCGCTGACGCCGAACAGTCCGGCCGATCGTCGTGCTGGCCCCCGCAGGTTCCCATTCGAGGTAACGCCATTGAGCTCTCATTCTCCGCTCGTCAAGCATCTTCTGCGCCGTATCCCCGCCCTGGCCACCGCCGCCATTGTTTTCGCGTTCGCCCTAACCGGCAGCCGGGCCTGGGCAGCTGATCCACTGCTGTTGCGTAATCCCTCGCTCGGCCAGACGAAGATCGCCTTTCTATATGCCAACGATCTCTGGACCGTGCCCCGGGCAGGCGGCCTGGCCGAGCGCCTGACTTCGCAGAAAAATGTTGTTGATGGTCCCTACTACTCGCCCGATGGCTCTCAAATTGCCTACTCGAAGCTGGAACATGGAATGACCAACGTCTACGTCATCAGCTCTGGTGGCGGTGTGCCGCGGCGCTTGACCTGGGACAACTCCGGCCACTTCGGCGCAGGTAATTATGCAGTCGGCTGGACCCCGGACGGCAAAGATGTGCTCTACAACTCGATGCGCACCAGCTGGTCCGATTTCCTCGAGCTTTTTGAAACCGCCGCCGATGGCCATGGCTCGCCCTCCGCGCTCCCGCTGCCGAGCGCCGTCCAAGGCTCCATTTCGTCCGACGGCCAGACCATTGCTTACGTGCCGATTCTGCAGTGGGAGGCGGCATGGAAGCACTATCGCGGTGGCCAGACCACACCCATCTGGCTCGTGAATCTCAAGACCCTCGATCTGGTTAAGGTTCCACGCGACAACTCCAACGACTCCAGTCCCGTTTGGGAGGGAAGCACGGTCTATTTCCTCTCCGATCGCAACGGCCCCGTCTCTCTCTTCAGCTACGACACCGACACCAAGAAGGTGTCTCAGGTTGTCGACAACACTGGCTACGATCTGAAAACCGTCGCCGCAGGGCCGGGCGCTTTGGTCTACGAGCAATTCGGGTCGCTCCACCTTTATGACCTGGCCACGCACCAGCAACACGCCGTACCCATTACCATCGAGGGCGACCTTCCCGGCCTTGCACCGCATTTGGCCAACATTCGTCCCGAGGAGCTTCAGAGCTTTGACATCTCGCCCACCGGCGTGCGCCTGGTAGCTGAAGCTCACGGCGACATCTTCACCTTGCCCACCGACAAGGGCGACACGCGCAACCTCACTGCGACTCCGGGCGTAGCTGAACGCGATCCCGCCTGGTCGCCTGACGGCAAATCCATCGCCTACTTCAGTGAAGCCTCAGGAGAATACCAGCTCTTTATCCGCGACCAGGACGGCATGAAGCCGCCGACTGTCATCGATCTGGGCCCGAATCCCTCATTCTTCTACGGGCCCCACTGGTCGCCTGACTCCAAGTACATCGCGTACTCTGACAAGCACCTGCGCCTCTGGTACGTGGCTGTCTCCGGCGGCAAACCCTTCCTCGTCGACACCGGCCTCTACGGCGGGTACGGCCAGCAATATGAGCTCTCCTGGTCGCCCGATTCAAAGTGGATCGCCTACAAGCGCGATCTCAAGAACCAGTACAACGCGATCTTTCTCTATTCCCTCGACGCGCACAAATCCACGCAGATTACTGACGGCATGAGCGACGCTGCTCACCCGGCCATCGATCCCAACGGCCAGTACCTCTACTTCACCGCCTCCACCAACAGCGGTCCTTCATCGGGGCCCGATCTTTCCGCGGAGGATCAAAGCACAACGAGCGGCGTTTACGTGGTGGTTCTGGCTAAGAGCGGCAAATCGCCCATCGCGCCTGAAACCGGCGACGAGAATGCCCCTGGCGCCAGCGATGAAAAGCCGGCCGGCGACGACAAAGCTACGCCCGGAGGGAAATCGGATCAGGATTCGAAACAGCCTGCACCCGACTCGAAACAAGCCGCACCGGACTCGAAACAGCCAACGCCGGCCGACGCCGCGCAGAAGAAGGAAGCCGCCAAGCCCGCCGCCACGGTCGTCGATCTTGACGGAATCGGCGATCGCATTCTTGCGCTGTCCATTCCGGCGCGGAACTACGTCGATCTCAAGGCCGGCAAAACTGGCGTGCTCTACCTCGCCGAGGGCCCCGCTGTCGGCAATCCTTCTGAAGCAAGCGGCCCGGGCATTCGCGGCCTGTGGCGCTTTACAAACGATTCGCGGAAGACCGAGGAGGTGCTCAACGATCTGGATGGCTTCGCGGTCTCCTTCAACGGCGAAAAACTCGCCTACATCCAGCAGGGTCAGTGGTTCACCATCGCTGCTTCCGACCTCAAGCCAGGCGGATCGAGCGGCAAGCCCGTCAACAACCACGCAATGTTCGCCACCATCGATCCCCGCGCGGAATATGCCCAGATGTACCGCGAGACATGGCGCATTGAGCGCGACTTCTTCTACGATCAGCACCTGCAGGGTCTCGACCTCGCCAAGATCGAAGCGAAATATCAGCCCTATGTGGCCGGCCTCGCCTCGCGCGACGAGTTCACTTATCTCTGCGAGGAGATGCTGGGCGAAATCGAAATCGGCCACATGTTCATCGGAGGTCCGAACCCTCCTGCCGATGGGCCAAGAACCGGTTTGCTGGGCGCCGATTACACCGTTGACAACAACCGCTACAAGTTCTCCACCATCTACAACGGCCAGAACTGGGCGCCCGGCCTTGAGGCGCCGCTCACCTCGCCGGGGGTCAACGTTCATACTGGCGACTATCTGCTCGCCGTCAACGGACGTCCGCTCTACGCTGCCGACAATCTCTACAGTTTTTTTGATGGCGTGGCCGGCAAGCAGACGGTGATCAGCGTCGGCGCCAAGCCCGACGGCTCCGATGCGCGCGATGTGACCGTGGTGCCGATTCCCGATGAGGCTGGCCTGCGCCATATCGCCCGGATCAACCACAACATCGAGCTGGTGGATAAGCTCTCCGATGGCAAAGTAGCCTACGTCTACATGCCCAACACGGCGGGCGCTGGCTACGACAACTTCAATCGCTATTTCTATGCGCAGATCGGCAAGCAGGGACTGGTGCTCGACGAGCGCTACAACGAGGGTGGCGCGCTGGCCAACTACGTCATCGATGTTCTTGGCCGCAAGATGCTGGCCGGCCTCATCGAGCGCGACGGCGAGGTTAGCTACGATCCTCAGGGCGCAATCTTCGGCCCCAAGGCCATGATCATTAATCAATCTGCCGGCTCGGGCGGAGACGCCATGCCCTGGTATTTTCACAATCAGCATCTGGGAACGCTTGTGGGCACGCGAACCTGGGGCGGCCTGGTGGGCATTGGCGGCTATCCGGTGCTCATCGACGGCGGACATGTCACCGCGCCGCGTTTTGCCATCTTTG
The DNA here is from genome assembly GCA_963835355.1 of uncultured Acidobacteriaceae bacterium. GTDB lineage: Bacteria > Acidobacteriota > Terriglobia > Terriglobales > Acidobacteriaceae > Telmatobacter. The sequence goes on along the minus strand of CAWIFE010000010.1, from coordinate 31,607 downwards.
GTTTGCACGGCTCGTGGGAAGTGGAAGGGCACGGCATCCCGCCCGACGTCGAAGTTGACGTGTTGCCCAGGGATGTTGCCGAAGGCCACGACATGCAGCTGGAGCGTGCCGTTGACATCGTGATGCAGCAGCTCAAGGATCACCCTGTCGACTACCCGGCAATTCCGCCTTATCCCAACTACCACGAGCACGACGGCCTGGGAACGAAGTAGACGTCGCGGGAGCTTTCACGGCTGGCCGGTGCGGTCTTTGCTGCCATGCTCGACGGGCCAGGGAACCAGTGGAACAAAGGACCGAGCAGGCCCACCCCATCAGAGTTTGTGTGGGGCAGCCGGCGCTCGAAAACTACGGGTTCGCTGGCTCAACGAGCGGGTGTTCCTTCGCCCCCATGATCAGCAGCCAGAGCACCGCGGCAAGCTCGGCAAGAAACACCGGCTGGAAGTAGCGGAACAGGGCGGCAGAGACATTGGGAGCGAGAAACCAGGCGATGCTGACGACAACCCAGGCCACACCGTCGAGCAAGAGCCAGTAGCCTAGCCAGCGCGGCAGGAAGCGCGAGCGCACGACCAGCCATCCAAATGGCAGCAGCCACAATCCCCAGAACATCTGGTTGATGCCGACCGCCTGCCCATGCATGCCGATCAGAAGCATGCCGATAGCCGCGCGCATGTGCTCATCGAAGGCGGCGACTGCACCGCCGCCGCGAAAGACGAGGAGCGCGGCCGCGTTGAAGACCAGGCCTGCCAGACTGAGGGCACACGAAACCAGCACCAGAGCCACCAGTTGCCGCGCGCGATGGCGGTCGACGTCCTCAAACAGGCGATACAGCGCCAGGCTCAGGCCGATGAAGATCACCACGCCGAGCGTCTCGGCAAGCATTCCCCAACGGAAGAGCGTCTCGTGGCCGAGGACGCGGGCTGCGGTGGCGGCCGCGTCGTTCTGCACGATCGTCTGCGACGGAACATAGAGCAGGTAGAACGGCCCCAGGGTGAAGCCCAGATACCACAGGCCGGCGATGCGGGCCGTCCTCTTGCGTGACGTCATGCGGACTCTCCAGCGTTGAATGAGAATACGCGATTGCGCCTCAAGAAGTTTCGGGAAGAATTATGCGCAGCCCAACTCGGTGATTCCGGAGGTACAAATGGGCGCCGTCGCGCTATTCCCCGCCGAACAAATTCGTCTCCGGTGGCTTGATCGTCGTTGGATCTTTCGCCGCCTCCGGCTCCTTTGCTTCCGCCTCCAAGCCGCCAGCCCCCGCCTCTTCCGCCGGCCTGAACACGCGATACGGATCGCCGGGCAGCATGTGTTTTTCTTCGAGAGCCAGCCGCACCCGCCGCTGGAATTCGCGCATCGGGCCGTATTGCTGCGTCGCGACGGTCTTGAACACAACGGGAAAAATGACCTGCGAGCCTTTCACCGCATCGACGCCCAAAACCTGCGGATCGCTAAGAATCACATCCTTGAACTCGTCGCTGTTCCGAATCTCCATGGCGATTTGCTTCAGCAGTGTTGTTACTTCGTCAGGGTTGGCGGAGAAATCGACGCTCACATTGACCGTGGCCACCGAGAAGCCGGCGCTCAGATTGGCGACGGTCGTGATCTGCGAGTTGGGAATGACGTAAAGAGTTCCATCGGCATCGCGAACCATGGTTTTGCGCAAGGTCATCGATTCCACGACGCCGGTAAGACCAGCCAGGCGAACCGTGTCGCCCACGTTGAACTGATCTTCGACCAGAAACAGCATGCCGTTGAACATGTCCTTGACGATGTTTTGCGCCGCCAGCCCGATGGCGATGCCCGCGACGCCGGCCGAAGCCAGAAGCGGCGCGAGATTGAATCCCATGGAGTCGAGCGCCTGCAACAGGGCGATGACGCCGATGATGGCGAGCCCGGTGGCGCGAATGACGCTGGCCATGGTCCTGACCTCGGCCCGGCGTCCCAGGCCGGCCCCGCTCTTCTCGGCAACATGGATCATGCGAGAGGTTGCGAGCCGCAATAAGCGGCTGAGAACAAAGGCGATGAGCGCAATGACGATCAGGCGCGGCAGCTTGGCGTGGATGAACTCCTGGCTATCGTTGATCCACTCGTCGAGGACCCGCCCGAGAAACCGGCCCTCCTGGAACCAGCCCCATCGCAACATGAGAACGAATTCTGCCGCGTGACAAACAAGAGACATTCCAAGACTCCACTTTCTAGACTAACTAGACTAAACTGTCCGCAGGAATGGCCGGAACTGTGGTCTTGCTCGTCCGGATTCTTCCCACGCGGACAGGCTGCCAATGAAACCAATCAGCAGCGAAATCATGAGCCAGAAACGCCGGGCACAAACCCGGGCAAGAGGTCTCTGTTTTCTTGGATGCGTTGCCATGCTGGTTGTTGCGGCGGGCCTGGGACTGATTCGAACCCAGGCGCAAGAGTCGTTTCCACTCCCGGCGATTGACCCGCCCGGAGCCAAAGCCTCCTCCCCCGCCGCGCCCGCACGACCGGCGTCGCAACCCGCTCAGCCGCAAGCCGGGGCTGGAGATGCCAGCGCGGCGGATGTCGCCAAACAGTGTGCCGACCTGCTGAAGATGGCGACAGACCTGAAAGCGGCAGTCGATAAATCCTCCGCGGGCACGCTCTCGGTAACCGTCGTCCGCAAGGCCGGCGAGATTGAGCAATTTGCGCACAAGGTAAGGCTTACGAACGGAAAAAGCTGAGGCAGAAAAGCTCGGGCAACGATGCAGTTAGTTCTGGGGACGGTCGAAAATGCGTGAAGCGGGACACACGGTGAAAAGCGGCCAGTGGGGAATGTGGACGCTATCACTCTGTTTAGGCCTTGCGATGGTGTTTGTCATCGCCTCCGGACCGGCGGTGCGCTCCCAGTCAGGTCCTCCCCGGGGAATCATCAATCGCCCTCCTCCGATGCCCACGGACCCAGCATCATCGGGCGATTATGATCCCATCATGATGGAGAGGCGGATCACGGCGCTCAACAACGAGCGGCAAAAAGAGATGGTCACCGATACCAACAAGCTGCTCAAGCTGGCCCAGGATTTGAACGACGAGATCGCCGCAAAAAACGCGGGCACATTGACGTTCGACCAGCTTCGCAGGATCGCCGAGATTGAAAAGCTGGCGCACAGCGTCAGGGAGAAGATGGCCATGGCAGTAGGAGAGCCGACGCCGATCGGGCCCCAGGCGCCCCTTGTGTTCCCTACCCAATAGTCGGTAGTCTCGCGGCGCGGCGGCAGCGGTCAAATGGCTGGAACGGGCAAGCATCTGCGCCTCGCAAATTGCTACAATCAGTTCAGGTGGTACCCGGAGAAGGGGTTCTTCCGGCAGGGCAGGGGTCACTGTGCCCGCGTTGGCTGCGCGCAAGGTCGCCGCGTTCATTGCGCCGGCTTTCTTCGCTTCGCGCCGGCAGAGACGGTCTCCGGTTTTGCGTATGGGGGTCGACCGGAATGGAAGTAGCAATTTCCAGCGCTCGTGCGTCCGGAACGCATCCGGCCTCGGATGAGCTGTCCGCGCAGCAGAAGATTGAAATCTACCGGCTGATGTTTCTATCCCGCTCGGTGGACGACCGCGAAGTTCTCCTCAAAGCGCCAGCAGAAAACCTTCTTCCAGATTTCAACCGCCGGCCACGAAGCCTTGCAGGTGGGCGCCGCTCTTGCCTTGCGTCCGGGCTACGATTGGTTCTTCCCTTACTATCGCGATGGAGCTTTGTGCCTGGCCCTCGGCGTCACGCCGTATGACATGATGCTGCAGGCCGCCGGCGCAGCAACCGATCCGTCAAGCGGCGGGCGCCAGATGCCCCGGCACTGGAGCAGCCGCGCGCTGCATATCGTCAGTACCTCGTCTTCAACGGCCACGCAGTTGCTCCATGCCGTGGGCTGCGCTGAGGCGGGGCGGGCTTTCAGCAAACATCCTGAGATTGCCGCCAAAGCGGAAGGCGACTATCGCGCCTTTCACGATGTGGACTTCCACGGCGACGAAGTCGCTCTGGCCTGCGTAGGCGAAGGCTCAACTTCGCAGGGCGAGTTTTGGGAAGCGATCAACACCGCCTCCAACCAGAAGCTGCCCGTGATCTTCTGCATTGAAGACAACGGCTACGCCATCAGCGTGCCCGTCGAAGTGAATACGCCGGGCGGGAATATCTCCAGGCTGGTCGCCAATTTCCCCAACTTCTACTTTGCCGAAATCGACGGCAACGATCCCGTCGCGAGCCTGCGCGCTTTTCAGGCAGCGGCCGCGCATTGCCGCGCCGGCCTCGGACCCGCGCTGGTTCACGGCCACTGCGTCAGGCTCTACTCTCATTCGCTCTCGGACGACGACAGGAACTACCGGTCGGCGTCTGAAAGGGAAGCGGACCAGATGTGCGATCCCATCGCGCGCATGCGCTCGCGGCTCATCGGCGAGGGCATTCTGACGGTTTCTGAAATCGACGAGTTGGAACGGAAGCTCGAAGCCGAAGCCGCCGAAGCCGCCGAGCGCGCGCTTCTAGCGCCGCTGCCGGAGGTGGCGGGAATCACCGAGCACGTTTACTCCGAGGATCTCGATCCTACGCGCGCCGCCTTCGCCACGGAGCAACCGCAAATCTCATCGGAGTCGAACGGAACGCAATCGACAACCGGGCAAGCGCCTGCGGCCGGACATAAGAGCGCGGGCGCGCACACCATGGCCGACCTGATCAACTCCTGTCTGCGCGACGAAATGCGGCGCGATCCGCGCATCGTCATTTACGGCGAGGACGTGGCCGACGCGAGCCGCGTTGAGGCTCTCTCTGAAGCCAAGGGCAAAGGCGGCGTTTTCAAGCTCACCGCCGGCCTGCAAACCGAATTTGGATCGGAGCGCGTCTTCAATTCGCCGCTCGCGGAGGCCAACATTGTTGGCCGCGCCATCGGCTATGCTCTGCGCGGAATGAAGCCGGTCGTGGAAATTCAATTCTTTGATTACATTTGGCCCGCTATGCATCAGATTCGCAATGAGTTGGCCTTGATGCGCTGGCGCTCGAATGGCACTTGGGAAGCGCCCGTTGTTATCCGCGTTCCCATCGGTGGATACCTCACCGGAGGCGCGATCTACCACTCGCAATCGGGAGAAAGCATCTTCACCCACACTCCGGGTCTCCGCGTCGTTTTTCCCTCGAACGCCCTCGACGCCAATGGCCTTTTGCGCACCGCCATCCGCTGCGACGATCCGGTTCTTTTCTTCGAGCACAAGCGGCTCTATCGCGAGACCTATGGCCGTGCGCCGTATCCGGGACCTGACTTCGCCATCCCCTTCGGCAAAGCCAAGATCGTCCGTCCCGGCTCGGACCTCACGCTCGTCACCTATGGCGCAATCATCCCGCGCGCGATGCAGGCCGCCCAGCATGCGCAGCGCGAGCACGGAATCGAAACCGAAATTCTCGATCTGCGCACACTCAATCCCTACGACTGGGAGGCCATCGCCGAGTCAGTGCGCAAAACCAATCGCGTGATCGTGGCCCACGAAGACATGCTGAGCTGGGGTTACGGCGCAGAGATTGCGGCCCGCATCGCCGACGAGCTTTTCGACGAGCTCGACGCTCCTGTGCGCCGCATCGGCGCTATGGACACCTTTGTCGCTTACCAGCCCAAGCTCGAAGATGCGATTCTGCCGCAACCGGAGAACATCCTCAAGGCCATCGTGGACCTGAGCAGGTATTGAGCATTTCTGGGCGAGCCGAGCCTAATTCACCCGATTCCAGCCGCATCACCAGAAGCCTGCGCGAACGGCGCTCAGCCTCCAGCCCGGATACAATACTTGGATGGACTTCCGCACCCATTTTCAGCAGGGATTCAAGCCCAGGGCAGGCCGAGCCGCATGAGTAGATTCCTGCGCCTGCTGCGCTATGGGCTGCCTTACACGCTGGAGTGGCTGCCCGGAGTTATTCTGTCGGCCCTCGTCGGAATACTCGACACCTTCCGCGTCCTCCTCCTGCAACCGATCTTCGATCAGGTTCTCCGCCCCGACGCTCCCGAAGGCCCCATCCTTCTCGGTCTTACCAACAGTCGTTGGCACTTCGACCTCAGAACCATCATCCCCCATTTTCTGCATATCCATAATGCCTGGAATGTGGTGGCCATCGCGCTCGTCCTGTCGACGCTTCTCAAAGGCCTGTGCGATTATCTGGGCACTTATCTGGTCAACTATGCGGGCTTCGGCACCATTACCGATCTGCGCAATCATCTTTACGAAGTCACGATGCGCCGCTCATCGAGCTTCTTCCACAAGAATCCCACCGGCACCATTCTTTCCACGCTCATCAACGATGTTGACCGCGTGCAAACGGCGCTCAGTTCCGTGATCGGCGATTTCCTTCAGCAGTTCTTCACATTCGTTGTGGGCATCGTGCTGGTCATTAACCTTGGCGGCTACCTCAGTTGGGCTCTCCTGCTTTTCATTCCGGTGGTGATCACTTCGGCGCGACGTATCGGGCACGAAGTCCGCACCCGCACCCGAACCGGCCAGGACAAGCTTGCTGAGATTCAAAACATCCTGCATGAAACGGTTACCGGCAACCGCATCGTGAAGGCCTTCAATACCGAGCTGTGGGAGATTCTGCGCTTCAAGAATGCGGCCAAGCGCCTCTTCCGCGCCAACCTGCGCAGCGTGCGCATTCAGTCCATCAGTTCGCCCTTGATGGACACCATTGGCGCCATCGCCATCGCCATGTTTCTCTTCATCGGGCGCAATGAGATTCAGCACGGCCACATGACGATGGGCCTGTTTGGCGCCTTCATCATCCTGCTCTTCAAGCTCTACGATCCGGTCCGCAAGTTCGCCTTCTTCTACAACAGCTTCCAGCAGGCGATGGGCGCATCGGCTTCGATCTTCGCCTTCTTCGATGCCGAAGACGATGTGAAAGAGCGCCCGCGCGCCGCCACGCTCACGCGCTTTCGCCAGGCCATCAAATTTGAGAATGTGGGATTCTCCTACTCCACCGGCAAAGGCGATCACCAGGTCCTCCACAATGTCGATCTGGAAGTCAATGCGGGAGAAGTGCTCGCCATTGTCGGTCCCAGCGGAGCCGGCAAGTCCACATTAGTCAACCTGATTCCGCGCTTCTTCGATGTCACTTCCGGCCGCATCCTTATTGACGGCCGCGATCTGCGCGATCTCACGCTCGGTTCGCTCCGCCGCCAGGTTGCTCAGGTCACGCAGGAAACGATTCTCTTCAATGACACCGTGCACAACAACATTGCGTATGGCCAGCCCGACGCCAAGCCCGCGCTGGTGAACCAGGCTGCGCGCAACGCTCTGGCGCACGACTTCATCATGAACATGCCGCACGGCTACTTGACGATGATCGGCGAGAAAGGCTTCCGGCTCTCCGGCGGCGAACGCCAGCGCCTCGCCATCGCGCGGGCCATCTTCAAGAACGCGCCCATCCTCATCCTCGATGAAGCCACGTCGTCGCTCGATGCCGAAAGCGAGTCCCTGGTGCAGGAGGCGCTGGCCAATCTCATTCAGAACCGCACCGTCCTTGTGATCGCTCATCGCCTTTCCACCATCCGCCGCGCCAACCGCATCGCCGTTCTCGAGAACGGCCGCATTACGGCCATCGGTTCGCACGAAGAGCTGCTGAACGCTTCGCCTACTTATCAAAGGCTCTATCAGTTGCAATTCATTGACATGCCCGAAACGCTGGACTCGTCCGAAACACAATCTCCGGATCATAAGCTGTATCTGCCGTTCGATGAAAGGGCCGCGCTGGCCACAGGCGCGAAGGAGTAGGCATGGCCATTTATTCAATGACCGGATTTGCGCGGGTGCAGTCTCGCGTTTCAATGAACGGTGAAGACCAGCTCAGCTACACGCTGACGGTGAAGAGCGTGAATCACCGCTTTCTCGATATGCAATTCCGCTTGCCACAGGGTCTTGACGTGCTCGAAATCGAATTGCGCCGCATGCTGAAAGAGAATCTGATCCGCGGCCACGTCGATCTCACCCTCGCGGTCGACAGGAATTCGCAAGCCAAAGCCGGATACAACCGCGAACTGATCTCCGGCTATCTCGCCGCCTTTGAAGCCGCGCGCAGCGAGCACCGCCTGATTGGAGAACCGGACCTGAACGCCGCATTACGGCTGCCCGGCGCATTGCAGGTCGACGATCGGAACAACACCGACGTTACCGCGCTCGCGGCCAGCGTGCTTGAGCAAATGGTTCCGCTGCTTGATCAACTAAAGACCATGCGCGCGCGCGAGGGCGAGGCCCTGGAGGCAATTCTGCGCGGAACTCTCGACCGGCTTGCCGCCGCGACAGAAAGCATTGCCGAACTTCGCCCGGAGATTGAGCAGCGCAGCCAGGAGCGCCTCGCGCAACGCCTGACCGCGGCTGTCGGGCCGGACTTCAACCAGCAAAGGGTGCTTGAGGAAGTCGCCGTTCTCGTGGAACGCAGCGACATCAGCGAAGAGCTGGAGCGCATGACCACTCACATCGGGCATTTTCGCGAGTTGCTCGGCTCCAGTGGCGAGGTGGGAAAGAAACTCGACTTTTTGTTGCAGGAAATGAATCGTGAAGCCAACACTCTTCTCTCGAAAACAGCGGGGATCAGCGGGAAGGGAACGCGCATTACGGAGTTGGGCCTGGCCATGAAAGCGGAGATTGAAAAGGCCCGTGAACAGATTCAGAACGTGGAGTAAGAGGCAGCTTATTCCCGGCTTTACATGCATCGAGTTCCCGCGATTCGCTTCACTCGGGAAACGTCGGAGATTTTGGTTCTCGCAAGAAAAAGCTAGAAGCTAGAAGCTAGAAGCTAGAAGCTAGAAACTGGAAGCTCTGAAGAGGAGAACTTTGGCAGGCATTTTATTTATCATCTCGGCGCCGTCGGGCTCGGGCAAAAGCACGCTGGTAAGCGAGCTGCGTAAACAAGTGAGTGGCGTCGACTTCGCTGTCTCGTGGACCACGCGCGCTCCTCGTGGCTCTGAGCAGGACGGTCGCGAGTATCACTTCACCACCCGCGAGGAATTTCTGCGCATGGTGGACGAGGGCCGGTTTCTGGAGCATGCGGAGGTCTTCGGGCATTTCTACGGCACGGCGCGCGAGTCTCTCGATGAAGCTTTGGCTGCGGGCCACGACCTGATGCTCGACATCGATGTGCAGGGAGCGGCGCAGGTGCGCGCCAAGATGGCGGAGGCCGTGGGCATCTTCGTTTTACCGCCGAACCCCAAGGTTCTGCGCACGCGCCTGCGTAACCGGAGCCGCGCCGAAGGCGTGATGGACGAGGACGAATTGTTTCGCCGTCTCGGCCAGGCCCGCGAGGAGATTGAGAATTATCGCCAATACGGCTATATTCTGGTCAATGACGTTCTCGACCGGGCGGTAGCGCAACTTGAAGCCATTGTGCTTTCTGAGCGCTTCTTCCGCAATGGCGAAGTAATCGCCTATCGTTCCCGTCGTGTGTTGGAGGTCGCCGCAGCCTGCTTGCAAGCGAACTCGCAGGATCGGCTCAAACCTGTGCTGGAGGCCTTTGGCATCGATGGCGACTCCAGCCAGCAGCAGCTTCCCTTTGGAGATGAACCCGATGACGATTGAGACCCATTTCGATTCCAACTACCGCAAGGTTCTGGTAGCCGCGCGTCGCGCGCGCCAAATACAGAACGGCTCCCAGGCGCTGGTCCCCACGCGATCCACCAAGGCATGCCGGATTGCGCAGGAAGAAGTCGAAGCAGGCAAAATCGCTTACGTCAAGCGCGAGGTCGCAGTCACCAAGCCGCTGGTCGAAGGTCCGGCGATCCCCATCCTGCTCAGCTAAAAGGCAGGGATCAGGGATCAAGTCAGGATTCAGCAAAGCCGTCCCTGACTGTTGTTCCCTCGTTCCCTCGTTTCCTGCTTTCTACCCACCCCACTGACGTGTCATCCCGAGCGAAGCGCTTTTCAGCGGAGCCGAGGGACCTGCATTTGTCTTTCGTCCTGCGTCAGCCGCCGATGAACATAAAACGCCGGCGTCCACGCCGGCTGTCGTGCGAGAGCCTATCCTAAGCGGAGCCCAAGGGACTTCGCCCACACCTCTCTCGTTCCCTCGTTCCCTTGTTCCCCGACCCTTGCTCGTGTTCACCTTCCCCTGAACTACAATCGAACTATGAGAGTCGTCGTCGGCGTCTCCGGTGGAATCGCTGCGTACAAGGCAGCCGAGCTGGTGCGCGTGCTCCAGCGCCAAACCATTGAGGTGCATGTCGTGATGACCGAGTCGGCGCAGAAATTTGTGCAGCCGCTCACCTTCGCCGCGCTCACCGGCCACAAGGTCATCACCAGCCTTTGGGATGAAGGCGACCCCGGCGCGGCCGCCCCGGAGCAGAACGGCATCGATCACATTGCCGAGGCGCAATGGGCAGACGCGCTGGTTGTCGCTCCTGCCACCGCGAATATCCTGGCCAAGTTTGCTCACGGCATCGCTGACGATTTTCTCTCCACGCTCTATCTCGCCACTTCTGCGCCCGTCATCGTTGCACCGGCCATGAATGTGAACATGTGGAACCATCGCTGCCACGCAGGAAATCTTGAAACCCTGCGGCAGCGCGGCGTCACCATTGTCGAGCCGGGAACAGGCGAGCTGGCCTGCGGCATGGTGGGCGCCGGCCGCATGGCGGAGCCGGAGACGATTGGCTCGGCGGTGATCGCAGTACTCGGCCGCCGCCGCGATCTCGCCGGAGAAGTCGTGCTCGTGACTGCGGGCGGCACGCGCGAGGCCGTCGACCCGGTGCGCTTCATCGGCAATCGTTCCAGCGGCAAAATGGGCTACGCGCTGGCTGAGGCTGCGCGCAGCCGCGGCGCCAGGGTAATCCTCATCAGCGGGCCGTCGAGCCTGCAAGCTCCCCCGCATTGCGAAATCCTCAGGGTCACAACCGCGGACGAGATGCGGAACTCGGTGCTCGCCAGCATGAACGAGGCTACGCTCGTCATCAAAGCTGCTGCCGTGGCCGACTACCGCCCCGTCGCGGTCTCCGCGCAAAAGCTCAAGCGCACGGGTCCGCTCACTCTCGAGCTCGCGCCCACTGAAGACATCCTCGCCGAAGTCGTTCGCCGCCGCCGCCCTGGCCAGCTCATCGTGGGCTTCGCCGCGGAAACTGAAAATCGCATGGAGAACGGCCGCGCCAAGCTTCTCGCCAAGGGCGTTGACGCGATTGTGGTCAACGATGTCGCCGTCGAGGGCGTTGGCATCGACTCCGACACCAATGCGGCAACCTTTCTCACCCGCGCCACGTCCGTCGAACTGCCGCAAATGCCCAAACGTCAATTGGCCGACCGCATCTTCGACGAGATTCTCGCCCTCCGTCGTCCGCAGTCTGTCGTCGTCGAGCTTGACCCCGAGGCGAATCTTGACGAGCGCGATGTCGAAGCGCGCCGGAAGCAGGCCATCCAGAGCCGCGTGCTCGACGAGAGCGTTCCCGCCGAGCCCGTCGGTACCGGCCGGCGCCAACTCATCGTGGAGTAAGCTGCTTGCCGCGCGCACTCGATTCCGCCACCCGCGACGCTCTCGCCGAGCGGCTCAAATTCTACCGCGATCTCGGGCTCACCGACTTCTACCGCCGCCCAGTTGCAGAGGGTGCCCCGCGGTCTCGATTCTGAGACCGGGGAGGGAACTTCCGCATCTTCCGGTGTGAATGTGGGTGCCCCATCCATTCCGCAGGCCGCGCAGGCGGCCTCGGAATGGGTGGGAGACCACGATTCTTCGCCAGCCCAGGCGGGTGCCCCATCCCTGTTGTCCATCCCAACTTCTTCCAAGAGGAACCCACGATCAAACCTCGCAAAAGCTTTTCCGCGCTTCCCGAAATCGCTGCCGCCGTTCCCGCGGAGCCCAGCCGTTTCGCCCGAACGCGCGGCCGCTTTAGACCTCATCCGCGAAGATCTCGGCGACTGCACGCGCTGCGCTCTGCACCAGGCCCGCAACTCCATCGTCTTTGGTGTCGGCAATCCCGCCGCCAGGCTGATGTTCGTGGGCGAAGGCCCCGGAGCCGATGAGGACGCGCAGGGCCTGCCCTTCGTGGGCCGCGCCGGCCAACTGCTCAACAACATGATCGCCGCCATGGGCCTCAAGCGCGAAGAGTGCTACATCGCCAACATCGTCAAGTGCCGCCCGCCCAGCAACCGCACGCCCGAGCCAGCAGAGGCCAACACCTGCTCGCCGTTCCTCTTCCGCCAAATCGACGTGGTTCGCCCGCAGGTTCTTGTGGCGCTCGGCGCAACGGCCGCCACCTATCTCCTCGGCCAAAAGCAGCCGCTCGCCGGTCTGCGCGGGCGCGTGCACGCATATCGCGGAATGAGCCTCATCGTCACCTATCACCCGGCGTTTCTGCTGCGCGATCCGCGGCAAAAGAAGGAAGCCTGGGCCGACTTGCAGATCGCGATGAAAGAACTAGGCCTGAAAGCGCCCGCAAAGTGATCAACAAAGGATGCAAATCCCCGCCTTCAATTTGCCGCCCTCACGCCGCCCGCACCTTCTCGACCGCAAGCCGCAGGCCCATCGCCTTCAAAATGGCAGAGAGGCTTCTAAGCTCCGGATTTCCTTCTTCCGACAGTGTGCGATAGAGCTGGGTCGGGTTCAAATTTGCTTTTTCCGCAACTTGCTGCACGCCGCCGAAAGCTTTGGTCATCTGCCGCAATACGATAAGAAGTTCGCCCTGTTCCCCGTCTTCGAGAATGCTGTTCAACAAGTCGAGCGCGTAGGCAGGATCTTCCTTGAGCAACTCCGCCATGGATTCGTCGTGGTTTCTGTCTCTCATCGTTCACCTCTCCTCTGCCAGTCCGCCCAATATTCACTGGCGCGATCGATGTCCGCATCCTGGGTCCGCTTGTTGCCTCCGCAAAGCAATAGGATCACCTGCGCGCCAGCGACGGCGTAATAGACTCGATAGCCCTGTCCCACATCGATGCGTAGCTCCCACACCCCGTCCCGGCAAAACCGGTGATCGCCGAAGTTGCCCAGCTCCATCCGGTTGATTCTCCGGTCAACGGCGATCCTCGCATGTGCGTCGCGAATTTGCCGTCGCCATTCCATGTAGACATCCTTCTCGTTCTGCGTCAGGTAATGGCGGATCTCGTACACGATCACCGTTCCTATCCTCGTTTATAAACGAATCAAAGTCAAGTCAGAACTGCCGAGACAGCTTGCTTCCGTTCCAACCATAGCCCAAAGTCGCAGAGGTAAAGTCGGTTCCGGCTGAAGGTTGTTGCCGACCTGCAGATCGCAATGAAAGTGCTTGGCCTGAAAGCGCCGAAAAGCGCATGAAGGGCGCGCTTCAAGTGGACCGTCATTGACGAGGATTCGAGATTGGCGCAGGCGATGTTGAGTGAACATTATGGAGTGCGATGTGAACTGAGCCTTCATCTGTCAAAACAACGTTGGAAAGGACCGTTCCGCCGCGGATGGCAATTCCAGCTGGATACTGATCGACATGAAGCGCACTTAATTCCGCGTCCGGCACAATGAGTAACGGGACGCCGCGCGGAAGTTGCCGGCTCATTTCGCGGAGCGCGGGTAGAAGCTGGGGTGAGGCAACATCCCGGCCACCCGTATTCGCGCTCCAACTCGTAACTGCATAGAGGCGAATGGTAGGGGCAGCAGCAGCCAGATCATGGATCATTTCGTTTGCGCTCGGTGACCACAAGGTGAAAGGGATGATGACAATTGCGTCACGGTTCAGTGCAACGAGGCGCGGAGTCATGACTCCAGTCGCGCTTAGTTGGCGGGCGTGCAGAGTGGGCAAAGGGACGGCTTCTCCGATCATTTGCGACCGTGCCAGGGCTTCTTTCATCGCAGACAGATCGGCCGTTTGTTGCCAATTCTCCTGCTGCACAATCTCCGCTAGCTGGCGCGAAGCCGACTCCGTTGTTCGATCGTCCGCATATCGCGCGAGGGTCGTGCAACGCAGCGCATCGGCGTAAATCCTGGCAGATGAAATTGACTCGTCCTTCCCGGCGAGCGACTTTCCTTGCAAAAGCAGGGGCAGTGTGGCGTCAAGTTGCTTCTTGCAAATGTCCTTTATGTACCAGTTCATCATGGGTTCTGTTTTTTCGCAGGCGCTGATGGCCTCGTCGGCAGCGATGTGGATCTGGGCGTCATAGGGGTAATCACGGAAAAGAGAAAGAACCTGAATGGTAGCCGAGCCCGGCGATTCGAGGCCGACGAATGCGCGCACCAGCAGGACTAAAGCAGCTTCACGATCTGGCGGTGAGGGCAGAGCAAGATAATCGACTAACACCGATCGAGCTGGTTCATACTGCTGCCCAAATATACAGAGTCTGCCTAAGGCAAGCTGTTCTGTGGGATTGAGCGCCGCGGGTTGCGGTGCTGCCGTCAGCGCTAGGCAGTCTCGCGCAGCGTGTGTCATGCCGAGACTGAGGGCCAGTTTGTCGGCTTCTGTAAGATCGCCGTTCTGTGAGCGCGCCTGAATAAAAGGGTCCATAGCCGAGGCGAGCGCCTCGGATGGCAAAAGCTGCGGCTCCTGTTGCGCTCGCGTGGGAAGCGTCGACAGGAAAAGAAAGCAAAGGATGCAAACATGTGCCGCTGTGGGAGGCCGGTGAAGATATCTGAAAATTTGCGCGCGCGACATTTCGACGAGACTATATCGTCTCCACACTAAACCGTTCATAAAGTCGCCCCGATGAGGATGTATCTTAGTTTGACTCGATACACTCGCATTTGGATAGTGGGCTATTCGATGGTTTTAATGGGTTAATCGCACCACCCCGCCGCATCCCCTACACTGAATCTTGTCTCCCATGTCTGCATTCTGCGAAGTCGCGCTGCCCGTGTAGTTGGAAGACGCACGGCCAGGCCTCCCCCGGAGGGCGACGCCGCCCTCACGCCGCCCGCAACCGCCTTACCTTGATCCTGGACTCGTTCTTGAGAGCCTGCGCGAGATCGTAGGCAAGCTGCATCCTCAACCACGTTTCCGGCGTGCTGCCAAAAGCCTTTGACAGCCGGATCGCCATCTCCGGGCTGATGCCCGACTTGCCGTTGATCACGTTATTCAGCGCCTGCCGCGTGACGCCGAGAATCTTCGCGCCTTCCGTAACGGATAACCCCAAAGGCTCAAGGCATGCGTTTCTTACAATTCGTCCGGGATGTGCGGGGTTCTTCATCGGCATGGAGTTTGCTCCTGGGGTTCGCTAGTGATAGTCAATCAGTTCGACGTCGAATGCATCTGCACCCTCAAAACGGAAGATGATGCGCCGGTTTGCAGTCACTGTTACGGCCCAAAAGCCTTTGCGGTCGCCTTTGAGTGAATGCAGTCTGTATCCTGGAAGGTTCATCGCCTGCGGCGTCGCTGCGCTGTCGAGTACGGTTAGGATTTCCTGAACCGTATCCACGAGATCGGGCCGGATGCCGCGCGGGTCGCCGAGTTCATAAAAGCGTTTCAGACCGCGGTGCTTGAAGCTTCTGATCACAAGAATACAATGTAAAGTGAAAATTGTCACTTGTCAAAGCGAAATCTACCCTGGCCCCGGCCAAAGATTCGCGCTGCAGAGATTCGGAGACGCGCGCCCCCCACCACCCCGCCGCATCCCCTACACTGAATCTTGTCTCCCATGTCTGCATTCTGCGAAGTCGCGCTGCCCGTGCCGCTGGACCACACGTTTACCTACGGCGTGCGCCTCGGGCAGCAGCCGCAGCGTGGCGCGCGCGTCATTGCGCCCTTCCGCAATGAAAAGCTCATCGGCGTGGTGACGGCCCTCGCCGCCAAGCCCCCAGCCGACGTCGAGGTAAAGTATCTTGAGGCCGTGCTCGACGAGGAGCCGCTGCTCAGCGACCATCTGCTTGAGCTCGCCGAGTGGATCGCGCAATACTACCTGGCGCCGCTCGGCGAGGTGCTGCGTGCCATGCTGCCATTGACTGCGGAAGTCCGCCGCACCGTCTACTACCGCCTCACCGATCTCGGCCGCGACATTCTCGCGCGCAGCATGGACGGCGACCAGGGGAAGGGAACTGCGTCGCACGTCCGCCGCCGCGGCAAGCTCTCCAATGAAGACCTCGACATGGAACGTCGCGTGCTCGAGCGGCTGGCCAACGGCGAGCCGGTCAAAGTTTCGACGCTGCGCACCGCAACCGCGGCTTCGCTTCCGCTATTGGCCACCATGGCGCGCAAAAAGTGGATTGCCCGCGAAACTGCAGCCGCCGAGCGCGATGCGCGGCGCATGGAGCGCTTCGCCGTCCTGATCGCCGATGGCCGCCTGCCCGCGCTCACCGAAAAGCAGACGGCGATTCTCGCGGAGCTTGCGGCCAGCGGCGGCGAATTGCCTCTCGCGGAGCTGCGGCGTCGCGATCTTCCGTCGTCCACTCTCCAAACGCTAGTCCGGCGCGCCCTCGTGCGCATCGACGAGCGGCCGGAAGCGTTTCGCCTCGGCGGCCTCGTTCCTTCATCCGAAATGTTCAGCCTCAACGCGGCGCAGGCCGATGCGCTCGCCATCATCACCGGCGCAATCGGGGCGTTCCATCCGTTCCTGCTCTATGGCGTCACCGGCTCCGGCAAAACCGCGGTCTATCTCGCCGCCATGCAGAAGGCACTCGACCGCGGCCTCACCTCGATCCTGCTCGTTCCCGAAATCGGCCTCACCCCGCAGATGGCCGGTTTGCTCGATCAGGCTTTCGGGCAGAAAGTAGCCCTGCTGCACTCCGCGCTCACGCCGGAAGAGCGCAGCGAGCAGTGGCGTCGCATTCGCCGCGGCGACGCGCCCATCGTCGTTGGCACGCGCTCGGCAATCTTCGCGCCCGCGCCAAATCTTGGATTGATTCTCGTCGACGAGGAGCACGACCAGAGCTACAAGCAGGAAGAGACCCCGCGCTACAACGCGCGCGACGTTGCCGTCATGCGCGCCAAGCTCGCCGGCGCAGTCGTGGTCATGGGCTCGGCCACGCCCTCGCTTGAAAGCTGGCAGAATGCGGAGCGCGGCAAGTACACGCGCATCGAGCTGCGCGACCGCGTCATGAACCGCCCGCTGCCCGAGGTCGAGCTCGTCGACATGCGCCGCGAATTCCAGGAGTCGGGCCAGGACCAGCTCTTTTCGCGATCGCTCGTCGAGCAAACCAAGGCGGCGCTCGAGCGCGGCGAGCAGGCGCTCATTCTGCTCAACCGCCGCGGCTACTCCTTCGCCGTCATGTGCCGCTCCTGCGGAGAAAAACTCGAGTGCCAGAACTGCGCCATCGCCCTCACGCACCACAAAGCGTCATTAGACTCGAGTGCGGAAGCGCTCGCCGGCCAGCGCCTTGAGTGCCACTATTGCGGCTACAAACGCACGGTTCCGGCGCGCTGCCCCAAATGCGACAGCGAGCACATGTACTACCTCGGCGCGGGTTCGCAGCAGGGCGAAGAAAAGCTCGCGGAAATCTTTCCCGGCGCGCGCATCGGGCGCATGGATCGCGACACGGTGCGTGGCCGCTACGACCTTGAGCATCTTCTCGCGCGGCTGCACTCGGGCGAGATCAATCTGCTCGTCGGCACGCAGATGATCGCCAAGGGACACGACATTCACTCGGTCACCCTGGTCGGCGTCGTCGGTTGCGACCACGCGCTTTCCATGCCGGACTTCCGCGCCGCCGAGCGTGTCTTTCAGCTCATGACGCAGGTCAGCGGCCGCGCGGGTCGTGGCGACCTTCCGGGCCGCGTGGTTGTGCAGACCTACTATCCAGACCACTACGCGATCCTCGCCGCCACCACCCACGATTACGCAGCCTTTGCCGAGCGCGAGTTGAAATTCAGGCGCATGATGCACTACCCGCCCTTCGGCGCGCTGGCCAATGTGCTGGTGCAGTCGCAAAAACTGGAAGAAGCCGCGGGCTGGGCCGGCATTCTCGGCAAGTACTTTGTCCAAAACCAGAACCGCGGAGCGGCGGTCCGCGTGCTCGGCCCCTGCACCGCGCCCATCGCGCGCATCAAGAACGTCTACCGCTTCCACATGATTTTGAAGAGCGCGAACCGCAAGGCGCTGAACGAAGCGCTGCGCGGCATGCTCGCCCACGCGGCAGAAAAGGATGTCCCGCGCCGCAATCTGATCGTCGACGTGGACGCGCTGCGGCTGATGTAGGTGAAGCCGCGGTCGACTGTGGTCAGACCACCGCACCCAATTCGCCAATGATCCAGGACACCCTCTTGGAAAAAAATCTTGACAGCAGTTCATCTCGCTTGTAACCATAGTTCGCGGATCGGCTGTGGTCTGACCACTGTATCCAAAACAAACAGGCTCTTGGTGCCATTCAACGCAAGCAGGCGAAAACTGAAGCCGCGGCGCCGATCATCGCAAAACCAATCGACCTATTTTGAGGAGGAAACGATGCAACAAGCCAGTAGAAATCCAGAGGCTCGGCGGGAAAAGCGACCGCTGTCGCGGGCCATGCGTCTGATCTTGGCCTTGGGTGTAACCGCTTTCATGTTGGTCCCGGCGGGAGTCCTCGCGCAAATCGCGGGCACGGCCAACATTCAGGGCACGGTCACCGATCCGTCCGGCGCGGTGGTGGCCAACGCCAAGGTGCAGCTGACCGGCGAAGCCACCAACGTCAAGCGCGACACGCAGAGCGATGGCAGCGGAGTGTATCTGTTTCCCGGCGTTCCCATCGGAACCTACGATTTGACAGTGTCGGCGACCGGATTCAAGACCTACGAACAAAAGGGAATTGTGCTTGAAGTAGGCAGCAGCATCGCGATCAATCCGGCTCTTGCAGTGGGCACAGCTTCGCAAAGTGTCGAAGTTCAGTCCGAAGGCCTCGCGCTGCAAACGGAAGACCCGACGTTCAAGCAGACGATCGATTCCAGCGAAGTGACGGAGATGCCGCTGAACGGGCGGCAGATGACCGCATTGATCACGGCATCGGGCGGTTCGAGCCCGGCGCCCGCGGGCGACTTCACGGGCAGCAAGTATTCTTACCAGACAATTTCGGTTTCGATCGCCGGCGGCGGCGGCAATACGACTCTGTGGCGGCTGGATGGCGGCGACAACCAGGACTACATGGCCAACGGCAACCTGCCCTATCCGTTCCCTGATGCAGTGAGCGAGTTCAGCGTGGAATCGACGGATCTCGGCGCGCAGGACGGCGGGCACGTCGGCGGCATGGTGAATGTGGTAACAAAGTCGGGGTCGAACCAGTTTCACGGTGAGGGATTCGAGTTTATCCGCAATAACTACATTGACGCCACCAACTTCTTCTCCACTTGTACTCCGGTGGCTCCGAAGACGACTTGCTCGCCCAAAGATACTCTCCATCAGAATCAATTTGGTGGCGTCTTTGGCGGGCCCATCAAGCGCAACAAGATGTTCGCGTTCGCGGCCTACCAGCGCTGGGATGCGGACCAAACGCAGTCGAATACCCAGGCCACGGTGCCGACGGCCGCGAACCTGACAGGCGACTGGTCCGTGACGGACGGCGTGACCGGCGTAAGCGGCAGCAATCCCTGCAATTCAACCCACGCCCCGATTCCGCTGGTCGACCCTTTAACCGGCACAGCGCTGACGGGAAACAAATACGCCGCGCAGCCGACCTACTCCGCGCCGGCGCTGGCCTTGCAAAAGTATCTGCCCGCAGACGTCGTCGGCGGGACGGTGGACCCAAACGGATGCGGGTTTGTCTCTTACGCCATTCCGTACAAGGTGACCGACAACCAGTTCGTGACGCGCGTGGACCTTACCATCAACCCCAAGAACAATCTCTACGGCCGCTATTTCATCGACGGCTACCAGTTCCCGGCGTACTTCGATCCGCACAACATTCTCATCACGACGCAATCGGGAAACATCGAGCGGGTGCAGACGTTCACTATGGGCGAGAATTTTCAGATTTCGGCGAACGTTGTGAACTCGGCGCACATTTCGATTCTGCGGCGCGTGAACAACCGCGGATACGCGCCTAACGACATTAACGCCGCCACGCTGGGAGTCACTGTCTACCAGGTGGAGCCCAATGGCCTGCAGATGGCTGAAGGCAAGTTCTCGATCGGCGGCGGAACCAACTCGGTGGCGCATTTCAACGACAACACGGCCTCAATTGACGACGACGTGACCTGGGTTCGCGGCAAGCACCAGATCGGGTTCGGCGGCGAGTGGGTGCAGAACGAGCTGAATATCGGAAACGCCTACGAAGGCAACGGCATCTTCACCTTCAACGGCGAATATTCGGGAAGCGGACCCAGGGGCGGCAGCACCATCGGCGACCAGAACCTCGATTTCCTGATGGGAACCCTGGGCTCGACGAGCCCGTTCCAGCAGAGCAAGCAACAACAGAACGCATTGCGCGGGCCGATTCCGAGCCTCTACGTTCAGGACACCTTTCACGCCACGCATCAACTGACGTTGGTAGGCGGCGTACGCTACGGACCGAACATCATGCCGCATGACTTTTTCAACCGTGGCGTTGAATTCAACCAGGCGGATTTCCAGTCCAACACGATCAGCACGAAGTATCCGAACGCTCCCGCCGGGGCGCTCTACTACGGCGACCCGGGCGTAACCAAGCAGTTCACGCAGAACTCGTACATGCAGTTTTCGCCGAACTTCGGCGTGTCGTTCGATCCGGCGGGAACCGGCAAGACGGTGTTCCGTGGCGGCCTGGCGCTGATGTTCGACAACCCGAACTTCTTCACCAGCCAGCGCAACCAGCAGAACCCGCCGTTTGCCACGGCGGTCACCAATGCACAGACCTCGTCGTCGCTGCCGATTCCCTTCGCGGCTCCCTGGTCGGTGGGCACCATTACAACCAGCCCGTTCCCACAGCCGCAAATTCCCACTCCCTCGCAGGCGCTGTTCTTCCCGCAGTCGCAATTCATCGTGATGCCGTCGCACTTCAAGCCAGCCTACTCGGTGCAGTGGACAGCGAGCATTCAGCACGAATTTGGCAACAACTGGCAGGCGCAGCTCGACTACATCGGCAACTCGACGCATCACGATCCCGTTGGCTACCCGTTTGACCCGGCGGTTTATATTCCGGGCGAGTGGGGTGCGGGCGGAACGGGCTGCACCGGCATCGTGACCACGGGTCCGGCAGCAGTGAAGGCGGGCGCGGCGGGGACCAACTGCTCGACCACAGGAAACCAGACTTCGCGCTTCCTGCTGACGACCGAGAATCCGAACTCCCTGAACAGCTCGGGGGGGCAGATCGGCGGCAACATGTACCTGGGGGCCGGCAGCGGATCGGTGATCGTGAGCGACGAGGGGACCGCGAATTACAACGGCATGGTGGCATCGATCCAGCACCGCATGTCGAAAAACTTTAGCCTGCTGGCCAACTGGACGTGGTCGAAATGCCTGGACATCGAGGACGCGCAAGGCGACCTGGCCAGCACTACGGTCGAGAATCCCAACAAGCTCGCGATGGACTACGGCCCATGCGGCTCGGATTTTCGCCATATCGAAAACGCCGTCTTGATTGCCAAGAGCGGCTTTAACTCGCATTTGAACAGCTTTGCAAAGCTGCTCGTCAACAACTGGGAACTGGCTCCGCTGATCCGCATTCAGAGCGGCGCGCCGTTCACCGTGACATCAGGGCAAGACAACTCACTGACCGACGTAGGCAACGATCGGCCCAACCGGGTTGCGGGCGTGAATCCGTATGCCGAGGTGCACTTCCGCGCCCCCGCTGTCAGCGAGGCCAATCGCGAGTACTTGAATCCGGCCGCATTCCAGCAGATCTGGCAAACAGCCGGGTGCGCTTCAGCCACGGCTGCCGGCTGCCCTGCCCTCGGAACCTACGGAAATATCGGCAAGAACACGTTCCGTGGCCCGAGCTCACTGAATTTCGATGCGCAGATTTCGCGCATCTTCGTGATCCACGAGAACTGGAGCACGACGCTGCGGCTGGAAGCATTTAACGTGCTGAACCATCCAGACTTCCAGCCTCCATCCAGCTCAACCACCGGCTCGCTTCCTGCAAACACGGGAGGCGCCGCAACTCTTACGTCCTCGACCTTTGGTCAGGTGTCGGCAACATACAATCAAGCACGCGTCTTCCAGGGCAGCATGAAGATTAATTTCTGACCTTTCGTCTGTTCTCGCGTGTAATGCATGGCCGGGCGCTCTGGATTCCAGGGCGCCCGGTTCTATTCTGTAGTGGGTTCGATTTTCCGTAGAGCCGTCCCGCCCGATCTGCACAGTGACAATTCCACCGAACGCACAATCCATGAAGGGAATCACGATGAATCCGAATCAAAACAATCGCAGGGAATTCTTGAAAGCCGGCGGCGCAGCGCTGGCCGCAACCGCGGTCTCGTGGAATGCGAAAAGCTATGCGCAGATCGCCGGCGCAAACGATCGCGTGCGCGTCGGCATCGTGGGCTGTGGCGATCGCATGAAACAGGGCGATCTGCCCGCGTTCCAGCAGAGCGCCCAGGAGCTCAACTTCCAGATCGTGGCCGTCTCCGATCTCTGGAACCGCCGCCGCGATGAAGGCGCGGCTTTTATTGAAAAGCTCTGCGGAAACCGTCCCGACACCGTCAGAAACAATGATGAATTGTATGCCCGCAAGGATGTGGACGCAGTCATCATCGCCACAGCCGATTTCCAGCACGCATATCACGGCGCTGAAGCGGTGCGGGCCGGCCGTGACGCTTACGTCGAAAAGCCCATCGCGCACACCATGGCCGACGCGCGGATGATTCTCGACGCCGTGAAAAAGAGCGGCAAGATTGTGCAGGTAGGAACGCAGCGCCGCTCCACGCCTGCGTATCAAAAGGCGGCGGAATACATTAAGTCGGGACAGTTCGGCGACATCGTGATGGTGGAGATGAGTTGGAACGTGAACCAGCCCGGCCGCTGGCGCAGGCCAGACGTTGTGCCCCTGCTCAAAGAGGAGGACACCGACTGGAAGCGTTACCTCCTCAACCGGACCATGGTCCCGTTCGATGCCCGCAAGTATCTTGAGTTCCGTTTGTTCTGGCCGTACTCGTCGGGAATTCCCGATCAATGGCTGGTTCACCAGATCGACACCGTGCACTGGTTCACCGGGCTGCCGCATCCTCGCTCCTGCGTGGCTAACGGCGGCATCTATCTATGGAAAGACGGCCGCACTAACTGGGACACAATGACGGCGGTGTTCGATTACGGTCCGCTCGACGACCCCACCAAGGGCTTCCAGGTGCAGTACACTTCGCGCTTCACCAACTCGGCTGGCGGCGTCAAGGAGCTGTATTACTCCAACGGCGGCATGATCGACATGGACAAACAGACGGTGACGCCGACCGGCGGCCTGACTGCCAAATTTGCGGCCGAGATGGACATGAAGCCCAACCTGCTGCCCAGCTCATCGCTGGTTGAAAAGGCCGAGACCGTCGAGACGGACGCCAACACGCATGGCGATCCGCAGACAGCGGCGAATATGCGCAACTGGATGGAGTGCGTGCGCTCGCGCAAAACGCCGAACGCGCCCATCGAGGCGGGCTACAGCCATTCCATCGCGCTGTGCATGAACGTCGCGGCCATCCAGACCGGAATGAAGGTGACATTCGACGACAAGACACAGCAGGTGCTGGCCGGGGGCAAGGTGTATGCGTAACGGGAAAATGTTCGTTTCCGCCGCTGTCGGTTTGGCGTTCGCGGCGAGCGCTTTCGCTGCTGCGCCCAAAGGCGTTCAGGTCGTGGCGGACGAGGCGAATCGGCGCGTCGACATTACAATCGACGGCCATCCCTTCACTTCGTATCTTTGGCCCGCGACGCTCAAGAAGCCGGTGCTCTATCCGATCGTCGATGCTGATGGAGTGACTCTGACGCGCGGCTGGCCACTCGAGCCCCGGCCGGGCGAGCGAACGGATCATCCGCATCACGACGGCCTGTGGTTCAACTACTCGAACGTAAATGGATTCGACTTCTGGAACAATTCGGATGCGATTCCTGCGCAACGGGCCGCGAAGATGGGGACGATTGTGCTCGACAAAATCGTCTCGACCAGGAGCGGCGCGTCGCGCGGCGAGCTGGTGACGGAGTCGACCTGGGTCGATGGGCAGAAGATCGACGGGCAGAATCATCCGATCCTGGCGGAAACCTCGACCTACGAGTTCGCCCACAGCGGGCCCACGAGGAGCATTGATCTGGTTGTCACTCTGAAAGCCCTCGACCATGTCGTGTTCAACGACGATAAGGACGGCTTGCTCGGCCTGCGTGTTGCACGATGGCTCGAGTCGCCTGAAGAAAAGGGCGGAACCTTCACGGATGCGAACGGCGTGGCAACGAAGGTTGACGCGGCTGCAAATCTGCCTGGTGTAGCGCCGCCGACCGGCGAGTACCTCACCAGCGAGGGCGTGCGAGGAGAAGCGGCCTGGTCCACGCGCGGGCGATGGTGCTCGCTCACTGGCCACGACGATCAAGGACATACGGTGACCGTCGCGATCTTCGACCATCCCGGCAACATCGGCTATCCGACCTATTGGCACGCGCGCGGCTACGGGCTGTTCGCCGCGAATCCTTTAGGGCGGCACGCATTTGACGCCAGGCAGCCGCCGCTCGATTACACGCTCGAGAAGGGCCAGGCGGCGACCTTCCGCTATCGCCTCGTGTTCTACACGCACGCGGCAACGGTGGACGAGTTGAACCATGAAGCCGACGCGTTTGCCGCGGAAAAGAAATAGAGAGCTAGAACGGTTCCGCAGTTGTTGAAGCCGCCCCCGGCAGCGGGTTGCGAAAAAAATGGGGCAGGAGGGAATTGCGAATGCGCGGGCCACGCCAACTGCGGCCAACGGTTACTGCAGTTTCGGCAGACCGACTTTGCGAACCAGTTCAGCGTAGCGAGGGTCGGAGCGAAGATCATCCAGCTCAAACGCGGTGTTGAGTTCTTTCAGCAGGAAATCGTGTTCGCGATATGCCGTGTCCAGCCACTCGAAGGCTTTCTCCTTATCGCCCAGGGCGGCGTAGAGGCGGGCGATCACATAGGGTGACACGTAGCTTGTCTGGCGCTGGAGCAGCTGTTCCTTGATGCCTTCGGTAAGTGCGCCTCGCCAACCGGCGGAACGGGTCCCGCGTTCAAGGGCGTCGCCTAACTGGGCGTCGTCCTTATCCCCGTCGAGTTGCAGATAGGTTGTCCATTGCTCCACAAACTGGGGATACATCCGTTTTCCCCAATAGGCATAGCCCAGGCAGTCATGGGCCAGATTGAAGGTCGGGTTTTCGTTCAGTAACTGCCGGCAAACCGCGATGGCGTCGTCGTAGCGGCGCCCCGCAACAAGAACGCTCCCCTTCACGCGGCGGATGATGAGCGACGTGGGATCGAGCAGATGGGCCTGATCGATCTCACTGAGAGCTTCCTGCTCTCTGCCCCCGAGCATACTAAGGTTTTCCGCGAACCACTGGTGCGCCGTGGCATCGTAGGGGTCGAATGCGATCGACTTCCTGAATTCGTCTTCACCACCCGCAAAATCCCAATCGTATTCCATCTCGATGCTGCCCAGAATCGCGTGTGGTTGAGCCAGGGTCGGATCCAACTGCAGCGCTTTGCGGGCTGCGTTGCTGGATCTTAGGAAATCCTCTGCGGGATCGTCTCCAAAAAAAGGAAGAGAGGAATACACGTCAGCGAGCCCGGAATATGCCAGGGCATAATCGGGATCTTTGGCGATCGCATCTTTGAAATAGGAGATGGCAGCTTCCAGATTGGCGCGGTCCCTCAGGTTCCACGCGTAACGCCCTTTTAAATACGATTCGTAAGCCTCCACGTTCTGCGTGCCCTGCCGAGTCACCTGCTGCTTTTCGTCGGATGTGAGAGTGGAGCGCAACTGCTCCGCGATATCGCCGGCGATTTGCTCCTGCAGATGAATAAGATCGGAGATTTTTCCGGAGTACCGCTTGGCCCAGATTTCGGTATTGTCTCGGACATTCGTGATCTCGGTGCTGACCTCAATGCTGTTGGCCTGCACGGTTACGCGGCCGCTGACGACCACCGACACGCCAAGCTCGCTTCCCGCCTTCTGCACTTCAATGTCTTTTCCCTTGAGGCGGAAGACCGCATCGCGGGAACGGACCTTGAGCTGCGGAATGTGCGAAAGGTTGCCAATCAGGGACTCGGTGATGCCGTCGCTAAGGTAGTCGGAGCGAGCGTCCCCGCCCGTGTTCATGAATGGCAAAACCGCGACGGAATTGGATGCGAGATCTGGGGCGGCGGCAGCCGGGGGTTCGCGAGTGTCGTCCGCGCCGGCACGAGAATGGGTGTAACCGCCCCAAAGATAAATGATGAGGGCTGCGGTGAGGGCCAGCGGCACGGCCCATGCCGCGACGCGTGCCGGGCTTAACCTCCGCCGACGCCCTTCGAGTAAGGCGGCCGCCACGGTTTTGCCCGGAGCGGACCTTTGCGGCGCGCCTGGATCGACGCCACGGCCGGAACCCGGCTTGCTGGGGAGAGAGTCGCTGGCTTGAAGGTGAATCTGTTGAATCCCCCCGTTGCTATCTGCCGGAGTTTCGCTCTCGGTAAGGAGCCAGGCATTCAACTCGCTGGGATAGGCAAACACACTTCCGCGCTCTCCGCCAGGCACGCGATGCACCGGCAGCCCGCGTTCTCGCTCCCAGCGCTTTACGGTGCGCTCGGCTCGGTTGAGGAAGGCGGCGATCTCTTTCCACGAGACAAGCGCCCTCGCCAACTCCCGATTCTCAGTCAAAGGGGAACTCATAGGGGCCTCGAAACATGGCCCGGGGGGAAGACCGAATATACGAATATTACGTCGGCCCCGGCGGGGTGTCCAGCAAGTTTCCCTCACCGGCAAGACCCCAAATGGCCCGTATTGGCACTTGACGGCTCTTGCAGCGAACGCCTGAGCAGTGAGAGAGATAGGAAGCGTACCTGCGTCCAGATTCAAAATTCTCTGGTGGCGTCCGACAATGGGAGGTTCCTTCATGCGCATTTTGTGCGCGACAGTGCTGATCGTGTGCGCTTTGGTCATTTCCGGCTGCATGGGCAAGCCGGCCATGACCGCAACGTCAACCCAACCAGACCAAGTGCAGGGCGCAGCTATTCGGGGCAGAGTTCACGGCGGGCAAAATCCGGTTTCGGGCGCCAGCGTGTATCTCTTCGCGGCTGGGACGGGCGGCTATGGCGGAGACGGCATCGCCGCATCCAGCAGCAATGCGTCGACTTCGCTGCTGAACTCCAACGTGCTCACCCAGACCCCCGCAGGCGGCAAAGACGGGAGCAACAACTATTACGCGACGACGGACTCGGGCGGCAATTTTTCAATTTCCGCCGACTATGCGTGCCCGAGTGCGAGCACGCAGGTGTATCTCTATGCAATAGGCGGCAACTCCGGGGCAGGAGCAAATGGCGCGATCGGGATGCTGGCCGGGCTGGGATCGTGCGGCTCGCTCTCGTCGACCACGTACATCCTCATCAACGAGGTTTCGACCATCGCGACAGCGTATGCGCTCGCGGGCTTTGCGACGGACGCGACGCATATTTCAAGCTCAGGCAGCGCGCTGGCGACGACCGGCATCGCGAACGCCTTTGCGAGCGTAGCAAATCTTGAGACGCTGAGCACTGGCGTGGCGCTCGCGACCACGCCCGCAGGCAACGGAATGGTGCCGCAAGCCGAGATCGATACGCTGGCCAACATTCTCGCCGCGTGCGTCAACTCCACGGGTCCCAGTTCCACAGGCTGCACAACCCTGCTCGGCGATGCGCTTTCGGGCGGGACAACCGGGACGGCGCCGACCGACACCGCGACTGCGGCCATCAACATTGCGCACAATCCCATCGCCAACCTGACCAGCTTGTTTGCCCTGCAGACAGCGAATTCCCCTTTCATGTCCGACCTGAGCGCGGCGCCGAACGACTTCACAATTGCCATCGTCATTAACGGAGGTGCTGGCAGCGAGTTTGGCTTTCCCGAGTACGTCGCGGTCGACGCCTCCGGAAATGTTTGGGTGACCAATGAGGGGGCATATTGCTGCGTCAATGGCTCAGTCAACGAATACAGCAACACCGGTGCGCTTCTCAACCAGATTGGCTACTATGGCTTCGGCATGAACTACCCTGTGGGGATTGCCATCGACGCCTCGGGAAATGCGTGGACGGCCAACCTTGGCGGCACGATCAGTAAGCTCAGCCCCACTGGCCAAATTCTGAATCCCACCAGCCTCAGCGGTTCGGGTTTCACTGCAGGTGGGCTTACCAACGGCTTCGGGATCGCCATCGACGCTTCCGGCAATGTCTGGGCGGGAAGCGCCAACAGCATGGCTCTCAACGGCCTTCCCCACGACAACGGGCACGGCACAAGCCTCGTCGAACTCAGCTCTTCGGGTACCGTGATGTCCGGCGCCAGCGGCTTCACCGGCGGCGGCATCAACGGGCCGCTCGGCGTCGCCATTGACCCCGCTGGACATGTCTGGACAGCGAACTCCGGCAACTGGACCATCAGCGAGTTCAGCTCTACGGGCGCGGCAATTTCCCCTACTGGCGGCTACACAGGCGGAGGCCTGAACGATCCTTATGGCATCATCGTCGACAACGGTCCCCTGATCTGGACCGCGAACGAAAACAATAGTAGCTGGAGCCTGTTTTCTGATACCGGTACGGCCTACTCGGGCTCAACCGGCTACAGCGGCGACGGTGTGACCAATCCATTCTCCGTAGCCCTGGACGGCTCTACAGCGATCTGGCTCGCGAGCAGCAATGGCACCCTTCAGGAGTTCAATGCCGCCGGCACGCTCGTCTCCGGTTCCAAAGGGTTCACCGATGGCTATACCAACGGATTCGTGGGCATGGCCATCGACGGCTCCGGAAACGTCTGGGCGGTGCGGCCCAATGGCATCAACGGCACAAGTTACGGCAGCATCAGCGAATTTGTCGGTGCGGGAACGCCCATTGTCGCCCCCGTCGTAGCCAACCTCATGACCCCTTATGGAACCCAGGCCATCAACAAGCCGTGAAGACAACAGGGATCAGGAAACAGGGGGCCTCGTCCATGCCTCGGTCTCGTGGGGAAGAAGATGACAAATAAGAATTCGAGGTCGCAACGAACATGAAAAAGACGCTTCTCGCTTTCAGCTTTTTTCTGGTGCTTGCCTTCACTCTTCCCCTCCGCGCGCAAACCGGCTGCGACGACTCGCCTGAAGACCCAACCTTCGTCCTGGCGATCGTCGGCGGCGCTGGCGCGTTAGCGGCGAGAGCGTGGAGATCCCGCGCAAGAAAGTGAAGTCGATGCACGACCATCTCCGTTCCGCGATCATCGAACCATTGAGCGCCAAGACGGGCATAATCACCGGCAAACTTCGGAAAAGAATTCCGGTCGTGTTTCCCATCGGGTTGCGGGGGAAATGTGCGTGAAGGGAGTTGCGGGAGATGACAGTGAGCCATTGAGCGGACGAGTCCGTGATTCCCCGCTTGAGCGGAGCCATGTCGAGGTACACGGTCGGCGCGATCCCACGCTAAAGCGGATGATGCTCGAGATCGAGCGCGAGTTCGTGGCCGATGCCTGAGAAATCACTCTGAATCTCGCGCGCGCGGTTGAGGGCGTCCTGCACGTTGAGCAATACATTTTCAGGGCCAACGCGCTTGAGGAAGTCTGAGCGCGAGAGGAGTTGCGACGGCTGGTCGCGTGCGCCGCAGAGCAGGAGCGCTTTACCGGCTTTGTGAAGACGCTCGGAAAACTGCTCTAGCGCGTGGATGCCGGTGGCGTCGAGCGCGGTCATATTGCGAAGGCGCAGAATGACGACATCGCCGAACTGGCCGAGGTGCGTGGTGGCTTCGGCAAGCTTCTCCGTGGTGCCGAAGAGAAACGGGCCGTGGATGCGCAGGATGGAGACGTGCGAAGGGATGTCCTTGTCCTGGAGAATGTGGGCCTGGCCGTCGCGGAGATACTCGCGCGTGACGGGAGCGACGGTGGTGGTTTCAGCAATGCGATAGATGTAGAGAAGCGCGGCCAGCGCCATGCCCACGCCGACCGCGACGGTGAGGTCGGCAAGCACGGTGAGAGAAAACGTGGCCAGCCAAACCGCGATATCGGTTCCGGACAAGCGCAGGATGGTGCCGATTTCGCGCCATTCGCCCATGTTGTAGGCGACGACAAACAAGACCGCGGCGAGAGTGGCCAGGGGCACGAAGCGGGCCAGCGGCGCAGCCACCAGCAGAACGGCGAGCAGGGTGAGCGGCGTGGACCATTCCCGCGACCGGAGTGAGAGCGCCGGAGCGGATGTTGGTAGCGGTGCGGGCGATTGCCCCGGTGGCAGGTATGCCTCCAAAGAGTGGCGAAGCAATGTTGGCGACCCCTTGCGCGACCAGTTCCATGTTGGAGTTGTGGTGATCGCCGCTCATGCCGTCTGCAACCACGGCGGAGAGCAGGCTTTCAACGGCGGCGAGCAGCGCGACGGTGAAGGCGGACGGGAGCAACGGAAGAATGTGAGCCGCGTGGAGAGCAGGGAATGAAAGGTGCGGAAGTCCCTGAGGAATTCCACCAAACCTGGTGCCGATGGTTTCGACGGGCAGATGGAGAAGAGCGGCCGCGGCCGTGGTGACAAGAAGCGCAACGATGGTGCCAGGGATGCGACGGGTGATGCGCGGCCAGACGAGAATGATGGCGAGCGATGCGGCTGCCACTGCGAGCGATTGCCAGTGCGTGGTTCCGAAGGACCGAACCAGGACGGCGATGCGCTGGAGGAATTCGCTGGGAACCGGAGGCGTGGTGAGGCCGAGAGAAATCCTTGATTTGCGTGGAGGCGATCAGCAGCGCAATGCCGTTGGTGAATCCGATGGTGACAGGGCGCGGGATGTATTTGACGGCGGCGCCCAGGCCAGTAAATCCCATGATGAGCAGCAGAACTCCGGCCATGATCCTCACCAGCGCGAGGCCGCCGATTCCGAAGCGGGCAACGATGCCGGCCACGATGACGACAAAAGCGCCCGTGGGTCCGCCGATCTGGGTGCGCGAACCGCCCAGGGCCGAGATGAGGAAGCCGGCGACGACAGCGGTGTAGAGGCCGGCTTGCGGAGAGACGCCGGAAGCGATGGCGAAGGCCATGGCCAGCGGCAGCGCCACCAGTCCCACCGTGAGACCTGCGATGAGATCGTGCGAAAGCTGCTTGGCTTTGTAGCCTTGCAAACACTGAAGGGAGCGGGGAAGCCGCCTGTCAGTCAGTTTCAATGAACGATCTCCAGGGGTTTCTCTAATTCATCCAACATGCCCGAAGTTTCCTTCAGTTGCGTGTGGAAGTAGGTGCGCATCAGTTGCAGCACTTCAATCATGGTGCGGTCGCGAACGGAGTAGAAGACCTGATTGCCGGCTTTGCGATTGATGACGAGCTGCTTGGCGCGCAGTACGCCGAGGTGCTGCGAGACATTGGCCTGCTCCATGCCGAGTTTTTCAATCAGCACGCCGGCCGAGAGCTCGCCGTCGCTGAGGAGTTCGAGAATCGCAATGCGGGTGGGGTGAGCGAGGGCCTGAAAGATGTCGGCTTTAAAGCGGCGGAGAGAGTCTGGCATGGTTGAATATTAGCATATTCGAATTAAGTTGGCAAAGAAATGAGATTTGGAAGCGGTGGGCAGGGAACGAGGCAACAGGGAGCCGCAGGGGGCGATTCTGGGCTGATCGACGATCATGCAGCCATTGTGCGCCAGACGGGCATAATGATCGGCAAACTTCAAAAAAGAATTTGCCGAGTGTTTTCAGTGGGTTGCGGGAAAGCGAAGTGGGAGAGCGCTTGATAAGAAGCGTGGG
>CAWIFE010000009.1:0-40373 GCA_963835355.1 uncultured Acidobacteriaceae bacterium | reverse complement strand
AAACGCCGTCCCAGCCATCAACCCCATCCGAATCCGAAGACATCGCCGAGAACGCCCCACCCCATCCCTCGTCAAGACATAAAATCTCTAAATGCCTGATTCTCCTCATCTTCCATTTGCCGATCATTAACCCCGTTTGGCGCATAATCGTTCCATGATCCGCTTCTACCCAAAAACTGACCAGACCAGGACCCCTCCCTCGCCCCTATCGTTTTCCCGGCCCGCCCTTTTTCTGACCACCGGCTTCTCTGCCTTTCTAGCCACTAACCACTACCCACTAATCACTGCCTCTACCCACCCCCCCATGCCAGTGTGTGAAACTGTGAAACTGTGAAACTGTGGAGCCTTTAGAATGAATGTCTTACAGCCACAAGTCACACAGTTTCACAGAAACTGTGAAACTGTGAGATTGACAGAAAAACGCCAAAAATGGATGACTAAATCTCTAAAAATAAGATAGATAGCGGCAAACCGATGGCCTGGAAACTGATCGCTGAAAATCGCCAAAAACAGCCTATTTCTGAAGATCGCTGAAAATGGACCGCTGAGAGCTGGCTGGTCTCTGGCTCGCTCACTTGCTCACTCGCTAACTTGCTCTTATTTCCGCTGCATTTCTTTCAGCACGATCACGATTCCCAGCGCCATGACCACGATCAGCGCAAACAGGAACACGCTCGCGTAGCCGTAGAATCCAATGATCACGCCGGCGACAGGGCCGACGAGGAAGAACGACACATCGGAGAACGCCGTGTAAACCCCGAGCGCGGTTCCGCGGCTGAATTCGGGAACGCGTTTCACCGCCTCCACGCCGATGGCGGGAAAGATGAGCGAGAGACCCAAACCGCCGAATCCAGCTCCGGCCAGCGCCATCCACGCCGACGAGGCCTGCCACAGCAGAACCATGCCAACACAAACAACCAGAAGCGAGGCGATCGCCACTGGAAATCCTCCAAAACGGCTGATGGTTTTGATGAACAGCAGGCGCACGGCGATGAACCCGATGCCGAACATCGACAGGCAAAGCGCCGCTCCGGTCCAGTGCCGATTGGCATAGAAGAGCGTGACGAACGTGGCCAGCACGCTGTAGCTCACGCCAGCCAAAGCCAGCCCCATTCCGTGCGGCGCCACGCGGCCAAGCACAGCCGTGAATGGCATGTGCTCGCCCGGCTCCACCGGAACGGGAGCCTTGCGCCAGGCAATCACGAAGCTCACCGCGCCAATCAGGATGGTGAGCAAGCCGATCGACTTGAGGCCCCACTGCTGATCCAGGATCACGCCGAGCGGCGCGGCCAGCGCCATTCCGCCATACGTGCTGATGCCGTTCAGCCCGATGACCTTTGCGGTGTGCTCCTGGCCCGCGCTGGTAATGCCCCACAGCGTTGCTCCGGTCGAGCCCAGGCTCTCGCCCACTCCCAGCGCCAGCCGGCTCAGGATCAGCACGGCAAAGCTCAGCCAGTGCACCTGGTGCAACGCAGCCGCGCCCACCAGCAACGCGCCGCTCGCCGTGCAGCCTGCCATGCCCCACAGCACCGAGACCTTGGCGCCCATATGATCGGAGATGCGCCCCGCCCACGGACGGCTGAGCAGCGTGGCAATGTACTGGATGCTGATGGCCAGCCCCGCCAGCACCGCGCTGTAGCCCATGCGCAGATGCACGAATGGCGGAAGGACCGCCAGCGGCAAGCCTATGGAAACATAACAGATAAAGGTGAAGTAAACGTATCCGGCAAGACGCCACGTCCGGCCCCGCGCGGCAGGCCGGACAGAAACCGGAGCGAAGGCAGTCGAGGAATACGACATAGGATCGAACGGATGCGCTGAGTATTTGTTCTGCTCCAGTATACCGGAGAATCGCTTGACTGCGCCTCAAGCCGCGGTCACCCGCGAAAGGCGCAAGCGGGAGCCTGTGAGCAGAAAGACTGTTGTACAGATGCGAAACATTCAGTTTGCCGCTCCCGGCACAGCCGCTAATGACCGGGTTTCATCGCCCACAGAATCCCGTTCTTGATGATCCCGTAGAGGATTGGATTCGCGTAGTCTTCCTTGTTGTGGCCGAGCGCCAGGTAGAACTCGCGGCCGCCGTCGAAGTTCTGGTACCACGCCAGCGGCAGGTCGACGGGAAACTTGGTCGCGTCGATCGTCATCGGTTCAAGCGTGGCGAGTTTTGTCCGGTCGGTCACCAACACCGGATGGATACCTGGGCTCAGGTGGTCGAGGAAGTAGCATTCGTCGGTCCAGGTAAACTGCGCGGGCAATCCCTTGACGGCGGCGAAGTCTGGATCGGTGACCCGAACGGTGAACGGCTGCTGGTGCGGATGGGCCGCGAATTTGCCGCCCAGCACCGACCAGAAGTAAGGCCAATCCCGCTCCGAGCCCGAGGCCGAGTGGAGGCCGACAAATCCGCCGCCGGCTTCGACGTAATGCTTGAAGGCGTCGCGCTGAGCATCGTCGCTGAATGCCTGGTTGTTGCTGTTCGAAAACACCAGCGCGGCGTACTGGCGCAAGTTGCCGTCGGTGAAGACGCCCGGGTCGTCTGAGGCGTCAACCATGAATCCGGCCTCCTCGCCCATCTTGCGGATGGCGGCCACGCTGGCGGCGATATTGTCGTGCACATAGCCTTTGCCGTCCGGCGTGTAGTTGCGCGTGTAGACCAGAATGCGGGGCTGCGGCGCGGTCTGCGCCGCTTGGGACGAGAGCAGACACGATGTCCCGGAGAGGCAGACAACGAGACTGGCGATTCGCGAGAACTGGAGCGAAAGGCACATTGGTTCTCCTCAGAAAAATCCGTTCCAAGCCTAAATCGTCAGCCCTGCCCCCGGCGAGTCGCTCCAGAGCGAGGATTTCACTAGACTGGGACGATGGCGGGTTTCTCCATCGAGAACTTCGGTTGCAGGGCGGCGCGCGCCGACGGCGAGGCGATCGCCAGCCACCTACGTGCATTTGCTGAACGCCAGCCGTTCGCCTCCGATGTGGTGGTGGTGAATACATGCAGCGTGACCGCCGAAGCCGATCGCGCTGCTCGCGCCTTCATCCGCCGCACGCATCGCAGGAATCCCGCGGCCAGGATCGTCGTAACCGGCTGCTATGCGCAGCGCGCGCCGCAGGAGTTGGCAGCCATGCCAGGCGTGGCCGCCGTCGTCGGCAACAGCCACAAGGCTTTTGCGCCGGAGATTGTCTTTGCCTTGGCGCAATCTCCGACCCCAGCCCCGCCGTCCTCGTTTGTCCCCGTTGCCACGCTCATCTCGACGAGCGCGGCGCAAGCTGCCCCCATCTGGGCTGACGACCGCTTCGCCCACTCGTTTCTTGAGGAAGCACAGCTCGGGCCGGGCGTGCAGACTCGTCCCAATCTGAAAATTCAGGAAGGGTGCGGCAATCGCTGCACTTTTTGCGTGATCCCACAGACGCGTGGCCCATCCAGGAGCCTGCCTCACGCAGTGGTGCTTCGCCGGGTAGAGGAATTCGTCGCTGCCGGCGGCAAGGAGCTGGTGCTCTCGGGCATCAACCTTGGCCGCTGGGGTCGCGATTTTTCTTCCGGCCTCGAACGAGAGTCGCTGTCAGACCCCGGAGAAGAGTCGGCTACCGGCCCCAGAGGAGATTCGCTGGCGGGGTTGATCCGCGACATCCTCACGGGAACCGCTCTACCTCGCCTGCGCCTTAGCTCCATCGAGCCAATGGACTGGAACGACGAGCTGATCGGGCTCCTGCGCGAATTCGGAGGCCGGCACAAAGCGCGCGGCCGTCTCGCTCGCCACGCCCACCTTCCCCTGCAGTCTGGCTCTGACGCAGTGCTGCGCCGCATGCACCGCCGTTACCGGCCCTGGCACTATGCGGACAAAGTCTCCGCGCTTCTCGGTGCCGCCGGCCCCGATCTCACCCTCGGCGCAGATGTCATGGCCGGCTTCCCTGGCGAGACCGATCGCGAGTTTGAGGAGACGCTGTCTTTCGTGCGAATGCTGCCTTTCGGCTACCTTCACCTCTTTCCCTTCTCGCCGCGGCCGGGCACGCCGGGCTGGGCGCTTCATGCCGCATCGCCCGTACCCCCGGCCGCCGTTGAAGAACGCTTGGCCGCGCTCCGCGCCCTCGCCGCCGAGAAGACGCGCATCCATCGCAGCCGCTTCATCGGCCGCGAGCTCGACGCCATCACGCTCCATACACCCCCCTCGCTCTCTTCCCAAGGCATCACCGCGGCCCTCACCGAGAACTTCATTCCCATCAGCCTCGGCGGCCAGTTCCCATCGAATCGGCTCCTTCAGGTCCGCATCACTGCTCTTGGTTCCGACGGCCAGTTAACCGCCCTTCAAGGCGACTAACCTCTTTCTACAGAGAAGCCAAGCCAATGCTATACTCAGTTTGCGTTCGCTTTGCGGCGGCCCATGGAGCGCCCTGTTCCGGCCCGCTCGGCACGCATTCGGAGGAGTACCATCGCATTCGATAAACGCGCTGCCAAGTCCTTTATCCGCATCAACGACAGAATTCGTGCGCGCGAAGTCCGCGTCATCGACGAAAACGGCGAACAACTTGGCATCCTGCAGCCCTTCGAGGCTCTCCGCATCGCCCGCGAACGTGGCCTTGACCTGGTCGAAGTTTCGCCCACTGCCGTCCCGCCCGTTTGCCGAATTCAGGACTACGGCCGTTTTCTCTACGAGAAGGAAAAGAGCGAGCGCGCCGCGCGGAAGCGCCAGAAGGTCATCACCGTCAAGGAAGTCAAGTTCTCCGTCACCGTCGACGAGCACGACTACCAGACCAAGAAGAATCAGGCCGTCCGCTTCCTCACTGAGGGCGACAAGGTCAAAGCAAGTCTTCGCTTCCGCGGCCGCCAGATGGCCCATCGCGAGCTCGGCTACAAGATCATTAACCGCCTGATCCAGGACATCGGCGGCGCTGGCGTGGTTGAATTCATGCCGCGCATGGAGGGCACCATCCTCCACGCCATCCTCGCCCCGGGGCGCAAGGAAGTGCCCAAATCCAAGGGAGATTCCGCCGCCCCAGCCGTGCAAGTTTAGCCATCGGCTTAAGGCAACCCAAATTAAGATTCCTGCATCCCAACGGTGGGTAGCTGTGTGTACTCGGCGCACTCCATCCACGGGATTTCAGATCGCGGGAGAAGGCCCTGCCAGCGAAGGCTCACAGAATCTTTGCGTGACCTGAACGAAGAGGTCCATTCTTACGGTCGCGGAAACATGAAATTGCCCTAATCCGAAGGTGTTATTGCTTTGCAAGATACCCTGATCCGAAAGTTACATTTCTTTCGGAGCGCAATTCAGGCGATTCTGTAAACACCGACGGCATGTTTGGCGTCTAGTTGGTATTGGGGGTTTGTTCGAGTTCGGTTCCGGATCCCAGCTCGTTTAATCTCCGGCCGAGGATTCCATCAGATTCTGGAGTTGCCCATGAGACCCATGAAACTGCTTCACGTCTTTCCGGTTGTCATGATTGTTGTAGGGGCGGCATTACTCTTTGAGCGCCCTGCTTACGCATACGCCGATCCGGGCACCGGCCTGCTTGCCGTTCAGGCCGCTGGATCTGCGCTGGTGGCCACCGGATGGTATCTGCGCCGGAAGATTTATTCCCTTTTCCATTCCGACGATGTAACTGGGCCCGACAGGAAAGAACGGTCTGCCATTGCGCACACCGAGGACTCGCCAAATTCGTGAATGGGACCCCGGACTTATCCCGCCAGGATTCGGGTTCCCCCTCCCGAGACAATGAACTGGAATTAACCTTCCGCGATCCAGCCGGAGAACTTCGGCTTGTCGCTGGCTGCGCCTTGCGGCGGATTCGCCCCTCTGCGGCGGATGAAACGCAAGCATTTCTCGCGTCTCCGTTGCGCAGGTCTCTCGAGCTAAGCGGTGACCTGATTCCCAGCCGAATTGCTGAGCCCGGCTCCCATCCGTCGATCGCAGCCGGCGAATTGTGGCTCGAACACCCACGCGTCGATCCCATCAGCTATCCATGGGAGTGGACCATTGCACAGTGGCGCGCCGCCGCCGAACTCACGCTCCGGGCCGCCAGCCAGGCTATCGACGCTGGGTGGACCCTGAAGGACGCGACGCCGCTGAACATCCTTTTCGCAGGTCCACAACCCATCCTTGTGGATGTTCTATCCTTCGAGCGCCGCGATCCGCACTCGACCGTCTGGCTGGCCTACGGCCAATTCGTCCGCACATTCCTTCTACCGGTTGTAGCCGCCGGGCATTTGAACTGGCCACTCCGCGCAACTCTCTTTGAGCGCGACGGCTACGAGCCCCGCCAGATCTACGATGCCCTTCCGCGCTGGCGACGGCTGAGCCCCTATCTGCTCGATATAGTTACTCTGGCTACACTTTTCGAGCGAACGGGCCCAGGGCACGCCAGTTCCAGGCAGACTCCATCAACGAAGGATCCATCACTCGCGACACACCTCCTGAAAAAGCGCATTGCGCGTCTCGGGAGGCAGATTCGCCATGCGGCCGGCCAGCCGGGCCACAGCCAATGGAGCCGCTACGAACAATCCGCCCGCCACTATCAACCCGCCGATATTGAAGAAAAACAGCAATTCGTCAAGAGCGTGTTCGCGCGATGTCGACCCGAACGCGTTCTTGATATTGGCGCCAACACCGGTACCTATTCGCTGCTGGCCGCTGATGCAGGGGCCAAAGTCGTCTCCCTCGACAGCGACACCGCTGCTCTTGAGGAGCTGTGGCGAACCGCGGCTACGAAGAACAAACCCATCACGGTCCTCGTCGCAAACATCGCTCGTCCCACGCCCGCGGCAGGCTGGCGCAATCGCGAGCATCTTTCTCTGCTCGACCGCCTCACTGGTGAATCCGATCTGGTTCTCATGCTCGCGGTCATCCATCACTTGATCCTTCGCGATCAGTTACCGCTCGCGCACATCGCCGATCTTTGCGCCAGCCTCACGCGGCGCTGGCTGCTGCTGGAGTGGGTTCCACCTTCCGATCCCATGTTTCAGGAATGGCTGCGCGGGCGCGACGATCTCTATGGTCATCTGACCGAGAACGATCTGACGCAAGCTTTTGCGCCCTTCTTTACTGTTGTGGATCGTACTCGCTTGGACAACGGTCGCATTCTTCTGCTTTTCGATAAAATGTCGAAGGTGGACAACTAGAGAGGCATCGCCGCATTGCCACCCACCTTGAGAGGCGCATGATCAAACGGTTTGCTCAGGCCTGGGGCTTCGCCGCCATTCTCCTCCTCCCGGGTTATGTTGACCTGACCTCTACGCTGGGCGACGAGCGAATGCGCGTCCCCTGGCCGCTCACCCGCCTGGTTCTGGCGCAGCTTGTCGATCTTGCGATTGTGGGCCTGATTTTCGCGGGCTTGCTGGCGATCCTCCGCGGCTTGAAGGTCTGGGCACGAATCCGGTGGTTCGCCCTCGCCTTCCTTCCGATCTACCTGCTCGTCTGTAATCTCAGAATTTTCCCATTTCGCGTTCCGTACGCCGGCGTTGCGATCGTCGCTGTCGCGTGGATCGCTATTCTCGCGATTCTGATTTTCCGCGCCCCCAAGATCGCGTCAAGACTCTATGGCCTCGGTGGCGCTGTGCTTACCGGCGCCGTAGTGTTTGCAGTCGCCATGACCGCTCAACTGGTAAGCGCCGCATTCTGGCGTCCCGGCATTCAGGCATTTGCGGTCCCCATCCCTGCCCAGCCCACCGCCAAACCGCGCCTCGTTTGGATTGTCTTCGACGAGTTGGCCTATAAGCCGGTATTCGAAGCTCGCGATCCGTCACTCGATCTTCCAAACTTCGATCGGCTGCGCCTGCAAAGTACGATCTACAGCAACGTGACGCCGATCGGCTACCACACCAATCTGGTGATTCCGAGTTTGCTCCTGGGCCGCATCGTAACCAGTTCTACCTTCACACCGAAAAATCAATTACTCATTCGCACCGCTGACGATCCACAATGGGAGCCTTTTGACTCGAACTCATCGTTGTTCGGCATGGCCAGGCAGCGCGGTATCTCGACTTCGATCGTTGGTTGGTATCTGGCTTACTGCCCGATCTTTACGGGCACAGCCACTGAGTGCTATTGGAGCAACGACGACACTGAAGACGGCGCACCCCCGGCCATCAATGCCAGTTTCGCTGATGACGTGTGGTTCCCTCTTCGCATCGTGGCCGAACAACTCGTTGCGCCTCGCGTGGCTGTAGCCGATGTCGCCCACTGGGAATCTCTAAGTCACGTGGCAACCGTGAAGGACTTGAGCCAGCATGCTCTCGCCGCGCTCGCCAACAGCCAGGCCGACATCGTCTACCTGCACCTGCCCGTACCCCATCCGCCGGCTTTTTGGGATCGCCGTTCGCATAACTTCGACGTGGGCGGATCCTATCTCGATTCGCTGGATTATTCCGATCGCTTTCTCGGGCAAATGCTCGACGTTCTTAAGGCGCAACCGCGCTGGTCGGAAACAACGCTGATCATCCAAGGAGATCACTCCTGGCGCACCAGAATATGGCGTACGACTCCCGGTTGGAGCGAAGAGGATGAGCGCGTTTCTCAAGGAGGCGAGTGGGACCCGCGCCCCTTGCTCCTCATTCACGCTGCTGGACAAACCAACCCGGCAATCGTCGAGTCTCCCACCAGCCTGATGTTTGTCCATGATTTTGTGGCGTCGCAAATTGAGGCTCTCGCCCGCTAACGTCATCGAAGCCAGGCCGTCTGTTGGACCGATTTCACTTCGGCAGCGCCACGGTCCCTGAAATGTGAAGAGCCGCCGCAGGCGTTCCCGCTTCCGGCTGACCGCCCGAAACGTAAATTGAATAGTCTCCGGGCAGCACGGCGCGGTTCCCTTTCTCGTCGACTTCACTCTGCTCGCGCGGCGAGAAGGTGAACTGCACGATTCGCGCCTCTCCTGCGTGCAGGTGAATTCTCTTAAACCCCTCAAGCTCAACACGCGGCGACACGGCGGTTTGCGGAGGCTTCACATACAGTTCCACCACCTCGTCGCCGTCGCGCTGGCTCGTGTTGCGAACCTCGGTCGTCACCGCCACCGCGCCTCCGGCGATAATCGACTTCGAGCTCACATCCGGCGCACGATAACTGAAACGCGAATAACTCAAGCCGTATCCAAACGGATAAAGAATCTGGCCCTGGTAATAGCGGTAAGTCCGGCTCTTCATCGAGTAGTCGGTAAACGCGGGAAGATCGCTGGTGGACGCATAGAACGTGACGGGCAAACGTCCCGCGGGATTATTCTTTCCCTTCAAAGTTTCCGCAATCGCATCGCCGCCCTCCTCGCCCGGATACCATGCCTCGAGCAGCGCGTCTGCATGCTCCCTGGCCCACGGAACCGCCAGCGCGCTGCCTGAGGTCAGCACCACAATCAACGGCTTGCCGGTCGCGCCGAGCGCCTCCATCAGCTTCTCCTGCGCAGCGGGCAGCTCGATGCTCGTCCGGTCGCCGCCCTCGAATCCCTCCACGTGAACATTCATCTCCTCACCCTCCAGGTTCGGAGAGAGCCCGACGAACGCGACAATCGCGTCGGACTTCTTTGCCGCATCGATCGCCTGGGCAAGCAGGCTGTTGGCGGGCGGCGTCCAATTGAGGTCGACAATGCGATCGTTGGGGAGATGCAGATACTCAATGCGTATCGCGTGTGGATTTGTGCCGGAAAAACTCACCCGCCCTTCCGCCGGATTGCTGAGGCTGTCCATCACCAGCTTGTCGTCGATGAAAAGCCTGACGCGATTCGGCATCTGGCCGGCCGGCCGGGGCACTGAAGTCGCACTGCCGCCGGCGAAGAACGGCATGAATGTGCGTGGCCCGCGCAAGCTCAGCACATAATCCCCAGGCGCGGGCGGCAGAAGCTCGCCAGTCCATCGAACTGCAAACGTCTTGCTCCCAAAATCCGCCGCGGGCGCCACGCGATTCCAGTCAAAGTTAATCTTCGCGTCCACGCGCACCATCTTTGGCGTGCCTTTGAAATCCTGATTGTCGAAGTATTCGCCCTTAAGACCGGCCGTCTTCTGCGAGGCATCCGTACGCAAATACGCCGAAGGAATCGGCGCCGGCAGCCCATCGGCGAGAATCGATCCGGGAGCATAGGTTACATTCTCGCTTCCGAATTCTTTCCTCAGTCCATTCAACGGCGACACGGGATCCGGCGCGGTTCCGTTGTAGTTGCCCTCAATCGTCTCCAGAAGATCGGCGGTTGGGCCAACGACCGCAATTTTCCGAATCGATGCCTTCAGCGGAAGCGTGCTGTTGCTGTTCTTCAGGAGCACAATCGATTCTCGCGCTGCTTGCAACGCGAGCTCGCGATGCGGCGACGAATTCACTTCGGAAATCGGGGCCGCATTGAACCGCACCAATTTCGACGGATCAAACATCCCCAGCCGCATGCGGGCCGCAAACAGCCGGACGAGGGCTGTGTCAATGTCGGCTTCCGTCAACAGATGCTCATCGACTGCTTTAGTCAGTGCGCCATACGTCCGGCCACAATCCAGGTCCGTGCCCGCCTTCACCGCCAATGCGGCAGCTTCTTC
This sequence comes from uncultured Acidobacteriaceae bacterium, assembly GCA_963835355.1. Lineage (GTDB taxonomy): Bacteria > Acidobacteriota > Terriglobia > Terriglobales > Acidobacteriaceae > Telmatobacter. Next base: position 29,884 of record CAWIFE010000009.1, on the reverse strand, counting down.
CGGGCTCGCCGCAAAGTGATGCCCGCTTGCAATGTCGCCCACCGCATCGCAATCCGAAACCGTATAACCCTCGAAGCCCCAGTCCTTCCGCAGATGCTCTTGCATCAGCATTGTGTTCGCACATGCCGGCGCGCCGTCGATCGCGTTGTAGGCGCACATAATCGAGTCGGCGTGACCATCGACGATGGTCGCGCGGAACGCCGGCAAATATGTGTCTTCCAAGTCGTGCTCAGAAACTTCCACGTCGAATCCGTGCCGCAACGGCTCGGGCCCGCTGTGCACCGCGTAATGTTTCGGCGTTGCCACGAGCTGGAGATACTTCGGATCGAAGCCCTGCAGTCCCTTGACGAACTCCACCCCCATGCTCGCAGTCAGGAAAGGATCCTCGCCGAAGGTTTCCATTCCCCGTCCCCAGCGCGGATCGCGGTCGATATTGATGTTCGGCGACCAGAATGTAAGGCCCGCAAACCGGCTGTGATCGTCTTCACGAATCGCCTGGTTGTACTTGGCGCGACCTTCCACTCCAATCCTGTCCGCAATCCGCCCCATCAGCACGGTATCCCAGGTTGCCGCTATTCCAATCGATTGCGGAAAATTGGTTGCGAATCCGTTTCGCGCCACTCCGTGCAGCGCCTCGTTCCACCAGTTGTATGCGGGAATGCCCAGCCTCGGAATCGCAGGAGCAACGTCCTGCATTTGGCCCACCTTCTCGTCGAGCGTCATGCGGCCAACGAGATCTTTCGCGCGCTCGTCCGGCGCCAACGCAGGATTTAGAAACGGGCACGCCGCCGAGCCGCAGGAGGGCCGCTTCTCTTTCGTTGCTTGTTGCGCCTGTGAAGCGGCTGAACCCAGGCTAAAAACGCTGAATGTCGCAAGAAGAATGGTTTGGATTTTCATGGTGATCCGTTTCAGGAATTTTCGCTGGCGGAAGACTATCACGCCACCCCGGAAACCCGTGGCTTCGCCAATTGCGTCCCAGCTGTCGGTCCTGTGCAGGCCTGACCAGCCGGTTCTGGATCGAAAGAACTTGCCCTAAATATCAGTTCGCCTAGGCGCGATCCACGGTGCAGCACACGCTTATACTGGGGAACATGTTTGAGGCTACGATCCAGCGGCCGCATGAAACCCTCTCCATCGCCGTGGATTCAGCCGCATGTTTTGAATGACGGCCTATGGATATCGACAAGAACGCACGCGCCAAGCTAAAGCTTCAGCAGCCGCTGTGCCTCTGGCTCACGGGCCTGCCTGCTGCCGGCAAATCCACGATAGCGAACGCCCTCGAGAAGCGCCTATTCGCCGCCGGCCATCACACCTATTTGCTCGATGGAGACGATATCCGCCTTGGCCTGAATAAGGATCTTGGCTTCTCTAAGACCGATCGAAACGAAAACATTCGCCGAGTCTCTGAGGTCGCGCGATTGCTGGTCGATGCCGGTTTAATCGTGATTGTCTCTTTCATCAGCCCCTATCGAGCGCAGCGCGATCGCGCTCGCTCGCTGTTCGGACCTATGGAGTTCCTCGAGATCTTCGTTGACACCCCTTTGCGAGAATGTGAACGCCGCGATCCTAAAGGACTCTACGCCAAAGCAAGACGCGGAGAATTGAAGAATTTTACCGGCATCGATAGCCCCTACGAGCCTCCTGATTCCCCCGAGGTTCATCTCCAAACGACGCTGCGGACTCCGGATGAATGTGTCGACTCTATTCAAAAGGTCTTGAATCGCCAGCTCGCCCTTGACAACGGTCGCGTTTCCCGCTGATCGTTGTGGAAACGGCATCCGGGAAAATTGCAGAGTGCGCTCAGCGCATTCGCCGTGCAGTCAGGTTGAGGCTGCACGCAGATGCTGGCACTGTATAGCAGCTTCGTCTAAAGGGGTCGCGCGCCACCATGATGATTAACTTTCGTTTGTTCTGGCGCATGACGATACGTTCTTTCTATCGAAGTGACCGCACCGACGGCCCCCTCAACCGTGACCGGTTCATTTTCCTCGTGTTGTTTTATCCCATCTGGGGTTGCATTGCTCTTGTTGCCTGGTTCGGCTTCGTGGCCGACGACATTCTGTTTCACGGCTACCGGAAACAACCGGTCGAGAAGCCGCTCTTCATTGTGTCGAACTTTCGCAGCGGCTCCACCTTCGTGCAGCGGACGCTGGCGCGCGACGAAGCCATGTTCACCGGCCTGCGGACGGCGGACATTTATCTAATGCCCTCCATCACGCAGCGGCGAATCTTCAGTCTGTTGGCTCGAATCGACGCATTATTCGGCCACATCGGCGAAAGGGCGCTGCGGCGGCTCGACACACTTTCCCTTGGTCAATTGAGAATTCACTCCTTCAGCCTGTTCGATCCCGAAGAGGACGAGCACCTTCTGTTTTATGTGTGGTCGTCATTCTTCACCGGCTTCGCATTTCCTTATCTGGATGAACTGCCGCCTTACCAGTATTTCGATACTGAGATTCCAAGTGCTGAGCGGCTGCGCATCATGGCGTTTTATCGAAGCTGCATCAAGCGCCACCTGTACGCCACCGGTGGTCGGCACTACATTGCCAAGAACCCGCTGTTCAGCGCCAGAATCGAATCTCTTCTGGAAACCTTTCCCGATGCTCGCATCCTTTATTTGGTCCGCAACCCGCTGGAGATGCTGCCATCGACGGTCTCGCTATTCGGCTACATGTGGCATCTCTTCAGCGATTCTCCGCAGAAATATCCCCACTGCGATGAGATTCTGGCCTGGACAAAATACTGGTACGATCATCCGCTTGAGGTCATCGATCGGGAGTCGCCGCACCGCTGCATGATCGTCAAATACGACGATCTGATGCAATCGCCTGATTCAGTCTTTCGTGCTATCTACAGCCGTTTTGGATATCCCACGAGTGAAGCGCTCGAAACGCTGCTGCATGAGGCCGTCGCCACAGCGCACGCTCACTCCAGCTCACATGAATATAAATACGAAGCGATGGGCTTCAGCCGCGAGCAAATCGTGCGCGAGTTCGCCCACATCTTTGCCCGCTTCGACTTTGACCAGCACGAACCGGCAGAAAGAGACTCTTTCGAATCGTTGCACGCCTAGAATGACGCGCGTTTTTCAGTTCCGGCGCCGCATCCAGCGCCGAGCGCCCTTGTCTCGTCAAATTGATCTAAGCCTATTAGCTTTTCCACTTCCAGTCCCGAATCTCCGGCAGGTCCCTTCCCTCTTTTCTGATGTATTGTCCGTGCTCAACCAGCTTGTCTTTAAGTGACTGCTTCAGGTACGCGCCCTTCTCCCAGATCCTCGGGACGCGGTCGATGGTGTCCATTGCCAAGTGGAAGCGGTCAAGATCGTTCATCACTGTCATGTCAAACGGCGTGGTGATGGTTCCCTCCTCCTTATAGCCACGGACATGAATATTGTCGTGGTTGGTGCGGCGGTAGGTGAGGCGATGGATCAGCCATGGATAAGCGTGGAAGGCAAAGATGACCGGCTTGTCCCTGGTGAAGAGCGTGTCGAAGTCCGCGTCGCTGAGACCGTGCGGATGCTCCGATTGCGGCTGCAGCTTCATCAGATCGACGATATTCACCACCCTCAGTTTCAATTCCGGCAGATGGTCGCGCAATATGCTCACCGCGGCCAGCGTCTCCAGCGTGGGCACGTCACCACAGCACGCCATCACCGCGTCCGGCGCTCCGCCCTGGTCGTTGCTCGCCCATTGCCAGATGCCGATGCCCTCGGTGCAGTGCTTGATGGCCGCGTCCATCGTCAGCCATTGCGGCGCCGGATGCTTGCCTGCAACCACCACGTTGACGTATTGACGGCTTCGCAGGCAGTGGTCCATCACCGAAAGCAGGCAGTTGGCGTCAGGCGGAAGATATACGCGCACGACCTCGGCTTTCTTATTCACTACGTGATCGATAAACCCCGGGTCCTGGTGCGTGAAGCCGTTGTGATCCTGCCGCCAGACATGCGACGCCAGCAGGTAGTTGAGCGAAGAGATCTTTCGCCTCCAGGGGAGGCCGTTTGTGACCTTCAACCATTTGGCATGCTGGTTGAACATCGAATCGACAATGTGAATGAACGCCTCATAGCAGTTGAACAGCCCGTGACGTCCGGTGAGCAGGTAACCTTCGAGCCAGCCTTCGCATTGATGCTCGCTCAGCATCTCCACCACGCGTCCCTGGGGAGCGAGAAACTCATCATTGGATACTGTCTCGGCATCCCACTGCCGTTTGGTCACTTCAAACACGGCAGTTAGTCCGTTGGAGATGGTCTCGTCCGGGCCGAAGATCCGGAAATTCCGCTTGTCATCGTTCAGCTTGGCCACGTCGCGCAGAAACGGCGCCAGCACGCGCGTGTCTCCAATGCCCGCCGTCCCCGGCGCGGGTACCTTCGCGGCATAGTCCCGAAAATCGGGCATCCTCAAGTCGCGCAGAAGAATGCCGCCGTTGGCGTGCGGATTGGCGCCCATTCGCCGGCTTCCTGCAGGCGCAAGCTCTGCCAGCTCGGCCCGCAGGCGGCCTTTTTCGTCGAACAGTTCCTCCGCCCTGTAGCTCTTCAACCATTCTTCTAATTGCTTCAAGTGCGCGGGATTCGACCTGGGATCGGAGATCGGCACCTGGTGCGATCGAAACGTGCCTTCCACCTGCAGGCCATCGACAAACTTTGGCCCCGTCCAGCCCTTGGGAGAGTTGAGAACAATCATCGGCCAGCGTGGACGAACTATCTTCCCGTTGACCCGCGCGTCTCGCTGAATCCTCTTGATCTCTTCCACCGCTCGGTCGAGCGTCGCCGCCATTGCCTCGTGCATCAACTCCGGTTCGTGCCCTTCCACGAAATAAGGCGTCCACCCATAGCCGCGCAGGAGTTGCTCCAGCTCCTCATGCGTAATGCGCGCCAGCACGGTGGGATTGGAGATCTTGTATCCATTCAAATGCAAAATGGGCAGCACGGCGCCATCGGTCGCAGCATCGATAAACTTGTTCGAGTGCCAGGCGGTGGCCAGCGGCCCGGTCTCTGCTTCTCCGTCGCCCACTACGCACGCCACGATCAAGTCGGGGTCGTCCATGACGGCTCCGAAGGAATGGCTGAGCGAATAACCCAACTCGCCGCCCTCGTGGATCGAACCAGGAGTCTCCGGTGATGCGTGACTGGGAATGCCTCCAGGAAATGAAAACTGAATGAATAACTTCCGTAACCCCTCTTCATCCTGACTTATATTCGGATATATTTCGCTGTAAGTACCCTCTAAGTAAGTGTGGCTGACCACCGCCGGTCCTCCGTGCCCCGGACCGGAAACATAGATCATGTCGAGATCGTATTTCTTGATCGCCCGGTTCAAGTGCGTATAGATAAAGTTTTGTCCCGGCGTGGTTCCCCAATGCCCCAGGAGCATGTGCTTCACATCTCCGATTTCGAGTGGGCGCTTGAGCAGCGGATTGTCGTAAAGATAAATCTGGCCGACGGAAAGATAATTCGAGGCTCTCCAGTAGGCATCCATTTTCCGCAACAAGTCTGGCGACAATGTTTTTTCCATCATTGATCTCCTCTTGCTTGCATTGTGACTGTCCGCATCGCAGCGAATGCGGATCGACCGGCGGCGCGAGCGCGGTGACCATTCGCCCCTTGACTATAGTCTAGTTCTGTTTACGCGCGCGCACCGTCTCGCTGGGTCATCCCTGCCCGCGGCAAAATCCCGCCACCCCTCCTGGCCTGTTAGCATTTCTTCTGTTGCCGTTAGGCCGGCCGCCGCGTTTTAGCGGACCATCCTTGTGCAAATCCGCCTTGCGCCCCAGACGGCAGCCTCGCGAAATCAGGCGCAGCGCAGTAGAAATGGGGATTCAAAATGAGTTACTTCGAAAAATTCAAGGTCAAGCCGGGAAGCAAGGTAAAGCTCAAGAAAATCGACGCTTCATTCACCGGCGGCCACAAAGGCGCAAAGTCCGCAGCCGATGAAATCGAGCACTATCAGAAGAAGCTCCGGGAGTTGCAGGACCTGCTTTACGCCGAGCATCGCCATTCGCTTCTTATCTGTCTTCAGGCCCTCGACACCGGCGGAAAAGACGGGACCATCAACCACGTTCTCGGCGCCATGAACCCCCAAGGCTGCCGCGTTGCGCCGTTCAAGCAACCCTCAGCCGAAGAGGCGGCCCACGACTTTCTATGGCGCGCACACATTCCGGCGCCCGCCTGCGGCGAAGTCGTCATCTTCAATCGTTCCCACTACGAAGACGTCCTTATCGTTCGCGTTCATAACCTCGTCCCCAAGGAAGTCTGGTCGCGCCGCTACGATCTGATCAACGATTTCGAGAAGAACCTTGTTGATCACAACACCCACATCCTCAAGTTCTATCTACACATCTCCAAGGAAGAACAACTGAAGCGCTTCAAGGAGCGGCTCGACGACCCTACCAAGCACTGGAAGATCAGCGAAGCCGATTACAAGGAGCGTGGCTTCTGGAAGGACTACGTAGCCGGCTACGAAGACGCGCTCTCCCGCTGCAGCACAAGGCATGCGCCATGGTTCATCATTCCCGCCAATCACAAGTGGTTCCGCAATCTGGCCATCGCGCGTATCGTCGTCGAGCACCTGGAATCGCTGCACATGAAATACCCCAAGCCGACGGTCAACATTGAAAAGATTCGCCGCGAGTTCCACGCCGCCGAACACGCTTGACATTGCGCGGGGAAAAAGAAACCTTGCAAGGAATATCTTGATGAAAAATCGTTTGCTGTGCGCCATCTTGTTGTTTGCAGTCTCTTCGTTCGCTTCGGCCTCATCCGTTTTCACCGCGCGGCTGGACGATCCCAAAGCGGTCTATCTCGCCACGCAGGAATTCGGCTCACACGGCGACGGAATCGCCGATGACACGGCGGCGATTCAGGCGGCCATCGACAAAGCGGAAGGCAACGCCCGCGAGGGAATTGTGTTTGTGCCCGCGGGCCGCTACCGGCTCACGCGCACCGTCTATCTCTGGCCAGGCGTGCGTCTCATTGGCTATGGCGAAACGCGCCCAGTCTTCCTGCTGGCTGACAACACACCGGGATTCCAAACAGGCGTGGGCGACATGGTTATTTTCACGGGCGCGAGTCCGGCGGCCATACTTCGCTCCGGAAAGCGCGTTCCGTTCCCGCCGCCAGGCAGCGTTCCGCCGAATGACAACGTGGCGGACGCAGACGAAGACACATTCTATTCGGCAATGAGCAACATCGATTTCGAAATCGGCGCCGGCAACCCGGCGGCAATCGCCATCCGCTTTCATGTTGCTCAGCACGCCTATCTCAGCCACATGGATTTTCATATCGGGTCGGGCCTGGCCGCGCTTACAGAGGTCGGCAATGAGGCCGAGGATCTTCATTTCTACGGCGGGCGCTACGGAATTCTCACTGACAAAACTTCGCCCGCTTGGCAATTCACGCTCATCGATTCGGTCTTCGAGGGCCAGCGCGACGCCGCAGTGCGTGAGCATGAGGTGGGTCTAACACTCATCCGCGACACCTTCCGCAAAGTTCCCGTTGCTATCGACATCGATCCGCACTATTCCGATGAGTTGTGGGTCAAGGACTGCCGCTTCGAACAGGTTTCGAAAGCCGCCGTCATCATCAGCAACGAGAAGAGCCCGCTCACCGAAGTCGGCTTCGAGAATGCCGCGCTCAACGATGTGCCCACCTTCGCCTTCTTCCGTGAAAGCGGCAAAACTGTCGCCGGAAAGGGCGTGGTTTATCGGGTCGCGAATTTCAACTTCGGACTCATTTTGCCCGGTGAGGGAATGACCGGCACAATCGGCATGCGCTACGACGCTACGCCGCTCAGCGCTTTGCCCACACCGCTTCCCCCGGCCATTCCCGCGCTGCCGTCCACTGCAGACTGGGTGAATGTCCATACGCTTGGCGTCGTCGGTGACGGAACGACCGACGATACCGCCGCGGTCCGGAACGCCATCGCCACACATCGGGTTTTGTATTTCCCCAGCGGCCATTACCGTGTCAGTGACACACTCACGTTAAAGCCCGACACGGTTCTGATCGGGCTGCATCCCACGCTGACCCAGTTTGACCTCGAGGATTCCACGCCGGGTTTTCAGGGTGTGGGCGCGGCCCGGCCTGTGATCTCAGCGCCCCCAAGCGGCTCGAATGTCGCCGGCTCCAACATCATCAGCGGCTTCGGAGTCTATACCGGAGGCATCAATCAGCGCGCAGTCGGCGTGCTGTGGCAATCAGGCGAAGGCTCGCTCATCGACGATGTGCGTTTCCTCGGCGGCCACGGCACCGGCTTCAATCCCTACAACAATAACCACACGGCCGATTCCATTCTCAGCAAGCGTTGGGATGGTCAATATCCGAGCCTCTGGGTGACGCATGGGGGCGGCGGTACATTCGCGGACATCTGGACTCCCGACACTTTTGCCCAGACGGGATTTTATGTTTCGGACACGAAGACTCCTGGCCACGTCTACGAGCTTTCCAACGAACACCACGTGCGCAACGAGATCGTCTTCGACCACGCGGAGAATTGGGACATCAATGCGCCGCAGACCGAAGAAGAGGCCGGCGAGAGCCCGGAATCGCTGTCGCTCGAATTCGACTGGTCGCGGAATATTACCGTCGCCAATTATCACGGCTATCGCGTCACACGTTCCCGCGCGCCGTTCCCCGCGGCCGTTCGCCTTTATCACTCCGGGAACATTCACTTCCGCAACGTGCATATCAATGCCGAGAGCGGTTATTCCATTTGCGATGACAACGGCTGCGGCACATTTCTCCGCGTCAGCAAATTCCCCTACGAGAATGCGATTCAGGACGTGACTCACAATCTCGAGGTCCGCGAACGTGAATTCGCCGTGCTCGACATTCCGGAGAATCCGCCCACCCCTGCGCCCGGCGATGCTTCCGCGGTCCTCGCGCCCGGCGCCAAGGTCGAAAAACTGGCGGATGGATTCTTTTCGATTTCTGGGGCCGTGGTCGATGCTTCGGGCAAACTCTATTTCGTTGACCGCCATCAGCAGCGCATCTACGGATGGTCGGCCGCCGAGGGGCTCATTGTCGAGCGCGACGATCCTCTCGATCCGGTCAATCTTGCACTCGACAAGGCAGGCGATCTGCTGGTGGTCTCCTCCGCTGGACCGGAAGGAACCGTCTACTCTTTCCGCCCCGAATCGCCGGAGGATCAGATCGCGGTGCTCGCGCCGCAGCTCGCATCGCCGCATCCGGGAGCCACAGTAGTTCTGCCGGTCAACTACTGGAACAACGGCGAATTCCGCAACCAACTCGACTTCAGCACAATGACCTACAAGACGCTGGCCGAGATGTTTGCTGACGATGTGTCGACGCCGAAGACGAAGGAGTATGTCTCACCCGACGGCAGCGTCTTCTTGCCCGCCGGCCGCGTCTTCCAGCAGGGCCCGCCGGATTCAACCGGCTGGCGCTTCTCAGACATTCTTGACACCTACGGTTTCATCACTGCTCTTCCCGGTCAGCGAGCCTATGTCAGCAGCGCATCGGAAGATCGCACCTATAGCGCACGCGTCGCCGCCGACGGCGCGCTGAGCGACCTCCAGCCGTTTGCGGAGCGCGGCGGGGAGAGCGTCGCCGTCGATGGAAATGGCGATGTGTATGTTGCCAACGGGCAAATTTTCATCTACGTCCCGGCGGGGAAATTGATCGGTCAGATCGACGTGCCTGAGCGTCCGCTCGACATCGTCTTTGGCGGCGCGGACCATCGCACGCTGTTCATTCTCGCTCACCACGCGCTCTTCGCGGTGAAAGTGAAGAGTTCCGACTGAACTCAAGACAGGCACTCCCAGCGTCTCGGGGATCCAGGACTGGTCGCGGAACGTCGGCGAAATGCGCTAAACAGCGCCTCCAGTGCCGTCATTACCTGCCGGAATGGTTGTGTGAGCCAGCTCCCGCATCCGACCGTCGCGGCAGGCCGACAGGATGCTGGAGTTGCTCGACGATGCGCTTCATCTCGCGCAGCAGCTCTTCGCCCATCTCGCGCGTGAAGCCGTGGCGGATGAGGATGCGCTGAATGACGAGGTCTTCACGGTTGGGAGGCATGGAATACGCGGGAACCAGCCAGCCACGCTCGCGCAACCGGTCCGCGACATCATAGAGCGTGAACGGATAGGATGCGCCATCCTTCAGCTTCCAGCAAAGGCCCGGGATGCCGCCGTTTCCGTCATAGATGATTTCGAACGGGCCGAGTTCAGCGATCTTGCCGGCGAGATACATTCCGATCGCAGCGCATTCCGCCTGAATCTTGCCGTAACCCTGCTTCCCAAGGCGCAGGAAATTGTAGTACTGACAAATGATTTCACCGCCCGGCCGCGAAAAGTTGAGCGCAAAAGTGGGCATGTTTCCGCCCAGATAGTTGACGTCGAAGATCAGTTCTTCAGGCAGATCGTGCTTCTCGCGCCAAAGCGCCCAGCCCACACCCAGCGGCGCAAGACCGAACTTGTGACCGGAGGCATTGATAGATTTGACGCGTGGCAAGCGAAAATCCCAAAGCAAATCCGGCCGAAGAAAAGGCGCGAGGAAGGCGCCGCTCGCCCCGTCCACGTGGATGGGGATGTCGAGGCCCGTCTCAGCCTGAAGCTTGTCGAGAGCCATGCTGATCTCGTGCACAGGCTCGAATTGCATCGTGAACGTCACCCCAAGAGTCACAACCACGCCAATGGTGTTCTCATCGCAGCGCTTCAGCACTTCTTCCGGCGCCAGCAGCAGACGGTCGCCTTCCATCGGAACCTCGCGAATCTCCACATCGAAGTACCGACAGAACTTGTGCCAGCATACCTGGACCGGTCCCATGACCAGATTTGGCCGTTCGTTGCTGGGCGAATCCGCGGGTTTGCCCTGGGCGCGTTGCCGCTTGCGCCATTTCCATTTCAGCGCCAGCCCCCCTAGCATTGCCGCTTCGCTTGAGCCAGTCGTGGAGCAACCTATGGTGCTAGCTGCCTCAGGCGAGTTCCAAAGATTGGCCAGCATGTGCACGCAGCGCTCCTCGATCGCCGCAGTCTGCGGGTATTCATCCTTGTCGATCATGTTCTTGTCGGCGGACTCGTCCATAAGCTGCTTCACTTCGGGTTCGATCCATGTGGTGCAGAAAGTGGCGAGATTATGCTGGGAGTTCCCGTCCAGGACGAGCTGGTCGTGGATGGTCCGGTAGACGGCTTCCGGCTCGCGCGAGACCTCTGGGAATACGTAGGTCTGGGCATCGCGGCTCAAAACGTCCGACTCCACCGCGCTCGACGGCCTGGCATTCAGTTTGCGAGTGTTGTGCAGGGCCATTTGCTCTCCTGTTTGGGTATCTCGACCCGTTCAGTATAAGGATGCATGGGCACTAATTGCCCTTCGCTGATGCCTGGCGACACGTAAGATCACGAGCTTCAGAGTGGGTTCCCCTGCGCCTTATCCAGGCAAAGCCGCGATCTTTGGTATGAGATTACGGCGCAATCAACCCGCAGAACTTGCAGCGATTGCGGCCCCGACGATCGTCTTAATGAGCGGTAACAACGTCGGATCAATAGAGAGACGCGGTCGACACTCGCCCCGCCCGAAGTTTGCGATTCCCGAATCCCCGCGCCCAGTGGTACCTTTCAGGTATTACCACGATTCGTGACACGGAGGAAGAAAAATGGCTGGAGCCCCGGTCCCATCGCCCGGAGTATCAGGTTCATTTCCCATGACCGACCGGGAATGGGATAAGCTCACCAATCTCGTCCTGGAGCGCTGCGTGGTTCCGGTGATCGGCCCGGAACTGCTGACTTGGCAGGAGGACGGCAAGGAACAGTCGCTTTACTCAGCTTGCGGAAGAAAGCTTGCGGAACAGTCAGGAGTGGCTTTTCCGGCCGACCGTGCTCATCATGCTCTGTACGATGTCGCGAATTTGTTGAGCCTCAAACTGAATTCCGGCGATCTGGCGTTTGACATCGACGATGTGATGCGGCGCAACCCCTGGCCGGTCCCCGATGTACTAAGAAAATTGGCGGAGATTCCGAGCTTTTCTCTTTATGTCACGACGACAATCGACCACCTTTTCGAGAAAGCCTTGCAAGACGCGCGCGGACAGGGTCAGGAAATCGAAAATATCGTCTTCACGCCGCGTGGAGTCAAGAGCAGGATTGATCTGCCAAACAACTTCGGCCCCACCTCGGCCACTGTGTTGTATCACTTGTTTGGCTCGAGCAGCGCAGTAAGCGACACGTTCGCCAAGACTGAAGACGATTTGATTGAATTCAGTTGGTCGTTGCTGGATCAGCAGTATTCGCCGGACAATCTTTATGATTATCTGCAAAAGAAGACGGTTCTCCTGCTTGGGTGCAGCTTCCCTGATTGGCTGGCGCGGTTCTTTATTCACGCTCTGAATGGCCGCAGGCATGAGGAGACGATCAATATCTACTATGTGAGCCCGAACTGCGAGGCAGGGCTGGCCGATTTCCTGATGCGCCGCCGCGCCAAGGTAATCACAACAGAATCGCCTGTCGAATTCGTCACGAAATTGCATCGTCTGTGCAGCGAACGCAGCTCCAATCGGGACGTGGCTCAGCGCCCCACGCCGGAGCTACAGACAGACTTCAAGTCTGGCGCAGTGTTTCTGAGTTATGCCAGCGAGGATCGCGCGCGGGTAAGGGAGATTCGGTCGCAACTCGAGGCCGCCAACATCGACACATGGATGGACGAGCGGGCTCTTCAACCGGGAGAGGAATTCGAGCAGAGCATCCGTGAGAATATTCGGCGCGCCGCGTATTTTCTCTGCATCATTTCTCGATCTTTGGATCAGCCGCCCAGGGCTCTGGGGGGCTACGTGCTGAAGGAATGGAAATGGGCTGAAGATGCCGCTCTGGAGAGGCACAAAGAGGACGCCTTTCTCCAGCCAATCGTCGTTGACGATACGCCGTCAGGCGCGCGCTTTGTCGACTCGCCCTATAGAGACCTTCACTGGACACGCCTTCGTGACGGGCGGTTGCCGCCGGAATTCATCGATCTTCTCAGTCGCGGAATTCGCAAATACCGGAGGGCAAAATGAGCACCGATGTCACCGCGATCCCAGTCGCGCCCCAGAATCCGTGGCCTGGGCTGGCGCCTTATACGGAGCAGCAACATGACCTGTTCTTCGGCAGGGAGTTGGAGATCGAGGAGATCCTGCGTCTTATCCAAAGGGACACGCTGACCGTACTGTTCGGCCGATCCGGCTCGGGTAAGTCGTCATTGCTGCACGCCGGAGTCTTTCCTCGTCTGCGTTCCGGCATGTATTTCCCGGTGTTGCTGAGGCTCAACTTTGCCGATCCGGATTTGGACCCCGTGGAACAGGTGAAGGCCATCACCCTCGCCACTGCTCACAAAGGCGGGTTCGAAGTTGAAAGCCGCATTAGCGAAGGTCTCACGCCCACGCTCTGGGAATTCTTCCACGACATCGATTTTTGGGGTCCGCGAAACGATCGCGTCACGCCACTTCTGGTCTTCGATCAGTTTGAGGAGGCGTTCACCATCGGGAAGGACCAAAGACAGGCATCGGACTTTCTCGGGCAACTGGCGGACCTGGCCGAGAATCGCGTTCCTCTCGTCGTCGAGCAGCGGGTAACGCAGTCTACTGAGCGGGTCGCAGTCGACGCTGGCGCACCAACGTACAAGATCGTGCTTTCTCTGCGCGAGGACTTTGTCTCCAGGCTCGATCAACTGCGTCCAATTCTGCCAGCCATCATGCGCAACCGAATGGGATTGCTTCCCCTCGATGGAACGCGCGCACTCGACGTCATCGTAAACTCCGGCAAGCCGTGGGTAGGTGCCGAGGTAGCCCAGGACATCGTCGCGGCATTGGCTGGAGAAGCCGGCGCCGCACAAGGCGTCGTCGCGCAAGCCGAGATAGAACCCGCTTATCTGAGCGTGATGTGCCACGAGTTGTTCCGGCGCATGGTCGAGTTAGGCCACGAAACAATTACCAGCGAGTTGGTTGCCAAAGAACGAGGCGAGATTCTGGAGGCCATGTATGAGCGCAGCTTCGAGGGTTTGGCAGAACCCGTGCGCTTGTTCGTGGAAGATCGCCTGCTCACTGCTTCGGGATTCCGCGGCACGCTTCCTCTCTCGGAAGCCATAGCCGAAGGTGTCAGTCCGCTCGACCTGGAAACCCTGGTAGATCGGCGGTTGCTGCGCTTCGAAGATCGCCTGGGAACGCGTCATGTGGAACTGTCGCACGACCTGCTGACCGGCGTGGTCAAAAAGAGCCGGGGATTTCGCGCCGCCCGAGTCGCACGCGAGGAGGAAGAGCGTAAGCAGCAGGAACTGCGGCACGCCTTGGCGCGCGCTCGCAGGCGTACCGCGGTTGCGGCGGGTACCGCAATATTGGCTTTGGCAGGAGTGGCATACTCCGTGTACTACTGGCTGGCCTATATCCATCCAACCAGCGCCTATTACCGGACATTCTCGAATCAACTTGGAACCATCGTTCCGTACGGGAAGATCGATATCGGAACGGTGCATCACCGCAAAATCTCATTCCTGGTCACTCGCAAGGGATTTAGCGGCGAGATCCTTAGCCTGGAAGCGGTCGACAGAAATGGGAAACCCACCATGCAAAATGGCCTTTCGACTCTTCTCAATTCCGACCGTCCCTCTGGCGACCAGGACCCAAGCAGCAAGTTCTGCCGTATGGAGTTTCAGTATGACAAGGACAAAAACGGAAAGACGGTATACGAGACCGCCTGGGACCAGAATCACCACATGGTCTGGGGCTTCGTGTATCTTCCGTCGCAGGCGCAAGGTAATTCGCAGCAGACGATGAATGCCACTTATTTCGGACCCGACGGACTACCAAAGCCGCAACGGGCTGGAAGCGAAGCGGAGATTATCCAGATTCAACATGGCGCGAACGGTCACGTGATTCTGCGGTACTTGTCATGGGATGCCCAGCCGGTTCCAGGGCCAAATAACGCCTATGGCTCAGAGTTTGTGTATGACGGTCAGGGCCGGGAGACCAGAGAGACGTCGCTCGACGTGAACGGAAACCCGATGAACGACTCGTCTGGCAACGCTACCGAGGAGATTGAATACGACAATGACGACAATCCCGTTCTAGACAAAGCATCCGACGCCATGGGTCGCCCCACTTTGCTTACCGGCACTGGGTATTCCCTTGCCCGCTTCAAATACGACCAATGGGGAAACCAGACGGAGAGGGCGTTCTTCGACGTGGACGGTTCTCCAACCGTCAGCCAGACTGAAGGCGCGCATATGACACGTGCCAAGTACGATGACCACGGAAACGCCACAGAACAGACCTATTTTGATCTCTATGGCAACCCGGTGGACAAGCAGGGGGACCCCAGTTATCAGAGGGTTGCATTCGAGTACGACGCCCAGGATCGGCTCACCCGCGAAACATTTTTCAATAGTGCTGGGAAACCAACGAAGGGTGATCGCGGAGCATACGACCTTCGTCTGACTTACGATGCGCACAGCAATATATCTGAAATCAGCATGTTCGATGAAAAGGGGCAACCGACTAACGACAGCTCCGGGGTCCATATCTTGCGGCGCACCAATGCCGAAAACGGTCAAATACAGGAAGAATCCTATTTCGGGATCGATTCCAAGCCCGTCAACCTCAAAGACGGATATCAATTGGTAAAGATTCACTACGACGCAAGCGGCCGCCGGGACAGATGGAACTATTACGACGTTGCAGGTAATCCTCCCAAAACCTTTGGGTATTCCCAGTCTCAGGTAAGTTTCGACCGGTGGGGAAACATAACAGAAACCCAGTACACAGTAACATCAACGGCCTTGTTCCCCTATGAGATCAGCGACGTCACTTACGACAAATTTGCCGATCCTCTCAAAACCTGTTATCTAAACGCCGATCGCACTCCGGCAGTCGATACAAATGGCGTTTCCTGTGTTGAAGGCGTCTATGACGACCGTGGCCTCGAAACCGAGGATACCAACCATGACAAAGACGGCAAACTTATGGCCAACAAAACCGGCCTTGCCCGAAGCGAATACGCATACAACGAAAAGCGCCAGATGACCAGAATGGAATACTTCGGAGTCAGCGCATTGGTAAACGGACCCGGAGACTTACCGCACCTGGGGGAGATAGAGTACGACACGGCCGGACACAGGACTCAGGTCACCAAGGTCGATGTGTCAGGGAACAAGACAATTGATCGATACGATACACACGGAGACCAGACAGAAGAGTCCTACTACAATGCGCAGGGCGCGCGAATGGTTGCGAAGGGGGACACATTTGCCACAGTGCGCTATGAGCGGAGCAATCAAGACAAACAGCTCGTTACGAGATATCTCGGCACAGACGGGAAACCGGTTGTCGCGAATGACGGGTGCGCGATCATGCGCGATGATCTGGATGTCAAAGGCCAAATGCTGAAACGGGCCTGTTTCGATGTGAATGACCGCCCGATGGTATCGAAAAACACTCTGGATGCTGCGGTGTTGACTTACGTTCGCGATGCAAGCGGGAAAATCATAGAAATGGCAGGTTTCGATCAGGCCGGCCAGCCGGTTGAGATATCCGAGGGGTTCGCCCGCGTAAAAATCACTGAGGATAGCGCGGGAATCGAAGTACAAAGAGATCTCTTTGACCGCTTTGGCGTCCTGATTCTTCGCCGGACGCCTGAGAAGCCATGCGATATCAGCAAGGCAAACGGTGACCTGTCCAAGGCCGACTGCATTCTTGCCGATGCCTCCCGCGCATTTCTCCGGTCGGGCTCGAAGAAGACTGTCATTGCCTTATCGTGGATCGATGACAACAGCATTGCCATGAAGGCTCGGCTACATGTCGGAGATGTCCTTCTGGAAAATGACGGGATTGGTTCAATGAAGGAATTGTGGGCGCGATTTACATCGGGCCCGGATCATTCAAGGACGCTGGTAATCCTTCGCAACGGCAAGCAACTGAGTGTCGAAATCCTCAAGGGGCAGTTAGGGGCAACCGTTGGCGTCACGAATTCAAATGAATAGCGAAGCTCGAGAGGGATGACTTTTTCAGCCGGTGTGCCGGACATGGTGATTCAGCGAATCCTCAGTCACGCCGACGTGAGCGCCACGGCAACGTATTACATCATGACAGCCGCCGTCGATATCCGCAGCGCAACGACAAAGCTGGAGAATCGCATAGAAGATACAGGCGGACTGAATCCGACACTAGCGGGACGCCGGAAACCCTTTTTGGGACCGGTCCCTCAACTATTCATTAAATCATAAGCTATGTAGATTCAATAGCATGGCGGAGAGAGGGGGATTCGAACCCCCGGTACAGCTTTTGACCGTACAACGGTTTAGCAAACCGCCGCCTTCAGCCACTCGGCCATCTCTCCGGCGCTTAGTGGATTATACCGGAACTCGCGTTCACCTCGCCTTTCCCGCGCTTTCCCTTTCCTGCGCCCCCAATTACATTCATTTGTATGCGCCCCATCTTCAGCCCTTCCCCCAAAAAGCTGCTCCTTCTGCCCCTGATTGCCGCCACCTTCTTTATGGTGTCGGGAGGCCCCTATGGCATGGAGGACATCCTCGGTGGGGCGGGCTTTGGCTGGGCCATCGTGATCCTGCTTGTTCTGCCGTTTGTTTGGAGCCTGCCCACCGCACTCATGATCGGCGAACTCGCCGCCGCCATCCCTGACGAAGGCGGCTTTTACGTTTGGGTGCGACGCGGACTCGGGTCGTTCTGGGGCTACCAGGAAGGCTGGCTCTCACTCTCGGCCAGCATCTTCGATATGGCGCTCTACCCCTCCATCTTCGTCCTCTACCTAGGCAAATTCAGTCCCGCGCTCACCGCTGCTCCGCGCGATTACCTTTGGTCGCTGGCTGTCGTCGTCCTTTGCTGCGCGTGGAATCTGCGCGGCGCGCCCAGCGTGGGCACAGACTCCGTCTGGATGTCCGTGCTGCTCCTCGCGCCCTTCGCCGTCTTTATCGTTCTCGGCTTCTGGCACGGCCTCACCCTTCACCCCGCCATCCACTGGGGCCGTCCCGCCCCTTCGCCCGACGTCGATGCCGGCCTCTCCACCGCAATCCTCGTTGGCTTATGGAATTACATGGGCTGGGACAACGCCTCCACCGTCGCGCGCGACGTCCACGATCCCCAGCGCAATTACCCGCGCGCCATCGTCGGCGCCATCGTCATCACCGTCGTCACTTACGTTCTGCCCCTTGCCGCAATGGCGGTCGGCGGCCTCTCGCCCGATGGCTTCACCACCGGATCTTGGGCCGTCGCCGGTGGCGCATTTGGCGGTTCACTCCTGTCGATGGCCGTCGTCGCCGGCGGAGTCATCTGCGGCCTCGGCATGTTCAACGCGCTCATGATGAGTTACACGCGCCTGCCCATCGCCATGGCTCGCGACGCCATGTTGCCCCGCATCTTCGAGCGCCGCAACCGGCGTGGTGTTCCCTGGGTCAGCGTGCTCTTTTGCGGTCTCGCCTGGGCGCTCGCCATTAGTCTTCCATTCGAGCGCCTCATCTCCATCGACCTCATTCTCTATGGCACCAGCCTCATCCTCGAGTTCCTCGCCCTCATCGCGCTCCGTATCCGCGAGCCGCAGCTTCCCCGCCCCTTCCGCGCCGGCAACTTCGTCTTCGCGTGCCTGCTCGCCGTCGGCCCTACCCTCCTCATCGCCTACGCGCTCTATGCCTCGCGCAGCGAAAAGCTCGGCGATCCGGGCACCACCTTCGCCAAAGTCTCATCGCTTCTTTTTGCTTGTGGGATTGCCCTGCTCGGGCCGCCGCTCTACTGGTTCACCGCACTTCCGCTTGCTCGGCGTCGCGCTCTCGCCGCCGCGTCCGCAGCCAAGTAGCGCCTCGGGTTCAAACTTCGCATCTGACAGCTTCACACGGCTGGCGGCGTTACCTGATTACTGCCCACCATAGGCTAAAGGCTGATAGATATTCCCCAATTCCTGCATTACATTACCTTCTTCTTCCCCTCGTGGTGCTTCGCCTTGCTCTCCGCGAACTGCTTGATCGTGTGCAATACGCGATCTCGGGCATAGGAAGCGTCGCGCCATCCCTTCATCTCCACGCGCTTCCCCTCAAGGTCCTTGTAAATCGAGAAGAAGTGTGTAATCTCTTTCAGCATGTGCGGGTAGATATCCGTGTAATTCCAAATATTCGCGAATCGCGGGTTGTTCTTCCCCACCGCCAGCACCTTCTCGTCCAGAACGCCCTGATCCAGCATCTCCAGCAACCCAATCGGCCGCACCTCCTGCACGCAGCCCGGAAAACTCGGGCCCGGCACCAGCACCAGAACGTCCAGCGGATCACCGTCGTCGCTCAACGTCGACGGAATAAATCCGTAGTCGCCCGGATAGTGCACCGGCGAATGCAGGTTCCGGTCCAGCTTGAACACGTGCAGCTGCTTGTCGTACTCAAACTTCTGCGTTCCGTCCAGGGGAATCTCAATTACCACCCGAAAGACTTCCGGCGCCCGATCGCCCACGGGCAGTTCCAGATAATTAACCATTGCGTCTTATCTCTCCTTGGGGAACTGCGGGAATCTTGGGAGTTGTGCTGCCATGAAGAATCCCGCAAGCCCAATCTCTTCTTTTGTCCAATTCAAATTCAGTGCGTCACCGCCAAGGTTCGCGGCTTTTCTAATCCCCGGTCCCCAATCCCTGTTCCCTGTCCTTCTATAATCAGGGATCATGAAGGCGCATGTCTATGTCACGCTGAAGACATCGGTCCTCGATCCGCAGGGCCAAACCATCCACAACGCTCTCCACAAAATCGGTTTTGCCGATGTCACCGCCGTACGCCAGGGCAAGTACTTCGCGCTTTCGCTCGCCGACGGCCTCCATTCCGACGCCGCCCGCGCCGAAGTCGAGCGCATCGCCCGCGAGGTCCTCACTAACCCCGTCATCGAGGAATACACCTATCGCATCGAGGAGTAGCCGGTCATCCGCAAGCCCTCTGCGCCTACCCCCACACCCGTTGTTCCTGCCCTGCCGGCCGACGATTAGAAATAAATTCGTGAAATCTTTACATTTCCAGTCAGGAATTACATGCCTATCCGCAGCCTGTTTTCCACTTACCGGGTCTCTTTAGCAGCCTAACCCCCTTCACATCAGAGCGCTACGGAATTCCCCCGCAGGCTGCCTCTATGGCAAAGCGATTGCTGCGTCTTGAGGTGGGAATTCTTCTTTTGAGCCAGTCGGATGACTGGTTTTTTGGCGCATCGCTTGTTTGCGACGCTGGAGAGGGTCAAATGGCAAACCCACAGTTCGTCAATCTAAAGCTCGCAGCCGCCTCGCCTTTGCTACTCGTGTCCTCCCTCCCCACAGGCAGCTATGCCCGATCCGCGCGACTTGGTGCTCCCGATTCGCCCCGGGCCGAATGGGCCGCTGAAGCAATTTCGAATCTCAGGCATGTCGTCGCGGGCATAGGCTTCGCACTCATCATCGAAGGCGCAGTCGCTCTCTGCATTGTTGCCACCTGGAATCTCTGGCACATTCGCTAGCCGCGTTCCTTCCCCAGATGCCGTGGCTCGCCGAGTGGCTGGTTACATGCCGCTCGGCCCACGGCTGATTCCACCTCCGCTATTGCGACCCCATTCACTGCCGCCCTCCATCCTCCCATCCAATCGGTTATCATTCCTGTGGTCCGTATTTGCGTTTTCTCCAAGGACCTAGTCCGGTTCGCTTACGCCTCGCGAAAATCTCGCCCTCACTCGTACTCTCCAAGGATTCTATGTCGCGCTTGAACCCGTATGTTGCTTTGCTCACCCTCATCGCCACGCTCGGCGGATTGCTCTTCGGGTACGACACGGCCGTCATCAACGGCGCGGTCGACAGTCTGAAAGCGTATTTCATCAATCCTCGATTCGCTGATCTCGCCAATCCCGCACAGGCCAACGCCGCTAATTCCCTACTTGGGTTTGTCGTTTCCAGCGCGCTCATCGGCTGCATTATCGGCGGTCTCGTTGGCGGCTGGGTCAGCACCAACGTCGGCCGCAAGCGCGGGCTCATCATCGCCGCTGTGCTCTTCCTCATCTCCGCTCTTGGCGCCGCCGCGCCGGAATTCCCTTTCGCCCCCATCGGCCACGGCGGTCCGGGCTTCATGGCGAATTTCGTCTTCTACCGCATCCTCGGCGGCATTGGCGTGGGCCTGGCTTCGATGTTGTCGCCCATGTATATCGCTGAAATCGCTCCGCCCAAAGTCCGCGGCAATCTCGTCGCCTGGAACCAGTTCGCCATCATCTTCGGCATGCTGGTCATTTACTTCGTCAATTTCGGAATCTCCAAAGCCGGCAGCGGCGATACCTGGCTCAACACGATCGGCTGGCGCTACATGTTCCTCTCCGGAACCATCCCCGCCGTCCTCTTTCTTCTCCTCCTCTTTCTCGTGCCTGAAACTCCGCGCTTTCTCATGCTCAAGGGAAATGAGCCCGCCGCTCGCGCCGTCCTCGCCAAGCTCGTCACGCCCGAGGAAGGCGAAAAGGAAATCTCTGAAATCCGCGCCTCGCTCAGCGAGCATCACTCCGGCAAACTGTTTTCCTTCGGCATACTTCTCGTCGTCATCGGCATCACGCTCTCGGTCTTCCAGCAATTCGTCGGCATCAATGTCGTGCTCTACTATGCCACCGACATCTTCAAAGGCATGGGCATGACCACCAATGCCTCGCTTTTACAGACCATCATCGTCGGCTCGGTCAACCTCGCCTTCACCGTCGTCGCCATTCTCTCTGTCGATCATTTTGGTCGCAAGCCGCTCCAGATCATCGGCGCGCTGGTCATGGCCGTCAGCATGATCTCCCTCGGCACTGACTTCTGGCTCGGCGGCAAGGGCATGGTCGCGCTCGTATCGATGTTGGTCTACACCGCCGGCTTCGCGGTCTCCTGGGGCCCCGTCACCTGGGTGCTCTTGAGCGAAATCTTCCCCAATCAGATTCGCGGCAAGGCAATGGCCGTCGCCGTCGCCGCGCAATGGATCGCCAATTATCTCGTTAGTTGGACCTTCCCCATTCTCGACAAGAATCCCTGGCTCGTTGACCATTTCAACCACGGCTTCGCTTATTGGATCTACGGCGTAATGGGAATTCTCGCTGCCGTATTCATGGGGACTGTCGTTCCGGAAACCAAGGGCCGCTCCCTCGAGCAGATGCAGCATTTATGGCACGTCTCCGGCAAAACCTCATCCTAGGCAAAATAACCACTAGCCGCTGCCTTGATCCAAGGGATACTGCAGGTTGAACGGGAACACGATCTCCGCCTCGGTCTCGACCGGCTTGCCGTTCACCGTCGCCGGCTGAAAGCGCCAGGTCTTTACCGTGTCCAGAACAATCTGGTCCAGCCGATTCCCCAATCCCTTCACCAGGGTCTCGCTCACCACGGCGCCCTCTTCGTCCACTTTCACATCCACTACAATCTTCTTCTCGGCCGCCGGCAAGAGCGCGCCATCGGTCACTGCCGGCTTCGGCGCGAAGACCGGAAACGCTGGCCGCGCATCTTCGTTGTCGCTCCCGTTTCCATTGGCCGCGTTGCCTCGCCCTTCACCCGTATGCGGCGTGGGCGGCGCACCACCCCCCGCATCGTTCTGCGGGCGCAACTGTCTCATCGCCACCGTCGGCGGCACTGCCGCGTTCGCGTATCGCTCTGGCTTGTTCGTGTCCGCCGCGGTCAGCCTCGTTCGCAGTGGAAACTCCACTGCATGTGCGCCGCCCGCCACCTCAACCCCTGCCACGGTCACGTTGTCGGCCCGCTCCACGACCCTTTTTTTCGTCAGCACTCCCATCCAGAGCACCAACGCCAAACCGGCTCCGTGCAGCACAAGCGACAGCGCCACCCGCGACACGCCGCGCGCAGCACCGCTCTTCCTGATTCGCATGGGACCTCCTCGCAAGGGGAGCGAGCGTTCGATGCAACTATCTTCGCACAGATTCAGCCCACCGCAGCTTTCCGGCGAACATCCGCGCGCCATCTACCGCTCAGATGCTCTAATCATTGAAGCTGACCCCATGACTCCTCACAATTTCGATGTCCTTATCCTCGGCGGCGGCGCAGCGAGCCTCATGGCCGCGATCGAAGCCGGCCGCCGCGGACGCCGTGTCGCGGTCCTCGAGCGCGCCGAACGGCCGGGCAAGAAGATCCTCATCTCCGGCGGAGGCCGCTGCAACTTCACCAACCTGCACACACAGCCCGGCAATTTCCTCTCCGCTAATCCCCACTTCGCCAAATCGGCGCTGGCGCGCTTCACCCCTGCCGATTTCATCCGCCTCGTCGAGAGGCACCGCATCGCCTATCACGAGAAAACGCTGGGCCAGCTCTTCTGTGACGGCTCTGCGCAGCAGATTGTCGATCTGCTCATGCGCGAATGTGCGGATGCTGGCGTGCGCGTCCTTCCCTCCACTGCTGTCTCCGAAGTCCGCCGCGACGATTCTTCAGGAGCGTTCACAATCATCGCCACCAACGACGTCTTCACCGCGCCCGCGCTCATCGTCGCCACCGGCGGCCTGTCCATTCCAAAAATGGGCGCGACAGGGTTCGGCTACGATATTGCCCGCCAGTTTTCGATTCCCATCGAGCCTTGCCGCCCTGCGCTCGTTCCGCTCACGCTCTCCAGCGCTGAGCGTGCGCAATTTGCCGACCTCACCGGCATCTCCGCGCCAGTGGCCGTGGCCTGCGGCAAGCGCGGCTTTCGGGAAAAAATGCTCTTTACGCATCGCGGCCTCAGCGGCCCCGCCATCCTGCAAATTTCGTCCTATTGGAATCATCCCGACCCGATCCGTCCAGATTTGCCCCGCCGTGACCCGATCCTCCCCGAAGCGATAGAAATCGACTGGGCGCCCGGCCAGCACCTGCTCGCGCCCCTGCGTGCGCTGAACGCGACCCGCGATCCGGCCGCAACGAGAGCCGCGCTGCGCGCCCATCTGCCCGCCCGCTTGGCTGACCGTCTAGTCGAGCGGCTGCTTGATGGGTCTGCACCCGTGAGCTGGACGAATCATGCGCTCGATGAGTTGGAGCGCCGCCTGCATTCCTTCGCGTTCACGCCCAGCGGCACGGAAGGTTATGACAAGGCGGAAGTGACGGCGGGCGGCGTCAGCACGAGCGCGCTCTCGGCGCAGACCATGGAATGCCGTAACCTTTCCGGGCTCTACTTCATCGGAGAGGTGGTCGATGTCACCGGCCAATTGGGCGGTTTCAACTTCCAGTGGGCTTGGGCGTCGGGCGCAGCGGCTGGCCGCGCGGTCTAGTGTCTCGCGGAAGTACGGGTATAATCGACCTCTCCCACAGGAGTGGCGTGGATTAAATGGCTTCAGAGAAACTCCAGTCAACTGAGCAACAGAATCTCGCAGACTCTTTGCGCGAGTTTCATACGGAGACGGGCCGGTCGCTCCTCGATCTGGTGGATGAATCGCCGGTCTTGCTCATCTTTCTTCGCCACTTTGCATGCGCTTTTTGCGCGCAGGCTCTGGACCGCGTTTCGCAGGTGCGCGCGCAGATTGAGGCGAAAGGTGTGCGCCCTGTCTTTGTGCATCTCGGCTCTCCGGAGCGTGCAAAGCCGTACTTCGACTACTACCACCTCACGGATGTGGAGAGGATCAGCAATCCGCAGGCGACGCTGTATCAGCTTCCCGCCTTTCGCTTGTCGCGCACCAATCCTTATCTGCACTTCTTCTCTTTGACAGTCTGGAAAGGCTGGCTGAAAGGCGCGATGTTCAAGTATGGAATTGGCATGATTAAGGAAGATGCGGATCAGATGCCGGGCGTGTTCTTGCTGAAGGAGCGGAAGATTGTACGCGCCTTTCGCCATCGGACGATTGCCGATGAGCCGGACTACCTGAAGCTCGCTGGCGCGGGGTAAGGGAATAAGTTGCGCCGTGCGGGGACTCAAAGCGGCTCCCGGCGCAGATGTGTTGCTCTAGCCGCCGATTCTGCCCTCATTCCCTTCCTGACGAGTAGGCGAAAAATCGCCGATGCACTCGGAATATCCGAAGGTCTCGCATCGCGTCTTCGGCATTGAACCGAGAAACCTGAATTTCATAACGCGCCTTTTTCACGACCGTGGTACCATGAACCACATTCCCCCTCGAGGCACGACGAGCGACGGAAGGCCGGGATGGAACGCCAAAAGCCAATTACAGAGCAGCTTTTTGGCAGGCTCTCGATATGCCGCGCGATAGGCGCTCCGCCTTTCCCGATCAGACCTGTCGTGCCATGCCCGAGGCGCGGCGCGAGGCGGATTCCCTGCTCGCGGAGAATGGCCGAATGAGCGTGCTCCCTTCGAAGTCTCCTCACGCGAAACCGGACCCGGAAGCTGGAACCCTGGCAGGAACCGCCGCGGGCCGGGCGGGATCGTTGGCAGCGGGGTCGCGGCTCGGGCGGTATCTAATTGTCGAGCCGCTAGGTGCGGGCGGCATGGGGGTGGTGTATCGCGCACGCGACGAAAAGCTGGAACGCGCAGTCGCGATCAAGATGCTGGCTCAAGGACTGCTGACGGGGGACGAGGCGCGGCGGCACTTCCATCGCGAAGCGAGAGCGCTGGCAAAGCTGAACCATCCACGGATCGCCGCGGTGTATGACGTGGGCGAGCAGGACGGCGCGGACTACATTGTGATGGAGCTGGTGGAGGGCCAGTCGCTGGCGGCGAAGCTGAAGAAGGGCGCGCTGCCGGTGAAGGACGCGACAGCGATTGCGCTACAGGTGGCGGAGGCGCTGAAAGAGGCGCATGAGCATGGTGTGATCCATCGCGACCTGAAGCCGGCGAACGTGATGATCACGCCCAAGGGGGACGCGAAGGTTCTGGACTTTGGGCTGGCCAAAATGCTGGCGCCGCAGGACGGGGACGCAACCATGTCTGCGGCACAGACGCAGGGGTTGCTCGGGACTCCACTTTACATGTCGCCGGAGCAGGCGCTGGGCTACAGCCTGGATGCGCGAACGGATTTATGGAGCCTGGGCGCGCTGTACTACGAGTCGCTGGCAGGGCGTCCGCCGTTTCAGGGAAATAACCAAATCGCAATTCTGCATGCAATTACGACGGAGCCGATTGCGGATCTGGGCGAGATTCGACCCAAGCTGCCGCCATTGGCGGAGCATATCGTCGCGCGCTCTCTGGAAAAGGATCCCGAACTGCGATACCAGCGGGCTGCGGATCTGGAGACGGACCTGCTCAGGTTGACTCGGGAATTCTCCAATCCGCGCACGACGGTGGCTTATACCGGCGCGGTGACGAGAAAGCGGTCGCGACGCCGCGTATGGTGGCTGGCAGCGGTAGGCGTAGCGACAGTCGTTGCCGGGCTCGCGGCGGCGATACTGCTAACTCCCAAGCGGGTAACGGAGCCGCTCGATTCGAAGCAGATCACATTTTCCAGCGAACCGAAGCTGGCGCCGTTGCTGACGGACGGAACACGAGTTTATTTTCAGATCCGCAATGTTCCGTCGGAGATGGCAGCCACTGGCGGCATCATTGCGCCCATGCCGGGTTTGTCACAGGGAGTGATTCTGGTTGACGTGTCGGCGGACGGATCGAAGGCCCTTGTCTTCACTCCGGACCTCAACAACGAATTAGGGCGGGGATGGTTGTGGACTGGATCGACGATTGGGGGTCCGCTGAGGAAGATCGGCGATCACATGTCTTCCCAGGCGGCTCGATGGTCTCATGACGGGAAATCGATCTTCTTTGCGGACAGCCACTCGCTCTATGTGATGGACGAAGACGGCGGTAATCCCCGCAAACTTTGGACCCCGCCGAACGACCCAAATGACCTTTCCGTTTCCCCGAACGGGAAGGAGATTTCGGTGACGCTCGCCTCGCCCGCGGGCTCCCATTTGTGGCGAGTGGGCAGTGACGGGAAGAACCCGCACCCGCTCTTGCTGGAAAGTTGGCCGGAGGGCGGCAACGAAAGCAACGGGCAGTGGACGCCGGACGGGCGGCATTTCACGTTTCACTCTGATATCGAGGGGCGCGGCAACGTATATGAAGTCATTTCTCCACCGTGGTTCGAGCCCTGGAGGAAGCCCGAGGCTGTGCGCGTGACCGGCAATCAGGTGGATATCCAGGACTCCACGCCGGCGCCGGACAGCAAAGCTTTGTTCGTGCTGGGACGGCTGGATCAGGGTACGATGCTGGCGCTGGATCCAGGCAGCAAGACGCTGGCGCCGTTTCTGAATGGGATTTCCGCGCTGGAGTTTGTGGTTTCGCCGGACCGGCAATGGATGGCGTACACCGAATATCCGAGCGGACATTTGTGGAAGAGCCGTGTGGATGGAAGCGACGCTTTGCAATTGACCGACGCGCCGGCGTATATGGAGCAGTGGTCGCCGGATGCGAAGTGGATCGTGTATTCGGACTGGCACAAGCTCTATCGGGTTTCGGCGGACGGCGGGACACCTGAAAAACTCATCGAGTCGGGTGATAACGAAGTGATGCCGACCTGGTTTCCCGACGGTCAGTCGATCGCTTTCAACCGGTACGATTTTTCTCACGAGCCCGACGGGATGTACGTGCTCGACGTGGCAACACGCAAAGTGACGCCGATGGCTGGCGCGGAAAAGTATTACGTGGCGCAGTGGTCTCCGGACGGGAAATACATGGTGGCGATAGCGCGCGAACCGTCTCGCTTGATGTTGTATACGGCGACCACAAGGCAGTGGCGGGAAATGCGGCGGTTCGACGCGCCCTGGGGGTACTATGCCTGGTCGCCGGATAGCCGGTCGATCTACTTTGGACAGACGGAGCAGAAGGTGGGCATGTATCGTTTGTCGGTGCCGGGCGGCGTTTGGGAGAAAGTGGCGAGCCTGGACGACGTCGGGATCGATGCGAGCGCGCCCGATGAATTTGTGAGCGTGACAGCAGATGGGCAGCCGGCGATCATGAGCCACTCAGGCGCTGCGCAGGTGTATTTGCTCGCGTGGAAATGACGGCAAACCCGGTACATATTGGAGATCCTGGGACCTGGAGGCTCCCCCTCCCCCGTTCGTGTCACAGCCGTTTCCCCGCAATGTCGCTTAAAATCTAAGCATGTGCGGGATCGTTGGGTACGTCGGCAAAAAGAAGGTCGTTCCTGTCATCATCGAGGGGCTAAGGCGCCTCGAATACCGCGGTTATGACTCGGCGGGGATTGCCGTTGGCCATCCCGGGAGCGAGAAGCTCGAGCTGCGGCGTGCGGCAGGCAAGCTGGGGAATTTGGAAGAGGTTCTACGCGAGCACCCTCTCGACGGCACTTTCGGCATCGGCCACACGCGCTGGGCCACGCACGGCCGCCCAACCGAAGAGAACGCCCATCCGCACCGCGACTGCACCGGCCGCATCGTTGTCGTCCATAACGGCATCGTCGAAAACTATCTCGAGCTGAAGCGCGAGCTCACTGCGCAGGGTCACAAGTTCGTCACCGAGACCGACACCGAGATCATCGCGCACCTAATCGAACAAGTTCAGAAGGACGCTGAAGCCGCAGGCAAGCCGGTTCCGCTCGAAGTCGCCGTACGCGACCGCGGTAAAGCGTCTCACCGGCGCGTTTGCGCTGGGCGTGCTGTCGTCAGCCGAGCCCGACAAAATCATCGCGGCGCGCCTCGGCCCGCCCGTGATTATCGGCGTTGGCGAAGGCGAGAGCTTTGTTGCCAGCGACGTGCCCGGAATTCTGCATCACACGCGCAACGTCTACTTCTTGGCCGACGGCGACGTAGCGATTCTGACTCCGGCGGGCGTCAAGCTCACTGACTTCGACGGCCGTCCCATCGAGCGCGAGCTCACGCGCATCCAGTGGGATCCGATCCAGGCGGAGAAGGGCGGCTACAAGCACTTCATGCTCAAGGAAATTTGGGAGCAGCCGCGCGCCGTGACAGATACCACGATGGGTCGCGTCTCGCTCGACTCCGGCAAGGTCTTTCTCGGCGAGATGGAGATCCCCGACGAAGAACTGGCCCGCGCCGCGAGCATCAGCATCGCTGCCTGCGGGACCAGCTGGCATGCCGGGCTCACCGGTAAGTACATGATCGAGCGCCTGGCGCGCATGCCCGTCGATGTGGACTACGCCAGCGAATACCGCTATCGGGATCCGATCGCCGGGCCGCAAACGCTCGGCCTGCTCATCACGCAGTCCGGCGAAACCGCTGACACGCTCGCTGCTCAGCGCGAGATGGAGGCGCTTGGCTCGAAGACTGTGGCCATTTGCAATGTGGTGGGAGCGATGGTGGCGCGCGAAGCGCATGGCGCCATCTACACCCACGCCGGCCCGGAGATCGGCGTGGCCTCAACCAAGGCGTTCACGTCGCAGTTGGTTGCTCTGTTCTTGCTGGCGATGAAGTTGGGCCAGTTGCGCGGTCATCTCGACAAAGCGCAGTCCATCGCATTGATTGAAGAGCTCAGCCGCCTCCCGGTGAAGATCGAGGAAGCGCTGCGCGGCTGTACTGCGCAGTGCGAGGAACTCGCCAAGGAGTTCTCAACGGCGCGCGACTTCCTATACCTGGGCCGCGGCATTCACTTCCCCATCGCGCTCGAAGGCGCTCTCAAGCTGAAGGAGATTTCATACATCCATGCCGAGGGGTACCCGGCCGGCGAGATGAAGCACGGACCCAACGCCCTCATCGACGAAACGCTGCCGGTGGTAGTGCTGGCCACGCGCGACGAGGCCGACCCTGCGTCGAAGCTGCGCTATGAGAAAACGCTGTCGAACATCCAGGAGGTGACGGCCAGGAGTGGCCGCGTGATCGCGGTGGCGACTGAGGGGGACGCGACGATCGGCGGGCTGGTGGAGCATGTGATTGCAATTCCGCCGGCGCCGGAGCTGCTGGTGCCTCTGATCGAGATTGTTCCGCTTCAATTGCTGGCTTATTACATCGCCGTGCGCCGCGGCTGCGATGTCGATCAGCCGCGGAACCTGGCGAAGTCCGTAACGGTCGAATAACACATTGCAAAACTAGCGACAACAAAAAAGCCATCCGCCGGAGCGGATGGCTTTTTGCGTTT